>NZ_JAKGCU010000010.1 GCF_021556435.1 Gordonia tangerina
GCAACCGTCCCTTGAGAACTCCATAGCGTGAAACAACGGCGCCGCAACGGTGTCGCGTACCCGACGGCCACATCGGTTGCACAGCAACCCTTGTGGTGCGCGATACGCGACACCGTACGCCGGGCGACCGTCTACTCGCTCGGCAGACGCTCGATCCCCATGCCCAACCGCTCCGGCACGTGCATGCGGGCGAAGGTCCGTGCCAGATCGTCGGGCACCCGGCGACGGGTCGCGAGACTCACCCCGATCATCGTCGCGAACGCCAGTGGCACGGTAACTGCGGCCGGATAGCCGATGATCTCCGCAGGCCAACCGCCGAGCACGTCGTTGCGCACCACCCCGGCGATCGCCAGGCTGGTCGCGGCACCCGAACTCACGCCGCCGACGATGAGCCCGGCAACCGCGCCAGGCGCGGTCAACCCGCGCCACCAGATGCCCAGCACCAGAAGAGGGCACAACGTCGATGCGGCGACGGCGAACACCAGCCCGACCGTCCGCGACAACTCCAGCGACGACGCCGCCAGCGAGAGACCGATCGGGATGACACCGCCGATGAGCGCGGCGATGCGGAAGTCGCGCACTCGTCCGCGCAGCACGTCCGTGGACAACGCGCCTGCGACGCTGACCAGCAACCCCGACGAGGTAGCGAGGAACGCCGCGATGGCACCAGCGGCCACCAACGCCGCCAGGATCTGCCCGGCCAGCCCCCCGACGGCGGCAGCGGGCAGCAACAACACCGCGGCATCGGACGTACCGGTGATCAGCAACTGCGGTACATACAGGCGTGCGAGGACCCCCAACACGGTCGGGAACAGATAGAACAGCGACAGCAGCGCGATGACCGCCAGCGCAGTGCGTCGCGATGACCGCCCGTCCGGGTTGGTGTAGAACCGCACCAGCACGTGCGGCAAGCCCATTGTCCCCAGAAAGGTGGCGATGATCAGCGACAACACCTCGAACAGGGGCTGACGTCCACCCAACCCGCCGCCCGAGGCGATCCAGCCCTCACCAGTCGTCGGCGCACCATCCACGACCGGGGTTGCCGCGCCGGCCTCGAGTCGGATGACACTGCCCGCGCCGACCTCGTGGGTGCCGATGCTGGGGAACGGCGCGGCGTCCACATCCGCGCCGTCGAGGGTGCCTGTGATGAGTAGTCCGTCGACCTCGGGGACGGTCATCGTGACCGGGGTGGTGACATTCACCGTGGTCGCCTGATCCACCCGCGGCGGCACCGGATCTCCCAACGCCGCACGGTCGGTGAGAAACACGCCGAGCAACACCAGAGCGGGCACCGCGATGGCGGTCAGTTTGAGCCAATACTGAAACGCCTGCACAAAGGTGATCGACCGCATGCCGCCGCCGACCACGTTGACGATGACGATGGCCCCCACGGCGACCGCACCCACCCACACCGGTGCGCCGAGCAGGATGTTCAGGGTCAGCCCGGCACCTTGCAGCTGCGGGATCAGATAGAGCACGCACACCACCACGACCACGGTCATCGACGTCAGGCGCGCGGCGCGGGAGTTCAGGCGGAACTCGGCGAAGTCGGGCACAGTATAGGCGCCGGATCGGCGCAGCGGTGCCGCGACGAACAGCAGCAGCCCCAGGTAGCCCGCGGTGAATCCGATCGGATACCACAGGGCATCGGCCCCATATTTGGCGACGAGCCCGGCGACACCGAGAAAGGATGCGGCCGAGAGGTACTCGCCCGACACCGCGGCAGCATTCCATCGCGGTCCGACACTGCGGGAGGCCACCAGGAAGTCCGAGGTGGTGCGCGACAGTCGGCCACCGTAGGCGCCAACGGCGACGGTGGCGATGGCCGCCAGCCCCAGGGCGATCGCGGTGAGGGCGTCGACGTCGGTGTTCATTCGTGGTCGGTCTCGTCGTCGACGACCCGTAGGAAGTCACGCTCGGCCTGCTCGGCGAAGTGCACATAGATCCGACCGGCCACATAGAGCAGCGGATAGAGCGCGAACACCAGCACCAACCAGTTCAGGCGCACGCCGAGGATCTCCACCGAGGTCAGCCACGGAAACACGGTGCCGGTCAACGGGATCGCCACGATCACGACGATCACGGCCGCTGCCAGCCGCAACGCGATCCCCAGCTGCGCGCGCATCAAACCGCGGACCAGCGCGTCACCCACCTCGGTCTGCTCCTGCACCTCGACGCGGGTGCGCATCATGCGGGCGCCGCGACGCTGTGACAGCACGACCCGTTCGCGGCGGGGTGGCTGTTCGGTCATGGCTCGCCGTCGGAACGATACTGGCGCATGGGATCGCGGATCAGCAGATCCTTGAGTTCGCGCAGTTGGCGTCGGCTCACCGGCAACTCGACGGCCTCCGAGGCGCCGTTGGCACGTACCGCCACCACCGTCGACGACCCGGTGGCGCGCAGACCGGTGACCATCGGCAACGCCACCAGATAGGAGCGGTGCACCCGCTGAAATCCGTGATCCTGCCAGCGGGTGGCCAACGTGGACAGCGGAATCCGCACCAGATGTGCGCCGGTGTCGGAGTGCAGTCGGGCATAGTCGCCGACCGCCTCCACCCAGGAGATGCTGTCGCGGCGAACCAGTGAGGTCACCCCGGACATCTCCACCGGGATGACCTCGTCGGTGGCGCCGGCGCGAACCGCCGGATCGGAAGTGCGTGGCGCGGTGTCGCGACCGGCGAGCACACGTGTGATCGCCTGCTCGAGTCGTTGCTCACGTAGTGGTTTCAGCAAGTAGTCGACGGCACCGACGTCGAAGGCGTCGACCGCCTTGTCGTCGTGCGCGGTCACGAACACCACCTGCGGGGGTTCGGCGTACTGCCGCAAAACCCCGGCGAGTTCCAGACCGCTCAGACCGGGCATGTTGATGTCCAAGAAGATGGCGTCGATACGCCGCTCGCTGAGTTCGCGCAGGGCGTGCGTGGCGTCGCCTGCCGTATGCACCACGCCGACCTCGGGTTGGCGTCCGAGCAGGTAGGCCAGTTCGTCGAGTGCCGGCGGTTCGTCGTCGACGGCAAGGACGACGAGGGTCATCGGCCACCTCCTTGCACCACCGAGATCGTCACGCGCGGATACCGGCACGGAACTTGGGGACGCGCATGCCGACCCGCGTACCCGCACCCACACCGGTGTCGACCACTAGACCGTAGTCGTTGCCGAATGCGGCGCGCAGTCGATGGTCCACATTCGTCAGCCCCACGTGCGCCCCGTCGGATTCGCTGCGTTCACCAGATGCAGACGGCGCGTCGAGCGCGTCGATGTCGCCGGACCGCAACAGCTCCGGATCCATTCCCACGCCGTCGTCCTCGATGGTGATGACGCAGTCGGCACCCTCGTCGGCCGCGGTGATGGTGATGGTCCCGCCGCCCTTGCCTGCCAGCCCGTGGCGAACGGCGTTCTCCACCAGCGGTTGCAGCGCGAGAAACGGTACGACGACGTTGAGGACCTCGGGCGCCACCTGCAGCTTCACATCCAGCGCCGGCCCGAACCGTGCGCGCTCGAGGGTCAGGTAACGGTCGATGTTGCGCAATTCGTCGGCCAGAATCGTGAACTCGCCTGCGGCGCGGAACGAGTAGCGGGTGAAGTCGGCGAAGTCCAGGATCAGCTCCCGGGCGCGGTCGGGGTCGGTGCGCACGAACGATGCGATCGTGTTCAGCGCGTTGTAGATGAAGTGTGGACTGATCTGTGCTCGCAACGCCAACACCTCGGCGCGATCGAGTCGTGCCCGGGACGCCTCGAGTTCGGCGAGCTCGATCTGACTGGACACGTACCGGGCGACCTCGCCGACCGCGCCGAGCATGCCGGGCCCGGGACGATGGGTGGTGGCGACCACCAGCACCCCGACACTGGTGTCCTCGCCTGCGAGGGGCGCCGCGACCAGTGCGCGTACCGGCGACTCCGTGCCGCACGGATCGTTGACCAACACCCGGCGCTGGTCGTCGTCGGCGATCGTGGCGGTGTCCGCGGCTGCCGCGACCAACTGGGTGTCCCAGAACGGATCGTCGTCGGGTTCGCGGGCCAACAGTGCGCCGTGCGCGTCGTAGAGTGCGACGGCATCGGCGGCGGTCAGGGCCCGCAGGTGCGGTACGGCATCGCGTGCCGACTCCGCCGAGAGCCCGGTACGCAACGACCGAGCCGCCCGGGATGCCGTCTGCAGGGCGAAATGCACGGCACGTTCAGTGGGGGTGGAGACCACCCGCCGGGTGCGGATCAAGACCACTGCAATCACCACGACCAGGACGGCCACCACCGCCAGCGCTACCGCGAGCTGTCCGGACATGGCTCCAACACTCTCATCCCTGATGCGCTGAGACCATCGAGACCAACAGGCCGGCTGCACGCTCAGCACATATCCGTGCGCGCGCAACCAGATGGCGGGGACGGGCCATCCCTACGGTGATCGCATCCGGTTTCGAGAAAGGTCGCCGATGTCTGCTCTCCGTCCTGATCTGCGTCTCTGGATCACCCGCGCCGCGCTGGTCCTCTCCGCGCTGGCACTCCTCTTGGGCGTGGCAGCGGGGCCCGCGTCCGCGCAGAACCCGAAACCGACGATCGTGCTCATGCATGGCGCGTTCGCCGACTCCTCGGGGTGGAAGGACGTGGCGGCAAACCTCCGGGGGCAGGGCTACACCGTGCAGACCTTCGACAACCCGCTCCGGTCGCCGGCCTATGACTCCGCGCAACTGGAGAAGAAGCTCACCGATATCCCCGGTCCGATCGTGCTCGTCGGGCACTCCTACGGCGGGTTCGTCATCACCAACACCCACGATCCCGACGTCCGCGCCAACGTGTACATCGCTGCGTTCGCCCCGGCCTCCGGCGAATTCGTCCAGGGTCTGCTGAATCCGATCACCTATCCGGGCAGTCGGTTGCTGCCCCCCGCGCTGCAGGTGAAGGTGGTCGAGAACGACCCGACCGGAATCGCCGGCCGCAACATCGACGGCTACATCGCCCAACCGTACTTCCGCGACATCTTTGTCCAGGACGTCTCACCGGCGGTGGCCGCCGACATGTACGCCCACCAGAAGTCGGCGGCGCTGGCGGCCAACCTCGAACCGTCCGGCGCCCCCTCGTGGACCACGGTGCCGAGTTGGTATCTGATCTCGCAGCAAGACCGGGTCATCCCGCCCGCGCTGCAACGCTTCATGGCGTCGCGTGCAGCACCCGGACGCACCGCCGCGGTGGATGCCTCACACGCCTCGCTGGTTTCGCGGCCGGACGCGGTGACCGCGATCATCCTGTCCGCCGCGACCGCGGTGAGTAGCTGACGCGTACCCACGGGTCGACAGCAGGCGCGCCAAGGGCAGCCGATGTCCCGCAGCGACGGGTGGTCGGAGTTGATGCACCGGATCGACGCTCTGCTGGCAGACCACATCGCAGATCTCGATCTGACGGTGGCCACCGTCGCGCACGCGGTCGGGGTGACGGAGTGTGAGCTACGCCGGATCACCTCCGAGAAGGACGTCGACGTGCAGCGTTGGATCGTCGGGGCACGTCTGTCGCGCGCTCGCCATGACCTGATGTCCGCACCTGTGGAGCCTGATGCGGTGTTTGCGCGTGAGCACGGATTCCGCGATCTCGCCGCACTCGCGGTGGCCTTCACCACCACCTACGGCCTGACGCCGTACGCCTGGTGGGCGATGCGGGCCGAGGGTTGAGACCGATCTGGCCGAGATTGCGCGTGGCGTCGAAGTACGCAGTATTATTGCTGGTCACAGCGCTGTGGCAATTGTGGGATCGGTCAGTCACCCAGGGAGAGACATGGCGATCGTGTTTCGCTCCGCCGACGTTGCGGTCAACGACCGCGAAGAGGTCACCCGAACTTCATTCCTCGAGCAGTCCTGGCCGACCACGGTGGACCTCGACGAACCGACCGCAGCCGACTCGTTCATCGAGGTGTTCACCTACGGCCGGGCCAGTATCTTCCGCGCCCAGATGACCGGGGTGCATCTGTCCAGGTCGGCCCGGCAGGTGCGGTCGAGTCCGGCGGATGTGCTGGCCATCGCTGTTCAGGAACGCAGCACAGCACGCCACGAGATGTACGGCCGCCAGCGTGCGGTGGCGCCGCGCGACCTGATGGTCAACGACATGAACTCGCCCTACCGATACGCCTGGCCGGGCCGCGGAAGTTCACGCGCGCTATATGTTCCGCTCGCCGACCTGAACCTGCCGACCGACGTGGTCCGGGCGGCGTCGACCCGGCTGCCCGCCAGCCCGGTGTACCCGTTGCTGCGCACCTGCATCGACCAGATGACCGACGCCGGTGATCGGCTCAGCGCCGATCCCGGCACCGCCGAGTCCGTGGGGGCGGTCGCAATCGATGTGGCGCGTGCGCTGCTGACGTCGGCATACGACATCGAGTACGGCCGTGGGCCGATGGCCGACGTGCTGTTGCCTCGCATCCGCGGCTACGTTCGTCGCCACCTCGGCGAACCCGATCTGTCGCCGGCGATGATCGCAGCCGCGCATGACATCTCGGTTCGTCGGCTCTTCACGATCTGCGCCGCGGCGGACTTCAGCATCGAACAGTGGATCATCTCCTCCCGGCTCGAAGGTATCCGTGACGAACTCGCGCGACCCGAATCCCGACACCGATCGGTGGCGGAGATATCCCGTCGCTGGGGATTGACCAACCCCTCCTATGTGAGTCGGCGCTTCCGCGCGACGTTCGGGATGAGCCCGAGGATGTGGCGTCAACTCGCGCTGTCCGCGGAGCGGTGATGTTCCCGTGAGTCAGCTCCCGGCGCCACAGCGATTGGCCGATCACATCGCCGTGTCGACGCCCCGCGGGCATTGCGTCGGCACGCCGGACACATACGTCACCCCGATGGGGGATGACATGTGGTTGACCCGCATCCGATATGACGGCATCGCGGTGACCGACAATCGACGGTTCCCGGGTATCGCGCTCCGGATTTTGGTCGCGGTACCCGACAACGACCGGTGGATTCTGCGGCGTGGACGTGATCTTGCGCAGGCGAATCCCTGCGTGCTTGCCGTAGCCGACCCGTCCGAACCCCTCGACTTCCGAGCGTTCGTTCCGGGAAACGCTGTGGTACTGGACTTTCCAATGTCCTGGCTCACCCTCCCGGTCGACACAGTCCGACGTGGTATCGACGGGCTGAACGATGCCAACCCGCTGTCGGCGTTCGTCGGCGAGCACCTGACCCACCTCGGGGGTGTCGGAGCGACCTGTCCGATGATGCTGCCCGACCTGGCACCGCCGACGATCCAGCTCATCCGTTCCCTGTTGCTCATGTCGGTCCGGACGGGCGAACCCAGCCCGTCAACTGAACTCATCGTGCGGGTGAAGCTCTATATCGACGAACACCTCACCGACGCCGACCTGTGCGCGGGTCTCATAGCGTCACAGCACAGCATCTCTACCCGAAAGCTGTATGCGGAGTGGCCGAACGACGGCCCCGCACTCGGTGACTACATCATCCGGCGGCGGCTCGAACGCGCCCGCGATGCGCTGATCACCCGGCGCCATCTCACCATTCCAGCCGTCGCGCGCTCACACGGGTTCGTCGACCCCACCCACTTCGCGAAACGATTCCGCATGGCCTTCGGTGTTTCGCCGTCACAGTGGCGCCGCGACAACGCCGGGTGATGAGCATCGCCGGCCATGCCGGTCACCGCACGCAGAGCACACAATTGTGCGTGCACGACCAGATCGGGCGGCAGTTTCGGCCGTAGGGTGGCCGCGCGCACATCGCACCGAGCTTCGCCTCGCCCCCGATCAGGATCGGAGCCCGTCATGGCCACCCCCGACACCATCGTCCTCATCCATGGCCTGTGGGTCACGCCGCGGTCCTGGGAACACTGGGTGCCCTACTACGAAGCCAAGGGCTACCGGGTGATCACGCCCGCCTATCCGGGCTTCGACATCGAGGTCGAGGCGTTGCGTGAGAACCCGGATGTGATCGCGACACTCACGGTGCCGCAGACGGTCGATCACCTGGCGGGTGTGGTCGAGGCGCTTCCGACCCCGCCGATCCTCATGGGGCACTCGTTCGGTGGCATCATGACCCAGTTACTCGTCGATCGTGGGCTTGGCGCCGCCGGCGTGGTGATCGACTCCGCGCCCACCGAGGGCGTGCGCACTCAGCCGCCATCGCAGGTCAAATCGCTGCTGCCGATTCTCACCCGGTGGTCCAACCGCCACAAGGCCGCCGGGTTCACCCCGGAGCAGTGGCATTACGCGTTCACCAACACCCTCGACGATGCGGAGTCGCGGGCCGTCTACGATCGCTATGCGATTCCCGCACCCGGGGCATGGGTGTTCCGTTACGGAGTGTTCGCGAATCTTCTTCCCGGACATCAGGAGACGTGGGTAGACTACGGCCGGAGTGCGCCACTGCTGTTCATCGCCGGGGGAGCCGACCACATCATGCCAGCCGCGGTGAACAAGTCCAACGCCCGCAAGTACCGGAAGTCGGGGGCGGTCACGGACTTCCATGAGTTCCCCGGACGTTCGCACTGGACCTGTGGTGAACCGGGTTGGGAGGCGGTCGCCGATCATGCCCTTGACTGGGCGGTTGCGCAGACGTCGCCGCGCTCGCCAGAGACCCTGCCACACACTCCGTGAGGGCCGTCACTCAGTAGACCGCCCACTCCGACTGCGCATAGCGCAAAATGCGCGGATTCATCAGCGTCGACGGGGGCATGTCCAGCGGTGGACGATCTGCGGGGAACACCGATGCTGCGGTCAACTCCGCCTCGTCGAGGAAGCGAAGTTGCACTGGCAGGTCGAGGGCGAGCTCGGGTTCGGTGTCCCCGGCGAGGAAGTAGCCCCAATCACCGAACGAGGGGACGTCGACGTGGTAAGGCAGCGTGCGCAGACCGGCCGAGGCCGCGGTTGCGCCGATGCACCAGAACGACTTCGGAGCGAAGTACGGCGAACCGGCCTGGATCACGGCTCGACCACCATCGGCGAGATGGGCGCCGACCAACGAGTAGAACTCTGTGGAATACAGTTTGGCGGTTGCCGATTCGTCCGGATCGGGCATATCGACGATGATGACGTCGAACACGCCGGAGTTCTCGCGCAACCAGGAGAAGGCATCGGCGGTGATGACGGTGCTGCGCGGGTCGTCCAGCGACCCCTTGTTGAGTCGTGCCAGTCGTTCGTCCTCTCGGCCGAGCCGAATCATCTCCGGGTCGAGTTCCACCAGGGTCGCCGAGGCATCGGGGTAGCGCAGCACCTCGCGTAGTGCCAGGCCGTCTCCGCCGCCGAGGACCAGAACCCGCTGGTGTGTGCCCGCCATCGCCGGATGCACCAGCGACTCGTGATACCGGTACTCGTCGATCGACGAGAACTGCAGGTCGCCGTTGAGATAGAGCCGGGTGTCGGGGCCCAGGGGCGTGGTTCTCTCGGTGATCACGATGTCCTGGTACGGGGTTCGCTCAGCGGCGACGATCGGGTCGCGGAACATCGCCTGTCGGGCGGTCACCTCGAACCGGTCGGCGAACACCATGCCGGCGATCAGTGCAGCGATGACCGAGACCGCGGCGACACCGAGGACTGCCCGTGCCGGACCTGACAGGTCGTGCCGGAAGACACCGAACACGAGGAAGGAGCCTGCGGCGGCGTTGACCAGACCCACCACCAGGGCGCCCTCGAGTTGCCCGAACAGTGGCAGCAGCAGGAACGGGAAACACAGACCACCGACGAGCGCACCGATGTAGTCGACGGCGAACATGTCGGCGACCGCGCTGCCGGCGTCCTGTCGGCGGATGCGCTGCAACAGCACCATCAGCAACGGGATCTCGGCGCCGATCAGCACGCCCAGCACAAACGCGACCACCACCAGCGCGGGCGTGTACAGGGCCAGATAGGCGAACGCCGCATACAGCGCCATCACCGACAAGCCGCCGAGTAACGCCAATGCCAGTTCGATCGCGGCGAAGGTCACGATCGGCCGCGACTGCAGGGGTTTGGCGGCCAGCGACCCGATGCCCATCGCGAACACCATCACCGCCAACACGATCGACGCCTGGGTCGCGGTGTTGCCGATCAGGAACGAGCCGAGCGACACAAGCGCGAGCTCGTAGACGAGGCCGCACGCCGCGCAGACGAAGACGACGGCGAGCAGCGCCGCACGTGACCACCGGGCCGAGGGCCGCGCCGCGTCGTCGGCGACCGGGAAGTCGGTCAGCTCGGGCTCGGGCTGCGCGGAGTCATCGGTGGCGGTCATGGTCGAGACGAAAGGTGACTACAGGATGGAAACTGCGACGATCAGCGCGATCGCGATGTGCACGACACCGTGCACCCACACCGCCGGGTGACTGTCCGGGTGGACGACCAGCTCGCCGAGCTTGCCGGGCGTGAACAGGTCGATGATGTAGAAGGTGATCGTCATGATGGCGACCCCGATGACGGTGTACACGACGGTGTAGGTGAGGCCTTCCACGAGTCGGCCCTCGCTCGCCACGATCGCCGCCGCGACGATGATGGCGACGGCGAAGGCGTTGGAGCCGACCAGTATTCCGGCATTGCGGTTGCGGTCGGCCCACAGCAGGTGCCGCAGGTTTCCGGGGGTCATGGCGTCGATGACCGCAAACGATGCCAGCATGAGGACCATGCCGGTCCCGCCGTATGCTGCGGCTGCGTAGCCATTTCGGACGATGTCGGTGAGCACGTGTCCTCCGGTTCAGATGGTGATGCGCGTCGGATGGGGGATCGAGGGTGGTGCGATGGTCGAGCTGGTGGTCATTTGCCGCCGCCTCCTGAGCCGCCGCCGCGGTAGCTACTGCCCGAGCCGCCGAAATTCGGTGTCGGAACCCAGAAGCCGCCCACATACGGCAGGAAGTGGTTGTACCCGGATCGGTAGTCGCGGCTCAGCATGACCTTCGTGGTCCCGGCCGCGAGCGGGAACAGTCCGACAACGTAGTCCGGATACTGCAGGAATTCGGTGCCCGCGACGTTTTCGGTGTTCGCAGTGTCACCGGCGCGCTGATCGGTGGGCTGTTCCACCCCGCTCAACTCGGAGGCCACCGACGACGGTGTGCCCTGTGCGACATAGGCGTCGACGCTGCCCTCGTCGAGCGCGGGGTCTCGCTGGTAATTCGCGGTGATGTAGTTGCGGACGTTGGCGTTGTCGCCGGTGAGTCCGTTGATGGCCTTCACCGAACAGGTGCCGACGATCGCGAACACTGCGATCATGACGATCACCGCGATGATGATGTTGCGGGTGCGGTGCAGGCCGCGACGAGGGTCGTCGCCGAATCCGGGGGTCGGGCGGAATCCGCCGGGTGGCGGGCCGCCGGGCGGTGGCGGTGGACCACCCGGGGGTGGCCCACCGGGTGAAGGCGGCCCGCCAGGGGGTGGGTGTCCACCGGGCGGAGGAGGGTAGGTCATCGCGTGCCCCCGCCGTCCCGCAGTTCACCAGTGGTCGTGACCACTTCCGCCGTCTGTGGGTAGGTGTGCCAGGTCTGCCACCCGATGCCGTCGCCGCGGGCGGTGGCGATCGCCGCGGTCACCGCCATCGGCTGCCCGGGAAAGCGGCCCAGCAACGCGGGCAAGCCCTGGGCGCGGTGATCGGCCGTGCGGTGATGAAGTTCGTCGACCAGAGCCGCCATCTGTTCGGCATCGCACTTGCGGACCAACGACGTGAACGTATAGGTGCCGTCGGCGACTGTGCCCGGAAGCGGTTCGTCGAGCCCGGGCAGGCACGCGACTGTCTCGCACATTCGGTGGTCACCGTCGTCGACGATGATCTGATGACTGGCGCCGAGGAGTCGCAACGACACGGTGCGGGAGCCGAATTGGTGGTCGCATCGGGCCAGCGGCGCTCGCGGATCGGCGGTGAGCGAGAAGGCGAGCTGCGCGGCGCTGGTGTCGGCGTAGGGCACGTCGAGCAGCACGTGGCCGCTCGTGAGTCCCGCGGCCGTCATGTGCCCGGCGCCGGATCGGTCGGGTAGATGCGGTACTCGCTGCGTGCGAGGACCTCACCGCGGGCGCTCTCCCAGCCGGAGCCGAAATCCTCGAAGGACAGGCGCTCGTCGCCGGCTTCGTAATCGTGGTAACGCATCGATCCGCGCTGGTTCAGGCCGGTGGTGCCGGTGGAGGAGAACTCGGCCGACCCTGCCTCGTCAGAGTGATAGCGCCGCCCGTCGAGTTCGAGCGCATCCGGTCCGGGGGTGAGGGTGACGCCGGTCAGTTCGTGCCACAGTACGACCTCGAGGTCGGGGTCGTCTTCGACGGAGAGCCAGGCCTTGCGGCCGGTCCCGGTGTCGAGGAAGTTCTCGGTCCACTCGAATCCGCTCTGCGACAACCGCAGCGTCCCGCGTACCGCGAACGTCTCACCGCGCAGTTCCACCAGGTCGCCGGGCTTGAGTTGCCGAGGATCGCCGCGGACCGCATCGTCGTCGGCGGTCGAGAACGGGTCCTTGGGACCGTAGGCGCGCTGCTTGAGGGCATCGGTCTCGGCCCGTTTCGCCTTACGGCTGCCCAGGAAGTTGAACACCACGACCACCGCAATGATCAGCAGCAGGGCCACGATGATGATCAGCAAGAACTCCACGCGGCCGACCCTATCTTCCTCACGCCGAAACCGACATGCCGGACGTCGACGTCATGAATGACGGCAGACACCGACGGCCACCCGCTGCGTTCGGGTGGCCGTCGGCGCCTGTGCGCGGCTCGGCGCGGATCAACGCACCTGATCGCTGATGAACTCCGTGGTGAACAGCTGATCGGCGGGCAGATCTGTGGGCAGGCCGGCGCCGCTCTCGTTCAGGATCGGCGTGAGGTCGTCGATGATCGACTGGGCCTTGGCCATGTCGTAGCTACCCCACACACCGTCGGAGCCGGGTGCGATGACGGCCTTGTCCTTCAGCAGCGCCGCCGAGTACGCGGCTTCACCCTCGCTGTATGGGGTGAAGCCGACGTCCTAAGACACCCAGTCGACGATCGTCGCGTTGATCGCGTCCGGCGCGGCAACGTAGTCCTTGCCGGTCTGCTGGATCATCGGGACGAGTTTCTGCAGGCACGGGGTGAGGCTGTCGAGCCTGTCGGCGCGCACCGACACGTTGGAGGCATATACGTCGTACCCGGCGTCCTTCACCATCGCGTAGGCGATCGGCTTGTCCCACGACGGCGTCTCGTGCTCATAGGTGTAGGGCTCGGAGTTGGCGAAACCCTGCTGGGAGATGCTGGGATCGCCGACGAAGCGGGCCGGCGCACCGTCGTAGCTGGTGTCGAGCTGGCTTTGTTTCAGTAGTCCCTTCGCGACCAGCCATTGCGGGAAGATCTGGTCCTTGCTGACCACCACGGTCTCGTCGGTTTTCCCGATGTCGGCGATGGTCTTCTGGTCCGGGTGGGTCTCCGGATCCCACATCAGGATCGACGGGTTGTACTGCAGCAGTGGCGTCACACCCACGACGCGCTGATCCGTGGCCGCGGCGATCAGCTGGTCGCCGTGGACGAGGCCGAGGTCGATCGAGTCGTCGGCGTACATCGCCGACGGGACCGACTGGAAGCCGATGGCCGGACCGCCGGCACGCAGGGTGATGTCGACGCCGGTGTCCTGCCCGTCGAAGGCCAACGGGCCGGACACCGACTTCGTGTCGGTGTCCACCTGATAGCCGGGTCCGAGCAGCCCGATGACGCCCGCCATGTCGGACTGCGGCTGCCACTGCAGCTGCACCACGACGTTCTCGGGGCACACCTCGGCGAGGCTGGTCTCGGCCGACGCCGGAGCCAAGCTGCCGGTCGAGGCGGAATCGGTGCCGTCGTCACTGCCGCAGCCGGCGAGCGCGGCGGCGCACAGGGCGGCGGTCGCCGCGGCGATGGCGCGAGTGCGGCGCGCGGCGAACAGATCACGTGTGGTCATGAGAACTCCTGAGGGCTGATGCCGAGAATGTCGCGTTCTGCGATCTACATGTAAAGCTAGGGGGAGGCCGACGTTCTCGCCAGTCGATGCATGTAGCGGAAAGCGGCTCTGGCGTGCGCGGAAAAGGCGCGTAAGGCCAGCTGAACTGCCGAAAGTGCCTGAAAGAAGTTGGTGTGGAGGGGCTGTTCGTCATGCAGTGTTTACATACGGATACCACGACGAAATACATGTAACGAATGATCGGACGTGGCAGATGGCTCGCCATCTACATGTACTTCCGACCTAGGGATGAGGACATGACCCTCTTCGACACCATGAACGACGCGGATGCGCGGCACCTCACCAAGGGGGTCGTCATTTCGGCGTCCGGCGTGACCAAGCAGTTCGGCTCGGGCACCCGGGCGCTCGACGGGATCGACCTCGATATCGCCGACGGCGACTTCGTCGCGGTGGTGGGTCCCTCCGGGTGTGGCAAGTCGACACTGCTGAGGATGGCCGCCGGCCTCGAGCGCCCCACAGACGGCAGTGTCGCGCTCGCGACCGACTCGGTGGGCTTCATCTTCCAGGAACCCACCCTGTTGCCATGGCGGTCGGTGCGGGCAAACGTCGAACTCTGCGCCGAGATCGGCCGCCTCCCTCGCTCCGAGCGCCGCGCCCGCGCCCAACGCGCCATCGATGCGGTGGGCCTGCGCGGATTCGAAGCACAGTTGCCCCGGATGCTGTCGGGTGGCATGAAGATGCGGGTATCGCTGGCGCGCACACTCACCTCCGAGCCGAAGGTGATGTTGCTTGACGAGCCGTTCGGTGCGCTCGACGAGATGACCCGCCTGGACATGCAGACCGAACTGCAGCGGCTCTACGCCGAACGCAGGTTCACCGGCATGTTCATCACTCACTCGGTGTCGGAGGCGGTGTTCTTGGCCAACCGGGTCATCGTGATGTCGGCCCGACCCGGGCGCATCGTCGCCGACCTGCAAATCGACTTCCCCTATCCGCGAGATCCCGATCTGCGCTACGACGCCCACTTCGTCGAGTATGTCGCCGAGATCACCGAAACCCTGCGAGGTGCCCGATGACCACTACCATCTCCGCGACGCCCGCGAGTGGACCAATGGCCGGCACAACGGCTTCCGACACTTCGAGCTGCGTCACCACCTCCGCCGCACCGACGTCGTCGGGTCCGGACCGGGCATCGACGTCGGAGCGGAGTCGGCGCTGGATCAGATCGATTGTCCGCTACGGACTTCCACCGGCACTGTCGTTCGCGCTCGCGATCGGGCTGTGGTATTGCGTCAGCTATCTGATTCTCAACCCGACACGCCGGTTCCTTCTTCCACCGCCGCATGAGGTGCTCACCAATTCGTTGCTCGACCCCGATCATGTAGGGCGGATGCTCGACGCGCTCTGGGTCACCGCGAAGGTCAGCGTCGTCGGATTCGTCTTCGCCGCTCTGATCGGGGTGGCCGTCGGGGTGGTGATGAGCCGAGGCTCCTTCTTCGAGCGTGCGATCTATCCGTGGGCCGTTGTGCTACAGGTCATCCCGGTGCTCGCGATCGTTCCGCTGATCGGACTGTGGTTCGGCTACGGGATGGTGGCGCGCACCATCGTGTGCGTGATCATCGCGATCTTCCCGATCATCGCCAACACCCATTTCGGCCTGATCTCGGTGGACAGGGGTTCGCATGAATTGTTCACGTTGTCGAAGGCGTCGACCGCACAACGGCTCGCGAAACTGGAGTTCCCGTCCGCCCTGCCGTCGATGATGACCGGTTTCCGCACGGCGTCGGGACTCGTCGTGGTCGGCGCGATCATCGGCGACATGTTCTTCGCGAAGGGGGAGCCGGGGATCGGCACCCTCCTCGACATCTACCGTGCGCGACTGCAGTCCGACGACCTCATCGCAGCCATCGTGCTCGCCTCGCTGTTCGGCATCGTCGTGTTCGGCATCTTCAGCGTGCTCAACGCGTTCGTCCATCGTCGGCGGTGACCCCCGCTGCCGAGCGTCACGTCGGTCCCTGAGGAGCGAGCTTGCGAGCGTCCCGCTGGTCCCTGAGGAGTTAGGCGCTGGCCGAGCGTCACGAAGGGCCACCAACCACCGAAAAGCCAAGGGGAACATCATGTTCACCGTCCCCACCATCGACATCTCCAGCTACGTCGACCCCGCCGGCGCACCGGCCGACCGCGCCCGAGTCGCCCGCGAACTCGACGACGCCTGCAGCACAGTCGGGTTCGTACAGGTTGTCGGGCATGGCGTCGACGCCGCCACCATCGATGGTCTGACCGCGGCGCTCGATGAGTTCTACGCCCTGCCGCTGGAGGTGAAGAAGCGCTACACCCGGCCCGGCGAGAATCGCGGCTACAGTCCGCCCAAGAGTGAGTCGCTGAGCATGAGCCTCGGAGTCGCAGCGGCCAATCAGATGAACGATTTCTACGAGGCGTTCACCGTCGGTTCCGACCGCGGATGGTATGCCGAGAAGGATCTACCCGCCTCGAGCTATGCGGCCAACACGTGGCCCGACGCAGCACCCGCTTTCCGTCCGGGCGTCGAGGCCTGGTTCGACGCGGCGCGCACGGTGTCACGCGTCCTGCTGACCGCCTGCACCGATGCGCTCGGGCTGCCGGAGGGGTACTTCGACGAGCTGACCGATCACTCCATCGACGCTCTCAAGATGAACAATTACACGCTGCCCGAAGGCGAAATCGAACTCGCCGGCGAACTCACCGGCATGGGGGCGCACACCGACTTCGGCATCCTGACCGTGCTGTGGGCCGATCAGGTACCCGGTCTCCAGGTTCTCGGCGCGGATGGCGTCTGGCATGACGTGCAGCCCGCCGACGGCGCGCTGTTGGTGAACCTCGGCGACGCGATGGCCCGCTGGACCAACGACCGGTGGCGTTCGACGGTACATCGCGTCGACCCACCCGTTGTCGACGGCCGCATCATCCGTCGGCGGTCGGCGGCCTTCTTCTTCGACGGCAACCACGACGCGCTCATCGAGACGCTGCCCGGTTGCGCGAGCGCCGAGCGTCCCGGGTATCCGCCGATCACCGTCGCCGAGAACATCGACGCCAAACTCGCCGGGATGAAGTCGGGGGTGGCCCCGGAGTTCGCCGACCGCGAAGCGCAGCGCGTGATGGCCGCACGATGACCGGCATCCACCGCCGATCAGTCACAATCGACGCATCGACCACCACGGACAGAACATGAGCATCCCCGACAGCCTGCAGGCGCTGCGGTCACCCGGCGCCGACGGTGCGCTGTTGACGCAGGCAGTGCTGCGCCAGCTGCGCGACGAGATCTTCTCCGGAACGTTGGAAGCGGGCACCTCCCTGTCGGTGCCTGGCCTCGCGGCTCGGCTGGAGGTGTCGCGGAGCCCCGTGCGTGAGGCGGTGCAACAACTCGTCGTCGACGGACTGGCGGTCTACACACCGCGCGCCGGGGCGAAGGTGGCCCACCTCGACGACGACATGCTGCGCCACGTCTTCCAGGTACGCGAGGTGCTCGACGGTCTCGCAGCCCGGGAGGCGACCACCCGGGTGACCCTTGCCGACCTCGGTGAGCTGTGGGAACGGGTCCGCGAGCAGGAGTCCTATCTGCAGACCCCGGCCGATCATCGTCGCGATGCCGATCTGGACCTGGACTTCCACACCGCGGTGCGCGCCCACTCAGGTAACAAACCCTTGTGTGACGCCCTGTTCCGCCTGGACACACAGACACATCTGTATCGGTCGGACATGTGGAGCCACGACGTCAACCGGCGGCTCGCGGTGGCCGAGCACCGGCGCATCGTCGGCGCGCTGGAAGCGGGGGACGCCGAGGAGGCCGAGCGCGCCGCCAAGGCGCATGCCGCCGGTGTGTTGGTCCGGTTGCTGCGCAAGTGAGCGGTGCCGCCCTGGTTCCGCGCACCCGTCGCGTTGGCGCGCATGTCGCGACGTGCGCGGCGTCGTGTCGACCGTGCGGTTGTCGCAGAAGGTCAGGGGCATCTCTGGCCGCTCGGCTCGAGAGGTCGCCGGCCTTGCACTCGCCCTGCCCGAGTGCTAAAACGGTCTTTGGCACTCGCAAGCAGTGAGTGCCAGGTCGGGACGGTGAGATCGGTTCCGAATGACACACCGGTCGTCCGTCGCGGGCACCGAGTCCGGCCATAGATACCTGGTGTCACCCCCTATCGGAGGATCACTTACCCATGGCCAAGCAAATCGCGTTCGACGAAGAGGCCCGCCGCGGTCTCGAGCGTGGCCTCAACAGCCTCGCCGACGCAGTCAAGGTGACGTTGGGCCCCAAGGGCCGCAACGTCGTCCTGGAGAAGAAGTGGGGCGCCCCCACCATCACCAACGACGGTGTGTCCATCGCCAAGGAGATCGAGCTCGAGGATCCCTACGAGAAGATCGGCGCCGAGCTCGTCAAGGAAGTCGCCAAGAAGACCGACGATGTCGCAGGCGACGGCACCACCACCGCCACCGTTCTCGCCCAGGCTCTCGTGCGTGAGGGCCTGCGCAACGTCGCTGCCGGCGCCAACCCGATGGGTCTGAAGCGCGGCATCGAGAAGGCCACCGAGGCCGTCACCGAGTCGCTGCTCAAGAGCGCCAAGGAGGTCGAGACCAAGGAGCAGATCGCTGCCACCGCGGGCATCTCGGCCGGCGACCCGTCCATCGGCGAGCTCATCGCCGAGGCAATGGACAAGGTCGGCAAGGAAGGCGTCATCACGGTCGAGGAGGCTCAGACCTTCGGCCTGCAGCTCGAGCTCACCGAGGGCATGCGCTTCGACAAGGGCTACATCTCGGGCTACTTCGTCACCGACGCCGATCGTCAGGAAGCGGTCCTCGAGGACCCGTACATCCTGCTCGTCTCGGGCAAGGTCTCGACCGTCAAGGATCTGCTGCCGCTGCTGGAGAAGGTCATCCAGGCCGGCAAGCCGCTGCTGATCATCGCCGAGGACGTCGAGGGCGAAGCCCTGTCGACCCTGGTCGTCAACAAGATCCGCGGCACCTTCAAGTCCGTCGCCGTCAAGGCCCCGGGATTCGGTGACCGTCGCAAGGCCATGCTGGCCGACATCGCCATCCTCACCGGTGGCGAGGTCATCAGCGAAGAGGTCGGCCTGTCGCTGGAGAGCGCCGGCATCGAGCTGCTCGGCACCGCTCGCAAGGTCGTCGTGACCAAGGACGAGACCACCATCGTCGACGGGTCGGGCGATGCCGACGCGATCGCCGGTCGCGTGGCGCAGATCCGCAGCGAGATCGAGAACAGCGACTCCGACTACGACCGTGAGAAGCTGCAGGAGCGTCTGGCCAAGCTGGCCGGCGGTGTTGCAGTCATCAAGGCGGGCGCGGCCACCGAGGTCGAGCTCAAGGAGCGCAAGCACCGCATCGAGGACGCCGTCCGCAACGCGAAGGCTGCCGTCGAAGAGGGCATCGTCGCCGGCGGTGGCGTGGCCCTGCTGCAGTCCGAATCGGCCATCGAGGGCATCTCGCTCACCGGTGACGAGGCCACCGGCGCCAACATCGTCAAGGTTGCGCTGTCGGCCCCGGCCAAGCAGATCGCGATCAACGCGGGTCTCGAGCCCGGCGTCGTCGCCGACAAGATCCTCAACTCGCCGAAGGGCACCGGCCTCAACGCCGCCACCGGCGCGTACGAGGACCTGCTGGCCGCCGGCATCAACGACCCGGTGAAGGTCACCCGATCGGCGCTGCAGAACGCAGCTTCGATCGCGGCGCTTTTCCTCACCACCGAGGCCGTCGTCGCCGACAAGCCGGAGAAGAACCCGGCCCCGGCCATGCCGGGCGGCGACGAGATGGGCGGAATGGGCTTCTGAGTCCAGCTCTCGTTTCGTAGCGAACAACCGAAGGCCGGTCACCCGACAGGGTGGCCGGCCTTCGGCGTGCCCGGTCGGTCTGTCGATCATTCGGGCCGCCGTGGCGTCGAGTGCAGGGAGGTGCCGACCGTGACTCGGTGTGCCTGCCCCACAATCGGTCTCAACGATCGTTGGGTTTCGGCGGCGATGCCCCACGGCGAAATCGGCCCTGCTACGTTCTCCGGTATGCCTAACCTAACTTTTCGTCTGCGGATTCGGGTCGCGGTCGGCGGTACCGTTGCCCTCCTGTTCGCCTCGATGTGCGCGGCGGTGGGATCGGGGTCTGCCCACGCATTTCCGTTCACCGGGTCGCTCGGTGGTTCGGGTACCTGCACCACGACGGCCGCCCAGACCCAGGGGTGGGGCAGCCCGGATCACTCCGACGACTTCACCAGCGCTGCCTCGCTCGACAATTGGCACCGATATGAGGGTGTCGGTCATGCGGGTAATGGTCGGCGTACCCCGGATGCGGTGACGGTGTCCGACGGCGCACTGGTGATCAGCGCCGACCTCGCCGGCAACAGCGGTGGCGTCACCCCGCGCTGGGGTGGCCGGCTTCACGGCCGGTGGGAGATCTGCGCCCGGTCCACGGTGGCCTCCACGGCGTGGACGCCCAACGCACTGCTGTGGCCCGACGCGGAGGACTGGCCCGCAGGAGGGGAGGTCAACTTCATGGAGATCCCGTATCCGCTGCGTGACAGCGTGGACTACAACCTGCACTGGGGCAACAGTGACAACCTGGAACGGCACACGCGGTCGGTGGACGCCACCGCATGGCACAACTGGGCCGTCGAATGGACCCCGACCCACATCGCCGTGTTCCTCGACGGCGTCGAGTGGGCGCGAAGTTCCGACGTCAACCGCCTGCCACCGCGAGCCATGCACCTCGCACTCC
Organism: Gordonia tangerina; assembly: GCF_021556435.1. GTDB lineage: Bacteria > Actinomycetota > Actinomycetes > Mycobacteriales > Mycobacteriaceae > Gordonia > Gordonia tangerina. Next base: position 20,583 of record NZ_JAKGCU010000010.1, read on the forward strand.
AATTGGACAACTACGGCGGCGTCACCTTCCCGACCGGGTCGCTCTACGTGGACCGGGTCGCGGAGTACCCGTTGTAGTCTGCGCGTGTTCACGCGGGTCTGCGACGATGAGACGATGACCGAACACAGTGTCGACCGCCTCGATCTCACCACCGTCGCCAACTTTCGCGACCTCGGCGGCTGGGAGGGCGTCGATGGCCGGCGCGTGACGTCTGGCCGCGTCTATCGATCCGCCGCCCTGCACGACGCCTCGGAGACCGATCGCGCCTTTCTGGCCGGGCTCGGCATCCGCACGATCTACGATCTGCGCTCGGTGGCCGAATCCGAGGCGGAACCTGATCTGGTTCTCGACGGTGTGGCCGGAGTGCACCTCGACGTTCTGGCCGACGCCGAGACGGTGAGTGCTCCCGACAACCTGGACAAGGTGCTCTCCGACCCGGAGACCGTGGCCGCGGCCAATGAGAAACTCGCCGACGGTAGCGGTGTCGAACACATGCTGGGGGCCTACCGGGAACTGGTGAACCTGCCCAGTGCCCTGCGCTCCTACCGGACCCTGTTCACCGGTCTCCTCGAAGGGTCGCCGGCGCTGTTCCACTGCACCGCCGGCAAGGACCGGACCGGCTGGGCCGCAGCATCATTCCTGACACTCCTCGGGGTGTCGCGGGACGCGGTCTACGAGGACTACCTGCTCACCAACGATATGTTCCTGCCGGCCATCGGGCATGTCTTCGATGGTTTCGAGGCCGCCGGTGGCGATCCCGACCTGCTGCGTCCACTGCTCGGGGTGCAGGCGGCCTACCTCGACGCCGCGTTCGCCGAACTGCAGGATCGGTTCGGGAACATCGAGAACTACTTCGCCGACGGTCTCGGGGTGGACGCTGCCGCTCAGCACGCGCTGCGTGAGCGCTACCTCGACGCCGACTGACCCGGCAACGGCGGCAGCCAAACCACGCGAATGTGCCGCGTAGGCGGACCGGCCGCAATAATATTCGCGATGTGACATCCTCATCCGGAGCCGGGTCGGTTCCGCGTCGCAGAGGCGCATCGTTGGTGCGTGCGTTCGTGAACTCGCCACTGTCGGGCCTCGCCCCGTGGATCGTGATGGCGTTGTTCAGTGGACCGGGCCGCTTCGAGGAGTCGGTGTCGGCCGCACTCGGTCTGGCGCTGCTGGTGATCTTCGCGAGTTGGCGTCTGGGCAACTCGATCAAGTTGCTGGAGTGGTTCGACGCCGTCTTCTTCGGCGTGATGTGCGTGATCGGTCTGATTGCCTCGTCGTCGGTGATCGACTGGCTGGAGCTGTGGGGCGGTGAACTCGTCAACATCGCCCTGGTGACGTTCGCGCTCTTCTCGGTGGTGATCCGGCGTCCGTTCACCATCGAGTACGCCAAGGAGCAGACACCCGAGGAGTTCTGGGACTCACCGATCTTCGTCCGGACCAACTATGTGATCACCTGGGCGTGGGTGGCCGCATTCGGGGTGTCGGCGATCGCCGGTCTGATCGGCGACGCCGTCCTGGACACGTCCGATAACTTCTGGACGGGCTGGATCATCCAGATCGGCGCGACGGTGTTCGCCATCGCGTTCACCGAGTTCTACCCCGACTACGGCCCGCCGAAGGCGATGGCGGAGATGGGCCTCGCCACCGAACCGCCCGTCTCTGTGGCGAGGTTGTTCGACTGGCTGCCGGTCTTCGTCCTGATCGTCGGGATCGCCGGGCTCGTCACCGATTCCATTTCCAGCGTCCTGGGGTGGATTCTGATCGTGGTGGGTGCGGTGGGGATCAAGCTGATGCGGGTGTTCTTCCCGGACGAACCGAAGCCCGGTGCCGGGGAGACCGATGCGTCGGCCGGCGGAGTGTCGGCGCAGCAGTGACCGCGTCGCACCGACCGGTCGCTTAGCACCGACCGCTTAGCACCGACCGCGGCCGCCCATGCTCAGCGAAAGACGATGCAGGTGGTCGTGCCGTGTGCGACGAGTTTGCCGTCGTGGGAGAACACTTTGCCTTCGGCGGTCGCGGTGCGTCCACCGGCATGGATCACGGTGCCGGTCGCGGTCAGCTCACCTGCGTCGGTCGCGACCGCCCGGATGTAATTGATCTTCAGTTCCAGCGTCGTGTAGCCGACGCCCGCGGGCAGCGTGGTGTGCACCGCGCACCCCATAACGGAATCGAGCAAGGTCGCGCAGATTCCGCCGTGCACCGTGCCGAGCGGGTTGGCGAAGTCGGGTTGCGGTGTCACCGTGAAGGTCACCGTGCCCTCGTCGATCTGCTTCGGAACCATCCCGAGGAGTCGTCCGATGCTGGGTCGCGCGTCCCGGTCGGGATCGGACTGCCACGCGCGGAGCAGGTCGAGTCCCGACATCGAGAGCGGATCGGTGGCCGTTGCGGCTTCGGGCGAAGTCTGCGAGGTGGTCGTCATGATTATGTATGGTTGCATAGAAGCGTCCGATTATGAAGGCCTGCATAGTCGAGGGAGTGTGAGCGATGACAACCGACTCGACGTCGGTGCCTGCTGAGGCATCGGCCGGCCGGGGGCCACGGGAACGGATGGTGGTGCACGCCGCCGATCTGATCGGCCGCGACGGGGTGGCCGCGACGTCGATCGGTGACGTCATCGCCGCCAGCTCGGCGCCGCGCGGTTCCATCTATCACCACTTCCCGGGTGGCAAGACGCAGCTGATGACCGAGGCGGTGCGTCACGCGGGCGATTTCATCTCGCATCGGATCAGCCGTGAGCGGTCGGCGACACCTGCTGCGGCCGTCGGCGAGATCGGCGACATCTGGCGGCGAATGCTGGTCACCACCGATTTCGAATTCGGGTGTCCGGTGCTGGCCGGCGGGCTGGCGCGCCGTTCGGAGCCCGAGGTCGCCGACGAGGCCGAGGAGATCTTCGGTCGCTGGACCCGGCAGATCGCCGCCCGGCTGGTGCACGAGGGTGTAGAGGCGGATCGGGCGGACTCCCTGGCGCAGTTGATCATCGCCGCCATTGAGGGGGCAGTCGGGCTCTGTCAGACCCAGCGCAGCGTCGAACCACTGGATCGGGTGATCGACGAACTGGCCCGACTGTGCGACAGTGCGGCAGGGCGATAGTCCAGGCCCGACGTGACCGGGACCACTGTCATCGCGTAGGTTCTTTCCCCAATGGCACGAGGTGTCGTCGGATGGAGACGGCGATGCGCAGGTGATTCGGGGAGGGTGACGTCATGGCGCCGGTGTACCGGCAGGTCCTGGGCTCGGACTTCGACCGCCTGCACCCCAACGTGGCGTGGCGCTACAGCATCGACTCGACGTCGGGTGTGGCGCAGGTGGCCACCGGGATCTATGAATCGGTGTATGTGACCTCCGCGCTCCCGCCGCCGTTCTTCTGGCACTACGCGAAACGTAATGCCCTGCCACCCAAGAGCAGTCGGATGGTGCCGTTCACGCAAGGTCACTACTGCTACGTCGACGAGTTGGAGCGTGAATGTCTCGCCGTGCTGCGTGCATTCCAGTACACCAACGGCACGCGGAACCTGAACTCGCTGCTGGTGTCCGGTCGGGGCGGCCTCGTCGACTATTTCGGTGATGGTCCCGAGTTGCTCTATCCCATCGAGCCGTCGGTCACCGCCGCGGGCGAGCTGCTGCTGGAGAGTGGTCCGATGCGGTGGCTCGGACGTGGCCCGAAGATCGGCATGAAGGGTATGTTCGCCACCCAGATGAAGTACATCGAAGGGTGGGATGAGTCGCGGCAACGGTTCCGGTGCGATGCGACGGTCCGCAACCCGGTGATCGGTGAGATCTTGCATTTCCGCGGCTGGTTCACTGCGACCGACCAGGCATGCACCCTGCGTGACATCCCGGACGAGGCATGGCCGCTCAATCTCGTCGACCGCGAGACCTGACCGGAAACACCGGTGCTTCGGGTTCGTCCTCTCCCGCTGATTGCGGAGGGTAGGTTCTCTGCCATGGCTGTCTCCGCGAAAACCGAATTCGATGTCGCCGCGCCCCCGTCCGTCGTGATGGAGGTCCTCATGGACATAGAGTCCCTGCCCGACTGGTCGGGTCCGCACCGGGAAGCCGAGATCCTCAGCGAGCACGACGACGGGTCGCCGCACGAGGTGCGGGTCGTGGTGACGGCCGCGGGGATTTCCGACGAGCAGACCCTCAAGTACAGCTGGACCGAACAGAGCTGCACGTGGGATCTGGTCGAGGCCAATCAGCTCAGCGAACAGCACGGCGTCTACGTCATCACCGAGACCGAAGAAGGCTCGCACATCGAGTTCACCCTCGACGTCGAGTTGAAGATCAAACTGCCCGGGATGATCGTCAAACGGGCCCAGAAGATGGCCGTCGACACCGCACGCAAAGGACTCACGGCCGAGGTCGAACGGCGCTCTTCGGACTAATCGGGCGGTGGGCACCGTACCGGCGACTCGCAGTCGACCCCGGGCGTACGAGCCGCCGCCGGATGGGTACTCTTTCCCCACGTGCCGGGTCGGTGCGTTCGGGGCGATCGAGGAGTCGAATGCTAATGCGTATCAACAAACTTCGGATTCGTGCGGCGGCCGTCGTGCTCGGCGGCGGAGTGCTGGCGGCGATGGCGGCATTCGGCGGCGGGACGGCCGACGCAGCGACGACGTGTTCGGCATCCAACGGTCACCAGATCGAGCGCACCGTCGGCCACGGCGGCTGCGGGGCGAAAGCCGGCCCCGGCAGCACCGCCTTCGCCGAGGACTCCAGCGATGCAGGCACTGCGGTGGCGGTTGCCGACAAGGGTGGCAATTCCACGGCCCGTAATCTGCAGCCCGGTTCCACCGCTCTCGCCGGCGCCTCGACCGGGGGCACCGCGTTCTCGGTGACCACCGGACCCAAGGCGTTCTCGGTCGCCCAGGCACGTCAGGGTGGCACAACGGTTGCCATCGGGGGATGGGGCGGACAGGCAGTCGCCGGCCCCGACGGCACCATGTGCCAGGGCGGATTCGCGACGGCTTTCGACAGCACCACCGGCAAAGCCTGCCTGCGCTCGGGAACCATCGACCTGCGCAACTGACGTAGAGCAATGGTTCTGGTCGCAGCTACGGTTTCTGGCCGCAAGTACCCGCTCCAAGCCGGAACTTGCAGCTGCGGCCAGAACCTGCGGCGGTTTACCTTGTCGCCACGCGTCGTTTGACGGCTGCGCATATCGTTGAGACGTGACCGAGACACACGATCCTGTACTGAGTACCTCGGCCGAGCCCGGCCCGGATTTCAGCGTGATGAACGGGCGAGAGGCGCTCCAGCGGCTCGTCGACCTGCGCGACACCACGCAGTTCACGGTCAACGACGACGATGATGACGACCCCGTCCTGTTGACGCTGCCCGAACGCAATGTCGTCGACACCTGGCGGCAGGACTATCCGTACGACGAACGGATGAGTCGGCGTGAGTACGAGGTGACCAAACGTCGCCTGCAGATCGAGCTGTTGAAGCTGCAGAAGTGGTCCAAGCAGACCGGGCAGCGGCACCTGCTGGTGTTCGAAGGCCGCGACGCCGCCGGTAAGGGCGGCACCATCAAACGGTTCAACGAGCACCTCAACCCACGCGGTGCACGCACGATCGCACTGGAGAAGCCCAGCGAACGTGAAGCCACCGAATGGTACTTTCAGCGGTACGTGCAGCATCTCCCCGCAGCCGGTGAGATGGTGTTCTTCGACCGTTCCTGGTACAACCGCGCCGGCGTCGAGCGGGTGATGGGTTTCTGCACCCAGGAGCAGTACACCCAGTTCATGCACCAGGTGCCCGCATTCGAGCGGATGCTGGTCGACGACGGCATCAACCTGGTGAAATTCTGGTTCTCGGTGACCCCGCTCGAGCAGCGCACCCGCTTCGCGATTCGCCAGATCGATCCGGTGCGGCAGTGGAAACTCTCACCGATGGACCTTGCGTCGCTGGACAAATGGGAGGCGTACACCGCCGCCAAGGAGGCGATGTTCGCGGCCACCGACACCGACCACGCGCCCTGGACCGTGGTCAAGAGCAACGACAAGAAGCGGGCCCGGATCAACGCGATGCGTCACGTGCTGAGCCTGTTCGAGTACGAGGGCAAGAACACCGAACTCGTCGGCGCCCCAGACCCGTTGCTGGTCGGACGCGCCCGCGACCTGGTCGGGGAGTAGGCGTCACCGGTCGTCGGCGACGGCGTCGGTAGCCTCGTGGGCGTGCGGACTTTCCTCAGTGGGTTGTTGACCGTGGTGGCGATGGTGGCGATCGTCGTCGCCTTCCCGTCGCTGTGGGTCAAGGAGCGACTCGTCGATTCCGAGGGCTTCGTGGCGACCATCACGCCGATGGCGCAGAACGAGCAGGTACAGGACTACCTGGCGGGTCAGATCGCCGACAGTGTCGCCGAGGAGGTCGGCATCGCGGCGACGGCGCCGGTCGTGGAGCCGGCGGCCCGCGCCTACACGCACAGCGACGCGTTCGAGGCCGATTTCGTCGACGTGGTGTCCCAGCAGCATGCGTGGTTGTTCGATGAGCCGCCGGCCGGATCGGACACCACGACGATGCAGCTCGACATCACCGACATGGTCAACCGGGTGATCGCGCAGACCGGCGTGGACGCGCGCGTCTCCGGCCCGATCCTGGTGCCGCTGAGCGGTAGTGGCGGTGCGGGATTGGAGGCGGGTCGCTATCACGAGGTCGGCCGGCAGATCACCGCGATGGCCTACGCGTCCTTGGCGGTGGCGATCGCCGCCGGAGTGCTCGCGTTGCTCTTCGCTCGGCGCCGGTCGGTCGTGCTGGCCTGGCTGGGTGTCGCCGTCGTGGTCTCGGCGGTGTTCGCCTGGGCGGTGGCGTTGTTCTTCTCCGATCGCGCCAAGGCCGAGGTCGAGGCCGCCGAAGAAGGCGGCCGCGAGGTGTCCGCGGTGATCATCGACGGCGCCGCATCCGACCTGCAGGACCTGGCGCTGGTCGTCGGGGGCATCGGTGTCGGGGTGGTCATCCTCGGCGTCATCGGGCGGCTCGCGACCGGTCGCCGCTGACCGCCCGGCCCGATCACCCGTCGCCGAGCGCCCGCCACAAGAACTCGTAGGCCAACGCCGACTTGAATGCCGCCTGCTTGTTGTCGGCGGCGCCACCGTGTCCGCCCTCGATGTTCTCGTAGTAGGCGACGGCGTGCCCGAGTTCCTCCAACCGCGCCACCAGTTTTCGGGCGTGGCCGGGGTGGACCCGGTCGTCACGGGTCGAGGTGGTGACCAACAACTGCGGGTACTCGGCGTCGGCCCGGAGATTCTGATACGGCGAGAACGGTTCCATGAACGCCCACTGCTCGGGATCGTCGGGGTCGCCGTACTCGGCCACCCACGACGCCCCGGCCAGCAGCAGATGGAACCGCCGCATGTCGATCAACGGGACCTGGCACACCAACGCGCCGAACAGGTCCGGATAGCGGGTCAGCATGACGCCCATGAGCAGTCCACCGTTGGAACCGCCTTGCGCACCCAACTGCCGCGGGGTGGTGAGTCCTTCGGCGACCAAAGCCTTGGCCACGCTCGAGAAATCCTCGTACACCTTGTGCCGTCCGGCCTTCTGCGCCTGGGTGTGCCACGACGGGCCGTACTCGCCGCCGCCGCGGATGTTGGCGATGACGTAGATGCCGCCACGGGCCACCCAGCCGCGCCCAGCGATCGCCATGTAGCCGGGGGTCAGCGAATTCTCGAAGCCGCCGTAGCCGTACAGCAGTGTCGGCCCCGACGTCACGTCGGATCGGCGCACCACGAAGTAGGGGACGGTGGTGCCGTCATCGGACGTGGCGAAGCGTTGTTCGGCCACCACGTCGGCGGAGTCGAAGAACGCCGGCGACTGCTTGATGACCTCGGCGGCGGCCCCCGACTGCCCGTAGAGCAAGCTCGGCGGCGTGGTGAACGAACTCGCCGACCAGAAGATCTCGTCGCTCTCGTCGGGGTCGGTGTCGAGCACGGAGATCGTCGCCAACTCGGGCAGACCCGGGGTCTCGATCGGTGCCCAGTCACCCAACGACAAGGTCGTGATCTCGGTCTGCACGTCGCGCAGGGTGGTCAGGATCAGATGGGACCGCGTGAAGGAATAGTCGGCGAGACTGGTGTGGGCGTCGGGGGTGAACAGCACGGTCGCCGTCCGGCCCCCGTCGAGGTACTCCGCGTAGTCGAACACCAGCAGGCTGCCCGGCGCGAAGGTCTGCTCTCCGAGGACCCACTCCGATCGCGGCATCACCAGCAGCCAGTCCAGTCGCACCGCCGAATGCGCGTCGGTGGGGACGTCGATGGCGATGGCCTCGCCGTCGCGTATTTCGTAGCGCAGCGAGTTGAAGAAGTCGGTGGCGCGACTGGCGAAATGCCGTTCGTAACCGGGGGTGCTGTCGTATCCGGCGCCGGCCGACACGTCGTCGACGAGACCGGCGAACACCTCGACAGCGTCGGAAAGCGGCGTGCCCCGGGTCCACCGCTTGGTGATCCGCGGATACCCCGACGTGGTGAGCGACGATGACCCGTCCGGCTGCGGGCCGAAATCGGTTCCCACGTAGACGGTGTCGCGATCGATCCACCCGATGCTCGACTTGTTCTCGGGCAGCACGAAACCGTCGGTGACCCACGACCTGGTGTCGATGTCGAACTCGCGGATCACGGTGGCGTCGGCGCCACCCCGCGACAACGACACCAGCGCGTGCCGGTAGTCGGGCCGCAGCACGGTGGCTCCTGCCCACACCCAGTTCTCGTCTTCGGCGGCGGCCAGCGCGTCGACGTCGATGAGCACATCCCATTGAGGTGCGTCGGAGCGATAGGAGTCCAGCGTCGTGCGGCGCCACAGCCCCTTGGGGTTGGTCGCATCGCGCCAGAAGTTGTACAGGTACTCCCCCCGACGACGGACGTACGGGATGCGGTCGTCGGTGTCGAGCACCTCGAGGGCCTCGGCCTCCAGCGCGGCGAACCGGTCGCCGGACCCGAGGTCGTCAACGGTCGGCTGGTTGTGCGCCCGGACCCAGTCGAGTGCGCGGTCACCGGTGACGTCCTCGAGCCAGAGGAACGGGTCGTCGCCCTGCGCAGAGGCGGCGGCGGTAGGTTCGGGGCCTGCGTTATCGCTCACCCGGCCAACCTAGCGCGAGTGCCGGAGTGGCGTCGTCGGGGTTATCGGCCGAACCCAAGCGCATGTGTCCGGAATGTCCGCGTCGACGTCGCGATGTCGTAGCCTGATGGGCGGGTCGGACAGCGTCATGCCCGCCGTGGCATGCAGAACAGGAAGCAGGTGCCCGTGGTGGTCGCCCTTGCCCGATCGCTCATGCGTCGACGCCCGGTCGGGGTGGTGACCTCGGCTCTCGTCGTCGCGGCCCTGGTGGCGGCCTGCGACACCGGCTCGAGCAGCGACGGCACAGCATCGTCGACGCCGCCTGCGTCCTCGAGTTCGGAAGCTCTCGCGAATCCGGCCGCCGAGGTGGCGCTGGCGTTGCCGGACAATGCGGTGGGTAGCGCCGTGGATCAGCTCGACGGTCTGGTCGAATCGCTGATGGAGTCCACCGAGATCCCCGGGATGGCGGTCGCGGTGGTGCACGGCGGAGACACCGTCTATGCCAAGGGCTTCGGGGTCACCGAGGTCGGCACCGACGGTGCGGTGGACGCCGACACCGTCTTTCCCCTCGCATCGATGTCCAAACCCATCGGGTCGACGGTGATCGCCAAGCTGGTCACCGACGACGTGATCAGCTGGGACACCCCGGTGGTGACCAATCTGCCCGGCTTCGCGCTGGCCGACCCGTGGGTCACCGACAACGTCACCATCGCCGACATGTACACACATCGTTCCGGGTTGCCCGAACATGCCGGCGACAAGCTCGAGGACATGGGTTACGACCGCCAACAGGTCCTGGACCGGCTGCGCTACATCCCGCTCGATCCGTTCCGGATCACCTACCACTACACCAACTTCGGTCTCACCGCCGCTGCTGAGTCGGCGGCGCGTAAAGCCGACTCGGATTGGGCGACGTTGTCGGAGAACTCGATCTACGAGCCCCTCGGGATGACGCACACCAGTTCACGGTTCAGCGATTTCGAAGGTGAACAAAACCGGGTGGTCGGCCACGTCAAGGTCGACGACGAATGGGTCACGACGCCCGCCCAGCGCGACCCCGATGCGCAATCGCCGGCCGGCGGTGTGTCGTCGTCGGTGAACGATCTGTCGCACTGGATGCGGATGCTGCTCGCCGACGGTGAGTACGACGGCACGCAGGTCGTCGCCGCCGACGCGCTGCTGCCCGCCGTGACCCCGCAGATCGCGTCGTCACCGGCAAAGACCCCCGACGAGCGTGCCGGCTTCTACGGGCACGGATTCAACGTCGGCGTCACCGAGGCCGGTCGCACCCAGTTCAGCCATTCCGGCGCGTTCGCGATGGGCGCGGGTACCACCTTCTTGGCGATTCCCTCCGCAGACGTCGCCATCGTCGCACTCTCCAACGCGGCACCGATCGGCGCGGTGGAGGCGCTGACCGGTGAATTCGCCGACCTCGTGCAGTTCGGTGAGATCCGCAACGACTGGCGCGACCTCTACGGACAGGCATTCGCACCGTATTCCGCGCCGACCGGTGACCTCGTCGGTGCTGAACAACCGCAGAACCCGGCGCCGGCGCAACCGCCGTCGACCTACGTCGGCACTTACCGCAACGACGTCTATGGTCCGGCCGAGATCCGCGACGAGGATGGGAAGCTGGTCCTCGCGATGGGGCCCGATGGCATCACCACCCACGAACTGCGCCACTGGGATGGCAACACCTACACCTTCACGCTGCGCAACGAGAACGCCGAACTCGGGTCGATCTCGAAGGTGTCCTTCGAACCGGAGGCGTCGCGGATGGTGATCGAGTACTACGACGACGACAGCAGCGATGGAGTATTCACCAAGGCTGAGTAGCGTGCCGACGCTGCGTGGGTGTCACACCGCGGCGAGTGGATCGAGGACTTCGCCTTCCCGGATCGGGCAGCGGGTGCGCGAGTAGATCGTCGGCATGCACAGATTGCAGTGCACGCAGCGTGACGTGACCGTCGGGTCGCCCTGGATGCGCAACGGCAGATCGGGCTCGCGCAGCAGTGCACGACCCATCGCGACGAAGTCGAAGCCGGCGTCCAATGCGGTCTGCATCGACGCCCGGTCGGTGACGCCTCCGAGCAGGATCAGCGGCATCCGCACGGCTGCGCGTAGTTGCCGGGCCAGCGGCAACAGGTAGGTGTCGTGATAGTCGTAGTGCTTCAGGAAGAACGGGGCGGCCACCTTCAGTCCGGCACGCATGCTGCCGTGAAAGGCGTTGGCGAACTCTGCTCTCGGCGGAGCGCCGTGGAACAGATACATCGGGTTGAGCAGGGAACTGCCGGCGGTCGGTTCGATGGCGTCGAGGTGGCCGTCGGACTCCAGCAGCTGCGCCACCGCGCAGGCGTCGTCGATGCCGAAACCGAGTCGGCCGGCGCCGTCGTACATGTTCAGCTTCGCCCATACCGCTGCCTCGTCGCCGACCTCGTCGCGGACCCCGGCTATCACCTCGCGGGCGAATCTGGCCCGGTTGACCAGGGTGCCGCCGTATTCGTCGCGCCGCCGGTTGAGCAGTGGCGACAGGAAACTACTGATCAGATAGTTGTGGCCGCAATGGATCTCGAGTCCGTCGAAACCGCAGTCCACCGCGATGCGCGCGGCCCGCCGAAACGTCGTCACCATCTCGGTGAGGTCATCACGGTCGAGTCTGCGGGTCACCGACATCCCCATCGGTGCGGGAATGCGAGACGGGCCCAACGCCTTACGGCGGTTGGACACGGAATTGGCCACCGGACCGGCATGCCCGAGTTGAGCCGCAGCCAACGCGCCTTCGGCGTGGATGGCATCGGTCAGGTGGCGCAGCCCGGGCATCGCCTCATCGCGCAACCAGATCTGATGCCGATCGGTTCGTCCCTCCGGTGCGACCGCGCAGTAGGCGACGGTGCTCATGGCGACGCCACCGGCTGCCACCTCGCGGTGGAATTCGATCAGGTCGTCGGTGACGAGCGCGTCGGGGGTGGCGCCCTCGAACGTCGCGCATTTGATGAGGCGGTTACGCAGGGTCCGCGGCCCGAGCCGAGCCGGACTGAAGGGATCGAGCGTACTCATCAGGACTCCTCGGGTGCCGGGCTGGTACGGGCGGGTGTTGACAGGCCGGCGACCACGAAGTCGCGCAGCGCGGCGGTGGCGGCCGACGACAGCGGTGCATCGCCGGCGAACTGCTCCAGGATCAGACCGAAGGCCAGGCCCCACCGGCGGCGCGCATCGCCGACGTCGACACCGTCGACGATCTGTGCAAGCACCTGCGACCACCGGTCGAGTCGAAACCACGGCCGCGTCCACTCCGCGTCGGGGTGGGCCGCGACGAACCGGGCCAACAGGCGCAGGTGCAGGTGACCGACCGGCTCGGAACCGATGGTGGTGAACGGCTCCAGGATCAGGTCGACGAGGTCGACGACCTGCGCGGAGGCAGGGTCGAACCGGTCGAGCAGCTCGGCCCATCGCGGCGCCATCCGGTCCTCGAGGAGTGCCACCACCAGCGCATCCTTGGAACCGAAGTGATAGTGCACGGCAGCGGGGTTGGCGCCGGCCGCCGCGCAGATCGCGCGGACCGATACCTGCTCGTACCCGTCGGTGAGCAGGAGGGATTCGGCAGCTGTCAGCAGGGCTGTGCGGGTCGTGGCGCTGCGGGTCGATGCGGGCATGGCTCGATGCAAGCACAGTTCCATCAATGAATCAATCAGTGTTGGAAATCGGTGGCGCAGCGTATGGCCAGGTGTGGCGCGGGGCGTCTTCGGTGGCGCAGATGGTGTTGGGTGGCGTGGGCTGTCGACGACGCTCCCCGGTCCGAGCGGACCTGCGTGATCCACTCCGACCCGCGCGAGCTGGTGAAGTTACCGGTGAGTACGGGGACACGCTGCGGTCCCGACAGTGCCCGACGTAGGCTGGCAGGCGTGGCTGAACACTTTCAAACAGTTGTACTAGGTGCAGGTCCTGGTGGATACGTGGCCGCGATCCGGTCCGCCCAGCTGGGCATGAAAACCGCCGTCATCGAAGAGAAGTACTGGGGCGGCGTCTGTCTCAACGTTGGATGTATCCCATCCAAGGCGCTGCTGCGCAACGCCGAGCTGGCTCACATCTTCAACCATCAGGCGAAGACCTTCGGCATGTCCGGCGACGTCTCGTTCGACTTCGGTGCGGCATTCGACCGCAGCCGCAAGGTGTCGGAAGGGATCGTCAAGGGCGTCCACTTCCTGATGAAGAAGAACAAGATCACCGAGATCGACGGCTACGGAAAGTTCACCGACGCCAAGACCATCATGGTGGGCGATCGTGAGATCACCTTCGACAACGTCATCATCAACACCGGCTCGACCGTGAAGCTGCTGCCCGGTGTCGAGCTGAGCGACAACGTGGTCACCTACGAGGATCAGATCCTCACCCGTGAGTTGCCGTCCTCGATCGTTATCGTCGGCGCCGGCGCCATCGGCATGGAGTTCGGCTACGTGCTCGCGAACTACGGCGTCGACGTCACCATCGTCGAGTTCCTCGACCGCGTGCTGCCCAACGAGGACGCCGACGCATCCAAGGCCATCGCCAAGGAGTACAAGAAGCTCGGCGTGAAGGTGCTGACCTCCACCAAGGTGCAGTCGGTCAAGGACGATGGCGACAGCGTCACCGTCAGCTACAAGGATGCCAAGGACAACGACGGCGAGATCACCGTCGACAAGGTCCTCATGTCCGTCGGGTTCGCCCCACGAGTGGAGGGCTTCGGCCTGGAGAACACCGGCGTGAAGCTCACCGACCGCGGCGCCATCGACATCGACGACTTCATGCGCACCAACGTCGACGGTATCTACGCCATCGGCGACGTCACCGCCAAGCTGATGCTCGCTCACGTGGCCGAGGCGCAGGGCGTGGTGGCCGCCGAGGCGATGGCCGGCGCGGAGACCATGACGCTCGGTGATTACCGCTTCATGCCCCGCGCCACCTTCTGCCAGCCGCAGGTCGCGTCGTTCGGACTCACCGAGGCGCAGGCCAAGGACGAGGGCTACAACGTGAAGGCCATCACCTTCCCGTTCAGTGCCAATGGCAAGGCGCAGGGCCTCGGCGAGACCGCCGGCTTCGCCAAGCTGCTCACCAACGCCGACACCGACGAGCTGCTCGGCGGACACCTGGTGGGTGACAACGTCTCCGAGATGCTCCCCGAGATGACCCTGGCGCACAAGTGGGACCTCACGGCCAAGGAACTGGCACGCAACGTGCACACGCATCCGACGCTGAGTGAGGCGATGCAGGAGACGTTCCACGGCGCGTTGGGGCACATGATCAACCTGTAGGTGGTTTCGGGCCCCCTTCTCCATGTCGAGAGAACCCGGATTCCTGCCGAGGGAACCCAGATTTACATTGAGAGCATCTGATTCGCGACGCGGGCCGGGTTCTCTCGACGACAATCGGGGTTCCCTCGACCGCCGCGGCGGAGGGACGAGAGGTTCGTGTAGCAGCAAGATTGTGCCGTGCGGGGGAAGAATCGGTGCCAGCTCTGACCTGCACGACACGGCTGGAGTCGGCCATGTGGTGGACGTAGGCGGCCCTGTCGAGCTCAAACAACTTGTGGCACGGGGTTTTTGGTGCGTCACCAGATTGTGGCAGGGGTTGACGCGCGGCAAACGGGTACCTCAATCCCGTGACATCGGTGACATAAAGCATCTCATCCGTCGGCGTGTTCCGTTAATTTCAGATCATGAACACGGTTGAATTGGCCGGTTCTGGCGCGACGGCATCCGCAGTGCCGTCCGCCGCAACCGGTTTGTCGGAAAAGCAAGTTCGGCATTGGCGAGACCGCATGGGGGTCGGCGATGATCCGACAAGATTCGCACGTGCGTCCCATATCGACCAAGCCGTATCGACCGACGGCAACCAGACCCCGGCGCTCGTCGACGTGATCGGTCGGCCCGACCCCGACGACTACGCCGAGATCGTGTACTCCCGTCAACTCTCGGTGCTGGGCGTGTTCGCCGCGCTCCGGACACCGGCAACCGCGGAGCGCACCCCCTCGTTGATCCGGCGCGCTCCCGAACGCGCGATACTGGTGTGCTCGCAACTGTCCGCCGGTGGCGGCCACCTCGACCTCGACGGTCGGCGCCACGAGTTTCAACACCCATCCGACCTGCTGGTTCTCGACTACAGCACGCCATTTCGGCTGTCCACCGACGCCGTCACCGATCCAGTCGGCATCTGGGTTCCCGCCGAGGTCCTCGGTCGTGACGGCGACTGCATACAACATGAAATCGAGTCGGTGCAATCCTCGCCGCTGGCGCGGGCAACCGGCGCGTTCATCGTCACGCTGGCCGTCACCGCCGCCGTCCGCGGGGCCGACATCGACACCGAAACGGAACTCGCCGCAGTCGACCTCGTCCGTGACCTGCTCGGTGCAGCCGGGGGCACGCCGCCCCGGTCGACCGGAAACGGAGTCATTGTGCGCGAGGCCGCTCGGGCGCTGATCCGCCGCAATTTCCGCGACCCAGACTACTCACCCGACCACATCGCGACGGCCCTGTACATGAGTCGACGCAATCTGTACCGGCGGTTGGCCGAAGCGGGGAGCTCACCGGCCGCCCTCATTGCCGAGCAGCGGTTGGAGCGCGCGCGTCACCTCCTCGGCAGCACTCGGGCGCCCATGATCGACCACGTTGCCAAGTCCGCAGGTTTCAGCTCTCCGGCCACCCTACGGCGACACTTCAGGGCGAAGTATGGGGTATCGCCTGAGCGGTACCGGCGCGACCACCGACTCGACGACGCGGCCGCTTCCGCCGGCGACGGGTCATGAGACGGGCCTCCTACTCGCGTCACGGCATCGACCACGACACGCTGACGAGATGGCGCAAATCCGTGGGCGTCGACGACGAGCACGGTCCCGACGCGGCGACCGCGATGGAACTACGCGGCCGAACCGGTCTAGCCGCCTACGGCGCGGCCTTCTCCAGGGTCATCGTCGATGATCCCGACGCGTTTCACGCGGTCATCTACCACCGCCCGTTGTCGATCCTGTCGGCGCACTGCGAGCTGTCGACCCCGCGCACGACCGAACGATCCGACGACATCATTCGTGCCCAACCGGCGCCCATCGTCATGGTCGGCTCCCATCGGCTCGACGGCCGGCTACGCGTCACGCAGTCCGGTGTGCAACGCCAGTACGGCGAAGGGCAACTCGTGGTGATGAGCATCGAGCACGCCTTCGTCGACGAGTGCCCCAGCGTCTGTGACACCACGCTGTTGCTGGTACCGAGTGACATGCTCACTCACGAACTCTCCGATGCGGCCACGTCGTTCCTGCCGGCGGTCGCCGACTCACCCCTCGGTCGGGCGACGGCGACGTTCATCCGCCGGTTCGTCTGTGATGCTGCAGTACGCGGACTTCCGGTGACGCCCGCCGACGAACTCGCCGTGATCGATCTGATCCGATCGGCGATCGGTCACCACGCGCACGATTCTCACCGCATGGAGAACAACGCCCTGTTCGTCATCGAGGCGGTACGCGAACTGATCGACGAGCGCTTCAGCGATCCCCACTTCACCGCGGACTCCATCGCCGAGGTGCTCCAACTCAGCCGTCGTCACCTGTATCGCCATCTCGAGAGCATCGGCGAGACGCCGGCGGCGATGATCAGCGCGCGGCGACTGCGGTATGCCCGTGAGCTGCTTGCCGTCGACGACCAGCTCGGGCTGGACGAGGTGGCGTCGCGTTCCGGTTTCTCCTCGACAGCCACCCTGCGCAACCGCTTCCGGGCAGAGTTCGGGATGACGCCGGGCGCCTTTCGCGGTGCGATGCGACGAGGGGTCGCCGGCCGCGGATGACCGCCCGACCACCGCGGCGCGCGGTCGGTACCGTCGATGTGTGGCCACCACTATGCGCACCCGCGACTGGGTCCCGCCGTGGCCGCTCGACATCCGTGCCACCGTCGGACTGCATCGGCGGGGAAGTGGTGATCCATCATTCGTCTACGGCCGGGACGGCTCCGTGTGGCGGGCGGTCCACACCCCCGACGGACCGGGCACCCTGACGTTTCGGTCAGACGGCACCATTATCAGCGGTCGGGCCTGGGGCCCCGGCGCACAATGGTTGCTCGAACAGATGCCCGACTTTTTGGGCGCGCGCGACGACCCCGACGCGCTGGTGCCCCGTGACGACGTCGTGCGGGAACTGGTCCGGCGTGCTGAAGGGCTGCGGATCGGCCGGACCGATCGGGTCTGGGCGGCGCTGGTGCCGGCAATACTCGAGCAGAAGGTGGTGGGGGCGGAGGCCTTTCGGGCGTGGCGATATCTGGTTCGGCGCTATGGCGAACGGGCGCCGGGACCGGTGCCCGACACCATGCGAGTGCCCCCACCGCAGTCCGAGTGGGCGCGTATCCCGAACTGGGAGTGGCATCGCAGTGGGATCGAACCCGTACGGATGCGCACCATTCGGGGAGCGACCGCGCTGGACGTGGAACGCCACAATGACCGCCTGACGCTGCTCCGGGGGGTCGGCCGCTGGACCGAGGCCGAGACGCGCATCCGGGCCGTCGGCGACCCGGATGTCGTGAACGTCGGCGACTATCACATCCCGAAGCTGGTGGGTCTTACTCTGGCCGGTGTATCGGTCGACGATGACGGAATGCTGGAACTTCTCGAACCCTATGCAGGACAACGGCAACGGATCATCCGGATGGTGGAGCGACACGGGGTGCGACCGGAGCGGCGCGGCGCGCGGATGACGGTGCGTGACTACCGTGAGTTCTGACCGAGTCGTGCCGGGCGCATCGGAGCAGGGGTCAGCCGGGCTTGACGGCGAGAACGTACTGCCCCTGTCCGGTGATGGTCTGCTCGACGTGGTCGGCGCCCGCGGTGTGCAACCGGTCGACAATCTCATGTTTTCCGAAGATGCGATACCCGGACATCTCGGTGAGGGGACGCACTCCCGGCAGTGTGGTCAGTTCAGTGGCGACCGACGTGAAGATCACCACCTCACCGCCGGGTCGGGTGACCCGGACGAGTTCATCGATCACCGGGAGCGGGTCGGGGATGAGATACAGCGCGGCCAGACAGGTGACGGTGTCGAAGGTGTTGTCGGCGAAGGGGGTTGCGTGGGCATCGGCGCGAATGTAGCTGGCCCGACCGGTGGCGTTGGTGCGCGCAGCCTGGGTCAGCATGCTGGGCGAGAAGTCAATGCCGATGCAGCGGCCGTCGCCGCGCAGGCCGTCGGCCAGCTTGCGGGTGTAATTGCCCGGGCCGCAGGCGACATCGAGAATGAGACGTTCGCCGGGGCGTGACAGGTAGGCGGTCAGGGCCTTGTCGAAGTCGGCAGTGCCGGAACCACCGAGACTGAACAGTCGGGTGAAGGTGGGACGCCAGAGTCGCTCGTAGACTTGCGAGAACAAGCGGTTATGCATCAATTGCTGCGCGATCGAACTCATGTAGCCCCCCGGCTGCCGTGGTGATCAGACTCTGGTGTCTCGCTGCACGCGCAATGTCCCGATCGTGGTGGCCAACATGTCGTACTGCCCGACGAGCAGGACAAACGCGACGAGCTTCGCCTCGTCGAGGTGTCGGCGCAGCGCCGCCCATGTCGGATCGGAGATGTCCTTGTCCGTCACCAACTCGTCGGTCGCGCGGAGCAACGCCCGTTCCCGGTCACCCCATCCTTCGTCGGGCCCGGCCAGGATGCGGTCGAACTCGTCGGATGAGATGCCGGCGCGCGCGCCGAGTCGCCGATGATGGTCGAGTTCGTAGTCACAGCGGCGGAGATGTGCGACGCGGATGATGATCATCTCGGAGTCCTTGCGCGACAACGCCCCGAACGGCATCAGTCGTGCGCCGAAGTGCAGCCAGCCGCGGAACAGCCCCTTGGCGCGGCCGAGGGTGGAGAAGATGCGTGCCTCGTCGACCCCGATCACCCGGGCCGCGCCGCGCGCGAACACCCAGTTGATCGGACCGAGGTCGCCGAAGCTGCCGGGAGCGACGCGAGGAGTGCTCATGGGGCCACGGTAGACTACCGAAACTATGACGAGCACCACACAGCGGACGTTTTCCAGTGTCGACGAACTCAAGGCTGCGATCGGGGAGGACCTCGGTTCCGGTGAGTGGATGACCATCGAACAGGAGCGCGTCAACGCGTTCGCCGACGCCACCGGCGACCACCAGTGGATTCACGTCGACCCCGAACGCGCGAAGGACGGACCGTTCGGCGCGCCGATCGCCCACGGCTACCTCACGCTGTCGCTGCTGCCGGTGCTGGCCGGCGGCATCTTCACCGTCAAAGGGCCCAAGCTGGTCATCAATTACGGCCAGAACAAGGTGCGCTTCCCCAACCCGGTCAAGGTGGGTTCGCGCATCCGGTCGAACGCGGTCATCAAGTCCGTCGAGGAGACCCCCGCCGGGGTGAACATGGTGGTCACCAACACCATCGAGATCGAGGGCGAGGCCAAGCCGGCCTGTGTCTCGGAAAGTGTGCGGGTGCTGGTCTACTGATCGACCGAAGTAGTGCGGTCGGTCAGCGGAGCGGGCAGCTGCTCGTCGGGGCGCGCCCGGCCAGCCGGGCCTCGATCCAGTTCATCGCGTCGTCGAATGCGGTGAACACCGTGGTCATGTGCTCACCGGGGTACTCGCGATACGTCGCGTTGACCCCCAGCCGGCATTGTTCGGCGAAGAGTGAACGGGCCTGGCTCGCCGGGATCCACCATTCTTGCGCGCCGTGGTAGATGAACACCGGCATCGCCGCCTTCATGTCCTTCATCGACGTGATGTCGAAGATCTCCTGCGCTACCGGCGAACCGAAGGGGTCCGGCACGTTGGACAACGCCTGGGTGGGCACGAACGAGAAGCCCATATAACCCATCGTCCCGGTGCACAAATTCTTGAAGAAGTCATTGGTGGCCAGCCAGCGCGCGACATTGTTAGCCATCGGCAGCAATTCCGGCCGTTCGCGTGTGATGCCGAGGATCGCGGCGTGGAAGACGCCGGTGGCGAGGTTGGCGTTCATCGCCGCGGCAAGCTCGCGATAGTCGGCGGGCACACCACCGATCGCGGCCCCGACGAAACGCGCGGCAACCTCTGGCGCATACGACTTCGCCAGCTTCGCAGTGGCATTCGTGGCGATCGCGCCACCGGAGTAGCCGAGCATCGCCAGCGGTCCACGTGCAAAATTCTTCGCGTCGTAGCTTTCGGCGGCCCGGATCGCGTCGAGAATGACGTGTGCGGCGACATACGGCTCGGCGTAGGCCATGCGCGCGCCGGTGTGATCGGGGACGATCACCGCGTAGCCCTTTTTCAGGGACTCCTGGGTGGTCGGCGGGTCGAGATCGGTGTCGTTGGTGTCGCCGCTCTTGCCGTGCGACAGCGTGTAGCCGGTAGTGCAGCGGGTGCCGAGCGCGACGATCGGCGGGTTGTTGACCATCACCGGCCGAGCACCCCGACCCGTCCACGGGGTCGGCGGCACGAACAACGTGGCGGTCGCGAACAGCGGACGATCCTGCGCGTCGCGGGTGGCGAACTTGATCTGCCGTGCATACCCGACCTGCACCTCCAGGAGCGGCGCAGCGACCGGGGCGACGTCTCGGGACTGAATGATCTCGCCCGGTGCGCGGCGGTCCAGGTCGGCCGGCCAGGTGTCGAAGAAGGCGTCGCCAGTGGGCGTCGGCATGATGGCTTCGCGCAGTTCCTGCAGGTCCTGGGTGGCGCCGGGGGTCACCGAGCGCGCCGGGATCGAGTCCAGTCGTGGCACGTCGGGCGCGGGGACCATCGAGTCGATCCGGTTGGGGAACTGGTCGGGAAACGGCATCAGATTGGCCGGTGCGGGCGCCGCGGACCCACTGCCCGCAACCAGGGCGACTGCGGCCACCGTGACCGCCACTGCACAACGGACCGACGACTTGATTGAACCCGACCACCGCGTGGACATCGCCCACCTCTCACTGCGCGAACGACGACACCGTGCGATGCTCGCGCTTCGGACCACGTCGTCTTTTCGCTATTGCTAACAATCCTTAAAGGATTCTAAGTGGGATGACTGACTTTCGCGGAGCCGGGATCCTTCGATCGACCCGATTCGTCCGAATCGACTACACCTCGGGGCCGGCGCTCGGCGCCCGTGTGGTCGAGTGTGGTGCAGGCATCCGGGCCGCTCGCACGGCGAGGGGCCGATGATCAAGGACATTCGTCGCCAGCGGGTAGGCCCTGTAGTCGGCGGTCGAGCCAGTTCAACGCCTCCGGATAGCCGATGACTGCGGCCGACAGGTGTTCGCCGAACACCTCGCGATAGGCGGCGTGGGCGCCGAGTCGGCATTGTTCGCGATACAGCGCCCGGGCGCCGGCCGCGGGAATCCACCACTCGTGCGTGCCGTGATAAATGTAGAGCGGCACGGCCGATCGTCGTCCGGGCATGGCGTTGATGCGATAGATGCGTTCGGCAACCGGGGAGTGGAATGGGTCCGGGTGGTTTGCGAGAAGCTGCATCGGCCAGAATGTCTGACCCGCCAGTGCGGTCGGGATGGTGCACAGATTCTTCAGCGGCGACGATGCCAGCCAACGGGCGAAATCGTTGGCCATGGTGAGTATTTCGGTGCGCTCGCGGGCGATACCGAAGGTCGCCGCGTGGAAGAAGCCCGTCGCGAGATTGGCGTTCATACTGCCTACGAGCATCCGGAAATCCGCCGGAACCCCACCGAGAGCGGCGCCGACCACCCGCGGCGCCAACTCGGGCGCATAGACGTCGAGCAGTCGTGCGGCACCACCGGTGGCGATCGCGCCCCCGGAGTAGCCGGTCATCACAATGCGTGGGGTACCGAACTGTCGGTGGTCCAGGGCGGCAATCGCCCGGATCGCATCGAGGATCACGTGACCGGCGACGACGGGTTCGGCGTAAGCCATGCGGGGGCCCTGGTGGTCCGGGACCAGCACGGTGTAGCCGCGTGCCAGGGCCAACTGTGTGGTCGGCGGGACCAGGTCGGTTGGATTCGTTGCTATCGAGAAGCCATGTGACAGGGTGTATCCGGGTGTGCAGGCGGTGCCGAGCGAGTCGATCGGCAGATTGTTCACCACGATCGGGCGAGGACGGGCGTCGGTTCGTTCGCTGCGAGGCACGAGCACCGTGGCCGTGCCGAATGACGGTGCGCCCACCGCGTCCGTGCTGCGGAACTTCACCAGCGTGGCCGAACGGATGGGGGTGGTCACCACAGGTGCGGCCCTCGCCGTCACGTCGCGGGTGGCGATGATGTCGCCGGGACGTGATCCGGTGAGGTTGTGCGGCCATCGATCGAACACGGGATCACCGGTGGCAGAGGGTAACACCGCCTCCCGAAGCTCCAGCACCTGCCGCGAGAACCCTGCGGCAAGCGCACGCCGCGGTATCCGGCTCAGGGTAGGGATGGGGGCATCCGGTACGACGGCATCGATGGCCGCCGGAATCTGCGGTGGAGTGGGCATCATGTTCGGTGGCTCTGCCCGCGCAGGTGCCATGACCATGCCGGCCACGGCGATCGCCACCACAAGCCCAGCGGTCCCGGAGCGCAGGCAACGCATTCGAATCAGACGTATTCGGCAGTGCGACAGCCGACCTGGACGTCTGGGCACCATGACGTGCTCCCTCTGTGCGAGGAGGTCCCCGTTGAACTCCTCACCGTATGACCGTAGGCCGGATTGCGGGACAATCGTCTGGGACATTCGACCCACATACCAAACGTTATGGGATTGAAACGATGTGGTGTCGTCGAGCGACCCATGTCCCGACTCGCGAGCTGTCGGCCGTCGCTGGTTGAGTAGCGGCGCGCGAGCTTGCGAGCCCGACGCGTATCGACACCAGGCTCGCGGCAACTGATCTCGATACGCCTCCTCGCCTAGCGGCTCGGACGCTACTCGATCAGCGACAAGGGTTTCGTCGGGTTGGGCGTTACTCGTTCAGCGGCAAGGGTTTCGTCGGGTTGGGCGTTACTCGTTCAGCGGCAAGGGTTTCGTCGGGTTGGGCGTTACTCGTTCAGTGGCAAGGGGTTCGTCGGGTTGGGCGTTACTCGTTCAGCGGCGGGTGTGGAGAGGGAGTCGTCATGCTCGGGTCCTACCTGTTCAGCGCCGCAAACCTCAAGCAGTGAGAAAGGCCATCAGCTGGTCATA
Source organism: Gordonia tangerina (assembly GCF_021556435.1). Taxonomy (GTDB): domain Bacteria; phylum Actinomycetota; class Actinomycetes; order Mycobacteriales; family Mycobacteriaceae; genus Gordonia; species Gordonia tangerina. The sequence goes on from NZ_JAKGCU010000010.1 coordinate 43,725, forward strand.
TAGGGCGACACTGTGCTGCGGTGTTCGTCGATCTGCAGGCTCGCCCCAAGCGCCGGGAACGCGCGTTGCGGACAGTTCTGACGTTCGCACACACGGCAACCGGCGCCGATCGGGGTGATTCGTGCCTGCGGGCCGATCTCCAGACCGTCGGAGTAGATCACCCGTCCGGCGTGGCGCAGTTCGCAGCCGAGTCCGATGGCGAAGGTCTTGCCCGGCTGGCCGAATCGGGCGGCGCGGCGCTCAACGGTGCGTGCCACCCAGAAGTAGTCACGGCCGTCGGGCATCTCCGCGATCTGGGTGAGGATCTTGCCGGGGGAGGCGAAGGTCTCGTACACGTTCCACAGCGGACAGGTGCCGCCGCTCGACGAGAAATGGAAGCCGGTGGCGGACTGTCGCTTCGACATGTTCCCGGCGCGGTCGACGCGCACGAACGTCCACGGGATGCCCCGAAGATTCGGCCGCTGCAGGGTAGAGAGCCGATGGCATATGGTCTCGTAGGAGACGGCATAGAAGGCCGACAGGCGTTCGATGTCATACCGGAAATCCTCGGCTGCGCCGTGGAACTGGCGATAGGGGAGCACCACCGCCGCGGCAAAGTAGTTGGCCAGCCCCAACAGTGCGAGTGAGCGAGCCTCGTCGCTGGTGAAGTTGCCGTCGTCGACCAACCTGTCAATCAGATCGCCGTACTCGAGGTACCCGAGCTCGGCGGCCAGTTTCATGGTGCGCTGACCTGCCGACAGTGCTGCGGAGAACTCGAGACGCCGCGAGTCGGGATCGAAGCGGTGCAGGGTGTAGTCCCCGAGGTCCACCCGCCGGACGATCTGTACGCCGTGCACGGTCTCCAGGCGGTTGGCCACCTCCCGCCGGATGTCGGCCGAATGCATGCGCATCCGCACCGTCATCTCCTCGGCGGCCACGTCGAGCTCGTGGATGTAGTTGCGGCGCTGGTAGAAGTAGTCGCGCACCTCCTCATGCGGAGCGGTGATGGAGCCGCGCATGCTGCGATCGCCGCGTTCGTCGGTCGCCGCGGCCAACTGGTCGGTCGCGATCCGATAGCGCTGATGCAGGTTGACCATCGCCTGGGCGATTTCCGGATGCGCGGCCACCAGAGAGCTGATCGCGTGTGCCTCCACCGCGGCGGGCGCTGCCTCCACGTCGTCGTCGAGCAGGACCTCGCGCAACTCCGCGACCAGCCGAACGTTGTCCTGGGTATCGAAGAACTCCTCATCGATCCCGAAGACCTCGGTGATCTTGGACAGCACCGGCACCGTCAAAGGCCGCGCGTCGTGTTCGATCTGGTTGAGGTATGACGGCGAGATGGACAAGGTCTGAGCCAGCGCGACCTGGGACAGGCCGCGTTCGGACCGCAATTGGCGCAGTCGCGATCCGACGTAGGTCCTGGTCATGCCAACCTCCTGCCGTCACGATCGGCGACCACCCGGGCCGGTCCGACGACGCCGGCCGGTCTGGTCGCCCGCCTGTTCAGGGTACGGTGACCGCGTGCGAGTCCGAGTGCTGCGTGGCCGGGGGGCCTCGGTGATGGTGATCGCCGTGATGGCGGCGACGGCCTCACTGGTCGGATGCGGCGACGGCACTGTGCCGCCCGCGTCGGTGGCGACGTCGGCGGTCCCGGCAGATCTGCTGCTCGCCCCAGGCCAGTTGCCCGGAGGGTTCGCCCCGGCCCAGCTGGCGGTGGCAGACCTGGTCGAGGGCAATCGAGGAAACATCGAAGCGGCGAACGCTGCCGAGGTCACACCACCGGACTGTCGGCCCACCGCCGACGCCGACCTCAACGAGCAGATCGACGCGGCGAACTCCGCCGTGCTGGCGGCACGGAGCTCTACGGCCTCGCTTGTCGAGCTGGTCACCACTGCGCAGCGCGACATCCCCGCCGACATTGCCGCCTCGACCGGGCGGTGCGCCATCACCACGACGGTCATCCGCGAGGGAAACCTGCGGGGCGCGCGGATCGTGACCCGATACACGGAGCTACCCACGCCCGCGCAAATGCAGGGATCGGACCGGCTGCACCAGGCCCTGGTGTTGCGCTCGGACGTGACCACCACCCTGCCCGACGGGGCCGCCAGCACGCAGGTCGGATTTGCCGGTTACGCGCTGCTCTCCCCGGCTGCGGAGCAGACCGCTGCTAGCGATGCGGTGACCGTGCAGCTGACGATGTCAGGCGAGTCCACACCGGCATCTGATCCGCCGACCGATGCACAACCACCGGTGACCGACGCGGCCTTCGGGAAGCTGTTCGACGACGCCGTCAACGCCGCATCACGCTGACCGACGATCCCTGTCAGTGTGAAAGGCGTCACATTCACACTGACTGCGCCGGGTCGCGGCGCCCATCCGCGTCGGCGCAGGGGTGCATCGGCGGCTACCGACGGGTAGATTAAAAACCCAGTACGCGCGTACTTTTTGGCGTGACCGTGTCGGATTTCGCAACTCGACATTCGCAAACTTTGCAAAAGTTGGCCGATGTGTGGCCGGATTTTGCACTTGAAAGGGATTGGACCTGCAGGTTTGTCCTGTGGCACTCTTGTTCCAGACACCGAAGGCAACGAGGGATTTGTTCGCACAATTCGCGGCAAGCCACTCGCCGACGGGATGTCTGACAGCAGATCGGCCCGGGCGCCACCGGGACGATGCACGAGTGCCCGCGTCAATGAACCGAAAGCGAAGTAGGCAATGAGCAACGTCGGAAAGCCCCGCACCGCCGCGGAGATCCAGCAGGACTGGGACAGCAACCCGCGCTGGAACAACGTCAAGCGCGATTACACCGCCGAGCAGGTCGCCCAGCTCCAGGGTTCGGTCGTCGAAGAGAACACCCTCGCCCGCCGCGGCGCCGAGATCCTCTGGGACGGCGTGACCAAGGGTGACGGCAGCTACATCAACGCTCTCGGTGCGCTGACCGGTAACCAGGCCGTGCAGCAGGTGCGCGCCGGCCTCAAGGCTGTGTACCTGTCGGGTTGGCAGGTCGCTGGTGACGCCAACCTCTCCGGCCACACCTACCCCGACCAGTCGCTCTACCCCGCCAACTCGGTGCCGAGCGTGGTGCGTCGCATCAACAACGCGCTGCTGCGCGCCGACGAGATCGCCCGCGTCGAGGGTGACGACTCCGTCGACAACTGGCTCGTGCCGATCGTCGCCGACGGTGAGGCCGGCTTCGGTGGCGCTCTCAACGTCTACGAGCTGCAGAAGGCCATGATCGCCGCGGGTGCCGCCGGTACCCACTGGGAGGATCAGCTCGCCTCGGAGAAGAAGTGCGGCCACCTCGGTGGCAAGGTGCTCATCCCGACCCAGCAGCACATCCGCACCCTGAACTCGGCGCGTCTGGCCGCCGACGTCGCGGGCACCCCGACCGTCGTCATCGCCCGTACCGACGCCGAGGCCGCCACCCTGATCACCTCCGATGTGGACGAGCGCGACCGCGAGTTCATCACCGGTGAGCGCACCGCCGAGGGCTACTACCACGTGCGCAACGGCATCGAGCCCTGCATCGCGCGTGCCAAGTCCTATGCTCCGTACGCCGACATGATCTGGATGGAGACCGGTACCCCGGATCTCGAGCTGGCTCGCAAGTTCGCCGAGGCCGTCAAGTCCGAGTACCCCGACCAGCTGCTGTCCTACAACTGCAGCCCGTCGTTCAACTGGAGCAAGCACCTCGACGACAGCACCATCGCCAAGTTCCAGAACGAACTGGGCGCCATGGGCTTCACCTTCCAGTTCATCACCCTGGCCGGCTTCCACTCGCTCAACTACGGCATGTTCGATCTGGCCTACGGCTACGCCCGTGAGCAGATGACCGCCTTCGTCGACCTACAGAACCGCGAGTTCAAGGCCGCCGACGAGCGTGGCTTCACCGCCGTCAAGCACCAGCGTGAGGTCGGCGCCGGCTACTTCGACAACATCGCCACCACCGTCGACCCCAACACGTCCACCGCGGCGCTGAAGGGCTCGACCGAGGAAGGTCAGTTCCACTAGGAATTGCGCTCTGGCGAGAAGCATTGCCTTCAGATGAACCCGGGGCGGGCAGGGTAGACACCTTGCCCACCCCGGGTTCGTCTTCTCCCACCGGGCCTTTCCGGTGAACCCTTCTGCAACGGTGCGGCTTTCGGCCAGCTGCCGCGTACGTTGCGACAGCGTTGTCAATCCCGAGGAGTAGATCATGGCAAGCGACAAGATCTCTCGGGTCGGTGTGGTCGGTGCCGGCCAGATGGGCGGCGGTATCGCCGAGGTCTGTGCGCGCGCCGGGGCCGACGTGTTGGTCTACGAGGCGACTCGCGAACTTGTCGCCGCGGGTCGGGCTCGGATCCTGAGATCGCTCGATCGTGGCGTGTCCAGCGGCAAACTCACCGAGCGCGAGCGTGAGGACGCCGCCGCAAAGCTACGTTTCACCTGCGACCTCGGTGACTTCGCGGATCGGCAGTTGGTGTGCGAAGCCGTCATCGAGGACGAGTTGGTGAAGATCCAAACCTTCGCCGATCTCGACAAGGTGGTGACCGACCCGGGCGCAGTGCTCGCTTCCAACACCTCGTCGATCCCGATCATGAAGCTGGGGATGGCCACCCAGGACGCCGGACGTGTGATCGGCATGCACTTCTTCAATCCGGTGCCGGTGCTCCCGCTGGTCGAACTCGTCACCACCTTGATGACCTCCAACCATGTCAGTGCCCGGGCGGAAGCCTTTGCGCACGACGTCCTCGGTAAGCAGGTCGTTCGGTCGGCCGATCGCTCCGGATTCGTCGTCAACTCACTGCTCGTTCCTTATTTGTTGTCGGCCATTCGTATGGCAGAGAGTGGCTTCGCGACCGCCGAGGACATCGACAAGGCCATGGTGCTCGGCTGCGCGCACCCGATGGGGCCACTGAAGCTCACCGACCTCGTCGGTCTCGACACCGTGAAGGCCATCGCCGACAAGATGTACGAGGAGTTCAAAGAGCCGCTCTATGCGCCTCCGCCCCTGCTGCTGCGGATGGTGGAGGCGGGCCGACTCGGCAAGAAGGCCGGCCACGGGTTCTATCGCTACACCGAGGCCGGCGCCGGCAAGCAGGGCGTCGGCGCGTAGGCGATCGTCAGGCGTCGGCCGTGTTGACGGCAGATCAACGTCACGTGACATGTGCCACCTGCGCTTGCATAGTGCTTGCATTTGCTAGCAATACGTGGATACTGGTTGTTGGAACCAGACAGATACGCCGATTGGTCCGTCGAGACATCCGGCACCGTCGGGTGATCTGTGGGGGTGGTCATCCGCGGCATCGCGGCTGGTGACCACGACCGACCTACCGCACATCACACAGGAGGTGTGAACCGTGAGTGAATCCACACGCACACTGGCCAACCCGATCTATGCCGCTGTCGGCGCCGGAGACTACGTCGTCACGCAGTTCAACGACATCATCGCGCAGTTGCGCGAGCGCACCGAGTCGGCCACCGAGAGCGCGCAGACCCGGTTCGAGCAGACCCGCACCGACGCGCAGACCCGCATCGAGGAGGCGCGGACCCGCATCAACGCTCTTCCCGAGGAGCTGCCGGGCGAGATCGAAGAACTCCGGGGCAAGCTGACCTCGGACGAACTGCGCAAGTTCGCCGAGGGTTACCTCGATACCGCCACCGAGTTCTACAACTCGCTGGCAGAACGCGGCGAGACGACCGTCGAGCGTCTGCGTCAGCAGCCCGTCGTCCAGGAGAACCTGGGTCGCGCCGAGAAGTACTACAACGACGCCGTCGACATGACCGAGGACGCGCTCGGTGTGGTCTCCTCGCAGACCCGCCTCGTCGGTGAGCGTGCCGCCAAGTTGACAAGCATGGTCAGCAGCCGGGTCGAGGACGTCGCCGCCGACATCGAAGAGGCCGGCGAGACCATCAAGGGCGAGACCGCCGAGGCGGCTTCGGAGATCGGTGGCGCTGCCGGCACGGTGGAGGCCAAGGCGCGCACCTCGAATTCGTCACCGGCGAAGAAGGTGTCGGCTGCCAAGAAGGCCCCGGCCAAGAAGGCGCCCGCGAAGAAGGCGCCGGCGAAGAAGGCCACCAGCTGATCTGACGCTACATTCGAATCTCGGTCCCGCTCACCCGGTGTGGTGAGCGGGACCGAGTCGTTCTGCGTTCCCTGCCGGATCTGGCTGCGGTGTCGGCGGTCGGCCGACACAATAATTGGCGGTGCCAACCGCTGTGACTGCAGCTGGATACGTCGTCGGCGGTAAGCCGGGGCGGCCGGCAACTGACGGTCCGTTATGCGCCCGGCGAGCGAATGGTCAGCACCGCCTGGGCCGGCACGTCGCCGCTGCGATAGGTGTGCTCGACATCGCTGTGCCACGTGAGCGAATCACCCGATGCAGCACGGCGTTCGGCGCCGGTCGGGCCGGCGGTGAGCTCACCCTCCACAACGAGGATGTGCTCGGTCACCCCCGCTCCGTGTGCCGGTGACACTCGGGTGCCACCCGGCAGGACAGTGAGCCAGACGACCTCGGTTGTTGCGCCATCGGGATGGTGCTCGACGTGCAGAACGCGGGCGAGTAGATGATCGCCGCTGCCTTCGGTGCCGGCCTCCTCGCCCAGCAGTGCCGTCAGTGGCACGCCGAGGGGGCCGGCGATGGCGTAGAGGGTGTCCAGGGTCGGATTGCGCTGTCCGGACTCGATCTCCGACAACGACCCTTTGCCGATGCTCGCGCGACGGGCGAGTTCGGACAGCGACATCCCGCGCTCGGATCGGGCGGCGGCGATGCGGCGGCCGACCGCGCGTCGGCGTTGGTCGATGGTCACGGTCGCCTCTCTGTCCGACGCGGTCGTTCTACTTAGGCCGTTCTGTTTACGGAACGACTGCGCTATCCTGCTCCGATGACCATCACAGCACAGGCCGGGCTGCGCGAGCCTATCGTCGCCGGTGTCGTCACGGCGCTGGTCGGTTTCACCTCGTCGTTCGCAGTGGTGATCGCAGGTTTGCGGGCGGTGGGTGCCACTGCCGAACAGGCGGCCTCGGGACTGTTCGCGCTGACCGTCGTGTTCGGGCTCGGGATCATCGTGCTCAGCATCCGGTCACGGGCGCCGGTCACTCTCGCCTGGTCGACCCCGGGGGCGGCGCTGCTGGTGAGCATGGGTGCGGGCTACGACGCCGGGTGGGCCGCGGCCGTCGGTGCATTCCTCGTCGTCGGTGGCCTGATCCTGCTGGTGGGGCTGATTCCGGCGCTTGGTGACCTGATCGCCCGCATTCCGACCCCAATAGCGCAGGCGATGCTCGGTGGCGTGTTGTTGTCGCTGTGCCTGGCGCCGATGGAATCGTTGGCCGCGGAGCCCCTTCTGACCCTGCCGGTCCTGATTGTTTGGCTGGTGGCGACCCGCTGGCTGGCGCGGTGGGCGTTGCCGTTGACACTGCTGACCGCGCTCGTGGTGATCGCGGTCTACGTGTGGGTGCATGGCAACGAGCAGCACCTCGAGGCGACCTGGCTGCCAACGCTGTCGTGGACCACCCCGAATTTGGATGTCGCAGCGATCGTCGGCATCGCCATCCCGCTGTTCGTGGTGACGATGGCATCGCAGAACATACCTGGCGTCGCGGTGCTGTCATCGTTCGGCTACACGACGCCCTGGCGGGCGGCGATGACGGTCACCGGCGTGGGCACTGCGGTCGTGGCGCCGTTCGGTGGTCACGCGATCAACCTCGCCGCGTTGTCGGCGGCGCTCGCGGCCGGCGACGAGGCCGGGCCCGACCGGTCACGCAGGTGGATTGCGGGTGTGTCGGCCGGCGTGAGCTACCTCGTACTGGCGGCGTTGTCGGGGGCGTTGGTGACGATCGCGGCGATCGCACCCGGCGGTCTGGTGGAAGCCGTTGCCGGACTGGCGCTTTTGGGTACCTTCGCGGCAGCGGTGGTGGGTGCGTTCACCGCTGTCGAGACCCGCGTGCCGGCCGCGCTCACGTTCGTGGCCGCCGCCTCCGGCCTCACTTTCTTCGGTGTGGGCGGGGCGTTCTGGGGTCTGGTGATCGGGTTGGTCGCGCATACGGTGCTACGGCCCCGAACCGCCGCTCCCCGTTGACTGGGCGCCGTTTCCCGTCGAGTGGGCGCTGTATCCGGTCGGTAGGCCCCGGTTGGGTGCCGACTCGACGGGACTCGACGTGGGAGGAGGCGAGGCGTCACGCAGCAGGGCATGCTTCCACCGGGACCATGATCTCGATCGGGTCCCGGTCAGCGAAAGTGAAGGTGACGCTGAAGGATTCACCGGGCTCGGCGTTCTCGCGGAGGCCGCGCAGGGTGGTGGTGAACGCCGGATCGCCGGGTGCGAGGTCCGCGCCGCTGACGCCTGAGTTGATCTCGGACTGTGGCTCTACGGTCTTCGGACCGGGTGGGGACATCTCGGCCGACTCGGCGACATCGGTGGTGATCCCGGTGAAGGTCGCGGAGTCGCTGTCGGAGATGTTGGACACGATGTAGCGGAAGCCGGCGTCGTCGCCGACCTGCAGGGCACACAGTCCGTTGATGTTTTCCGGTGTGATGAAGGCGTTCTCGATGCTCACGGGGTCGGTTTCCGATCCGGAACCGCGATTGGGGGACCCGCCTTCGGGGTCGTTGGTGCATGCGACGGCAAGCAGGGCCACGCCGCCGATCAGGGTGATGGCTCGTGTTCTCATGTCGCCGACGGTAGGCGGTGTGGCGCAGGATCAGAAAACGGAGCGATAACGATTCGACGACGTTGAGAGTTTGGTGGTCGCATCCCGTGGCGGGTGCCCATTGACCCAATTGACCGAAAGAGCGCCCAGTCGACGGGAATTGGCGCCCAGTCAACGACGGTTGGGTTGGGAGTCAGAGGGGCTGGGCGGGAACAGTGGTCCGCCGCCGAAGGCGGCCCGATGCGAGTCGGGCGGCGTGCCGTCGTTGTTGGTGAGGCCGTACGCGGCACCGAGTTCCGCGGTCACCAGCGTGTGCCCGTTGTAGCTGTCCAACTGCGGGTCGTCGGCGAGGGCGGCAATGACCCGTCCGACGAACTCTGGGTCCTCCGCCCGCTGCAGGGAGAATCCGGCGAACTCGTCGACGCCGAGCGACAGCAGCAGTTCGGTACGGATCAACCCGAGCCACAGCGACACCGCGGTGACCCCGGTGCCGGACAGTTCGTGGCCCATGTCGAAGGCCATCTTGTCCAGGCCGGCCTTACTCATCCCGTACAGCACCGAGTGCAGGTGCCCGCGCGACCCGAATGACGATATCGACGCGATCAACCCGCTGCCACGATCCACCATCATCTGCGCGGCATGGACCGAGGCGACATAGTGCGCCCGCAGCCCGACTCCGATGAGCGTGTCCCAGTCGTCGACCGGGCGCTCCCAGAACTTGTCGGAGAAGCCGCCGAAACCGCGGGGCGCCGCCCACGCGTTGTTGACCAGCAGATCGAGGCTGTCGGTGTCACCTTCGATCTGTGTGAAGACGTCGGCGACGGCGTCGTCGTCGGTGTGGTCACAGGCCAGCGCGATGGCACCGTCGGGTCCGGTCCCGTGCCGCGATGTCACATAGACAGTCCAGCCGGCCGCGATCAGCGCGGTCGCCACGCCACGTCCCACACCGCGGCTGCCGCCGGTGACCAGTGCGGTCGAACTCATCGGTTCTCCCCGGCCGCGCCACCGGTCGTGTGTGCGGGGGTGTGATCGACCGCGTCGGGCAGCGGGGGAGGCTGGGCGATGAATGCCTCGCGGGACCCGTTGACCGCGGCGATGCCCACGATGGTGCTCCACGACAACATCGTCAGGTAGTCGATGAGGTCGGCGACGGGGATGGAGCGTTCGGTCATCCACCAGTCGACGGCCCGCTGGATCGCACCGACCAACGCATTCGACCACACCTCGGCACCCGAGGTGTCGGCGTCGCGCTCGGTCATCCGGATGACCAGCACGTTGGTCATCAACTGGGCGACCAACTTCTCCGAGTCCGCGGTGGCCACCGACGACGGAGCGCCGGTGAGCGCGAACTTGTAGAGGTTCGGTTCGTCGGCCACCGCTTTCACATAGACGCCGACGACGGTGCGGGTCAGCGTGTACTCGTCCACGTCGTCGGTGATGGCCTCGGTGAGGCGTGGCAGCAGGGTGGACTCGAAGAAACGCACCGCCGTGGCGACGGCGAGGTCGTTCTTGTCGGTGAAGTATCGGTAGAGCACGGTCTTCGACACACCGATGTGCGCGGCGATCTCGTCCATACCGACGTCGGCGCCCAGCTCGCGGACGGCGCGAATCGTGCCGTCGGTGAGTTCGGAGCGGCGCGCCACCTTGTGCTTCTCCCACCGCTGGCGCCGACCATCCGGCTTGCCCCCGGGGTCGGTGACGGAGTTCAGCAACGCATGCTCCAGACCCCGGGTGACGTTCGCGGCGGCGGCCACGGCGGCGCGGGCGGCGGCAGCCGGGCTCGAACGGTTGGGCGTCACCTGGCCAGCCTAGTGGGTGGCAGGTAAAACTGGTTCAATGCCGCCCACAGTCATTTCGGACGTTCCCGGCACACCGGATCGTCCACCCGAGGTGGAGCCGCCGCGATCGTCGCTCGGCTTCGGAGCCGACGGCGCCGGTGACGCCGCACGCCGCCGTGACCTGCGCCGGATGAAGGTCGTCGCCACTGGATTCCTGCTGTTCGCGGCCGCGGTCTATCTGTTCACGCGCTACCTCGAACATCGCGACGGCACCGACGTCGCCGCCTGGGTCGGTTACGTTCGGGCAGCGTCGGAGGCGGGCATGGTGGGCGCCTTGGCCGACTGGTTTGCGGTCACCGCACTCTTCAAACATCCGCTGGGCCTGCCGATCCCGCACACCGCGCTGATCCGCAAGAAGAAGGACGACATCGGCGATCAGCTCGGGGGATTCATCGAAGAGAACTTCATGACCGTGGAGGTGATCGAGCACCGGGCGCGCAGCCTGGACCTGCCACGACGGTTGTCGACGTGGCTGGCCGATCCGGTCAACGCGCCGCGGGTGTCCGACGAGGCGGCCCGCCTGATCTCACTGGCCGCGGAAATGCTGCGCGACGAGGACATCGAGAAGCTCATCGAGCACGCGATCAAGTGGGCCGGTGAGCCGGAATGGGCACAGCCCCTTGGTCGTGTCCTGGAGCAACTCATCGCCGAAGATCGGCTGGAGCCGGTCTTCCAGCTCGCCTGCGACCGCGCGCATGAATGGGCGTTGGGCAGCCAGGATCTCATCGACCGTGTCGTCGACGAGGACGTCGGGCCGTCGTGGAAACCGAAGTTCGTGAACGTGCTGCTCGGCGACCGGATCTACCGCGAACTCGTCGACTTCACCTACAAGGTCAAGGTCGATCCGCACCACCAGCTGCGGAGGTCGATGCACACCTTCGTGGAACAGTTCGCCGACGACCTGCAGCACGACCCGGACACCATCGCCCGCTTCGAGAAGATCAAGCAGGAACTGATCGGGCGCGACGAGGTCTCCGATGCCGCCTCGACCGCGTGGAAGACCGGCAAGGCCGTCATCGAACAGATGCTCACCGACCCGAACAGCACACTGCGCAACTCGTTGTCGGACGCCACCATCCAGCTCGCCATCCGCATCCGCGACGACCGCCCGCTGCAGGACAAGATGAACGGTTGGGTGGTTCGTGCCGCACGCCACATCGCGGCCAACTACTCCCAGGAGATCATCTCGGTGATCACCGAGACCGTCCGCGGCTGGGACGCCGACGACACCAGCCGCAAGATCGAACTGCAGGTGGGGCGCGATCTGCAATTCATCCGGATCAACGGGACCGTCGTGGGTGCGCTCGCCGGACTCGTCATCTACACGGTGTCGGTGCTCATCTTCGGGTGACGTCTGCTTGCACGTGTTAGCACGCCCGCCGATACTGGTGAGCAGGACCGAAACGGGAGAGTGATGGAGCCGGACGACAACGAATTGCCCGATCCCGTCGAGTCTGTCGACGGTGATGGCGACGTCCGGACACCCGCCGATCAGACCGACGACGCCGATGGCGGTGGTTCCAGCGGTCCGGTCGAAACCGTGGAGGCGGTCGCGACCGCCGCGCAAGACGCGGTGGCCACAGCTGCGCAGGACATCGGCGGCTTCATCCGGTCACAGCGCGTTGCCGCGGAGGTGTCGCTGCGCCAACTCGCCGAACGCGCCGGGGTGAGCAACCCGTATCTGAGCCAAATCGAACGTGGCCTGCGTAAACCGTCGGCCGATGTCCTCGCACAGATCGCCAAGGGCCTCCGGTTGTCCGCAGAGGTGCTCTACGTGCGTGCGGGCATCCTGGAGGAACGGCCAGCGAGCCCGGTGCGTGATGCGCTTCTCGCCGATGACTCGATCAGTGAACGCCAGAAACAGATGCTGCTCGAGATCTACGAGTCGTTTCGGAAAGAGAACACCGACGTCAAGGAGTGAACATGCCGGAGAATCCCTTGAACACGGTCATCGCGCAGGTGACCGCGTTGCTCACCGACCTGCGGGAACGCAGTGAGGCCGCAGGTGAACAGGCGCAGAAGCGTCTTGGTGAGGCCCAGTCCCGGGCGCAGAACCGGGTGGACGAGACCAGGGATTCGGCGCTGACGGTGTTCGAGGATGCCAAGAACCGGTTGTCGTCGTTGCCGGTGGAATTGCCCACCGAGATCGATGAGTTGTTGACCCGGTTCAGTCCCGACGAGCTACGCAAGGTGGCCGAGGCGTACCTTGCCGTGGCGGCCGGTCTGCTGACCGCGTTGTCCGAGCGCGGCGAGGAGGTGGTTGAGCGGCTGAAGACCCAGCCGCTGGTCGAGGAGAACCTGCCCCGCCTGGAGAAGGTGTACAACGATGCGCTCGGTATCACCGAAGACGCGCTGGGCACGATCTCGACCCAGACCCGTGCGGTCGGGGAACGCGCCGCCACCATGGCGGGGCTGAGCACCGGCAGTGCCGATGAGGTGACGCTCGACGCGGTGCCGGCGAAGAAGGCCCCGGCGAAGAGTTCGGCAGCACAGAAAACGCCGGCGAAGAAGGTAGCTGCGAAGAAGGCAGCTGCGACCAAGGCGCCGGCCAAGAAGGCTCCCGCTAAGAAGGCTCCCGCAAAGAAGGCGGCGGCCAAGAAATCCCCGGCCAAGAAGGCGCCGACCAAGAAGGCCGAGTCCGTGCAGGAGCCGGCGAAGAAAGCAGTGGCGAAAAAGGCGGCGAAAAAAGCCCCGGCCAAGAAGGCGCCCGCGAAGAAGACCCCACCGCAGCGGGTGAACCCGGACGAGGCCTGAACCACCGCGCGATCCCGACGCCGGGGCGGCACCCTGACCGGTTCGCCCGGAACGCGTGTGGCGTCGATGTCTAAGCTGGTCTCGTGGACCTGTTGAGTGTGATGGCCTACGGGCAGAATCTGATCTTGCTGCTGCTGACCCTGGTGGCCGGGGTCGCCGCGGCGGTGGCGCTGCTCCACGCCGCCCTCCAACGCAAGGATGCGTTTCCGGCGGTCGATCGACAGAGCAAGGTGATCTGGGTGTCGATCCTGGCTGCGGCGACCCTGTTCATCTGGCTGTTCGGCGCGGTCAATTTCCTGGGCATCATCGGTGTGGTGGCCATGCTGGTCTATCTGGTCGATGTCCGCCCCCGGGTCGACGACATCCAGGGCAAGCGCTGGTTCAGCAAGAGGTAGTGACCCGCCCGGTCCGGCCGGGGTTTTCAGGTGGCGCCGGCACGGGCAATAGACTGGCGAAGTGGCCGAGTACCGGATCAACGACCTGGCAGACGCGTCGGGTGTCAGCGTGCGCAACATTCGCGTCTATCAGGACCGCGGGCTGTTGCCGGCGCCGACGATCCGTGGCCGCACCGGCTGGTATTCCGACGAGCACCTGGTCCGACTGAATCTGATCTCGCGCATGCTCGAACGCGGATACACCTTCGCCACGATCAGCGAGCTGCTACACGCCGCGCACTACGGGATGCGGGTCGAACAAGTGCTGCGCGGGGCCCCCAGGGGCGGTCGCTTCCGCAACTTCAAGCGGGCGGCCACGATCACCATCACCGAACTGCGCAAGACGTTGAACGCGACCGACCGCTCCATCGCGCTGAGCCAGAAGTTGGGTCTGCTGGCCAAGGACGGCGCGCACTACGCGATCCGCAATCCGGAACTACTCGAAGGGGCCGAGACCCTGGTCAAGGCCGGGATCGACATCGACGTACTGCTCGATCGCTGGGTGCGGGTGCAGGACGACCTCGAAGATGTCGCCAAGAGCTTCGTGTCGATCATCACCGACAAGTACTTCGACGAGAACCTGCCCGACCTGGGAGAAGAACAGGTCAGCAAGATGGCGGAGCTCATCCAGACCGTCCGGCCGATGGCCCACGACATCGTCGAATCGACCTTCCGGAAGGCCCTCGACGAACAGATCTCGGCGGCCATCGGGGAGGCCAGTACCTACTTCGACGCGACCGCTCCGGGTGGTGTCGATGGTGACGCCGCCGGTGCGAATGCCATTTCGGGGCCGGATGCCGACGCCGGCGTGGGGGAACCGGCGGGTGACGAGACGCGCAGCGTCGGCGATCGGACGGATTAAGCGCAGGTAGAGGCTGCGGAAATCGAACTGCAAGGGGGAACGATGACCGAGAAATCGACAACGAGGCGATCGGCACGTCGCGCAATCGCGATCGCCGCCGGAGCAGGAGCGGCGGTGGGTGTGGGTGTCCTCGCCGCCGGGGTGGGGACCATCTTCGCCGGCATGCTGCGTGAAGCGTTCCGCGCGCAGCGCGCCGTCGACGACGGGCCCGACGATCTTCTGAGTGTGCCGCAACAGCCGCCGCGACGAATCACGGTCGAGAGCAGCGGCGGGGTGCGGCTCAACGTCGAAAGGTATGGGCCCGCCGACGCTGATGGCGACGTCGTGGTGATGGTGCACGGCTGGACCTGCAACACCGCCTATTGGTATCCGCAGATCAACCATCTCGCCGGTGACCGTCCCGTTATCGCTTACGACCAGCGTGGGCACGGTGCCAGCGAACTCGGCCGGGTGCGGCCCACCATCGCCATGTTGGGACAGGACCTGAATCGGGTGATCGAGGCCACGGTGCCCAACGGGCGTCGGGCGATCCTGGTGGGCCACAGCATGGGCGGCATGACGATCATGTCGTGGGCGGCGCAGTACGCCGATCAGGTGTCGTCGCGGGTGTCGTCGGTGGTGCTGACCTCCACCGCCGCCAAGGCGGTGATGCAGAACCACCTGCTCATCCCGGTGGGGCTGCCCCGCTACACCAAACCGTTCGAGTCGACGGTCGGCAGGCTTGTCACGTCGTCGCCGATTCCGGTGCCGCACACCGATCGAGCCGCCTGGTTGTCGCACTACATCGCGCTCGGGCCGCAGGCGCGCAAGGCGCACGTCGACTTCGTCGACGCCATGATCATGGCCTGCCCGCCGCGTTCACGGGCCGGCTGGGGATCGGCGATGGGCAAACTCGACGTCACCGCGGGCCTCGACGCACTGCGCGTGCCGACGACCGTCGTGGTGGGTACCGAGGATCGGCTCACCCCACCCGTACACGCCGAAGAGATGGCAGAAGTGTTGCGGCGCAACGGTGTACTCCGTGAGCTCGTGAGCCTGGAGGGTGTGGGGCACATGTCGAGCATCGAGGCGAGCGTACGGTACAACGAACTGCTCGACGAGGTGTTGGCCGAGGTCACCCGCCCCGAACCGGCGGGGTCTACAGCTCGCAGTTGACCAGCACCGGCTCCGGATACAGGGTGATGCCGAATGCCTCGTGCACCCCGTCGCGGACCGTCCGGGCCAGATCGAGGAGATCTGCGGTGCGGGCGGTGCCGCGGTTGGTCAGTGCCAGAGTGTGTTTGGTCGACAATCGGACCGGGGCTGCCGGTCCCGGATATCCGCGGGTGAAGCCGGCCCGCTCGATCAGCCATCCCGCCGACAACTTGATCCCACCCTCGGCAGGGTAGGTGGGCACTCGGGTCTGCGCCCCGAGGCGCGTGGCAATGCGGTCGAGGACCTGCGAGGCATCGTCGTCGGACACGATCGGGTTGGTGAAAAACGAGCCCGCGCTCCAGGTGTCGTGATCGCCGGGGTCGAGGACCATGCCCTTGCCGCGTCGCAGGGTCAGCACCCGATCGCGCACCGCGGCGGCGTCGGACGTAGCGCCGGGCTCGACCCCCAGCGCGATCGCCAGTTCGCCGTAGCGGATCGGTCGGCTGATCCGATCGGCGTTGAGCCAGAACGACACCCCGAGCACCACATGATCGCCACGATGCTTGAGATTGCTGGTGCGGTAGCCGAGTTCGAGCGCACTCGGCGCAACCCAATGCCGTCGTCCCGATCGACGGTCCAGCAGTTCAACGCTGCGCAGCAGATCGGCCACCTCGACGCCGTAGGCGCCCACGTTCTGCACCGGTGTCGCGCCCGCGGCACCGGGGATGCCCGAAAGACACTCCAGTCCACCGAAGCCCGCCTGAACGGTGGTCGCGACGAGATCGTCCCAGCCGACACCGGCCTGAGCGGTGACGAATGGGACGCCGTTCTCGTCGCCGAACACCACGTCGGATGTCTCGATGAGCACCACGGTGCCGTCGAAGCCCTCGTCGGCGACCACCAGATTCGATCCACCCCCGACCAGGAGGCAGCGATCCCCGGCGTGATCGAGGGTCGTGACGACTTGCGCCAGGTCGTCGGTTTCGCGGCATCTGTGCACCGCGCGTGCGGGCCCGCCCAGGCGCAGCGTCGTCATCGTCGACAGCCGCGTGTCCGGGGTCGTCGGTGTCGGGTGCCGCGGGCCGCTCTCACTCACCCGTGTAACGGTAGCCGGGTCGTCGTACTCCGGTAGTGTCCCCCTCATGGCCAGCACGATGGAACACACGGTGTCCTATCCCTTCTCGGTTCAGCGGCTGTGGGAGGTCCTGTCGTCGGAAGACTATTGGCGGGATCTGCTCGAGGCCATCAACTCCAGCCACGGCAAACTCGAGTCGTTCGAGGTGTCCGGGGACACGGTGACCGTGGCGATGCAGCAGGGCGTGCCGGCGGAGAAGCTGCCGTCGATGGTGTCCAAGGTGCTCAACGGGGACGCGCAGATCCCGCGCCGGAACACCTTCCGGCTCGTCGGCGACGAGATCGCCGGTGAGATGACCGCCACGGTGTCCGGGGCGCCGGCGAAGGTCGCGGGGGCCGTGGCCATCAGTGGTGACCCGGCGACCACCCGATATACCGCCGACGTCGACGTCAGCGTTCCGTTCGTCGGCAGCAAGATCGAGAAGGCCATCATCGACCAACTCGTGGAGTTGCTCGACGCCGAACACGAGCAGACGGTGTCGTGGGAGGCGGCGCATCGCTGAAGGGGCCGGCGCCATGACATCGCCGACGAATTGGGAAGCAACGAATCGGTAACGTAGCCTGGTCGCCATGGCACGACGGCTCAGCTACTCGGCGCGCTTCACCCACCCTGCGGAAACGCTCTACCAGGCGCAGAGCACCCGACAGTACTGGGACGACATGATGGCGGGCTTCCAGATGATCTCCCCGCACTGTGCGGTCGACTCGTTCACCGCCGACGAGACCGGGATGAAGGTCGTGCTCAAGCAGACGATCGGCCGCGACCAGCTGCCGGCGCTCGCGCAGACCGTGCTGATGAAGGACATGGTGATCACCCGCGAGGAGACCTTCGGCGCATTCGACCCGGACAACACCACGGGCGACTACACCGCGTCGATCCCGGCCGGCCCGGGCAGCCTGCAGGGGTGGCAGGAACTTTTCCCCACCGAGACCGGCTGCACCATCCGCAAGACCACCGAGGTCAAGGTGTTCATCCCGTTCGTCAACGGCAAGCTCGAACAGCTGATGCTGGTCAATCTCGTCGACCTGTTCCGCGCGGAAGCCGAATACGCGGCCGACTGGGTCAAGAAGAACCTCTGAGCGCCGGCGGGGCCGGCCAGAGTAGGCCGCTCGGCCGCATCACCCGCGGCACCACCAACATCAACCGGCTCCGGCGGGTGGACCGGTGGATGGTGCATGACGCCGCGATCGGCATCGCACTCGGTTCGGTGCCCCGTCCGCTCGTCGTCGACCTCGGCTACGGGGCGCGCCCCGACACGACCGTCGAGATGGCGCGGCGCCTGCGGACAATTGCGCCGAACCTCGAGATGGTGGGCCTGGAGATCGATCCCGAGCGCATCGTCGGTACCCGCGACGAGGTGCGATTCGCCCTCGGCGGCTTCGAACTCGCGGGCTTGCGTCCGCAGCTGGTTCGGGCCTTCAACGTGCTGCGGCAATACGACGAAGAAGAGGTGGCCGCGTCCTGGGCGCAGATGCGGCATGCGCTGGCCCCGGGCGGGCTCATCGTGGAGGGCACCTGCGACGAGATCGGTCGCCGTTGCTGTTGGATCGTGCTGGACGCCGCCGGGCCGCGCACGCTGACGCTGAGCTGGTCGCCAGAACACACGGCGCGACCCTCGGAACTCGCGGAACGTCTGCCGAAGGCGTTGATCCACCACAATGTTGCGGGCGAACGGATTCATGAACTGCTGACCCGGGCCGACCGCGCCTGGGACATTGCGGCCGGTCACGCGGCCTACGGCCCGCGGACTCGGTGGCGCCAGGCGTTGACGGCGATGCGTGCGGGCGGCATCCCGGTGGTCATCGGCCGGGGCCGGTCGGTCGACAATGTGCTCACCGTGCCGTGGTCGGTGGTTTCTCCCGACTGATCCGTCATCTGATCGTGCGAATACCCCATGATCAGCCGGTTGTCAGCAGCGTGCCGGTCCGTACGCTGGTGGCCATGCGAATTGCGATGGCGCAGATCACCTCCGGCACAGACCCGGCGGCGAACCTGGAGCTCGTGGAGGCAGCGGTGGCCGAGGCCGCCGCCGACAACGCCGATCTGGTGGTGTTGCCCGAGGCGACGATGTGCCGGTTCGGCGTCCCGCTGGGCCCGGTCGCCGAGCCGGTGGACGGTCCGTGGGCGCGTGGAGTGTCGTCGATCGCCGAACGCCACGGGGTCACCGTTGTCGCCGGGATGTTCACGCCCGCGGGCGATCGGGTCGCGAATACGCTGCTCATCGCCGCCCCGGACGGGTCGCGCACCTCCTACGACAAGATCCATCTCTACGACGCCTTCGGTTTCACCGAGTCCCGGACCGTTGCGCCGGGCGATGACCCGGTCACCTTCACGATCGGCGACGTCACGGTGGGTGTCGCCACCTGCTACGACATCCGCTTTCCCGCGCTGTTCACCGAACTCGCGCGCAGCGGCGCGCAGGTGATCGTGGTGCCCGCATCGTGGGGTGCCGGCCCGGGCAAGGTGCACCAGTGGCAGGTGCTGGCCACCGCGCGGGCACTGGATTCGACCAGTTTCGTGGTCGCCGTGGGGCAGGCGGTACCCACCGATCAGCAGGTGGCCGAGTCGTCGGCACCCACCGGAACAGGTCACAGCCAACTCACAGATCCCTTCGGTACCGTGGTCGCCGCATACGACGACAGCGTGCAGGTCGGGGTTCACGAGATCGATGTGAACGCAGTGGAGAAGGCACGCAAAGCCCTGGCCGTGCTCGACAACGAACGGCCCATCCGACAGGTCTCGGCACCGAGCAGCAACTGAGGACCGCACGACATGACCGACAGCGAGAACACCGACCGGCCGGCAGCCGGCGAGGACCCGCAGAAGCGGTCCGACAACGAGCCCACCCCGCAGACGGGTCGTCCCGACGAGCCGGGTGCCCATCCGTACCCGGACGATCACACCGCGCGGCTCGACGCCGCGGCGACGACCGATCAGTCACCGCGCGCCTATTCGCAGGTGCCGCGCACCGAGACCGCTCAGTTCGGCCCCGGGGAGACCGGCGGGTTCCCGGCGAGTGGGACCGACGGTTTCGCGCCGATACCGCCCGAAGCGCAGCCCGGTGTCGTGTCGTCGGCGCCGGCCAAACGGCGCAGCACCGGCAAGATCGTCGCACTGGCCTCGGTGGCGGTGGTCCTGGTGTTGGTGATCGCCGCCGTCGGCAGCGAACTCTATCTGCGCAACCAGGCGACCGACTGCATGGAGAGCGCCTTCACCGACCTCACCGGTACCGAGACCTCGGTGTCGTTGAGTCGCAAGCCGATGCTGTTGCAGGGCTTCGGCAACGACATCCCGTTCGTCCAGATCGACACCGCCGACGAGCCCGGCCAGATGCGGTTGCATGCGCGGGCCGAGGGCATCACCGGCGACGGGGACACCACCAACATCCGCTCTCTGGTCGGCACCGGGTTCATCCCGTTCGATCGGGTGGTCGCGATGAGCGAGTCGGCCACCGCAAGCCCCGATCCGTCGACCTCGGGCAACGGCGGCAACGGGGCGAGCAGCCTGATGCAGGGCGCCAGTATCGAGTCGATCACCGGCAATGCCGCCGACGGGACCATCAAGGTCGATTCCGCGGTGCAGCTCGCCTTCCTACCGATCCCGGTGTCCACCACGATCAAACCCGTGCTGCAGGACGGGCGCGTCGACTTCGAGGTGGTCGAGGCCAACGCCTTCATCTTCGGCATCCCGTCCGACTTCGCCCAGCAGGTGGTCGACAGTGTGTCCGATTCGATGTTCGGCCCGCTGTTCGACGAGGTCACCGTGCAGAACATGAAGGTGACCGACCAGGGCGTCGACTTCGCCGTCGACGGGCAGGATGTGGCGCTGTCGGGTCAGATGACCGGAGATTCCGGCGGCTGCTCGGCCGCCTGAGCCACCGGCGCCCGGTCCGACCGCGGCGGTTGATCGACGATCGTCGGTACGCTGGGAGATGTCCGATTTGCCGATCTTGGCGGAGCGCCCCCGCGGTCTCCCGGGAGGGCAGCGCAGGTGTACCCCCTACGGAGGAAGAGATGAGCGCACTGATCTTGATCGCGGTGGTCGTCGTGGTGGTTGTCGGCATCGTGGTGATGTCGCAGCAACGATCCGGGGCCAACGCCGCTCGCCAGCTCGACGACGCCAAAGCCGATGCGCGCCAAGCCATCGAACGGCTCGGCGGCCAGGTGTTCATGCTGGTGGGTGACGGCCCCGCATCCAAGCAGGCGCTCGCCGACGCTGGCGAACGCTACAACGCCGCGGGATCGCAGATCGAGCAGGCGACCTCGCCGACGCAGGCGCGCCTGGCCAAACAGACCGCGCTGGAGGGTCTCTACTACGTCCGCGCGGCCCGCACCGCCATGAATCTCGACCCGGGCCCACCGGTGCCCGAACTCGAGGGTCAGAAGAGCGCCGGCGCGGTTACCGAAGACCGCACGGTCGACTTCGAGGGCCGGCAGATCGAGGCGTCGCCCGGCCCCTCTGAGCGAACCCCCAACTACTATCCCGGTGGTCGTGTCGCCGGGCGCCCGGTGCCGGCCGGCTGGTACTCCGAGCCGTGGTGGAAACCGGCGCTGGTGGCCGGGGCGTGGGGCATCGGCTCGATGTTCCTGTTCTCGGCGCTGTTCTCCGGGATGGCGGGCGTCAACTACGACGCGAACGCCTTCGAGAGCGGTGCCGGTGACGGATCGGATGCCGGAGCACTCGACGGCGGTGACGCCGGTGCTGAGGCCGGCGATGCGGGCGACTTCGGTGGCGGCGACATGGGTGGCGACTCCGGCGGCGGCTTCTTCGACGGCGGCGGCGATTTCGGAGACTTCGGCGACTTCGGCTTCTGACGATTTGTAGTATCAACCGGCGGAAAAACGCCGGTCGATACTACGAATCCGCGGTGACGTCAGGTGAAGACGACCGTCTTGCGGCCGTGCACCAGGATGCGGTCCTCCAGATGCCAGCGCAGGCCGCGGGAGAGCACCATCGTCTCGATGTCGCGGCCCTGGCGCACCATGTCGGCGACGGTGTCGCTGTGATCGACCCGGATCACGTCCTGCTCGATGATGGGTCCCGCGTCGAGGTCAGCGGTCACGTAGTGGCAGGTGGCGCCGATCAGTTTGACACCGCGTGCGAACGCCTGGTGGTACGGGCGGGCGCCGACGAAGCTGGGCAGGAAGCTGTGGTGGATGTTGATCGCGCGGCCTGCCCACGCGTCGCAGAGCTGTGGCGGCAGGATCTGCATGAATCGCGCCAACACCACGGCATCTGGTGCGTACTGCTCGACCACGGTGGCCACCTCATCGAATGCCTGCGCCTTGCCGTCGGATGGGAACGGCACGTGGTGGAACGGGACATCGAAGCGGGTGACGAGCTCTTCGAGATCCCGATGATTGCCGATCACCGCGGACACGTTGGCCGGCAGTTCGCCGCGATGCGCACGGCCGAGCAAGTCCACCAAGCAGTGGCTCTCCTTGCTGACCAGCAGCACCACCGACTTCGGTGCGCCGGTGTCGGTGAGCCGCCACTCGGTGTCGGAGCCGATTTCGGCGGCCACCTCACGGGCGAAGCGTTCGCGCATCTCGTCGAGGCCGATCCGGACCGATCCGGCCCGCACGGTCTGCCGGGTGAAGAACCACCCGGTCTCGCTGTCGGAGTGATACCCCGCCTCGGTGATCCAGCCGCCGATCTCGGCGAGGAACCCGGAGATCCGCGCGACGATTCCGGTGCGGTCGGGGCATCCGAGGGTCAGGACGTACCGCCGATCGCTGTCGGGGGAGGACGATGTCGTCGATGCCGCGACGGCCGCTGCGGGCGTCGGCTCTGATGCTGCCACGTCTGTCAGTGTGCCAAGCTCGTCTGTGTGATCACCACCGACCTGACCCGGCGCGATGTCGCGGCCCTCATCGACCACACTCTGCTCAAACCCGAGGCCACCCGCGCGGACGCTGAGGCCACCGTCGCCGAGGCCGCCGACCTGGGCGTTTATGCGGTGTGCCTGTCGCCGTCGATGCTGCCCATCGACACCGGCGAGCAGAAGACCTGCGTGGTGGCCGGGTTCCCGTCGGGCAAGCATCATTCGCTGGTCAAGGCGGCCGAGGCCCGTCTGGCCGTCGACACCGGAGCCGAGGAGGTCGACATGGTGATCGATGTCGGCGCCGCGGTCGACGGGCGTTTCGACGAGGTGTTCGCCGACGTGCTGACCGTCCGCGAAGCCATCGGCGACGTGGTGTTGAAGGTCATCATCGAGTCTGCTGCGCTGCTCGAATTCGCCGGCCCCGACACGGTCACCGAGGTCAGTCGTCGCGCGGCGCAGGCGGGTGCGACGTTCGTGAAGACCTCCACCGGCTTCCATCCATCCGGCGGCGCGAGCGTGGAGGCGGTCCGCCTCATGCGTGCCGCGGTCGGCGAGACGGTCGGGGTGAAGGCCAGCGGAGGCATCCGCACACCCGAGTTCGCGGCGGAGCTGATCGGCGCAGGCGCGACCCGGCTCGGACTGTCCGGGTCGCGTGCGGTGCTCGACGGCTTCGCCGACTGACCGCGGCGCGGCGGTCAGACAGCTTCGTGGGCATCTGCGAGGGCGCGTGAGCGTCGGGCCTGGACCGCGCGGCGTGTGTCCTCGGTGATGAGATCCATGTGCAGCGCGCCGGCTGCGGTTACGCCCGCACCCATCGACACCGCGACCGTGGCGGCAAGGTTGGTGACGTTACCGGCGGCCCACACACCGGGGATGTCGGTGGCGCCCATCGGATCGGCCGCCACATACTGCCCCATCGGGTGATCGGTGAGCGTTCCCCCCAGGCTGAAGTAGAGCGCGGATCGGACCACGAACTTCGGCGCGACCACCAGTGCGTCCCGTTCGATACGGTCGCCGTCGGTCAGTGCGACGGCCGCCAGCGTGCCGTCGGCGATGTCGAGATGGTCCACCGTCTGATCGATGATGGCGACGTCGAGTGCCGAGAGCTGTTCGCGCTCGGCGGGTTCGATCTCGCCCATGGTGTGGGTGAACAACGTGACATCGTCGCTCAGTTGGCGGAACAGCAACGTCTGGTGGACGGCCATCGGCCCGGTGCCCAGGATGCCTATCCGCTGACCGCGTACCTCCCATCCATGGCAGAACGGACAGTGCAGCACCGTGGAGCCCCAGAGTTCGGGCACTCCGGGTACCTCGGGTAGCTCGTCGACGAGACCGGTGGCCAGCAGCACGCGCCGTGCGTCGACCGTGTCGCCGCCGGCGAGGGTCAGGGTGAACGTGCCGTTGTCGCCACGCGCAGCGTCGATCACCTCATCGGAGACGAAATCCGCTCCGTAGCTGCGCGCCTCG
Source organism: Gordonia tangerina (assembly GCF_021556435.1). Classification (GTDB taxonomy): domain Bacteria; phylum Actinomycetota; class Actinomycetes; order Mycobacteriales; family Mycobacteriaceae; genus Gordonia; species Gordonia tangerina. The sequence continues at coordinate 67,781 of NZ_JAKGCU010000010.1, forward strand.
GCCCGCCCGCGGTCCAGAAGTTCGGTCGGTGAGATGTTCTCCTGGCCGAGGACGTTGTGGGCGCCGTCGGCTGGGGCGTTGCGGGGTTGGCCGCCGTCGACGACGAGGACCGAGCGCAGGGACCGCGCCAGGGTGGTGGCCGCGCTCAGCCCGGCGGGGCCGCCGCCGACGATCGCGACGTCGAAACTCTTGCTGCTCATGGTTTCTCCTGGTTGTGTTCGGGCCGCCGGGCGATCCATGCGGTGCGGCGGGTGCTGACAGTGAGGTCCTCGCGCGTGCCCAGCGACGATGGTCCGGCGGGGGCGAGCAGGTCATCGAGCCGGGACCGGTCGGTGTCGGACAGTTCCTCGGCCAGGCCGTGCGCCATCCGCGAGATCCAGGCGTGCGCATAGCGACTCGTGAGATCCGGCGGTGCCGGTGCATTCGTGATGGCGTGGGTCTCGAGCAGGTCGAAGCCGGCGCCGACGATCACCGGCGACCAGTCGGGGTGGGCGTTGGCCCCGCGCTCGGTCATGATCGTGTGCAGGCGACGCTCCAGCTGTCCATCGGGTGTGTCGGGCGGGAGGAAAGCGGGAAGGCCGTCGAGCTCCACCACGATCAGCAGGCCGCCGGGCCGGACTGCGGCGTGGACATTGCCGAGTAGGTCCGCCGGCGCGGCGAAGTGGTGCATGGCCGACGACGACCACACCACGTCGAGGTCGGCAAGATCGCCCGGCAGTGCGGTGTCGAGATCGGCGACCTGCGTCCGGACACGATCGCCGACACCGGCGGCCCGGGCCGCGTCGCGGACGCGGTCGAGCATGTCCGGCGCATTGTCGAGCGCGGTGACCTGTGCCGACGGGAAGAGGGCCGCGAGGCGCGCGGTGAGCCCTCCGGTGCCCGACCCGAGGTCGACGACGGAGCGTGGCGCGGCGATCAGGTCGGCGATGCGTTCGGCGAGATCGTCGACGAATCCGCCGGAGGCCGCCGCGTCGAGGTCGAGTACCTCGGCCATGCCTTCGACCATCGCGTCGGCGGTGGCCGGATCGTGCACGTGCGCGTCGTGGGCGCTGTGGTGATGGCCATGGTGTCGGTGTGCGTCGTGACCGGGATGATGCCCGGCATGCGGTGGCTGTGCGGACTGAGGCATACCGTCGACGGTAGCGAGGGAATGCTGGATTGGCATACAGTCTTGCGCATGGAGCAAGAAATTGATGCGGTGGTGCGTCAGCGGATTCGTGGGCTGCGGGTCGCCAAGGGGTGGACCTTGGACTCGCTGGCCGCGCGTTGCTTCCTGAGTCCGTCGACGCTGAGTCGCATCGAGACCGGGCACCGCCGCGTGGCACTCGACCAATTGGTACCGATCGCGCGCGCCCTGGGTACCACCCTGGATCAGCTGGTCGAGCCGTCCAACGACGAGGACGTGGTGATCCGTCCAGAGTCGCACCGGACAGCCGGAATGACCGTGTGGAAGCTATCGCGGGATCAGACTCCCGGTGGGGTCACGGTGGCCAAGATGCGGATTGCCGAAGAGCACGTCGTGGACCCGAACAACCTGGGCGTTCACCCTGGCCGCGAATGGTTCACGGTCATCTCCGGGACCATCCGGCTGCACCTCGGGGAGCGGGTGATCGCGGTCCCTACCGGCCAGGCGGCGGAGTTCTCGACCATGGTGCCCCACGGAATGGCCGCCGTCGACGGGCCGGCCGAGATCGTGTCGATCTTCGACCACGAAGGTGAGCGCGCCCACCTGCCCGGGTGATCGTCGGTTTTTCAGCCAGATCACAGCTGGCAGATGGGGTTTTCCGGACATTCGCTCGGTAGGCTCGAGGTGTTATGACTGCGAAATCTCTCGTCACTCGTCGCACCGTCCTTGCCGCCGCCGGACTCGGCGCTGTCGGTGCGGCGGTTGCCGCGTGTTCGGGCGGCGACTCCGCCAGCGAAAACGCGGGACCCGCCGAGCCCACCGTGCAGGTCGTGTTCACGCCTTCGCTCGACTCGCCGGACGCCCCGAACCCCACCGACACGTTCTCGGTGAAAGCCGAAAACGGTCAACTCAATCCCGACATCAAGCTACTCAACCCGAACGGCAAGGTGGTGCAGGGGGAGATGTCGGATGACCAGACCACCTTCACCATCACCGAACCTCTGGGGTACGGGTCGGAATACACGTGGCAGGGCAGCGCCATCGGCAGCGACCGGGTCACCGCGCCGGTCGAAGGGACGTTCACGACGCTGACCCCAGAGTCGCAGATCAACGTGGTGGTCAACATCGGCGACGGCCAAGAGGTCGGTATCGCCGCGCCGATCATCCTGAAGTTCAATGCGACGGTCGATGACAAGGAAGCCGTCGAGAAGGCGCTGAGCGTCACCACCGAACCGCAAACCGAGGGTGCCTGGGCCTGGCTCGGCGAGGACAACGGGTCACGAGTGCACTGGCGGCCCAAGGACTATTGGGTGCCGGGCACCAAGGTCCACATGTCGGCCGACCTCTACGGCGTCGACCACGGCGGCGGCGCCTATGGCGCGGCGGATGTGACCAGCGACTTCGGTATCGGGCGGTCACAGATCGTCAAGGCCGAGGCGTCGTCGCATCAGATCGTGGTGCTGCGAGACGGTGCCGAGCTGATGACACTGCCCTGCAGCTATGGCGAGGGCGACCTGGATCGCAACGTCACCCGCTCGGGCATCCACGTGGTGACCGAGAAGTACGAGGACTTCTACATGAGCAATCCCGCGGCGGGGTACTTCAACGTCCGCGAACGTTTTGCCGTCCGCATCTCCAACAACGGCGAGTTCATCCACGCCAACCCGGAAACCATTGGGGTGCAGGGTTCGTCGAATGTCACGAACGGGTGCATCAATCTGTCACTGGAGAATGCGCAACGCTACTTCGAGACCGCGGTCTACGGCGACCCGGTGGAGGTGACCGGTACCCGCATCGATCTGTCGGAGGCCGACGGCGACATTTTCGACTGGATCTTCGACTGGGACACCTGGACCGGGATGTCGGCGATCCAAGGTGATCCCGACCAGATCGATGCGCCGGCAACGCCATCCGGTGCGCCGCGGTCGGCGGCGCCGGCGGGTTGAGTTCGTCGGGTACGGGTGGGCGCGCCTACCCCGTCTTGATGTTTCGCCGAGCCGAGGCCTGATCTCGCGGTTTCAGGATGATCTGGTCGAGGTTCACGTGCGGCGGCCGCGAGGCGACGAAACCGATCACCTCGGCCACGTCGTCGGCGGTCAATGGGGTCAGGCCCTGGTAGACGGCATCGGCGCGGTCCTGATCTCCGCCGAACCGGACAAGCGAGAACTCGGTTTCGACCATGCCCGGTGCGATCTCGGTGAGGCGCACCGGCTTTCCGAGCAGCTCATAGCGCAGCGTGCGATGCAGCACACCCTGTGCGTGCTTCGCGGAGGTGTAGCCGGCGCCGTTGTCGTACGCCTCGAGGGCCGCGATCGAGGAGATTGTCACGATCAGGCCGTCGCCCGATGCGATCAGTGCGGGCAGCAGCGCCTTGGTGATCCGCAGCGTGCCGAGGACGTTGGTCTCATACATCCACCGCCAGTCGTCGAGGTCTGCGGTCGCGATGGGATCGAGCCCTTTGGCGCCGCCGGCGTTGTTCACCAGGACATGGACGGTATCGAGTCCGTCGACGAAGGACGCGACCGAATCCTCGTCGGTGACGTCGAGGCGACGGCCGGTGCCGCCGATCTCCGCGGCGAGTTCGTCGATCAGCTCGGTACGTCGGGCGCCGAGGACGACGTGATAGCCCTGTTCGGCAAGCTGACGTGCGGTCGCCGCGCCGATCCCCGAGCTCGCGCCGGTCACCACCGCGATCTTTTTGTCCGTGTCCGTCGTGCCGTGTTCGAGGGAGCTGCTCATGACCTCAGCTTAGCGACGGCACTGCGTTGCTAAGTTTGGAGCATGTCGTCGACCGGAGTCGTGCCCGCGGCCCTGCAGGTCGGCTCCACGCCCGCCGCGGCCGTGCTGCACGCCATCCGGGTCAGCGGCCCCGTGACGCGTGATCACCTGGCCGCCGCGACCGCATTGTCACCGGCGACCATCAACCGTCAAGTCGCCGCATTGTCGCGGATCGGTCTGATCGTCGACCGGCCCGATCTGGTGGACCCCGGCGGTATCGGGCGACCCAAACATCCCCTCACCATCGACCGAGACACATTGTGCGTCGCCGGAATGCACATCGGCGCACGGCGAACACTGCTGGCCATCGCCGACCTCGGCGGACGGACCCTGTACAGCCATGCGGTCCTCACACCGCGCGACGAGGCGGCTGTCGGTGATCTGTGCGATCAGCTGGCCGAACTCGTCGACCGGTTCAGCGGGCGTCGGTTGCTGTGGGGTGGTGTCGCCGCCGGCGGTGCCGTGGATGCGGCAACGGGACGAATCGACCATCCGGTTCTCGGCTGGCGGCGTGTCCCGGTGGGGCAGATGCTGGCCACCGCTCTCGGCGTCCCGGTCTCGGTCGGCGAGCACGTGCAGGCGATGGCGGCTGCCGAACTGTTGCTGAGTTCGCCGCGGGAGATCGTGGGTACCGGCCTGTTCTTCTATGCCCGCGAGACCGTCGGCATGGCAATGTCTGTCGACGGGAAGGTGTTGATGCCGCTGCGCGGCGCCGGTTCCATCGCGCATCTGCCTGTCGTCGCACCCCATCTCGCCTCCGCGGCGCGACCCGTCCTGCAGGATGTGATCGGCCGGGGTGCCGCGCAGTCCGCGGCCCGACGGCTCGGCGTCGGTGAGAACGACTCGGCGATCGTCGATGAGCGTGCCGAGGTACTCGGTGGTGTGGTCGCGATGCTGCGCGACGTCCTCAATCCGGACGGTGTGGTCGTCGCCGGCGACGCGTTCGCCGCTCACCCGCACGGTCTGGCACCCGTGCAGGCCGCGTTCGATGCGGCGACCACCATCGCCCGCCCGCTCGAGATCTCGCCGTCGCAGTTCGGTCTGCGCGTGCAGGAGAGTGCGGCCGTGGTGATGGCGCTCAGTGTTGTCTATGCCGACCCCGTCGCCGCGACCACCGGTGAGCCATCGCCTACCGTTGGGGCATGACCACAGCCACGCGCGATGTCTCCGCCAACCTCGAGGTGTACGTCACCGCTGCCACGGAGCTCGAATTCCAGATCACCGTGGCGAAGCTGCCCGGTCTCGACCTCACCGAGGAACTGTCGATGACCATCGACGGCGACGCCGTCGAACCCGAGGAGATCGTCGGCGAGCACGGATCCCGCATCCACCGCATCCAGGTCGAATCAGGCTTGGTGGTGGTGGACTACTCGGCATCGGTCACCGCACCGGCCGACCCCATCGCGGTCGAGGTGACCGACCATTCGATCTACCTGCGTCCCAGTCGATACGCTGAGGCCGACAAGTTCTTCGGGTTCGCTGCCGGCCAGTTCGACATAAACTTGCCGCCCAGTGAACTGCTGCAGCAGGTGGCCGAATACGTGGAGAATCGGCTCAGCTACATCCCGGGCGCCAGCGACCCGATCGACGGAGCCGCGGACACCTTGCTCGCCAATGCCGGGGTATGCCGCGACTATGCACATCTGGTGGTGGCTCTGCTGCGTGCGTTGAACATCCCGGCCAGACTGGTCGCGGTGTACGCGCCGGGCTGCGACCCGATGGACTTCCACGCGGTCGCCGAGGCACTGGTCGACGGACGGTGGGTGGTGGTCGACGCGACCGGGCTGGCGCCGCGGCAGTCCATGGTGCGGATCGCCACCGGCCGCGACGCCGCCGACACGGCGTTCCTCGACAACCATCGGGGCACCATCAACCTGAACTCCTACAAGGTGACCGCCGTGGTGGCCGGCGACCTGCCGACCGACACCGGAGAGGCCCGAATCGGGATAGGCTGAGCGCTGTGCATGCGCTCTCGTGCCCCGTCTGCAACGCGTTGTCGGGGTTCGTCCCACGGCAGTGTCCTCAATGCGGAACCGCTGTCGGCGTCCACCTTCCGAGTCGTTCGCTGGTTGTCGTCGCAGAGGATGGCGTACTGATCGACGGCCGACGCTGGGTGTACTGTGCCAACCGCACCCGCACCGGCTGCAATTGGGTCACCCCCGCGGAAGTGGGGCCGGAGTCGATCGGGCTGCGGGGCCGGTGTTTTCCGTGCTCGCTGGTCCGACGGCAACCCGATCCGGATGACACGATCGCTTTGGAAAAACTCAACTCCACCACCCGCGACCTGCGCATGTTGGTGTATCAGCTGGTCGATCTGGGCCTGCCGGTGGAGCCGTTCTGGCGCACCGACGGCGGCCTTGCCTTCGACCTGTTGTCGAGCCAGACCACCGGCCGGCCGGTGACCATCGGACATGCCAACGGTGTCATCACCATCGACCTCGCCGAATCGCTCGACGCCCTTCGCGAACGGCTGCGCGTCGACCTCGGCGAGGCATACCGGACGATGCTCGGTCATTTCCGGCACGAGGTGGGTCATTACTTCGAACACCATCTGGTCGAGACCGGCGACGGCGCAACGGAATACCTTGATGAGGCCCGAGAGCTCTTCGGCGACGAGCGGGCCTCCTACACCGACGCGATCGACCGACATTACACCTACGGTCCGCCGCGCAACTGGCGCGACTCCTTCATCTCCGAGTACGCGACGATGCACCCGTGGGAGGACTTCGCGGAGTGTTTCGCCCACTACCTGCACATCACCGGAACCATCGACACCGCGCGTGAATCCGGGTTGATGCTGAGCAGTGCGCAAGTCGTGTTCACCATGGACCGTGACATCGTGCCGTTGCAGTCCTACGCCGACGAGCCGATCGAACGGTTGCTCTACGACTGGAAGTGGTTGTCCACCATGTTCAATCGGGTGAACGGCGCGATGGGGGCCCGTCCGCTGTACCCGTTCGAGATCCCGCGGCCGGTGGTTCGCAAGCTCGGCTTTGTCCATCGCGTCATCCGCGAGTCGGCGAAACGGGCGCGCACGGTTGATCCGTTGGTGGGGGCGGGCGCGGTGGGCTGACCTCGACTGCGGTGGGCGCACTCCACGCGACCTATCCGTTTCGGACGTGTCCGCGAGCATCACCTGTGGCAGTGGTCGACTGGATTATCCATCCGGACAGGCTCAGCGGTGATGCGGACGGACACGGAGCCCAGAACGCGGCGATGCTTCGCCGGGTCGACGACATCGATCGCAGCCAGACTGCACTATCGGCCTGTCGACTCCCGCCGCCGTGCCACGATGAACTCGAGCACCGTTGCGACGTCGTCGGTGTCACCGATCCGATGGGTGGCGATGGTGTCACCCGCGCCGACCTTGATACTCACGTCGCCGCGCTCGGAATCGAGGTGCGCGAACGCCTTCTCGTCGGTCACGTCATCGCCGAGGTAGATGACCGCGTCGGCGCCGACCCGGTCGCGGAGCACGTCGAGGGCGTGGCCCTTGCTGGTCTCGATGACGGCGAGCTCGATGACCTCTTTGCCTTCGGTGACATGCACTCCGGGCCATCGCGCGGGGCCTGATCGCGCCGCCTCGAGCGCTGCGTCGGCGTCGGCCGGTGCGGCATTGCGGACATGCAGCACGGTGCTGGCCGGTTTGGTCTCCACCCGCGAACCAGGGTGATCTGCTGCGATCGAACGTAGTTCGTCGATCAACCGATGAAGTAGCTCGCGGTGTGCTTCGGAGATCTCCTCGACGAAGCCGGTGTCGAACTCGCTGCCGTGGCTGCCGACGAGTGTCACCGGCCCCTTCACCCCGGACAGGTCGGCCAACACCGCCAGCTCCCGGCCGGAGACCACGGCGGCCGCCGTATCGGCGAGGGCTGCGGCCGCTTCGATGGCGGCGACCGACGCCGGGTTGGGTACCGCATCCTCCGGGCGTGACACCAACGGCGACATGCATCCGTCGTAATCGGAGGCGACCAACAGCGTGGGTACTGCAGCGGCGGCGGTCAGTGACTCGCGCAAGTCTGCGGGGATGCCCGTGGCGCTCATTCGTTGCTGTCCGACGATTCCGTTCCACCCTGGACCAGATGTACCCCGCGATTGGGGTCGGCGGCGGTCTCGGTCACCGACTCCAGTGTGCCGAGGAAACTCTCGGCCCATGTGGCGACGTCGTGGGCGAGCACCTGGCGACGCAACGCACGCATGCGTTTGCGGCCGTCCTCGGTGGACTGTTGCACCGCAGCCTCGATCGCGTCCTTGACGCCGTCGAGGTCATACGGGTTGGCCTGATAGGCGGAGCGCAACTCGGCTGCGGCCCCGGTGAATTCGCTGAGCACGAGGGCGCCACCGAGGTCGCTGCGGCACGCCACGTACTCCTTGGCGACCAGGTTCATCCCGTCGCGCAACGGCGTCACCAGCATCACGTCGGCCGCGACGAAGAAGGCGATCAGTTCGTCGCGCGGCACCGGCCGGTGCAGATACTGGACCACCGGCTGGCCGACGGTCGCGTAGACACCGTTGATGTTGCCGACGAGTTGTTCGATCCCGGCGCGCATCCGGACATAGCTGTCGACACGTTCCCGGCTCGGCGTCGCGAGCTGGATCATCACGGTCTCTTCGGGCTTGATCCGGTGCTCGGCCAACAATTCGGAGAGCGCCTCGAGTCGTACGTCGATGCCCTTGGTGTAGTCGAGACGATCGACGCCGAGCATGATCGTCTTCGGATTGCCGAGTTCTTCGCGGAGCTCGGCGGCACGTTTGCGGATGTCCTTGGACCGTGCCTTGGCGTCGAGGTCACCGGAGTCGATGGAGATCGGGAAGGCGCCGACCCGAACGGTGCGGAAGCCCACCTGCACGACACCGAACCGTGAGCGGACGCCGACCGTGCCCTTGCTGGTGGCCTGGCCGGCGAGCCGACGCGCGAGGAACAGGAAGTTCTGTGCGCCGCCCGGCAGATGAAAGCCGATGAGGTCGGCGCCGAGCAGACCCTCGACGATCTCGGTGCGCCAGGGCAGCTGCATGAACAGCTCGACCGGCGGGAAGGGGATGTGTAGGAAGAAGCCGATCTTGAGGTCCGGGCGCAACATCCGCAGCATCTTGGGGACCAGCTGCAGTTGGTAGTCCTGAATCCAGACGATCGCGCCTTCGGCCGCTGCGGTGGCGGTCTTCTCGGCGAAGCGCCGGTTCACCTCGACGTAGGTGTTCCACCACTCGCGGTGATACTCGGGTTTGACCAGAACGTCGTGATACAGCGGCCACAGCGTGGCATTGGAGAACCCCTCGTAGTACTCGGCGATCTCCTGCGTGGACAGCGGCACCGCATGGATGTCGATGCCCTCGATGTCGGGGTTGTCGTCGGAGTCGGCAATACCGGACCAGCCCACCCAGGCGCCGGTCTGCGACCGCAGGATCGGCTCCAACGCGGTCACCAGACCGCCTGGGCTGCGTTTCCAGTTCACCGTCCCGTCGGGGAGGACCTCCTTGTCGACGGGCAGTCGGTTGGCGACGACGACGAACTGCGCGTCACCGAACTCATGGTCGGCGGTGGTCCCGCCGTTGGACTCGTCCCCGGACCCCGCCATGCGTTTCAGGCGTTCTCGCCCGGCGCGATTCCCAGCATGGACAGCAGCATCCGGCACTCGTCGGCGTCGGTTGCGTAGGCGGCGACGACGCGACGTGCGGAACTTGCCGTCTCGTCGGCGACCGGCTCCAACTCGTCGTCGGTGATGTCGGTGGTTTTCGCAGGCATTACAGTCCTCTGGCTTCACAACGGTGTGCCGCCGGCGGTGACCGGTGGCGCGTGCACGACCGGCGTTGGTGTGCGCATCACGATGTTACCTGCTCCGCGGGCGGCCGCCGGTCACACGCCGGGAAGGTCACGGGCGTCGGCGATACCCCTGCAGTCGATTGCGTCGCAGCATCCCCATCCACGCCGGACGGACGGGCAGCTGCGGACGCCGCAACGAGCGGGCGATGAACTCACCAAGCGTGACACCGGCCGCAAGCGCGGCGCCGATGCCCAGGGCGTTCATCATCCAGGTGATGCCGTCGAGGGTCTGATCCCCCAGCAAACCGTAGAGCGCGCGGTAGACCGCGAGACCCGGAAGGAGCGGCGTGATGCCGGCGATCGCCACAACCAGCGGCGGGGTCAGCGCGCGGCGGGCGAGCAGACCACCCACCAGTCCGACCAGGGCAGCGGCCACACCGTTGGCCACCACGTCACCGACCGCGGCGACGAAGGACGCCGACGCGACCACCGCGGCGCCGATCGCACCGCCCATGAACGCCACCGGAAGGGCGCGCTTCTCGGCGTAGCTCGCCAACGCGAAGGCGAACGCGGCCAGGGCGCCGGCGAAGATACGGACCGGCAGTTCGACGGCCGGGAAGGTGGTCTGCGGTGTGATCGTCGGCAGATAGATGCCGACATGCTCCAGGACGCTGATCGCGATACCGACACCGCCGATGAGGCCGCCGGTCATCAGCAACAACTCGAAGAATCTCGCGACACCGGTGATCGGGGCGCCGGTGATCGCGTCCTGCACCGAACCGACCAGCGACAACCCCGACAACAGCACCACGATGCCTGCCGCGATGACGAACGAGGGCATCAGGTCGATCGACAGATTCAGGTTCTGCGCGATACCGAACGCGGCGGCGGCCGGCACCACGGCGATGAATCCGCCGACGAGCTGCTGGAAGAACACCGGGGTACCGATCCGATTGAGCCGGCGGTTGATCACCACGATGACGACCGTCGTCACAAAAGCGATGAGCGCGCCGAGTTCGGCGCCGCCGAGCAACACCGACACACCCGCGGCCATCAGGCCCCAAGCGCCGGTCGCGATCCGGTGTGGATACGGGTGCGGCGCGGTGATGATCTCGTCTACCTTGCGGTGCGCCGTCGACGGTGTGATCGCCATGTCGCGGATACGACGGACCAGCCGGTCGATCTGTGCCAACCGGGTGAAGTCCATCGAGCGGTAGTAGACCTGCTCCATCGTCGTGATGGGCGGCAACGTCGCTCCGCGGCGCGCGCTGACCACGATGGTGTTGTAGGTCACGTCGACGTCGACGTCCTCGAGTCCGTAGACACCGCACACGAAGGCGATCTGCTGCTGCGTGTCGATCGCCGCGGTGCCCGAATCCAGTAGGACCGCACCGATCTTGGTGGCGAGGTCGAGCACCTCGGTGATCGCCGCGACGTCGAACCTGTCGATCGGTTTGCGCGGCGAGACCATGATGCTGCCCGGCTCGATCGTGTCGATCGTCGCCGGACGGTCCTCGATCAGCCGGACGGGGTTCAACCATCCCAACGCACGGCCGATATACTCGCGCACGCATGCCTCCTTAGCTCAGTGGTAGAGCACTCGCCTTGTAAGCGAGCGGTCGTCAGTTCAATCCTGACAGGGGGCTCTGATAACCCGCCTCCGGCAGGGGGCTCCAAGAACCCGCCTCCGGCAGGGGGGCTCCAAAAACCCGCCTCCGGCGCCAGAACCGAGAAGTCAACGGCCTCGGAGGCGGGGTGTGTTCCTGGTTGTGACGCGTTTCATCCGCGCGAGGTCTGCCTACTCACACCACGCACCGAAACCCCAGATGCGACGTCGCCGAGTCGTCGGACTGCGCCGAGCGCGCGGCCGGTCGGTAGCGGCGACAGTACGCCGGTGCGCACAGATGTGATCCACCCTTGGTGACCCGCATGACCTGCGGTGACGTGGTGGGCGCAAGGAGGTTCGGGCGACCGTCGGCATCGACGGCTGCGGTGTCGGACACCGGGTGACGCGGTACCCACACGTCCGAGCATCGCTCCCACACGTTGCCGATCATGTCGTGCAGGCCGAACCCGTTGGTCGGGTACGTGCCGACCGGCGACGTCGTTCCCCAACCGTCGTTGCGGTACGGAAATCGGCCCTTCCAGGTGTTCGCCATGTCGCGCCCGCCGGGCCGCAGCTCGTCGCCGGGCCAGGCGTACTCCTGCCCGTCGAGACCGCCGCTGGCCGCGAACTCCCACTCGGCCTCGGTCGGCAGGCGCCGGCCGACCCAGTCGGCGTAGGCGGCGGCGTCGCGGTAGGCGATGTGCACCACCGGGTGCTCGGCGCGGGCCACGAGGAGATTGTCGGTGCCGGTCGGTCGGCGCCAGCTTGCGCCGGGCTGCCAGCGCCACCACACCCGCCAGTCGTGCAGGTCCACCGGTGCCGCGCTCGGGGTGAACACCACCGAGCCGGGCCGGAGGGAGGCCGGGTCGGCGTCGGGGAAATCGGCCGGGTCCGGCGCCTGCTCGGCGACCGTGACATATCCGGTGGCTGCGATGAACTCGGCGAACTGTGCGGTGGTGACCGGATGACGTTCGATCGCAAACGGCTCCACTACCCGGTCGTGGGCAGGTTGTTCTTCCGGGTAGTGCCGGTCCGAGCCCATCCGGAACCGGCCACCGGGCAACTCGATCAACTCGGTCGTAGGCACGGTTCCGAGAGTAGAAGGTGACCGGTGTGTCACATCTGTGGGCGCGGTGTGCGGGTTCGCGCCACGATGGGGACATGGGCGAAGCAGATCTGGTCGTGACGACCACCCACGGACCGGTTCGGGGCAGCAGTCGCGACGGTGTCGACGTCTGGCGCGGTATCCGGTACGCCGCGGCTCCGGTCGGGGACCTGCGGTGGCGTCGGGCGCGGCCCCCGCAACCCCACGACGACGTCGTCGATGCCACCGGGTTCGGCCCGGTGTGCCCGCAGGAACGCAACCCCGCCATCGCATTGGGCGCCGATGCGCAGATGGGTGAGGACTGCCTGTTCCTCAACGTCTGGGCGCCGGTCGCCGATGAGGCGCTACCGGTGATGGTGTGGCTGCATGGCGGTGCCTACGTGTTCGGCAGCGGAAGCCAGCCGCTCTACGAGGCGACCGACCTCGCCCGCGACGGCCGCGTCGTCGTGGTGACGCTCAACTATCGGCTCGGCGCACTCGGCTTCGCCGACCTCACATCGCTCAACGACCTCCTCGACTCAACGCAGCCCCGGTTCGAGTCGAATGCGGCGCTCAGCGACATTCTTCTCGCACTGCAGTGGGTGCGCGACAACATCGCCGGCTTCGGCGGCGATCCCGACAACGTCACCGTTTTCGGTGAGTCGGCGGGCGCCGGAATCGTCACCACGCTGCTGACGATGGCGGCCGCCGACGGTCTGTTCCATCGGGCGATCGCACAGAGTTCACCGGCGACGTCGATGTACGACCACGAGCGCTCGGCGGGGATCGCCGAGAAGCTGATGGCGGCGCTCGGTCTGCGATCCGCCGACGCCGAGCAACTCGCCACCGTTGACGTCGCACGGATCACCGACGCGACGATGACGGTGTTCACCGACGTTCCGGTGGACAGTCCCGGCACCATTGCTTTCGCACCGGTCATCGACGGCGACCTGGTTCCCCGGCACCCGATGGATGTGTTCCGGGCCGGCGAATCGATGCCGGTGCCCCTGTTGATCGGGACCAACAAGGACGAGGCGGCGCTGTTCAAGTGGATGAAGTCGCCGTTGATGCCGATCACCCCCGACGACATCGAGCGGATGTTCGCCGACATGATGGCCGAGTACCCGGATGTCACGGTGCCGCCGCGCGCGCAGATCACCTCGGCGTACTCGGGGATGCGGCCCAAGGTCGCCGGTCTCGGCGTCGCGCGGGACATCGCCTTCCGGATGCCCACGGTGTGGCTTGCCGAAGCGCACGGACGGCACACACCGGTCTACCTGTACCGCTTCGACTGGGCCACCCGGATGCTGCGGGCCCTGCGGGTGGGGGCCACGCACGCCACCGAACTGCCCTACGTCTGGGGCAATCTCGTCGCCGGGCCCAAAGACATCACGTTCAAGCTCGGGGGACGCAAGACCGGCGAGGAGATCTCCGGTCGGCTGCAACGGCGCTGGACCTCATTCGCCCACCACGGCGTGCCGGATGACAGCGGTGCATTGCCGTGGCCGATGTTCGACGAGCAGACGCGGTCCACGCTGGTCGTCGATTCCGACGACCGCGTCGTCGACGATCTCGACGGCGACATCCGCCGGGCGTGGGGCGACGAGGTGCTGAGCTTCCGGTAGTCGCTGCGCTGTGGTGAACCGCCGGTCCTCACTGGCAATTGTCGCTGCCCGATAACTTTTGTGACTCAAGCCATCTCGATGTGCCCGGCGGCCCGATCACCGCATACATTGGTTCACTGCAGTCATTCACACGACACTCGCGCCTGAGGCGGGGGAAAGGCGGTCGACGAGATGGGCCGGGGAATCAACGAGACGAGCGCACGCGGTACGCGGGCGAAGGTCGTGCGTCGGGTGGTCGGAGCAGGGTTTGCGGGGGCAGCCATGGCCGGGGCGATGGCGTTCGCCGCGGCGCCCGCGAGCGCGCAGCCGCTGCCGACCATCGAGCCGACGGTGGAGAACGCGGCGCCGACGCTGGACAACATCAAGCTGGGCATCACCAAGGCCGTCGAAACCAATCCGGAACTCGAGTCGGTCGGCGAGTGGGCCTTGACGCTGTTCCCGGAGTACTGATACTTCGCGAAACGCCGAGCCGGAACCCGTCGCAGATACGCCTGCGGCGGGTTCCGTCGTCTGTGGACCGGGACGGCGACGATCGCGCGGGTCTGCTCGGATCGCGCGGGTCGGCTCGGCTGCCGAGCGTGGTCGACGACCCGCGCGACCCGAGGCCGCTCGCGCGGCGATCAGCTACGGCATTCGTCGGCGATGTCGGTGTGCGGCAGATACAGTTCGCGCTGCGACTCGGTCAGGTGCGGTGTGCTGTCGCAGATCCACCGGTTGGCGGTGGCGAGGTCGGTGGTCTGCAGGTGGATGCTCCCGGTGACGTCACCGGCGGTGATGATGGTGTCGTCGCTGTACATGTGATCGGGGAACTGCCACTTCGTGGTGGTGTCGGTGGTGGTGATCAACGGGACGATTGACTGCTGGGCGCCGAGTCGGCCGCGATCGAACACGAAGGTGGTGAGGTGATGCGTCGCGGTGCCCACCACCAGCCGGGTCGGCGTCAGCGACAACGTTGCCGCGTGGATGTTGGGTCTGCGATCGATCTCCTCGGCACCGCCGTGCTCGACGTCCCAGGTGGAGAGGTCACGTGCGGCGATGATCAGTGCCGTGCCGTCGCGGCTGAACACCGCCCGCGCCGCCGGGCTGGTGTCGGTGACGACGGCGGTCGGCGCGCGCCGGTCGCCGTCGAGGTCGTAGACGTAGGTGCGTTTGTCGTCGGAGGTCACTGCCAGCCGTCGGCCGTCGGGGCTGAACGCGACACTGCGGATGAGGTCTTCGGGCCCGGTCAGTGGGGCGCCGACGGCCCTCGGTTGCCGGGGATCGCCGACGTCCCAGAGTTGCACGGTGGTGTCGGTGGTGCCGGTGGCGAGAAGGTCGGCTTCTGGGGAGAAGGCGATCGCATTGGTGTATCGCGTCGACACCCGCAGATCGGCGGTGCGACGCGGATCGGCGTGGTCGGCGATATCCCACAGCTGCACCAGCCCACCGTTGTTGTTCGCCGTAGCGGCCAACGTGCCGTCAGCGTTCACGCTGACCGACGGGTGATCGTTGACCCGCCGCTGGATCGGAGTGCGTGACTGCCGGGCCCATCCCTCCGGGCTGGTGGACCACACGTTGAGGGTGGTGTCGGTGCCGACCGTGGTGAGCACCGTGCCGTCGGCGTTGTTCGCCAGGCCGGTGACGGTGCCGCCACGATCGGGGATGACGCCGGTGGGCAGATGCCACAGGTCGATGGCGCCGTCGGAGCGCCCGACCACCATGCTTGACCCGTCCGGGCTGAAGATGCTGGAGAACGTCCGGACCGAGCCCTGTTCCGGCGTGCCCTGCATGCTGGCCGACTGCAATGTCCATTGCGTCACCGGCATCGCCGGGTCGATGGTGTTCCACACCGTCACCCGCCCGTCGGCGCGGGCCGAGGCGAGTTGATCGCCGTCGTCGTCGAAGGTGATCGACCAGGAACCGGCGGTGGTGTTGGGCAGTGAGGTCGTCACCGGGGTGGGACGCGAGGGCGTCGCGACATTCCACAGCTGGGCGTTGGGGCTGTCGCCGGTGACCGCGAGGGTGCGGCTGTCGGGACTGAACGCGACGGCGTGGGTGATGCTGGGAAAACCGGTGATCGGCGGGGCTGCGGGCACCGGTCGGTCACCGTCTGAGGTGTCGAACAGTCGCACCACCTTGTCGTCGCCACCGGTCGCCAACAGTCGACCGTCCGGGCTGTAGGCCACGGTGCGTGCGGCCGCGGAATGGGCGGCCAGCATGGCCGTCTCGCGTACCGCCCCGGGCGCGTCGACGGCGAAGATGGTGACCGTGCCGTCGTCTGATGACGCGGCGAGGTGGCGCCCATCCGGCGCGAAGCGCACCATGTAGACGGTTCCGTGCCCGGGACTGACCGAGACCTGTTGGCGTGGCGCCGACGGTTCGCTGATGTCCCACACGCGGACGGTGCCGTCACCACTGCCGGTCGCCAGCAGGGCTTGGCTGGGGTGGAAGGCCACCGAGGTCAGATAGTTGCCGTAGCCGCCCAGCGTCGACACCGTCCGATACGAGCCGTCGGCGGTACGTTGCCACAGCCGGGCGGTGCGGTCGCCGCTGGCGGACGCGAACATTGTGCTGTCGGCGGAGAACCGGACGTCGTACACCGGACCGGAGTGCCCGGTCAGCGGCTCCGACAGCGGACTGGTGGACGCGCCCAACACGCGTTGGCTGATGGTCGGGTCGTCGGGATAGAGATCGAGCGCCACCAGCAGCAGGCGCGCCGCCATCGACGGATTGGTCTGCTGCAGGCTGTCGATGTGCGACAACAGCGCGGCCCGTTCGGCGTTGTTGCGCTGCTGGGTGAGGTCGTGGGCCTGACGTAGGACGATGGCCGCGGTGATCGTCGACACCACGGCCAGCACCACCACCACCGTGATCGACAGCACCCGGATCAGTCGTCGTCGGCGCTGCTGGGTGAACGCGGCGTCGAGGAATGCCTCGTTCTCGGCGGAGAGCAGATGCTGGTAGGTGCGGCGCAGCGCGGCGCGATGTCGGCGGGCGTCGTCCAGGCGCGATCCGGTGTAGAGGAACGAGCGGCTGCGATCGGTGTCGAGCCACGCGGTGGTGTCGGTGTCGAGTTGCTGTCGCCACTGGTGGATGCCGGAGTCGGCGGCGATCCATTCGGCCAGCCGGGGCCATGCCGTCAGGACCACGTCGTGGACCAGCATCACCGAGTCCGACGTCACGATCAGCAGACGGGCCTGCGCGAAGATGTCGATGACCGCGGAGATGCGGGCCGGGAACCGGTCGGAGATGGTGTCGGTGTGCAGCGGCACGCGCAGCGCCGCACCGCCCGGGCCCACATGCACCAGCGCCAGCAGCAGTGCGCGGGCCAGGTTGCGGTCGTCGGGTTCCACCGCCGACCAGGCGGCTTCGGCGGTGTCGGCGACGGCACGCGCGATGCCGCCGGTGGCGCGATACCCCGAGATCGTCATTCGGTTACCCGACCGGCGTGTCCAGGTCGCCGCCAGCACGTGGGCCAGCAGCGGGAGTCGGCCGGCCCGGTCGCCCACGGTGGACGCCGCATGTAGGTCGCTGATCAGCACGTCGGCGAGGCCCGACTCGATCCGCCCGCCGGCCAGCCGGACCGGACCGGTGATGACCTCGCGCAACTGGGCGCCGGTCATCTCCGACACGATCACGCAGCGGGTTTGCCAGGCCTGCGCGAGGAACCCGAACTCCACGCATTGGCCGAAGAAGTCGGCACGCACGCCCAGCACGACCACCGAGTCCTGCGACAGCTCCTCGACCGCGCGCATCGTCTCGACCAGCACGGTCGGCGGCAGCGCGAACACATCCTCGAACTGATCGAGCACGATCACCTCGGGGAGCCGACGCGACGACCCGCTGTCCGCCGGCTCGGGCTCGGCATGTGTGCCGGGGTAGGCCGTGGGTAGCTGCAGTCCGGTCGCGGTGATCACGGCCCGGCGGGGGGCCCGCACGCGGCGGTCGCGCGCCAGGCCGGCGTCGAGCAGGGAAGACTTTCCGGAGCCCGACACACCGGCCACGATGATCAGTCGGGGACCGGTCGGGGCGTCGGCGGCCTCCACGATGGTGTCGACGAGCGTCGAGATCAGATCGTCGCGGCCGAAGAACACGGCGCTGTCGGCGGCGGTGACCGTCGCGAGTCCGGCGTACGGGCGGGCCACCGCGGAAGTGGTCGGTCGCGCGAGGTCGGGCTCGTCCGCCTCGGTCAGGTGCTTGTCCCAGAGGTCCTTCCACTGCGGCAGGCTCAACACCTCGTCCTGCCCATCGGCCACCGCGCGCGCCGTCAGCCACAGCAGCAGCGGTTCGACGGTCGCGAAATCCCGCGGCAAGTGGCGCCCGTTACGCCAGTCACTGATCCGTTGCGCCGACACCGTCGAGCGTGCTGCGGCAGCCCGCAGTGTCGGCCGGCCCGCCTGCACGAACAGGCGCGCCAACGCACTACCGAAGTCCACTCACCATCACCGAAAATTCACCCGACCGACACTCTCCGGAACATCATGCGCCCAACGTCGTCCGGATCGCCATTCCAGTGAGGCCGAACACCTCGGGTGAATGACCCATGCCAGGGGGTTTCGCGTCGCCGGATCCCCTCCGGTGTCCGGTCCGGAATGTTCGTTTACGCCCTGAACAGCGACGATGTCGAGTCCCGGTGCCGGTCGCTGGCCTGGCGGCGGCGATCGGGGTGAACTGACATCAGCGCGTGAGACCGCCATCGAACGCGCGACTGCAGCCGTTGCCCGACGCGCGGTGGCGCGACGGACGCCGTCAGGTCGGGGGTGCGGGTCGTGCAACGGCTGCAGTCGACCTCTCGAGCGTCGACGTAGGATCGCGGGCATGGCCCGTCTCCGTCTGAACGGTTCGTCCACGCTCCCGGCCGCCGGCTTCGCCTACAGCGCGACAGTCACCGCGGGACCGCTGATCTTCACCGCGGGCATCAGCCCGCTCGACGCGGCCGGCGCGATCGTCCCGCCCGGCGATGTGGTCGGCCAGACGCGGACCTGTCTGGCGAACCTGCGCTCCGTGCTCGACGATCAGGGTGCCTCGATGGCTGACATCGCGAAGCTGACGATCTACGTCGCCGAGCAGTTGCAGGCAGATCTGGTGGTCGCCTGGGACGAGATCGTCGCCGAGTTCGGCACCCCGGTACCGCCGGCGATGATGATGGGCGTCACCGGCCTCGCCTACGACGACCAGCTCGTCGAGATCGAAGCGATCGCCGCACCCGCGGCATGACGACCCGACCCGTCGTCGACGACGCCGAACGCCGCCGACGACTGATCCGACGTCATCACCTCGACCGAACCGACCCCACCGCGGCGCTGACCGAGATGGTCGACGACCTCGTCGGACTGCACGCCACCACACCGTCGACGGTCTACCTGTCGGCGTGGGCGCGGCTTCCCGGGTTCGATCCCGAGACGATGGACCGCGCGCTGTACGCCGATCGGACTCTCGTCAAACAACTCGCCATGCGCCGGACGTTGTTCGTGTTCGGACACACCGTGCTCGCCGAGGCGATCGGTGCGGTCGGCCCCCGCGTGACCGCGTCCGAGCGCACCAACATGCTCCGCGACCTGCGTCGCAGCCCCGACTTCGACGACCCGGACGCCTGGATCGACGCGGCGCGGGCCGCGGTGGCCACCGACCTCGCCGACGGCTGCGCGCGGACCTCCACCGAACTCCGTCGCCGCAACCCGGTCCTCGACGGCCACGTGGTCTACGGCCAGGGCAAGTCGTGGGGTGGTCGCGTCGCGATGGGACCGCGTGTGCTGAACATGATGAGCGCGGCCGGGGAGATCGTGCGCGGACCCAACTCGGCGACCTGGACGTTGTCGCGGCCGTCGTGGGTGGCGATGGAACGTTGGCTGGGCCACGAACTCCCGCAGGTGTCGGCGGCCGACGGTCACCGCGCCATGGTGCGCCGCTGGTTGCGAGCATTCGGACCGGGCACCGAGACCGATATCGTCTGGTGGTTGGGCAGCACCAAACGTGTCGTGCGTACCGCGCTGGCCGACCTCGACGCGGTCGAGGTCGACCTCGACGGCGGCGCCGTCGGCTACCTGTTGCCCGACGACCTGCCCGACGGTGCCGGCGATGCGCCGCCACCGCAGGCCCATCTGCTGCCCGAACTCGACCCCACCACGATGGGCTGGAAGGAGCGTGGTTTCTACCTCGGCCCACATGCCGAGCACGTCTTCGACCGCAACGGCAACGGCGGGCAGACGGCCTGGTGGGACGGGCGGATCGTCGGCGGTTGGCGTCAGAACAAGGACGACGGACACATCGAGTTACACCCGTTCGAGAAACTGCCGGCGGTGGCGATGCGCGCGCTGACCGAGCAGGCCGAGGCGCTGGCGGGGTGGTTGGGGGAGGTTCGGCCCACCCCGGGCTACCCTGCGCCGTTCATGCGTGGCTGAGCCCGCGGCCTGGTCGACATCCGGCATCAGGGCTGGTGAGCATTCACAGAGTTCTCCCAGGAACCGTCCAGATCCATGGCAGGCTGGTCGGCGAGAGTGATGGCATGAGCGAATCTGTGAACGGTCCGGCAGGCGGCCAGGGCGCCAAGGTACTCGTCGTCGACGACGAGGAGAACATCCGCGAGCTGCTGTCGGTGTCGCTCAAGTTCCAGGGCTATGAGGTTTCGACCGCCGAGAACGGGCCGTCGGCGCTCGACCGCTGCCGCACCTTCAAACCCGATGTATTGATTCTCGACGTGATGATGCCGGGGATGGACGGTTTCGGGCTGCTGCGCCGGCTGCGCGCCGACGGCATCGACGCCCCGGTGCTGTTCCTGTCCGCCCGCGATTCGGTGGAGGACAAGATCAACGGACTGACCATCGGCGGCGACGACTACGTGACCAAACCGTTCTCGCTCGAGGAGGTGGTCGCCCGGCTGCAGGTGTTGCTGCGTCGCAGCGGTTTCGACGAGCAGGCCAAGGAGTCGGCCCGCATCACATTCGCCGACATCGAACTCGATGACGAGACGCATGAGGTGTGGAAGGCGGGCAACTTGGTGGCGCTCTCACCCACCGAATTCACCCTGTTGCGCTATTTCATGGTCAACGCCGGAACCGTGTTGTCGAAGCCCCGCATCCTCGACCACGTGTGGAATTACGACTTCGGTGGCGAGGTCAATGTGGTCGAGTCCTACGTCTCCTATCTGCGCCGCAAACTCGACACCGGCGACAAGCGCCTGATCCACACCTTGCGCGGCGTCGGCTACGTGATGCGAGAGCCCCGCGAGTGACCTCCCCACCTACCACCGCCCCGACCGGACACGCACCGGAGCCGGCCCGCAAGCGCGGGCTGCCGCTGCGGCTGTCTTTGGTCGGCCTGACCCTGGTCCTGGTGGTGCTGGGACTGTTTGCGTCAGGCATCGCGGTGACGTCGGCGATGAAGCAGGACCTGCTCTCGCGCACCGACGAAGGTCTGACGTCGTCGGTGGAGACCTGGGCCAAGCCGCGCGACCCGGTCAGTTTCACCCCGGGACCGCCGTTGGGGCCGCGTCGCCCGCCGTCGCAGTTCTATTCGATGATCGTCACCAGCGACGGCAACACCATCGTCAACAACGACTTCTCGTCGCAACCTGATCTGGAGTCGCTTCCCGAGGGCAGCACCGGACCGATGACCGTCGATTCGGCCGACGGCGACGGCCCGCAGTGGCGGGTGATCAAGGACGAGACGCCCTACGGTGTGTCGATCGTGGCCACCCCGCTCAGCGATGTCCACGCCACGCTGACACGGCTGATGTGGCTGCAGTTGGGCATAGGTGCGTTGGTCGTGCTGGCGATCGGTGTGCTCAGCTATCTGCTGGTGCGGTCGAGTCTGCGGCCGCTGCGTCGGGTTGAGGAGACCGCCCACGCGATCGCGGCGGGCAACCTCAACATGCGGGTGCCGCCGGCCCCGCCCAACACCGAAGTCGGCAGTCTGTCGGAGTCGCTGAACACAATGCTCGGCCAGATCCAGCGGGCATTTGCACGAACAGCCGCCTCTGAACAGCAGGCTCGCTCATCCGAAGAACAGGCACGCACCTCGGAGGAGAAGATGCGCCGGTTCATTGCCGACGCCAGCCACGAGCTGCGTACACCGTTGACCTCGATCAAGGGGTTCGCGGAGTTGTACAAGCAGGGCGCAGTGCCCGACGCCGCCGATGCGATGGGCCGGATCGACGCCGAGGCCGGCCGGATGGGTCTGCTGGTGGAGGACCTGCTGATGTTGGCTCGCCTCGACGCCCACCGCCCCGTCGACAACCGCCCGGTCGATCTGCTGGCCGTCGTCGCCGACGCGGTGCACGGTGCTGCGGCGGCCGCCCCGCACCGTGAGATCCACGTCGAGATAGGTACCACCGGTGAGCCGCCCGTGGTGACCGGCGACGCGCCGCGGTTGCTGCAAGTGCTGCGGAACCTGATCAACAATGCCATCGCGCACACACCCGACGACGCGTCGATCACCGTGGGCATCGACGTCGACACGACCGCCGAGAACGATGACGTGGTGATGACCGTGGCCGACACCGGGCAAGGTCTGACCCCCGAGGAGGCCGCGCATGTGTTCGAGCGGTTCTACCGGGGCGACTCGTCGCGTCATCGCGGCGACCGTGGCGGCGGCAGCGGGCTGGGGTTGTCCATTGTTTCGGCACTGGTGGACGCGCACGGCGGTACCGTCGGGGTGGACTCGACACCAGGGCAGGGATCGCGGTTCTGGGTGCGATTGCCGCGTCGGATCGACTAGACCGATGAGTTTCGTCGCCCGGCACGGTCAGTAGTGGGACAGCGAAAGGGGATCACTCATGTCCGCACAGATGCCGCCGGTCGTCGACGAACAGTCCTGGCGAACCGCCCTCGCCGAACTCCGGGCCCGGGAGAAGGCCGCCACCCGCGAACTCGACGCGATCGCCGCGCAGCGACGCCGGTTACCGATGGTCGAGATGCCCGATTACACACTGATCGGACCCGACGGGCCGATCTCGTTGGTTGACGTCTTCGACGGCCGCGCCCAGCTGATCGTCTACAACCACATGTGGAGCGACGGCGCAGAATTCCAGTGCGGCGGCTGCACGAGCTTCACCGCACAGTTCACCCGGCTCGACTTCCTGGCGAACTATGACGCGCGGTTCGTCATCGTCACCAACGGGCCGATCGAGGAAGCCCTCGCCTACAAGGCACGCGTCGGCAATCAGATGGAGTGGTACTCGTCGTCGGAGAGCTCATTCGGCGCCGACGTCGACGCCGGGCCGGGTGAGGGATTCGGCGTCAACGTTTTCCTCCGTGACGGCGACACCGTCTACCGCACCTGGCACACGAATGGTCGCGGCACCGAGCAGCTCTCGCACACCTTCCCACTGATCGACGCCCTGCCCTACGGGCGGCGCGAGGAATGGCAGGATTCCCCCGACGGTTGGCCGCGCACCCCGACGTATTCGGGCTGGCTGGATTCGCCGGACATCGCTCGGCTCTACGGCGAATAGCAGTCAGATCAGTCGGCGCAGCGTCGCGAACTCGCGGACGTCCTCCCGGAACCGGTCCAGGCTGACCAATGTGTACATGCCGTCGATCTGCCGGTCGGCCCACAGTTGGTGGATACGCCGTAGATCGGATTGCCTTGATTTCCAGCCGATTCCGTCGATCACCGCGAGGACGAGTTGTCGCGGCAGCCGCACCTCGGCCATCTCCTCGATCTCGCGGACCGCGTCGGTGAGTTTGCTGCCGGTGGAGTCGAAACCCTTGGCGGCCACCACGATGTCGGCGGTGTCGGGATCGCCGATGATCAGATCGGCCGGGGCGGTGCGGCCGTTGCGGCCGGTGAAGCGTGACCGCGTGGTGTAGTCGAGTCCGAGATCCTGTGCGATGGACTCGATCTCGTCCTCGATGCGGCGTCCGGAAGCGCCGGCCCGGGTGGCGGTCACCCGACTGCCGGCACGGGCGACCAGGATGTCGGCAAAAGTGTACGTGCGTTCCAGTTGGGTGCGCAGCATCCGGACCAGGTCGAACTCGGTGTCGAGCCAGGTGACCAGATCCACCGGCTGTGTCCGGGCAACCCCATGCCAGCCGGTGGTGCCGAACCGGTCACGCAACACATTCTTCAGCTTCTCCTGGGAGAGACCGACCGCCAGCCCGAGAACCGGGACGTCGGCGGGATGATCGCGGGCCCAGGCCGCGAGCCCGGCGACGTCGGTGTCGAGGAGCTCACCCAGGCTGCCCGTGGCCGTGGTGATCCGCTCGGCCTCCGGCGTCGATGCGGTCGGGTCGACGTGAGAGGTCAAGCGGCCCAGCGTCTTCAGGTAGTCGTCGAAGTCTCCTGCGTCACTCATCCGACGCTGCTTCCGCTGGTCGTGTAGCCCGTGAGGTACGAGGGGGTGTGGTGTTCGCTGGTCGAGTAGCCCGCGAGGAACGAGCGGGCGTGGTTTCTGCTGGTCGAGTAGCCCGCGAGGAACGAGCGGGCGTATCGAGACCAGGTTGCGTGGTCTCGATACGCGGGCTCGCCCTGGGGGGCTCGCTCGCTACTCGACCACCGATGGAGGTGGCTTTCTTCGCTGGTCGAGTAGTCCGTGAGGTACGAGGGGGTGTGGTGTTCGCTGGTCGAGTAGTCCGTGAGGTACGAGGGGGTGTGGTGTTCGCTGGTCGAGTAGTCCGTGAGGTACGAGGGGGTGTGGTTTCTGCTGGTCGAGTAGCCCGCGAGGAACGAGCGGGCGTATCGAGACCAGACGCAGCTACCGAGAACGTCGTCACCGCTCAGTCGCGACCGATGAAAAGGTACTCACTCACGTCGCGCCGGGTGGCGGCGACGTGCGTGCCGAAACTGTACTTGTGGTCGATCGCGATCACCTCCACGGACGGCTTGACCTTACCCAGCAGATCGACGATCCGGTCGGCGCCGGGCAGCGCGTTGGACGAGTAGGAGAGCACGATCGCCCCGGCCTGTTCGAAATGCTCGAAGGTGCGCACCAGTGCGTCCTCGATCGAATGCTTGTAAGCAAACGGTGTGTAGCGCTTGGTGAGCTTCTTGGTCTTGGTGTGCTCCATGATCGTCATACCCTGCCAATACGCGCTGAGGCCTTCGAGGAAGTGGTAGCGCTTGATGTAATCGTTGTCGTCGGTCGGCGGCGCGTACGGCGGATCGAGATAGACGAGGTCCGGTGGGGCGTCGAGCGCCGACAGATCGAGATCGAAGATGTCGCCGCTCACGCTGCGGTTGGACCGCCCGTTGCTGAACACGGTGGCGTTGTACTCGGCGGCCGACCGCGTGCGGAAATGGTCGCGCAACGACATCCGCAGGTCACGGCGGCCGTCGGCATAGCGCGACGAATCGGTGAAGGTGAACACCCCACGCGGTTGTTTACGGGCCGCCGACAACACAAGCGCCGAAATGGCCAGGTCGCGGCGGTACCCGCGCAGTCGGTCGATGTGTGACCAGGCCGAGTCCAGGAATGCGCGGTCCTCGGCGTCGAAGTACAGGCCGTCGAAGGTGTCCTGGATGAAATCGCGGTCGTCGGCGGGTGGGCCACAGATCTCGTCGATAAGGTCTGGTTCGAGCCGCACGCTGGAGTTGGCGACCGTGGCCCGGGTGATGATGTGCGGGAAGGTGAGGAAGTCGTTGCTCAGCACCTGAAAACCCTGCGCCTTCAACAGGTACGACACGACGCCCGAACCGGAGAACGCGTCGACGGCGGTGCTCCCGCCGATCTCTGCGAAGGTGCGTTCCAGGTGCGGCAGGAGCCGATACTTCGAACCCATGTACCGCAACCGCGGGAACCGCTGGGCGTGCTCGACCACGTCGGTCGAGGCAACGGTGTGGACCCGGGACGGTCCGCCGCGGGTGAACTCTGGTCGACTCACACGAAAAGAATGTCATGGACCTCCGACAGGTCGCCGACAACACGTCGGGTGGCACCGGGCTCGCAGCTACAGTGATCCCCATGGCTTCCGTCTTCACCATGATCATCAACGGAGAACTGCCCGGACGGTTCGTGTGGCGTGACGGCCAGGCCGTCGCCTTCCTCACCATCAACCCGGTGACGCCCGGACATGTGCTCGTCGTGCCCCGCAAAGAGGTAGACCACTGGGAACAGATGGACACCGCCTCCTACACCCATCTCACCGACGTCTCGCAGAAGGTGGGCCGGGCGGTGAAAGAAGCCTTCGGGGCGTCCCGGGTGGGGACGATGATCGCGGGGCTGGAGGTGCCGCACGTGCACATCCACGTGTTCCCGCTGGAGAGCATGGACGCCTTCGACCTGGGCAATGCGCAAAAGGATCCCGACCCCGCCGAACTCGACGACGCGGCCGCCAAGATCCGCGCAGCCCTGCGCTCCACCGGCTACGGCGAGTACGTCGCCGACGCCTGACCCCCCGATTTCGTAGTATGAACCGGCGATTTCTGCACGGTTCGTACTACGGATCCGGGTCAGACCGTGCGGTGGATGAGCAGCGGCGACACTGTGGCGGCGCCGGCCTCGCGCAGCGCGGCGGCGGCCAGTGTGATCGGCCAGCCCGACGCGTTCTCGTCGACCACGAGGAGCACGTTCTGACCGGCGACGTCGGGCATGTCACCGAGGTGATCGCGCCAGTAGACGGCCTCGGTGGCGCCGGTCGCGTCGCGACCCGGGGGTTCGCCCATCCGGACCGGGATCGAGAGGCCCGGACGCTTGCCCACCCGACACAGATACTCGGTGACTTGCTCGGCCAGCGTGGTACCGGTCAGCCGCAGCGACGCGATCACATCCGGACGAACGCCGCCTTCGCGCACCCAGGCCGCGAGAGTCGCGACTGCCGCGTCGCCGAGATCGCTCAGCGCGGCGTCGTCACCTCGACGTGCTCCGGCCAGCAACTCGGTCCACTCCGGGGCATCGGCATGCGCCAGCACTCGTCCGGTCTCCGCCGCGAGCGTGGCCGGAATGCGTCCGCGCGTGCCGAACACGCCGCCCGGCCACATCTTGCGTGGCTCGAGCCGCAAAGCCGAACGACGTAGTGCGCCGGTGATCGTCCGCACCGTCTCGGTGGGCACGTCGGCCGACAATGGTTCGGTCAACCGGCCGCGGCACACCGAGCAGCGCCCGCACGGCTGTGCCTCGGGGTCGTCGAGCGACGACGTGAGCAGCTGCATGAGGCATTGCCGCCCGGCTACATAGGAGCGCATGATGTCGGCCTCGCGACGGCGCACCTCGATGACGCCGTCGTAGTGTGCCTGGTCGTAGGTCCATTCGACCCCGGTCGCCTGCCATCCGTCGGGCCCCCGGTCGGTGGCGCCGTCGACGGCCAGTTGCTTGAGCATCAGTTCCACTCGGCCCCTGCGGAATCCGGTGGATGCCTCGAGTTGGGGAACCGACATCGGGCCGTCCGCTGAGTTCAGGGCATCGAGCAGTGCGTGCATCTTGTCGGGTTCGGGGATGGTCGCGGTGGCGAAATGATCCCAGATGGCGTCATCGGTGCGTGATGCCAGCAACATCACCACCGCCTCGTCGAGTGCGCGCCCGGCACGACCGACCTGCTGGTAGTAGGAGACCGGTGACGGTGGTGCGCCCACGTGCACCACGAAACCGAGGTCGGGTTTGTCGTAGCCCATGCCCAGGGCCGAGGTGGCCACCAGCGCCTTGACCTCGTTGCGCAACAACGCATCCTCCAGCTCGTGCCGCCGCTGCGCGTCGAGCTGGCCGGTGTAGGCCGCGACCGGATACTCGGTGCCGTGCACAGCGGTGATGGCGTCCACCAGGCGGTCCGCATCGGCGACGGTGAGGACGTAGACGATGCCCGACCCCGGCAGCTGCGGAAGGTACTCGGCGACCCAGCCGTAGCGTTGGATCGGCGAGAGCGCATCGATCACGTTGAGGTGCAACGATCGTCGTGCCAGTGCGCCCCGCAGCACCAGGGTGTGCGAGCCGAGTTGGGCGGCCACGTCCTCGGTGACCCGGGCGTTGGCGGTTGCGGTGGTCGCCAGCACCGGCGTCTGCGGGTTCAGTGTCTGCAGCACGTCGGAGACGCGACGGTAATCGGGTCGAAAATCGTGACCCCAGTCCGAGATCGCGTGGGCCTCGTCGATCACCAACAGCCCGAGCTGACCGGCGAGCGCGTCGAGCACACGCCGGCCGAACCCGGGATTGGCCAAACGCTCCGGGGACACCAGCAGCACATCGAGATCCCCGCCGCGCAGCTGTGCCTCGATCATCGACCACTCGTCGACATTCGACGAGTTCAAGGTCGCCGCCCGTAGCCCGGCCCGCTCGGCCGCAGCGACCTGATCACGCATCAACGACAGCAAGGGCGAGACGATCAGGGTGGGCCCGGCAGACGCGCTGCGCAGGATCGCCGTCGCCGACCAGTACACCGCTGACTTGCCCCACCCGGTGGCCTGGACCACCAGCACGCGCGCCGACGGCTCCAGCAGCGCTGCCACCGCCATGAGCTGATCGTCGCGTAGGCGTGCACCCGGCCCGGCGAGACTCTCGATCACCCGGTCGGCGGCCGTCTGCTGGTCAGGGCGCAGGGATGCGGGGGAGTTCATGACGCCAACCTATCGGTCGTGACCGACACCCGATGGTCGACCCGATCCGTTGTCCACAGACGTCAGGCCCTCACAGGAACCTGACAGCTTCAGCGCAGAGTGGGCGAAGTTAGGCATCCGATCCTCGTACACATGACAGCAGAAGCCCTTCCGACGACAGGCGAGCGCGTGGTGACGGTGGCCGACAGTTCGACACCCGCGCCCGTCCTCGACATCGTCGTCCCCGTGTACAACGAGCAGACCGATGTCGCCGGAGCGGTGCGGCGGCTGCGCGACCATCTACGGGTCAACGTGCCGTACCCGTCCCGGATCACCGTCGCCGACAATGCCAGCACCGATTCCACTTTGGCCATCGCCGCCGAACTCGCCGGCGAGATCGACGGTCTGCGGGTGGTGCATCTCGACCAGAAGGGTCGAGGACGTGCGCTCAACGCGGTGTGGCGGGGCAGCGACGCGCAGATCGTCGCCTACTGCGACGTCGACCTGTCGACCGACCTCAACGCGTTGATGCCGCTGATCGCGCCGTTGATCTCCGGGCACTCCGACATCGCGATCGGCACCCGGCTGTCGCGGTCGTCACGGGTGGTGCGCGGACCGAAGCGCGAATTCATCTCCCGCTCGTACAACCTCATCCTCAAAACGACGATGCGCGCCAAGTTCTCCGACGCGCAGTGCGGTTTCAAGGCCATGCGCACCGATATCGCCCGGCAGGTGCTGCCCTATGTCGAGGACACCGGTTGGTTCTTCGACACCGAGCTGCTGGTGCTGGCCGAGCGGATCGGCCTGCGGATCGCCGAGGTGCCCGTCGACTGGGTCGACGACCCCGACAGCACCGTCGACATCGTCTCCACTGCGGTCGCCGACCTGAAAGGCTGCGCCCGCGTCGGCTACGCCTTGACGACGGGCCGGTTGCCCATCGCCGAACTGCGTGCCGCCCTCGGCCGCGGCCGAGGGCCCGGCCCCGACATCGACGGCGTCCCGTTCGGACTGGTCGGCCAACTCGCCCGGTTCTGCGTGATCGGCATCGCCTCGACCATCGCGTATGCCGTTCTGTACCTGATGCTGCACGCCTTCCTCGGCGCTCAGGTCTCCAACTTCGTCGCACTCGCGATCACCGCCGTCCTCAACACCGCCGCCAACCGGCGCTTCAGCTTCGGCGTGCAGGGGCGTGCGGGAATGATGCGGCACCACTTCTTCGGACTCGGTGTGTTCCTGTTCGGCTGGGCAGTGACCGCCGGTTCGCTGGTCATCCTGCACGGGGCCGCGCCCGAGGCGTCCAAGCATGTCGAACTGGTGGTACTGGTGGTGGCCAACCTCGTTGCCACGCTGACCCGATTCGTCGGCCTGCGCTGGGTGTTCCGCAGCCACAACAGTGTCCGTGACGTCGCCGGCCCGGCCGGCGCGATGGAAGGCGCCGCCGAATGACCGCCGTTGTCGACGCACACTCCGCCGCACCCGTTCCGCCCGACGCACCCGCGTCCGGGCGGAACGCCCCTGTGTGGCAGCGTCTGTCACTGGTCGCGTTGCTGCTCGGCACCGCGATCGCGTATCTCGCGAATCTTTCCGCCAACGGCTGGGCCAACTCCTTCTACTCGGCGGCCATCCAGGCCGGATCGGAGTCGTGGAAGGCGTGGTTCTTCGGGTCGTCGGACATGGCCAACTCCATCACCGTCGACAAACCGCCTGCCTCGCTGTGGATTCCGGGGATTTCGGTGCGTATCTTCGGACTCAACTCGTGGTCGATCCTGGTGCCCGAGGTGCTGATGGGTGTGGCGTCGGTGGCGTTGCTCTACCTGATCACCAAGAAATACTTCGGCCACTGGCCGGGCATCCTCGCCGGCCTGGTGCTGGCGGTCACGCCGGTCGCTGCGATGATGTTCCGCTTCGACAACCCCGAGGCCCTGCTCCTGCTGCTGATGATCGCGGCGGTGTGGGCGACGCTGAAGGCGGTCGAGGACGGCAGACTGCGCTGGATGGTCCTGACCGGTGTCTTCGTCGGTTTCGGTTTCCTCACCAAGCAACTGCAGGTGATGCTCATCGTGCCGCCGCTGGCGATCACCTACCTGGCCTTCGGCCAACACACCTGGGTCAAGCGCATCGGGCACCTGTTCGCCGCGTTGGGAGCGATGATCGTCAGCGCCGGTTGGTGGATTCTCGCCGTCGAACTGTGGCCGGCGTCGTCGCGCCCCTGGATCGGTGGCTCGCAGAACAACTCGATCCTGGAACTCACGCTGGGCTACAACGGTTTCGGTCGACTCAACGGCAACGAGACCGGCAGCGTCGTTCCTGGTGGTCGGGGCGGTGGCTACACCGGAGCGATGGGCGGACCCGCCGGTTACGTCGGTGCGGGCGGGCCACCCGGTGGTGGACCCGGCGGGGGTGGCGGGATGTGGGGTGAGACCGGCTGGCTACGCATGTTCGAACCGGCGCAGGGTGGTCAGATCGCCTGGCTGATCCCTACCGGCATCGTGCTGGGGATCGCTGCGCTGGTACTGATCGGCAAGGCCCGACGCACCGACGCACGCCGCGCCTACCTCGCGGTGTGGGGACTGTGGCTGCTGGTGACGATGGCGGTCTTCAGCTTCATGGCCGGTATCTTCCACAGCTACTACACCGCGGCGCTGGCACCTGCGGTCGCCGCGGTAGTGGCTGGTGGGGCAGCGGTGTGCTGGTCGCAGCGGGATCGGCTGTGGGTGCGCATCGTGCTCGCCGCGGCCGTCTGGATCGCCGCGATCTGGGGTTTCGTACTGCTGAACCGGTCACCGGACTTCGTGCCGTGGCTGAGGTGGATGGTGCTGCTCGTCGGGCTGGTCAGCGGTGTCGTGATGCTGTTGGCACATCGGACCTACCTGTCGGCGGTCGCGGCGATCACCGCACTGGCTGCTGGGTTGGCCGGGCCGATCGCGTACACGGTTGACACCATCGCCACACCCAAACAAGGGTCGATCATCAGTGCGGGCCCCCGTGTCGAGGGCGAATTCGGCCCCGGCGGGGGTGGACCCGGCGGCCGGGGTGGTGGGGGACGCGACGGTGCGCGCGGTGGTGCGGCTGGTGCGCCCTGGATGACGCCGGGCGGAAACGCCGGTGCGAACGGTGCCGGTCCGGCCATGCCCGCCGACGGTGGATTCCCCGGCATGGCGGGTCCCGGCATAATGGGCCCTGAGGCGGGCACCGGCGGACCGGGCGGGCTGCTCAACGGCTCGACACCGAGCGCCGAACTCGTCGCGATGCTGCGCACCGACGCCGACAGCTACACCTGGGTGGGTGCGGCGGTCGGATCCAACGAGGCGTCGGGATACCAACTCGAGTCCGGATACTCGGTGATGCCGATCGGCGGCTTCAACGGGACCGACCCATCGCCGACGCTGGAGCAGTTCCAGAAGTTGGTCTCCGATGGGCAGATCCACTACTTCCTCGGTGGTGGCCGCGGGTTCGGCATGTCGGATGAGTCGCAACCCTCGGCGCAGATCGCCCAGTGGGTGGCCGACAACTTCACCGCCGAAACCGTCGACGGCACCACGGTGTACGACTTGACGGCGCCGACTGAGTGAGCCGGTTCCTCCGCCCGGTGTCGGTTACCCGTCCGGAAACGGCGGGCGGAGGACCACAAACCCGGGTACGAACGCACCGGAGGAGAGGCGGTGCACCGAAGACCCACTAGAGTCATCTGCGTGCGCGTACTCGTGATCGGCTCGGGCGGCCGCGAACATGCCCTGCTCATCGGACTGTCGAAGGACCCCTCGGTCACCGAACTGCACGCCGGGCCCGGGAATGCCGGCACTTCGGCGATCGCGACCAATCATCCGGTCGACATGGTCTCCGCCGATGCCGTCGTCGCGCTGGCCAAGGGCGTCGAGGCGGATCTGGTGGTCATCGGACCCGAGGTGCCGCTGGTGGCAGGCGTCGCCGACGCCCTGCGCGCCGCCGGCTTCGCCACATTCGGACCCAGCGCCGACGCCGCACGTATCGAAGGATCCAAGGCGTTCGCCAAGGACGTGATGGCATCGGCCGGCGTGCGTACCGCACACAGTGAGATCGTCGACAACCCGGCCAAACTCGACGCCGCCCTGGACCGTTTCGGACCCACCTGGGTGGTCAAGGACGACGGGTTGGCCGCCGGCAAGGGTGTGGTGGTCACCGAGGATCGTTCGGCCGCACGCGACCACGCGGCCGAATTGCTGGAGAACGGTCACCCGGTGCTGTTGGAGAGCTTCCTCGACGGGCCCGAGGTGTCGTTGTTCTCGCTGGTCGACGGCGAGGACGTGGTGCCGCTGATCCCCGCGCAGGATCACAAACGCGTCGGCGACGGCGACGCCGGCCCCAACACCGGAGGCATGGGGGCCTACACACCGCTGCCGTGGCTGCCCGCCGAGGTGACCCAGCAGATCGTCGACGAGGTGGTCAAGCCGGTCGCGGCCGAGATGGCCAAGCGTGGCACCCCGTTCTCGGGTCTGCTCTATGCCGGCCTGGCCATCGGCAAAGACGGGCCGGCCGTCGTCGAGTTCAACTGCCGCTTCGGCGACCCGGAGACTCAAGCGGTACTGGCGTTGCTGAAATCGCCTCTGGGGCAAGCACTCAACGCGACTGCCACCGGGACGCTCGGTGAGCTGGCGCCGCTGGAATGGGCGGACGGTGCCGCGGTCACCGTGGTGGTGGCTGCAGAGAACTATCCGGGCAAGCCGCGCACCGGTGACGTCATCGGTGGTGCCGAGGGCGAGGGTGTCCTCCACGCCGGCACCGCGCGGTCCGACGACGGTGCGGTGGTCTCGGCCGGCGGACGGGTGCTCTCGGTCGTCGGAACCGGCGTCGACCTCGCCGAGGCGCGCGCACAGGCCTACGACCGCATAGCGGCGGTCAAACTGCCCGGATCGCATCACCGCACCGACATCGGTCAGGCCGCACTAGAGGGACGCATCAGTCTCTGACGTCCTCGGACCGGCGGAGTGACCGTCTCGTCACGACTGATCCAACACTTCGCGGGCGCTGTCGGGGAGTTCGGCGCGCGAGGTGTCCTTGAGTGCGACGCCGGACCGACCGAGCTTGCGGGCGCCGTCGACGAGGGCGGCGGTGATGGCGGCAGCGGTGTCGTAGTCGAGTCCGTCGGGCGGATGGATGTTGGAGATGCAGTTGCGGTCGGCGTCGTTGAGGCCCACTCGCGGTCGGTGGGTCAGGTAGATGCCGAGGCTGTCGGCGACAGACAGTCCGGGGCGTTCTCCGATGATCATGATCACCGTCTGCGCCCCGAGCGCCTGCCCGATGTGGTCGCCGAGTGCCACGCGGGCCTGGGTGGCGATGACCGGCGGCGCGAGGGTGAACCGCGAGCCGAGTCTCGCCAATAGCGCCGCCAGCAGCCCCGACCCGTGATCGGTGAGTGCGCGTGGCGACAGTCCGTCGGCCAGCACGATGGCGATGTCGGCGCCCGTGTCGGGGAGATGGGCGACGTCGGCAGGTCGGCGACCCAGATCGGGGCGGCGCAGGTACTCGCTGCGGGAATGCGCTTGGCTCTCGACTGCCAGCGCGGGCGCGATGTCGAGGTCGGCGAGTTGCTTTCGGAGGTCGTCGAGGTCAAGCGGATCGTGCACGGCGTCGCGTGCGGCGGCATGCGCCGCCTGGAATTCGAGCACCCGACGCGACGGCATCGAGTTGCCGGCTCGTCCCAGACCGATGCGGGCCTGTGTGGTGCGCCGCAGCTCGGACCAGATGTCCTCGGCGGGGCGGTGTGCGCCGGTCATCGAGCCGCAGTGAGGGATCGCAGGGGCGAGCCGGCCAGATCGACGGGCAGGATCCGTCCGTCGTCGTCAGCCATTCCGAGGCCGGCCAGCCACGTCTCGAACTCGGGGGCGGGGCGTAGCGAGAGTGCCTGACGCACGTACAGCGCGTCGTGAAATGACAGGCTCTGGTACCCGAGCATGACGTCGTCAGCGCCGGGCACGGCGATGACGAACGCGGCTCCGGCCACGCCCAGCAGGGTCAGCAGGGTGTCCATGTCGTCCTGATCGGCTTCGGCGTGATTGGTGTAGCAGACGTCGACGCCCATCGGGAGTCCGAGGATCTTGCCGCAGAAGTGATCTTCGAGTCCGGCCCGGATGATCTGTTTGCCGTCGTAGAGGTATTCGGGGCCGATGAATCCGACGACCGTGTTGATCAGCAGGGGTTCGATGTCGCGGGCGACGGCATAGGCGCGGGTCTCGAGGGTCTGCTGATCGACGGGTTTGCCGCCGATCCCGACGTGGGCGTCGGCCGACAGCGCCGACCCCTGCCCGGTCTCGAGGTACATGACGTTGTTCCCGACGGTGCCACGACGCAGCGAGCGTCCCGCTTCGTTGGCCTCACGCAGCAGCGCGATGTCGACGCCGAAACTGCGGTTGGCGCCCTCGGTGCCGGCGATCGACTGGAAGACGAGGTCGACCGGCGCCCCCTGTTCGATGAGGTCGACGGTGGTGGTGACGTGCGACAGCACACACGACTGCATGGGAATGGCGAACCGCTGCCGGATGTCGTCGAGCAGATGCAGCAGATCGGACGTGGCGTGGGGGGAATCGGTGGCCGGGTTGATCCCGATCACCGCGTCACCGCACCCCATCAGCAGCCCGTCGAGCGTGGCCGCCGCGATTCCGCGCGGGTCGTCGGTGGGGTGATTGGGTTGCAGTCGGGTCGCGATGGTCCCGGGCAGTCCGATGGTGGTGCGGAAGGCTGCGGTCACCGTCGCGGCCGAGGCCACCAGGATCAGATCTTGGTTGCGCATGATCTTTGACGTGGCCGCCACCATCTCGGGCGTCAAACCCCTGGCGACAGAGGCGATCCGGGCGGCGCTGTCGTCGCGGGCAGCGGTCTCGAGAAACCAGTCGCGCAGTCCGCCGACGGTGAGATGGGAGATGACTCTGAACGCCTCGCGGTCGTGGGAGTCGATGATCAGGCGGGTGACCTCGTCGGACTCGTACGGAACGACCTGCTCGTCGAGGAATGTGGTGAGCGGCAGATCGGCGAGTTGCCAGGCCGCGGCGGCCCGTTCGGCATCGGACTGTGCCGCGCATCCGGCGAGTTCATCACCGGATCGTCGGGGCGTCGCCTTGGCCATGAGGTCGACGAGGCCATCGAACTCATATGTCGTCCCCGAGATGGTCTGGCTGAACTTCACCGCAGCTCCTCCTCCGCTTGCGCCAGGGCAGCGAACTCCTCGTCCGGCGAGTTCGCGACGAGCCGATGACGGCTGTACACAGCGAAGTACAACATGAAAAGTGCGAACACGCCGAGGCAGCACAGCGCGGCCACCACATCGACGAGGAACGTCGCGATCACGGCGATGACCGCGATCACCAAGGCGAATCCGGTGGTCACCACGCCGCCCGGTGTGCGGTAGGGGCGCTTCATATCGGGCTCGCGACGACGAAGAACGATGTGGCTCACCATGATCAGCACGTAGCTCGAGGCGGCGCCGAACACCGCCATGTTGAGTAGCAGGTCACCTTCGCCGGTCAGCGACAGCAAGAACCCGATGACGCCGGGCACGATCAGCGCCAGTGTCGGAGCCTTGCGTCGGTTGGTGACCGACAGGATCGTCGGGAGGTAACCGGCGCGTGACAGGGCGAACAACTGTCGTGAGTAGGCGTAGATGATCGAGAAGAAGCTCGCGATCAGGCCCGCCAGGCCGATGTAGTTGACCACCTTGGCCATCCCGGAATCGCCCAACGCCTCGACCAGCGGATTGCCGGACTCCGACATCGGGCCCGCACCACCGGCACCGGTGGTCAGCACCAGTACCGTCACGCAGGTGATCAACAGGACGCCGATGGCGGCGATGATGCCGCGCGGGACATTCCGTTCCGGGTTGGCGGTCTCCTCGGCGGCCAGGGGGACACCTTCGATGGCCAGGAAGAACCAGATCGCGAACGGGATGGCCGACCAGATTCCCAGGTAGCCCAACGGCAGGAACGACGATGAGCCGGCCGCGTCGGTGGCCGCGATGTCGGTGAGATTTCCGGCGTCGAAATGCCCGATTGCGGCGATCGCGAAGATGACCAGACCGACCAGGGCGATGGCGGTGATCACGAACATCACCTTCAGCGCCTCGCCGACTCCGGAGAGATGGATACCGATGAAGATCGCGTACACGGCGAGGTAGATCCACCACCCGTCGACGATGCCGAACAGGTTGAGCGAGTCGACGTAGGCGCCGATGAACGTGGCGATGGCGGCCGGGGCGATCGAATACTCGATCAAGATGGCTGTGCCGGTGGCGAATCCGCCCCACGGGCCGAGGGCGCGCCGGGCGAAGGTGTAACCGCCGCCGGCTGCCGGGAGGGCGGAGGACAATTCCGCCATGCCCAGAACCAGGCACAGATACATCGCCGCGATGATGACGGCGGCGATGGCGAGGCCGCCGAATCCGCCCTCGCCGAGTCCGAAGTTCCAGCCGGAGTAGTCACCGGAGATCACGTAGCTGACGCCGAGTCCGGCCAGCAGCAGCCAGCCGGCGCTGCCGCCCTGTAGTTGGCGTTTTGCGAGATAGCTCTGTGACTCGGAGTGGGTGTCGACACCACCGGTGAGGTGATGCGGATGCCTTGGGTCCTCGGTTGCCACGGTCGGCCTCCTTCTGCGCACCGGTGTTCATGATGTGAACAACACTGACTGACAAACGTGATCCCTGACACTATTGAGACAACGTTGCAACCGAGTTGGTCAGGCGCGGCACTGGCCGTTCGGACAGGTGGGTGGGACGTGGCGGCCGAGGACGCTCAGCGTGCGAGATTGCGGCCGAGGAACTCCACGTGATCGGGTAACACGCTGCGCCAGTAGCGGTTGGTGTGCCCACCCGCGGAAGTGCCGAATGCGGCGGGCGGGTGCAGGTCGGCGGCCCACTGTCGGGTGTAGGTGAAGAACTGGTCCGACGACCCGATGCAGATCAGCAGCGGGATCCTGGCGAACGCGGATTGCTGCCCGAACAGCGAGTTGACTCGATAATCGGCGGCCGAATCGAAGGCGCGGGGTGGAAAATTGCGTGGATCTGCCCACAGCGCAGGGGAACTCACCGACACCGCGGCGACCTTGGGTGACCCGACTAGCGCGCCGAGCCGGAGCGCGCCGTAGCCACCCATCGACCAGCCGAACAGGCCGATTCGCTCGGTGGACAGGTTCAGCGCCTCGTCGGCCTCGAGCATTGGTAGGAACTCGTCCAGGATCATCGCGGCACCGTCGGCGCCATCGGTGCGCCGGTGGTAGTAGTTGCGCCCGACGTCGGCCGACGCCAACGCGAACGGCACACCGCCGTCGTCGACGTAGCGTTGCAGCACGTTCTGCATCTGCTGCTTCTCGGAGAAGATCGATTGCTCGTTGGTGTTCAGCGCGTGCAGTACCACCACGACCGGCAGTCGTCCGGTGACGCCGTCCGGGCGTGCGACCGCCCAGCGTGTCTCGCGGCCGCCCATCTTGGCCGATCGAAAACTGCCGGTGATCAGCGCCGGACCTTCGCTTGGGATCTCCGCCGGACTCTGCTCGGGGGGTAGTTCGTCGTCGGCGGCGTGCGCGCCCAGACGCGGCGGGTCGATGTCGGGTTGCTCGTCGTGGGCGCAGGCGGACAATCCACCGATCATCGCCGCACCCAGACCGCCGACGAGGACCGAACGCCGGCTGACCCGTCCACCGCTGTGGGTGAACGGGTCAGCTGCGATCGGGAAACGTGGTTCGCGGGGCATCGACTCCACAGCGTACTGGTGTCGTCGTGACGGTCAGCCGCGCCGGAAGAAGCCACGCTTTCTGGCATCGGCGTGCCCCGGGCACCACTTATTCGCGGGCACCATCCGCCGCACAGCGTCGACGTGGCTGCCGCAGCCGGCCCACGTGGTCTTGCCGCATTGGGGGCAACGGGTGGGATGGCACATGTCAGGCCGGCGTTTCGTGCATGTTCGGTGGGCCGGACTTCGGTCGCTCCACCTGCGCGAAGGCCGGTGACGAAGCCAGTGCGGTGAACCCGCCGAAGAGGCGTACCGCTTCCTCAGGTGCCGGGATCTCGGTGAGTACCGGGCCGAAGAAGGCGCGACCGTTAACGACGGTGATCGGACTGCCACCAGAGTCGCCGAGTGCATCCTGGCTGCGTTGGTGTGCCGCACGTACCGCGTCATCCCAGCTCTCGTCGTCCATGGCGGAGACCAGTGACGGTTCCAGCCCGCACTCGCTGAGCGCCTCGCGGGCCAGTTCGTCGGTCAGCTCGTTGCCCTCGGCATGCAGTCGTCGGCCGAGAGCGGTGTACAGCTCGCCGAAGTCCTCGGTCCCCGTTGCCGCGGCCACCAGGCGTCCGATGCGGCGCGATGTCTGTAGGCGCGCGGCCTGGGCGTCGTCGGCGTCCTGGTCCTCGTTCAGTACGGCGAGGCTCATCAGACGCCAGGTCACGCGGACGTCGCTGTGCTCGGCGGCGCTGGTGAGCCATCGCGAGGTGACCCAGGTGAACGGGCAGATTGGGTCTCCGTAGATCTTGACGTCGGTGTCGGTCATTGTGTCTCCGCCCCTCATGCCGATTTCAGCGCGTCCATGGCGGCCTGCAGCTTCGTCGAGGCATCGGCCGCGACGTCGGGGAGGCCCGGGGCGTCGGTCACCTGGACCATGATGTCGGGATTCATGGCCTCGACGATCACGGTGCCGTCGTGCTCGGTGTCGTCGCGGACCACGACGTTGCAGGGCAACAGCAGCCCGATCTGCCGGTCGACGTCGAGGGCGCGATGCGCCAGCGGTGGATTGCAGGCGCCGAGGATCAGGTAGTTTTCCATGTCCTCGTCGAGCTTCTTCTTCAGCGTGGCCTTCACGTCGATCTCGGTCAGCACGCCGAATCCCTGCTCGGACAGGGCCTCGCGGGTGCGAGTCACGGCGTCGTCGAAGGTGGTCTGCAATGTCGCGGTGTAGCCGAGTTGCATCGCTCTCATCCTTTCTGTTGGGGGTGTTCTCATGCTGTCCGACCGCCCGGACCCCCGGTGGGTCAGGCCAGTGCCAGAAACAGCTTCTCGAGTTGTTCTTCGGTCATGGGTTCGGCGTTCTCGACCTCCTCGCCGGACATGCACTGACGCAATCCGGTGGCGACGATCTTGAATCCTGCCCGGTCGAGAGCCCGAGACACCGCGGCGAGCTGGGTGACGACGTCCTTGCAGTCGCGGCCCTGCTCGATCATCGAGATGACGCCCGCGAGCTGGCCGTGCGCCCGCCGCAACCGGTTGAGCACCACGGTCATCGATTCTTGATCGCCTACCATGAGGTTCCTTCTTTCATTCAGTGACGCTCTCAGTGTATACCCCTCGGGGTATCGGGAGAGCGATCCTCAGTGGCTGAACGACACCTTGGGCAGGATTCGCCGTAACCACGCCGGACTCCACCAGGCACCGTGGCCGGTGATCCGCAGCAGCACGGGCAGCAGTACCAACCGAATCAGCGTGGCGTCGAGCAGGACCGCGACACCCAGAATGATGCCCATCTCCTTCGGCGGCAGCGGATCTGCCAGGGCGAAAGTGAAGAACACCGCGACCATCACCGCAGCGGCGGCGAAGATCACCCGACCGGAATGGGCGAGCCCGTCCACGTGAGCCACCTTGGGGTCCTTGGAGCGTTCATAGTGCTCCTTGGCGGTGGCGAGTAGGAACACGGTGTAGTCCATCGCGATCGCGAAGATCATGGCGAAGAAGAACACGGGGCCCCAGCCGTTCAGGAAGCCCTGAGGTTGGAAACCGAGCACCCCCGATCCCCAGCCTTCCTGGAAGATCAACCGCGCGACGCCGAAGGCGGCGGCGGTCGACAGCAGACTCACCACGGTGCCCAGGAGTGCGATCAACGGGGCCTGCAGCGCGATCAGCAGCAACAGGAAACCGAGCGTGAGGATCACCCCGACCACGATCGGGAACCAGTCATTCAGGGCTTGTTGCAGATCAATGTTCTCCGCGGGAGCGCCGCCGACCAGGGCGTCGGGCGGAAGTGCAGTGCGCAGCTCGGTGACGATCGTGTTCATCTGGTCATCGGAGGGGTCGACCGCAGGGATGGCCTGCAGCATCACGTAGCCGGAGCCGTCGGCGTCCGGTTGCGGGGGAGTGACCATCGCGACGCCGGGTGTCGAGGACGCAACCTCGGCGGTCTGTGCGGCCTGAGCCTCGGGTGCGATGATCTGCAGCGCACCGGGTGCACCCGGGCCCATGGCTTCCTGTACGACCTCGTAGCCCTGGCGCACCGGTGCGTCCTCGGGGACGACGCTGATCGACGGCATGGCGACCTTGATACCGATCACCGGCAACGCTAACACGATCAGGATCGCCAGCGATCCGACCGCGAACGGCCACGGGTGGCGGTGCAGCAGTTCACCCCACCTGGCGAACACCGGCGAGCGATGCTGCTGGCGCTTGGCCCACGGCAGTGAGACGGCGTTGACGCCGTTACCGATGGCGCCGAGCACCGCGGGCAGCAAGGTCATCGTGGCCGCCAGTACGAA
The DNA here is from genome assembly GCF_021556435.1 of Gordonia tangerina. GTDB lineage: Bacteria > Actinomycetota > Actinomycetes > Mycobacteriales > Mycobacteriaceae > Gordonia > Gordonia tangerina. The sequence goes on from NZ_JAKGCU010000010.1 coordinate 108,678, forward strand.
CACGACGGCCAGCATGATGCCCACCGCCATGGTTCGGACCGCGGGCGCGGGCACCAGGAGCACCGCCGACAAGCTGACCAACACCGTCAGGCCGGACAACATCACGGCCTTGCCGGCCGTGTCCATGGTCTCGACGGTGGCCGCGACCTTGTCCTTGCGGTGAGCCATCGCGGCGCGGAAGCGAGAGACGATGAACAGGGCGTAGTCGATGCCCAGGGCGAGCGCGAACATCATCGCGAAGTTCATGGCCCACACCGAGATTGGCGTGATCATGTTCAGCAGCACCAGGCCGCCGGCAGAGGCGACCAGGCCGGCGATGGTGAGCAGCAGCGGCAGGCCGGCGGCGACCAGTGAACCGAAGGCGAGCACCATGATCGCGAGTGTGATCGGCCAGGAAACCATCTCGGCCTTGATCATCGCGTCGTGGTTGGCCTTGTTGAAGTCGCTCCACAGGGCGGACGCACCTGTCGGATAGACGTCGATTCCGTTGCCGGACAACGCTGTCAATTCGTCTTTGTGGTCGTCGACGGCCTTCACCATGTCGTCGGTGGTGCCATTGGCCCCGATCAGGACGATACCGGTGTGACCGTCCGGACTGATGGTCATGCCAGGTTGTGGCGGCACGACCGCGCCGAAGCGGTCGTCGGTCGTGGCGACATCGGTGATCTGCCCGATGACCCGCTGCATGTCGGGACTCGAGATGTCCTGGTCATCGGAGTGGACGACCACCTGGACCGCCGCCGACGAGTTGCCGCCGAAGTGTTCCTCGGCGAGTTCGCGTACGGCCACCGACTCCGAACCATTGGCCTGCCACCCGGCGCCGGCCAGTGAGTTGAAGACCGAGGGTGCGAAAGCGCCGAGGCCGATCACGAGCAGCGACCAGATCGCGAAGACCCAGCGTCGGTGTGTGGCGGTGGCGCCACCCAATCGCCCGAGGGGCCCGGTTTTCCGGGACTCCTCGGTATCTGTTTCTGCCGTTGTTGTCACGAGGTTGCCTCCAGACGCCCGGGGAACATACCCAGGGGGGTATCGATCGGAACGTAGGCGACCATACCCCAGGGGGTATGGGTAGGCAAGGGGGGAACATCTACTCGGATGGCCCCTCGGTTCGGTTTGGGAGTCTTAGTGGTCCCGTCCGTGAATTCGTCGGGCGTCTTCGGCGTTCGAGGCAACCCCGAAAGAATTTACGAGCAGCACCTTCAGTCGGTGGCCAGGCTGCGCAATCGGGCCACCGCGGTGTGCAGCAATGCGTCGAGCGTCTCGACGTTGTCGGCCGCCACCCACTCGGCGAAGGCGACCTTGAATGCGGCGATACCCATCTCGGCGGACAGGCGGGCGGTCGTGGCGTCGACGTCGCGGTTCTCCAGGGAGGTGGCGACGGCGTCGACAAGCGAGGTCATCTTGAGCGCTTCACGTTCGCGCAGTTCGGGATTCGTGTCGATGACGCGTTGTCGGGTCCGCGCGAACTGCACGCGGTCGGCGAAGAATGTGCCCGCGGCGCGGTGCAAGGTCGCGGCCACGGATTCCAGTGGCGGGCGGCCGGGCGGTTGCCGGTTCAGGTCATCGACGATGGCGTGTTCCAGGGTGTGTCCACTGTCGAAGAGGACTTCGCGCTTGTCGCCGAACTGGCGGTAGAACGTGCGCTCGGTGACCCCGGCGGCGGCGGCGATGTCGGCCACCGACGTCGCCTCGTAGCCCCGCTCGACAAAGAGGCGGAGCGCGGCGTTCTGCAGGCGCTCCCGCGATCCTGTCGGCCATCGTCCCACGGTCGACACGATACGTGATGACAGAACGTGACATCAGGCGTATCGTTCGTTATGTCAGATTGTGACATCACATTCCGCGGACCCGAAGGCGGGTTCCGCGATTTCAAGGAGACTCTCGTGAAGGTTTTCGTCACCGGCGCATCTGGCCACCTCGGTTCCGCGGTGGTCCCCGAGCTCATCTCCGCCGGCTATTCCGTGGTCGGGCTGGCGCGTTCGGGTAAGGCGGCCGAATCCGTGCAGGCGCTCGGCGCTGCGGTCCGGCGTGGCGGACTCGATGACCTCGACGTGCTGTCCGCGGCGGCTGCCGAGGCCGACGCCGTCATTCACCTGGCCTTTCGGCACGACCTGATGCAGGTGGGCGACCTCGCGGCGGCTGCCGAGGCCGATCTGTCAGCGGTCCGGGCGATGGCCGAGCCGCTGGTCGGAACCGGCAAGTCGTTGGTGGGTACCTCCGGCACCGCGATGCTGGCGCACATGGGTGTCCGCGGCCGTGCCGGCACCGAAAGCGACGTCGGCGACGGTGGGTACCGGATCGACACCGAGAACGAGATCATCGCCCTCGGCGAGCAGGGTGTGCGGTCATCGGTGGTGCGGCTGCCGCCCTCGGTTCACAGCGACCTCGATCGGCACGGTTTCGTGCCCGCACTGATCGGGTTCGCCCGCGACAACGGGTTCGCCGGCTACTTGGCCGAGGGCACCAATCGGTGGCCGGCCGTGCACACCCGCGACGCCGCACGCCTCTACCGGCTCGCCGTGGAGTCGGCGCCCGCGGGCACCCGGCTGCACGCGGTCGGCGACGAGGGGGTTGAGTTCCGCGACATCGCGGCTGCCATCGGACGTGGGCTGGATATCCCGACCCGTCGAGTGGCGCCCGACGATGCCAGTGCTCGTTTCGGCTTCCTCGCCGCCTTTGTGCCCGTGGATAATCCGACATCTGCCGCGCGCACCGAACAGCTGTTGCAATGGCAGCCCGAACACCCAGGGCTCATCGCCGACATCGACGCCGGCCACTACTTTCGTTGACCGCTCAGGAGTGCCAGAAACCGGCATGTACCTCGCGGGCTGCCAGGATGTCGAATGGTCCGCGCACCGCGGTCGGATGTCGGCCGCGGGCGAAGACCTCCCGGCAGGGCAGCGACATGGTCGGGTTCTTGACGTCATCACCGGTCATCGCGCGCAGTTCGTCCTCGCCGAGCGCGAACACCACCGTGCGGATGCGGGCCCAATAGATGGCACCCGCACACATCGCGCACGGCTCGGTGCTGGTGTAGAGCGTCAGCGTCGCGCGGATGTCCGGATCGAACCGCTTGCCCGCGACCCGAACAAGATTGGTCTCGGCGTGGCCGGTCGGGTCGTTGTCGGTGTCGACGGTGTTGAGGGCGGTGCAGACGACCTCACCGTCCGCGTTCACCAGCAGGGCGCCGAAGGGGTGGTTTCCGTGGGCCCGTGACTCGGCCGCCAGATCGATGGCCTGATGCAGAAATGCGACGTCGTCCATCCCTCGATGATCTCAGCACGGTGCCACCTCCGTTGCCGGGATAGCGCCGAATTCACCGTTCGTGAAGCGGCTTTTGCCAAAGCAACACCCGGCAGCCAACCCTTTGGCAGCATGTTTTCATGACTTCGGCGGCAACCCCGAAGGGGCTGCGACGTCGGTCCCGATTGATCGAGGCCGCTGGTGAATTGCTGCTCGAAGGCGGGTTCGACGCGGTTCGTCACCGGGCAGTCGCCGAAAGGGCCCAGCTGCCGTTGGCGTCGACGACCTACTACTTCGGATCTCTCGAAGATCTGATGGCGGAGGCGGCGGCCGAGGTCTGCCACCGTGAGGAGAAATGTATTGCGGCCCGCCGCGACGCCGTCTCGCGTCGACGTCGCGGCGGGCACGCCACCGCCGATGCGCTGGCGGAGGTCTTCGTGGGGCCCGACACCACCATCGAGACCTTGGCCGCCCGCTACGAGACCATCGCGTTGGCCGCCCGCTATCCGCGTCTGCACGATGTGGTGGCGGATCGTCGGATCTTGTTGGCGGAGATGCATTCCGATGTGTTGCAGAAGTCGTTCCGGATCGCCGAATCCGCACGCGTGCAGAAGTTGATCGCGGTAGAGGACGGAGCGGTGGTCGGTGTGTTGGGTCGTCGGGAGGCGAGCGCCTACACGGCGACGCGGGAGGCGTTGTACGAGGTGATCGAGGTACTTGCGCCTCGCGAGTAGCGCGGGCGCATGAAGCGAGGGAGGGCGCCAGAGATGCGACAACGGGGATGGCCGCGGGTGCGGCTCGTGCTGGCAGCGCTGCTGGCAGCAGCGACGGCGATGATGGTCTCACCCGGGTCGGCTACGGCAGTTCCGGTCGGCAAGGTCGACGCCGGTGTGCCGTTCTCGTCGGTCGTCTACGGCACCGGATGCCGCTACGACCTGACCGTCGACGTCAACTCGGTCGGCACGGTGACCTTCTGGGAGAGGCCGCAGGGCGCGCCCGCCCGATTCCTCGGCGCGGCCGAGGCAGACGGGGCCATCGCGACCATCAGTTGGGTGCCGCGCCGGGTGGCCACCACACAGTTGTATGCGAAGCAGAACGGGGTGACCGGCCCGGTCGCGGTGTTGCGCGTGCACCAGGGTTATGGGTCGGGGTGGGCCTGTTTCGCTTTGTGAGCGGCGGCGCGGACGTGTTCGGCAATGGGTGAGTGGGCCGCGACTACACTGTGTGCGTGTCGAAGCCCTCCATTTCCAACGTCCTGGCCGGTCGCTACGCCTCTGCTGAGCTGGCCGAGATCTGGTCACCCCGCCACAAGATCGCGCTGGAGCGTCAGCTGTGGATCGCAGTGCTCAAGGCGCAGCGCGACCTGGGGATCGATGTCCCCGACGACGCCATCGCCGACTACGAGAGAGTTGTCGACCAGATCGACCTCGACTCCATCGCCGAGCGTGAGCGGATCACACGACACGACGTGAAGGCGCGGATCGAGGAATTCAACGCGCTGGCCGGACACGAGCAGATCCACAAGGGGATGACCAGCCGCGACCTCACCGAGAACGTCGAACAGTTGCAGATCCTGCGATCGCTGCAACACGTGCACGCCCATGGCGTTGCGGTTCTGGCCCGGGTGGCCGACCGCGCCGCCCAGTACTCATCGGTGGTGATGGCCGGTCGCAGTCACAACGTCGCCGCGCAGGCCACCACCTTGGGCAAACGTTTCGCCAGTGCCGCCGACGAACTGATGATCGCGCTGACCCGCGTGCACGAACTGATCGACCGTTACCCGTTGCGGGGCATCAAAGGCCCGATGGGAACCTCGCAGGACATGCTCGACCTGCTCGGAGGCGACGCCGTGAAGCTCGCCGATCTCGAGGCTCGGGTGGCCGATCACCTCGGTTTCGCACGGTCGCTGACCTCTGTCGGCCAGATCTATCCGCGCTCCCTCGACCACGACGTGGTGTCCGCACTGGTGCAGCTCGCGGCCGGTCCGTCGTCGCTGGCTCACACCATCAGACTGATGGCCGGCCACGAGCTGGTCACCGAAGGATTTCAGCCCGGCCAGGTCGGCAGTTCGGCGATGCCGCACAAGATGAACACGCGTAGTTGCGAGCGGGTCAACGGCCTGCAGGTGGTGTTACGCGGCTACGGTTCCATGGCGGCCGAGCTGGCCGGCGCCCAGTGGAACGAGGGTGACGTCTTTTGTTCGGTGGTGCGTCGGGTGGCATTGCCCGATGCCTTCTTCGCCATCGACGGGCTGATGGAGACCTTCCTCACCGTGCTTGCCGAGTTCGGGGCTTATCCGGCGGTCATCGCCAATGAGCTCGACCGCTACCTGCCGTTCCTGGCCACCACCAAGGTGCTGATGGCGTCGGTGCGCGCCGGCGTCGGCCGGGAGAGCGCGCACGAGGCGATCAAGGAGAACGCGGTGGCCGTAGCGCTCGCGATGCGCGAGGAAGGGCGCGAACCCGACCTGCTCGACCGCCTCGCCGCCGACGACCGAATTCCGCTCGACCGCGCCCAGCTCGAGGACTTGCTCGCCGACAAGTCGGTGTTCGTGGGCGCCGCCGAACAGCAGGTCGCCGATGTGCTGGCCGCGGCGGAGAAGGTCGTCGCGCAGTACCCCGACGCGGCTGCCTACACGCCGGCGCCGATCCTGTAGCTGCTCGCCACCCTGGTCCCTGATGAGGTTCGGAGCTTGCGGAGGACCGTCACGAAGTGCTTTCCGACGCCCGATCCGCGTGTCCGAGGTTCCAGTCCGGCAGTGCGACGTCGCGTACCAGCTTCTTGAGCGTCACCACATCGGGGAAGCCGCCGTCGCGTTTGCGCTCCCACACCTGCTCACCGTCGACGTCGATGTGGAACACACCCCCGGTTCCGGGTACCAGCGTCACCGCCCCGAGGTCGGTGCCGAAGGTATTTAGGAGCTCGCCGGCCATCCACGACGCCCGCAGCAGCCAATTGCACTGCGTGCAGTAGGTAATGGTGATCTGCGGGCCGGTCACGCTGATCCCGCCACGACGGTGGTCTCGTCGGACTGCCGGCTCGGGCCGAATCGTGCGCGCAGACGCCGAGGTCGATGATTCATGCCGACCATGATCGCCAACGTCGCCGGGGAACACAACGCGCCGACGACCGATGCCGGGCCCGATCCGAGAGCTCTCAGGGTCTCCCTGCGGTCGAGATAGAACGACTTTCCACTCTGTGTCCGTGCTGCCGGGGCACGCGGCTTCCCGGGCATGTCCTAGGGTCGAAGCCATGCGTCCTGAACTGCAGTCGTACCGGCACCTGGCATCGGGCAAGGTGCGCGAGATCTACGAGATCGACGCCGACACCCTGTTGCTGGTCGCCTCCGACCGCATCTCCGCCTACGACCACATCCTGCGCCCCGCCATCCCCGACAAAGGGCGCATCCTCACCGCGATGAGCTTCTTCTGGTTCGAGACGCTCGGGGTGCCCAATCACCTCGCCGGCGGGCCCACCGACGAACGGATTCCCGCCGAGGCGCTGGGTCGGTCGATGGTGGTGCGCCGCCTGCCGATGGTGCAGGTGGAGTGCGTCGCCCGTGGCTATCTCACCGGATCGGGCCTGCTCGACTACCGTGCGAGCGGCAGCGTCTGCGGCGTAGCGCTGCCCGCCGGGCTCGATGAGGCGAGTCGGCTTCCCGAGCCGATCTTCACGCCGGCCACCAAGGCAGCTCAGGGCGACCACGACGAGAACATCAGCTTCGAGCGGGTCGTCGAACAAGAAGGTGCCGATCTCGCCGACCGACTGCGGTCGGCCACGCTCGACATCTACCGACGGGGTGCGCAGCTCGCTGCCGAACGTGGAATCATCTTGGCCGACACCAAGTTCGAGTTCGGATCGGGTGCGGACGGGGAGCTCGTGCTCGCCGATGAGGTGCTGACACCGGACTCGTCACGCTACTGGGAGGCGGCCACTTACCAGCCCGGGCAGGTGCAGCCCAGCTTCGACAAACAGATCGTGCGCAACTGGCTCACCGGTCCCGATTCCGGTTGGGACCGGGCTGCCGACACAACACCGCCAGCGCTGCCCGAGGATGTTGTGGCACGCACCCGCGAACGCTATATCGAGGCCTACGAATGGATCTCGCAGAGATCCTTCGCCGACTGGCCGGACCATGATTAGGAGATGATGTGACCACCGACGTGACCGCGCCGGTCGCCAAAAAGGTTCCCAGCGAGCGCACCCACCACGGCGACACGTTCGTCGACGATTACGAGTGGTTGCGCGACAAGGACGATCCCGAGGTCATCGCCTATCTGGAAGGCCAGAACGCGTTCACCGAGTCGCACACGGCCCAGTTGGACGGCCTACGCAAGGACATCTTCGGCGAGATCAAGAGCCGCACGCAGGAGACGGACATGTCGGTCCCGAGTCGCCGTGGCCAGTACTGGTATTACGCCCGCACCGAAGAGGGCAAGCAGTACGCGATCCGATGCCGCTGTCCCATTGTCGATCCCGATGACTGGACACCACCGGAGGTGGCCGCCGACGCCTCGCTGCCCGGCGAGGAGGTCCTGCTCGACGCCAACGTGGAAGCCGACGGACACGACTTCTTCAGTCTCGGCGGGTTGACCGTCAGCGACGATGGGAACTGGCTCGCGTACAGCACCGACATCGTCGGTGACGAGCGATACACCCTGCGATTCAAGGACCTTCGCAGCGGTGAATTACTCGACGATGTTATCCCGAACACTGCGGGTGGCGCCGTGTGGTCGGCCGACGCGAAGCATGTGTTCTATCAGACCGTCGACGATGCCTGGCGGCCAGACACGGTGTGGCGGCACGACATCGGTGCCGACGCCGATGATGTTCGCGTCTTCCACGAGCCGGACGAGCGGTTCTGGGTGGGCATGGGAGCCACCCGCAGCGACAAGTACCTCATGATCGGGGTGGGCTCCAAGATCACCACCGAGGTATATGTGCTCGCTGCCGACGACCCCACCGGCGAGTTCCGAAGTGTCGCTCCGCGAGTCGATGGGGTGGAGTACTCGGTGGAACATGCGGTAATCGACGGAACCGATCAGTTCATCATCGTGCACAACGAGATTCGGGACGGGGTGAAGGCCGAGAACTTTGCGATCGACATCGCGCCGGTCGACGACCCCACGGATCGGCGCGAACTGATCGCGCACGATCCGGACCGTCGGATCGAGGACCTCGATGCATTCCGCGACTACCTCGTGTTGTCCTACCGTCGAGCGGCACTTCCGAAGTTGGCCATCGCAGACCTTCGCGGCATCGACGGTATACCCACCCTCACGGACTTCCATGAGGTCGAGTTCCGTGAAGAGCTGTGCTCGGCCGGGCTGGCAGCGAATCCGGAATGGGTGACGCCGAAACTGCGGATCGGTTACGGGAGTTTCGTCGACCCGACCGAGGTGCTCGACCTGGACGTGGCCACCGGCGAATTGGTTCTGCTCAAACGGCAGCCGGTGCTCGGTGGGTACGACGCCGCCGACTACGTGCAGACGCGGGAATGGGCAACCGCGGGCGACGGCACCCGGATCCCGCTGTCGATCGTGCGGCGCACGACGGTCGACGCCAATCGCCCGGCGCCACTGCTGCTCTATGGCTACGGCTCCTATGAGACCAGTATCGACCCGTCGTTCTCGGTGTCGCGGCTGTCATTGCTGGACCGCGGGGTGGTCTTCGCTCTGGCCCATGTCCGCGGTGGTGGTGAGATGGGCCGCTACTGGTACGACAACGGCAAGACACTGACCAAGAAGAACACCTTCACCGATTTCGTCGACGCAGCGCGCCATCTCGTCGACACTCAGTGGACGACACCGCAACAGATGGTGGCCGAGGGCGGCTCGGCAGGCGGTCTGTTGATGGGCGCGGTCACGAATCTGGCGCCGGAACTGTTCAACGGCATCCTCGCGTCGGTTCCGTTCGTCGACGCCCTCACCTCGATCCTCGATCCGTCGCTGCCGCTGACGGTCATCGAATGGGACGAGTGGGGAAACCCTCTGCACGATCCGGATGTGTACGCCTATATGCGTTCTTACTCACCATACGAGAACGTCGAGGCGAAGCCATATCCGCCGATCCTCGCGCTCACCTCACTCAACGACACCCGGGTGTTGTTCACCGAGGCGGCAAAATGGGTTGCGCGACTGCAAGAACTGAGCACCTCGGGGAATCCGATCCTGCTCAAGACGGAGATGTCGGCCGGCCACGGCGGTGTCAGCGGGCGGTACAAGCAGTGGGAGGAAGTGGCCTTCGAGTTGGCGTGGATTCTGCAGCAGACTGGTGCGGTGAAGCCTTCGGCACCGCTGGTCGAGTAGTCGCGAGGCCTGCCGTCCGCTGGTCGAGTAGACGCGAGCCGCTAGGCGAGCGGCGTATCGAGACCCCCGCTTCGACGCCGACAGAACCCCGAAAATCACCGAGAGAACCCACCGTCTTGGATGACGGCCCGCGCTGTGTGACGCGGGTGGGTTCTCTCGGTGTTTTTCGGGGTTCTGTCGGCCGCCGTGCTGGTGGCGATCAGGACGTGGGTGCCGGCGGTCCTAGTGCATGATGATCGGCGCCGGCTGATCCATGTCCTCTTCGATCAGCGGCGAGGCGATCTTCTTGCGCGGCAGGAACAGCGCCGGGATGAAGGTCAAAGCGATCAGGACCACCGAGACCAGGAAGGTGGACCCGAAGACATCGGCAGCCGACTCGAAGAACGACGGCGGCAGGGCAGTGCCCTGCATCTCCGGTGGCAGGTTCTGCGGCGCGGTGTTCGACGTGATCGCGATACCGGCCTGCATGCTGCCGGCCAACCCGCTGGCCAGGACCACCGAGATCACCGCGGAACCGATCGACGACGAGCTCTGCTGCACCACGTTCATCAGCGTGGAGCCATCGGGGACCTGGGCGTTGTTCAGCGTCGCCAACGCGGCGGACATGATCGGCATCATCGTCATACCCATGCCGAGACCCTGCACGAACAGTGCACCGCACAGCAGCAGGTACGAGGTCTCTGCGCCGAGGAAGACGAACACACTCATGCCCGCCGTCAACAGCACGATGCCGGTCAGGACGAACTTTCCGGGCCCGATCTTGTCGGTCATGCGACCTGCGATCGGCATTGTGATCATCGCGCCCAAGCCCTGCGGCGCCAGCAACAAGCCGGCGGTCAGGGTCGATTCACCGCGCACGCCGATGAAGTACTGCGGGAACAGCAGTGCGGCACCGAAGAAGGCGATCATGAACAACGTCATCGTGATGACCGCGATCGACAGGGTGCGGTTGCGGAACAGTCGCAGATCCAACAGCGGCTTGTCGGTGTGCAGTGCGTGCCAGATGAAGCCGACGATCAGAACGGCGCCGATAATGGCGGGGATCAACACGCCCGCGGTCATGAATGTGCGATGTTCGGCGCTCGATGACACACCGAAAAGGAACAGTGCCAGACCGGGCGAGAGCAGCAGCAGGCCGACGATGTCGATCTTCGGTCGGCTTGTCTCCTCGTCATCGCGCAGCACAAACCACGAGTAGACCAGGGCGAGGATGCCGATCGGCACGTTGATCAGGAACACCCAGTGCCAGCTGGCCTTCTCGATGAGCAGGCCACCGAGGATCGGACCGCCGATGGGTCCGAGCAGCATCGGGATACCCAGGACCGCCATCACCGAGCCGACCCGCTCCGGACCGGCGGCCTTGGTCAGGATCATCATGCCGATGGGCATCAGCATGCCGCCGCCGAGGCCCTGGATGACGCGGAACGCCACGAGTGAGCCGATGTTCCAGGCGAGCGCGCACAGTACCGAGCCGAGGATGAACAGCACGAGTGAGGTGAGGTACACCTTCTTGGTGCCGAATCGGGATGCCGCCCAACTGGACAGCGGGATCACCGCGGCGAGCGCCAGAGTGTAGCCGGTGGCGGTCCACGCCGCACCCGCGGCGTCGGTGTTGAACTCCTGCTGAAAGGTGTTCTGCGCGACCGCCACCACGGTGACGTCGAGAATCGACATGATGGCGCCGAGCACCACCACACCGGCAACCATCAGGACATGCCGGTCCAGTTTGGTGTCCGGTGGGCCCGCATGTGCGTGCGCCGGAGACGAAGAGGAGGTCATGAGGTGACTTTCTGTGTGTTGTCCTGGAACGGGCGGGCAGAAGCGTCGGGCATCCCGTCGCCGTGGAGTCCGGCGAAGTAGTCCACCTCGTTGTCGACGATGGCGGCCAACGCCGCTCCGAGGTCGACCTGGAGAGGTTCGGGGAGTCCGGCCACGAAGGTGCGCAGAAGCTCTCGATGGATGTCCACGTGGGAGGTGATCACGTCGCTGCCCTCGGCGGTGAGGGATACGCGCTTGACGCGGCGGTCGGTCGCATCTTCGCGACGGTCGACGAGCCCGGCACCGACGAGTTTGTCGACGGTGCGGCCTGCTGCCGCCAGAGAGAGGTTGATGTGGTCGGCGATCTCGTTCAACGACATCGATTCGGCGCCGTCGCCGTGCGCTCCGAGCGCGAACATCACGCGCATTTGCGAGAACGTCAGATCGGCCGCGGCCAGCGAGTCCATCGTCTGCGCTTTGGCAACGCACGCCAGTCGATCGAGGAACTCGGTCAATTTGCCGGTGGTGGCGTCGACAGATCCCGAGGTAGCCGAAGGGTCGTCGACAGACGGGGTGTTCGAGAGCACTGATAAAAGCTAACGCCTACGCAACTATTTCTTCAACGCAATCTATGGTGAGATCCACCATAAGCTCTCGCGCCGAGTGACCGGGCTCACCGGACGTGTTCGCGATCGCTTGGTCAACGGTCCTCTGCCACTCGTCGTCGAAACGACGAGTGGCACCCGGGTCTTTGTCGCGAGGGACTACCGTCGGGTGCCATGAGCAATGTCAAGGACATCCCCGTCAAGGCGCTCGACGGCAGCGCACTGAACCTCGCCGATTTCGCCGGCCCGTTGCTGGTGGTCAACGTCGCCAGCAAGTGTGGCCTGACGCCGCAGTACACCGGACTGGAAGAGATCGCCAAGACCTATGGCGAGCGCGGTCTGACCGTCCTCGGGATGCCGTGCAACCAGTTCATGGGCCAGGAGCCCGGCAGCGCCGAGGAGATCGCCACTTTCTGCTCGACCACCTACGGCGTCACGTTCCCGCTGCTGGAGAAGGCAGATGTGAAGGGCGACGATCAACACCCGCTGTACTCGGCCCTGACCCAGACCGCCGATGCCGACGGGGAGGCAGGCGACGTGCAGTGGAACTTCGAGAAATTCCTGGTGAACGCCGACGGCACCGTGGTCAACCGCTTCCGTCCGCGCACCGAGCCGACCGACCCGGCCGTGGTGTCGGCCATCGAAGCCGTCCTCTAGCCCACCCGTCCCATCCCCGCCCGAGTGGACGCCCTGTCGCGTCCACTCGGCTGGTGGAGTCACGAGTCATGGCGCCCGCTCGACGGGGGGCGACCAACCGGTAAGCTGAGCGCGGAACTGCGCACCTGTGAGAACGGAGCAACTGCCCATGGCGCGAGTGGTGGTCGATGTGATGCCGAAGGCTGAGATCCTTGATCCGCAGGGCCAGGCCATCGTGGGGGCCCTGGGCCGCTTGGGATTCTCTGGAATCGCCGACGTCCGACAGGGCAAGCGCTTCGAGATCGAGGTCGACGAGAACGTCGACGATGTGACCCTCGAGCGCATCGCCGAGGAGCTCCTCACCAACACGGTGATCGAGAACTTCAACGTCTCACGGGTCGCGGAGTAAATCGACGATGACAGCTCGTATCGGGGTCATCACCTTCCCGGGAACGCTCGACGACGTCGACGCGGTCCGCGCTGCCCGACTGGCCGGCGCCGAGCCGGTGGAGCTGTGGCACGGCGACGCTGACCTGAAGTCGGTCGATGCGGTGATCGTGCCCGGCGGTTTCTCCTACGGTGACTACCTGCGCGCCGGTGCCATCGCCCGATTCGCCCCGGTGATGGGTTCGGTTGTCGACGCCGCCGCCAAGGGCATGCCGGTTCTGGGTATCTGCAACGGCTTCCAGGTGCTGTGCGAGGCAGGGCTGCTGCCCGGAGCGCTGACCCGCAACGAGGGTCTGCACTTCATCTGCCGCGACGAGTGGCTCAAGGTGCAGTCCAACACCACCGCATGGACCACCCGTTTCGAACTCGGCGCCGACATCCTCATCCCGCTGAAATCCGGCGAGGGCCGCTACGTGGCACCACAGGACAAGCTCGAGGAACTCGAGGGCGAAGGCCGGATCGTGTTCACCTACTCCGGCGGCAACCCGAACGGCTCGTCACTGGACATCGCGGGCATCTCCAGCGCCGACGGTCGCATCGTCGGGCTGATGCCGCACCCCGAACACGCCACCGAGCCGCTAACCGGTCCCAGTGACGACGGTCTGGGTCTGTTCTACTCCGTCATAGATTCGGTACTGGCCGCGGCTTGATCCGATGACATCGGTGATCATGGTGGCGATCGGCGCCGCCATGCTGGTGGTGGCGGCCTTCGCATTTCGTCTGACGTCGCGGATGGGCGCAGTGGCGATCCTGCTGGGGGCGATCAGCCTCGGCGTGGCCTACGACAACATCGCCGTCGCGGTCGGCCGGTTGGTTGGCTACGGCGACACCCTGTCGGCGATCAACCTGCCGCGCTTCTGGATTCACGCGATCGCGATGCCCCTCCTGATCGTCGTCGCCGGCAACCTCGTCGGTCGCCTCGGTGTGGAGCAGGCACGCACCCGCAACGTCACCCTCGGTGGATGGGCGCTGGTCGTCATGCTGATGGTGATCGGGTTCGTCGAGGACGTGGTGCGCCTCGATCTCGAACCAGAGGACGCCGGTGACGCCCTGCGGTATGTCAACGCCGGTTTCGACGGACCGCCACTACCGGCCATCATCACCGTGCTCGCAATTCTGGTCCTCGGCGTGATGGCGTTCCGCTACGCCGGATTCCCATGGCTGTTCGTCGGTGCGCTGGTCATGCTGATCGCCGCACCGATCGGCAGCATGCTGCTGTGGGTCGGCAACCTCGGCGAACTCGTGCTGATGCTGTCCATGCTGGTGACCATGGCGGCCGTCGGGGGTCTACCCGTCCCGACCACGCGGCCGATTCCGCGACCGAGATGACACCGAAGAGATCGGAGGCCCTGTTGTGACCACCTTGACCACCACCGCGACGGCTGCGGGACTCGGCGAATTCATCGACGCCTCGCCGTCGCCGTTCCATGTCTGCGCAACCGTCGCCGCGCAACTGGAGTCGGCCGGCTACACCCGCCTCGCCGAGGATGACCAGTGGGCTGCGCTCGCCGGACGTCATTACGTCATCCGGGGTGGGTCGATCATCGCCTGGGATGCGGGAGACGGCAACACCTTCCGTATCGTCGGCGGCCACACCGACAGCCCGAACCTGCGGGTCAAGCAGAAACCCGGACGCACGTCCGCGGGGATCGGCATGGTGGCGCTGGAGCCCTACGGCGGAGCATGGCTCAACTCATGGCTCGACCGCGACCTCGGAATATCGGGGCGGCTGGCTTACCGAGCCGGCGACCGCGTGGACCACGTGCTTGTGCACGTCACCGAACCGGTGATCCGGGTGCCGCAACTGGCGATCCACCTGTCAGAGGACCGCAAGGGTGTCACCCTGGACCCGCAGCGCCATCTCGACGGCATCTGGTCGTTGGACAGCGACGCACCCGACGTGCTCGAGTGGACCGCCGGCTACGCCGGGATCGACCCCGCCACCGTGCTCGGCTGGGAACTGATGACCCACGATGTGGCGCCCAGCCGGCTGATCGGCGCTGACGACGAGTTGCTGAGCGCGCCGCGGCTGGACAACCAGGGCACCTGTTACGCCGGTCTGCGAGCGCTGCTCGACGGCGCGCCCACGATCCCGACGCGGGTGTTGGCGCTGTTCGACCACGAGGAGGTCGGCAGCGGCTCGGAACGCGGTGCCGCCTCGGATTTCCTGGCGACGATCATCGAACGAATCGTGTTGGCCCGTGGAGGATCTCGAGCGGACTATCTGCAGGCTATGGCCGGCAGTGTGTGCGTCTCCGGTGACATGGCGCACGCCACCCACCCCAACTACCCGGAGCGGCATGAACCGGCACACCGGATCGCGGTCAACGGCGGCCCGGTGCTGAAGGTCAATCAGAATTTGCGCTATGCGTCGGATGCGTTGGGGGAGGCGATCTTCGCCGTCGCGTGCGAAGCCGCCGGAGTGCCGATGCAGCGGTACACGCATCGCGCCGACCTGCCCTGTGGCTCAACGATCGGTCCGATCACCGCAGCCCGAACAGGCTTGACGACCATCGACGTCGGCGCTCCGCAGCTGGCCATGCACAGCGCGCGCGAACTGATGGGCGCCGGTGACGTGCCGATGTATTCGGCTGCGCTGCAGGCCTTTCTGGGCGAGCCCTGACCGCCTGGGATCAATAGGTGCGAGCGTAACCGAGTACGTCGTCGACGTAGTCCATCGAATTGTTGTAGCGCAGGATCGCGCTCACCTGAGCACGTGGATTGCGCAGGTCGCCGTGATCGTCGCACAGGTAGGTCGCGGTTGTCAGCGCCGCGTCGAAGACGTTCTGCGGGTCGGCCTTCCCGTCGCCGTTCCCGTCCGCCGCGTAATGTTCCCAGGTCGACGGGAGGAACTGCATCGGGCCCACCGCCCGGTCGTAGCGGGTGTCGCCGTCGAGCTCGCCACCGTCGGTGTCGGCGATCACCTCGTTGCCTGCCAGGGTGCCGTTGAGGATCGGTCCGTAGATCGGCGCCCGGAGATCTCCGGTGGACGGGTCGACGTCCCCGTTGTTCGCGTGATGGGATTCCACCCGACCGATCCCCGCGATCATCGGCCACTCGATGCCGCAGCTAGGGTCTGTCCGCGCTATCGACTGTGCAGCATCACGATAGGCATCATAGTTGGCCACCGGGACCGCTCCACTGACGACACTGGCGGGCTCGGGTGGCGGCGGTGGGGGTGCCGGTGGTGGCGGTGGGGGTGGTGCAGCAGGCGACGTGGCGGCCTCCGGGGGCAGCGGATCGGGTGCCGGTGTCGCCACCGAGTCAACCGTCGAGGCCAGCGGTGCTGCGGACTGCCCGGCACCCGCGGTGGTGGTGGCCGCCGCAGCCAGGACGCCCAGAGGGACGACGGTGGCGGCCAGCCATGGCGGGCGGGGCCGGCGTGATCGGTGCGACCGGCTGCGCGAGGGTGCTGACGTCGGACCAGGGATTCCGGCGAACGGCAACGAACGCGGAGCGGAGTGCTTTCCCAAACGGATCAACCTCGCGGACAACGATTTCGGACAATACGGGCCGGCACACAAGCCCGGTTGGCCATGGCCGCGCCCGACCGTACCCGAAACCCGCGCCGTGGTGGGAGCGCGGCGCTGCCGAGTCTGAGAGCTTCCTGACCGCTTGCTGATCGTCGGCGACGGTACGCAGGTCGAGCGCGTCACACTGTAATTGTGATGCCTGCCACACCGATCGGTGATCGGTAGGTCAGTTGGGTCGCAGCACCGACAGGCTCGAACCCTGATGGAGCACGAGGTATCCGTCGACGACATCGGCGGCGCCCACGATCGACCTGGTCCACGCGATCTCGCCGGTCTCGGCGTCGACCGCGGTGAGCTGATCCGCATTGGCGAAGACGAGATTTGTTCCGGCGGAGCCGATGCAGTTCAGATTGTCGATGTTCTCACCGGGCGTCTCGAAGCTCGGGGGCGCCATGGCGCCGATCCGGTCACCGTCGGCGAGGCCGTAGAAGATCCGTGACCGGTCCTTCAGCGCGAAGGCCACTTCGGTTCCGCAGGGTTTGGTGTTGGCCTTCGACAGTTCGGGATCAGTGATCTGCCATAGTGCATCCGCTTGTGCGGGATCGCGAATCTCGTAGCGTCCCTGCGCCATCTGCACCTGGCTGTCGCCGGTGCCGGTGAGCACCGGAAGGACCGACGGCCCGCCGACGACGCGCAGTCCGTCGGACACCGATGTCGCCGGAGTGCGTAGGTCGTCGCCGTCCACGGCGTAGGTCTCCACTCGCTGTTCTGCGGTTGCGTCGTACTGGACGGTGATCCCGGTCGGGTAGCTGGTGATGGTGCATTGCGCGCAGGACAGTCGGTCGGCGCCGGTGGCCGGGTCGAGGATGTACCGGCCGCTGTCCGCGGTCGCCACGACCAGCATTCCATCGGGACGAACCTCTGCGGATGCGGCCGCAGCGAATGTGCGCGACCAGATCTCGCGTCCGTCGGGGGTGCGGAGGGTCACGTGATAGCCCGCCTGATCGATCCGCAGAAAATCGGTGCCCACGCCGACGATCTGTTTGGTGTCGTCGAGCGTGGTGGGGGTGGCGAGGTTGCCGCGCTCGTCGACGAGATAGAAACCGTCTCCGACGTCGCCGCCGAGTTTGATCGCACAGCCGACCTGCCCGAACCCGTTGAAAGCGCAGTCGCCGAGGCCTGCGACGATCGGCTGATCCCAGACGGCGGTGCCGTATGACCGGTGCACCAGCAGGAATGCGCGTCCGATTCCCGAGGGATAGCTGATCAGCCAGTGATCCTGCCAGGTGTCGACGACCTCGACGCGCCGCCCGGCGCCGTAGCCCGGCAGGGTGTCGTCCGACAGCGTCCAGGCGACATCGGGTTCACGGTCGTAGCTGCGGAGTTGCCCGGCAGAATGGTCCAGCTGCGGATCGGCCGGCGTGCCGATGGCGAGTACTGCGGCGAACACCGCCACCATCGCGGCGACGAGGATCATCGTGACC
Source organism: Gordonia tangerina (assembly GCF_021556435.1). GTDB lineage: Bacteria > Actinomycetota > Actinomycetes > Mycobacteriales > Mycobacteriaceae > Gordonia > Gordonia tangerina. The sequence goes on from NZ_JAKGCU010000010.1 coordinate 126,632, forward strand.
GTGCCCATGCCGAAGGGTGGGCGCCGTGCGGGACCGGACAGCGGGGAGCGGGCGGGCATGGCCATCAGTGAATCACGTGGCGCGTGCCGAGAGTTCTGCAGCGTCGCGCGATGGCGCAGAACGAAACGCTGCCGGACTCATCCCGCGGTGCCGTTTGAAGGCGGCGCTGAATGCGAACGGAGTTCCGTATCCCACCCGGCGGGCCACGGCGCGCAGCGACAGCGCGGGATCGGCCAGCAGGTCGGCAGCCACCGACATCCGCCATGCGGTCAGATACGCCATCGGCGGCTCGCCGACCAGCTCGGTGAACCGCCGAGCCAACACCGCGCGTGACACGCCGGTGGCGGCCGCCAGCGAGCTCACCGTCCACGATTCCTCGATACCGTTGTGTAACAGCCGGAGTGCGTTGCCCACCACCGGATCGGAATGGGCCCGATACCACTGCGTCGCACGCATTCGGCCGGATTCCATCGATTGGCGCAACCCGGTGATGAGCAGCAGGTCCAGCAGTCGATTCAGGACGGCTTCCTGAGCCGGCGAATCACGCACGATCTCGTCCTCCAGCAACCCCACCAGGGGGTGGTCTCCCATGGGGACCAAGGTGCACCGGTCCAGTGCGTCGAGTAGTCGTTGACTGACCTCGCCGGTCGCGTAGGTGCCGATCAACATGATCGCGTCGGCGGACGTGTCGTCGTCGCAGTTGCCCCACGACCGCACGCCGAAGCACATGTCCTCGGCCACGCTGTGGGTGCCGGTCGGGTCGAAGCAGTCGCCGTGTGTGTCGATCCGGGCCACCCAGTCGGTGCCCGCCTGATCTCCCACCGCGTATGGGTGTGTGCCACGCACCAGGGCGACGTCGCCGGGCACCACGCGGTGTGTGGTCCCATCGTCGTAGGTGAGGACGGCGGTGCCGCGGGTGACGGTGACCACGGTGAGCGGTGCGGTGTCCTCGATCCGGATCGACCACGGCGATCGCATCACCACCCGCAGCATCATCGGACTCCGGGCCCGCGGCCCGTTGAGCAGGCTTCCCAGTGCGTCCACGGGCTCGGTGCTACGCCGCCGAGACGAGTGCGTATGGAATCGAGCGAAATGGCCATGGATCGTCTCGCCCGAGCCGGGTGGACTGAGGACATGACAACTCAGCAGGCATCTTCGACAACAACCAACTCCGTCCTGGTGATCGGCGCGACCGGCAAAGTCGGGCGGCGCGTCGCCGACCTGCTCGATACCCGTGGCGTCGACGTCCGGCGCGCCAGCCGGTCGAGTGCGACCCGGTTCGACTGGACCGACCGCACCACCTGGGCCCCGGCGCTCGACGGTGCGGGTCCTGTCTACATCTCGTACCAGCCAGACCTGATCGTCTCCGGCGCTGTCGACGACGTCGCCGAACTCGTACGGCGCGCGGAGTCCGCTGGGGTCACGCGACTGGTGTTGCTCGCCGGGCGCGGCGAGCCCGAGGCCGAGGCGGCCGGTCGCGTCGTGCATGCCGCCGCCATCGATTCCACGGTGCTGTCGTGTGCCTGGTTCGACCAGAACTTCTCCGAGGGCGGTTTCGCGCCCGAGATCGCCATGGGTTCGCTCACCCTCCCGGTGGGTGCGGTCGGCGAACCGTTCATCCACACCGACGACATCGCCGAGGTTGCGGTCGCCGCGCTGCTCGACCGGGCCGCGGGTGTGAACCCGCACGCCGGACAGACCTACGATCTCACCGGGCCCCGTCTGCTCACTTTCGCCGAGGCTGCGGCAGAGATCGGCCGGGCGCGCGGAGTCGACATCCTCGCCACCGAGGTCACCCTCGACGGCTATCGGCAGATGTTGTCGCAGTACGGTCTTTCCTCCGCCGATATCGGCGTTCTGATGACGTTGTTCGGCACCCTGTTCGACGGTCGTAACAGTCGCATCGGCAACGATGTCGAGCACGTGCTGGGCAGACCGGCCCGTGATTTCGCCGATTTCGTGAATTCCGAGATGATGCAACAAGTCTCGTGATGAGCGCACTCCGCGACGTGCTTGTCGTCCTCACCGTGGTGACCTCGGCGCTGACCGCCGGGCTGTTGTCGGCCTTTGCCTACGCCATCATGCCCGGACTGCAGCGGACCGCCGCACCGGCGGCTGTGGCCGCGATGCAGCGGATCAATGTGGCGATCGTGAACCCGCTGTTCGCGCTGATCTTTCTGGGCCCGTTGGTGTTCGGCGGCCTGGCGGTGCTGCTGTGTTGGGGTGACCCGCTGCGCTGGTATCTGGTCGTGGGTCTTGCCCTGGCCTCGATGTCCGTCGCGATCACCCTGGGATTCAATGTGCCGTTGAACAATCGCCTCGACGCGGTGGGCCGCGTGGAGGCGGATGCGGCGACGGCGCCGTGGGCGGACTTCGTCGGACCCTGGGTGCGCTGGAATGTGATCCGTGCGGTGGCGTCGACGGCGGGTGTCGCGGTCATCGTCGTGGGACTCGTGCGGGCGGCATCCTGAGCCGTGACGCCACCGAGGGTCAGATCGTGGAGGCGAGCCCGCCGCGGATGACCTCTGTGAACGACACGGCAGGACGTCCGAGTAGGTCGATCAGGTCGGTCGAGTCGGAGTCGAGCGCACCGGAACCCACTCCCGCATCGGAATCGGCCAACACCGTGGCGAAGGGCGCGGGGATTCCGGCATCGACCAACCCTGCGGCATAGTCGGCCTCCGGGAGGTTCTGGTAACGCACTTCCCGCCCGCCGACCTCGGCAAAGGTTGCCGCGATGTCGGCATACGACAGATGCTGCGGACCGACGAGTTCGAAGATCTCGCCCGGGCCGGCGGAGAGCAGTGCCGACGCGGCGGCGTCGGCGTAATCCGAGCGAGCCGCCGGAGCGACGCGGCCGTCGCCGGCACTTCCGTAGAACACCCCGCCCTCGATCGCGGTCGGCGCGGACGACAGGTAGTTCTCCGAATACCATCCGTTGCGGAGCAGCACGAACCCGATTCCGCTGTCGACCAAAATCTTCTCGGTGGCGACGTGTTCGGTGGCCAGTGCCAGGGGAGAGCTGTCGGCGCGAAGGATGCTGGTGTACGCGATCAGGTCGACGCCGACGGCCACCGCGGCCTCGATCACATTGGTGTGTTGCGCGACGCGCTGTCCGACCTCGGAGCCGGAGACCATGAGCAGCTTGTCGACTCCCGCGAGGGCCGTGTCGAGTGCGGCGCGGTCGGTGTAGTCGGCCACCCGGACATTCACGCCCGCATCACTGAGTTCGGAGGCCTTGGCGGCGTCGCGTGCCACCGCAACGATGTCACCGGGTTCGACTCCCCGACTGATCAGGGCGCGAACGGCTGAGCCGCCGAGTCCGCCGGTCGCTCCGGTCACTGCGTATGTGGTCATGACTTCTCCTCTGTGTCGGTGTGCGTCTGTGGTGGCTACGGGTCGCGCCCATCGCCGGGCGACCACCGCTATCCATCGATGGTGCACTTACTGTTTGTATAGTGCAAGCGTGATGGTAAGCACAGTGTGCACGGTTTGGGTAGGATGAAGGCCATGTCCGCAGCGCACCCCGCCCCGCATCCAGGGCGTGACGAGGCCGATCAGGCGTTTGTGGCCGACGTCTTCGCGAGGAACTGTCAGTCGCGAGACATCTTGCAGAACGTGACCAGTCGCTGGGGTCTGCTCGCGCTGGTCGCTTTGGGGGAGAGTGACATGCGGTTCAATGCGTTGCGGCGCCGGGTCGACGGTGTCAGTGAACGGATGCTGTCGGTGACCCTGCAGGCCCTCGAGCGGGATGGATTCGTGAATCGATCAGTGCTGCAAGCGATCCCGCCTCGGGTGGAGTACTCGCTCACCGATCTCGGAGCGGCCGTGGCCGCCCGATTGACCGGATTGATCGAGTTCGTCGAAGCACATGTCGACGACGTCGACCGGTCGCGGGCGGCCTACGACGGTCAGAAGAGCTGACCCAGATAGAATTCGGCGCCCTGATCGTCGGAGCAGTAGGCCATGATCCCGTAGGCCTGCGCGTCCGGGTCGGTGATGACCCGTCCACCCGCGGCGCGAACCCGGCCGACCGCGGCGTCCATGTCGGGCACATTCCACATCGGAACGGCCCGCTGATCGTCGGCGCCACCGGCGATCCCGATCTGGGGATGCACGTCGTCGACCTCCCAGCCGTCGTCGATCCGACCGGCGCGGAACTCCCAGCCGAGCACGGCGCCATAAAAAGCGCGGTAGCGGGCGCTTGACGGCGTCTGGACGGTCAGATACGACATCTCGCCGACTCCACGTGGGTGCTGATCCGTCCGCGTCGTCCCGGGTGCAGGGACGTGCACAGAGAATGCGACGCCCTGATCGTCGACGGCGTCGAGAACGTGCGCGCCGTCGCGGCCCACCTCGGTGACGTCGTCGGCGGCGCTACCGCCCGCGGCCCGGATCGCAGCTCGTGCGGTGTCGAAATCGTCGACCGCGTACACGCAGAACAATGTGTTCGAGCCGTATCCGCCGGCATCCGAGATACCCAGGCGGTGGCCGAGATTGGTGACCTGTCGGCTTTGCGGGTCGTAGTCCCATCCCAGTACCGCGCCATAGAACGCGGCCGCGCGTGCGGCATCCGGGGTCTGCAATGACATGTAGACGATGTCGCCGGTGCGGATGCGGTCGGCGGCCTCCGCGCCCATCTCCGACGGCCCGGTGAGCATCCACCGATGCCCGAACGGATCGATGATCGTCCCGGTGCGATGTCCGTACCCTTCGTAGGGTTCGCGCGTCACCGCAGCCCCGCCGCGTTCGGCGGCGGCGACGGCGGCGTCCGCATCGTCGACGGCCAGCATCAGGCTGACCGACACGTGGCCGGGCTGCGGTGCACGCAGGCCCATGTCCCCGAATTCGTCGGCGAGATAGATGGCGCCCCCGCCGATCTCGAGTTCGGCGTGGCCGAGTCGCCCGTCGTCCATGATGATCGGCTCACCGCGCAGGCGTGCGCCGAGATGTTCGACGTACCAGTCGAGGGCGGCCCGCCCGTCGGGCACCGTGAGGTAGGGCAGCGCGCCCGGACGTTCGACGGCGGGTTCGTCGTCGTGGGTGGTCGCTGCGTTCAGTTCGGTGGCGGTACTCATGAGAACTCCTTGGGGTAGGGTCGCGCCGCGTTCGAGTCGGTCCCGCAGTCGCCGGGTGAACTCGGCGTCGGGTGCGACCGGGTCGGTCCAGCCCGGGGCATCGGCGGCCCGCAGGGCGACGAACGGGTCAGGCGGTGTGCTGCCGCCGTGTTCGGTGCGGTTGTACTCGCTCATGCGTGACCTCCTCTCCGCGAGCCGGTGGATCCGGATCGGGTGTCGGTATCCGGATAGGCCGCGCGGAAGGCCCGCTTGGCCCGGGTGAGCAACGCTTCGGTGGCCCCGACGGTCCGGTCGAGTAGTGCCGCACAGTCGCCGACCGGGAGGTCATCGACGTAGCGCAGAGTCAGCACCGCGCGATGGGTCGGGGACAGGGTGGCCAGGGTGTGGTGGGCGACCATCCGGTCCAGGTGGGCGTCCCACTCGTCGTCGCCGGTGTCGGGCACCTCCTCGACCGGGTCGGGTGTGCGTTGCATCCGCCGCCAGTGGTCGGCCAGCTTGTGCCGGGCCACCCCGATCAGCCACGGCGTCGTCGGCCGCGCTGTGTCGTCGCGTCGGACGGCGTCCATCGCGGCCAGGAACGTCTCGGAGGTGAGGTCCTCGGCGACCCGCTGATCCGTGCACCGGCGCAGCAGGTAGCCGTACACCGCCGGCAGCGCATCGTCGTACACCGCCAGCAGTGCGGGCGCCCCACCTCCGGGAGAGCCCTCGTGTTCGCTGCTCACACCTTCATCGTCGTCCGTGGGAGGCGAAACCCGACGCCCGATCGGGGAAATTTCTTCGTGGCGACGGCTGAGGCGTCAGCGATCCGACCGAGCCGATGCCGCCACCACGCCGTCCGCGACGGCCTGAGGTTGATCGAGCGAGACGAAGGTGCGTGCGTGCGGCACCTCGATGAACTGCGCGTCGCCGAAGACGTCCGCGAAGCGGCGGCCGTGCTCGGGAGTGAAGCACCGATCGCCGGTACCCCACACCATGGCCACCGGCACCTGGACTCGCGACATCCGTGGCGTGACCGCTGCGAGGTCGGCCGGATCGATCTCGTGCAGGAATGCGATGAGGTCGTCGCGGATGCGCGCGTCGGTGCGCAGCGGTTCGAACACTGACCGGGTCAGGTCAGGGTCGGGATCGGTGACGAGCAGACCGACGCCGAGCGACGAATGCCGCAGCGCCCGCCACCGCATCGTCTCGATCAGCGGCTTGAGGAGCAGTCGCTGTCTCAGCAGCGCAAACACCAGCTGAAACGGTTGGGGCGGAAAGAGATCGAATGCATCGCAGTTCGTGAACACCAGGGCCCGGACGAAGTGTGGGTCTGCGTCGAGCGCGTACTGGGTGATCGCACCGCCGGTGTCGTTGGCAACCAGCGTGGCGTCGGCCAGGCCGAGTCGGTCGACGAACTCGCGCAGCAGTCGCGCCGCACCGCGTGGACTCCGGTCCGCAGACGGGCCCCACGGGATGTGATGCGACCCGAGCGGCATCGTCGGCGCATAGCTGCGGTATCCCCGCGCCGCCAGGATCTCGGCCACCGGCTGCCACAGCCGATGGTCGACGGCGACGCCGTGCATGAACACGATCGGCGGGTGCGCACTCTTGTCAGGGCCGTAGGACGCGTACTCCACGGTGCCGGAGGGAAGTGTGATCGTCGAGGTCGTGGTCATGATGGCGGCGCCTCTCGCATAGGCTGATATCTCACTTACGAACACTCGGTATGAAAGTTACGTGCAGACTGTATGAAAGTCAATCGTCGTACGCAGGCGGAACGAACAGCAGCGACCCGTTCGGCATTGATCGCCGCGGGGCGAAGCCTGTTCGGTGAACACGGCTATGCCGCCGTCGGCACCCAGGCCATCGTGGTGGCGGCGGGCGTGACCCGCGGCGCCCTCTATCACCAGTTCGACGACAAAAAGGGTCTGTTCACCGCGGTCTACGACCAGGTCGAACAGGACATCACCACGGAAGTGGCCGAGCGCGTCGGGGATCTTGCCGTCACTGATCCGTTGGCTGCACTGAAGGCCGGGGTGCGGGTCTTCCTGGAACGGGTGACCGACCCGGCGGTGCACATGATCTCGCTGGTGGATGCGCCGTCGGTGCTCGGGTGGAGCGAGTGGCGGGCCCGCGGCGAGGAGTTCGGCTTCGCGCTGATCGAGGGCATATTGCAGGCCGCCATCGCGGTCGGGCAGATCGACGACCAGCCGGTGCGTCCGATCGCGCACGTCGCCATCGGCGCGCTCGACGAATCCGCGCTGTACGTGGCCGCCGCCGATGACAAGGGCACCGCTGCCGCCGAGGTCCTCGTCGTGCTCGATCGGGTCATCGACTCGTTCCGACGCTGAGCTGTATCGCAGCCCAGACGATGCCGATACCGATGACTTCGGCGCGCGGGGCCGGTCAGTATGGAACATGGCCACCGCGACGATTTCCTCCATGCTCCTGTCCAGCGACGACCCGAAGCGCCTCGCGCGCTGGTATGCCACCGTTTTCGAAGCCGAGATCCAGACCGACCCGGATGCGCCGGGCTACGAGATCATGGAACTCGACGGCTTCTACATCATGTTCGACCAGCGCGACGACGTGTCGGGGCGCGCCACCGGCGGTGCACGCCTGATCCTCAACGTCGAAGTCGATGACCCGGTCGCCACAGCCGCTCGGATCGACGACCTGGGGGCGGACTGGATCAGCCCCCTCGCGGACAAAGGAAGAGGCACCTATTTCGGCACCGTCACCGATCCCGACGGCAACTGGCTGCAGATCGTCCGGATCTCCGACGAACTCGAAGCGCAGATGAGCACACCGACGTCGGCGTACAGCAGCTTCGCCGTCATCGACCTCGATGCCGCGTCGACGTTCTATCGCGATGTGCTGGGTATGCGGGTTCTCCACCTGGAGGTGGGGGTGTTGGGTGTGCGCATCAACCGCACCACCACGGTGTTGGTCTACCCGAAACCCGACCACCGGCCGGCCGAGTTCACCGTCCTCAACATCCCCGTACAGAACCTCGAGGAAGCGGTCGACGATCTCGTCGCCCGAGGCGTCGAATTCCTCAGATACGAGCAATTCGATCACGACGAGCGGGGGATCGCGCGGGGCGGCGAGCAGGGACCCGACCTCGCCTGGTTCACCGATCCGTCCGGAAACGTGCTCGCCCTGCAGCAGAAATGACCACGTCAACGAGCCGTTCGCTCTCGGCGTACTGAGGCCGGAACACAGCGCCGACGTGCGCGGTTGTACAAGCAGAACCCCCGCCATGACCATTTCGTGAATGATCTGCGACCGGCGTTAACTGTAGCTGCACCTGAAGCGACCACTAGAGTGGAAGCAGGCTGGTCGTCACCTATGACACCGCTGCAGTCGACGCCGCTGTGGTCACCGACGGCCGGGGCGCTAGCAACGTGAGGGAGAACAATGTTCGAACGGTTCACCGACCGCGCTCGACGAGTCGTCGTGCTCGCCCAAGAAGAAGCGCGGATGCTCAACCACAACTACATCGGCACCGAGCACATCCTGCTGGGTCTCATCCACGAGGGCGAGGGCGTGGCCGCCAAGGCACTCGAGTCACTCGGGATCTCCTTGGAGGGTGTCCGCAGCCAGGTCGAGGAGATCATCGGCCAGGGCCAGCAGGCGCCGTCGGGACACATCCCGTTCACGCCGCGCGCCAAGAAGGTCCTGGAGCTGTCGCTGCGCGAGGCGCTGCAGCTCGGACACAACTACATCGGTACCGAGCACATCCTGCTCGGCCTCATCCGTGAGGGCGAGGGCGTGGCCGCTCAGGTGCTGGTCAAGCTGGGTGCCGACCTCAATCGGGTCCGCCAGCAGGTCATCCAGTTGCTGTCCGGCTACCAGGGCAAGGAGCCGCAGGAGGCCGGCACCGGCGGACGCAGCAGCGAGTCCGGCACCCCGTCGACCTCGCTGGTGCTCGACCAGTTCGGCCGTAACCTGACCGCGGCCGCCGCCGAGGCCAAGCTCGACCCGGTCATCGGGCGCGAGAAGGAGATCGAGCGGGTCATGCAGGTGCTGAGCCGCCGCACCAAGAACAACCCGGTGCTCATCGGCGAGCCCGGCGTCGGCAAGACCGCCGTCGTCGAGGGCCTCGCCCAGGCCATCGTCAACGGCCAGGTGCCCGAGACGCTCAAGGACAAGCAGCTCTACACCCTCGACCTCGGTTCGCTGGTCGCGGGCAGCCGCTACCGCGGTGACTTCGAGGAACGCCTCAAGAAGGTGCTCAAGGAGATCAACACCCGCGGCGACATCATCTTGTTCATCGACGAGCTGCACACGCTGGTCGGGGCCGGTGCCGCCGAGGGCGCGATCGACGCCGCCAGCATCTTGAAGCCGAAGCTGGCCCGCGGTGAGTTGCAGACCATCGGTGCCACCACCCTCGACGAGTACCGCAAGTACATCGAGAAGGACGCCGCCTTGGAGCGCCGGTTCCAGCCGGTGCAGGTTGGCGAACCGTCCGTCGAGCACACCATCGAGATCCTCAAGGGTCTGCGCGATCGCTACGAGAGCCACCACCGGGTGTCCATCACCGATGGTGCACTCGCCGCGGCTGCGACGCTGGCCGACCGCTACATCAACGACCGGTTCCTGCCCGACAAGGCGATCGACCTCATCGACGAGGCCGGTGCCCGCATGCGTATCCGCCGGATGACCGCTCCGCCAGACCTGCGCGAGTTCGACGATCGCATCGCCGAGGCGCGCAAGGAGAAGGAGTCCGCGATCGACGCGCAGGACTTCGAAAAGGCCGCGAATCTCCGCGACAAGGAGAAGCAGCTCGTCGGCGAGCGTGCCGAGCGGGAAAAGCAGTGGCGCAGCGGCGATATGGACGTCGTGGCCGAGGTCGACGACGAGCAGATCGCCGAGGTCCTCGGCAACTGGACCGGCATCCCGGTGTTCAAGCTCACCGAGGAGGAGACCACCCGTCTGCTCCGCATGGAGGAGGAGCTGCACAAGCGGATCATCGGCCAGGAGGACGCGGTCAAGGCCGTTTCCAAGGCGATCCGTCGTACCCGTGCCGGCCTGAAGGACCCGAAGCGCCCGTCCGGTTCATTCATCTTCGCCGGCCCGTCCGGTGTCGGTAAGACCGAGCTTTCCAAGGCTTTGGCGAACTTCCTGTTCGGCGAGGACGACGCGCTCATCCAGATCGACATGGGCGAGTTCCACGACCGGTTCACCGCGTCGCGGCTGTTCGGTGCTCCTCCCGGCTATGTCGGGTACGAAGAGGGCGGCCAGCTCACCGAGAAGGTGCGTCGCAAGCCGTTCTCGGTGGTGCTGTTCGACGAGATCGAGAAGGCCCATCAGGAGATCTACAACACCTTGTTGCAGGTCCTCGAGGACGGCCGTCTGACCGACGGTCAGGGACGCACGGTCGACTTCAAGAACACGGTGCTGATCTTTACCTCGAACCTCGGTACGTCCGACATCTCCAAGGCCGTCGGACTGGGCTTCACCAGCGGAGACGACTCGCAGTCGAACTACGAGCGGATGAAGCTCAAGGTCAACGACGAGCTCAAGAAGCACTTCCGGCCGGAGTTCCTCAACCGTATCGACGACGTCATCGTGTTCCACCAGCTGACGCAGCAGGAGATCATCGAGATGGTCGATCTCATGATCACCCGCGTCGAGCAGCAGCTGAAGAACAAGGACATGGCCATCGAGCTGACCGACAAGGCCAAGGGGCTGCTCGCCAAGCGTGGCTTCGACCCCGTGCTCGGTGCCCGTCCGCTGCGACGCACCATCCAGCGTGAGATCGAGGATCAGCTCTCGGAGAAGATCCTGTTCAACGAGCTGACTGCGGGTCAGATCGTGCTGGTCGACGTCGAAGGCTGGGACGGCGAGGACGACGGCGAAGACGCCCGGTTCGTCTTCAGCGGCTCGGAGAAGCCCCGAGAGCTGCCCGACGCCCCTGCCGAGCTGACCAATGCCGGCGAGGGCAAGGGCGAAGCGAGCTAAGCCCGAGGCAGATACCCCACAACGACGACACCACCTTGCTTCCGAAGCAAGGTGGTGTCGTCGTTTCGGGGTGTTTAGTCGCTGTTTCCGGTGGTCGAGTGGTCGTTGTTTCCGGTGGTCGTGGTCGCTGTTTCCGGTGGTCGAGTAGTCGCGAGCCGCTAGGAGGCTGCTGAAGAAGTGGTCTGTGTGCGGCTGGCCGTCGGTAATGCTGGGTCTGTTGATCACGGGCGAGTGTTGCTCGGGCGCTTGCCCCGCGGGGTCAGGCGGTGGTCAGGG
>NZ_JAKGCU010000011.1 GCF_021556435.1 Gordonia tangerina
CTCGAGCATCTACGCGGCATCGCCCTCGGATTCCGCAACCTCGGCCACTACATCTTGCGGTCCCTGATCCATTCCGGACAGCTCGCCGAACGCCTGGATGCACTCTGAATCAGGAAGAGCCATGAATGCGGTGCTGCTGGTCAACCTGGTCTGGTCTGCGTGGCTGCTCGTCGGCTTCCTCCGCGGCCGGGTGGGATTCAGCGCGCTGGAACGCTGGCAGACGCGGTATCTGCCGGTCTTCGGGATCTGGGCGGCGCTGGTGGTGGTGGTCCTACCCCCGATCTTCGGTTTCAACTGACCGGTCGGAGCATGCGCCACCTCGACGCACCAGACAGTTCAGGGCACGATGATCGGCGCCGATCCGTCACCGAGCCGGAGTACTCTGAAGTGCCGATGGTCAAGTGTTGCAATCGTTCTGGTCTGATACACGTCGGCCAGCACGATGTTGGATGCATCGGCGATTCCGATCGGGACGTCGGAGTACCGCTCGACAACGGCAGTCGCCGCCGCCAGTCGATCGCGTGGCATCGCGGCGAGCTCCCACGCCCCCGAGGCCAGCTCAGCGAGCACCAGTCGTTCAGCGCGCGAGCCGTGCCGTGTCGACTGTGTTCTGGTGTTTGCTATCACTTACCGAACCCATCGAGAAGCTCACCCACTCGGTCAGCGGCGGGTTCACTCCCGGTGAAGAGCGCACCACGCGGACGAACGGTGTTGCGACTGAGAGCATCGCGGAGCGTTTGGCGCACGACTTCGGCCTCAGGAATCGCCCGGCGACGTGCCTCGAGCTCAATCGCTCGTTTCAAGTCGTCCGGAAGATACAGGGACATCCTCGCCATGCCACTTATGATATGGCCGGTGGCGCCTCCTAGCGGGATCACATAAGTACGTTTGCCTCGGTCGCTACTACAGGGTGTGATCGCCAGACGTCGATCGCACTTCGGCATCTACGGCGACGCCATGACCGAATGTCTCACAACGCCAACTCGATGGGCGCCACAGCACACAAAGCGTGACGACGTTGAGCACCAGCATCCCGACGTAGGGCACAGCGAAGACGAGCAGTTCGGGCACGGTGAGTGTCGCCGCCCAGCTCACGTCGTCGTACGGTTGCGGGTCGAACGTAGGCCGCCCGACGCCGGCGATCGCGAACGACCACACTGCGGACATCCACAGCAGCCCGGCTGTCGCGACCACCCGACCGAGGCGGGGTAGCTCGGTCACCGCCAAGACTCCCAACACTGTGACCGGAATCGCCGGCAGGTAGAACATCGTTCCGAAGATCATCACCAACATCCAGTTGGCCGCCACGTCCAGCGCGGATGACGGATTGGCGTGCTCGTTGAGCACTGCCATGATCGCGAACACGACGATGCAAAGCAGGAGGGGCGCGAGAACCGAACACCACGCCCACCGCCTGATCGAGTGCATGACTCCGATGCTGCCACGACGGAACCGCCACTCGAAGGCAACATCCTTTCTGAGGGCGCAGGCTTGTCGACGTAGTGTCCGATTCACTCATCGGCGCGTGCACCACCTGTCGCAGGTGGGATCGACTCGGTGATCATCGCTGACACATCTATGGGTGTGGGTTGCGCCGACGAGTGACGATGAGCTCGAAAGAGCCGCTTGCGGTCGCAGATCCAGACATTCGGACCATCCGCAGCGACCGACCGGGGCTTGTCGACGGACCAGCTGACGTGTGGCGTCAGGGTGGCGGCGTCGAGGATGGTCAACCGCGGCTCTCTGGGCAGCGTCGTGTTCAGGTCGTCCGGCGGCGGCAGCGGCCACCATTGCGTGGCCAGATCATCGGAGTCTCGTCGTGCACGAAACGTCTCGATCCACACGTCGTCATCGACCCCGCCGCCCGTGATGGGCTCTTTGGGTAGGCGATCGGCCGGGCCGAGCGTCAGGTCGTCGTTGACGATCGCCGCCTGCCCGCGGCCGTAGAGGATGCGTAGCGGTGTACCGGCTAAGACCGGCCACGCATGCCGCCCCAACTGCTCGAGGACCGGTCCGACGCTCACCTCCCCCGAGGTGCTGACCCGCACCAGCCGCAACTGTGTGGAGCCTGCCCGGGACAGCAGCACGAAGTCGCCGGTGTGGCGGTCAACGCCCGGGAAGCCGATGGTCTCCGAGTCGGGAAGGTCGACGGGCAGCGGTGGTCGGTCCGGTGCGTAGAGCGTCCACCCCCGGGTCGCGTGGTGAGCGAGGAGCGTCTCGCCGCTGACCGCTGCAATGGCGGCACCGACGTCGGCGACTCGGTACGCTCCCTCCCCGGCGGTGATGCGGTACACCGCTGGTGGCTCCGTCGCCCAACAGCCTGTGGGAGTGGCATATACGCGGCGAAAGTCGGCGGGCAGTCCCGGAAGCACGTATTCGACAGCGTCGTTGGCCCGGGTGTCGATGCGGGCGACCACCGGCAGCTCGGTGTCGGAGACCCACACCGTCAAATCGCCGGCAACGGAGACGTGACCGGGCACGACACGTGGGCGAACGGGCGGCGGTGCAACGTCATCGAGGTCGAGGTCGATCAGGATCGCGGTGTCCCGGTAGCTCATGCCGGAAGCGGTGGCAGTGACATCGTCTCCATGAAAGTGCGGGGCGCGCTGGACGTCTCGGTAGTGGGCCGGTGCCCCGCCGATGACCTCCCACGAGTCGTCGACGGGCCGATAGGCCTCGGAGATGATGCGCACGCGGGTGATGCGGCCGCGCACGCGTCCCGGGTTGTCGATGTTCAAGGCCGACGTGAAGTAGCCGGTCAGCTCGACGGGTCCGGTCAGCGGTCGCGTGCCATGCCAAGTGGCGGTCCAGCCGTCGCCGCGCAGTAGACCTTGCCACATCCAGTACGACACAGCGGATTCGTGATCGTGGTGCTCGAACGGCCCTCGGTCCTCGAGTTCGAGCACGCCGCGCACCGTCATGACCTCGGCGTCACGCACACGATGGTTGACAAACGCCGACCCGGCTTCGACGAAGCCAACCGGAAAATCGGTGACCGCTCCAACCCGGGGAGGTGCGAGCGCTCCGTCGCCCACGGACGACTCAACGACGCGCACCAGCAAACGACGCGGGCGCCTCATGCGCCTTTCTGCAGACTCAGCATGTGGACACGGTAGCACCGAAGTCACGCGGCCGCGTCTGCCCGCTCGGGTGGCGCCGGCGGTCGGTCGGACACGAGGCACAGCGCCCACTCGACCGAAAACGACGCCCAGTCAACGAGAAACGGCGCCCAGTCAACGGAATCTGGCGCCCAGTCGACGGGAAACGGCGCACAGTCAACGGGAACGCACCGCGAAGGGTCTGTCGTCACGCGCGCTGCCCCGGGTGGTCGAGGTCGACGACTCGGTCGGCGACCTGCGCGACAGCCTTCTGGTCGTGCGTAATAATCAACAATGACCGGCCCTCGTCGCGGGTGAGTCGGGACATCACATGCAGTACTTGGCGCTGAGATTCGGGGTCCAAACCGGTCGTCACCTCATCGCAGATCAGCACCGAGGGGTCGGCGGACAGGGCACGCGCGATCGCGGCCCGCTGCGCCTCACCACCGGACAGCGTGCCCGGGCGACTGTCGGCCAGAGCCCGACTGAGCCCCACCTGCTCGATGGCACGCAACGCCGCGGCTTGCGCCTGCGCCCGGCCGGCCGATCGCAGCCGCACAGGCGACCGCACGATCTGATCCCACACCGAGCGATACGGGTCGAACGCAGCCTTCGCGTCCTGGAAGACGTAGCCGATCGCGGCAGCATCGGTTCGGGATCGGCGGCTCACCACGTCCGGCAACGGCCGGCCGTCGAGGAGCACCCGCCCTGCCGACGGCGCCTGCAATCCCGCCAACACTCTTGCGGCCGTGGACTTCCCCGACCCGCTCGCGCCCACCAGCGCCACACACTCGCCGGGTTCGACGCGCAGGGAGAAATCCTGCAAGACCGGATGACGCCGATACCCGGCGCTGATGCTCTCGAGCGCCAACCGCGCAACCCCTCTTTCAACGACGTCGCAAGCGGCGATCCGGTGACGTTGCCGACCGCTGTTCTCGTCGCGTCCCGTTGGCTGTCGGTCCGCAACCGCGACGATCCGTCCGTGCTCCATGGTGATGACATGTGATGCCACCCGCCGCACCGCGTCATGATCGTGGGTGAGCAGCAACACGGGCAGTCCGAGCCCGACGAGGCGTTCGATCTCGGTGAGTACCGCATCGCGACGCGCCGGATCCTGACCGGTGGTCGGTTCGTCCATCACAAGGCAGTCCGGCGCGGTGAGCAGAGCCAGCGCGATCACCAGACGTTGCTGCTGGCCACCGGAGAGTTGATGCGGATGACGACGTAGCATCGCCGGATCGTCGGAGAAGCCGGATCGCCGCAGTGCGTCGCCCACCGACACGTCCGCGCCCCGACGCCGTGCCGCATGCTCGACGTCTCGCAGAACGGTTCCGATCCGCAGCGCCGGATTGAGTACTGCCGACGGGTGTTGCGGCACATAGCCGAAGCGCAGCTGCGCGGCGCTTCTTTCACGCCAACTGAGCTGCACACCCGGCCGATGCTCACCCATCAGGGCCATCGCGGTCGTCGTCTTGCCGCTCCCCGATGCGCCGACCAGAGCGGTGACCCCGTCTGCGGGGATGTCGAGATCGATATCGTCGACGATCACCCGTTGCGCAGTGCGCGCGGTGAGTCCGCGAATCGAGACGAGAGTCGCTGCCACCGGAGTTGGTCCGGTCACCTGAGTCATGCCGATACCCCCGCGAGGGTTCCATTGCGCCCCTGCTGTCGGGTCAACGAGTCGCACAGCAGGTTCACGCCCACCGCCATCGCGATGATGAGTGCAGCGGGAACCAGAACTCCCCACGGCACCAGTGCAATCCCGCTTCGGTTGCGATCCACCATGACCGCCCAGTCGGTGCCCGCGGCATCAGCGGTGAGACCGAGGAAGCTGGCCGATGCGACCAGGTAGATGGCTCCGACGAATCTGAGTCCGGCGTCGGCGGCGATGATCGGGACCAGGGTGCGACCCAGATAGCCGATGATTCTGCGCCACCACGACTCCCGTTGCAGTATCAGCGCAGCCATGGCAGGGGTGTGCACTGCACGCAGGGCAGATGCGCGGATCAGTCGGGCCGCATCCGGAAACAACAACAGGGCAACGGTGACCGTCAGCACCACAGTGCTGGCTCCCGACATGGCCACCACGATCAGCAGCAGCATGATCGACGGCAACGACAGCAGCACGTCGAGCGGACGCATCATCATCTCGTCGATGAGCCGATGCCGGCTGGCGGCCGCGCTCATCGCCCACGGCACCGCGACGGCGTAGGTCAACACCACCGCGATCACCGCAATCACCACCAGCGAGCGCCCACCCAACAGGACCTGCGCCAGCACATCGCGACCCTCTACGTCGGTGCCCAGCAGCCAGTTCTCGCCCTGCGTGAAGGCCGGGCCACGCTCACCGGGCTCGGCCACCAGCGGACCGGCGAGCGCCACCAACAGCGGTATACCTGCGAGCGTGGCGCCGAGGATCAGTGCAAGTCGAGGATGTCGTCGCAAGGAACTCACAGTGCATCTCCGGCCGCCGGATTCAGCAGATAGGCAACGATGTCGGCGACGGTGTTCACCACCACTGTGATCACCGCGAACAGGCACACCACCCCCATGAGCAATGGCAGATCGCGGCTGCTGACGGCATCCACCAGGACCTCGCCGAGACCGCCGATGGCGAAGACGGCCTCGACGATCACCACACCGCCCAGCATCCAGTCGGCGATCCGCGCGACATGCTGGGTCGCCGGAGTCAGCGACCCGGGCAGTGCGTGCCGCCAGATGACCCGACGCGTCGAGATACCCAGACGCAGCGAATGTTCGATGTACTCCGAGTCCAGGGTGGTGGCCATCGATGCGCGCACCAACCGGGACAGTGAGCACACCGGACGCACCATCAGGACGATGACCGGCAGGACGAGCAGTTCGGGTTGGTCGAGTAGCGAGTCCCCGGCGCCGACCGCGGTAGGGGGAAACCATCCCAGGCCCACCGCGAACACCGAGATGAGCACGATCGCCACGGCGAACTCCGGTGCCGCGTACAACGCCACCGTAGTACCCGTGATGGTGCGATCCACCCGCCGGCCGCGATGCGTGGCGGCCATCACGCCGATCGCGATGGCCGCGGGGACGGTCAGCGCCATCGCGAGAACCGCGAGCGTCACCGTGGGCCCGAGGGCGTCGGCGAGAATCGCGGTCACCGGGCGCCCAGAGCCCGCGGAGGTTCCGAGATCCCCCTGTAGGAGACCACCGGCCCAGTCACCGAGCTGGGTGAGCAGGGGCCGGTCGAGACCGAGGTTCTGTCGCAGCGCGGCGATACGTTCGGGATCGGGATCGTCGGCAGCAATGGCCACGGCCGCGTCGCCGGGCAAGGCGGAGGCGACCACGAACACACAGCCCATCACCGCCGCCGTCTGCACCACACCCACCGTCAGACGGACGCCCGCGTAGCGGGCGATGTTCATGCGAGCCCGTGCGTCCCCCTCTGAGATCGCACGCGACATAATGCACACCACGTTCTCGGAGGCACGCGAGCAACGAGTTGACCACGCCGACAACCAGGACCCGCTCGCCCGGAACCACCGGGACGAGTCCGGTCACGTGGCGGGCGCGCCGCATCGATCGGAACAGCGAATCGCCCGACGGCAGAGGTAACGCTACGCATCGAGAATCGTCGCGGTGCGGACACGTGTGTGCGAGGTAGGCGTCGAGGACTGCGATTCGGACGGCGCGCGATTCGTGACGGAGGAGCCGCTGGACCGAAGCTCCTGCGCAGTCGAGGACCGTCCCGGGGTCGAGGCTGCCGGGTTCGATCGAGCACGAGCCGACCGCCGTGCCCACCCGGACGCTGAGGACCTGATTCCGGTACTGCTGGTTCCGGCCGGCATGCTGTGCGGCCTGATCGGTGATGAACGCGACCGCTACCGACAGGTCTGCCGGCGGAGCCGAAGCCGGTTCGGTGCAATACTTCTCCATCAACGCATCAACGCAGTCGAGCTCTGCCGGCATCACGAGCGTGTGTCCACGATGGTCACTTCGAGTCCGGCCAGGAGATCATCGGCCACCCGACGCGCCGCACCCGACTCGTCGGCGAGAGCGATGATGTTGCCGAGGTAGGAGTTGTTGTTCGCCCCCGATGCGGTGACATGTCCGGGCTCTTTGAAGGTCGCCGACACCACCGCCGGATGGTCGGTGATGGCGTCGGCCCCGTGCAACGACGTCAGCGTGCCCGCCCGGTGCGGCACGAGCATGCTCACCGCCGCGCTGCGTGAACTCGAACGGTGTGCTGAACACACCGAACCGCCCGTCGACGACGGGTCGCGGCCGAGTGCGAGTTCGACTGCTACGGAGGGTAAGTCGATTCCGTCGACGTAGCGAATCAGCTCGGTGATCTGGTTACCGGCCGGTCGTGGATTGATCTCGATGATCCTGGGCCCGTCGCCGGTGAGCCGCAGTTCGGTGTGCACCACCACGTCGTCGAGGCCCAGCGCGGCGATGGCCTGCTCGGCTGTCACGATGAGAGCCGAGCGGTCCTCGGGACTCAGGTGCGCCGGGAACATGTGCCCGGTCTCCACGAACCCCGAGTCTCCGCCGAGGCTCTTGTCGGTGACTCCGAGCGAATGAACCCGGCCTCGATGTACCCAGCTCTCCACGCTGAACTCCGGTCCGTCCAGGAACTGCTCCAGCAGGACGACGGGTTCTCGTTTCTGGCCGCGTGCATTGATGTCGAAGCTGCGCAACTGCGCCACCGCTGCTGCGACGTCGGTCCAGGAGTCGGCTCGCCGCACGAACATTCCGGCGCACAGGTCAGTCGGCTTGACCACCAGGGGGTAACCGATCTCGTCGGCTGCCGCACGCAGAAGAACTTCGTCGTCCAGACCCACGGTCCGGTGACGGGGCCCGACGAGACCCGCGTGATCGAGAGTTACGCGGGTGCGCGCCTTGTCGCAGGCGTCGGCGATCGAGTCCGGGCTGGGGCCGGCCAGCCCCAGTGCGGACGAGATATGTGCGGCGAGGGGCAGGTAGTAGTCGCATGCGGTGAGCACACCGTCGATCCGCAGGTCGGCGTCGATCTCGCGTGCCGCCCGCAACCCGTCGGCAAGATCATTGGTGTCTGCCGTGACCACGGCGCGTCCCGCGAGTAGCGGGTGCATCTCCTCGGGCGGCTGTTGGCGCGCGTAGTGCTCGGGCGCGCGGGTGAGGAAGGTGAACTCCACGCCCAGCTGCTCGATCGCACGCGGCAGGAGCGTCCCCATGGACCCCACCCAGCTTTCCACCAGGAGCAGATGTGGCACCGCGAGTTCCCCTAACGACGTCGACCGATGGAAAAGGAGCAGGCGCTACCTTAACCATAATGACAGTCGTTTTTAATATGAAGCTATGTGCCGAGGAAGGATCCCTCGCTGACCGTCGAGTGCGCTTCTCCCCGTTCGGCGCCCGAGACCTCCGGGCGTCACCAGTCCAGGGGTCTTGCCGCTCAGGGCAGCCGGTTCAACGAGTGGATTTCGACGCCCAACGATGCGATTGCGATCAACGCCGCCAGAAATACCGTCTCCACCGAGGCGCCGACAAAGACGAGGGCGAAGGTCGCGACGAATCCCAGAGTGGCGAGCACTGCGGAGCACAGCCCATCCACTGGACCCCTGTCGCCATTGGACGGGGCGGGAGGGTGCCGCCTCGGACTCCGCGATCCAAACGCGAGGCTCATCGAACGTCCCGAGCGGAGGTAGCCCCCGATGCTCGTCGTGCGTCGTGGGCCGACTGTCGCCATGTGGGGCCCGAAGTCATCACCGACGCCCACCATCGCTCCAAGGGAGAGGGGTCGGGCCACTCGACGACCGGTGGCTGCAAGCTTGATTCACGCGCAGTCATGGTGTCCTCCTTGTCATTCCGGCGGTGAAGCGCTGGCGCGAAACGAACAAGAATTTTTTAGCACTCTTTGCTTCCGAGTGCTAGCGCAATCGGCGATCCAGTGCTATTTATGGAGTCGTACAGCGAATGGGTGCTCGTCAACGGGTGGCGGGCAGCCTTGGTTCAGGAGGTGAGTGGCTGTGCTTCGTTTTGATCCGTTCAGCGATGTTGATGCGCTTACTCGGGGGCTGATGACCGGTTCGATGACCGGCACCCAGCGGACCCCGCGGTTCATGCCGCTGGATCTGTACAAGGTCGACGATCACTACATGTTGGTGGCCGACCTGCCCGGCGCCGATCCCGGCTCCATCGACATCAGTGTCGACAACGGCACGCTGACCCTGTCCGCGCAGCGCAGCGCGCCGTCGGACGAGGGGGTGCAGTGGCTGAGCAGCGAACGCTTCGCGGGTACGTATCGGCGGCAGCTGTCGTTGGGCGAGGGCATCGACACCTCGCGTATCACCGCCGACTACGACAATGGCGTTCTGACACTGACGATCCCGCTGGCCGAGCGGGCCAAACCGCGAAAGATCGAGGTGGAGGCGAAGGGCAGACCCGAGCAAATCGAGGCCCACGCCCAGTGATGACGCGGTGACTCGGTAACCGGTTGTGCGACAAGGTTTCGCACTCTGGCGTGGGCGGCACGGTCCGCGCACGCCAGAGTGCGAAGCCAAGCTCTCGGTAAGAGCTACTCCGGTGTTTCGTGGGTGACGGCCTTGTAGCCCTGGGCGCCCGCGCGGTCGATCGCCGCCTTCACCACTCCGTAGATCAATCCCTGCAGCGCAGCCGCCGCCAGGACCTCCCTGGTGCTGCGCTGCAGGTCTTTCGGGTTCGGCGCGTCGGGTTCGTCGGAGAACTGCGCCCACACCTTGTTGAACACCGCACCGGCGGCCATACCGCCGAGGATGCTGATGCCGAGCGCGAGTGGTTTGTACAGAGTCTTGGAGACGTTGCTCATGTGACCATTCCTATCGAATCCTGCGGCGGATCACCACAACCGCGCCGACCGCGAGGACCGCTGCAGCGACACCGATCAGGAGCTGCCGGTTGTCGCGGGCGGTCGCGGACGCCGCTTGCACCGTGTGCTCGGCGGCGTCGTGGGCGCGCGCACGCACATCCAGTTTGTCGGTGAGCGCGTCGACGGTCTGGGCGAGCTCTTCGCGCTGCTGCTCGACGGGCGGGTCCTCGGGGGTGGTCATCGTAGGTGCTCCTTCACGGTGTCGACGTCGCGCTGAACGCTGGCGGCGGTGTGTTGCGGTGCCGGCGGTACGGCAGCCTTGGCGCGTTGGGCCCCGATCCCCGCGACCACGGCTCCGATCACCAGCAGCACGGCACCGACGATCACCGCCGACAGCCACGGGTCGACGGCATTGGCCAACCCGATGACGGCCGCCGCCACCATCGTGGCGAGGCCGAAGAACAGCAGCAGCGCACCGGCGCCGGACACTCCGACGCCGACGCCGAAACGGCTGCTCTTGGTCTTCACCTCGTCAAGGGCGTCGCGGATCTCGGTTTTGACCAGCGTCGTGGTCTGATGCTGCAGTCGCTCGACGAGTTGGACGGTCGAGAGTTCTTCGGGCGGTTGGTCGGTCACGGTGTCGCCTCCTCGCTGCTCAGTGGCCACAATCAGTCGTCACGTGCGTCGTCGACCAGCTGCTGCTCGTGCTCGGCGCGCTGCGCGAGCGCGTCGTCGTCGAGGTGCTTGGGCTCCTTGGCGTGCTCGCGATGATCGGGAGTGACGTCCTCGGTGGGAGTCATCACGTCGTCGAGGTCCGGTGCATCGTTCTGATCGGTCATGGCTGTCGGGTTACCACGGGACACGAGCGTGAAACCTGAGGCGCCGGGGCAGAGGGGCGGCCAGGAGTCTCTCAGCTAAGCGGACTACAGTTCCGTTTTAGGTTTGCACCGCTAACGACCAAGGAGCTTTGTCATGTCTGCTGACAAGTCACGCACGAAGGCACTCGACCTGGGACTTCTGACGCTGCGCACCGCCGTGGGCGCCACGCTGTTCGCGCACGGCACGCAGAAGCTGGCGGGCTGGTTCAACGGCCCGGGCATCGACGGCACCGCAGCCGGGATGGACGCGATGGGATTCAAGCCGGCCAAATTGTCGGCGGTCACCGCCGGCGTGAGTGAGGCCGCGGGCGGACTGGTCGCACTGGGTGCGGGTACACGGGTTGCGTCGGCAGCGGGCGCGGCGGCGATGCTGGCCGCCGCCGACGTGCACCGGCCCAATGGATTCTTCTCGCAGAACGGCGGCCTCGAGTTCCCCGCGGTGCTGGGTGTCGCGTCCGCGGCACTCGCATTGACCGGTCCCGGCCGGTACTCGGTGGACGGGCTGCTCGGGCATCGACTCGAAGGTGAACGTGTGGGCGTGCTCGCGCTGGCCGGCGCCGCTGTGGGTGCGGCGGGTGTGCTGTATCGGCGCAAGCAGGCGGTGGCGGCTGCTGCTGCTGCTGACTAGGCTGCATTCCCGCCGACCCGATTGTGTCGGAGTGCGTTCGTAGCCTGATCACATGAACGCACGATCGTGGCAGCAACTGGTCGAGCAGAGCGTCGCCACTGCCGGGTCATCGAAACCGTGCCCGATCGCGATCAGGTCGCTGCGCTCATGCGGCTGCTGGGAGCCAGGCTCACCGGTGCCCTGCTGGTGTTGGAGTACGGGATCGACCGGTTGAACCCTGAATGGGTCGCCGGTTTGCGAGTCGCGCTGGCGCGCGAGCGGATGCGGGAGTGAGCGTGCCGCGGGTCGGCTTGGGTCGCGCGGGTCGTCGACGGGCCGCGTTCTCCAACAGCACCTGCGGGATCGGAAGCGGCCCGCGGCAAGCCAACGCAGCTGGCTGCGTCAGCCGTCGAGAGGTGACCGATACGGCTGCCGGTCATGACGCGTCGCGGCAACGCGATGCGTGACGCTGGGGTGCACCACATCGTCGGCTCGCGGCCGCCGCGTCCGCCAGCCACCCGCGAGGCGCCACGGACTCGCGTTCGGGACGATCTCACCCAACGCCAGGTCGCCGTCGAGGGGCTGACCGAACTTCACACCGAGTATTCGCCGGTATGCCTTCTCGTCGACGCATATACCGGCAGCGTGCGCCTCGTCGATCATCCATGCGAGCGCGATATCGGGTAGACGGCTGTCTTCGCGGCACTGGCCGCCGATGTCGCCGTGCACGCCCGCGAACCACACCTCTTGCACGTCTCTATCGGCGGTGGCCTCGGCGGCGAATCGGTATTCGGCGAAGGGTCGTCGGCGTTCGTCGATGGCCAGCGCGTGGCGTGCGGTCTGCACGTTGTCGATGTTGGCGGTGAACGGCCAGCGCGCCACCTCGAAGCGGGCGCGAAGATTGAGCCAGCCAACTGATTTGACCGTGTCCCAGACGCCGAGGAACCGGACCTGCTTGGTGTTGCGGAACGGGCCGGGAAAGTCGGGGTTGCCGAACTTGGTCCGGAAGTCGTTGCGCAACTTCCAGAATTCCTTCTCCGCACCACGATCCGCAGACCCGTCGGCAGACTCCCCGTTCGGCCCCGACCGCGTGTACAGCTTCAGCGCGTAGGGCACCAAATTGACGGCGTCGGCGTGTAACAGCCCGACGGTGCGCAGCATCCCGGTCAATGCGCGGGCCGTGTAGGCGCCGCGGGAGAAACCGAACACGTAGATCTCGTCGCCGGGCCGATACCGCTGACACAGCCAGGTGTAGGCCTCTTCGATGTTGTCGCGGATGCCGAATCCGGCCACCATGCCCGCGAATCGGGTGACGGCTCGGCCGGTCTGGGTGACCGCGGCGCGCGACCCCATCGTGCCGACGCCCGGGTCGTAGTAGACCAGCTGGCCGGAGTCCTTGACACAGGCGTCGAACATCCGTGCCACGTTGGTAAAGCCGGTCTCGGGTTCGTTGGTGGTGCCGTCGAGGCAGATCACCAGGTTGCGGTGCGCAGGCGCGTCGGTCATCAGGCTCCTCCAGAGCCCACGCTTCGGGCGGCGGGGGGTCGTCGTCGGGAACTACTGCAGTATCCCCGACGCGGGTCCACGAGGCGGCGGCCGGGTCGAGTCGCCGTCGCGCGGGTCGGCTCGGGTCGCGCGGGTCGTCGACGGGCCGCGTTCCCCGACCTCACCTGCGGGATCCGAATCGGCCCGCGGGAACGGCGTCGACCACGGCCCGTCACGGCGACCACGTCACCCCCACCACCGGAGGCAGTTGCGACTTGCCGTAGCTCTGACCACCCGGACCGCCTCGGGCTTGAACAGGCAGCAGCGATCCTCAGCGGTCGTCGCCGTAGGTGTCTTCGGGAATCTCGCCGGGCCGGTAGTTCGGCAGGCGGCCGGCGGGCACGATTGCGGTCGCGCTCAAGGCGGCGAGCAGCAACAGCCCGTACTTCAACGTCGCGAGTCGAGTGTCTTCGTTCACCCGGACCGCCTCATCGATCTGCTCGGGTGTCGCGGTGGTGGCGTCGAGCACCTCGCGCAACTCGTCGTTGCTGACGAAGTTCACGTTGTCCAGGTCCACCTGCGACACCAGCGAATCGGGCAGGCGCGGGTTGTCGACGACTGCTTGTCCGACACCGATGCTCAACAGAGTGACCAACAGCGCGCCCATGACCGCGGTACCGACGGCCGACGCAAGATTCTGCGTGGTACCGCGGACCGAGCCCACGTCACCGGCCAGCTTCTTGGGCGCCGACGTGACCAGCACGTTGAACACCAGCGTCACCAGCGCACCTTGCCCGACACCGAAGACGATGAGACCGAAAATAGTCGGCAGCGTCTCCCAATTGTTCGACACAACGTACGCCAGCCAGATCAGCGCAGCAGTCGTGAGAACGAACGAGAACACCCCGATCACCCGCGGCGTGTATCGCTTGTACACGCGCACAACAAGCGTGGCGGTGATGAACACCGTGAGATTGAAGGGCATCATCGCGAGCGCGGTGTCGAAGGGGGTACGTCCCTGCACGATCTGCACGTAGAGCGGCACCGTGAAATTCAATGCTGCTTCCATCGCCACGACGATGAACATGGCGTAGACCGCCGAGCGCTCGCGCGAACTGCGCAGCACCGACAGGTCGACCAGCGGAACCTTGCCGGCCGCCATCTGCCGTCGCGTCCACATGAAGAACGCCTGCACCAAGACCACGCCCGCGACGATCAGCATGGCCGCCGGGGAGACCCCGGCGATGTCGAAAGGTGCTGCGGGATCGGCGTAGAACGCCCCCCAGTTGTTGAGGTTGTTGAAACCCAGCGTGAGCGACATGATGCCGACGCCGATCAGGATTGCGGCGAAGACGTCGATCGTGATGTCCGGGTCACCGGGCACCGAGGTGAGCGTGAAGCTGAAGATCAGGATGAGAACCGCAAGTGCCAGCACGATTCCGAAGACGGGGCGCCATCCGACCAGCGTGCCCAGCGCACCACCGAGGAAGAAGGCACTCACCCCCGACACCGCACGAGCCGACCCGAGAGAGCCGATCGCCGTCGCCTGCTGGTCCCCGTGATAGTTCGCGGCGATCAAGGCGACCAACGATGGCACGATGATCGCGGCTGCCGCACCGGCCAACGCCTGACCCGCGATGGCCCAACCGACGGCGGGCGAGACGATCATCAGGATCGCCGAGCAGGCGAACACACCGACGACGATCCGGAAAATCAGCAGCCAACCGATACGTTGACCGAGTTTGGCCCCCAACATCACCAGGGCTGCGACGACGAGACCATAGACGACGATGGTGGTACTCGCGACGGTCGGCGCGACGTCGAAGTCCTCGACCATGCCGCCCAAGGACACCGGCCGCGACGTTGAAGGACATCATGACCTGGGCGAGGAACAACCCGATCATCGGCAACCAAGAGGAGCGGCCGGTCGCGGCAGGCTTCGCGGTCGAGGTGGTCATGTGCAGGCTCCTTGTCTCGGCCAAGTCCTTGGTGTCCGCGCACCCCGCTACCGGCGGCTGACGTGAATACCACCGCGCTCCGAAGGCTACAGACACGGGAAAGCCGTCGCGTGTCGGCGTGCAGGTTCTCGGCTGCGATGCACGACGTTCTCGCCTCAGCAACTGCGGCGGCGGCATCCCCTCCACGGCGCTGCCGGCACCGACCCGCCAAGATGGACTCATGACCACCGCACCGACCGATCGCACGCTGACGCGTGGCTGGTCGCGCCGCGAGGTCTTGCGCACGCTGTTGCTCGCCGGGTCGGCGACGTTGCCGTTGGCAGCCTGTTCGTCGCCGACAGCCGGCAACGAGCCCACCCCGGACCGTCGCTGGGGCGCCTACATCCCGAGCGTCCTACCGGCGAGTGCGTCGTCGCCGTCGCCTATCGATCAGCTCGCTGCATTGGCGGGCGCGGCTCCCGGCTACCTGCACCGATTCGCCGCGATCGGCGACAACGCACCGATCGCCGACCTCGACGCGATCGTCGAAGCCGGGGCCGGACCTTTGCTCAGTCTCGAGCCGTGGCAACCCGACGGCGGGATCGAGCAACCGCGGTATGCGTTGTCACGCATCGCATCCGGCGACTTCGACGATGACTTCCGACGCTGGGCGACGCAGCTCGTGGATTGGGGCAAGCCGATCCTGCTGCGGTTCGCACAGGAGATGAACGGAACCTGGTATCCGTGGGCGATCGGCATCGGCGGAAACACAGCCGCTGGGTATCGGGCGGCGTGGAACCGCATGTGGCGCATCTTCGACGACGTCGGTGCCGACAACGTGCGCTTCGTCTGGGCACCCAACGCGCTGACGGCCGCGACCACGGATTTCGCCGATGCGTATCCGGGACATGGCGTCGTCGACTATCTGGCCGCCGACGGCTACAACTGGGGCGACGCGCCTGGGCATCATTGGCAGTCTGCGCGAGACCTATTCCCGCCCAGCCTCAGTCGGCTGCGGGAGGTCGGCGGCAACCAGCCGCTGCTGATCACGGAGGTCGGATGCGCCGACGGCCCGTCACCGGAGGCGAAGGCGGACTGGATTGCTGACTTCTTCACGATCGTCGACGCCGAGCCTCGCCTCGAGGCGTTCCTGTGGTTTCAGACCGACAAGGAACGCGACTGGCGATTCAACACGACCCCGGTGAGCACGGCAGCGTTCCGGCAGGGATTGGCGACCATCGGCGATCGCTGAACCCTGCCGGCGCAGAAGCCTATTGCGTGTGCACCACCATGACCGGGCACTGCGCGACGTGCAAGACCGACTGGCATGTCGAACCCAGCAGCAGTCCGCGGAAGCCACCTCGTCCACGATTGCCGAGCACCACGAGCGGGGCGTCCTTCGCATGATCGAGGATGCTCTGCGCCGGCTTGTCCACGCTCAGCACGGTTTTCACGTCGACGTCGGGGTACTGCTCGCGTACGTCACGAAGCTGGGTTGCCACCAGTTCCACCGCCTCATCGTGGAGTTGTTCCCGCGGCGGCAGGTGCCGACCGCCGATGACCTCACCCGACAACGCGCTGTAGGTGTGCACTGCAACCACCGAGGTGTTCAGGGCCTGCGCCTGCCGAAACGCCTCCACCGCCGCCTCATGCGCGACCTGCGAACCGTCCAGGCCAACAACGACAGGTCCCGTCGACGGCCTCGACGCCTCTACGGACGGCACCACCACGACCGGGCAATCGCCGTGTGCCACCACATAGGTGCTCACCGATCCGAGCAACAATCCCGCGACTCCCCCGCGTCCGCGACTACCCACCACCAGGCACTTCGCCCGCGACGACAACTCCTGCAACAACAGAGCCGGGCGCCCTTCGACGACAGATGCCGTCACCTGCAGCCCAGGCGCCACCTTCCCGGCGAGCGCGGCCGCCTCGTCGACACCCTGGTGAGCCTCGGCGCGCAGCCCGTCGAGAAACGCCTGCGTCGGCACGATCGGCGGGATCTCGAAGGCAGTGACCACGTCCAAAGGGAGCTTCTCGCGTTCGGCCGCGGCTGCCGCCCACCGCGTGGCGACCAGGCCATTGTCCGAGCCGTCAACCGCCACGACCATCGAGCCGTCGCCCACAGTCATCAGTCATCTCCTTCTCCCGGGGTGTCCGTTTCGTTCTAGCACTTCTAGTTCACACCGCTGCGACGTTCCAGGTCAGGGCATTTCGTCCCCGGTCTTGTGTGATTCTGATCAAGAGGTTGCGAACATCGAAGATCGGGGTTACTCTCGAATGTACGT
Source organism: Gordonia tangerina (assembly GCF_021556435.1). Taxonomy (GTDB): domain Bacteria; phylum Actinomycetota; class Actinomycetes; order Mycobacteriales; family Mycobacteriaceae; genus Gordonia; species Gordonia tangerina. Next base: position 17,099 of record NZ_JAKGCU010000011.1, read on the forward strand.
TCGAACGACGGTCGGGGGGCTACACAGTGTCGGGCACAGATCAGGTCAGTGAGGTGCAGCAGCTGTATGCGCAGTTGCATGACCTGTTGGATCGTATCGATGCCGTCGACACCACCTCCGCCATGGATGACGCGGTGTTGGATGTGGCCGAACAACACGAACGTGCCCATCGTCGGATGAGTCTGATCGGGCATCGCCGCATGATGGACTGCAACGACCGCGGCGTGCCCGGCCAACTCGGCTACCGCCACATCGGCGAGATGATGGCCCACCATCTCCGCATCCCCGATCACCGCCGCCGCATGCGACACATGCGGGCCCTGGCGCAATTCCGGTCCCTGCAGGGCGAACTCACCCCACCACGCTATGCGGGACTGGCAGCAGCAGTCGCCGACGGCGCCGCCACCCCCGCCCACGTCGATGCCGTGTTGAAAGTGGTGAAGAAGATTCCCCGCTCGGTGCCACTCGACGTCGCCGAGAAGGCCGAGGCGATGTTGGCCGAGTTCGCCCGCACCCTCACACCGAAACAGATCCTGAAGGCCGGCGCCGAACTGTTGAGCCGCATCGACCCCGACGGCACCCTGGCCGATGAACGCGACCGCGCCCGGCGTCGTTCGGTACTCATCGGTGATCAAGACGACCAATCGATGAGCGAGATCGACGGTGCCCTCACACCCACCACCCGCGCCATGCTCGACGTGATCCTGGCGAAAATGGCCGCCCCCGGGATGAACAATCCCGACGACAAGGACTCCCCACGCGGCGCGACTCTCAACGCCGACATCGAGAAACTGAAAGAGGCAGCCGGGCGCGACAATCGATCCACCGGCCAACGCAACCACGACGCCCTGCAAGCCCTGTTCAAGCTGGTCCTCGACGGTGGGGTACTCGGCAAGAGCCACCGCGGTCTGCCGCCACACATCATCGTCAAGGTCAACGAAACCGACCTGCGGGATCGTGCCGGGTTCGGGCACACCGCGACCGGCACCCAACTGCCCATCGCCGACATCATCGAGATGGCCGCCGAGGCGCAATTCCACCTCGCCGTGTTCAAAGACCACACCGCCCAACCGCTGTATCTGGGCACCGCCAAACGCTTCGCCAACCAGGCGCAACGGTTGATGCACTTCGCCCAAGACGGCGGCAGCGGATGCTCCAAACCCGGCTGCTCACATCCGAGCGCGATCGTCGAAATCCATCACGCCGACAAGGACTGGGCCGACGGCGGCACCACCGACATCGACACCACCGCACCAGCCTGCCCACCACACAACCGGATGGTCGGCCCCAACCCCGGACAATGGAGCACCCGCATCATCCGCCACGGCCGCGACGCCGGCCGAGCCGGATGGTCACTGAACCCACACGACGGCAGCCCACCCGGACCACCCCAGGTCAACCGGATCCACGAGGTCGGCGAACTCTTCGAACACTACCTCCGCGGCGGCACGATCAGCGAGGACCCACAACCCGCCGAAACCAAACCACCGGCTGCGGACGCGGCGGTTCGGCGCAAGCCGATCTCGCCGGCACGACTCGCCGCACGTACTCGACGACGAAAGCGCAAGCTGCGTCGAACAAGTCACCAAGCCCGACGACGATTGCTGGCCCGGGTGCGGTAGCTCGCGTGGTCCTCGCGCGCCCGCCGATCACCCGCGCGTGAAACTGCACGCGCGGGTGATCGCTGGGCGCGCGAGAACCTTGGCCGGTCGCCAGGTTAGGCAACCGGGTATTGCGCGAGAGACGATCCCGTGCCACTCTTGATTGCTATGACTACCGGAAAGGCGGACACCGCCACCATCGCGTGAGCGCCGTGATCACCCCGCCGACTCGTCACCGAGTCATTCAGCGTCATTCATCCACAGATCTGGCAGCAGAGATCACCGAGGCGCGTGCGACGTGGCTCGAACACGGTCTGTGCACCCTGCCGGCCGACCGAGATACCGCCGAATCCGCTGTCGCACAACTGTATCGATGGTGCGGCTACCCGGAACCCGAATTCGTCTGGACCACTTCACCGCCCGCAGCGACCGACTTTATCGCGTCCGAGGGCCTGGCAGCCTCCGTGTCGCTGTCACGCGATAGCGCCTCGCGCCGTATCGCCGACCGAATCAGTCGAGCTCGTGAGCGTGTGACCGGAGAGCGACCTGGGCAGCGGTTCCCGTTCCTTGGCCTACGCGCCGCACGGGAGCTTCGGGTGGCGCCGTACGCGGCTGCCGAGATGACCATCCAAGAATCGCTCGACGCCGGGATCGGCCCACGCGCGATGATTCGCACAGCCGTGCAGAACTCGTTGCGCACCAGCCTGTTCGACGGTATCGCGGCGACGATCCGGACCAAGATGAGGCCACTGAACGGTGTCGTCGCCTGGTATGGGCAACACGAGGCACACCGGGTCGCGATCTGCGACGCACTGTGGCGCTGCGGCGTTGCCCGAGCGTCCGCGTCCGACCACGCGACAGTTGACATACAGGCGACTCTCGCCACATCCACCGGCTGGTGGTGGCCGTTCGACGACGTGTGCGTTCTCGCCGAACGACCGATCGCGATCCACACCGAACCAACGCCGGCCGGTCTACACGGCGAGCGGCGCCTGCATCACCCGGACCGCCGCGCAGTGGAATTCGTCGACGGTACGGGGGTACACGTCGTGCACGGGACCGTGGTTCCGGACTGGGTCATCGACGATCCTTCACCGGAAAAGATCGCGCGGGAACGCAATGTCGAGGTCCGTCGAACGGCGATCGAGCGGATCGGTTGGGACACCTACATTGATGCTGCCGGCCTGAGATTGGTGGATCAGTCCCCCGATCCCGGCAACCCTGGAGGCGCTCTGCAGCTCTACTCGACACCGCCGGAATGGCGCACGAACGAGAAGATCCTGCTCGCCGTCAACGGATCTCGCGAACGCGACGGTCACCGTCGCCGCTATGGTCTGCAGATCCCCGGCTGGATCTCTACCGCGGTCGACGCGGCCGGATGGACCTACGGCCTCCGCGGGGCCGACTACGCGGGCCTCCTCCGACGTACCTGATCCGAGCTCCCGATTCCCACCCACAACAACCTCCACGGTGATCACATGAACATGACCCTGTCCGACCTCACCCACCGCAGCGGCCTGAGCGTCTTCGACTATCTCGACCAATCGATCTCGATCCCGGTGATCGACGGCATGCAGGCGCAAGGCGACCTGCTGGTGATCCCCTATCACCTCGTCGCCGGCGACGTACGATCGGTGAACCACACCCAGCGGGTGGACGTACCACTGTCCGGGGTGGAACTCCTGCGCAGCGCCGCGGGCGGTAATCCGCACACGCTGGTGGCCGACGGGGGCAGGTGCAGGTGGTCGTCGCCGGTCCGCGACGAGGCCCTACTCGCCCTGGGCATCCTGGAGAACGACGTCGTCGCCTACCTCATCCACCCCGAACATGGCGCCACCGGAATCGCACCGGGCCGCTATGTGATTCGTCGCCAACGCGAACGCGGCACCGGTGGTCTGTTCGGTCAGGTGCAATTCATCGCCGATTGACGCACGGGCGGATCGTCGGCCGTCGTCACCAGAGTCCTCGCGCGTGCGTTGATCACTCGCGCGTGAAACTGTGCGCGCGGTTGATCGCTGGGCGGGCGTGAAACTCCACCGGCTGTTCAGCGCCCGCCGTAGTCGAACCTCGCGGCGTCGAGCTGGCGTACCAGCGCTGGCTCAAGCACCTCGGCGGCGGTCGCGGTCAGGTGCGAGTCGTCACGGTAGAAGAGGATCTTGTTGCGTGCCGGGAAGCACAGGTTGCCGTCGCACAGCAGGTCATTGACGCCGATGGTAAGGATATCGGTGCTCTGCCCGCGCGCCTGCTCGTCGAGGATCGGTTCGATGCGAGTGAAGCCGTCGAGCTCGAAATCGCACTTGTGCCAGTTGTCCATCGCCCCGGACATGCAGTCGGCGATCTGGAAACCCGGGTACGGGGTGTCGGCGATGTAGACGATCTTCGCGCCGGTCGCGCGCAGGGCCGTCAGCGTGTCGTCCCAGGCCTGCTCCACGTCGTCGCGGTCGGGCACGTAGGTCGACAACGATGACACGAAGATGATGCGGGGCGCCACCGCCTGGATGTCGGCGAGCGCTCCGTCGCGCCATCGGAGGCACTCCGGCTGGGTGTAGGGGTCGCCGACTCCGCGACGCGGCGCCAGATTCTGTGCAGGACAGGCCGCTTTGGTGAACTGATGAATCCGCCAGCCATGGCTGGCGCCGATGCTGCGGATCGCTTCGGACCACTGGTCGGCGTGACTGTCGCCGAACACCACGACCGGGGTGCCATGGTCGGGACCGAAAGTGCAGTCGTGGCCGGCGGTGCTCTCGCCGACCGGGATCAGACAGTCGTGCGGCTCGGGTCGGTCGTCGTAGGCCTGGAATGGGTTGGGCACCACTGGTCCCGCCATCTCACCACGCTCGTTCCCGAACACCGACTGGTAGCTGAGCGCGGCATTGGCGACGGTGTCGCGGCTGGCGATCTGCACGGTGAGGATGCCGGCGATCATCGTGACGGTGAGCCCGACGACAACCCCGGTGACGCCGACCGAGATCGATGCCGAGGCGTTGCGTCGCAGCTCGCGGTTGTTGATGATCGGTTCTTCGAAGAACAGCGTCGACAGGGTCGCGATACCCAGCGCGACCAGCGAGACCAGCAGCAGAACTGGCCACGACGATGCGCCGGTGACGGTTTCGAAGAGAACGATCGCCGGCCAGTGCCACAGGTACCAGGCGTAGGAGACTCGGCCGAGGAATGTCAGGGGTGGGGTGGCGAGGAGGCGGGCGACGGTGAGGGTTGGGCGGTGGGACTGGTCTCGATACGCCTCCTCGCCTAGCGGCTCGGAAGCTACTCGACCAGCGGAAGGGCGCAGCGGCTCGGAAGCTACTCGACCAGCGGAAGGGCGCAGCGGCGCGAAAGGGGCTCGGGCGGAGGCTGGGAACAGCTGGCCGGAGACGATGACCAGGGCAGCACCCATGGTGGGTAACAGGGCGGCCGTGCCGGGGTAGGGGGTGTGGGCGTCGATCATCGTCGCGGCCACGATGATGCCGGCGAAGCCGAGCCATCCCACCAGGATCGCGACGGCCGCAGTGATTCGGGGCGACTTCCACCGCAACGCGAACAACGGTGTCACCACCGCGATCAGCCCGCCCACACCGAACTGCCACGCGCGGGTGTAGGTGGCCATGTAGGCGGTGGCTGGATCGGTCGGGGTGATCCGGATGGCGGCGATCAGCGAGGCGAGCGTCACCGCGCCCACCACCACTCCCACGGCGACCCGCATCGACACGTGGCGGCGCAGGGCGGTACGTGAGGCGATGGCGGCGGCGCCGAACACCGCCAGTGGCCACACGAAGTACAGCTGCTCCTCGATCGACAACGACCAGAAATGAGTTGCCAGACTGCCGTCGATGGCGCCGGCCAGGTAGTCGGCGTTCTGCGAGAGGAAATGCCAATTGGCAACTTGCGCTGCGGCAGCGAGCAGATCGATGGCCTGTTTGAAGACCTTCAGCAGCGGCATGGTCAGCGCGGCACCGATGGTCGACACCACGATCACCAACGCCGCCGCCGGAATGATCCGCCGCGCCCGCCGCGCGTAGAATCCCTTGAACGACAACGACCCGGTGCGTTCGTATTCGCGGATCAGCAGCCGCGTGATGAGGAACCCGGAGATGACGAAGAAGATGTCGACGCCGACGAATCCGCCGGTCACGAACGGGACATGCGCGTGGAACAGCACCACCAGCAGTACGGCGATGCCACGCAGGCCGGCGATGTCGTCGAAGAATGTCTTCGCGGCCGGGGACCGGGTGTCGCTCACCGAGCGGATCGGTTCAGTGGGCGCCTCGTCGTCGACTGTCGTCACGCGCCCGCCCACGGCAGCATGATGTCGAACCAGCCCAACGCCAGCGCACCGATGAACACGATCGCGCTGGTGTAGCCGATCACCTCCCACGCGGTGATGCGGTTCCAGTTGGTGGAGCGGGGGCGGTGGTCGGTGCGGGTCGGGAGCGGTTGGACCGCTGTTCGTGAGCCGTCGGCAGGCTCCGAAACAGGCGCCTCCGCCAACGGGGCACCCCGTTGCTCGGAGGCCGGCGTCAGGCGGGGAAAGAGAACTCGGAGGAACTCGAGGAGCAGGGGGCCGGCCAAGTAGGTGTAGGCGAGAACGAAGCCGAACATCATCCAGAAGTCGACGAGCCCATAGACCACGATGTCGCGCAGGATGAACCCCCAGAACGCGAGCAGCGAACCGCCGAGTGAGACAGTTCCCAGCCAGGAGATCGACCGCGCCAGCGCGTTACTCTTGCCGATCGCCCCGGTCGGCACCCAGTCGATCTCGCGCCCGATCAGTTTGTGCCAGATGGCGATGGTGTGGGCGAAGCTGTAGGCGATCTGCACGCGTAGCACCTCCAGCCGCCACCGCGAGCGCGACACCAGCGGGAACAGCACCACATACACCCACAGACCCAGCAGGAACGGGACGAGCTGTTCGGGTCGCACATCGTCGGGATACACCGCGGCCATGACGATGCCGGGCAGGAACAACAAAAAGACGTTCATCGCGGTGGTGAGGTAGTAGAAGATGCCCGCCCAGTGGGCGAACCACTGCCGTATCCGCATCCGTCGCGGCGCCTCGATGTGGTCGTTGCGCAGCCGCGACAGCGACCCCTGACACCAGCGGTACTGCTGGTTGAGGAAGCCGGCCAGATCCGACGGACACAGCCCGCGCGACAGCACCACCGGCACGTAGCGGATCTGGTAACCCGCCTGCTGCAGATGCCGCCCGGTGTGCAGATCCTCGGAGTGTTCGATGGCGGCGAACCCGCCGACCTCGTCGAGCGCGCTGCGGCGGTAGACCGCCGACGTCCCGACGCAATTGGCCGCGTCGATCCGATCGCGCGACGGCAACACCCAGCGGTAGAAGAACTCCTGGGTCGCCCCGGCGGTGCGCTGAATCCAGTTCATCGCCTCGGTGGTGGCGAAGGCCTGCGGACTCTGCGCGATGGCCACCTGCGGGTCGTCGAGGTAGGGCACCAGGTGCTGCAGAAAGTCGGGCCGCGGGCAGAAGTCGGCGTCGAAGATGACGATCAACTCGCCGGCGCTGACCGAGTACGCGTGCCGCAGGTTGCCGGCCTTGCGCAGATGCCCACGGTCGGGTCGGACGATGTAGCGGAAGCCGTGGTCGGCGGCAAGCGCACGCACCTCGTCGCGGTCGGCGTCGTCGAGCACGTAGACGGTCAACGGGCTCGCCCATTGCAACGCCCGGACGTGCCGGTAGGTGGTGCGCAGGATGTCGAGGCTCTCACCGCACGTCGGCAGGAAGACGTCGACCGACGGATGCCAGCCGTCGTGGGTCTGCCATTCGGTGATCGTGCGCTGATGCGATTGCCACGTCACCCGGCGCCGGTATGTACCGGTCAATGTCGACAATGTGGTTCCGATCACATTTGCGGCCAGAACAATCAATACCGGCCACAAATAGGGGCGACCGGTGGCGAAAAGAATCATCGACCACCCGACCAGCACGAAAGCCGCGATCAGGAACAACTGGATCCAGCGCATCTGCGGGCCCAGATAGTCGTAGACCTCGTCGTCGTCGGGCGGCGCCACCGCCTGCGGATCATATTCCGGCGCAGGCGCTTCGGACTTGCGGCGACTCAACGGCCGTTGAGCGACGGAGATCGGCTCGGTATCGGCGTCGGCGATTGCGTCGATCGCCGAGTCGCGCCCCCCGATCGTCAACTCCACCCGATCAGAATCGGTGACCCCGCCCGTCTACGCAAACCGCGGAAATACCCTCGGGCGTGCATTGCCGGTGGTCGAGGTTGCCCATTGCGGCGGAGCGGCTACCTTTCTCGTGTGCAAAAGCGGTGGAAGTCAGCGGTGATGGCCTGCATGGTGGCCGCATTGCCGATGACCGCTGCCTGCGCGTCCACCGACACCACCGAGGTACCGGCGAGCACATCGTCGGGGGTCGCGATCAGCGCCGATGCCCGCACCGGACGCGGTGATGTGATGCGCACCGACCCCGGCCTGGACACGTGGGCCGCCACCCTGCCCGACGGCACCGACATCACCCGGATCGTCTACCGCTCGACGTCGGGTGTGGACGGAGCGGCCACCGCGGTCAGCGGCGCCGTTTTCATACCTTCGGATGAACGGCGACCGGACGACGGGTGGCCACTGATCGCCTATGCGCACGGCACCACCGGTATCAGCCGCGACTGCGCGCCGTCGGATCGCCCGGACATGTTCGGCGACCTCGGTGCCGTCGACGACTTCCTGCGTCGCGGTTATGCCGTGGTGACCACCGACTATCAGGGGCTCGGTATCCGCACCGGTGAGAGCGCCGCACACCCGTATCTGGAACCACACACGGCCGCCTACAACGTGATCGACGCGGTCCGCGCGGCGCGTTCCGTGGAGCCGTCGATCGGGTCGCAGTGGTTCGCGGTGGGACGATCCCAGGGCGGCTCGGCGGCGTGGGCGACGGCCGAACAGTACGCGGACTACGGCGACGACACCGGCGAACTGCTCGGGGTGGTCGCGGTGGCACCGTTGCTGGATGCGACCTACCTGGTGCGCAACGCTCAGGACGAGACGCTGACGGTGGCGCAACGCTACCTCTATCCCCTGCTGGTCCAGGGAGTGGCGCAGGGGGCCGAGCAGGTGACGCCGGCAGACCATCTCGGAGCGGGTGTCACACCGGCACTGTCGTGCTCGTCGACGGGCACCGCCCTGGCCACCCAACCCGCCCCACCGGATGCCGAGGCCTTCACCGCCGTCACGTCGGCGGCCGCCGACGAGTTGATGGATACGGTGCAGTCCTACGCGCTGCCACGCGAGCACACCGAGGTGCCGATCGTCGCGTTCTACGGCAGCCGCGACGACATCATCCCGCCCGATGTAATGCAACTCACACTTACGCGTGCCTGCGACGTCGACGACCGGGTGCTGCGCGTACGCCGTGAAGGACAGGGACATTCGCTGGATCCAGGCTCGATGATGGCGAAATGGATGAGCGACCGCCTCGCCGGGCAGGTCGTGCCGAGCGACTGCTGAGCTCACCGGCGCCGACTCACCGAGAACATCGGGCCGATTGCCCGCTACAGTGACACGGTCGGGGGCGGCGCTGAAGCAAACCGGCGCTGCAGACCGGCGAATTGTGGGTTTGTGGTCGATTCCGGAGTCTGGAGTGTGCGGGGATGCCGAAAGTTGTGAAGCGGATCTGGGATTCGGCGCCCCTGTGGGCGTGGATCGTCATGGGCGTGTGCGTCATCATCCTGGTCGTCGGACTGATCGTGTCGTCGAATCGCACCGCGCCGACGTCGCCGGCCGCGCAGTCGCTGCCCACCACGAGCACCGCCATGCAGACCCCGGCCACCGTGGCGTTCGTCGACGATGCGCGAGCCAACCCGGAGACCCCGAAAACGCTCGTGCTGCTGGGTGACTCGACGGGCGCCGACAAGAACGGTTGGGCTCCGGCACTCGGCGAGTCCATCAGCCAGACACTCGAACGCCCGGTGGCCACCAAGTACTGGAACACCGCCACCAACAGCTACGGCGAGATGGTGGGTCTCGGCGACGGCCCGAACGGCCCGGTCGGTTACTGGAATGCCAGCGCATCCGGCAAGGACGCCGACTACACGCTCGAGAATCTGGACACCATGATCGCCCCGGACGTGACGCCGGACCTGATCATGCTCAACTTCGGGCACACTCAAGACACCACGCAGCCGCTGGCGCCCCAGCTGCAGCCGCTGATCGACGAACTGCGCACGCAATACCCCGACGCCGACCTGGTGGCCATCAAACAGAGTCCCGCCCAGGGCGCGAACGCAGACGCGCAACTCGAGGGTTTCGCCGCCGCAATGGACGCCGAGGGCATCCAGGTGATCGACGTGAACTCAGCGTTCCCCACCGACAACACTCAGTTGTCGGCGCTGCTGCGCGACGGTGTGAACCCGAACGCTGACGGCCAGCAGTTGTGGACCAAGACGGTGCTGGCGGCGTACGGGCTGCCCGAAGCGCAGTAGCCGGCTCCGGGGTCTCGGGCCGATGAGCGCGTCCGCGTCGTTCCACGCGCTGGTCATCCTGAACCTGCTGTTCGTGACCGGCGCGTGGTGTCTGGCGCGGCCATCGGTGCAGGCGGCGATCGCCCTGGTCGTGGTGTCGGGCATGTGGGTGGTGGGCAACGGCCCCATCGAAGGGCGCGTGCTGTGGAGCTACAGCCGCGCCCATGGCGTCACCGAATCGGACCTGCTGTCGGTGATCGGCGTGATCATCGCGGCGATCACGCTCTGGCGGGCGCGTTCCGGGGGACGACACCGCCGACGTTGAGCACACTGCCACCAACACACAGATCGGCTCCGACGATCGCGGTCGGTGCGATGCGTCGGAGCCGATCCGGACGGTGAGAGTCGCCTTCTACGCGGCCCGCGCCGGGAGAATGGACTCGATGGCTCCCCAGATGAGCTGGGCCAGCGGTGTGGCCACCACCGCCGGCAGGCCCTGCGCCTGCAGGAACGCCGAGATCAACGGCACGGTGACGATCGCCCAGTTGAAGTTGTCGAGGAAGTCGTCAAGCAGCGGAGCGAGGTCGGCCGAACCCGACGAGGAGCCGCTCGACGATCCCGCCGAACCGGTCCCGGTGTCGGCGGACTCGTCCGTCGTAGCACTGTTGTCTGCGGCGCTGTCGCTCTCGGTCTCGGTCTCCTCGGCGACCGGCGACGACTGCAGCGCCGCGAGCACCGAATCCTTGATGGCCTGCTTCTCGGCGGCGGTCGGTGCCAGCCCGATGAACGTCGGTGTGGAGCCGGCCGTCACCGACGCGGTCGGTGCCGCGTACGCGGGCGCCGTAGCCAGCCCGGCCGCACCCGCTGTTCCCACCAGCGTGAGTACGGCGATGCCTGACACAACTGTCTTCTTCATTCAATCTCCCCGAAGATTTCGTGAACACGAGACGTACGTGAACATGCTTGTGCTGGAATGCCTTTGCTATCCCACACCGGAACCTATCAGCTATCGAACCGACTTGTGGTCCGAGGTGGTCGGTCTCACAAGGGTGGCGCCGGCGGTCGCGTGCGCGCCCTCATGGAAAGATCCACAGCATGGCTACCCCGAAGGAGTGGATTCAGGGCGCTCGACCCCGCACCCTGCCCAACGCGATCGCACCGGTGATCGTGGGCGTCGGAGCGGTCGGCGACCTCGGCGAGGTGGCGTGGTGGAAGGCGGGGCTCGCGCTGATCGTCGCGGTGGCGTTCATCGTCGGCGTGAACTTCGCCAACGACTACTCAGACGGGGTACGTGGCACCGACGATGACCGGGTCGGCCCGATGCGCCTGGTCGGCTCGCGGGCGGCGTCGGCCGGCGCGGTCAAACGAGCCGCATTCGCCTGCTTCGCCGTCGGCGCACTGTGCGGGCTCGTGCTGGCGGTCACCACGGCGTGGTGGCTGGTGGCGATCGGCGCGATCTGCATCGCCGGCGCCTGGTTCTACACCGGCGGCCGCAAACCTTATGGCTACATCGGCCTCGGTGAGGTCGCCGTGTTCGTGTTCTTCGGGCTCGTCGCCGTCCTCGGCACCCAGTTCGTGGTGAGCGGCTCGATCGACTGGGTCGGCCTGCTGTGTGCGATCGCGGTCGGTTCGATCTCGTCGGCGGTGCTGGTGGTCAACAATCTGCGTGACATCCCCAGCGACACCGAGTCGGGCAAGGTCACTCTCGCGGTTCGGCTCGGCGACAAGCGGACTCGCGTGCTGTTCGCGGTCCTGCTGGCGGTACCGCCGGTGGTGAGCGTGGCGTTGATCGGGGCCACCCCGTGGGCGCTGCTCGGCCTGCTGGCCGCGCCCCTGATCTGGGCGGCGTATCTGCCGGTGCGTCGCGGCGCCACGGGTCCGCGGCTCATCCCGTCGCTGGGTATCACTGGGCAGGCGATGCTGGTGTGGGCAGTGCTGACGGCTGTGGGATTGGTCATCGGTTAGTCATCTCGGTTCGGCGTGTCGACCGGGGCGCCAATATCCTTGGCCCATGCGCGCTACCACTGTCCTGGTGCGCGGACCGAATCGGCGCAGACGGCGCCGGCAGGCGTTGTTGGCCGCGGCCGTGTGCATGGTGCTCGTCGCCACGCTGGTCGTCGGGATGCTGGGGTATCAGCTGTTCACCCGCGACCACTCCGACCCGCTGCGTCCCGCCGATGCCATCGTGGTGCTCGGCGGCGAGCACGACGGTCGCGAGGACTATGGGCTCGAGTTGGCGGCGCAGGGCTACGCCGACACCGTGCTGATCTCCGATCCATACCGGCCGTACAAACCGTCCGAACGCGAACTGATGGACCGGGTCTGCGATGCGAGCACCGACACGATCGAGGTGATCTGCTTTGCTCCGCAACCGTCCACCACGCGCGGCGAGGCAATGTTCACCCAGCAGATGGCCACCGCCCGCGGATGGCGATCGGTGATCGTGGTGAGCTGGCGCTATCACCTGGTACGGGCACGCTACATCTTCGGCCAGTGCTCCGACCGCCAGGTCATCATGCGCGGTGTACCGCGCAGCTACGCGCGGTCACCGGAGAGTTGGGCGTACACATACGCCTATCAATACGGCGGGTTGATGAAGGCCACGCTGCTGGGCTGCAACGCATAGCTCGTTTCCGGCCGCGCCGAGTGGCCCCATACTCGGAGGTTTGTTAGCATGGTGAACGTTCTTGTCGGGGCTTTATCCGCAATTCACTCGGGTGTGGATTCCCCCCCTTTCACAACCGGGTGAGCCGGATGACGAGAACACCGAGCACCGCGTGCGCCGGCTTGAACTCCCTGCCGCACGCGGTGCTCATCTCGTTGGCTGCGGTGATGTGCGCCAGTCCTCGATCATCTCCGCCAACAGCCGTCGGCGTTCGCGGACGAGGTCGAGTCCCGACGCCGACAGCAGCCGGGCGTGGATGGGTTTGGTCAGCTGATGCAGCACCCCCATGCCGATCAGCCAGACCGCGACCGGCGCCAGGTCCGTCAGCGGGTTGGCCAGCCCATCAATAGCTGCGACGATCACCAGTCCGAGCAGCGCAAACGTGGCGACGATCACGGCCTCACCGGTCATCCAGTACCAGGGCGTCCAGCCCCACACGCTGATCAGCGCGAGGACCGTCGCCGACACCACCACCGTCACGATCGTCGCCAGCACCAGCCGGTCGGCGTGACCGTTTTGCGCCCCACCCCACTCCAGGAACGACTGGACCCATCCTCCCTGCGGGAGTGCGTCAACGACCTCGAGGGGTTGGGCACAGCGTTCGAGTGCGCGGGTGCTCGTGCACGGATACCAGGCGAGCAGCGTCGCCGCCATCGCGGCGATCACGTAGAGGACGCCGGTGGCCACGATCGCCGCGATCCGTCCCGCGGACGGGCGGGCCGACGCCCAGGCGGTCACCGACTGGCGATACAACCACCAGGTCACCAGACCACACGCAGCCACCACCAGCACCATCAGTTCCGAGCCGACGGCCAGCCACCACGGCGGCCGCAGGAACATCCAGGCCCCGCCGGCCACGAACACCAGACCCACCACCATGTTCGCCCAGTAGCGTCGGGCCGCGCGTCGTCGGGAGTCGGCGATCACCTGCGGCCACACATCGAAACGCTTCTCGCGGATTGCCGAGTCGAGGCGCTGGGGCCGAGCGGCGTCGAAATGCTGTGCGACGACCCGCCATCGGCGCCGCACACCACGCCCGAGCACCATCGACAACCCACCGATCACGATGATCACCGTCAGAAAGACCCGCTGCCCCGCCATGCCGGTCACCGCCGCACCCAACAGTGCCGCCGCGGTGCAGGTGACGGCCAGTGCGCCGATGAGGCGCAGCGGGTCGGCGAACAGACAGACCACCACCACCAACGGGCGCACCAGGATCAACGCCACCAGGCGCAGCGCCCGACTCACCAATCCACCCGACCGCGACGACGGCTGCAGGCCGCGGACCACCAGCGGCAGGATCCGCGACACCAGCGCGAACCGGTACAGCGCGGGTAGATCCGACAACGTCTCCCCGCCCACCGTGGCCAGTCGACGCTTTAACGACTCGTCCCCAGGATCGGTTCCGGTGCGACATGTTTCGTCGCCTTCGGCCAGGATGAGCCGCCGCGGATCGTCTTTCGGCTGTGGCGCAGGCACGCCCAGGTCGCCGAGCAGCTTCAGGATGCCGGTGGCGGCATCCAACCGACCCCAGTACCAATCGTTCTCGCGCCACCGCTTCGACAGGAAACCACCGAAGCGATTCAGCTCGGTTCCGGCGAGTTTCATGTCGGCGCGCGACAGTGTCCTGGTCTGCGTCACCAGGTCATCGATGATCGTCGCATTGAACTCTGCCGGATCGACCTTCTTGCGCACCCACTGCTGAACCTGCTTGCGCGCGGCGGACTTTCGCAGCGGCATGAGGTCGATCCCATGCACCTCGGTTCCCGCTGTGTCACCAGTGATCGTGGAGAACGTCACCCCCGACGCCGTCGTCGTCGGAATCCCGGCGGGCAGACACAGGCGCACGAGGTGAAACGCGCTGGGATCGGCGACGTCGGCGAGTACCCCGTAGATACCGAGCCCGGCTCGGTCTGGCAGGCTACTCGTCGCGGCGCGGATACATCGCAGTTCTGAGTCGAGGACCGTGCGGATCGTCGGCAACAGTGGTGTCCCGCCGTCGGTTCGGCGCGCACCCATCTGCGCCAGCAGTCCGTAGAACTCGCCGTCACTTGCCGTTTCGCCGGACGGGGCCGTGGTGATCGCCGCCGCGAGCTCGTCGTCGATCCGCCAACCACCCTGACTTTCCAGGGCAGCCTCGAGCCGACATGCCAGCAACACCGTGGCGTCCTCGCGCAGCAGTATGCTGCGGTAGGTGGTCTCGTGCCGCACATACAGCAGCATGGCCAGGCACCGATAGAGAATGTTCTTGCTGCGCAACAGGTCTGCCGATGCTTGCTGACCGAGAGCCTGAATCCAGGCGATCAGCAGGACCGCGGTGTCGGCAAGGCCGTCGACGTCACCGGAGATGAAAGTGTCGCGGGCGACGCTGCCGGTGTCGCTGCGGAATCCGTCGTAGACCTCGGTGACCGCCGCCGGTACCGCGTCCGGATCCGGCAGCTCGTCGGGGAGGTCGGCGCCGCCGAACGGCGGCACGCAGAAGTGTTCTCGAGGATTGCGCAGCAGTTCGGCGATGGCCGGGATGTCCCGGCCGATCCGGGCGTCGAGGTAGGCGGGGAGCCAGGAGTCGGGGTCGGTCGGGACCGCCGGATCGAGCACCTCGGCCAGCGACGTCAGCCGATGCGCCACCGACGCGCAGCGCTCGTTGTACTGCTGTACCGCCATGATCTCGTCGTCGGCGGTCTCGGTGCGGGTGCGCAACGCCATCGATGCCCGGATGACCTGTACCCAGTCGACGCCGACCGGATCGAAGCGGACGTCGTCGGGCAACATGGTCGGATATGTCGCCGCCGGGGGCTGCGGGTCCAGATAGATCAGGTGTCGACGTGATTCCTCGGTGGCGGTGGCGCGCTGAATGGCCCGCAACGCCCGGTCGATCGGGATGTTGTCGAACACCCCGCCGTCGACGACGTCGAAGCGGTCGCGGTCGCGCCCGAGTCCTCGGCGCACATCGTCGGCGAGCGTGGCCGACCGCGCGTACGGGAAGACCGGCGCCATGTTCCACACGTGATCGCCGGGCATGCCGTCGTCGTTGTGGGGGTCCTCGGTGATCGAATGCACCGACGCCGGTTCGAACGCGCCGGGGAACGACGACGTGGCGCGCGCGGCCAACGCCATCCGGCCTAGAACGGGTGCACGCCGCTCGTCCGACAGTAGGCCGTCGGATAGGCCCGGGATGGTGGAGAAGCGGGTCGCCAGGCCCCCAGGTCGCCGCATGAACGTGAACCCGGCCTGGTTGCTGAGGTTCGGTTCCTGCGGATCAGGCAACACGGTGGCCGCGAGCTCCACGGTCAGTCGGTCCACCGCGGTCTGCGCCGTGCCATCGGCGCCGCCGGCGGTGGCGATCTCGGCAAGGGTGTCGGCAGCGTTGGTGAGGAACTGATCGTCGCCACGCAGGATCGACGGCACCCGACCCACTCCCGGACGTCGCAACAGATCCCACAGTCCGCCGCGGTCCTTCCACATGCGCAGCACGATGTCGTCAGTGGCCACGCCGTAGGACTGGGCCAGCGCGAACAGGATCGCATTCAGGCCGCCCGCGCTCGCGCCGGCGAGGATGTCGAACTCGACATGGTCGTGGCCGGCCGCATGCACCATCTGTCGGTAGATCTGGGCGCGGTGAGCGCGAGCGATCCGGCGTGGGCATGCGGCTCGGGCGTCGGCCGGGCAGGCGTCGTCTGGACACACCGGATCGGTGTCGGGTTCGAGCAGGGCGCGCCGCAGCACGTCGAGTTCGGCGACCGCACCCCCGATCCACACCGCCATGCTCACCCCGCCGCGCATGGCGAGTGCGATGCGCAGCGTCGGGCGCCGCGCGGGGTCACCGTCGGCGGGCGCGTCGGTGTCGGCACGAGACATCGTCATCGGGCCCTCGTTCGGGGGTTCGGGATCGGTGTCTCATGGTGACAGAAACCACGCCCGCAATCGCCCGCCGCGCGGATCTCGGCGCGGTTCTGTTATCGAAATGTGCGAACCGTGACACCGCGGTTCGTTCGGCCGGATGACACCGGCCCCCGATCAGCCGGCGAGGCGACCGGGCCGCACGGCGGCGTCACAGCGCGTGACCGTCGGCGCGTTGGCCCGGCCGACGCTTGCCGCGATCTCGTTGATCGAGGTGTAGCCGTCCTCGATCGCGCGCACGAGCAACGCGATCTTGGTGGTGGCCGGACGTCCGGCGGCGCGGTATTTGCCGCGGATACGGACCAGATGGGTACGCACGGTGGCGTCGGTGATGAACAGTTCCCGGGCGATCTCGCGCATGGGCCGGTCGGCGACCCACCGGACCAGCACATCGACCTCACGGTCGCTCAGCACCGGGGATGAACGGTGTTCCCGGACAATTGCGTTCGTCATCATTACATTCCTCACACGCGCAGAGCTCCTGCAGATCAAACTAGGCGCCCGTCACATACAGGAACAGACACATGTTTTCGTGCCCCCAGGCCAGGGGTCAGCTGAACGAACGAATGCCGCCGGTCTTGTCGATCTCGGAGCGCACACTGCTGCCGTCGCGTCGACGATGCAGCACCGAAGCCGCGATGGAGCCGTGCGGGGGCGCCACCCGCACGAACACCTGCCCTTCTCGCGCCTCGGCGAGCACCGTGCCGGCCAGATCGCTGACCGCCGAGGCGACCCGCGAGTCGATCGGATCGGAATCTTGGCCGTCGACGCGTGCGTCCGAATCGTCGATGAACACCACTTCCACCCCTTTCGCGCGGGCCTCGTAGGCCGGCTCGTCGAGGTCGAGCGCCGACATCAGCGGAGCCCGCAGCCGGTCCCGCAGGTGCGCCTCGAGCAACGCGCACTCGATGCGCTCGTCGGCGGTCAGTGCCGCACCGGAAGCGATGCGTTCGAGCATCGGCCGCGCCAGATTGTCGAGCACGGCGACCTGAGCGGACCGTTCCTCGCCGGCGGCAGCGTCGGCCGACAGCCGTGCCACCTGCGTGATGGTCTGGGCGCGCAGGGCGAACACCGCACGCGCGGTCGGCCGCAGGGTGCGGGAGAACAGCGTGCCCATGACGAGCGGCGCGAAATTGACCGCGACCATCGTCAACGCACCCACCGGCGACCGTCCGAGACTCTCGGCCCAGACCGCGTAGATGACAGAGGCCGCGATGAGACCGATCCACGGCGCGAGCAACCGCCCCCGGACACACATGAAGCAGTAGACCGCGGTGATCCCGCTGTGCGCCCACATCACCATCAGCGAGGACGTCCACCCGGCGTCGAGGCCCGAAGAACCCCACAGCGCGAGCGCACAGGCGGTGGGCCCGGCCGCGGCCAGCGCGATGGTCGTCGGCAGCGGCAGCGGATCGCCGGGAACCTGCAGGATCGCGATGACCGCCGCGGTCAGGATGACACCTGCCAGGACCGGCGACCACTCCCCCGGCTGCCGGACGACGATGTAGCCGATGGTGGACCAGGTGGACAACAGGAACGCGCCGGCCACCAGCCACGCGCCAGGTTGTCGCATGCCGATGAGGTCGCGCACGTCGTGGGTGATCATGCCGACCACTCCACGACGACCCGGGTGCCGCCGCCGGGGCGTGACATGACGGCGGCGTCACCGCCCTCGATCCGCCGGATCCGGCCGCGGATGCTGACCGCGATCCCGAGCCGGGAGGCCGAGATGTGCGTCGGATCGAAGCCGCGACCGTCGTCGCGGATCTCTGCGCGCAGCGACGACGCTGATGCCGTCACCGTCACCGTCGTGGTCGCGCCCGCACCGGCATGCCGACGACTGTTGCGCACGGCCTCGGCGGTGGCCGACGCGATCGCCGACACCGCCTCGCCGGGGTAGCTGGGCAGCGCATCGTCGGCGTCTACGGCCACGGTCAGCGTGGGATCCACCAGTCCCACCGCAGCCCGCACCTGGCTGATCGCGTCATTTCCGCCCACAGCGTCTGCGCTGTCGCCGGCCGCGGCACGCTCCACGGCGGCCAGTGCCGCCCGCGCGTCCTGGGCGAGTTCGGGCGATCCGCCGCGACGCGACGCCGTCAGCAGCGTTGACATCACATTGTCGTGGGTCAGCGCATCGAACCGGCTGCGTTCGGTCGACCGCGCATCCGCGGCAGCTGCGGCCGCGGTGGCTCGGTATGCCTCCGACCGCGTGCGGTCGAGAATGCCCGCTGTGCGGATGGCCATCACCGCAGCGGACACGAAGATCAGTGAATAGGAACATCCCCAGGCGATGTCGACGAACAACGGTCCGTTCAGATCGGCCGGCCGCAGGACGTGACTGACGACGATGACCGCCGCGTTGACGACGACCAGGTAGCCGAAGGCGATCATCGGTCGGAACGCGAGGGCGGCGGCGATCGCCGCGAGCCCCGGGAACTGCGACATCCAGATCCCACCGACCACGTTGAGTTCGGCTCCCGACCACGCGAACCACCACAGGGCCAGCGACAGCGCGTACCCGCACGCCGCCACCGCGGCGACGAGTCGGATGCCACGGACATCGGCCCAGCGGCCCGCCGGCCCCAATGCCAACCCCGTGCCGAAGGTGAGGATCACCGCGAGCACGGTCCACCAGGGTTGCATCACCGCGGTCGAGTCGATCACCAACGACGAGGTCATCAACGCGTAGGCGAGGTAGCCGACGGCGACGAAGCCCGACATCAGCCGCAGGATGCGGCGGCCGGCCTGCTCGTCGCGTTCGTCGCGCGCGTCGGTCACCGACGGAAGCGCCGGGGTATCGGCAGCCATCCGTCCTCGATCGCGCGCTTGTAGAGATCTGTCTTGGTGGGCGCGGGCCGGCCGGCGGTGTTGTAGCGCCCGCGGATGCGGTTGACGTAGTCGGTGACGGTCTCGGTGGAGATGTTCAATTCTCTGGCCACCCGCGCCGACGATTCCCCGGCCGCGTACAACTCGAGAACTCGACGCAATTGCGGCGACAGATCCACGAATCCGGGATCGGAATCGATGGCCGCCGCCCAATCGATACTGGGGACAGTGTCACCGGACAACGCGCGCCGCATGGCATCGAGCAATTCCGCTTCGCGGGCATTCTTGCGGACCACGCCCATCACTCCGGCGCTAGCGGCCTGGCGCACCATGAACATCTCGTCACCCGAGGTGTAGACGAGGACGGGGATACCCGCCGCACGCAACGCCTCGATGTTGGCGATCGGCGACGTCCCGTCGCCGAGACGAAGGTCCAGCAGCACCAGGTCGAGCTCGGTGGCCATGGCGAGCAACGTATTCACGGTTCCCGCGCCGGCAACGAGCTCCATATCCGACTGTTCGTCGAGGGTGGCCCGCAAACCGCGGACAATCTGCTCATGGTCGTCCACGACTCCGATTCGCCATACCCTGGGCGGCGGTTCGGTCATGTCCACCATCATCGCTTATGGCTCCGACACAAGCGCAGAGAAGTCCCCGTTTTGTTTCATTCCTTCGCACGACATGCGCATTCGACGACCGTTTTCACAAATTACGGGGAATGCGATTTGTTTGCATTCGAAAACAAAATCGTGACCACTCACGACGCGGGCCGGCGTCCGGGGTCGGCCGGCCGCAGCGCCCAGCCCGGTACCCAGTGCGTCACCTTCTCCTGACGATCGCGTGCGGTGATGGTGTAGGTGACCTTGCCGTACCACTCACCCCACTCCGAGCGTGCCCAGGCGGTGAGCACCCCGAGGTGGACCGACCGGATCTGCAGACCGTCGGGGAAATACTCACCGGTGTGGTGTGGCGTCTGTGGATACAGCGCGTTGAGGTCGATGAGCACCGCCTTGTGACCGACGGGGAAGAACACCGGCCGTCGTGGCTGGCCGCTGTCGCCGCCGATCCACTGCATACCCACACTCGAACATTAGTTCGAGTGTGGGTATGGGCTCAACCGCGCAGCGTAGTGAGGCCAACGTGCCGTTGGGCGACACGTTGGCCTCACTCGCAGGGCGCCTTGACGCTCCGGTCAGATCTCCACCTCGACATCAGGCAGACTCGCCCAGACGGCCGCCTTCAGGCCTTCGGGTGTGGTGGCCGACTCGATCACCGCGCGCGACGCGTCGTCGGCGGTGTCGATGATCGCCAGCAGCAGGTACTCCGGGCGCAGCCGACGATCGCCACGCTCGCGGGCGATCTCCAGCGCGCGCGCCAGCGCCGAGCGCGTGGGACCGGCAAAGCGCGGACGGCTGCCCCGGCCCCGGGGCCCGCGCCGTCCACGACCGGGCTCCCACGGTCCGTCGTCGGCGAAGGGGCCGCCGGCGCCGAATGGGCCGCGGGGGCCACCGGGGCCAAAGCCGCCCGGACCCCAGCCCTCGGGTCCGCGCATCTCGGGACCCCAGTCGTCGGGACGTCCGCCGTCGGAACCGCACCCGCGGTGAGGTCCGTGGCCGTGTCGGTGACCGGGTCCACGTCCACGCCCGCGACCGCGCCGACCGCCGGGGCCACGCTCGGGGCGTCGAGCCCAGCCGTCGGACAGGTCCTCACCGAACCGGCCTCGGACCGCCTCGCGAACCTTGTCGAGGTCGATGCCGATGCTGCGCAGGGCCTCTCGATCCTCGTCGTAGCGCTGTTGCGCCGATTCCTCATCGGAGTCCGACGCTGTCGCGTCGGTCTCGTCGTCGTGCTCGGCGTGATAGCCCCGCGCCGCGTCACGTGCCGTCGACAGGGTGAGCCCCTGCTCGGCGAGCAGCGCGAACAGTGGGCTGCGGGCATTGCAGAGCATGCCCAGGATGAGGTGGTCGTTACCGAGGTGCCGATGACCGAGGTCGCCGGCTTCTTGCATGGCGAAAGCCATGAGCATTCTGTCGTCGCGTGTGAATCGCTCAAACATTGTTCGTGTCTCCTTTCGGCCCGCTGTCGCGGACCTCGCGGTGTGCATGTTTCTGATGCACGGCCTGGCGGCTGATCTGCAGAACCTCTGCGATCGACTGCCAGCTCCAGCCGTGGGCGCGGGCGTTGGCCACCTGTACGTCCTCGAGTCGGTCGGCCAGGGTGCGCAACGCGCGGACGGCGGCCAGCCCCCGTGCCGGGTCGTCGCTCGCGGCAGCACCGGCGAGTCCGGAGGTGTCGCGATCGGCCGTATCGGCCGGGTTCTGTTCGTCGTGCATGGTGTCAGGTTAAGTTGACAAATCCTGGCTGTCAAGAATTATTGACACGTGCTGCTCCCGCGGGTCCGATCGGCTCGCGCAGGTCGGTTCGGCTCGCGCGACTCGTCGACGGGCCGCGTCCTCCCGGTCGGCCCGCGGTCGCCGACCCGACCCGCGTGAGACCTGTCGAACGACGACAGATACGGGTGGCGGCCGCCGCTTCACCAGGGCAGGCGCAGCCCGATATCGGGTTGTCGCTCGATGTAACCGGTGGGACGCTCCCCGACGACGACCCGCACGATGTTGCGGAAGGCGTCGGAGTCCGGGTCACGCCAGTAGTCGCCGTGTCCGTCGACACCCGCGACCGGTGAGCGCGAGCCGTCGGCGCCGGGTGCGTGAAAGCCGGTGTCCATCCGGAACACCCCGGGCGCGGAGTCCGGGTCGTCGCCGTGCGGATTTCCCGACAGTGCCTGCACCCACTGGATCGGATCGCCCGGCGCGGTCAGCGAGTAGCGCTCGACGGCGGGGTTCGCGTTGCGCCACGGGCCGTCGAACGCGCCGGTGCCCGCCGACGACGCATACACCACCCGGTCGGCGCGCAGCCCGAGCTGCTCGGCCGAACCGACCACCGACCCGCCGTAGGAATGCCCGATCACGGTCACTGCCGCCCCGGGCGCGCGTTCGGCGATCTCGGCGTCGAGCTCCGCGGCGAACCCGACGAGGCCGGGCGCCATCTCACGCGCGAACCGCGGATCGGCCGCCGAGCCGTCGAGGGATTCCGCCACCGCGGCGGCGGCACCCAGCGCGTGCCCCAGTGGACCGGCCAGCGAACCCGCCAGCGCGCCCGCGCCGAGCGCATCGTCGAGACCCTCGTAGCCCATCGTCTGCGGCAGATCACCGTCGAGGTAGACGAATACGGGACCACCGGTGGCGTGCGCGAGTTCTGTTGCCGCGGCGAAGCTCTGATCGATGGTATCGAGACCCGAGCCGGTGCCGGGCACCAGCACCGCCGCATTGCGGGTGTCCGCACACACCTCCCCGACCATCTCGATGACGTGGCCCCGGGCGTTGTCGAAGGCGATGAACCGGCGTCGACGGCCGTCGGCGAGCGGTCGGAGCAGATCCTCGAGTCGGCGTGCCCGCACGCCGTCGGCCCGACCCGCGAGCCGTTCGATCTCCAGCGCGGCACGGATGGCGAGATCGTTCGCGGCAGAGCGTAACTCGAAATCGATGCCATCGAGGTTGCCGACCACACCCGGATCGGCTGCGGCGATCCGGAGCCGACCCTCCTCGGCCAGCCGGGACAGGAACTCGCGGCGCGTCGACGGCGTCATCCGAGTCAGCGCGGTCACCACGCGGTCGGCGTCGGCGGTGCTGCCGTCGGGCAGCGTGACCTCGGCGGCACCGCCCGCCGGGATCGCCGCGCCCGGAATGGCCGCCACCAGTTCGTCGATCCGCGCGCCACAGTGCTCGTCGACGGCATCAATGACGTTCATTCCATTGCGGATTCGCACTTCGGCCGTTCTCGAGCGTTCGTCGGGTCCGTCCCGACCGGTGACGTGGCCGTCATCGGTCACGGCATAGCCGTCGGCGATCACGCCGTCGACCTCACCGAGCACCACCGCACGCGCCCGGGCGAGATCGGCGCCGGCTCGGGCGGCCTCCTCGGCGATCTCGACCAACATGCGACGTATCTGTCGGGCCCGCACGTCGGTGTCGTCGACGAATCGCTCTGCGGCGACGGCGGTCACACCCGACCAGGTGGTTGCATCGACTGCTCGAACGATCCTGCGCGTCGCGGCGTCGACGAGGTCGGACGCAGCCTGGGCTGCGGCGCCGGCTGCGGAAATCGCCGCGGGTCGCCACTGACGGAGCTCTGGGATCGTCGGCCGCATCAACGCTCGATCCGCAGACGGCTGGCCGACGTATCGTCAGTGTCGGTCACCGCGGCCGCCAACCCGGCGAGCACGACGCTCATCTCCTGGAGTCGCCCGCAAAGCGACTCGGCCGTGCTCCGGAGGGCATCGTCGGCGTCGAGCAGCGCCCGCATGGTCCGCCCCTGCGCAACGGGTGGCACCGCATCATCCTGTCGGGCAATCAGTTCGAGCGTCGAGATACGCCTCGCCTCGGCCCGCCAGGTGCCGACGCCCGCGGCGATCTCGGCGGGCATCACGCGGAGTACATCGGGGGACGGGAGTGGCATCGGGGGCTCCTTACCAAGCCGGCGAGAACATGAGCGACGAAACGTGTCGTCGGTCATTTGGACGCACCAGCGGGGGCAACGGTTCCTCCGGTTTCGGCGCCGGCATGGTTGTCGGGCCGCGGCGACCGTGGGCCGGTAGGCTCCGCGAGATGGGATTGCGAGCATTGACGCTGGTACACAATGTGCTGCCGGAGTACCGGCGGGCCATCGTCGGGTCGCTGTTGCCGGCGATGGAGCGTCGCGGCATCGCCGTGGACATCGTGGCCGCCGACGAGGACGAGCCGTTGCCCGCGCCGGGCGAGGTGGATCTGGTGGTGGTGACGGGCTCCACCGATTCGGTGCACGACGAATCGCTGTCGTGGATCGGCCGGGAGCGCGAGTACCTGCGTACGGCCATCGGCGCTGGCGTACCGATCTACGGCATCTGTTTCGGCGGGCAGATCCTGGCCAGCGCGTTGGGTGGCACGGTCGCCGTGAGCAGCCGACCCGAACACGGTTTCGTTCCCGTGACCTCGACGCGGCCCGAGTTGGTGGCCGAAGGGCCGTGGATGCAATACCACTACGACACGATCACCGTGCCCGACGACGTGGAGGTCATCGCCCGCAACGAGGCGGGCGTGCAGGCGTTCGTGAGCGGACCGCATCTGGGTGTGCAGTTCCACCCCGAGATCGACCCGGAGTGCTTTGTCGCTTGGCGCGACGGCTTCTCCGGGACGCGATCGGATATGTCGGAGGACGGGGTGGATCTCGAGGCGCTGGCCGCGTCGATCGCGGCGCGAACCGACGCCGCTGCCGACGATTGCGACGTGCTGTTCGAGCGTTTCCTGGCGCATGCCGGACTGGATGTGGTGCGGGGCTGAGTGGTTGGGCGGGAGTGGTCTCGATACGGCCCTCGCCTAGCGGCTCGGACCTACTCGACCACCGACAAAACGGCACCAACACCGGGGCGACTCGGACCTGTCCGACCACCGACAAACGGCGCCAACACAGGGGCGGCTCGGACCTGTCCGACCACCGACAGACGGCGACCACCCCAGCAACCGGCCGAACCCACTCGACCACCGACAAGCGGCGCCAACACTGGGGCGGCTCGGACCTGTCCGACGACCACCGACAGAACGCCGCCACCGCGAGGTGGGCGGGGCTATTCGTCGAGGATGGATTCGCTGATGTTCATCCGGGAGGCCCGCATTGCCGGGACCAGTGCGCCCACGATGCACAAGCCACAGGCGACCGCGACGAAGATCAACGTCGACGGGCGCGGTGAGTACGCGATGTCGATCGAGGTGGTGGCCGACAGGATCTTGTCGGACAAGAAGTGCAGAGCCCCACCGAGTATGACGCCGGTCAGCGATCCGATGAGCGCGACGCCGGCGGCCTCGGCAACCACCATCCGGGACACGAACTTCCGCGAGGCACCCATCGCGCGCAGCACGCCGAGTTCACGGCGACGTTCGATCACCGACAGCAGCAGGGTGTTCAGCAGCGCCACGGCGGCGGCGAGCGCGACGATCCATTGGATGGCGACGGTGAAGGCGCCGGCCTGCTCGGCCTCGGCCTGCGCGGATTCGAGCGCCTCGGTCCCGGAATGCACATCGGCGATCCGGTTGCCCGGCAACGGGTACTCGGCGGCGACCGCCTCGAGGTCGGCGCGAATCCGGTCCTGGTCGACCGCCGGGTCGGTGGACACCTGGAGGTAGGTGTCGCCCGGACGGTCGAACCACTCCGACAGCTGTTCGTTGCTCATCGCGGCCGTACCCGAACCCATGGAGATGTAGTTGACCAGATCACGCACCACCACATCGCGATAGCCGGTCGGGGTGGCCATCCGCAGCGTGTCGCCCTCGGCCACGTCGAGGGTGCGGGCCAGTACGGTGGACATCAGCATGCCGTTCCCGGCGAGTACCTGCTGCAGGGCTTCGGGATCGGCCTTCTTCACGAAGGGCGCCAACGAGTTCGGTTCCAGTCCCTGCACGTAGATCTTGGCCTCGTCGACGTTGATCGACGCCCACTGCGCGCCGACCACCTGCGTCACCCCGGGGACTTGCGCCACCGCCGGGGCGATCTCGGCCGGCAATGCGGGACCCACCGGCAGGCCACCACTGTCGGCCGAGGACACGTAGAAGTCCGGGTCGGCCAAGCCGTCGAGCGAGCCGGAGATCGAGCTGACCAGGTTGTCGAGTGCACCCGAGGTGCCCATCCCGACCGCCACGGCGACCGCCACCGTCATCAGCGTCGCCCAGGCCCGACGCGGCGCACGTTCGGTGTTGACGGCGGCAAGCTGACCGGGACCACCGAAGCGGCGCGACAGTCCCACCACCAGCGCCACCAACGGCACGGTGAGCGCGTAGCACAGCAAGAGCCCGCCGACGGCGAACACCGCACCGGCCAGGATGGCCGGGCGACCGGGAACGCCGACGGCCACGAACCACGACGCCACCAGCAGCACCACACCGGCGATCCCGGAGATCCACACGCCGCGACCGTTCTTGCCGGTGCCGTCGGCGACCTCGCCGGCGACCATCGCTTCCACCGGGGACACCGCGAACACCGATCGGGCCGCCAGCGTCGTCGCTGCGACACAGGCGAATATGCACGCGAGGATGGCGATCACCGGCGCGTACCACGGCAGGTGATAGCTCACCGCCGTCGCCATCTGATCGGTGTTGGCCTCCGGGATCCGACCGATTGCCCAACGTCCGGCGAGAACGCCAACCGGCACGCCCAGCGCACCACCGACCAGACCGAACAACGCCGACTCACCCAGCAGGTCACCGACGAGGTGACCGCGGCGCGCACCCAGCGCACGCATCATCGCCAACGACTGCCGACGCGAGGCGACCGCCATGTTCATCGTGTTGAACACCAGGAAGCCGGCGATCACCAACGAGATCAGCGAGACCAGCAGCGTCGCATCACGTGTCACCGAACTCGCCGTCTCGGCCTGCGCGGCGCGGAAGTCGGGGTCCACCACCACGGCCCGACCGTCCACGACGTCGGCCACCGACGACTTCACGGTGGCGATGTCGGCGCCCGGTTGCGCCACGATCAGGATGGAGTCGACCTTGCCCTCCTGGGCCGCCAGCCGCTGCGCGAGCCCGAGGTAGGCGAAGATGAAGTTGCCGCGGTTGAGGACGTCGGCCTGATCGCCGCCGATCACCGAGATGACCTGTACATCAGCACCATTGATGGACAGGCGCTGGCCTTCGGTGAGTCCGGTGGCCGACCCGGCGACGATCCCGTTGTCGAGCTCGCCCTCGTCGATGCCCTGCGATTGTTGTTGAGAGACGGCTTGTTGCAGATCACCGGACAGCGCGGTGACGCGGAAATCCGACCCGAGCAAGGCGATGTTGCGGTCGTCGATCACCACCGAGTCGCGGATCAGCGGTACCACCGATTTCGCGTCCGGGACGTCGCGGCGGATCTCGGCAGGGAGTTCGTCGTCGATGCCGGAGTCGGCGATGGCCGCGACCTCCACCTGAGCGGAACCGCTGATGGCCGCGTTGACCTGGCGCACCGATTCGGTCAGCGAGCCGTACAGCCCGAGTACCGAGATCAGCAGCGCCGACGCGACGACCACCACGAGCAGGGAGGTCACCATCCGCAGTCGATGGGTGCGGATCTCGCGCAGGTTGAGCACCCGGATCCGCGACAGCCCGGACGCCACCGACCGCACCGGACGCAGCGTGCGGGTCGACGATCGACTCACGCGATCTTCCCGTCCCGCACCGTTATGGTGGTGTCAGCGACGTCGGCGGCGTGCGCGTCGTGGGTCACCATCACCACCAGCCGGTTCGGGGTGTCGTGGGCCACCTCGGAGAGCAGTTCGAGCACCGAGTCACCGGTCTTGGAGTCCAGGTTGCCGGTGGGTTCGTCGGCCAGCAGGATGGTCGGGTCCATGATCAACGATCGGGCGATGGCGACGCGCTGCATCTGCCCGCCGGACAGTTCCGACGGACGGTGATTGACGCGCGCCCCCAAGCCGACGCGTTCGAGCAACTCGACGGCACGCGGTTTGGCCTTGCGTAGCGACTGACTGTCGAGCAGGCGCGGCAACGCAACGTTCTCCCACGCCGACATCGTCGGCACCAGGTTGAAGAACTGGAACACGAAGCCGACGCGATGGCGGCGAAAGGCCGACGCGTCGTCGTCGTCGAGCGAGCCGAGGTCGGTGCCGTCGACCGTGATGGTGCCCGAGGTTGGGGTGTCGAGTGCGCCGAGCACATGCAACAGCGTGCTCTTCCCGGCACCCGACGGGCCGACGATCGACGCGAACTGGCCGCCGTCGAGGGTCAGGTCGAGCCCATCGAGGGCCCGTACCCGCTGATCGCCCATCTGGTACTCGCGCACCAGATCGACGGCCTTGACCAGGGGTTCATCCGCGAGAGAGCTCACGCGGGTCATGGTATCGGACGACGGTGAGGGTGCCCTTAGTCGGATCGAGTGCCCGCTCGACGGAAAACGGCGCCCAGTGAACAGGAAACGGCACCCACTCGACGAGAAACGGCACCCACTCGACGAAGCTGCCGTTGAGTGGGCGCTGTTTTCCGTTGAGTGTGCGCTGTTCTCCGTTGAGTGTGCACCCGCCGGTCAGGCGGTGGCGCCGGTCCAGTGGCCGGAGGCCAGGAATTCGTCGAGGACGGCCGTCGGCTCGGTCAGGTCGAATCCCTGCCGGCTCAGCCAGTCGTCGTCGAAGTAGGTGTTGGCGTACCGATCGCCCGAATCACACAGCAGGGTGACCACGCTGCCCGGCTGACGCTGCGCGGCCATCTCGGCGACGATCTGCAGCGCACCCCACAGGTTGGTGCCGGTGGAGCCGCCGACGCGACGGCCGAGTCGGTCGCTGAACAGTCGGGCGGTGGCGATGGATGCGTTGTCGGGAACGCCGATCATCCGGTCGATCACCTGGGAGACGAACGACGGCTCCACCCGCGGCCGCCCGATCCCCTCGATCCGGGAGCCGAGCTCCGAGCGCAGGGCACCGTCGCCGGTGTCGTAGGCCGGTAGGAACACCGAGTTCTGCGGGTCCACCACCGCCAGCCAGGTGGGGTGGCGCCGATACCGTACGTAACGGCCCAGCGTCGCCGACGTCCCGCCGGTGCCGGCACCCACCACGATCCAGGTCGGGATCGGATGATCCTCTTCGGCCATCTGGGCGAAGATCGACTCGGCGATGTTGTTATTGCCGCGCCAGTCGGTGGCGCGCTCGGCCATCGTGAACTGGTCGATGAAGTGACCGCCGAGTTCCGCCTCGAGCCGCAACGCCTCGGCGTAGACGTCGCCGGGCCGGTCGACGAAGTGGCAGCGTCCGCCTTCCCGCTCGATCAGCGCGGTCTTGGCCGGCGAGGTACTCGAGGCCATCACCGCGATGAACGGAACCCCGATGAGCTTGGCGAAGTAGGCCTCACTGACCGCCGTCGAACCCGACGACGCCTCGATCACCGTGGTGCCCTCGGTGACCCACCCGTTGCAGATCGCATAGAGAAACAACGATCGCGCCAGCCGGTGCTTGAGCGAACCGGTGGGATGGGTGCTCTCGTCCTTCAAGTAGAGCTCGATGCCGGTGTCACGGCCGGCGTCGTCGGTCCATCGTGACCAGTCGGGTAGCGCAAGCCGGTGCAGATGGGTGTCGGCACTGCGACGGCCGTCGGCCTCGATCAGGCGAACCGCGTTCTCCGACCATGTCCGGTTGCGACGGTGGTCGACGATCCTGGTCGGCTGCACAGGGTCAGTCCGACGTGCCGCGCAGCCGCGACTGCAGGTCGTCGTGCCGGGCTCGGCGCGCATTGTCGACGGCGGCGATCTGACTGTTGACCCGCAATCGCAGCTTCTTGAACAGGACCAGCCCCAACGGCAGTGCGATGAGCACGCCGAACACGGCAGCCACCAGCAACGGCACCTCGACCCCGACGAGGGCACCGATCCCGAGGATGAGCGCCGCAACCACGACGACCAGCGCCAGGCGGGCCACGGTGTACATCGCCACCGCCAGCGCGACACTGCCGGCCGATGCGTGGGTGTCAGCCCCCTGGGTGTCGGCCGCCGGGGTGTTGGGTGCCGGGGCGGACCCGGATGCGTTCTGATCTGTCACGAATACGCCTTCTTTCCGATCTCTGCACACCAGGGTACTGGGGTTATCCAGCCATCCGGGCGCCCCCTCGGACGACAGATGCGGCCGGGAATGCCGGTTTTGCACTCTCTTTACCGTTTCCTGACTGTTCGAACACCCGGCACTCCGGCGTGTATCCATGAGGTGATCCCAGATCGCCATCGTTGCAGGCGGAGAGAGGAACATCGTGACGATCACCGACGCAGCCGGAGTCCCCGGCCTCATCACCCCCGGCCTCGCGAGTCAGCACACCCTGACGCCCGGTCAGGTGGCAGCCATGTTCAACGTGAACCCGAAGACCGTCGCCCGCTGGGCCAGTTCCGGTCTGCTCGGGTCCATCCGCACGCCCGGCGGACACCGTCGGTTCCGTGAGTCCGACGTCGTCGAACTGCTGAACCGCCGCACCCACTGAGCAGGCTCTGCCCCGCTCCGTCGCAACCTCACGTACGCTGGTTTACGGGAGGTTGCCATGACGTTTCTGTTTGCCTTGATCGGCATTGCAGCTATTGCTTTCCTGTTGTGGCGTGCCTTCGGCCCCCAACTCGGAGAGTCGGACGAGCGCGACGAACACGCACCTCGTCGACCGGCCAAACCGTCGGGTCCCGTCGGCCCCGACGACGACCCTGATTTCCTTCGTGACCTCGATCGTCGGACCCGTGGCACCAACGGGTCCGATGGCGACGACGCCTGACCAGGCGCCGAAGTTACGGCCACGTACCCTACCCCGAGGTAGGGTAATCTCGTTTCACTACGTAGTTCGGACGACAGCGGGAGCGGTCAACCGTACCGGTGGTGAAGGCACAACGATCGACGTTGACGCGGGGGATACACGAGGGTGACTGCCGGTGATGCGCGCCGAACGCCGGCGCATGAGGACGATGCCAGTTTCGCCGAGAAGCTGGGCTATCTGTTCGAGCATTCGCGCGACGAGAACGGCGCGCCCTACACCGGGAAGAAGATCGCCGAGCGCGCCAATGAGCTCGGCTACTCGCTCTCGGACGCCTACATCTCGCAGTTGCGGACCGGTAAGGCGCGCACGCCGTCGTTCCGGACGGTGGAAGCCATCGCCCGTGCGTTCGAGGTCAGCGTCACCTATTTTTTGGCCAATCCCGACGAAGACCTCGAGCGGGTGCGTCAGCAGCGCGACTATGTCGAGATGCTGGCGACCACCGGCACCCATCTGTCGGGTATCGATGTGGGGCGGATCTGCCCCGACACCATCGACGTGCTGATCGATCTGCTCAAGGTGGTCAAGGCCCAGGCGCAGGCGCAGGGCGACACCTTGCCGCCGCCCGGAGAAGCGCCGAGTCCGACCGGACAGAATCCACAGTGATCAGAGTCCGCCGCGGTTTGAGTCCGGCGTGATCAGAGTCCGGCATACGAGTGCAGCCCGGACACCACCAGATTGATGATGAACAGGTTGAACAGCAGCGCGACGAAACCGGCGATGTTGATCCAGGCCGCCGCGTTGTTGCGCCACCCGGCCGTGGCCCGGGCGTGCAGGTAGGCCGCGTAGATCACCCATGCGATGAACGACACCGTCTCCTTGGGGTCCCAGCCCCAGAACCGGCCCCAGGCCGCCTCGGCCCAGATGGCGCCGCAGATCACGCCGAGCCCGAACAGCGGGAACCCGAAGACGACGCACTTGTAGGCCAGCCGGTCGAGCGCATCGGCGTTGGGGATGTGCGCCACGATGCGGCGCACGCCGGCCACGAATCCCTTGCCGGTCAGCGGATCCGCGGAGTCGTCGGCGTCGGACGCATTGGCCCCCCAGCGCATCTTGACCAGGTAGAGGATGCTCGCGACGCCCGAGACCAACAGCACACCCGACGAGATCGAGATGATCGAGACGTGCACGGCCAGCCAGTACGACTTGAGTGCCGGCACCACCGGCGCAGCCTGCGTGTAGAGCCAACGCCCGCCGATGAACATCAGCAACGACACCGGCAGCAGCACGAACGACAGCAATGGACGATGCTCCGGCTTGCGCAGCACCACCAGCCCGGCGACCACGCACGCGGCACACGTCAGCGAGATGAACTCGTACATGTTGCCCCACGGCGCCCGGTCGGTGGCGACACCGCGCAGCACGATCGAGGCGATGTGCGCGATCAGCCCGACGAAGACGACCGGGTAGGCCATCGCCGCCAGCCGCGAGCCCTTGCTGCGACGCGGCGCGGGACCGTCGATGCGGCCGGGGGCGCGGTCGTCGACCGCGACTGTCGCGCCGCCGGCGGTCACCATTTCGGCGGCCGGGGCGAGTTTGCGTGCCCGCGCCCCGGCGAGCGCGGCCAGAAACAGGAACATGGCCAGCACGTACACCGTGATGGCGGTGCCGAACAGAAGGTCGGAGTAACGCGCGAGCGTCTCGTCGACCTGAATGGAGCCCGTGTTCATGGCACCGTCCTCTCGTTGCTGACTGCGCTGGTGGCCGACCGCTACAAACGCCGTGCGGCGCGTGCGGCTCCCGGGTCGTCGGGGTCGATCACCAGGCGGCGCGCCTGCTCATCGAATCCCTCGCCCCAGCCCGCCTGATCGGTGCGTGCCAGGCCGGCGATCTCTACTACCGTACGTCGTTTGGTCTCCTCGCCGGAATCCGACGTGGTCACCGGCACCAGACGCACCCAGATGCGGCGCCGCCGGATGAGCAACGACACCAGCAGTCCGCCGAGCATCACGATCGACGACGCCAGCACCCAGATCTGGGCCGGGTCGTGCGACACCTGCATCGACACCCATCGTTGATAGCCGTCGAAGCGCACCACGGTGCCGTCGGCCAGCGTGTGCGAATCGCCCTGACCGAGGTTGACCTGGGCGCGCTGCTGCAGGCGTCCCTGATCGATGAGCGACTGGTCCAGGGAGTACGCGTTCTGCGGCAGGCCGGTGTCCAGGCCGGTGTCACCCTCGTAGATGCGGATGGCCACGTACGGGTCGTTCGGCTCCGGCGATGCCGAGGTCAGTAGGGTGCCGTGGAAGTTGGCGGTCGGCGCGAACAGACCCTCGACCGCGATCTGATGGTTGCGTCGTTCGTCGGGGTTCGGGTACAGCCCGGCCGGGGTGTCGAAGCGGATGGCTCCCGACGACATCATCGTCTGAAGTTCGTCGGGAACGAACGGCACCGTCTGGGTGCGCTGTTCGCCGTTCGGGAAGGTGACGGTGAACGTCGGGGCGAAGCCGTTGCCGAGTACGTACACACGGTCACCGGCGACACGCAGCGGCTCGTTGACTCGGATGCGGGCGGTCGGCCAGGTCGAGGCGTCGGTGCTGGGTGTCCCCTCGGTGTAGCGGACCTCGGAGCTGTACATGTCGGGTTGACCGTTCGGCAGGAACGTCGCATCGAAGCTGTCGACGCGGATACAGAACGGCTGCAGGTCGGTGCCGTCGACCAGGTTGCCGGCCCGGAACGAGTCGTACACGGCGGTCGACGTGTTGCACAGGCCCTGCTCACCGTCGGCGACCAGGCTGCGGGTGCCCTCGTAGCCGTACAGTTTGCCCAGCGCGATGGACACCAGCAGCGCGAGCAGCGCGAAATGGAACACCAGGTTGCCGAACTCGCGCAGATAGCCCTTCTCGGCGGAGACCTCGACGACGGATTGTCCCGCGGCCCCGCCCCCCGTATCCCCCGCTGATCGAGTGACCCCGGAACCTGCCGACGAGCGCTCCCCCGCTGATCGAGTAGCCCCGGAGCTTGCGGAGGGGCGTATCGAGATCACCCGTCGCCACCCGCGCAGATTCCGCGACACCCGCTCGGCGATTTCCTCGGGTTCCCCGTCGACCTCGATCGTGACGTGCCGCGGCAGTCGCTTGAGGTTGCGTGGCGCGGCCACCGGCTTGGCCCGCAGATTGTGGAAGTGTTCGATCATCCGCGGCGTCAGGCAGCCCACCAGGGACACGAACAGCAGTACATAGATCGCGGTGAACCAAGCGCTGGAGAAGACGTCGAACAGCTGCAGCCGGTCCATCGTCTCGCCGACCCACCCGTGGTCGGCGATGTAGGTGAGCGTCTTCTGTTCGTTGAGCGACCGTTGCGGCAGCAACGCACCGGGGATGGCCGCCAAGGCCAGGAGGAACAGCAGGATCAGCGCAGTGCGCATCGAGGTCAGCGAGCGCCACATGTTGCGTGCCGGCCACAACACACGGCGGCGGAACCAGTGCGGACGGCGCGGCGGCGGGACGTCGGCGGTGTCGCGGCGGTCGGTGGTCACCTCGGTCATACGGGCAGCTCCGTGTCGGTGATGAAGGCATCGCGCACCCAAACGATGAACTGGTCCCACGCGCCGGTCACCAGGGCGATGCCGACGGCGATCAGCATGATGCCGCCGAAGACCTGGATGGCGCGGGCGTGGTTGCGCAGCCAGCCGAGGCTGCGCAGCGCCCACGCCGACGAGAACGCGAGGATGACGAACGGGATGCCGAGTCCGGCGCAGTAGGCGACGATCAGCGCCACACCTTTGGCGGCGGTGGCCCCTTCGGTGCCGCTGGCGGTGGCGATGACCGCGGCCAGCGTCGGACCCAGGCACGGGGTCCAGCCGAGCGCGAAGACGGCGCCGAGCAGTGGGGCGCCGACGATGTTGGACATCCGTCGCGGCGCGAATCGGAACTCGTGTTGCATCGCGGGCACCAGGCCGATGAACACCAGGCCCATCAGGATGGTCACCACCCCGCCGATGCGTTGCAGCAGTTCACGATTGACGATGAAGGTACTGGTGATGCCGAGCACGGTGGCGGTGGCGGCAACGAAGATGACGGTGAAGCCGAGGACGAACAACGCCGCGGCGAGTGCCACCCGCGACCGGCCGCTTTTGGCGGATTCGCCGACGGTCACCGCGGGCGCCTCGGCGCCGACGAGCCCGGCCAGATACGACAGGTAGCCGGGCACCAGCGGCACCACACATGGGGAGGCAAAGGAGACCAGCCCGGCGACGACGCAGGCGGCCAGGGCCAGCAGCAGCGGGCCCGACGAGACGGTGGTGGCGAAGGTCTCGCCGATGGCGGCCTGCGGGGCGAGCGCGATCATGGCGCGCCCGGTGCCGACGACGCGGGCGTGTCGGCCGGTGGGGTCGCTGCGGGGGCTTCGGCGGCGACCCGGCGCACAGTCGCCTCGAGTTCTTCGGCGGTGATGGCCTTGAGGAACACCGCGGCCGGCCGGTGCTCCCGGTCGAGTACGACGGTGGTGGGGACCACCGAGGTCGGGGTGGTCAGCGCGGCCAGGGTGATGCCGTCGAAGTCGTAGATGGACGGGAAGCCGACGTTGCGGTCGGCGACGAAATCCTTGGCATTCTGCCGGTCGTCACGCAAGTCGATGCCGAGGAATTCGACACCGAGGTCTTTGGTGTTCTCGTAGACGGTCTCGAGGTCGTCGGCCTCGCCGCGACACGGGCCGCACCACGAGCCCCACACGTTGATGACGACGACCTTGTCGGCGAAGCGCTCGTCCCCGAGCGCGAGCGGTTCATCGGTGATCAGGTCAGGTCCTGATACCTCTGCGACCGGTTTACGCTGCTCCGGCGGGTAGGTGATGACCACCTGGCCGCCGGGCGAGATGAACTCGAAGGTGTCTCCCTGCGCGACCGCGTCGTCGCCGGTACCGCAGCCGCTGACCACACCGATCACGACTGCCAGCGCCGCCAGCAGCAAGGAAAACTTTCGCACGTTCGTCCTATCCCACCGGGCCGGTCACGCCCCGGTGGCCAACGGGTCCGAGGCCCCCACGGGCTCGGAGTAGATGATGTCGACGAGCGCATCGCCCTCGTAGATCAGGCTGGTCAGGGACGCCAGCGAACACTGCCGCCGGCGAGGGTCGTGCCACAGCCGCTGCCCTTCCAGGAAGCGGCGCAGTGTGTAGACGGGCAGTTGGTGGCTGACGCAGACGGCTTCGTGGCCACGAGCGGCGTCGCGGGCCTTGTTGGCTGCGGCCAGCATGCGATGGGCCAGTTGGATGTAGGGCTCGCCCCACGACGGGGTGAACGGATCACGCATCTTGGGCCAGTGCCGCGGTTTGCTCAGCGCGCCGTCGCCGACGGACACCTTCAGTCCTTCGAAGACGTTGTCGGCCTCGATCAGTTCGTCGTTGGTGATGATCTCGAGTCCGTGCGCGCCGGCGATCGGGGTGGCCGTCTCCTGCGCCCGCTGCAACGGCGAGGCGAAGACGGCAGTCACGTCGTGGTCGGCGAGAGCGCCGGCCACCTTGTTGGCCTGGGCGCGTCCGGTGTCGGACAGTCGGAAGCCGGGCAGCCGGCCGTAGAGAATGCCTTCGGGGTTGTGCACTTCCCCATGGCGCATCATGTGGACGATCGTGTTGGTCATCGTGTCTCCCCCGGGTCAGCTCTGGACCGCTGCGGCAGCGGCCTGCGCGGCTGCCGGCAGTGCATCGGCGATACGTGAGAAAGCATCGTCGTCCAACGCCGCGGACACAAACCAGGCCTCGAACGCACTCGGCGGCGGGTAGACACCACGTTCGAGCAGTGCATGGAAGAACGGAGCAAAACGCCAGGTCTCAGTGGCCTTGACGCCCGGGTAGTCGACGATCGGGTCGCCAGAGTCGGTGAAGAAGACGCTGAGCATGCTGCCCGCGCGCTGCACCCGGTGGGCCACACCGGCGGCGTCGAGGGCGTCGGTCAGCAGCGTGGCGAGGCGGTCGGCGTTGTCGTCGAGTGCGCGGTAGGTGTCGGCGTCGGCGGTGCGCAGAGTGGCCAGACCGGCGGCGACGGCCACCGGATTCCCCGACAGTGTGCCCGCCTGATAGACCGGACCGGTCGGTGCGAGTCGTTCCATCACGTCGGCACGTCCGCCGAACGCAGCGGCGGGCAGCCCGCCGCTCATCACCTTGCCGAAGGTGTAGAGGTCGCCGCCTACCCCTTCGAGTCCGTACCAACCGGACGGGCTGACGCGGAAGCCGGTCATCACCTCGTCCATGATCAGCAACGCGCCGTGGCGTCGGGTGAGTTCGCGCAGGCCGGCGTTGAACCCGTCGTGCGGGGCGACCGCGCCCATGTTGCCGGCGGCGGCCTCGGTGATGACCGCGGCGATGTCGTCGCCGAATTCCTCGAACGCCTTCGCGACGGCCTTGAGGTCGTTGTACGGCAGCACGAGTGTGTCGTGGGCGGAGGCTCCCGTCACGCCCGGCGAGGTGGGCAGGCCGAGGGTGGCCACGCCGGACCCGGCGTCGGCGAGCAGGGCGTCGACGTGGCCGTGGTAGCAGCCGGCGAACTTGATGACCTTGCTGCGCCCGGTGTAGCCGCGGGCGAGCCGGATGGCCGACATGGTGGCCTCGGTCCCGGAGTTGACGAGCCGGACCTGCTCGACGGGGTCGACCCGGTCGATGATCTCCTCGGCGAGTTCGATCTCCGACGAGGTGGGCGCACCGAAGGAGAGTCCGCCGGCCGCAGCCTGCTGCACGGCGGACACGACGGCGGGGTGCGCGTGGCCGAGGATCATCGGACCCCAGGAGCACACGAGGTCGATGTACTCGTTGCCGTCGACGTCGGTGAGTCGGCAACCCTGCGCCGAGGCGATGAAGCGCGGATCGCCACCGACGGCGGAGAACGCCCGGACCGGGGAGTTGACCCCGCCGGGGATGACCTGGGTGGCGCGTCGGAACAGCGCGGCAGAGTTCGCGGCTACTTCAGCGGATCGGGTCACGGGGACCAGTGTTCCAAATGGCCTCGTGAGGGCCAAAATCGTTCAGCCGGTTCTCAGGGAGAGTGTGATGTCGGTGACGGTTGCTGCGGCCGTATCCGCCTGCGGCGACATAGGACGTCGGCGACGATAGTTGTCGCGGCAACCTGCTCAGCCTGCAGGTGGAGACGCCCGACGACGTCGGCGCCGACCGGTCGGTAGCTTCTTGCGGTGCTCACGTCGGCGAACCAGATCGAGGATGGTCCTTTCTGCTTCCGCCCACTCCTCGACCACGCGCTGATAACTCAACCGCACGGTGATGTAGCCCTTTCGGGTCGCCTCCTCGTCGCGTCGGCGGTCCCTCTCGCGCTGTTCGGCGCTGCGGTCGTGGAATTCCTCGCTGTCGATCTCGATGATGAGTCGGGTGCCGATCAGCAGATCGACACGACCGACCCCCGCGATCTGCACTTGTGAGCGCACCGTCACGCCTTTGAGCTGCAACCGCAGCCGCACCATCGTCTCCGTGCCGGATTCCGCCTTGCCATCGCACCGGTCAAGTAGTCGGCGAATCCGCCGCGGGGCCGACGCCATGAGCGATTCCAGGTCGCAGCGTTCGAGCAGGGCCTTGTTGAGGATGGAGTCGCACACCACGACGATGCCTTCGTCGTCGAGGCATTTGAGTGCGTGGCGAAAAGCGGTTCGGATGTCGTCGACGGCGGACACCTCCGGTTCGGGCGACCCGTAGCCCAGGCAGAACCGGCCACTGCGCCCTTGTCGGTGCGCTGACTCCCGAGCCCGGACGTGGACCTTCTTGGGGTGCGTGGGCACCCAGACACCATGGAGCTTCAGCGCCGACAGACAACTCAACACTCCCCCGGCAGTCACCGCCTCGACCACCATCGCATCCGCAGTCGGCGTCGCATACCAGCCACGTCGCAGCCTGCGCAGGTTCTCCTCCCTCATCGCACGCCGCAGGTGTGCGAGAGTCACAGCACGCGAATGCAATTCGGACCAGGACACTACGCCGTAGTGATCATCGATCTCCATCATGAGGTCGAGCATGCCGACGAAACCGGCCGTAATCGGGTTCCGCGCATAGCGGTGTGTGGTTCTGTGGACCCGCACCCGACCTGTGGACTACCGACGCCGAATACAGCTGCGGCAGCAGGGGTGGCCGCCGACAATTATTGTCGGCCCCACCCCCTGAGACCGCGGCTGCATACGACTACTCCAGCGCCGTAGCCACTGCGTCGGCGATGGCCTGCTGCCCGGCCGCATTCGGGTGGACCGGCGCCGCCCCCGACGCACCGTTGCGCGGTTCGATCCACCGCTGCCCCACCGGCGCGCACGCGTCGTGGCCTTCCGACGCCGGCGCCATGTCGACGAACCGCGCTCCGGTCTGCTCGGCTGCACGCTGTAGAGCGGCGTTCAGAACCGATTGCAGCTCACGCAGATACGTGAGATCGCTGGTCGCGACCGGCATCGCGGGATAGCAGCCGTCGGCGGGCGGCAGGATCCACGGATACCCAACCGCCAGGATCTCGGCGCTCGGCGCTCTGTCGCGTACCGCTTGCAACGCTTCGAGTAGGGCCGGCGCGGTCTGGTTCTCGACGATGTCGACGTACTCGGAGCCTCGGGTGTCCGCGCACGGTGATCCGGACAGATCGCGGGCGGCGAGGTCGGCGCACTCGCGGATCGCGGTGCTGTAGAGGTCGCTGTCGTTGCCGCCGATCATCACGGTAACGATGTCGGCGTCGTCGGTGAGCGCATCCAGTTGCGGTGGCACACCGTCGTATTGGG
Source organism: Gordonia tangerina (assembly GCF_021556435.1). Lineage (GTDB taxonomy): Bacteria > Actinomycetota > Actinomycetes > Mycobacteriales > Mycobacteriaceae > Gordonia > Gordonia tangerina. The sequence goes on from NZ_JAKGCU010000011.1 coordinate 56,564, forward strand.
CCGACTCGAAATCCGCCGTGTCGGCGCCGCTACAGCTGACGTCGGTCAGTCGGTAGCCCGCGTCGGCGGCGAGCACGTGCGCGAAGTTGCGCGAGGATCGCAGGCACATCACCGGGGAGTCGGCGACCAGGGGTTGCACGCCGGCCGCGGCGGAGAAGCTGTCGCCCAGGTTCACCAGGTGTAGTTGGTCGGTGCCCGTTGCGGTGGAGGCGTTCACCGACGGGGACGTCTGGGTTGCACTCGGTGCCGCGGAGTCGTCGATGTCGTCGGCGCAGCCGGCGACGGCCACCGCCACCGCCGCGATCCCTGCGGCCACAGCCTTTCTCATTCGTGCGCTCCCAACAACATCAACAACAGTTCGGCACGGACACGCGCGTCGGCCAGGTCCACATCCAACAGATCCTCGACTCGTTCGACCCGGTGGCGCAACGTGTGCCGGTGCACGCCTTGCGTCGCGGCGGCGACACCCCAGTTGCCGTTGGCTTCCAGGTAGGCCAACAGGGCTGCTCGTAGCTCGGTCCCGTGTTCGGCGTCGTGGTTCAGCACGGGGGCCAGCCGCTGGGCGTGTGCGTCAGCGAGCGCTCGACGCACGGGGTCGACGGTCAGCAGCGACCGGGTGCCGTGCAGATCGGCGAGCTGACCGACGGCCGCGGATCGGCAGGCCAGCCTCGCCTGCCGGACGGCGTCGGCGACGTCGCGCACATCGGTCACTGTGCCCACCCCGCCGCCGACCGGACCGGCGGAGTTGACGACGGCGAACAGGGTGGTCGCGAGCTCGGTGGAATCGTCGCCGCGAAGCAGCACCATCAGTTCCGGTCCGTCGCGATGCACGAAGACCGCATGCCACCGGTCGTCGAGCTCGTCGATCAGCAGGCGCTGCCCGCGGGCGGCCGCGTCGTCGTCTCCGAATCGCAACGCCAGCGCCCGCACCCGTCCCGACGGGTCGGCGGCCCGCGCCAGAATACGTTGTACGCCAACTCGCTCGGTGGGATCGTCGAGCGCCGATGCCAGTGTGTCGGTGTGCAACTCGACAAGGTCGCGGCGTAGCTGGCGTGGTTTCGCGTGCTCGATGGCCAGCAGCGAGATCGCGTGACCGACAAGCATCCGCGCGACGTCGTCGAGGGCGGTGCGTCCCACCGTGCCGAGGTGTCCAAAGGTTCGTCCGCCGGAGCCGACCCGGGACACCGTGATCGTGGCATCATCGGTCACCGTGACCGCCGCCGCCGACGCCGGGTCACGAATCACCAAATCACGCAACCGGTTCAGGTCTGCCGACGACACGGAGCCGGGTGCGTTGGCGACCACGGCCAGGCCGGTGTCGAGCAGCACCACCTTCTGCCCCACCGCGTCGGCGAGTTCCCGGATCACCGCCGTCGACCCACCCGAGGCGGCCGCGCGGGTCATCTTCGGTTGCGCCTTGGTGGCCGCCAACAGCCGCGACGATCGCTGGGCGGCGATCTGATCCAGCACGGCGCGGGTGATCGCGGAGAACGGCACCGGCAGCGGAACCTCGAACAGCGGTAGCCCCAGCTCGTCGGCGACCGACGCCATGCCGGCGGGCACCGCGTCGAACTCGAAACCGACACCCATTCCGACCGCCGCCACGCCGACGGCATCGAGACGCTCGAGGTAGTCGCGCCAGATCGTCGGGTCACCGAGCCGCAGCCCCGTGGTCAACAGCACCTCGTCGCCGGACAACCATTCGCCGGGCTGGGTCAGTTCGCTGGTCATCACGCAGTCGACGTGCCGATCGAGGCCGGCCACCCCGCCGCGCAGCGTGAGACGGAGACGTCGCTGGGCCAGCAGCCAGCGCACCGTCGTCATGCCCACCACCCTACCTGGACACCATGGAGTGCAATGTTCACCGACTTGTACACATTGGCAGGTCACCCCGATCGGGTTGTCGGCGAAGACTGGGGTCGTAAGCAGCGCCTGACACCATCGACGGAATGAGGACGTGATGACCGCCATCCCCTACCGGTTACCGCAGAAGCGGCATCTTGTCACCGAGCTCCCCGGCCCGCGGTCGGTCGCGCTGACGGAGCGTCGGCGCCGCGCGGTCGCGGCCGGACTCGGGTCGGCCACGCCGGTGTTCGCGGTCGACGCCGATGGCGGCATCATCGTCGACGCCGACGGCAACTCACTGATCGACCTGGGATCAGGAATCGCTGTCACCGGAGTCGGAGCCAGCAACCCGGCGGTTGCCGACGCCGTCGCCGCACAGGCGCACCGGCTCACCCACACCTGCTTCATGGTCACCCCCTACGAGGGATATGTGGCCGTCGCCGAAAAGCTCAACGAACTGACCCCCGGCGATCACGAGAAGCGAACGGTGCTGTTCAACTCCGGCGCCGAGGCGGTGGAGAATGCAGTCAAGGTCGCGCGCTTGGCGACCGGGCGCAACGCGGTGGTCGCCTTCGACCACGCCTATCACGGCCGCACCAACCTGACCATGGCGCTCACCGCGAAATCCATTCCTTATAAGCATGATTTCGGCCCGTTCGCGCCTGAGGTGTACCGGATGCCGATGAGCTACCCACTGCGGGACCCGGCGGGGACCGACGGAGTTGCCGCCGCCAACCGCGCCATCAGCATGATCGACACCCAGCTCACCGCCGACAGTGTGGCCGCGGTCATCGTCGAACCCATCCAGGGTGAGGGCGGTTTCATCGTGCCCGCACCGGGTTTCCTGCCGACGCTGGCCGCCTGGTGCCGAATGCACGGCGTGGTGTTCATCGCCGACGAGGTCCAGAGCGGGTTCTGCCGCACCGGTGCGTGGTTCGCCAGCGAAGACGAAGGCGTGGTCCCGGATCTGATCACCACCGCCAAGGGGATCGCCGGCGGGATGCCGTTGTCGGCGGTCACCGGCCGCGCCGACCTGATGGATGCGGTGCACCCCGGTGGGCTCGGCGGCACCTACAGCGGCAATCCGGTCGCGTGCGCCGCCGCGTTGGCCACGATCGAACAGATGTCGACCCTCGATCTGAACGCACGTGCGCGCCACATCGGGGAGATCGCATTCGCGTCGTTGTCGGCAACCACAGAACGTCTCGCCGCCACCGGCCAGGATGTCATCGGCGAGATCCGCGGTCGCGGAGCGATGATCGCCGTCGAATTGGTGAAACCCGGTACCACCGAGCCCAATCCGGAACTGGCCAAGGCGGCTGCGGCGCACGCACTCTCCCGCGGAGTGGTGGTCCTCACCTGCGGCACCTATGGCAACGTGCTAAGGCTGCTGCCTCCGATGGTCATCGACGACGATCTGCTGTGCGAGGGCCTGCAGATCCTCGACGAGGCCCTCACCCCCGCGTGAGTCACATTCTGCACAGAACATATCGAAGGAAGTGAGATCTGATGACTGACACCATCGTTGACAACCCGCGCACCGTGCTGGACAACGTACCGACCGGGCTGTGGATCGATGGCGAATCGGTGCCGGCGTCGTCGGGCGAGACATTCACCGTGTACGACCCGGCCACCGAAGAACCGCTGACCTCAGTGGCCGACGCCGGCGTGGACGATGCGCGCCGCGCCCTCGACAAGGCTGCGGCAGTCGCCGACGACTGGGCCGCCACCCCGGCCCGCGAGCGCGGCGAGATCCTGCGCCGCGCATTCGAACTGCTCACCGACCGGGCCGACGACATCGCCATGCTGATGACGCTGGAACTCGGGCGCGCACTACCCGACAGTCAGGCCGAGACCAAGTACGGTACCGAGTTCCTGCGCTGGTTCGCCGAGGAGGCCGTCCGCATCGGCGGCCGGTTCGCCACCGCGCCCGCGGGCAACGGCCGAATCCTGGTGTCGCGTGCGCCGGTCGGGCCGTCGTTGGCGATCACGCCGTGGAACTTCCCCCTCGCGATGGGCACCCGCAAGATCGGTCCGGCGTTGGCCGCCGGAAACGTCATGCTGGTCAAGCCCGCGCACGAAACCCCGCTGACCATGCTGGCCCTGGCCGCGGTGTTCGCCGAGGCCGGCCTGCCCGCCGGGGTGCTGTCGGTGTTGCCGACCAGCAATGCCGGCGACGTGTCGTCGGCGATCATCACCGATGACCGCATCCGCAAGATCAGCTTCACCGGCTCGACGCCGGTCGGCCGCAACCTGATGGCACAGGCCGCCGAACGGGTACAGCGCACGTCGATGGAACTCGGTGGCAACGCGCCGTTCCTGGTGTTCGACGACGCCGACATCGACGCCGCGGTCGAGGGCGCATATCTGGCGAAGATGCGCAACGGCGGGGAGGCGTGCACCGCGGCCAATCGGTTCCTGGTGCAATCCGGTGTCGCGGAGGAGTTCACGGCGAAGCTCACCGAGAAGATGGCGGCCGTACGGCTCGGCGCCGGATACGACGAGGGTGTCACCCTGGGACCGTTGGTGAGCGCCAAGCAGCGCGACAAGGTCGCCGAGATGGTGGACGGCGCGATCGCCGATGGTGCGCGGGTCCGGTTGGGCGGCAAAGTCCCCGAGGGCAAGGGCTACTTCTACCCGGCGACGGTGCTCGACCGGGTCGATGCGTACGCACCGGTCACGCGCGACGAGATCTTCGGTCCGGTAGCGGTGATCAGCACCTTCGAGTCCGAGGCCGACGCCATCAAGGCCGCCAACTCGACCGAGTACGGACTGGCGTCGTACTTCTACAGCCGCGACCTGGAACGCTGCATGCGGGTGGCCGAAGGGCTCGAATCGGGGATGGTCGGCGTGAACCGCGGCGTCATCTCCGATCCGTCGGCACCGTTCGGCGGGGTCAAGCAATCGGGTATCGGCCGTGAGGGCGGCAGCGAGGGTATCGAGGAGTACCTGTCGGTGAAGTACATCGCATTGACCTGACAAATGGGTACACTCGTGCCATGCGTGTTCGGGTGGCCGCACTAATCATCGCAATTCTCACCACGCTGAGCGTGGCCGTCGCGGCTCCCGCGCGCGCAGACACCGGAAGTCTGGGCGCCGGGAGTGCCGACCTGTTCTCGCCGAGCAGCATCTTCCTGTGGCAGAGTCCGCCGACGCGCTACATCGTGGTGCTCGGCGCCAAGATGGGCACATTCGGCCAGACGCCGGCCATCCTGGAGCAGCGGATGAACGTGGCAGCGAACCTGGCGTTGTCGCATCCGTTCAACCGGATGATCGTGTCCGGCGGCAACACCTGGTGGCTGCCGGTGTCGGAGGCCCAGTTCATGAATGTCGGTCTGCTGCGGCGCGGGGTGCCGGTATGGCAGATGATCAACGAGGCGGCCTCCACCAGCACCGTCGCCAACGCGACGAACACAGTGGCGATGCTCAAACACATGGGCGCCACCGGTGCGCTGATCGTGACCAACGGCTTCCACATGGGACGCGCCCTCAACGACTTCCGCACCGCGGCGCGCAAACAGCATGCACGCCTGGAGTTCCGACCAGCCTACGCCTGATCCCCGCCCCCTTCCCCCGTTCTCCGTTGACTGGGCGCTGTTCCCCGTTGAGTGGGCGCTGTTTCCCGTTGAGTGGGCGCTGTTTTCGATCGAATGTGCACCGCCATACGTTCGCCGGACGTATCAGCAGAAGTAGAAGCCCCGCGCACGGAGTGCATCCCAGACTTCTTCCACCACCGCAAAGGGCTCGGAACGAAGTCGTTTCGCGGTGACCCGGATGACCTTCCATTCCAACCGATCCAGTGCCACGGTCCGCACACCATCGTGCGCGAGCTGCTCCGGCGTCGAGTGATAGGCCTCGCCGTCATACTCGATGGCGATCTTCGCGGCCCCGTACGCGAGGTCACATCTGGCGATCACCTTTCCGGATTCGTCGCGCACCTCCACCTGCAGATCGGGTTTGGGTAGTCCGACGTCATGCATGAAGAGTCGCAACGCACTTTCCCGAGGCGACTCCGCACGCCCATCGATCAGCGGAATCAGCTCCCGCAGCACCCTGACGTATCGGGATCTCTTGTGTTTCACGGCGAAGGCCATCAGTTCGTCCAGGTCAAGGGGAACGACCGCGGCCAGCGCGTCGAGGTCACCGATCGCCTGCATGCGCGATCGCTGACGTCCGAGGTCCAATGCCGTACGAAGCGGTGAGGTGACCTTCCTTCCCTGGATCTCGACGATCTCGGATGGCGGAAGGTCGAGTCGGCGCGTGACCGTCCCCCGCGCGGGGCGACCCGATGCGGATGTCCCGCGGATGAGCTCAATTGTGAAATCGTCGTCGTGCCAGCGGCTGCCATACATGATCAGCGCGGACTCGCCGGCGATCACGGGATCGCCATGAGCCTGGTCTACGACGGTGATGATCCGCTGCTGCGCCGTCATGAGCTGACCGCGATGCAGGTGGTTGTTGCCGCGCAGCACGGTGAACTCCGCCGCGAACTGCTCGGGGGTCAACCCGAGATCGGTGAGCGCATCCTTGCGCGAGATGGTGCGGGGTGTCGCCTGGTGCTCAAATGTCATGCATCTTCGACGCACCAGCCGGCACGGGGGTTCCATCGATATCGCCGAATCTTGAGGTGTGGCCGATGTCGGACCAACGCTCACTCGACCCGGACCAGCGCCCACTCAACGAGAAACGGCCCCCACTCGACGGAAAACGGCGCCCAGTCAACGGGTGGGTTCAAGGCTTCGGCGCCCGCTCAACGAGAAAGGGCGCCCTGTCGACGGGGTCGACGGGGCGCCCTCGCAAGGAGGACGGCGCGGGTCAGCGCAGCAGGGCGCGGCTCATCACGACACGCTGGATCTGGTTGGTGCCCTCGTAGATCTGGGTGATCTTGGCGTCGCGCATCATCCGCTCGACGGGGAAGTCACGGGTGTAACCCGCGCCGCCGAAGAGCTGCACGGCGTCGGTGGTGACCTCCATCGCGACGTCGGAGGCGAAGCACTTCGACGCGGCGGAGATGAACCCGAGGTTGCCCTCGCCGCGCTCGGCGCGCGCAGCCGAGGTGTAGACCATCAGACGGGCGGCCTCCACCTTCATCGCCATGTCGGCGATCATGAACTCGACGCCCTGGAACTTGCTGATCGACTGCCCGAACTGCTTGCGGTCCTTGACGTATTCGATGGCCTTGTCGAGCGCGCCCTGCGCGATGCCGACGGCCTGCGCACCGATGGTGGGCCGGGTGTGGTCGAGAGTCTGCAGCGCGGTCTTGAAGCCGGTGCCCTCATCGCCGACGATGCGGTCGGAGGGGATGGTGCAGTCCTCGAAGTACAGCTCGGCGGTGGGCGAGCCCTTGATGCCGAGCTTCTTCTCCAGCGGACCGACGGTGAAGCCGGGATCGTCCTTGTGGACCATGAACGACGAGATGCCGTTGGCCCCCTTCTCCGGATCGGTGACCGCCATGACGGTGTACCACGATGACTTGCCGCCGTTGGTGATCCAGCACTTCGAGCCGTTGATCACCCAGTTGTTGCCGTCTTTGCGGGCGCGGGTCTTCATCGACCCGGCGTCGGAGCCGGCCTCACGCTCGGACAGCGCGTAGGACGCCATCGCCTCACCCGAAGCGATCGACGGCAGCACCTGCTTCTTGAGCTCGTCGGAGCCGTTGAGGATCAGACCCATGGTGCCGAGCTTGTTGACGGCCGGGATCAGCGACGACGACGCGCACACGCGGGCGACCTCTTCGATGACGATGCACGCGGCGACGGAGTCGGCGCCCTGACCGTCGTAGGCCTCGGGCACGTGGATGGCGTTGAAGCCGGACGCGACGAGGGCATCGAGTGCCTCCTGCGGGAACCGCGAGTTCTCGTCGACATCGGCCGCATGCGGCTCGATCTCTTTCTCGGACAGAGCCCGGATCGCCTCACGCAGTGCGACGTGCTCTTCGGGCAGTTCGAAGACGTTGAAGTCGGGGTTACCGAACGCCATGATCACTCCTTTGTAGCTCGTTGACGTGGCACCGCGTGCCAAGGATTTAGTTTAGTGTAGCTATCCGCGGCACTAAGTGCCAAAGATTGTCGAACGAACGTGGGTCGATGTCGGCCTGGACTCCCTCATTGTCCGCGATCTCGCCGCTGCGCACGCAGTTGTTCGACGACCCGGTGGCCGATCTCCTCCGGCGACATCCCGGCAGGATGCGTGATCACCGACACCGCGTCGGCCCCGGCGTCGACCTCCCGACGGGTGAACGTGCGACGCAGCTGCCGCAGCTCATCGCGCAGATGCTCGAGTGTCGCGTTCTCGTCGCCGCGGATCATCGCTCGCAGCAAGTAGTTGTGTGCACTGGTGATGGCGGCGGCGTAGCCGATGAGCTGTGCCGGCGACTCCTCGGGCAACCGGGCACGCAAGTGGTCCTCGAACAGTCGCTGATAGCGGTAGGTGGTGACCAGTTCGCGGTCGCGCAGCGCCGGAACCCCTTGGACGATGCGCAGGCGCCGGACCGCCATCATCCTGCTGTCACGGAAGTGTAGGAACACCAGTTCGGCTGCGGTGCATACCGACTCGTACGGGTCGGCCTCGGGCCCGTCGGACAGGTGCGCTGCCACGAGTTCGAGCAGGGACTCGTGGTCGGCGAAGATGACGTCTTCCTTGGCGCCGAACTGGCGGAAAAAGGTGCGTCGGGAGATGCCTGCGGCAGCGGCGATCTGCTCGACGGTCGTCGATTCGTAGCCCTGCTCGGCGAACAGGCGGATCGATTCGGCGACCACGTGCACCCGGAAGTCGATCGGGTCGTCGGTGTCGGGTGGTGCGCTCGGCATGGGAGTGATTATGCGCGACTCGCGGGGATGGCCGTCGCGATCGCTCACCTACGACCGGACGGGCTTCTCCGCATCGATGACCTGGCGGGCGACTTCCACCAGCGGGGTGTTGGTGTCCTGCGAGAGCCTGCGCAACAACTCGAACGCGGCCACCGCGTCGATCGAGAACCGTTCCATCAGCATGCCTTTGGCCTGCCCGATGGTGTCACGGCTGGCCAGGGCACTGCGGAAATCGTGCTGCTCGCGCACGGCCCCGAGCGCGAGGGCGGCATGCGTGGCGAAGATCAACCCCACCTCCTCGGACTCTGCGGTGAACGCATCCACCTCGTCGGCGAACACGTTCAGCGCGCCGATCGTCCCCTTGTGGGTGAACAAGTGGAACGACAATCCGGCGCGGACCGGGGTCTGATCGACGACCCGAGAGGAGAACGCAGGCCAGCGCGGGTCACCCGCGATGTCGTTGATCAGCACCATCTGGTGGCTCCACGCCGCCTGCAGGCACGGACCCTCGCCGGTCTCGAGTTGGATGCGGTCCACCTCGGTCATCACCGGACCGGTCGGGGCGATGGTCTCGAAGTTGCGCTTCTTGTCGACCAGCAGCACGCCCGCGTGCCGTGCGCCGGGCACATTCGCGATCGCGGCAGCGGTCACCGACCGCAGCGGCCCGTCGTCGTGGCCTGATGCCTCGGGCATGTCGTGCAGTCGTCGCGCGAGGTCTGCGATCGAGTGGTGAACTTGGTTGTTCATCGTCGTTCCTCTTCTGAGCACCCCCGTCGTCCGCCTCGCCGGCGGCTTGGGACAGGAGGCAACCTGCTACCCACAGCTGACTTCGATGCCGAACCATCATCGGATGGTCGACTGGGCGCCGCTTCCCGTCGATCGGGTACGCGGGACGTCTCAGTTACCGGGCGTGGCGGGAGGAGGTGTGGCGAGGAGGGTGACCTGATGCCAACGGGAGCCGGCTGTCAATCGTCGAGTGACCGCATCGCGCGGGCCGCGGGCAGGTACGCCCGCGTGGTACCGGGCGTGGTCGCGCGGCACCCCTACACTGCAGTGATCCGATCCGAACACAGCTTCCACCTCCTGAACGCCGAGGCTGCCCACCACCCGCCGACGAGCAGCACACGCTGTGCACGTGGTCGAAAATAGCATCGTCACCCACGAGTTGCCGACAATCGGTTGTTGCGAGGGCCGGCCGCAGCGGTGAGCGTCACAAACATGTCAACGGCCCGTCGAAGAGTCCGTAACGTGGAGACATGGCGACATCCACCGAGAGCCCAGCCACCCCATCCGCCGACGACACCGTCCGCGACGACCCGGAATCCGTCGCCCCGCCGACCGACGACCTCTCCGCCGACGAGCGCGCCCTGCTGGTCGACAACCTTCGCTTCGTCCTCGACGGCCCGTGGCGATCCACCCGCGACATGGTCCGCAGCAACTCCGATCGCGCCGACCTGCTACCCGACCCGTCCCGCACGCTCGACGAGGCCCGCGCCCGCATGCTCGAGGAGATGCGCGAGCTGGGCAGCAGCGGCTTCTCGGCCGCCGGGTTCGCCAAGGACCACGGCGGGACCGGCGACGTCGGCGCATCGATCACCGCGATCGAGATGCTCGGTTACGCCGACCTCTCGCTGATGGTGAAAGCCGGCGTGCAGTGGGGACTGTTCGGAGGGGCGGTGGAGAACCTGGGCACCGCGCGCCACCACGACCGCTACGTCGCCGACATCATCAGCCTCGATCTGCTCGGCTGTTTCGCGATGACCGAGACCGGGCACGGGTCCAACGTGCAGGCGCTGGAGACCACCGCCACCTACGACCCCGAGACCCGCGAGTTCATCATCGACTCCCCCACGCCGTCGGCGCGCAAGGATTACATCGGCGGCGCGGCGCAACATGCGACGGTCGCGGCGGTCTTCGCCCAGCTGATCACCGCCGGCCCGGGCGAGGAGCCGTCGAGCCGCGGCGTGCACTGCTTCGTGGTGCCGATCCGCGATGCCGACGGCAACGACCTGCCCGGCGTCACCACCAGCGACTGCGGCTACAAGGGCGGGCTCGCCGGCGTCGACAACGGCCGCATCATGTTCGACCAGGTACGGGTGCCCGCCGACAACCTGCTCAACAAGTACGCCGACGTGGAGGCCGACGGCACCTACACCTCGCCGATCGACAACCCGAACCGACGCTTCTTCACGATGCTCGGCACCCTCATCCGCGGTCGGGTGAGCGTCGCGGCGACCGCCGGTGCCGCGGGCCGCAAGGCGCTTGCGCTGGCCACTCGATATGGGTTGATCCGCAAGCAGTTCGAGGCCCCCGACGCCGAGAACGAGATCATCGTCATGGATTACCTGGGTCATCAGCGGAAGTTGTTGCCGCTCATCGCGAAGTCGTACGCGGTGGCCTTTGCGCAGAACGAGCTCACCGAGGAGTTGCATGAGGTGCAGTCGGCTCCCGACGACTCTGACGCCGGTCGACAGCGTGAACTGGAGAGCGCCGCAGCAGGATTGAAGGCCTACGCCACCTGGCACGCGTCGAACGCTATCAACGTGAGTCGTGAGGCATGTGGCGGCGCAGGCTATCTGGACGAGAACCAGCTCTCGATCATGCGCGGCGACATCGACGTGTTCACCACCTTCGAGGGCGACAACACGGTGCTCACCCAACTCGTCGCCAAGGAACTGCTGTCGGCCTACGCCGACGATGTGCAGGGATTGTCGGCCGGCGGCTGGGTGAAGTTCATCGCCAGCATGGCCCGCGATGTGGTGGTGGAGAAGACGGCGGTGCGGCAGGTGGTGCAGACACTGCTGGAGAGTTCCGACGAGGACACCGAGAAGTCGAACCTCACCAACCGCGGTACCCAGCTCCGGTTGTTCCGCAACCGCGAGGACCATCTGGTGCGGACCTGCGCGCAGCGGCTGCGGCGCGCCACCGACGAGGACAACGACCCGTTCGAGGTGTTCAACAACGCTCAGGATCATCTGTTGAAGGTGGGACGGGCGCGCACCGAACGGCTGGTGCTCGAAGCGTTCGTGCAGGGCATCGAGGACTGTGATTCGCGGTCGGCGGCCGAACTCCTCGGCAAGGTGTGCGATCTGTTCGTCTACTCCGCTCTCGAGGACGACATCTCGTGGTTCCTGATGCACCGTCACGTGTCAGTGGAGCGGGCCAAGGCCATCCGACGTGGCGTCAACGAGCTGTGCATGGAGCTTCGCCCGCATGCGCGCACCCTCGTCGACGCCTTCGGCATCCCCGAAGAGTTGCTGGCCGCGCCCATGCTGCGCAACGGCTGACGCCCGGGGCCGGCTCGCGATCGGGCCCAACCACACGGAGAACTGACATCCACGGTGGTTACAACCTGTGTGGATGCCAGTTCCCCATGTGGTTGCGATCGGGGGCCCCGACGTCACGCGGCGATGCCGAGGCGGTCGAGCCACTCGCGCACCATCGGGACGACGCGGTTGCGGCGCAGATCCTCCCAGACCCACCGGATGACCATGACGCCGAGGCGGCGCAACGCGTCCTCGCGTTCCTTCTCCCGGCGCATGGCGTCGAAAGCCGTCTCGCCGTCGGCGAGGTACCGCTGGTATTTGGCCATGCCGTCGAACTCGGCCGCCAGCTTGCCCAACCAGTCGTAGTCGGTGCGGGCGACGAAGACACCCTTGTCGTCGTAGAACTCGTGCTGCAGCCGCGGGGTCGGCAACCCGCCGCAGATCAGCTGCGCTCTCCCCCACGATTCGCCCGCGTTCTCCGCACCCGGATCGGCGTGGGCGAGCGCTCGCCGCGCCTGTCCGACACCACGTTTGTGTCCCTCGAGATATTCGGCGATGACGGCCGCGTCTGCGCCGTTGCGTAGCGCAGAGTCGAATGCGGCCAGTGCCTGGGCGAAGCCAACACTGCAGGCTATGTCGACCACGGTGCGCTCCAGCGATGTCACACGAATCCCGTCGACGACGACGGTGTCGGCATCGTCGAGGGCGCCCGAGTGCAGGTGGCGACGCTTTTCCAGCCGTGCGCCGGTGGCATACCCGGTACTGAGATGCACGCGGTCGAGTTGCGGGGTGAGCAGGGACAGTCCGTGTAGCACACCGGCGGACTGATGGCTCAGCGCGAAGCCGCTGTCCGGACTCGAGGTGACCGCGGCGATCGCCGTGAGGCGGTGCAGTTCCTCCGGTGTGCGGGTTTCGCCCGTGTTGAGCACATATGCACCGGACCAGATGCGGGTCATCGTCGCGTCGTCGACACGACGATTCAGTTGCTTGTCGGTGTATCCCTCGTCGAGGGCGGCTCGACGGTAGACGATGCCGTGGTGGTCGGGAGTTGGTTGTGTCATGTCCATTGGACGCGCGAAGGCCCGGATCGGCTCCATCGACTTCCCAACCACATGGAGAACTGTCATTCACGGGGGTTACAACCTGTGTGGATGTCAGTTCCCCATGTGGTTGCGATACGGGTGCGCGGGCCAGACCAGGGCCCAGGGATCAGGTGTCGCGGCGGAGGTGCGCGGCGAGGTGGGCTTCGGTGAGTTCGGTGCGGAATCGGTCGACGTCACGGGCCCAGGCTTGCCGGACGGTGCCGTCGGCGAGACGCACGCCGACACCTTTGCGGCGCCGCGGCACGGCGGGGAGTTCGCCGAGCGCGCGGGCGCTCTCCCAGTCCTGGTGCTCGGGACCGTTGTTGGCCGGGAAGACGGTGGCGATGTCGGTGAGCGGCACCACCTGCGTGCCCTGCCGCAACGTCGCCTCAGTCAGGCGGACGCTGACGTGCGTGCGCGCGGCGTGCACCTGCACCACCGAGAAGCCGATCAGGATCACCGCGAAAATCCCCAACACCAACCAGTGCACCTGCCCGGGACCGGAGATCTCCATCGCGAGGACCGCGCCGATCAGCACCGGGCCGATCGCCGTCACCCACCAGCTGCCGCCCGGTTCGTAGAAGAGCACCTCGCCCTCGTCGACCGGCTCGTCGGCGGATGGATCGTCGGATGAACCCGAACTGGGGCTCGTGTCGTCGGGGGCGTCCACGTCGTCCCGGTAAGACGTCTCGGCCTCGGGGATCTCGGGCTCGGACGTCTCGGGCTCGGGGGTCTCGCGCGAGTCGTCGGCGTCGGTCACGAGCGGGTCGGGTTCGACGGAGTATCCGGGTCGTCGGTCGCGTACCAGGTCTCCGACTCCGGGCGGAACGCCAACAGCGATCCGAACAGGCCGACGACCGCGGCCAGCAGGGAGAACGCGAGTATCGGGATGCCGAAGCTCAGGAAGAGCAGCATCACGACGACGACGAGGGTGAGTGCGGCCAGCGACGACCGCCACCGCGCGTCACCGAGAAATGCCTTGCTGCCCAGCATGATGAAGGCCACCCCGACGGCAGCGACGATGACCCCGATTCCGACGGGCAGCAACGTGGGGCCCGACATCACGACCCCGATGACCACGTAGAGCACGCCGAGGGCCACCAATAGACCACCACTGATGGTCCAACACCGGTAGGCCCAGGAGACCTGCTTGGGTCGCAGTGCGGGGTCAGGACTCGCCACGGGATCTGTTTCCTTCGTTCGGATGTGGGCGGTCCGGATGGGAGTCGCCGACGTTGTGCTGTCCGCCACCATACGTCCACGACGACGGTCCCGGCCGATATCTCTGACCACCGTTGGATGGCGGGCCCGGCGGCATCGGCGGCGGTGTGGGCCGGCGACGGTGCTCGGACATGTCACGGCAGTACTGCTCACTCTCGCGACGCAGCAGCAACACCGACGCACCGATCGCTGCGACACCGCTGAGCACCATCGGGACCATCACCCACACCGGGTCGATGTCCCCGAAGATCATGAACACCAGATTGACCGCGAGGAACACCCCCGCCGCGGCGATGATGATGCGGGCCCAGTTGTAGCCGTTGCGCGTCAGCCACACCAGCCCCGCCGACACCACCGTCAGCGCCAGTCCGAACAACGCCAGCACGACGATGAGGGTCGCCGACGAGTTGAGCACGTCGAGTTCTTCGCGCGGGGTGTCGGCCGGAAGAGTATTGACCTGCCGGTCCCAGGCATCCCGCAGCGTCGGGTACTGGCCGATGAAGGCGATGATCTGACCGAGGATCACCACCACCCAGAGTTCGGCGGCGATGGCGACGGAATCGGGCCGTGCGGGTCGGGCTCCCGAGTCCGTCGGCGCCGGTTGATGTGGAGCGGTCATGGTTCCCAGGGTAGTGAATCGGACGCATCGGCCATCCACCCGCTGATGCGCGACAGGCCCTCAGCGCAGGCGGGCGGCGACCTCGGTGGCGAAGTAGCTGAGGATGATCGACGCCCCGGCCCGCTTGATCGACACGAGGGACTCCATCGCGGCGGCGTCGCGGTCGATCCAGCCGCGTTCGGCGGCGGCGGTGATCATCGAGTACTCGCCGCTGATCTGGTAGGCCGCCACCGGGACGTCGGCGATTTCGGCGGCGTCGCGGACGATGTCGAGGTAACTCATGGCGGGCTTCACCATCACGAGGTCGGCGCCCTCGTCGATGTCGAGGCGGATCTCGCGCACGGATTCGATCCGGTTGGCGGCATCCTGCTGATAGGTGCGCCGGTCTCCCTGCAGCGACGAGCCGACCGCCTCGCGGAACGGCCCGTAGAACGCCGACGCGTATTTCGCTGCGTAGGCGAGGATGCCGGTGTCGGTGAAGCCCGCGGCGTCGAGGCCGGCGCGGATGGCGGCGACCTGGCCGTCCATCATCCCGCTCGGCCCCAGCAGGTGCGCACCGGCGCGGGCCTGGGCCAGCGACATCGACACATAGCGGTCGAGGGTGGCGTCGTTGTCGACGCGGCCACGGGCGTCGACGACGCCGCAGTGCCCGTGGTCGGTGAACTCGTCGAGGCAGGTGTCGGCCATGAGCACCGTCGCATCGCCGAGGTCGTCGGACAGCGTGCGCAGCGCCCGGTTGAGCACGCCCTCGTCATCGTCGGCACAGGTGCCCACCGCGTCCTTGTCGTCGGGTGCGGGCACGCCGAACAGCATCAGTCCGCCGACGCCGGCGCGGACGGCCTCCTCGGCGGCCTTGCGCAGCGAATCGGACGTGTGCTGGACGACGCCGGGCATCGACGAGATCTCCCGCGGCGCCTCAATGCCGTCGGCGACGAACATCGGCAGGACCAAGTCCTGCGGCCCGAGGGTGGTCTCGGCGACGAGCCGGCGCAGCGCGGGCGTGGATCGCAGCCGACGGGGACGGATCACCGGTGCCATGTGGTACTCCTTCGCGTGCCGGGCCTGACCTCAGGACCGCGACCGGCGCGACTTCTTGCGCGGCGGCGGCAGGGCACCCTCGGCGCGCAACCGGGCGGCGTGCTCGGCAAGCGTGTCGACCAGTTCGTGCACCGACGCGTTCTCCGGCTGCACGTCGACCCGCAGACCGAATTCGGTCGCCGTCTCGGCCGTCTTGGGACCGATGCACGCAACGATGGTGCGTGCGTGCGGCTTTCCGGCGATGCCGACCAGGTTGCGAACCGTGGAACTCGAGGTGAAGCACACGGCGTCGAAACCACCGGTCTTGATCATCTCGCGGGTTTCGGCGGGCGGCGGAGCGGCGCGCACCGTGCGATACGCGGTCACGTCGTCGATCTCCCAACCGCGTTCCCGCAGCCCCTCGGACAGCGTTTCGGTGGCGATGTCGGCGCGCGGCAACAGGATTCGGTTGACCGGGTCGAACACGTCGTCGTACGGCGGGAAGTCGTCGAGCAGCCCCAGCGAGCTCTGCTCACCGGACGGCACCAGCTCCGGCTGAATACCGAAGGTGCGCACCTTCTCTGCGGTGGCCTCACCGACGCAGGCGATCTTCACACCGGAGAACGCGCGGGCGTCCAGACCGAACTCGGCGAACTTCTCCCACACGGCGCGCACGGCGTTGGTGGAGGTGAACACCACCCACTGGTAGCGTCCGTCGACCAAACCCTTGACGGCCCTTTCCATCTGGGCCGGACTCCGCGGCGGTTCGACGGCGATGGTCGGCACCTCCTTGGGGATGGCGCCGTGGCTGCGCAGCCGCTCGCTCATGTCGCCGGCCTGGTCCTTGGTCCGCGGCACCAGCACGGTCCAGCCGTACAGCGCCCGCGACTCCCACCAGGAGAGCTTGCCGCGCTGACCGACGACCTTGCCGACGGTCAGGATCAGCGGACCCACCAGCGCATTGCCCTGCTCGTTGAGGGTGGCCAGCGTTGCCTCGATGGTGCGCTGCGCGCAGGTGGTGCCGTTGACGGTGATCGCGACCGGCGTCTGCGGGGCCATGCCGTGCTCGGTGAGCGCGCTGGCGGTCTCCGCGAGGTGACCGGCGGTGGCGTGCAGCACCAGCGGGCCCGGCGCGGCGGCCAGCGCTGCCCAGTCGACGCCCTCGGCGCGCACGTCGGCCTCGCTGTGGGTGGAACCCAGCGGCATGCCTGCGTAACTGGGCACCACCGCAGCGGCCGGCAGGCCGGGCAGCACCTCGAACTGCACCGAGGTGCGTGCGACGGCGTTGACCTCGGCGAGCACCGAATCGGTGGTCAGCGGGTCACCAGAGACGACGCGGACGACGTCCTCGCCGGCCTTGGCGGCGGCGACGAGCGTCTTGGCGACCTCGGCGGGATCGCCGAGCGCGGGGTGCACCACCGAATCCTCGGCCGCCTCGGCGTCGTCACCGGCAGGCGTGGTGTCGTCGGCTTTCGCGTTCTCGTCGGCGGCCGACCCGTTTTTGGTCGGCGCGGTCTTCTTGGCGCCCCGACCCGACCGCGGTTGTTCTGCTGCCTCGTCACGATGGGCCGCGCCGAGCATCTCGACCACACCGGAAGGCACGTCAGGGTCGATGTAAGCGGTGGTCGCCTTCTCGATGGCGTTGCGGGCACGCACGGTCAGCAGATCGGGATCTCCCGGACCCGATCCGACGAACAGGATCCGTCCCGGATTGACCTTTTTCGTACGGCTCATGAGTTCGCACTCTCCTGCCCCTGGTTCGGAGCTGCAGTTCCTTCTGCTACCGGAGATGCGATACGAGCTCGCCCGCTCCCAACTCCAGCAGTTCGGCGGCGAGATCCTTGCCGAGTTGTTCCGCGCGTCCGACCGGTCCCACCACCGAAGCCCGGATCACATCTGATCCGTCCTCCGCCGCCACTGCGGCACGCAGTGACAGTTCGGCGAAGATCCGCCCGTCGTCGTCGATCGACTCGACCACCTCGGCGATCGCCCCGATCGGTGCGGTGCACCCGGCCTCCAGGGCCGCGAGCACTGCCCGCTCGGCATCGATCGCCGCACGTGTGGACGCGTCGTCCAACTCGGCGAGTATTCTCACCAGTTCGGCATCGTCGGAGCGGCACTCCACCGCCAAGGCACCCTGTGCCGGTGCCGGTAGCAGGACCACCGGGTCCAGCGACTCGGTGACCTCGTCGGCTCTGCCGATCCTTACCAGACCGGCCCGGGCGACCACGACTGCGTCGAGTTCACCGCTGGCGACTTTGCCCAACCGAGAATCAAGGTTGCCTCGTAGGGGGCGGATTTCCAAACCGAGACCCAATGCTCTAAGCTGTGCCGCCCGGCGCGGCGCCGAGGTGCCCACCGTGGACCCCGGCGGCAGCTCGCCGAGCACCATCCCACCCCGGCTGACCAGGGCATCTCGGGGATCTTCGCGGGGCGGGATCGCCGGGATGACGAGCCCAGGTTCGGGGGCGGTCGGCAGATCCTTGTAGGAGTGGATCGCGACGTCGACCTCGCGGTTTTGCAGCGCAACGCGGATGGCGGTGGTGAACACCCCCACCCCGATCTCGGCGACCGGGGCCTGCGATGCGTCACCGGCGGTCTTGATGATGACCAGTTCGGCCGGGTGGCCGGCCGCGATCAGGGCGTCGGCGACGGTCTGAGCCTGAGTTCGGGCCAGCAGTGAACCCCGCGTGCCGATGCGGATCACGTTCTGGCCGGTCGGCGCGCTCACTTGTCTCCGCGGTCGCGGTCGACGAGTCCGGTGTCGGGTGTGACCAGCCCACCGACCTCGGGGGCCGACACCGACTCGGTGGCGCCCGGCGCGAGTTCGAACAGTTCCCGCAGCGCCTCGGCGTAGTGGTCGCCGTTGGGGGTGGAGGCGAGTTGTTTGACCCGCACGGTCGGCGCGTGCAGCAGCTTGTCGACGACGCGGCGCACCGTCTTGGCGACCTCGTCGCGTTGCGGATCGTCGAGCTCGGGCAGCCGCGCATCGAGGCGCAGGATCTCGGCTTCCACGACCTCGGCGGCACGCTGCCGCAGCGCGGCCACGGTGGGCGTGACCTCGGCCTGACGCTGATGGGTGAGGTAGTCGGCGAGTTCGGCGGCGACGATCGAGCGCGCCGCGGACGTGTCGTTCTCCGCGGCCTGGGTCTCGGAGTCACCACGCAGGCCCTCGATGTCCACCACGTGCACGCGCGGCAGTCGGCCGGCGGCCGGGTCGACGTTGCGGGGCAGACCGAGGTCGCAGATGACCAGCGGCCGGTGGTCGCTGCGGGCGGCCAGCGCCGAATGCACCTCACCGACCCCCACGACCGAGCCGACCGAGCCGGTACAGGTCACCACGACGTCGGCGGTGGCCATCGCGGCGGGTAGATCGTCGAGGCCGACACCGCGCACCGAGATGCCGTGGTTGGCGGCGACGTTGCCGGCGAGATGTTCGGCGTTGGCCACGGTGCGGTTGACCACGACCAGGTCGTTCACGCCTTCGCGGGCGAGTTGCGCGGTGGCCAGGCCACCCATCGCACCGGCGCCGACGACGACCGCCGAGCGCATGTGAGCGCCTTCGCGGGTCAGCAGCGACTGGGCCCGGTGCAGGGCAACCGACACCACCGATGCACCGGCGCGGTCGATGCCGGTCTCGGTGTGCACACGTTTGCCGACTCGCAGCGCCTGCTGGGCGAGCTCGTGCAGCACCCGGCCGGCGGACTTGTTCGAGTCGGCGTCGAGGTAGGCGTTGCGGATCTGGCCGAGGATCTGTTGTTCGCCGACGACCAGCGAGTCGAGGCCCGCGGCGACGGTGAACAGATGCTCGACGGCGGCCTCGGAGTACCGCACGTAGGCGTGGCGGGTCATCTCGTTGACGGTCATCCCCGAGTGGTCACCGAGGACCGCGCCCACCGATTCGAGCGCCGGGTGGAAGGCGTCGACGACCGCGTAGATCTCCACCCGGTTGCAGGTGGAGACCAGCATCGCTTCCGATATGGCCCGTGACGACAACAATTCGTCGACGAGTTTGGGCCGATCATGGTCGGAGACCGTCAGCCGCTCGAGCACCTCGACCGGTGCGCTGCGGTGCGAGACCCCGAACAACAAAACACTCACGCCGTCACCGTTTCCTCACCCATGACTGGTCGGCGGACACGCGAACGCGTCGCGTTGAAAGCCAACACCTGTAGCTCCAAGGCTAGATCAACCTGTCTGACGACGACATCGGAGTCCGTGTTCAGTGTCGTCGGCGTAACGTTCAACAGCTGACGCACACCCGCTCCGACGAACGCGTCGCAGGCCGTCTGCGCGTCGGCGTCGGCGGTCGCGATGACCCCGATCTCGATCGGCTCCCCGCCGTGACCTGCACAGACCTCGGCGATCGTGGACAGTGCGGCCACCTGCGGGCCGTCCGGTGTCACCACGGTGCCCACCACGTCGGGGTCGGCGTCGAACATCGCCGCGACGCGAAACCCTCGTCCGAACCCGGCGTGGGCCAACAGGGCGCGGCCCAACCATCCGGCACCGGCGAGCGCGACGGTGTGGGTGCTGTCGGTGTGCAGGACCATCGAGATCCGCGCGGTGAGGCG
Organism: Gordonia tangerina; assembly: GCF_021556435.1. Taxonomy (GTDB): domain Bacteria; phylum Actinomycetota; class Actinomycetes; order Mycobacteriales; family Mycobacteriaceae; genus Gordonia; species Gordonia tangerina. Next base: position 76,997 of record NZ_JAKGCU010000011.1, read on the forward strand.
TCCGACGTCGTAGCCGACGCCGCGCACCCCGTTGGCGCCCACATGGGACAGGTCTTTGCGCAGAATGGCGGGGTTCACGCCGGCGGCGGTGGCCAGTTGCCCGCTGGAGGCCACCAGGACGCCGCGTTGACCGAACGAGTGCAGCACGTGCAGATAGGTTGCGAGCCGGGTCACCGTCGGTTCGGGGATCTCGGTCGCACTGCCGCTCACGCTGTGGTCACCCTCTTCCGGCCCGCCCTGCCTGGCTGTGAACCCCTATACCTGAGGTCAGGGTATACCGCGCGATAACGTGTTCTTACCCGGCCCCACCCCTGCCGTTCACCTGCCGGCCGCGCGGCGGGTCGCGAGGTCGGCCCGCAACCGGGGTTCGTCCACCTCCCAGTAGCTGTGCTCCTCGCCGTCGAGCAGCACCACCGGCAGCCGGTCACCGAACTCGGCACGCAAGGCCGCATCGCCGTCGGCGGCCAATCGGTCGACGTCCAGCTCGTCGAATTCGAGTCCGAGATCTGCACAGATACGCGTCAATTCGGTGTGAGCCGTGCGGCACAACGAGCACCCGTCCCGGGTCAGCAGGGTCAACGCCACGACATCCTCCTCGGGTCGTCTGCACCATCGCCGCGCTCCGCAGGCGGCCGGTCTCGCACACCAGTGTGTCACCCCTCGCAATCGGTCCCGACTACGCTTGTGCGTGGCTACTGTGGGTTGTCCGATCGACATGAGCGGAGTGGAGGTGAGCCGTGGCCGAGGTCCCGGGCTCCGGTGCGGATGATCCGACCGAGCCGGCCCACGACGAGGCCGAGGAGTCGACCGACCACTCCCCCGACGACGTCGTCATCGACGGTGCGGACGTGGTCGACGCAGACGACGTGATCGACCCAGACGACGTGATCGACGGGGAGGACTGGGAAGCCCACGCCGACGCGATGGATCCCCATGGGGCGCACCGCGACGATTCCGGCGACGACGGCGACGACGATCCCGACGAGGAAGAGCAGTCGCGGGTCGCCACCTGGATCGCCGAACGTGCCCGCGCCACCAGCGGCCGCTTCCGTCAGACCGCGCACGAGCTGCGTCAGTCGCTGGCCGGTGAGGCAAGTGCGAAGGCGGCGGTCGACTCGCTGCGCGCACGTCCGTCCGACGACATCGAGCCGACCGACACCCCGCGTGATCTGACCGCCGCGGCGTTCTTCGACGTGGACAACACGCTGGTGCAGGGCGCGTCGATCATCCACTTCGCGCGCGGTCTGGCCGCCCACAAGTACTTCACCTACGGCGACATCTTCGACTTCGCCTGGACGCAGGCGAAGTTCCAGATCACCGGCAAGGAGAACGCCGACGACGTGGCGCAGGGCCGGGAGAAGGCTCTGTCGTTCATCGCCGGGCGGCGAACCTCAGAGCTCGTCGAACTCGGCGAGGACATCTACGACGATTACATCGCCGAGAAGATCTGGCCCGGCACCCGCGCCCTCGCGCAGCGCCACCTCGACGCGGGTCAGCAGGTGTGGTTGGTGACCGCCACCCCCGTGGAACTCGCGCAGACCATCGCCGAACGACTCGGTCTGACCGGAGCGTTGGGCACAGTGGCCGAGAGTGTCGACGGAGTGTTCACCGGCCGGTTGGTCGGCGACATCCTGCACGGCCCCGGCAAGGCGCATGCGGTGCGGGCCCTGGCCATCCGGGAGGGCCTGAATCTCAAGCGCTGCACCGCGTATTCGGATTCGCACAACGATGTGCCGATGCTGTCGCTGGTCGGCACGGCGGTCGCGATAAACCCCGACGCCGACCTGCGCGATGTGGCCAAGGTTCGCGGCTGGGAGATCTACGACTTCCGTACCGCGCGCAAGGCGGCCAAGTACGGCGCCACCACGGCGTTGGTGCTCGGTGCCGCCGGCGCCGGCGCGGCGACGGCGACCAGGATGATCCGGCAGCATCGCGGTTGAGCCGAGCGCCATGACCGACAAGCGAAGCCGCATCGACCTACGTACCCGGGTGGACCACGACGAGCGCCGCGCCGAGGGCCGCGCGCTGCGGGCCGACGTCCCCATCGACGCCCACGATCACGCCGCGGTGTCGGCCACCCGACCTACCGTCCTCGACTTCATCGCGCACTCCAACGCGAACCGTCTCGAGCATTTGATCGGATTGCGCGTCGGGCGGATGATCGCCTCGCCGTTCACCTTCTTCCGCGGCTCGGCCGGCTTGATGGCCGCCGACCTCGCGGGTTCACCGGCCACCGGTCTGACCGCGCAGCTGTGCGGGGACGCACATGCCGCGAACTTCGGTCTCTACGGCACCCCCGACGGCCAGATCGTGATGGACATCAACGATTTCGACGAGACCATCGAGGGTCCGTGGGAATGGGATCTGAAACGTGTGGCGACCAGCCTGGTGCTCGCCGGACGCGAGGGCGGCGTTGCCGAGTCCGGCTGTGTCGACGCCGCCGAGGACTCGGTGAAGTCGTACCGCCGCACCATGCGCGGGCTGGCGGAGGTGGGATTCCTGCGGTCCTGGAACGCGCTGCCCGACGAATCGGCACTGGAGCGGGTGAAGGCCGACGAGTTGCTCGACGACTTCGCGAAGGCGGCGAAGAAAGCGCGACGCAACACCAGCGCGAAGGTCGCCGCGAAGTGGACCGAGCATCTCGACGACCACGAAACCGGCATTCGCAGCAGACGTTTCGTCTCCGACCCACCGATCCTGACCGCAGTCGACCCAGCCGTGTCCGACGCCGTCGTCGACGGCCTCGAACGGTACGCCGACACGCTGCGCGAGTCGCGTCGCACGCTCATGGCGCGGTATTCCGTCGCCGACGTCGCGTTCCGTATCGTCGGCACCGGAAGCGTGGGTCTGCGCAACTATGTGGCGCTGCTGCTGGGCAACCACGACGAGGTCCTGGTGCTGCAACTCAAGCAGGCCCAGCCCTCGGCGTTGGCCCCGTTTCTACCGGCGGCGACGCCCCGGCACGAAGGCAAGCGGATCGTCCGCGGCGCCCGCCTGGTCCAATCCGAAACCGATATCCTGCTGGGCTGGACCACCATCGACGACCGGCCCTACATCGTGCGACAGTTCCGAAATCTCAAGGGCGACATCGACCCCACTGGGTTGGAACGCGACCACCTCGACGATTACGGCCGCCTGGCCGGAGCCCTGCTGGCCCGCGCGCACGCGCGGTCGCTGGACCCGCGACTGCTCGCCGGCTACTTCGAGGACGACTCCGATCTCGACGAGGTGATCGGCCGGTACGCGGTGCGCTACGCCGACCGCACCGAGGCGGACCATGAGACGCTGGTCGAGGCGGTCCGGGCCGGGCGGGTGCCCGCTGACGAGGGCTGATTCACAAACCGGTCTCGTCGGAGGTCGGATCGATGAGCACCTTCGCGTGGTGTTCAGCCGATCGGAGCGCCTCGAAGGCGGCCGCGACACCGCCGAGACCGACGGTCGCGGTGATCAGCGGACGCGGGTCCACCTTCTGATCGGCGATCATCTGCAGCGTGTCGTGGAATTCTCCTGGATCGTAAGCGAATACAAAGCGCAGCTCGATCTCCTTGTTGATCGGCATGGCCGGCCGGAAGGTGTCCGGCTGCATACACACCCCGACCACCACCACCCGCGAACGGAACGGTGCGTGCGAGCAGATGTCCTCGATGATGCCGGGCACTCCGACGCATTCGAACACCACCGGCCCCTGCGGGGTGGCGCCGACCCGTTCGGCGGCCCGCATCACCTTCGCCCACGGTAGCCCGGGGATGCGCTGCAGATCGTGCATGGCGGAGAATGCGGTGTCGAACAGGTCGGACGCACTGGTGAGGTAGCGGCGCTTCTGGGCGGCGGCCTGCCACGGTGATTCCGACCGTGGGTCCACCACGACGTCGGCGCCGCAGCGCCACGCCAGATCCCGCCGGCCGGCCGAAAGGTCGGAGGCCACCACGGTCCGCACCCCGGCCGCCTTGAGCATCAGGATCACGGCCAGGCCGATGGGTCCGCAGCCGATCACCACCGCCACATCACGTTTGCCGACATCTCCGCGACGCACGGCGTGATGGGCGACGGCCAGCGGCTCGGTGAGGGCGGCCAACTCCGCGGGCACCCCGTCGGGCACCGGCATGGTGAGATCCTCGGAGACCAGCATCAGGTCGGCGTAAGCACCCGCCGCCTGCGCCGACAACCCGGTCAGATGGGCGTCGTCGCCGTGTTTGATCATCGGTACCGACACCACCGGCGTTCCCGGCGCCCAGCGTCGGCGGCACTTCGGGCCGTAGGAGACGACGTCGCCGGTGAACTCGTGACCCATCACCACCGACTCGGTCGAGCGCATGAAGTCGGGATAGCCGACCTCGGCGGCGACGTCGGCACTCGCATCGCCATGGGTGCGCGCGTGCAGATCGGACCCGCAGATGCCGGCGCGGATGACCCGAATCAGCACCTGGCCAGGTCCGGGTGTCGGGGTGGGGAGTTCGACCACGGAGAGCTCACCGTGCTGACACGCAACCGCCTTCATCTACCCCGTCCCCTTCGCGACACTAGGCCGGCGCGCCTCGCTTCTCAGGGATCGGGCCCGCACCTCAGCCGAAGTAGACGCTACCGCGGCGACTGAGCATCCGGAACAAGGTCTGCTGGATTTCCTCGCGGACGTGGTCGGTGAGGTCGAAGACCACCATCGGGTCGTCGGCCGACGACTCGTCATAAGAGCCGGTCTCGATGGGACGGCCGAAGTGTATGTGCCACTTGGACGGTAGCGGCACCACACCCAGCGGTCCCAGCCACGGGAAGGTCGGTGTGATCGGAAAGTACGGCAGCCCAAGAACTTTGGCGAGTGGCTTGAGGTCGGCGAGCATCGGGTAGATCTCTTCGGACCCGACGATGGAGACCGGGATGATCGGCGACGCGTTGCGCAGGGCCGTGGTGACGAACCCGCCGCGCCCGAACCGTTGCAGCTTGTAGCGGTCCTTGTAGAGCTTGCCGATCCCTTTGTATCCCTCGGGCCACACCGCGGTCAGCTCGCCGGCCCGCAGCAGCCGGTCGGCATCCGAGGTGCACGCTACCGTGGCTCCTATGCGGCGAGCCACCTCACCGACCGCCGGAGTCTCAAAAGCCATGTCGGCGGCCAGAAGTCGGAGGTGCCGACCGGTGGGGTGATTGTCACGGACGGCCAGCGAGGTCATCACGGCATCGATCGGCAAGGTGCCGGCATGGTTGGCCACCAGCAGCGCACCGCCCTCCACCGGGAGGTTCTCGACGCCGGACACCTCGACCCGAAACCAGTTGTCATACACTTGTCGCACCGCGGGGAACCACACCGACTCGGTGAAATGCGGGTCGAAGCCGAACTCGTCGACCTCATAGTCACCGGTCATCCGCTCCCGGATGAAGCCCGCGGTGGCGGTCAGCGAGTCGGCCACCGCACCGCGCAATCCGGACAGCGAGAACAACGGACTCGAACGGGTGGGCCCGAGGTGTTCCACACCAAGCGACTCGGCGGGCAGTCGGACCTCGTCACTGATCGGCGTCACCTGCGCCGCGGGCCTGCCGAAGCCATCGGTGTTGGGATGTCCGAGTTGTGACGGTTGGGAAGACTTTCCTTGCGCGGGCGTCGATTTCGTGACGTTTCCGCCGGTTTGCTGACTGGGATGTCGCCGGCGCCCCTGCTCGCGGACCGAGTTGCGACTGCCTCGTGATTCCACCGCGCCCCCAGGGGTCGCATACAGCTGGATCACTTTCGCGGTACGTGCGTCCGTCGCGCCGCCACCTGCCAAGATCCTCACCTCTGCGTCCATTGATCTGATCAGCCCCGACGTCCACTTCGGCGATCAGCCTCTATGGTACGCGCGCCCTGAGTGGGTCTGGCGTCCAAGTGTAGAGGCTGCGTCACCGTTGTGCTTGATTGTGTGGCAAGTCGCAGACAAATCGGACTAGTCGCCATTCACATCACTGTCGTCATTGCAGCTGATGCGCCGCGCCAACGACTTTCCGCTCGAACGCACGCCACGTATCCGGACCGACGACCGGTTGCGAGCCACCGCGCGCAATGAAGTCGTCGACCGTCTCGAGAGTGGTGAACTTGGGCACGAAGCCGAGCTCCACCCGCATCCGCGTCGTATCGAGAACGCGCCCGTGTGTGAGGTACTCGGTCTGACTCGAGCGCAACTTCGCCGAACGCAGGTCCTGGAAGACGCCGGTGATCGGCGCGAGCAGACTGCTGGGCACCGGCAGTTCGACGTGCCCGATCCGACGGATCGCCTGTGTCAGAGTCACCACGCCCTCACCGGAGACGTTGAACGTCCCCGGCTTGCCGGTCAGCGTCACGTGTTCCATCGCCGCGAGCGCATCCTCCTCGTGCAGGAACTGCAGCCGCGGCTGGTAGCCGATCACCGTCGGCACGACGGGCAGGGACAGATACGACCCCATCCGGGTGTTGATCCGTGGGCCGAGGATCGCCTGCGGGCGCACGATGGTGACCTCGATGTCCTGTCGGCGCCGGCCGAGACCACGCACGTAGCCCTCGATGTCGAGCAGGTCGCGCCCATATCCGCGTTTGGGTTCACGGCGCGCGGGGGTCTCCTCGGAGAAGTGCGACGGGTCGCGCCCGCTCGCGCCGTAGACCATCGCGGTGGAGCGCAGGATGAGCCGCTTGACCGACGGACTGCGCTGGGCGGCCGCGCACACCTGCATCGCGCCGACGACGTTGAACTCCTTGATCGCGGCCGAATGCGGTGCGGTCTCCATGATCGAGGTCGCCGCATGCACCACCGTGTCGACCTCGTAGCCGGCGATGGCCTTCGCGATGGCCGGCCGTCGGATGTCCAGGCGCAGGAACTCCGCGCGCCCCATCCGGCGCAGCAGGTCCTTACGCGGCACCCGGGAGTCGACGGCGAGCACCCGCTCGATGGCGGGGTTGGCCGCCAGCCGCGCGACCAGGTAGCCGCCGAGGAACGTGGACGCGCCCGTGACCAGGACGGTCCGGGGCGGTGCGGACTGCTCGTCGGACATGGTCACAGGTTAGCTGCGACGGCCGCGACGCGCCCGGCCACCACACACGAAGGGGCCCGACCGTCATCGGTCGGGCCCCTTCTTCGACGACTATTTGCCGAGTTTACGACGCTGCACCCGGGTACGTCGCAGCAGCTTGCGGTGCTTCTTCTTCGACATGCGCTTGCGGCGCTTCTTGATCACTGAACCCATTTGGGTGCTTCCTCACAGTTGACGCGGTTACTACTGATTTCTCTGGTGTGCCCAGCCGGTGCATGACGCGACGCGGGGGCATCAGCACGCGACCTCCCACATTACCGGTCGGTGTGGATCAGAAGAAATCGGGTGGATCAGAAGAAATCGGGTGGATCAGAAGAAATCGGGTCGCATATGCCACGACTCCCTCGGCAGGTCGCATCGTCGGTGCGACCTGCCGAGGGAGTCGGGTCGATTCGGGGCCGGCCTAACCGACGTCGAAGTACGAGGTCTCCAGGTAATCGTGCACGGCCTTGGCGTGAACTCGGAACGAGCGGCCCACGCGCACGGCCGGGAGCTCGCCACTGTGCACGAGCCGGTAGACCGTCATCTTCGATACGCGCATCAGGGATGCGACCTCGGCGACCGTGAGGAACTGCGAACCCGAGGCCGCGTTGCTCACTGCGCCGGTCCTGTCACCAGGCTTGTCTGCAGGTGCCATGAATTACTCATACCTCCGAAGCACGCGTCGCGGCCGCCGGCTTCCCCTCCGGCGGACACCAGACACGCACGTGCTTAAAGAAGCTTAGCGTGGCTGATGTGAAAAAAGCGACGTGAGTTGTGTGAAAAATGTGCCCGAAACCGGCACCCACCCCCACATCCTGGGGTTTCCCGCGAATCTACCCCAAAATCATGGGGCGTCGACGTCGCTCCGGCCCGAGTTGGCGCCTCCCAAACCCTCAACGTCGGGTCGATGTCCGGCCTTCTTGGAGACCGCCGCGCACGCCCGGGTGGCCTCGTAGACACCGTGACGGAAGCCGTTGGCCTCGAACTGTCGGATCGCCGCGGCGGTGGTTCCACCGGGTGAGGTCACCGCGGCCCGCAGGTCCACCGGCGACAACCCGGACTCGCTGAGCAGCAGCCCGGCGCCGCGGACCGTCTGCACGGTCAGTTCGGCGGCCTGCGGCCGGCTCAGCCCGAGAGCGACACCGGCGTCGATCATCGCTTCGGCCATCAGGAACACATATGCCGGCCCCGACCCGGACACCGCGGTCACCGCGTCCATCTGCTTTTCGGGCACCACCGCCACCTTGCCGACCGTCTCGAGCAGGCGCACCACCGCGGCGAGTTGGTCGTCGCCGACGTAGCGGCCCACCGACACCGCGGACATGGCCTCGTTGACCAGCATCGGCGTATTGGGCATCACCCGCACCACCGGCGAACCCGCCTGCAGACCGTTCTCGTAGCGCGACAACGGCAGGCCGGCGACCAGCGTTACGGTCACCCGCTCGGACTCGGCGTCGTCGTCGGCGCTGGACAGTTCGCGCAGGACCGAATCGACGTCGTCGGGTTTGATGGCCAGGAACACGTACTGCGCGCCCTCGGCCGCCGACGTGACGTCGGTGACCAGCACGCCGTACTCGTCGGCGATCTCCTTGGCCCGTTTGTCCATCTTCTCGGCCACGACAAGGTCCTTGGTCTGCTTGCCGGACTGGATCAGTCCGGCCAGCAGCGCTTCGCCGATCTTGCCGCCGCCGACGATGGCGATGCGTTCACTCACAGGTGGACCTTTCTGAATTCACGTCTGGTCTTTCGATTCCGGGTCTCGCGGATGTCGCGGTCACGACCGCTGCGGGATGAGGGCCAGCTGCCGCGACTGCGCGACGACCGTTCCGGTCGAGTCCACCACGAGGTGGTCTTCCTCGAACATTCCGGGTCCCACCTCGGTGCTCGTCGCGGCGAATCGCAGCCACCCCGGCGCCGGGTGACGTCGCACGTAAGTGGTCAACTGCACGGTCGGCGCCCACCCGAACAGGGCGAGGTTCATCACCACCGGCGGCGAGATGTCACACACCAGCACGGCGAAATCGGTGTCGGGCTCACTGCCCTTGGGGCGGACCCAGCCACGCACCACGGGTTCGCCGGTCTCTCCCCGCACCACCGGGAAGGTCGCCGGGTCGAGCACCAGGTCCAGGGCCGGGCCCAGATGGTTGACCTCCGCGATCGGTGACTTGTCCAACCCGATGCCGTCGACGGGAGGTTCGGCCGGGGTGCCGTCGAGGACGGTCGGTGCCGAATGATGCGGCGCCCCGGTATCGGGGCGCGCGCAGGTCACCGACGACGACACCATGGTGCGGCCGTTTTGCACCGCGTCGACCGTCATCACCGTCACCGTGCGACCGCGCTTGCGGACCACGATCTCGAGGTCGACGTCCGCGGCGTCCGGCGCGGTGAGGTAGTCGCTGGTGATGGCGACCGGCATCTTGGCGTCCGCGCCCGCACCGGCCGCCTCGTCGGCGGCGAGTTCGCCGAGTGCCCGGGCCGCGGCGTGCGCCACCACCATCTGCAAACTCCCACCGTGGACCTTCGGTCCGATCGTGAACACCGGATCGATGGTCGTGCGATACGTGATGGCATCGGCACCCGTCCGGGACACCTCGGTGAGGTCCAGTACGTCGGCAAGCTTCTGACTCATGGCTCGTCGCCTCCTCGGCAGTGCCGGGGATTCAGTTGCGTTCGGAACGCACCCGCCCGGCATCGTCGGACGGCAGCCCCCGTGCGAGGTGCCGCCGCGCAAAATCTAGCGAACGTGCCAGTAGCGCACTGCGTTCGGGTTTGGTGCGGGCCGAACTCGTTGTGACCTCGAGCACAACGGCTCCGCTGAAGTCGCTGTCGGCCAGTCGGCGGCACACCTGCGCGCAGGGCTGATCACCGTCGCCGGGCAGCAGATGTTCGTCGGTGGCCGCGCCGTCCCCGTCGGCGAGATGCAGATGGTTCAGGCCCGTGCCCATTCGATCGAACATCGCGAGCGCATCCACACCCGCCGTCGCCGTGTGGGACAGGTCGAGGGTGTAGTGCGCGTAGCCGTCGTCGGTCGGGTCGATGGACTTGCCGAATGCCGATGCCGATGGTCCCGGCCCGCCGCCGCGTTGCCGGAGTCGACGTGCCGAGCGTTCCCCGGCACCGAACAGCCGATCGGCGCGCATCGGAAACATGTTCTCCACCGCGATGGCGATCCCGCTGTCGTCCTCGAGTTCGGCGACCAGGTCGTCAAAACCGTCGACGTAGGCCCGTTGCCACCGAAACGGCGGATGCACCACGACAGTCTGCGCCCCGAGATCCTCGGCCGCCTGTACCGACCGCCCGAGCTTCACCAACGGATCGCGGCCCCACACCCGCTGCGAGATCAACAGGCACGGCGCATGCACCGACAGAACCGGAACCTGATAGCGCTCGGACAAGTACTCGACGTGCTTGATGTCCTGGCTGACCGGTTCACCCCACACCATCAGTTCGACGCCGTCGAAGCCGAGTTCGGCAGCGTAGACGAATGCCGCCTCGGTGTTCTGCGGGTACACCGAGGCCGTGGACAGACCGACGGGGATCTCGTCGCGAACGAGTGGTGGGGTCATTCGGTCAGGTGGCCAGCAGCACGAGTGGACCGATCGTCACGATCAGCGCCACCCCCAACGCGAGCAATGTGGTGGTCAGGTCCTTGGTTCGGCGAACCAGGTGAGCGAAGGTGACGATGCCGAAGATCACCAGCACCGCCAGGACCAGCGCGAAGTACACATTCCACTTCCACAGCTCGGTGAATCCCCAGAAGAGACCCACACCGATGGCCAAGCCGGCCAGCGACTGGCCGATGATCGACAGCCAGGCGAGCACCGGTGATTGCTCGCCGGCATCGTCGTCGGCCGTGGTGGCCGCGGCGTCCGCGGACTGCTCGGCGGCCGGCTGATCGACCAGCGGCCCGGTCGGCGCCGACAACGCGGCGGCGGTCGGCTCAGTGGCGGGTCCATCGTCGTCGGGGGTAGACGTGTCCGACGCTGGGGTGTCCGACTCTGCGGTCTCGGACTCTGCGGCGTCCGACACTGCGGTGGGGCCGGCGACGTCGCGAACGCTGTCCGCCACCACCGGGGCTGCCATCATGCCGAGCACCGACGTGCTCTGGGTGTCGTCGGAACCGGCGTCGGTAGGCGCATCGTCGGCGGCCACGTGGTCAGCGGAAGCGACCTGCGCGGTGGCCTGTGCCGGGCCCGACTGTTCGTCGACGGTCGGTGCGTGGTCGACGCCGGTTGCGTCGACGACCTCGGCTGCGCGGCGTTCCCGTTCCCGGGCGGCAGCCGGGCGAGCCGACCGGTCCTTTTTCTTCCGCAGACCCTTCGACAGCCCGAACAGCCCCTTACGCGGCGCCGGCTCGTCCTCCTCGATGTCGGCGAACGCGCGGTACGCCTCGAAGTCGTCGGCAGGCGGTGTGTCGACGGGGGCGGCGCTGTTCGCGGTGTTCGGGCCGGCGGTGGCGTTCTCGGTGTCCCCGGGTGCGGCGAGATCGACCACGTCGACGTCGTCGGAGTCGATCACCACCAGCCCGTCCGGGGTGTCGTCGACCACCGGAATGATGCCGGTGACGGCGTTCGCGTTCTCGCTGTCTCGGGTCGCCTTGTCCGGCGACTCGGACCCGGTCGGAGCCTTGGGCCGCGCGCTGCGGTCGGCGACATCGGCGGCGCTGAAGTCGCGGGTGGACGGCTGGGCGTAGTCGGGCATCCCGCTCGAGGACAGTCCGGGCGACCGGCCGGCCGGGGGGCCCGCGATCGGGGGGCGAGCGCGCGTCTGCGGGGCCTGCGAGCGTTCGGGGAATGCACGATCGTCGGCGTGACGTCGAGCGACCGGTGTGGTGGACCGCGGGAACGGCGCGGCCGGTCGGGCGGGTGGCGGCTCGGAGGGTTGCTCCACCGGTGTGGTGCGATCCCGAGGCGCCTGAGCGGCTCCCGGGTTGGAGGTGGACGCGCCCGCACGGCTCGCCGGGCGGTCGGGCTGGGCGGGCGTCTCGCCGCCGGCGGAGGCCACCCGCGGGATCTCGCCGGTCAGCTCCGACACCGAGACCGCACCTTCGCGACCGACCCGACGTCGATTGCGGGTCTCGCGGTTCGGGGCGGCGGACGGCGCGCCCTCCGCGCGGCTGCGGGCCAACAACTCCGAGACCGAGATCGGCCGGGAGTCGGTGTCATCGGGCCCGCTCGTGCTGCCCCCGGAACCCGATTCGCTAGCCATACAGTGCGCTCTCCGTCCTCGAGATGTTCCTCGCCCGCGCCCGCGGGACGTCATGTGAGTATGTGGTCGGCTCGTCCCGGCAGTGGTTCGGCACGCCGATCAACCGAGGCCGCGACCGCCATTCGCGGCGCCCACGACCTCGGCGCCGACGGTCTCCGCCGCCTGAGTCGGCTCGGAGTCGAGCCGACGCAGGATGACCCCCTCACGCAGAGCCCACGGACAGATCTCAAGTGTATCGACTGACATCGCCCGCATGGCCGCCTCCGCGACGAGCGCTCCGGCCACCAACTGTCCGGCCCGGTCGGCGCTGACACCTTCGAGTTCGGCGCGGTCGTCGCGGGTCATCCGCGAGATGAAGGAGATCAGCTGGCGCAGCCCGTTCGCGGTGAGCTGGCGCTGGACCCGCGGACCCGCACTCGACGGCGCCGCGCCGGTCAGCCGGGCCAGGCTGCGGAAAGTCTTCGACGTACCAACGGCCAAGTCGGGGCGACCGGGTCCGGTCAGCTCCTTGGCCACCGGACGCAGCTCGGCGTCGAGCCAGTCGCGCAGCACCGAAACGCGGCGTCGGTCGGGTGGATCACCGGGCAGCCATTCCCGGGTCAGGCGGCCGGCACCGAGTGGCAGCGACAACGCCGATTCGGGCTCCTCGTCTACCCCGTTGGACATCTCCAGCGACCCGCCGCCGATATCGAGGGCCAGGATGCGGCCGGCGCTCCAGCCGTACCAGCGGCGCACCGCCAACGAGGTCAGACGCGCCTCGTCGCGGCCCGACAGCACAGTCACCTCGACGCCGGTCTTGTCGGCGACCGCCGCCAGCACCTCGTCGCTGTTGCTCGCGTCGCGCACCGCCGACGTCGCAAACGCCATGATCTGCTCGCAGCCCGACGTCGATGCGATGTGGGTGAACTCGTCGACCGACTCGATGAGTTTGGTGGCCGCACGGTCGGTGAGACGCCCGCGGTCGTCGATCTGCTCGGCGAGCCGAAGGACTGACTTCGTCGAACTCATGGGGGTGGGATGGCCACCGCGATGGGCATCCACCACCAGCAGATGAACGGTGTTGCTGCCCACGTCGAGCACTCCTAGACGCACGGCCCTCAAGACTACTGCCTCGACGGTTGCGCGCGGGACCCGCGGGTCGAAATCGCGTGCTGCGTCCATTCCGGCCGCGACGGCCGGGGACGGTTACCGTTGAGTTGTGACACGCACCGAAGCCTCGCGTCCCGCGGCCCCCGCACGCATCACCCCCGCGCCCGAGGTCGATCTCGACTTCCCCCGCGAATGGTACGAATTCGCCGACCCCGACAATCCCGAACACGTCATCAAGGCCGACCTGACGTGGCTGTTGTCGTACTGGACATGCGTGTTCGGCACACCGGCCTGCCAGGGGATCATCGAGGGCCGCGAGACCGACGGGTGCTGCAGTCACGGCGCGTATCTCTCCGACAAGGACGACCGCAAGAAGCTGGCCAAGGCGATGGCGATGCTGACCGAGGACGACTGGCAGTTCTACAAGAAGGGCAGCGGCAAGGATCCGCTCGGTCCGCGCGGCTACCTCGAGGAAAGCGACCTCGACGACGAACCGGCCCTCAAGACCCGAAAGCACAAGGGCGCCTGCATCTTTCTCAACCGACCCGGGTTTGCCGGCGGCGAGGGATGCGCACTGCACTCGATGGCACTGAAGCGGGGCCTGGAGCCGTTGACGGTGAAACCCGACGTCTGCTGGCAGCTGCCGATCCGCCGCGAGCAAGACTGGGTGGAACGTCCCGACGGCACCGAGGTGCTGCGCACCACCATCACCGAATACGACCGCCGCGGCTGGGGTGAGGGTGGCCACGATCTCAAGTGGTACTGCTCGGGCTCCCCCGACGCCCATGTCGGCGCCACCCAGGTGTGGCAGTCCTACGCCCCGGAGTTGACCGAACTCATCGGAGAGCCCGCGTACGAGGCTCTCGCCGCCGCCTGCCGCCGCCGAAACGGTCTGGGCCTCATCGCCGTCCACCCGGCGACCGCCGCCGCGACCAGCCGGCGCGACAGCGATCAGAAGTACAACCTCATCGAGGAGTGAGGGTGCGGACGCGGTTGCGTTTCGCGCCTTTCGCGTCGAGTGGGCGCCCTCCGTGCTGGTGGCGTTGCCAGCGCGAGGTCCAGCTGCTTTTACGGCTCGTACTTGTACCCCAGACCGCGCACGGTGACGAGGTGTTTGGGGTTGCTGGGGTCTGGTTCGATCTTGGATCGTAGGCGTTTGACGTGCACGTCGAGGGTCTTGGTGTCGCCCACGTAGTCGGCACCCCAGACGCGATCGATCAGCTGCCCGCGGGTCAGCACGCGACCGGCGTTGCGCAGCAGGTACTCGAGCAGATCGAACTCCTTGAGCGGCAGCGTCACGGCCTCACCGTTGACCGCGACGGTGTGCCGTTCCACATCCATCCGTACCGGCCCCTCTTCGATGACGCCGATGGTGAGTTCCTCTTCACCGGCATCGCCGCCACGGCGCAACACCGCGCGGATACGGGCGATGAGTTCGCGCGCCGAATACGGCTTGGTCACGTAGTCGTCGGCGCCGAGTTCGAGTCCGACGACCTTGTCGATCTCACTGTCGCGGGCGGTCACCATGATCACCGGGACGCTCGACCGCGCCCGCAACGTCTTGCAGATCTCGGTGCCACTCATCCCCGGCAGCATCAGGTCCAGCAGGACGATGTCGGGGCTCACCCGGTCAAACGCCGAGAGCGCTTGTGCCCCATCGTTGATGACACTCGCCTCGAAACCCTCTTTACGAAGGAGGAAGGCCAGTGGATCAGCCAGCGATTCCTCGTCCTCGACGATCATTACGTGCGTCACCGATGTAAGTCCTCTTGTCGTTGGTTGCTCTGAATATCCGGTTGGTCTGCGTCGATGATGCTGGCGGTCAGGTCCTCCGGGATACACAAGGTGAACGTGGAGCCGGTACCCGGCTTGCTCCACAGCCCGATGGAACCGTCGTGATTGGCGGCGACATGCTTCACGATGGCCAACCCGAGTCCGGTGCCACCGGTCCGTCGTGACCGGGCCTTGTCCACTCGGAAGAACCGTTCGAAGACCCGTTCCTGATCGTCGGGGGCGATACCGATGCCGCGGTCGGTGACCGCGATCGCGACCATCGGGCGGCCGTCGATGGGGGTGAGTCGCCGACTGATGGACACCGTGGTGTTCGCCGGTGAGTAGGCGATCGCGTTGACCACCAGATTGCTGATCGCGGTCAGCAGCAGCACTCGATCGCCGCGCACGCACAGGCCGGTCTCGTCGTCGGCGCGCAGCGTGATACCGGCCGCCTCCGCGGTGGTGGCAGCAGTGTCCACCGCCTCGCGCACCAGCTCGTCCACGTCGACGGTGGTGAATTCCGGGGTCTCGCCACCCTGCAGTCGGGACAGCGCAATCAGTTCGCTGACCATGTTGCCGAGCCGGTCGGACTCGGTAAGCACACGACGACCGAAATGTTGCACCGACTCCGGGTCGTCGGCGGATTCCAGCAACGCCTCGGCGAGCAGGCCGACGGCGCCGACGGGAGTCTTGAGCTCATGCGACACGTTGGCGACGAAGTCGCGCCGCGTCGCCTCCACCCGACGATGCTCGGTGTCGTCGGTGCCGTAGACCACGGCGTACTTCTCGTCGTCGTGGGCGACCAGTCGAACCAGGCAGCGAACCGATTCGACCTGGCGGGCCGTCGCGCGGCCGGTGGAGACGAATCCGTACGAGGACTGCACGGGCGCGAATTCGAAGCGGGCCTCGACGGCGGTGTCCAGGACCTCCTTGGCCGCATCCCAGACCGCGTCGGCGAGCAGACGGTCGTGGACGACGCCGAGTTCGACGGCCTGCTGGTTGAACAGGACGACATCGCGGAAGCGGTCCACCACGGCGACCGCGTGTTCGCTGTTCCGCACGATCAGACTGAGCAGACCGGCTTTGGTCATCCGCCCGTCGTCGGTGGTCAGGCTGACATCGGAGTCGCGCAGTTCCGCG
Source organism: Gordonia tangerina (assembly GCF_021556435.1). GTDB lineage: Bacteria > Actinomycetota > Actinomycetes > Mycobacteriales > Mycobacteriaceae > Gordonia > Gordonia tangerina. The sequence goes on from NZ_JAKGCU010000011.1 coordinate 93,215, forward strand.
GTTTCGGAAACCTCGCGTGGGGCGTTTGCGGTGATCACCCGACGCGACACGAGTCCGGTCGTCGTGGACGCGGTTTCTTCGGACGGCTCACCGTCGGTCGAGGACTTCCTCCACCTGGCAAGCGGTCCGGTCCCCCGACCATGACGAGGCGTGCGGAGTCCGACAAGAGCTCCGCCGGCAAAACAGACAAGCGCGATGGCGATCGCCGCGACGAGCAATGCAACGGTCACAATGGCAGCTTACGGCGCAGCGAACGCACACTGCACATCCATCGCGATTGTTCCGACGCTGTTCATATGGCGTTCGAACTATCTACCCCGCCGTCGCGGTGACATGGCTAACCTCGCGTCGGGCCGCAGGTCACTGCGGTACCGGCACCGCCATATCGGCGTACTCCGGGTGTTGACTGATGAATCGCTGGACGTAGGAACAGACGGGGACCACCTGCTTACCCGCGTCCCGGATGTCGTCGAGCACCACCCGGACCAGTTCGCCCGCGTAGCCGTGTCCGCTGTACTGCTCGTGGATCACGGTGTGGGTCAACACGACCTGATAGGGCTCTGAGACGTAGTCGAGATAGCCGACCACCTGGTCCACATCGGAGGCGTAATCCCCGGATTCCGCCGCAGCTGCGTTGGTATCCGCACTCAAGACAGCCTCGTAACGCTCCTGAGCAGGGGAATGATTGATCGTCAGACTCCCGACATTCGCCATGGCATCCAATGTAGCGCGAGTCACACGATTCCCACCATGACGATTTGACTACAGCGACGATTTGGCCGCCAGGACGGTCCGGACCGCGCGGACGATCACATCGCCGGTGAACCAGGTGGGCGGCCGCCCGCGGCCGCGGTGCCGAGCGCGGACGTCGCTACTTCTGGCCTTGCGCGGCGACCGCCGCGGCACCGGCGGCCGCGGCCTCCGGGTCGAGGTAGGTGCCACCCGGGTTCAGCGGCTTCAGATTCTCGTCGAGGTCGTAGCGCAGCGGGTTGCCGGTGGGGATGTTGAGCCCGGCGATATCGGCGTCGGAGATGTCGTCGAGGTATTTGACCAGAGCGCGCAGCGAGTTGCCGTGGGCGGCGATCAGCACCGTCTTGCCGGCCTTGATGTCGGCGGCGATGGTCTCGGTGAAGTACGGGACCATTCGCTCCACGACGTCCTTGAGGCATTCGGTGAGCGGAACTTCGGCAAGGTCGGCGTAGCGGGCATCGCCGGTCTGGCTGTATTCGGCGGCCGGGTCGATCGGCGGCGGCGGGGTGTCGTAGCTGCGGCGCCACAGCATGAACTGCTCGTCGCCGAACTCTTCCTTGATCTCGGCCTTGTTGAGCCCCTGTAGCTTGCCGTAGTGGCGCTCGTTGAGCCGCCAGTCGCGGGTGACCGGAATCCAGTGCCGGTCGGCCTTGTCGAGAGCGATCTGCGCGGTCTGGATCGCGCGACGCAGCAGCGAGGTGTAGAGGATGTCGGGCAGCACGTCGTGCTCGACGAGGAGCTCCCCGGCACGAACGGCTTCGGCCTCACCCTTCTCGGTGAGCGCCACATCGACCCACCCGGTGAACTGGTTGGAGGCGTTCCATTCGCTCTCGCCGTGCCGCATCAGGATCAAGGTGCCGTTGGTCATGGGAAAGAGTTTCGCACAATCGCCCGTTGGTCACCTGCTCGGCCGGCGCGCGAAATCCTCGGCCGAGCCCAGCGACCAGACGGTCGCGTACGCGAGCCCGAAGAAGGCCGCCACGGCCGCCGCCACACCAGTAGACGCCACCTCCGCGAAGGGCGACCGCACCCACTCCAGGGTCGACGCGACCACCGCATCAGGCCTGGTCACCAAATCCCACGAGTTCCATCGCTGAAAGCGGCCGATGACGATTCCCACGGCGCACAACGCCACCGAGACCGTGACAACCGCCCAACCCGCGAGCCGGCCGTGGTCGTGCTCCACGCGCCGATGCACAAGCAGCATCGACACCACACCGAGCATGATCCCGGTCCAGGCGGCGAACCCGTATTGCAGCACGTGGCGCCACAAGTCGACGCCATCACCGAGGTGAACCAGGTCGGTGACCAGGTAGGGCGCGTTCGGCAGGAACGCCAGCCAGCCGACACCGAGGAGGATCAGCCACCCGCGACGACGAACCGTGACGAACCCGACGGCGAAAACCATCGGAATCCACGCCAAGAAGAGGTTCCAGACGAGGAATCGCGTCGGATAAAACTGCGGCTCCGCCGGATCGGTGACGCCGAGCACCACAGTGAGTCCGGTGGTGGCCAACAGGGCACCGAGCAGAATCATCGTCCGCACGTCTCTCATCGGACCAGTGTGCCCGAGCACGCCCCGGCATCGATCCGGTCACCGACAGGGCGAAAACGCGCGAACCCGACCAAACGGGTCTAGCTTCACACTCATGACCGTCAGCGCGGATTCCGGCGCGACCGGCGCCGCCACACCCCAAGAACCCCAACTCAAACGCGTCCTCGGCTGGAAGCTCCTGCTGCTCTTCATCATCGGCGACATTCTCGGAACCGGTGTGTATGCCCTCACCGGGCAGGTGGCCGGCGAGGTCGGTGGCGCCGCGTGGCTGCCGTTCCTGATCGCCTTCGCCGTGGCCACGCTGACCGCATTCTCCTATCTCGAGCTGGTCACCAAGTATCCGCAGGCGGCCGGTGCCGCACTGTATGTGCACAAGGCCTTCGGCGTGCACTTCCTGACCTTCATCGTGCTGTTCACGGTGATGTGTTCAGGAATCACCTCGGCGACGACGGCCTCGCGCGCCTTCGCCGCCAACATGTTGACCGCATTCAGCGGAGGTGACGAACCCGACTCGACGAACCCCGCCCTGCTGTTCTTCGCGATCGGCTTCCTACTGCTGGTGATGTTCATCAACTTCCGCGGTGTCGCGGAGGGCGTCGGCACCAATGTCGTCCTGACCCTGGTGGAACTGTCCGGCCTGCTGTTGGTGATCTTCATTGGCTACTGGTTCATCATCGGCGGCAATGCCGAACACTGGGATGCGGTGATCGCGTTCGAAACCGCAGCCGACAAGAATGCCTTCATCGCCGTGTCCGCGGCGACCGCGTTGGCGTTCTTCGCCCTGGTGGGTTTCGAGGACTCGGTGAACATGGCCGAGGAATGCAAGGAACCGACCCGCATCTTCCCCAAGGTGATGCTGACCGGGTTGGGGATCACCGCGGTGGTCTACGTGCTCATCGCGATCGCGGCGGTCGCCATCGTTCCGGTCGGCGACCTCGCCGAGAGCGACACCCCGCTCGTTCAGGTGGTGGAGGCGGCGGCGCCCGACTTCCCGATGACCGAGCTGCTGCCCTGGATCTCGATGTTCGCCGTCGCCAACACGGCCCTGATCAACATGATGATGGCCAGCCGGCTGCTCTACGGCATGGCCAAACAGGGCGTGCTGCCCCGGTTCCTGTCCTACGTGCACCCCGGCCGCCGCACCCCGTTCGCCGCCATCATCTTCACCACCGTCATCGCGCTGTGCCTGCTGGTCTACGTCAGCGCCGACCCCGACAGCAACGTCGTCGGCCTCCTCGGCGGCACCACCGCGCTGCTGCTGCTCGCCGTGTTCACCGTCGTCAACATCGCGGTCCTGGTCTTGCGGCGAGACAAGGTGGAACACAAACACTTCCAGACCAACGTCGTGTTCGCCGTCCTCGGCGCCGTGACGTCGGGGGCACTGACCCTGCCGTTCGCGCGCGCCGACAACGAGCAATACGTGATCGCCGGCTGGCTACTGCTGCTCGGCGTGATCCTGTGGGCGCTGACCTACTGGTGGCATCGCCGCCACCCGGTCGGTGAGGCGCACCTGGAGGATGTGGGCTGACAGTTACGAGTGGGTCGCGTTTGACGGCCTTTCGCGTTGAGTGGGCGCATTTTTCGTTGAGTGGGCGCGGAAGTTGGGGTCGAACCGCGCGTTAGGCAGATCGCCGCGCCCACTCAACGAAAAACAGCGCCCACTCAACCTCCGTGCTGGGCACGCTGGGTGCGCAAGCCTACTTGCGTAGGTCCTTCCGCAGGATCTTGCCCGAGGCCGACTTCGGGATCGCCTCGATGAACTCGACGGCGCGAACCTTCTTGTGCGGGGCCACCTTTGCTGCGACGAACTCGATCACGTCGTCGGCACTCAGCTCCGCACCGGCCTGGGCGACCACGAAGGCCTTCGGGATCTCCTCGCCCTCGTCGTCGACCACGCCGATGACCGCGGTATCGGCGATCTGGGGATGGGTCAGCAGCAGCGCCTCGAGCTCGGCGGGCGGCACCTGGTAGCCCTTGTACTTGATGAGCTCCTTGAGCCGGTCGACGATGTAGACACAACCGGTCGGGTCTACCTGCGCGAGGTCGCCGGTGTGCAGGTACCCGTCGGCGTCGATGGTGTCGGCGGTGGCCTGCTCGTTGCCCAGGTAGCCGAGCATCACGTTGGGCCCCTTGACCCACAGCTCGCCTGGCTCCGAGAGTCCCTCGGTCGGCAGGCCGATCTCGTCACCGGTGGCCGGGTCGACGATCTTGTTCTCGGTGTTGGGGATGGCCCATCCGGTCGACGAGAGCGGCGGCTCGTCGTAGCCGAGTGCCGCCTTCGTGTCGATGGGGATCAGGTGACTCACCGGGGAGAGCTCGCTCATGCCGTAGCCCTGCAGCATGTGCAGGTCGAGCCGCTTGGCGACGGCCTTGCCGAGTTCGTCGTCGAGCGGCGCGGCCCCCGACATCATCACCGTCAGCGACGACAGATCGTAACTGTCGACGATCGGGTGTTTGGCCAACGCGACGGCCACCGGAGGCGCGATGTAGGCGGTGGTGACCTTGAAGTTCTGGATGTTCTCCAGGAACTCCACGAGGTCGAACCTCGGCATGATGACCAGCCGACCACGGTTGTAGAGCGCGGCGTTGAGCAGCACTGTCATGCCGTAGATGTGGAAGAACGGCAGCACCGCGATCACCACGTCGTCGGCGGTCATCCCCTGCAGCGGTTTGATCTGCGCGACGTTGGCGACCAAGTTGCGGTGCGTCAGCGCCACCCCCTTGGGGTTGCCGGTGGTGCCGGAGCTGTACGGCAGCGCCGCCACGTGGGTGGCCGGGTCGATGGCGACCTCGGGGGCCGGAAGATTGGGCGCGAGCAGGTCGACGGCGTTGGGGTGCCCGGTCTCCTTGAGCCCCGCACCGTCCAGGATGATCAGGTTCTCGTCGGAGATCCCCACCTCCTTGGCCGCGGCCTTGGCCTGGTCGGCCAGCGGCGACACGGTGACGAGCATCTTCGCCTTCGAATCGGTGAGCTGCTTGGCGATCTCCGGCGCGGTGAACAACGCGTTGATCGTCGTCGCCGTGCCGCCCGCACGCAGGATGCCGTGGAAGACCGTCGCGAACGCCGGAATGTTGGGCGACAGGATGCCCACCACGTCGCCGACGCCGATGCCCTTCGCCCACAACGCACCGGCTGCGGCATGGATCTGGCCGATCAGCCGGGCATACGTCGTCTCGTCCCCCGATTTCGGATCCACCAGCGCAACCCGATTCATGTCGTCGTCGCTGATCGATCCGAACAGGAAGTCGTAGACCGTCTGGTTCGGGATCTCGACATCGGGGAAAGGACTCGTGAAGCTCATGACACCTCCGTTGGGGAACACCGGACCGCAATCGTAACAACATTCATTGTCACATCAGTGAGATGCGTGCCCGATTCGCCCGATATGGCACAGTCGGGCGATCGGCACGGCACAACTCTACGACGAGCGAGTCGGCGAGTGTGATGCGGACCACCATCACGCCCGGGGGGTCAGTCCGCGTCGTCGGCGAACTGGTCACCGGAGCGTTGCATCGCCGCGTCGGCCGCGGTGGCCTCGCCGGGCACATAGCGGCCGGCCAGCGGCTCTCCCGGTTCGGGCAACGCATCCTTGTCGATGAGGTGCTCGAAGGCGAGCAGGTTGCGCAGCGACTCCCCGCGCGACACCCGCCACGCCCATTCCCGCTGAATGGAGGTCAGGAAGCCGATCTCGAGCAACGTGTTGAAGTCACCGTCGGCGGCCTCGAGGACCTGGCCCAGCACGCGGTCGATCTCGTCGGCGCCCAACGCATCGCCGGAGATCCGACCGACCAGATAGATGTCGCCGGTGTTGTCGATGGTGTACGCGACGCCGTAGAGCCGGCGGTTGCGTCGCAGCAGATAGCGATACACCTGCTCATGATTCTCATCCGGCCGCCGGCAGACGAAGGCCTCCACGCGCACCCCGTGCGGCCCCGCGGTGAGCAGCACCGTCGTGGTCAGCTTGCGTTCGCCGGGCAGTTCGATGACAAAATGCTCGGCCTGCGCGCCGCCGGCATCCCGGCGACTGAACTCGATATCTCGCTCGGTCAACGTCGATCCGAGTAGGTCGACGATCTCGGCCTGGTTCACACGATCACTCCCCTATGCTCATCAACCGACTTGCTGGGCTGCCAGACTCATTGCCCTACGGCAACTTTCGGTCGAACGCGGCGCCACCTACGCGCCGCGCGCCGTGCGGAGGCCGCACCGATGGACCCCGGATTGCGCGCGGCGAAGGATGCCATCGCGGCCGAGTAGGACGCCAGCAGGTCGTCGGCGGTGTGCTCCCAGGAGAACTGCTCCGCGTGTGGTCGGGCGTTGCGACGCATCGCGGCGAGCCGATCGGGGGTGGCCAGCAGTCCCTCGATGGCCGCGGTCCATTCCTCGACGTCGTGGCCGTCGACGAGCAGACCCGAATGCCCGTCGGCCACGGCCACGTTCAGGCCACCGACATCGGCGGCCACCACCGGCGTCCCACAGGCCTGTGCCTCCACGGCGACCAGACCGAAACTCTCCGAGTAGCTCGGGACCGCGACCAGATCCGAGGCGCGATAGATCTGGGCGAGCCGCGGGGACGGTTGCGGCGGAAGGAAGCTCACCTCGGCGCCGATACCGAGATCGTCGGCGAGATCCATCAGTGCCGTCGGACGATCGAGGCCACTGCCCGACGGCCCGCCGACGATGAGGACCCGCACCCGACGACTCGACCGACGCGCGCGCTCGATGATCGGCGCGGCGGCAGCGAGCAGGACGTCCGGCGCCTTGAGCGGCTGAATCCGTCCGACGAAGGTCAGAATCGTCTCGTCGTCGCGCAGGCCCAGTTCGGCGCGGGCCCGCTCGCGTGACCCCGGCGCGTAGACGCCGAGATCGGCGCCGGGATGGACCACGTCGATGCGGTCGCGGTCGGCGTTGTACATCGAGACGAGTTCGGCGGCCTCGGTGTCGGTGTTGACCACCATGCGGTCGGCCTCGTCGACGACCTGCTGCTCGCCGATCACCCGCAACATCGGTTCGGCGGTGTCCCCCTTGGCCAATGACGCGTTCTTGACCGCGGCGAGGGTGTGCGCGGTGTGGACCAGCGGGACGCCCCATCGGTCGCGCGCCAGCCAGCCGACCTGCCCGGACAGCCAATAGTGGGAGTGGATGAGGTCGTAGTAGCCGGGTTTGTGCATGGCCTCGGCTCGCAGCACGCCGGCGGTGAACGCACACAACTGTGCCGGTAGATCGCGTTTGTCCAGCCCCTCGAACGGGCCGGCGACCACATTGCGCACGGTGATCCCCGGCGCGGCGGACACCAGCGGCGCATCAGACGAAGAGGTGGCACGCGTGAAGATCTCCACCTCGATACCGCGCTGGGCCATCCGCGTCGCCGTCTGCCAGACGTAGACGTTCATTCCGCCTGCGTCACCGGTTCCCGGCTGCGCCAGCGGGGAGGTGTGCACGGAGATGAGTGCGACGCGCCGCGGCATCGGGGGGCTACTCATCCCCCCATCGTAGAGAAGCGATCGTTTCGGCTTCGTGTGACCCGCAGCCACCTGGGTTGACGCTCGACATCGGCGACCGGGGCGCTGCGGGATCAGCCCTCGAACGTGGCCAGGGCGGCGTGCTCGGCTCGTCGACCCATCTCGCGGCGCACACGGGCGACGGCCCCGGGGCTGTCGACGCCCACCGCACCCACGATGCGATCTCGGTGACCGTAGACGACCAGACCGTCGTCGTCGCGACGCTCCTGAGCCGACCGGGTGTCACCGACGATCTGGATGCGGTGCCCGAACCAGTTCGACCAGGCGAACGGAACCGACGTGAACTCTTTGCCGGCTCCGGCGACGTTGGCACCGGCGATGAAGCCCGACTCCATGGCCGCCGTCCAGTGTCCGCCGGGTTGCCCGGGCACCGACGCGACGTCCCCGGCCGCCCAGACCTGCGCAACGTTGGTGGCCAGCGATCGGTCGCACCGGATGGCCCGCGAGTGCGGATCGATGTCGATCCCGCTGCCGACCATCCAGTCGGAGGACGGGCGGGCACCGACGCCCACGACGACGGCATCGGCGGCCAGGTGCCGCCCCGAATCGAGCGTGACGCCGCGAAGGCGCCCGTCCCGGACGTCGATGTCGACCGGCCGGGCTCCCAACACGGTGTGCACCCCGGCGTCGTGATGCAGAGCGAGCAGCATCTGAGCCGCCATCGGGCCCACCGATCGACCCAGCAGGCGGTCGGACGCACTGACCAGCGTGACGTCGATGCCGCGCGTCGACGCTGCAGCGGCGACCTCGCTACCGATGAAGCCACCGCCGACCACGACCAGGTGGCGGGCGGTGCCCAGGGCGGCGCGGATACGCAGCGCGTCGTCGTGGGTGCGGAGCTGATGGACTCCGTCGACACCGCCGAAGAGGTCGAGCGTCCGCGCGGTCGCCCCGGTCGCGATCACCACGGCATCGAAATCGATGCTCCCATCACTGGTGTGCACCCGCTGGTTGACGGCGTCGAGTCCCACGGCCGTGGTGCCCGTGTGCAGGTCGACGTTCAGCGAGTCCCACACCTCATCGCTGCGGAGTCGGTGCGGCTCGTCGCCGGAGCACGCCTGGAGGAACTGTTTGGACAACGGCGGACGATCGTAGGGCAGGTGTGGCTCGTCACCCACCATCGTGATCTCCCCCGACCAGCCGTGGGAGCGCGCACCTTCTGCCGCACGCACACCGGCCAGTGAGGCACCGACGATGAGCAGCCGCTGTCGGCGCGATGCGCGGGACTCGATCTCGGTCATCGGCGACGATTCACTTCGCCAGACGCAGCGCGGACATGGGACACGAGTCCACCGCCGCGGCGACGTGGGCGTGATCGGTGGGCGCGACATCGGACTGCACGACCTCGACGAACCCGTCGTCGCCGACCCGGAAGTAGTCGTCGGCCTGTGCCTCGCACATCCCGATCCCCTCGCAGGCCGGGCGATCTACGTGAATGACGCTCATCGTGTACCTCCTGATGTCTCATGGGTTGTCTGACGTTTCATGCGCGGCCGGGACACCAACCCGTTGCTGTCATCCTGACCTGAACGACGGCATCATTCATTGGGAAACTGGCCGATATTTCGCCGGTTCGATGTGAAATAGCACAAGGATCGTGCAGACTCGGCTGATGACAGACCTGACCGGCTGGCTTGAGGAATTCGCGTCCACCCAACGCGGTCCGGGGGAGATCGCCGAGTGGGTGGCGTCGACGGCCCAGGCGGTTCACACGGCCGTCGACCTCCCGGCAGACCTACACGCTCTCGTTCGCGACGCCGTCGAACAGCATTGGCTCGCATTTCTCGACGGAGTCACCAGCGACGTGGAGGCCGACGACGCCCTGGTCCCGGCGGCGCATGATCTGGCCGTCGACATCGCGCGCCATCACCTCGGTCTCCCCGTCTTGCTGAAGATCTATCAAGCCGCCCAGGAGGCTTCCTGGGACTACGCGGTCGGGGTGGTGGGCGACGCCTCGGCGGACCTGGACCACGCGGCCCTGCTGGTGTGGTTCTGGACCAAGGCCAACCGGTGGTTCAGCACCTCGGTGGAGCGCTCGGTGGCGGTGTTCACCGCCGAGACCGATCGGATCCGGCGTCGCGGGGATACGCAGCGATACGAGGTGGTGGCCGCGTTGCTGGCGGGCGACACCGTCGGCCAGTCCGAACTCTCTGCGCAGATGGGCGGTCACCCGATCACCGGGGTCACCCACCTCGCGCTGATCGCCCACGCCATGAACGCCGACTCGCTCGACACCCTGGAGCCGGCGATCACCGACCTGGCGAGCAGCGTGCCGGGGGCGCGGTTGGCCTTCGTCCGCCCCGGCGGTCGCGAGCTGTGGGCGTGGATATCGACACGTACCGGCCAGGTGACACTCCCGGCCGGGCCGCTCGATGCGACCGCCGTTCGGATCACGGTGGGCGGACCGGCGGCCGGCGTCGAGGGGTTCATCTCCGCACATAGGGATGCCCGCACCGCACAGCGGGTGGCCCTCTCGCCCGCTCGTACCGTGGCCGTGACCTGGTACGGCGACGTCACCGCACTCACCTTGTTGGCACTGGATCACCCTGCCGCAGAACGGTTCTGCCGGGACATGCTGGGCGGCCTGGGAGAGCCGGGGCACTCGCACCTGCGCCACACGGTGCGCACGGTGCTGACCTCGTCGGCGAACGCCGATGCGGTGGCGAGGAATCTGAGCGTCCACAAGAACACCGTCCGCTACCGGATTCAGCAGGCCGAGCGCCTGCTCGGCCGGCCACTGGCCACCCGAGCAGGCGATCTGCTCCTCGCGCTGGACTATTACGAGGCCTTCCTCGACGACGGGTCAGCCGACGGGGGGTGAACCCGTGGCCGACACCTGGACGAAGTCGACCTTCTCGCGCACACCGCAATCCGGGCAGCACCAGTCATCGGGTACCTCCGACCACGGTGTCCCGGCGGTGAAACCCTCGGCCTCATCGCCTCGGGCGACGTCGTAGGTGTAACCGCAGCCCGGACACCGAGCCGCGGCCACCCGGTCGCCGACGGACTGCCGGGTGACGTCGGCAAGAGCGTCGATGCCATCGGCTTCGTTGCGCGGCAGGAGGAACCGCTCGGCGAGTGCGGTGTAGCGGCCCGGTGCGACGTTTGCGCGCCGGAGATCGCCGTCGCAGTGTTCGACGACCCGACGGTCCATGACCCACCGCCACAGCGGCGGCACCAGCGCCAGCACGATCATCCCGGCATACCCGGTGGGCAGCGCCGGCGACTCCCGATAATCGCGCAGTACCTGATAGCGACGGGTCGGATGCGCGTGGTGGTCGCTGTGTCGCTGCAGGTGATAGAGCAGGACATTGGTGGCGATGTTGTTGGAATTCCATGAGTGCATCGGCAGCACGCGTTCGTACCGGCCGCTGTCGGTCTGCCGACGCAGCATCCCGTAGTGCTCCAGGTAGTTCACCGCCTCGAGCAGCGAGAAGCCGATCACCGCCTGCAGGATCAGATAGGGCAGCAATCCCGGCCCGAGCCAGATCACCAGCGGCCCCCACAGGGCCACGGTCATCAACCAGGCGTTGAGGACGTCGTTGCCGAGATGGAACGGGTGGGTGTTCTTGCGGCGGTAGCGCTTCGCCTCGATCCGCCATGCGCTGCGCACCGACCCGGTGACCGTGCGGAACCAGAACCGGTAGAAGCTCTCGCCCATCCGGGACGACGCCGGATCGTCGGGTGTCGACACGTTCACGTGATGACCCCGGTTGTGCTCGATGTAGAAGTGCCCGTAGCAGCTCTGCGCCAAGGCGATCTTGGAGAACCACCGCTCGTGGCTCTCCTTCTTGTGGCCGAGTTCGTGTGCGGTGTTGATACCCACGCCACCGACGAACCCCACCGTCATCGCGAGTCCGATGTTGTCGATCACCGACCAGCCCTGTGTCGCGATCAGGTACATCGAGACGATGAAGCCGAGGTATTGGATGGGCAGATAGGCGTACGTGACCCACCGGTAATACTTGTCGCTCTCGAGTTGCTCGATCACCTCATCGGGCGGATTGGAGGTGTCGAAGCCGACGAGCAGGTCGATCAACGGCACCAGACCGAGCACCACGATCGGGCCGGTCCACAGGAAGATGCTCCACCCGGTCAGTTCGTAACCGCCGACCGCGACGAACGTGAAGGACGGGACGACGAGCCCCAAGAGCCAGAGATAGCGCTTGCGGTCGCGCCACTGTTCGGTCGTCCCCGCGGCGACTGTGCCGCCGGCCTCCAATGACATGGTGTTACCTCCTACGACTGAGTACGTGGTCTCAGTTGTCAGAATGGCTGGGCGGCCGGTCACAATCACCGTGCAAATTGCCGAATCGGCCACCTCGCGTTGTGCGATCAGACAATGACCGGCGAATCAGCGACCTCCCGAGGAGCCAGCTCACGCCGGTTGACACTTTAGACGGAGTGTCTCACCATCGACGCATGAAGAAGGAAGTGTCGGATCGCATCGTGTTCTCGCTGCGTTCTGGACCGACATGGGCCGACCCGTATCCGATGTATGCCGCGCTGCGCGAGCATGCGCCCGTCCATCGCGTCGAACACCCCGACGACCCGGCCGCCGACTATTGGGTGCTGACCCGCCACGCCGACGTGCTCGCCGCCGCCGACGACACCACGACCTTCTCGTCGGCGCAGGGGTTGACCGTCACCTACGGCGAACTCGATGCCATCGGGATGGCCGACCATCCGCCGATGGTGATGCAGGACCCGCCCGCGCACACCGCATTCCGCAAACTGGTGGCGCGCGGATTCACCCCGCGGCAGGTGACCGAGGTGGAACCGGCGGTGCGCGAGTTCGTCGTCGAACGACTCGAGGCGCTGCGCACCGACGACGGCCCCGCCGACATCGTCGGCGAGCTGTTCAAACCGCTGCCGAGCATGGTCGTCGCGCATTATCTCGGGGTGCCCGAACAGGACCGGGACCGCTTCGACGGCTGGACGCAGGCCATCGTCGGCGCGACCTCGGAGGTCGGCGGGATGGCCGCGGCGGCGGAGTCGGCCGGGGCGGCGACGATGGAGATGGCGGCGTACTTCACCGAGCTCGTGGAGTTCCGCAAGCAGCACCCGGCCGACGACACGGTGTCGCAGTTGGTGCGCGCCGGTCTCGCCGACGATCCCGCACACGGGCTGGTGTCGATCCTGGCGTTCACCTTCACCATGGTCGCCGGCGGCAACGACACGACGACCGGCATGCTCGGCGGCAGTGTCGCCCTACTCGAACGCCATCGCGACCAGCGCCGACGTCTCGTCGACGACCCGGACCTGATTGGCGGCGCCGTCGACGAACTGTTGCGCCTCACCTCGCCGGTTCAAGGGCTGGCCCGCACCACCACCCGCGCGGTCACCTACCCCGACACCCCGGACGGCCCGATCACCATCCCGGCGGGCCGCAAGGTGCTGCTCTGTTACGGGTCGGCCAACCGCGATCGGCTGGCGTTCGGCGGCGACGCCGACATATTGGACGTCACGCGCCAACCTCGGCGGATCCTGACGTTCAGCCACGGCAACCATCACTGCCTCGGCGCCGCAGCCGCTCGCATGCAGGCCCGGGTGGCGCTGACCGAACTGCTGGCCCGATTCCCGAACTTCACCGTCGACCTCGACGGTATCGACTGGGCCGAGGGCAACTACGTGCGCCGACCCACCTACGTGCCGTTCACCTGCGGGATCGACCGATGAGCGAGAACACGGCTACGCGGGCGGCCTGGTTGGCGCCCGAACGCGCCGAGCTGGCCGCGGGTCGCATCCTCGACGTCGCCGAGCAGTTGTTCGTCGAGCAGGGCGTGTCGGCGGTGACGATGCGCGGATTGGCTTCCGCGGTCGGCTGCTCGCGGGCGACCCTGTACCGCTACTACCCGGGTAAATCCGAGGTGCTCGCCGCCTATGTCGACCGCGCAGCCACCGGCCTCGGCACCGCCGTCGCCGAGGCCGTCCACGATGCGCCGGACCCGGCGACGCGGCTGGTGAACGCCGTGCTGACGGCGGTGCGCGGGGTGCGGGACAACCCGGCGCTGTCGGCGTGGTTCGTCCCCGACAGCGCAGGCCGGTCGACGTCGCTGGCGCTGGTCTCCCCCGCGATCGAACACATCACCACCGAATTCCTCGCCGAGATCGCGCCGCACACCGCCGAATCCGACTTGCACGAGCGTGCCCGCTGGCTGGTACGGGTGATCGTCTCGTTGCTGACCAGTCCCGCCGAATCGGCCGAGGCCGAAGCGGCGCTGCTACACAGGTTCGTGGTGCCGGTGGTGTTGACGCCCGGGTGACCACTCCCGCCGAGCACGCCACCCGATTTCAGCGGTGCCGAATCGTCGCCTACACTTCTTTCGGTAACGATTGTCATTTGCGTGAGGCGGAGAACGATGAGGCGAACCCTGGCCACTGCGGCCGCATTGCTCGGCGCCGGCACCCTGGTGCTGGCCGGATGCTCGAGCGGCGACGACGCATCGTCAGACGGCAGGCCAATCGTCGTGACCTCGACGAACGTCTGGGGGTCGGTCGCCTCGGCGGTCGCCGGCGACAAGGCGACGGTGACCACCCTGTACACCAACAACGAGGGTGACCCGCACGAGTTCGAACCGTCGGCCGCCGACACCGCCACCGTCGCCGACGCCGACCTCGTGGTGCTCAACGGCGGACACTACGACCAGTACATGGAAGATGCCGTCGCCGGTGGCGACGTGCCCACCGTGAACGCCTTCGAACTGCTCACCGGCGAGGAACACGCGGCCGAAGAATCCGGTGAGTCCCACGAGGACCATTCCCACGACGAGTCGTCGCTCAACGAGCACGTCTTCTACGATCTCGCCGTCGTCGGCGAGGTGGCAACCCAGGTGGGCGATCAGCTCGCCGAGCTCGACCCGGCCAACGCCGACGAGTTCCGCTCGAACGCCGAGCAGTTCACCACCGAGATCGACGGCTTGCGTGATCAACTCGCGACCATCAAGGCAGATCACGACGGCACCGAGGTCGCCCAGACCGAACCGCTGGCCGGCTATCTCCTCGCCGAGGCCGGCCTCACCGACTCGGCGCCCGCAGGTTTCACCCAGGCCGTCGAGGAGGGCCAGTCACCGTCGGCCGCCGACCGCGCCGCGATGGAAGATCTGCTGACCTCGGGCTCCGCGCATGCGCTGATCTACAACACACAGGCGGTGGATTCGGTGACCGAGGCCGTGCTGGCGGTGGCGCAGCGTTCCGATGTGCCGGTCGTGGAGTTCACCGAGACGCTGCCCGACGGCACCACCGACTACATCGCGTGGCAGTCCGCTCAGATCGAGGACTTGAGCAACGCGCTCGGATCGCATGACGCACACTGACCGCATGGCCCCACCGCATCATCGGCAAGCGCAGACCGCGGAATCGGACCCGCACGCGCCGGTCGCCACCTTCGACGCGGCGCGGCTGGCGTTCGGCTCCCGGGTGCTATGGGACGACCTGGACCTGACGATCTCGCCCGGCGAGTTCGTCGCGGTGCTGGGCCCGAACGGATCGGGCAAGACGTCGTTCCTGCGGTGTCTGCTGGGCCAGTACCAGCTCGACGCCGGGCGACTCGAGGTGACCGATGCGATCGGCTACATCCCGCAGCAGCACGCCGACGACTCGGACCCGATGGCGATGCGCGGCCGCGACCTGGTGGGATTCGGGGTCGACGGCGCGCGTTGGGGTGTCGGGCTGCGTGGGCGGGCGCGGCGACGTCGACTCGTCGACGCCGCACTGGCCGAGGTCGGCGCCACCGCGTACGCCGACGCCCCGATGGGCCTGCTCTCCGGCGGAGAGCAGCAACGCCTGCGGGTCGCCCAGAGCCTGACGTCGAACCCGACGCTGCTGCTGTGCGACGAGCCGTTGTCGAGCCTGGACCCCACCAATCAACAGCGGGTGGTGGAGCTCATCGACGAACGGCGGCGCTCGGCGAACACCGCGATCGTGTTCGTCACGCACGAGATCAACCCGATTCTGCCTTATGTCGACCGGGTCCTGTACCTGGTGGGCGGCCGGTTCCGCATCGGCACCCCCGACGAGGTGATGACCACCGCGACGCTGTCGAACCTGTACGGCAGCGACGTCGAGGTGTTGCGGGTCAACGGCCGGTTGGTGGTGATCGGTGGTGAGGACGGCCATCACTGCGAGGAGACCGCCGATCCGGCCACCTTCGCCGCAGCCGCCGACGCGTCGGCCTTGGTCGACGGAGAGCGAGACCCGCGCACATGACCGTCGCACAACCGTTGGCGGCCGCGGAGATCGACTTCAGCAAGTTCTGGGATTTCAGCGCCACCGCCGACCTACTCAGTCGTGACTTCGTCCAACAGTCACTGCTGGCCATCGCGCTGTTGGGCCTGCTCGGCGGCATCCTCGGCCCACTGATCGTGGCCCGACAGATGTCGTTTGCCGTGCACGGGGTCAGCGAGCTGTCGGTGACCGGCGCCGCGGCCGCGTTGTTGTTGGGTATCAGCGTCAACATCGGCGGAGTGATCGGCGCGGTCATCGCGGCCGGTGTCTTCGGGTTCCTCGGCAACCGTGCGCGCGAACGGGATTCGGTGATCGGCGTGGTGATGGCGTTCGGTCTCGGGCTCGCCGTGCTGTTCCTGGCGCTCTACGGCAGCGCGCGAACCGGTTTCGCCATGCTCACCGGACAGGTGGTCAGCGTGGGCACCGGCGGGTTGACCGCCATCGCCATCACCACCGTCGTGGTGCTCGTCGGGATGGCGATCATCTACCGGCCGTTGCTGTTCGCTTCGCTCGACCCGAGGCTGGCGGCCGCCTCCGGCGTGCCGATCCGCACGTTGTCGGTGGTGTTCGCGGTATTGATGGGTCTGGCATGTGCGCAGGGGGTGCAGATCATCGGCGCGTTGCTGGTGATGTCGCTGATGATCACCCCGGCCGCCGCGGCCGCACGCTTGACCGCCAATCCGACGACCGTACTGATCGTGTCGGTGATCTTCGCCGAACTGGCCGCGGTCGGCGGACTCATCCTGTCGCTGGCCCCCGGGCTACCGGTGTCGGTGTTCGTCACGACGATCTCGTTCGTCATCTACGTGGTGTGCCGCTGGCTCGGCCACCGGCGGCAGTTCGTCACGAGGTAGAGCTCACTCGCCTGCCCAGTCAACGGGAAACGGCGCCCAGTCAACGGGAAACGGCGCCCAGTCGATGAGAAACGGCGCCCAGTCAACGGGGACGGGACCCAGTCAACGGGGACGGGACCCAGTCAACGGGGATGGGACCATCACGACCGCGAGGGCTACTCCTCGGCGAAGCCCGGATTGCATCGCGTCTGGATCATCACGTCGTCGGTGACCACCGGTCGCTGCGGTTCGATGTTCCAACTCGGTTTGTCCGGCTCGACGAGACGCGCGAAATCCCAGTGGCAGTCGAACTGCGCCCGCATACCCGGGGTGTCGGCGTCGGGCGCCATTCGCAGTACCTCCGCCCAGGCGATGTCGTCACCGGTCGGGTTCTCGGTGCGGCGGCCGGCCGGGGTCGGCACGATCTGCAGGCTCGGGCCGACCGCGGTGTCGACCCACGTCACGCGGTCGACGTAAGGCGGCGGCAGGGTCGGGGTGCTGGTGGTCGTCGGTGTACTCGCTGCGGCCACACTCGATGTGGTCGTGGTGGTCACCGGCGCCGGGGTGGCGTTGTCGGCTCCTGCGCAGCCACTCACCGTGACACCGAGTAGTACGGCCGCCAGGAGCGCGGCACCCGCGCCGACGATGTTGTCAGCCTGCATACCCCGCAGGCTAGTCGAGCCGGTGCTGGCAGCCACCTGTCGCGCCCGGCGACGGGTAGCCTGCGAAGGTGAGACGTCCACGATCGGCCGCACTGGTGTGCCTGCTCGTTGTGGTGGCTCTCGGCCTCACCGCCTGCTCCATCGGTGATCGTCGCCCGCTGACGAGCCCGATCGTCACCGAGGACTTCAGCACCCGGGTCACCGTCACCGACACCGGACTGCGGCTCGACAACCAGCCCTGGTGGCCCACCGGGTTCAACGCCTACCAACTCGGCACCGACTGGTCTATCAACGAGGGTTGTGGCGCCGAGGTCGATCTCGACGCCTATTTCGCGAAGCTGCCCGCACATGCGCTCACCCGGTTCAATCTGTTCTCGATGTTCGTCGTCGACAAGAACAGTGGGCTGATCGACTTCGGTCCGCTCGACGCCGTCTTCGATGCGGCCACCCGCCACCGGCAGATGGTGTTGCCCGTCCTCGCCGGCGGCACCGGCCAGTGCGAGGACGACCAGTTCAAGCAGCGATCGTGGTACGACGCCGGCTGGCGGACCCAGAAATCTTTGGGCGGCATGACCTTTGCCGATTGGGTTCGCGCCGCCGTGACTCGCTGGAAGGATCGGCCCACCATCGCCGGCTGGGAACTCGTGGGCGAACCCGAAGCAAGTGTGTGCGGCGCCCAGGGCTGCGACTGGCAGGTCCGCGAATGTCCGCCCGGCGGCGATGAGATCTTGCGCTCGTTCTTCGACGACGCGGGCGGACTGCTGCGCTCACTCGATCCGAACCGGCCGATCTTCGCCGGGTTCGTCGGCGGCGATCAGTGCGGGCTCGAGGGCTCGGACTATCTGCAGGTGGCTGGGTCCGAGCGGCTCGATGTGCTCGACTTCCACGACTACGGCGGCAATCTCACCGACTACGGGCCGTCCGGCAGTGACCTGCCCACCCGCATCCGACAGGCCAGCGAGGCCGGTAAACCGATCATGGTCAACGAGATCGGCGTGAACGCCGGGTCCTGCCTCGACCCTGCCGAACGTGCACGCGGGTTGCGCACCAAGATCGGCCAACAGCGCGACGCCGGCACTGCGGGCGCGTTGCTGTGGGCGTTCGTCCCGGATCCCCGAACGCGCGAGTGCACCTACGACATCGGGCCGAGCGACCCGGCGTGGCAGGTCATCGCCGACACCGTCAGCTGACTCCGTTGCTAGTCAACGTGCCGGAACCGGTCACCCGATAGATCCGCCAGTCGGGCAGATCCGCGCCGACGTTGCGGGCCTCCAGGACCAGCACCCCCACCTGCGCACCGTTCTCGTAGAGCGTCGGGAAGCGGACGTTGAGGGCGTCGGATTCCCCTCGTCCACTTCGCGGTACCGACAGCATGTATCGCACCCCGTGCGCGGCCGGATCGTTGACGATCTCGGTGAAATCCTGATCCGACGGGATGACGAACTGCTTCGGCTTCTGCGACTGGGCGACGACCGCGAAGCCGTACACGGTGTCACACAGCACGCTGCCGTCGGGCAGGTCCAAGTCATCGAGGTACTGCGCGATGGACCGTTCGGTCTGAAACGACCGGATCACCCGCTGTCCGTCAAGGACTTCCTGGTTCACCGAATCCTCGTGGGCGCCCAGCGAATAGACCGCGAACTCCTGCGGCGCATATGTCGGCGACCCCATACCCACCGCGGTGCTCGGTACCGCGATCGCCATTGTGATGACCGCGCACATCCCCAACGCCAGGTAGCCGGCGCCGCGCCGCACCACGATCCGCGGCGCGCTCGCATGGGCGCCCGGACGCCGGGTGGGGTTCGCGCGGCGGGCGGGAACTGAGAGCAGCGCCACCACCGCCGCCAACGGGACGACCGTCAGGTAGAAACGCAGGAACGCAAACGTCGAGCCTTGCGAGTAGCTGTACACCTGGAAACCCAGGACCAGTCCGATGATGACCAACGGCACCAGCAACGGGTAGAACCGCTGACGCCGATATCGCACGATCGCGACCACCGCCAACAACAACGGGAACAGTGGTGCCAGGATCAGCAGTTCGGTCGTCGAGAACCGCAGCGCCTGCCACGGGGTGGACGACCCGCTGCCCCCGGATTGTTCGATGATGGCCGCGTTGCCATAGGCCGAGGACAACTGCGCGAACAGATCGCCAGTGATCAACCAACTCGTGAACGCCCAGCCGACGAAGGCGACGAATGCCGGCAACGCGACGATCGCGACATCGAGGATCACCCGCATCACCCGATCGGTCTTGTCGCTGCGACGGAAGGTCACCAGCGCGACCACCGCGCCCGCGCCCAGCGCGGCGGCGGCGCCGTCGTAGCGGGTGAGGTAGGCGAATCCCAAGGCGATCCCCGCGGCGACCAGATCGTGCACGTCGTCGGTGTCGATCCAGCGAATGAGACGTCGGCCGCACCACGTCAGGAAGAACAGATACGGGGCCTCACTCATCCCGTTCGCGGCGTACAGCACGATCATCGGATTGAGTGCGTAGCTCGCGGTGACCGCGATCGTGATCCACGGCGCCACCCCGCGGTCGCGTGCGATACCGGCGATCTGCACCACCGAGCCGGCCATGAACACCGACGACATCACCGCCGCCGACAGCGCCGAGGTGGTGATCGCCGGGAAGATCGGGGTCAGCGCCGTCAACGGCAACTGCACGATCACGGTGAGCGGGGTGAAGATGAAGCCGATCGCCGACAGGTGGGGGTCGCGGCTGAACAGCACACTCTGCGCCGACTGCACCCGCGACAGCGAGTCACCGAAATACCACCGCACATCGGCGGCCAACCACACCCCGATCACCAGGTAGAGCAGCCAGATCACCAGGAACAGGCCGATGGCCTGCCGACGGGCCGTCACGTCGCCTGCTCGGTGCTCGGGGCGGCGGGCTCGTCGGCCTTCTTGTCGTCGGCACCCGTCGACAATCCGTGGAAGGTCTTCTCCCAGTACGACGGGTTGAACAACATCTGCCACATGCCCTTGATTGCCGCGATACTCATCAGGACCCAATACGCGGGCACCATCAGACCCGACCACACCAGTGCGCTGCGCCCATCCTCCCGCAGCGCAACGAGATTCATGTAGATTGCCGCACCGTTACCGAAGATCAACGAGATGAGCGACAGGTAGTAGATCGGCCCCGGGAACAGGTCGGCGAACACCGGCGGCTGTCCCGCGATCCACACCACCATGATCAGCCAGAAGATCATGTTCATACACGCGATGACCGGGGTGCCGGCGATCAGCAGTGTGAATCGGTACCACGCCACCGGACCCAGGATGTGCCACAACGCGATCGGGCGGCGCATATGCACCAGCCACGTCTGCATGTAGCCCTTGTACCAACGCGACCGTTGCCGCACCCAGTTGATCGCGTCGACGTTGGCTTCTTCCAGCGTGATCGAGTCGAGAACCGCGGTGCGGTAACCGTTTCCAGAGATCCGGACGCCGAGGTCGGCATCCTCGGTCACGTTGAACGGGTCCCAGGCGCCGATGTCGTCGAGCACGTCACGCCGGAAGTGATTCGACGTGCCGCCCAACGGTATCGGTGCGCGACTGACCATCAGGCCGGGCAGGAGGTAGCCGAACCAGATGCCGTAGTCGGCGGTGAACCACTCGGTGAGGACATTGTCGCGCGGATTGTGGAAGTTCAGCGCGCACTGAACGCACACCACCCGGTCGTCCTCTTGCCGGAAAGCAGCCACCGCACGCCGCGGCTGCAGCGGGTCGGGCAGGTCTTCGGCGTCGAAGATGGTGACGATGTCGCCGGTGGCGAAGTGCAGACCGTAGTTACAGGCCTTCGGCTTGGTGCGCGGGTCCGCGGGCGGGACCAGCACCACGGTCACCAGGTCGTTGTCGCCCACATCGCGAGCCGCGGTGATCGTCGGCTCGTCGTCGGCCTCCAAGAGCAGCAGAACCTGCAGTTTCTCGTGGGGGTACACCAGCGATTCCATGGCCGCGATGAGGTCGCCGACCACCTCGGGTTCGCCGTAGGCGGGCACCAGCACGGTGTACCGCGGCAGTTCGTCGTCGGGGATTGCCCGTGCCTGCTCGTCGCTGATCCGGATGGCGCCGTTGACCAGTCCACGTCGGAAGATCACCAACCGATCCAGCAGCGACAGGACGTAGACGACGGTCGCGACGGAGATCAACCCGGCCGCGGTATGCACCGGGAACAGCACGAGCAGGACCACGACGACCACCAGCGCGCCGATGCCGCCGATCTTCTGGCCGCGACTGAACGGCACCGACGCCGACATCTGCGGATCGATGTCACGCAGCCGCTCGACGGCGTCGTAGAGCGCGGCCTCCCGGTAGTCGGCATCGTCGAGGAGTTCGGCCACGCTTCGGCCATCCCGCGGTGTCATGTCGTCGTCCCGATCGCGTCGACCTGCGCGTTGATGAGATCGGTGGCGCAGTCGATCAGCAGATCCCTGTCCTTGAACTGTGGTTCGAGGTCGGTGACCACCGAGTTGCCGCGGAACAGGACGGTGATGAACGTGTTGAGGTTGCGGACCACCGTCGGCTGCGGCGACGGGAACTGCGCGTCGGGTTCGTGATTGTCGACCGAGACGATGGTGACCCGCTGCGTGGTGGTGCCGTTGTTCCACTCCCACGTCATGCGGTTGAAGGTGAGATAGCTGGTGTCGTCGACCACGGTTTGCAGATGCCCCACCACCCCGTGCGGCAGCGGCACCTCCTGCGCTTCACTGAACCGGTCGCCGACGAGGTCGTAGACGAAGAAGATGGGGTACACCTCGAAGGTGATCGGTCGCGAGCTCTCGATGGTGTTCACCACGACCTTGCGGGGCCGGGCGAACTTGTCGAACTCGAGACTCCCCTTTGACTGATACAGATCCTGACCGGTCATCACCGCGCTGCGGCCGTACATCCGCGACACCCACTCGTACTGCCGGACCTGCCCGGCCACCCAACCGGACGGCACCAGCATCGGCGGGCGGGTGTCGAGGCCGTCGATCCGCGGATTGGGGATGTCGCCGAAGGTCGGGATCGGGATGAACGCCATCGCGATCGCCACCGCGGCGAGCAGCATCCCGGGCCGACCGACCTTCTTCACGGCGGGGCGATACTTCTCGCGCCCCAGCGGGCTCCACGCGACATGCGACACCCGGCGACGGTCCACGTACAGCACGGCGCAGGCTGCCAGCGCAGCCGCCACGGCGGGCACGGTCTGGTAGACCCACAGGCGGACATCCGGGAAGACCATGCGCACCACGAACAGCGCCATGGTGCCGGCGACCGCGGCAATCGAAGCCCCGACCAGTCCACGCCGCCAGGTGCGAGCGGAGGCCACCCAGGTCGCCGCCGCGGCGAAGGCGACCATCACGACGCCTGCGGCGACCGGACCGCCGCGCATCACCAGCACCTCCATCCGGTACGGCACCGGGAAGATCATCAACAGCAGGAACCACACCCAGCGGTAGCGGGCCACCGGTCGCAGTCCGAACACCAGAGCGCAACTGCCCAGCGCAAAAACCCACAGCGCCAACAGATCGACGTGACTCACCAGGTAGGCGTCGGTGTAACGCAAGTTGAGGAACTTGACGGTCATCGCGATGAACAGCAGCACCACACCGGCGATCACATCGGTCTGCCGGTCGTGGATCGGCCGTTCCTCGCCGCGGCGCCAAGACACACCGGTCGCGGCGATGAGCACCAGCACCATCACGGCCGGCAGATAGGTGATGATCGTCTGCGAGCCCATCTCGGTGACGACGGCACCGAGCGTGTTCCAGAACGCGATTACCGTCGCGGCCACCACCAGCGCCCACCGTAGACCCAGGATCCATGTCACGTCCTGCGAGATGCGCTCACGCAGACCCAATTGCGGTGCCGCCGGTGCGGGGACCGGCGCCGTGGTGGTCACGACGACTCCGGACGCCCGCGTCGTCTCCGGATGACCAGGGTGCCGAAGATCACCGCTCCGGCAAGCACCACAGCGGCGAGCAACGCGACGCCGATGACCCACGGTCCGATCTGTTCGGAATCGGTGTCCGGCGCATTGACCTCGTCGGATGCGACGGACACCGGATCCTGACCGCTGACCTGCAGCACGGCATCTCCATCGAGCGCCGGCCACCGGTCATCGGTGGACAGCCATTGCAGAAGCGCGTCGAGATCACGTTCGTCGTCGGTGGACGTCGCCACCAGCAGGCTGCGCCCGCCCTGCCGGGTCACCTCCAACGCCCCGAACTCGATCCCGGGATTCAGCGTCACGGTCGACGCCTGCCCCGACTCCCCTGCCGACGTGACGGTGAGGGTACGTCCGTCCGAGGTCAACGGCAGGGTCATCTCCGGCAGCCCCTCGCCGTCGGCGGAAATCAGGATGGCCGGTTGGCCCGACGACGCCGCGGTGTCCATCGAGACCACATCGATACCCAGCGGCACCGCCGACATCGACTGGAGTCCGGCGACGATCGCGACGGCACGGCCCACGTCGGCCGCGTCACCGTTGGTCCACGCGAGCTGGGTGCGCGGCATCAGCGCCTGCGGCAGCGAGCCGAAACCTGCGGGCTGCGGCGGGTCGGCCTCCTCGGAAGTGATCTCACCGGCCGACGACATACTGAGCGTGTTCCGGTAACCGCTGCCACAGGTCTCGCCCAGATTGCCCCGCTCCAGCGTCAGCGACACCTCGGTGTAGCGCCGCAACACGTCATCGGGGATGTCGACCCAGGTGTTATAGGTGCCCGAGCCGTCGGTCGGGATGGTCGTGATCACCCGGTCACCGACCCGGACGGCGATGGCCCCGTTGCCGGAGTTGGACGGTCCAGGGCTGTACGAACCGATCAACTGCACTCGTACCCCGGTGGCCGACCAGCCCAGTCGGGTCTGGTCGATGCCGAAGGTGACCCGCGGCCAAGCCGCGGACGTGATCGACTGATCGGGCACGCCGAGGTCGCTCAGCGTCTGCACCGACGCCGGCAGTTGGGGCGCGTTGTGCAGCGCGCCGGCGACCGCCGACGAGCTCAGCGCGATCGGCGCGAGGTTGGAGGTGAGGAACTGGGTCTGGGTGAGCAGATCCTCATCGGACCCGCCGATGACCAGGTAGGACGACCCCCGGGAGGTCTCGATCGCAAGTCCGGGGTCGGCGTCGCCGTTGATGACGATCTGCCGCTCGAGCGGTCCGGCCGCCGTCGGCGGCACCATCGAACCGCGCGACAACGGCACCGTCTCGATGCGGACCGGCGCGGGAGCGTACTGCGACACCACGGCCGACGCCAGATTGACCGCCGCCGCCCCCTCCGCCTCGCGGACATCGTCGGGAACATAGATGGTGAGCCCGCGCAGGGTCGGCGGCAGGAACCCGGCGACGGTCTGCGGAATGGCCTCACGCCCGGTGTAGACCACCTCCGTGTTGGTCAGTCGCAACGCGTTCTCGGGGTCGAACTGGCAGAACCCCTCGACGCGCAGGTAGGCGCGCAGCGTCAGGTCAACGGCATTCTGATCGACCCGAACACCGCGCAGCGACAGCGAGATCGGCGCACCCACACCGGCGGTGAGTGGGGTGCGCGAGATCAGTCGCTCCCCTTGCAGGACATCGATACTGCCGCCGGTAACGAAGGCCGGCACCTGGGTTTCGGCACGCAGAACCGACGGTGTGAGATCAGGTGTGACGGGCAGACTCAAGCTGATCTCACCCTGCTGACCCTCGAACGCGAGGGTCGTCGACGATCCGAGGTCACGCAGACTCATCGGTGGTGGCGGATCGCCGGGCGCCGCCGAGGCCGCACCCGCGAGGCCGACGGAAGCGGCGACCATGCCCAACATCGCGATGAGAACCGACATCGCCTGCACGCGACGGCCATACCCCTGGCGAACGTACATCGAACCCTTCCCTGCGCACGCCAAGGCCCCCACCCACTGCGTGCTCTCGACAGACCAAGCCCAACGAACTCCACCTGGAAAGGTATCCGAAACCGCGGTCACCGGCCGGACAACGACACGGACGGGATGCCGGGGTCCCGCGTCACGTCGGTTCCGCTGGGAGTCGGCTCCCGTTGCGCATTCGAGTCGCAACCGTTTCCCAACGGCTCCACGGATTCTGGAACGATGGCGGGAGTGTCGAGCGTGACCATCGGTGATCGGGTCGACGGCGGCGTCTACATAGACGTCGGCGGACGACGGATCTGGCATTTCTGTGGCGGCGACCCGTCCGGGCCGCCGGTGGTGTTGCTGCATGGCGCGTTCGGGTCGGCGTCCACCTGGGGCGCACAGTTCAGCGACTTCATCCGCGCCGGCTTGTCCATTTTCGCTCCCGAACGCAGCGGGCACGGGCATTCGCCCGACCATGACGGGCCGTTCACACTCGACGACATGGTCGCCGAGACGATCGGCTACCTCGAGCGGGCGGTGGGCGCGCCGGCGCACCTCGTCGGCTGGAGCGACGGGGCCGTGATCGCGCTGCTCGTCGCTCGCAGCCGGCCGGACCTGGTGAGCCGTGTGGTGGCGACATCGACTTACATCAACCAGACCGGCCACGATGCGGCCGAGTTCCTGGACCTGATCCGGTCCCGCCATCCGGCGACGGTGGAGTTCCTGCGCGACGGTTATGTCGCGGTGACCCCGGACGGGCCGGAGCACTTCGGCGTCGTTTACGACAAGACGTTCGCCATGCTGGAACACGAACCCGACTTCGACCTGTCAGTGCTTGCCGGGGTCGCTGCTTCAACGCTGGTGGTGGCGCCCGATCACGGCGTCGGCCTCCTCGACCACGTGCTGGACATGGTCCGGGCACTGCCCAAGGGCCGGCTGGCCGTGCTGCCGGGCACCCACATCCTGCCGGTCGAGGCACCGGAACTCTTCAATCCGCTGGTGGTGTCCTTCTTGGCCGCCGACCCACCCCACCATTGGGTGCCCTACCGCTGACCGAAGGGCACATCAGGCCGGTACATGCACCTTGCGCCAGGCCACACGGCGCGCCCCGTCCGGATCGGTTTCCACACGATCCGGGTTGTCGATGACCAGTACCTTACGCGTGGCCGGATCGTAGGTGGGCCAGCCCAGCCCGGGCACACCCGCCGTTGCGAATGCGCCCCACCGGGCCTGCACCGACCGGATCATCCGGCCCGTCGAGCGCCAGTCGCCCACCGCGAGACCGGCACCGATCGCCGACCGAAAGGCCCCGAACACCGCGAACAATTCGGTGGCGTGGGTGGCACCCATGCCGGTGGCCTTCAGCATCCGGCTGCGGAAGTCGTAGCGGTACACGTAGGTCGGGGCCACCGCGGCGTGACCCTCCGCGAAGGCCACCATCGGCGCCCAGAACACCGAATCCGCCGACAACCGGATCAGGTCGCTGTCGCCACCGTTGTACAGCGCGCTGATCTCTCTGCGCGACTGCTCGTCGTCGACACGCACCAAGGCCTTCTCGGCATCGGGCAGGACGTTCCAGAGTTTGCTGA
Source organism: Gordonia tangerina (assembly GCF_021556435.1). Lineage (GTDB taxonomy): Bacteria > Actinomycetota > Actinomycetes > Mycobacteriales > Mycobacteriaceae > Gordonia > Gordonia tangerina. The sequence continues at coordinate 120,192 of NZ_JAKGCU010000011.1, forward strand.
ACAACAGCCCCTCGTCGCGGTTGCTGCCGATGATCAGCGGCACCGGATGAGTTTTCCCGGCCGCGGCCATCTGCAGCGGCAGTGCGGGCAGGTACTCGCCGTCGATCACCGGCCCGAACGGGATCGGGTCTCCGAGGCCGGCCACCTGCGCGAACTTCATCAGTCGATCGCCTGCGCGCAGGATGTCGCGAGCGGAGGCGCGGGCGAGCACGTTCTGCACCTCGTCGGCAGAGATCGGCTCGACCCCGTCATCGAGCTGCGTGGCGCGACGATCCGGGTCACGCAGAATACGCACGAACTCGTCGGCGTAGGCGCGGGCGGCGTCGGCGCCGATGGTGAGGTCGGGCGCCGGGCTCTGTGAGATGGCCCGGGCGAACAGTCCCTTCGCCGCCGGTGCGCACATCAGCGAAAGCACCGCCGACGCTCCCGCACTCTCGCCGAAGACGGTGACGTTGTCGGGGTCACCACCGAAGGCGGCGATGTTGCGCTGAACCCATTGCAGAGCCGCGACCTGGTCTTTGAGGCCCAGATTCGAGTCGAACGGGCGCTCGTCGGTGCTGTAGGCGCTGAAATCGAGGTAACCGAACGGGCCGAAACGGTATTGCACCGTCACTACGATCACGTCCTCGGCACGCGCGAGCAATGAGCCCTCGTAGAGCGGGGTGGCCGCAGTACCCAGGATGTAGGCGCCGCCGTGGACGAAGACCATCACCGGCCGAGGCCGCGACGACGGCTTCTCCGGGGCGAACACGTTGAGCGTCAGGCAGTCCTCGCCCATCGGCTGGTAACGGCCGGGGCCGACCGCGGTGTACATCTTCTCCTGGATGGCCGCCTTGCCGAATCGGGTGCAATCGCGCACTCCCGGCCACGGATGCACCGGCTGGGGGTCGCGGAACCGCAGCCCGGCCACCGGCGGTGCCGCGAACGGGATGCCCTTCCAGCTGATGGTGCCGCGCCGGGTGCGCTTGCCCCGGACCCCCTCGACGATGCCATCGGCCGTGGTAACCCTACTATCGATCGCTGTCATATAGCCCAAGATAATGCAGCATGGTCCACCGTCGAGTGACCCCCGTCACGCCGGGTTCCGCGCCACCCGCCGACAGAACCCAGAATCTCGCCGACAGAACCTAATCTGGCACCAACAGAATCGTCAGCGGGCCGCCAAGCCGATCCCTGCGGCGGCCAGAGCGTTACGGACCGCCCGGGCATGCTCCACCGCCCCCGGGGTATCACCGTGCAGACATACCGACTCGGCCTCGATGCGCATCACCGTTCCATCGACGGCCCGAATCTCGTGATGTTCGACCATCGAGACCACCCGACGCGCGATCTCATCGGTGTCCGTGAGCACCGCACCCTGCTCCGATCGGGGCACAAGCGTGCCGTCCGGGCGGTAGCCGCGATCGGCGAACGCTTCCGCGATGACCCGGACACCTCTGCACTCTGCGCGGCGCAACGAAAGCGAACCGGGCAGCCCCATCAGCGGTAGGTCGACACCGAGTTCGACGATGGCGTCGATCACCGCATCCGCCTGATTTTCGTGTGCGACGATCGAGTTATACAGCGCACCATGCGGTTTCACGTACTCGACATCCGCCCCGACGGATCGTGCGATCGCCTGCAGCGCACCGATCTGATAGATGATGTCGGCGGTCAGTCGGGCCGGTTCGATGTCCATGAACCGCCGACCGAACCCTTCGCGGTCGGGATAGGAGACCTGCGCGCCGATGCGCACACCGGCCGCCGCGGCGGCCCGACAGGTCGCGAGCAGTTCGTGCGGATCGCCGGCATGAAATCCGCAGGCGACGTTCGCGCTGGTCACCACGCCGATCATGGCCTCGTCGTCGCCGACCCCCTCGCCGAGGTCGGCGTTCAGGTCGATGATGATCTCCGACCGCGTCATGAGCTCAGTCTAGTGACGACGCGCAACGCCGAAGCCTGACGGCAAGCCGGTGGCGTCGACCAGATCTCGGGTCCATCGACGACATCCAAGGTTCTGTCGGCGCGCGACCGGGATGCATCGGCGAGATTCTCGGTTCTCTCGGCGAGATTCGGGGTTCTGTGGGCGGAGTCAGGCCTGCCGACGCTGACGGGCGAATTCGGCGAGCACCACACCGGCGGCGACCGAGGCGTTGAGGCTCTCGACGTCACCGGCCATCGGGATGGACAGGATCGAGTCGCAGTTCTCCCGGACCAGCCGCGACAGCCCCTTGCCCTCGGAGCCGACCACGATGACCGTCGGCCCGGTGCCGTCGTACTCGTCGAGGGTGACATCACCCTCGGTGTCGAGTCCGACGAGCTGCGCCCCCGACGCGGCCCAATCCTTGAGTGTGCGAGTCAGGTTGGGCGCCTGCGCGACCGGCAGCCGAGCCGCGGCACCGGCACTGGTGCGCCACGCGACCGCGGTGACGCTGGCGCTGCGGCGCTGCGGGATCACCACGCCGTGGCCGCCGAATGCGGCCACCGAGCGGATCACCGCGCCGAGGTTGCGCGGATCGGTGATGTTGTCCAGCGCCACCAGCAACGGCGGTGTGCCGCTGTCGATGGCCTCGCGCATCAGATCGTCCGGGTGGGCGTAGCTGTATTCGGGCACCTGCAGCGCGACGCCCTGGTGCATGCCGTTGGATGCCATCCGGTCGAGTTCGGGCTTGCCGACCTCGAGGATGGTGATCGCATTGTCACCGGCGATCTTGACAGCCTCGGCCACCCGATCGTCCGGTTCGGAATTGGTCGCCAGATACAACGCGGTCGCGGGCACGCCGGCACGCAGACACTCCAGGACGGGATTGCGGCCCAACACGTACTCGGGCCCATCATCCTTGCGGTTGGCTCGCGGACGTCCCGTGGTGGATTTCGATGCGGCCTTGGCGCGCTTGTGCGCCGGGTGATACGGACGGTCGACGGCCTTCGGCGTTGCGCCCCGCCCCTCCAGGCCACGTCGACGCTGACCGCCGGAACCGACGGTCTGCCCCTTCTTGGTCCCCGACTTGCGTACGGCACCTTTACGTTTGGAGTTTCCGGCCATGTCAGGAGGTTCCCTTCAGCGACCATTGCGCCCCGTCGGGGGTGTCGGTGACCTCGATGCCCGCCTCGGCGAGTCTGTCACGGACGCCGTCGGCGGTCGCCCAGTCCTTGTCGGCGCGCGCCTGTGCACGCCGCTGCAGTTCGGCTCGAACCAGCACGTCGAGGGCGGTGGTCGCGGCCGATTCGTCGGTCTGTTCGTCGAGCCAGTGGGGGTCGAGCGGGTCCACCCCGAGGATGCCCATCATCGCCCGCACCGACGATGCGGCCGCCAATGCGCCTGCGCCGTCGCCTGATTCGAGCGCGGTGTTGCCCTGACGCACCACGTTGTGGACCACGGCGAGCGCAGCCGGGACACCCAGATCGTCGTCGAGCGCGGCACCGAATTCGGCCGGGACGTCGCCGGCCTCGACGGCACCGACGCGAGCGGACACCCGGTTGACGAACGACTCCACCCGCCGGTAACCCGCGGCCGCCTCGGTGAGCGCGCCCTCGGAGTACTCCAGCATCGACCGGTAATGTGCGCTGCCCAGGTAGTAGCGCAGTTCCACCGCGCGCACCCGTTCGAGCATCGCGGGAATCGCCACCACGTTGCCCAGCGACTTGCTCATCTTCTCGCCACCCATGGTCACCCAGCCGTTGTGCAGCCAGTAGCGGGCGAACGGATCGCCGGCGCCATGCGCCTGCGCGATCTCGTTCTCGTGGTGCGGGAAGATGAGATCCATTCCACCGCAGTGGATGTCGAATTCTGCGCCGAGAAGCGACGTGGCCATCGCCGAGCATTCCAGATGCCAACCGGGCCGGCCGTGTCCCCAGGGGGTGGGCCACGACGGCTCGTCGGGCTTGGCCGCCTTCCACAGGGTGAAGTCGCGCGGGTCGCGTTTGCCGGTGCCCGCACTCTCACCCTGGTGCACGTCGTCGAGTCGGTGACCCGACAACGCACCGTAGTCGGGCAGGCTCTGCACGTCGAAGTACACGTTGCCGTCGGCGGCGTAGGCGTGCCCGCGCTCGATCAGACGCTGCATGTACTCGACCATCTGGGTGACGAATCCGGTGGCGCGAGGCTCACCGGACGGCGGCAGCACGCCGAGAGCGTCGTAAGCGTTGTCGAAGGCGCGTTCATGTGTGGCGGCCCACTCCCACCACGGCCGGCCCGCGTCGTCGGCCTTGCGCAGGATCTTGTCGTCGATGTCGGTGACGTTGCGAACGAACAGCACGTCGAGGCCCTGGTGCTGCAGCCAGCGTCGGAGCACGTCGAAAGCGATGCCACTGCGCACGTGACCGATGTGCGGGATGCCCTGCACGGTGGCGCCACACAGGTACACCGAGGCGTGGCCGGGGTGCAGTGGAACGAAGTCACGCACCTCTCGGGTTGCGGTGTCATACAGGCGCAAGGTCACGACGTGCGAGTCTACCTGGTCAGATTCCCCGTTCGGGTCGCCCGGGCGATCGCGTCAGTCGAGCAGGGCGGTCGCAACCGCCGCCACGCCTTCGCCGCGACCTGTCATCCCCAGTCCGTCGGTGGTGGTCGCCGACACCGATACCGGTGCGCCAAGCGCCGCACCGAGCACCCGCTGCGCCTCGTCGCGACGGGGTCCGATCTTCGGCCGGTTACCGATCACCTGGACGGCGGCGTTGACCACGCTGAGCCCTTCGGCGTCGATGAGTGCCCGCACGTGTTCGAGCATCGCGACCCCGGACACCCCCGCCCATTCGGGCCGACCGGTACCGAACACTGAGCCCACGTCACCGATACCGGCGGCCGAGAGCACGGCGTCGCACAACGCGTGCGCGCCGACGTCACCGTCGGAATGGCCGGCGCATCCGGGTTCGTCGGGGAAATGCAGGCCGACCATCCAACACGGCGAGTCGGCATCGACCTGGTGGGCGTCGGTTCCGATGCCGACTCTCATGTGGAGCTCCGATCGTGGGTCGGGTGGTCTCGATACGGCTCCTCGCTGCGCTCGTCGCCTACTCGACCAGCGGAAGGATACGGGTCCCCGCCGCCGCCCACGGCACCAGCGGAAGGACACGGGTCCTCGCCGCCGCCCACGGCACCAGCGGAAGGACACGGGTCCTCGCCGCCGCCCACGGCACCAGCGGAGGGACTCGGCTCCTCGCTGCCGCCCACGTCACCGGCGGAGGGGTTCGGCTCCGCGACGACGTCGCGGGCGATGCGCAGATCCCACGGGGTGGTGATCTTGAGGGCCAACGGGTCACCGGCGACGACGTGCACCGGGATGCCGCAGCGTTCGGCCAGGCCGGCGTCATCGGTGGCGAGACCGAGGTCGTCTGCGTGCGCGCGTTGCAGCGCATCGCGGGTGAAGCCCTGGGGCGTCTGGACCGCACGCAGCACCTCGCGCTCCACAGTCGCAACCACGCGTTCGGCACCGTCCACCGGATGAGGGTCGATGCGTTTGAGGGTGTCGGCAACCGGCAGACCGGGCACCACTGCCGGATGGCCCGCGCGAACGGCCGCGACTACTCGTTCGAACACACCTGGCGGGGTGAGAGGACGTGCGGCGTCATGGACGAGCACGATGTCGGCGGTACGCACAGCAGCAATGCCGGCACGGACCGAATCGGATCGGTGTGCACCCCCGGCGACCACGACTGCCTCGGGCACGAGTCGCTGCGCAGTGTCGATCAACTCTGCCGGGACCACCACGACGACGGTGTCGGCAACGCCCGCATCGAGCACGCCGGCCACGCAGACCTCGAGGATCGTCCGGGCACCCAGTTCAACAAAGGCCTTGGGTACCGGCTCGCCAAGCCTGGTTCCGGACCCTGCGGCCGGGATGATGACGCCGACGCTCACGACGAGCCCTCGCCACACCGAGCGCGCAGCCATGGCTCGTCCGCCTCATTTTCGATCCTCCCCCGAATGCATTCGGAGAAGGAACGAAGATCAGGGGGACGAACCGCGGCAGCCGAGAAGTCAGCCACGTACGCGACTCAGGACGCCGCGGCCAGGACCTCGTCGAGGATGCTGGTGGCCTTGGCGTCGTCGGTGTTCTGCGCCAGCGACAGTTCGTCGACCAGCACCCGACGAGCGCGGGTCAGCATGCGCTTCTCGCCCGCGGACAGCCCACGATCCTGTTCGCGACGCCACAGGTCGCGGACGATCTCGGCGACCTTGATGATGTCGCCGGAGATCAGCTTCTCCTGATTCGCCTTGAAGCGGCGGGCCCAGTTGGTGGGCTCCTCCGTGTGCGGGGCGCGAAGCACCTGGAAGACCTGGTCGAGACCCTCTTCACCCACCACATCGCGCACACCGACGTATTCGAGCTTCGTCGAGGGGATCTGGACGGTCATGTCACCATCGGCGACTTTGAGAACAAGGTATTCGATCTGTTCACCCTTGATGGTCCGAGTCACGATGTCTTCGACTCGAGCAGCACCGTGATGGGGGTAGACAACGGTGTCGCCAACTTTGAAGTTCAATGTTCCATGCCCCTTTCGAGTACAGCCAGTCTAGCACGGGCGTCCGAGAGGGCACACCCAACGGTGCAGGTCAACGCCCTGAAGCGGCACCTACGCAGCCCTCTGGAGAGCGTACGGACCTGCATAAACCACGCCGTGATCGGCCCCACAAACCCGTCCTGGAAGCCTGTGCACAACCCGACGCGCCGGGGCCTCGGCCGACCAATCGGGCACCCGATCGGACTTTTGCGCCCGGCGCCCACTACGCTGCGTAGTGCAGGGTTCGCGCCGAGTGGCGTGTCGCCTTCGATGACCTGGGAGGAACGGGTGTCAGTGCTTCGCAAAACCGCTCGACGTACGACGACCGGGCGCGCCTTCGGTGGGCGCGCCGTGAAGGCCACGGCGGTAGCCGCTTTCGGCATCGCGCTCGCCCTCGGCACCACCGCCTGCGGCGCGGGTCAGATCTCGCAGACCGCCAACATGGAACCGGCCGTGAACGGCAACCTCGCCACCCTCGGCTCGCTGCAACTGCGCGACGTGCAGATCATGTACCCGACGGAGAAGTCCGACGAGGTGTTCGGCAACGGCGGACCCTTCGAGGTCTCCTTCGTCATCAGCAACATCGACCCGATCGAGAACGATCGTCTCCTCGGCATCGACGCCCCTGCGGGCGGCACCGTCAGCATCACCGGTGACAATCGCGACATCCCGGCCGGCCAGGCCCTGCGTGCCGGCGAGCCGGTGGGGTTGCTCGTGCCCGAAGACGTCGAGGCGACCGACGAACAGGAACGGCTCACCGTGACGCTGTCCGGTGCCGGCGATTCCGTCGCCCCCGGACTGACCACGCCGCTCACCTTCCGCTTCGAGAACTCCGGCGAGGTCACTGTCGAGACCCCCGTCGATGCCGGCACCTACATGGTTCGCCAAGACAAGATCCGGCAAGCCGAGCCGCCGGCCGATCAGCACGCCGGCGAAGAGCACTGAGCTCGGAGTCCCAGACACAGAACACCAACCTCACCTGCTGCCCAGCCTCCTGCGCGGAAGCCAAAGGGCGGCAGGTGAGGTTTTGTGTACGCCTGCGGGCGCGCGCGGAAGTGTTGTCGGGCATCGCGACTAGGGTGGGCGCGTGGCAAAAGCGAGGTCGACGTTCCGGTGCAGCGCCTGCGGACACACGGTCGCCAAATGGGTCGGCCGGTGTCCGGACTGCGGCGCGTGGGGCACCGTCGACGAGGTCGCATCGGTGCCGGCACGATCCAACGGCGTCGGCGGGGTCGCGCCGACGAGTCCGGCCCGCCCGCTCACCGAGATCAATGCCGACTCGTCGGCGGCCATCGCCACCGGGATCGGTGAACTCGACCGGGTGCTCGGCCGCGGTGTGGTGCCCGGGTCGGTGATCCTGCTCGCCGGTGAGCCCGGGGTCGGCAAGTCCACCCTGCTGCTCGAGAGCGTCAAACACTGGGCGCGAGGCGGTCGCACCGCGCTCTATCTGACCGGTGAGGAATCCGCGGGGCAGGTGCGCATGCGCGCCGAGCGCACCGACGCGGTCCACGAGAACGTCTATCTCGCAGCGGAAACCGATCTGGCGACAATCCTCGGCCACGTCGACGCGGTGAGTCCGTCACTGGTGATCGTGGATTCGGTACAGACCGTCGTGGCCACCGGCACCGACGGCGTCACCGGCGGCGTCACCCAGATCCGCGCAGTCACCACCGCGCTGGTGTCGATGGCCAAGAACCGCGGCATCGCAGTGATCCTGGTCGGGCACGTCACCAAGGACGGGGCGGTGGCGGGGCCGCGGTCGCTCGAGCATCTCGTCGACGTCGTGCTGTCGTTCGAGGGCGATCGCCATTCGACGCTGCGGATGGTGCGCGGCATCAAGAACCGTTTCGGCGCCGCCGACGAAGTGGGGTGCTTCGAACAGCGCGACGACGGCATCCATGAGGTCCCCGATCCCTCCGGAATCTTTCGTCACGAACGCGACGTCGACGTCAGCGGTTCGACGGCGATGGTGGCGATGGACGGTAAACGGGCGCTTGTCGGCGAGATCCAGGCGCTGACCAACAAATCGTCGATGGCCATGCCGCGACGGGCAGTCTCCGGTGTGGACTCGGCGCGGGTGGCGATGCTCATCGCGGTCCTGCAGAGCCGTCTCGGCGTGAAGCTGGACGATCAGGAGGTCTATGTGTCGACGGTCGGCGGCATGCGGGTCACCGAGCCCGCCACCGATCTCGCGATCGCGCTGGCCATCGGTTCGGCCGTCAAGAATCAACCGATCCCACACAACACCGTGGCGATCGGCGAGGTCGGCCTGGCCGGTGAGGTCCGCCGGGTGACGGCCGTCGCACGCCGGGTGGCCGAGGCGAAACGACTCGGCTTCGCCCACGCGATCATCCCCGCCGGCACCGACGAGAAACTGCCGTCCGGTATCCGGATAACCCGCGTGGACAATCTGGCGCAGGCGATCGCGGCGAAGCGCAAGCGCGACGTGGTCGACGCCCCGTTTTGAACCCGGCGCGTCCGGCCCCTACTACGGGCGCGACATCCGAGCCTTGTACTCGTCGGCGAGCCGGCTGTTGGCCAGATGGTCGGCGAAATGCTCGCGCACATCGATGGTGACGAAGATTGCGTGGCCGGTGGCCACGGGCTCATCCGGATCACCGAGGTGGGCGATGCCCTCGGCGTAGATCTTGCGGCGCTGGCGACCGAGCAGCTTCGCCGTGAACTGCAGCTGCGATCCGATCGGGATCGGCCGCTGATAGTCGACCTCGAGGTGCACGGTGACCGCCGACGGCCCGATCAGCAGCGGAATCATGCCCATCACGTCGTCGAACGCCGTCGACAGCACACCGCCGTGAATCACCCCGGGACCGCCCTCGAAGCGTGCGGCGACATCCATGGTCGCGGTCACCTCGAAGTCCTCGCCGGCGAACATCTGCAGGTGCAGGCCCTCGGCCGACTCCTCGCCGCAGCCGTAGCAAAGCGGATTGTGCATCCGCATCCGCTCGCCGGCCTTCGCCGCCTTCGGATGGCGCTGGACGGCATCGAGGTCGGCAGGCACCACAAAACTGCTCTTCACGTCCCGATACCCTAGTCGCAGCGCACCTGCCCGCGGTGGGCAGACCCACCCGTAGCCGTAGGAAGGCCGACATGGCGGAGACCGCGACATCCGAGCTCACCCGGGAGACCCTGGCGCGGGTCGCCCCCGGGACCGGACTGCGCGACGGACTCGAACGCATCTTGCGTGGCGGCACCGGCGCCCTCATCGTCATCGGCCATGACTCCGACGTGGAACGGATCTGCGACGGCGGGTTCCACCTCGACGTGGAGTTCGCCCCGACCCGCTTGCGTGAGCTCGCCAAGATGGACGGAGCGGTGGTGTTGTCCACCGATGGCAAACGGATCGTGCGCGCCAACGTCCAGTTGGTGCCCGACCCGTCGATCCCGACCGAGGAATCCGGCACCCGGCATCGGGCCGCCGAACGCACGTCGGTGCAGACCGGCCATCCGGTCATCTCGGTGAGCGCCTCGATGTCGATCGTGAGTGTCTACGTCGGCGGAGTGCGCCGGGTCGTCGAGAGTCCCGACCCCATCCTGTCGCGCGCCAACGTAGCCCTGGCCACCCTGGAGCGGTACAAGATGCGGCTCGATGAGGTGATCGCCGGCTTGTCCCGCGCCGAGATCGAGGACTACGTGCTGCTGCGTGACGCGATGTCCACCGCGCAGCGGATGGAGATGGTGCGCCGGGTGTCGGTCGAGATCGAGGAGTACGTCCTCGAGCTCGGCGTCAACGGTCGCCAGGTGAGCCTGCAGCTCGAGGAACTGATCAACGACAACGACACCATGCGCGAGTTGCTGGTTCGCGATTATTTCGCCAGCCCCGAACCCGCGGGCACCGAGGAGGTGCGCCAGACGTTGGAGACCGTCGAGCAGCTGTCGGACGCCGACCTGCTCGACCTCACGCTCCTGGCCGGCGCGTTCGGCTACCCGACGACGATCGACGCGCAGGACACCACGATGAGCCCGCGCGGCTATCGACTGCTCGCGCGGATCTCGCGTCTGCAGTTCGCGCACGTAGACCGGTTGGTGCGCAGTTTCGGCACCCTGCAGGCGCTGCTGGCCACCAGTGCCGCCGACCTGCAGGCCGTCGAGGGCATCGGCAGCATCTGGGCGCGCCACATCCGCGAGGGACTCTCCCGTCTCGCCGAGAGCAGCATCGAACGCTACGAGTAGTCGCGCCGAGTAGGCGGCGCCCCGCAGGCCTCGACTTCTGCGGCCGGAACCGTGTGCTCACCCAACCGGGGCGGTGCCGACCGGTAGGTCGCAGGGGTGACCGACAGACGGATCGGGTTGGCGACGGTTCGGACGGACATGGCTCGGCCCGGGTCCGCGATCTCGACCACCGGCGTCAGCCCCAGTCGCTCGGCGAGCGCGAGAGCGTCAGCGATGTCGTTGAGCGGGCCGCACGGCACGCGCCGTTTCGTGAGCTGCTCGAACCAGGCGTCGGCGGTGTCGGCGGCGAGCGCCGTGTTCAGGATCTCGCCGAGCTCCTCACGATGCGCCACCCGCGCCTTGTTCGACGAGAACCGCTCGTCGGCAGCAAGTTCCGGCCGGCCCAGCGCGTCGACGAGGGCAGCGAATTGACGATCGTTGCCGACCGCGAGCACCAGCGGCCGATCCGCCGTGCCGAACACCTCATAGGGCGCGATGCTGGGATGCCGGTTGCCCATCGCGTGCGGCACCACGCCCGCGGTCACATACGCCGAGGTCTGATTCACCAGCGCGGACAGCAACGACGACAGCAGGTTGACCTCGATCCGCTGCCCCTCACCGGTGCGATCCCGATGCCGCAGCGCAGACAGAATGCCAACGGCCGCATGCAGTCCGGTGATCACGTCGACCATCGCGACACCGACCTTGGTGGGTGTGTCCGGGTCGGGGCCGGTGATGCTCATCAGGCCGCCGACGGCCTGGATGAGCAGGTCGTAGCCGGGAAGCTGATTGCCACCGCCGAAGCCGGTGACCGAGCAGTAGACGATGTCGGGGTTGATCTCACGCACCGCGTCGTAGCCGAGGCCGAGGCGATCCATGGTGCCGGGCAGGAAGTTCTCCACCACCACATCGGCGCGCGCCACCAGCCCGCGGGCGGCGTCGAGCCCGTCGTCGTCGGTGAGATCCAGCGCGACGGACTGCTTGTTGCGGTTGGCCGACAGGAAGTACGACGACTCGACATCATCACCGGTGCCCACCCAGGGCGGCCCCCAGGCGCGGGTGTCGTCGCCCGCACCCGGCCGCTCGACCTTGATCACCTCGGCACCGAGATCGGCGAGCAGCATCGTGGCATACGGCCCCGCCAGCACTCGACCGAAATCGGCGATGACCAGCCCATCGAGTGCGGCCGTCACCGGAATGCGCCCTCCCCGGTCAGCGCCTTGCCGATGGTGAGTTGATGCACCTCGGAGGTGCCCTCGTAGGTGAGCACCGACTCCAGGTTGTTGGCGTGCCGGATCACCGGATACTCGAGGGTGATGCCGTTGGCGCCCAAGATGGTTCGACATTCACGCGCGATCGCGATCGCCTCACGCACGTTGTTGAGCTTGCCGAGACTGACGCGCTCAGGGGTGATCTCGCCGCGGTCCTTGAGCCGGCCGAGGTGATAGGCCAGCATATGCCCCTTACCCACTTCGAGCGCCATGTCGGCCAGCTTGGCCTGCGTCAGTTGATATCCGGCCAGCGGCTTGTCGAACACGTGGCGCGACTGCGCGTAGTCGACGGCCACCTCGAGACAGTCACGTGCGGCCCCCATCGCGCCGAAGATGATCCCGAACCGTGCCTCGCCCAGCGAGGTCAGCGGCCCGCGGAGACCCGCGGCCTCCGGCAGCATCGCCGAAGCCGGCAACCGGACGTCATCGAACACCAGCTCGGAGGTCACGGATGCGCGCAGCGAGAGCTTCTTGGTGATCTCGGGCGCGGAGAAACCCGGGGTGTCGGTCGGGACGACGAATCCGCGGATGCCGCGGGGGCTGTCGTCGAGGTCGGTTTGTGCCCACACGACCGCGACGTCGGCGATGGAACCGTTGGTGATCCACATCTTGGTGCCGTTGAGCACCCAGTCGTCGCCGTCGCGCTTGGCGTTGGTGCGCATCCCGGCAGGGTTGGAGCCGAAGTCGGGTTCGGTGAGCCCGAAGCAGCCGATGGCCTCGCCCGCAGCCATCCGCGGCAGCCATTCCTGCTTCTGCTCCTCACTACCCCAGTGATGGATCGAGAACATCGCCAGCGAACCCTGCACCGACACCAGACTGCGAATGCCCGAGTCGACGGCCTCGAGTTCCAGGCAGGCCAGGCCATAGGCGGTCGCGCTCATGCCCGGGCAACCGTAACCATCGAGATGCATACCCAACGCCCCGAGCTCACCGAGTTCCTTCGCGAGCTCCCGGGCCGGCAGCTGCGCATCCTCGAACCACTCGGCGATGCGCGGACGCAGGCGCTCCTCACCGAATTTGCGCACGGTGTCGCGGATCGCGATCTCCTCCGGTTCGAGCAGCGAGTCCAGCGCGAACAACTGACCGAGAGTCTGGGGTCGGGACATGTGGTCTACCTCCGATGGCAGCGTCGGCAACAGTCTCAGACTACTGCGCTTTGTGTATGAGAGATCGTTCTCGCTAACGTTTGCGAGAACGTTTGCATGGCCTAGGCTAGGGGCACACACGCGGTTCGTCAACGGCGTTCGAGGGGAGGCTGCGCACGTGACCGAGGCAGATCGGGTCCCAACGCTGAAAGAAATCGCCGAACGGGCCGGCGTGCACGTCTCGACCGCGTCGCGAGTGCTGCGCCAGCCGGAGCCCGCGGTGGGCTGGTCGGAATCGGCCCGACGAGTGCGACAGGTCGCCGACGAACTCGGCTACCAGCGCAACATCTGGGCGGCGAGCCTGCGTACCCGCAAGACCACCACACTCGGGGTGGTGATGACACGGCTGACCGACGGTGTGGTCGCGACGACCTACCAGGGCATCGAGGAAGCCGCGTCGAAAGCCGGGTACTCGGTGCTGCTGTCCAGCCCGCCCGATGAGCTCGCCGCCCAACGCCGGGCCATCGAATTGCTGGTTGGTCGACAGGTGGACGGACTGATGATCAGCGGCCTGCACACCCCCGGCGATCCGTTCGTCGATTCGTTGGCGCTCGGCCGACTTCCGCTGCTCGCGGTCACCCGCCACGCCGGGTCGTCGTTGCCGTTCGTCGGCGGCGACGACCGGCACGGCGGCTATCTCGCCGCGCGCCACCTGCTCGACCGCGGCCACACCGACCTCGCGGTGATCGCGGGCCCACCGCACGCCACCACCGCATCGGACCGAACCGCCGGATTCCGCGCCGCCCTCGAGACGGCATCGGTGCCGCTGCCGGACAGTCGGGTCGTCGGATCCGGTTTCGAGGTCGATGGCGGCATCGTCGCCGGCCGGCAACTCCTCGACAGCCCGGACCGACCCCGCGCGATTTTTGCGGTCTCCGACACGATCGCCATCGGTGTGATGGGCGTGGCCCGCGATCTCGGTCTGCGCATTCCCGAGGATCTCGCGCTGATCGGCTACAACGACATCCCGGTGGTCGCGCAGTTGCCGGTCCCACTCACCACCGTGCGATCACCGGCACATGACATCGGCGCCACTGCCACTCGCCGCCTGCTCGACCTGGTCGCCGACCGCGAACCGGAAACGATTCGCCTGCCGGTCGAGCTCATCCCTCGAGCCACCACCTGACCCGTTTTGTAGTACCAACCCGCGGTTTTTCGCTGGTTGGTACTACGAAACCGGGGGTCACGGCTCCTGCGCGGGCGCGACCACGTTGAACGTGATCGGCGCGGACTCCTTCTCCCCGATTTTTCCGATGGCTTGGTAAGCCCCGACCGGGACTGGCACACGTGGCGTGTCACAGCCGGGGCTGCTCGTGGTGAACGACCAGGTGATGGTGTCGCGCACTTGCTGGGAGGGTTTGAGGCTCACGTTGTTCGGGGTCTGCAGCGGCGAGCAGTCGCGCGCCGACCACAATGTGCGCGTGCCGTCGAGGTTGCGGACGATCACATCCTGAGCGGATTTGCCGACGTCACGCGTGCACTCGGTCAGGCCGGCGTTGGTCGTGACGATGGTGAACACCGGCTGGTCGCCCTGGGAATAGGTGGGTTTGTCGGTGTAGAGCACCACGGAGATGTTCGCGTCCGGACATAATCCGGAGGCCGGCACCGGACCGGGGGTGGCCGACTCACCGCCGGGCGTGGGCACTGCCCCGGACGCCGAGGCGTCGTTCGGTGCCCCGGCGGCCGCGTTACCACCGGCGACACCACCGCCGGTTCCGCCTCCGGACACGCCGGCACTCTCCGACGGCTCCGACGATTCGGCCGAGTAAGCGATCGTCGACGACGGGGCCGACGACGTCGCGGCCGCATTGCTGGGCTCGTCGCCGCCGCTGCTGGTGGCCCAGATGATCAAACCGATGATCAGACCGATCACGAGGACGGCGCCACCGAACGCGACGACGCGTCGTCGCCAGTAGATCTCGGGTGGTAGCGGGCCGCTCGGTTCGATCACGCCCCCACGCTAACGGGAGGCGAGAAACCACCGTCCGACCCGGCTCGGCGTGTCGCGCAAACCGGGCCTGACCGGCGGAAAGTCTAAAGTTGGGGTTCAGCCCCGCCCGGTGACCTCAGCCGTGCGCGACGTCGACCGTCTCGACTCCGTCGAGTTGACCGAGCACGCCGCGAACCTGCGCACGCCCCTCGCCGAGCTCGTAGGTCAACCCGATGATCGCCAGCCGACCGTCCTCGACACGATCGGCGATGATCCGGCTACGCTCCATCAGCTGCTGACCGGTCTCCAGCACGTGGCGTGCCTCGAATTCGTCGACACGGGTCAGTCCCTCGCTGCGGCCGGCCAGAATGCTGGGGCTCACCTTCTCCACGACGTCCCGGATGTAGCCGCCGGGGATCTCCAGGTTGTCCAACGCGTTCAGAGTTGCCTTCACCGCTCCGCAACTGTCATGCCCGAGCACCGCGATCAGCGGGACCTCGAGGACGGCGGCGGCGAACTCCAGCGAACCGATGACGGCCGAATCGAGAACCTGGCCCGCGGTACGGACCACGAACATGTCGCCGAGGCCCTGATCGAAGATGATCTCGGCAGACAACCGTGAATCCGAGCACCCGAAGAGGACGACGTGCGGGTGCTGCCCCGACGTGAGACGTTCGCGGTCCTCGATACCCTGTTTGGGATGTTGAGACTCCCCGGCGACGAACCGATCGTTCCCCTCTTGCAGGATCTTCCAGGCTTCGGTAGGCGTCAGTTGGCTCATGTCGAATAGTGTGCCACCGCCCGCGCTGCTGGGCTGGTTCGACCTCCACGAACGCGACCTGCCCTGGCGAGAGCCGGGACTATCGGGATGGCAGATCCTGATCAGCGAGATCATGCTGCAGCAGACCCCGGTCTCCCGGGTGATCGGACCGTGGCGGGAATGGGTGACGCGCTGGCCGGTGCCGTCGGCGATGGCCGCCGCCTCCCCGGGCGAGGTGCTGCGCGCCTGGGGCAAGCTCGGCTACCCTCGGCGGGCGCTGCGTCTGCACGAATGCGCCACGGTGCTGGCCCGCGATCACCACGACCGCGTGCCCGACGACGTGGCCGCGATGTTGCAGTTGCCGGGTATCGGCGACTACACGGCTCGAGCGATCGCCTGTTTCGCCTACGGGCAACCGGTTCCGGTGGTGGACACCAACGTCCGACGGGTCATCGCCCGCGCGGTGCACGGCCGCGAACACCCGGGCAACCCCGCCCGAGCCGATCTCGCCGACGCCGACGCTCTGCTGCCCCGCGCAGCAGACGGCTCCCCCGCCGACACCGCGCCCCGGTTCTCCGCGGCGCTGATGGAACTCGGTGCGCTGGTGTGCACGGCACGCACACCTCGCTGCGACGAGTGCCCGCTCACCGACTGCACCTGGGTCCGCCTCGGTCGCCCGGCTCACACCGGACCGAAACGCAAGGTGCAGAAGTTCGCCGGCACCGATCGCCAGGTGCGTGGACTGTTGCTCGACGTCTTGCGGGGCACCGCCCATCCGGTCGAACGCCCACGACTCGACCAGGTGTGGACGTCGGACACCGCGCAGCGCGACCGCGCGCTGGACTCACTGCTCGTCGACGGTCTGGTCGAGCTCACCGACGATGGCCGGTATTGCCTTGCGGGAGAAGCGGGCTGAAGGTGTGAATGGTCTCGATACGTCGCTCGCCTAGCAGCTTGCAACTACTCCCTGGATCGAGTAGCAGCGAACGGAGTGAGTCGCGTATCGAGCTATGGGGCCGGCTTCGCCGGTGACGCGGAGATGCGAAGGTTTGCCGTGGTTGAGTCGGGTGGACGGGCGATACTGGTGGGTGTGTCACGTTGTGAACCCGTTGATCTCTAGC
>NZ_JAKGCU010000012.1 GCF_021556435.1 Gordonia tangerina
ACAACCCCCAAGCCACCCCAAAGCCGCGAGCACAAAAACCAACGCCCGCGGTCACATACCCCACGCCGCCACCACCATCAGGAACCTCTTGACACCCAACCCCATAGGATGCTCAGGGAGCGGTGGCGGGTTCGCGTGCGTTCGTGGCACGGAGCCAACTTGCTCCCTCTAGGGAACGGTGGCGGATTCCCGTACTTCTGTGGCGCCGAGCCCAACCTGGTCCCTGAGGAGCGAGGCGCCAGCCGATGGTTAACTGTCGGTCTCGCACCGCGCCAGCTCGTTGCGGGCAGCAGCGAGCGCGTCGCGGGCACTGTCGAGAGAGGCGGTGGCCAGCCGGGACTGCTCCTCGGCCGCGTCGACCTGGCGCACCGCGAAACGTAACTCGTCGTCGCGCTGTTCGAGCTCGGCTCGCAGTCGGTCGCGCTCCGCGGTGAGGTTGTCGACATGTGCGCGGGCTGCGGCCACTTCTTCGTCACGTTCGGTGACGGCAGCAGTGGCCGACCGTTCGATCTCCTCGGCCTCCGCGAGGGCCTGACGCGCCCGCCGCAGATCTTCGGCCTCGGCGGTTGCGCTCGCCGATTTCGCAGCATCGGGGGCAGTGCGGTCGGCGCGGTCGGCGCCCGGTTCGTCGGCGGCGTCGGGTACCAGGAAGACCCCCGCTGGCCCGAAGCCGCTGTATTCGGCTGCGGTGACCAGACTCCCGCGCCGCAGCAACTCGGCGACCTCGTCGTCGGCGACCGCGGCACGCAGCGACTGTCCCACTTCACGGATCGCGTTGTCCGACAGCGTGACTCCCTGGTCCCGAGTGTCGCGCTGGATCGATGCCACACATTCGGCGATCAGTGCCTGTCGACGGCCGGCCAACTCACGCAACCGATCTGCCGAGGACCGGCGCTGCGCCGCAAGCAGGTCGGCCGCCAGGTCGAGCAACGCGGTGACCCCATCGGGATCGGTGCGCACCCACTGGTTGATCGCCCAGGCGACCTGGGTGGGCCGTCGTAGCGAAGTGATCTGTTGCGCCAACCCGCGGTCACCGGCGGCCTTCGCCGCACGGGCGAGCGCAGTGCGCCGCGCGACGAAATCTCCGGGCGGCAGCCCGTACAGTTCGTCGGTCACCTCGTCGATGGTCATCGGCCGATCTCCGTCTCGGGGGCCAGGAACGGTCCCGGCGGCCCGGTCATCACTTCGCTTTCACGCGCACACCTCATCAGTACCGCATCGGCCGGCTCGGGCACAGGCAGGGCGGCAGCCGATGTCCCCTACCCTGGGCGCCATGGGTGCAACAACGCGAGTGAACACCTCTCTGTCCATTCTCGCGGTCGCAGGTGCGATCGCCCAGATCCTGGCTCCCGTGGTCCCGTTCGCGGGTGTCGGCGCCTCTCCCAACGAGTCGACGGTCGACCTGCTGATCACCCCCGCCGGGTACACCTTTTCGATCTGGAGTGTCATCTATCTGTTGTCGCTGGTGTTCGCCGGGATGGTCGTGCTGACGCGGTCCACCGGCACCGACGCGCCGGCCCGCGTCACCGCCGACGTCTCCGTCGCGTTCTTCGGCGCCGCAGTCTGGATCCTGTTCTCGGCAGCCGAATGGCAGTGGGTCACCTCGATCGTGTTGACAATCATGACCGTGGCCCTCGTCGACGCCGCACGGCTGGTTGCAGGTCCGCGAGACCCCGAAACCCCGGCGTGGCGTGCCACTCTCACCCGGGTACTGGTCGGCATCTACGCCGGCTGGGCCACCGCTGCGGTGTTCCAGAACTGGGCGTCGGATGCGGCCGACGCGGGTGCCGACGCCGACGCTGTGGGGTGGCAGATCGTCGTGCTCCTGGTGGCCGCGGTCTTCGCCACGATCATCACCCTCTTCCTCGGTGGCGTGCTGATCGGCTATCCCCTGACGGTGATCTGGGCACTGATCGGCATCATCGCGACCTCCGGCGGTGAGACTCCAACGGTCACCGGTGTGTGCCTGGCCACGATCTTCGTCCTGATCATCTCCACCGGGATCTCGATGTACGCAGCACGATTGCGCACCCGCGCCGCCTGACGCGGCGACCCAGGTGGGCCCGCCGGGTGACCCTCGTCGTTTCGCAACGCCGGACCTCCGGTTTCAGCGATAGTTGGCCTGGACAACGCGTGCGACGAGGAGGCGGGTACATGTCACTGAGGCGGCTCACCCGGCGGTTCTGTCTGACGGGCGTGTTGGCGCTGCTGATCGTGGGCTGGAGTCTTCCCACAGCGGCCCTCGGCGCGCCGGCCAACCGGGTCACCGCGACCGCGGACGGCTTGCGCCTCGATGGCCGCCCGTGGTGGCCCTCCGGTCTCGACGCCTACCAACTCGCCACCGACTGGTCGGTCAACAGCGGCTGCGGCGCGATGGTCGATCTCGACGCCTACTTCGCCGCATTGCCACCACATTCCCTGACCCGGTTCGACCTGTTCGCGCAACTCGCGGTGAACAAGAACACCGGGGAACTCGATTTCGCCCCGATGGATGCCGTGTTCGCTGCGGCGACTCGACACGACCAGATGGTGATCCCGGTCTTGTCCTCCGGTGAGGGCGCTTGCGAGAGTGGCGAGTTCAAGGATCACGACTGGTACGCATCGGGGTGGCGCGCACAGGTCGCGGCCGGCGGGCTGACCTTCGAACAGTGGATGCGAACGGCCGTGAGTCGATGGAAGAGCAGTCCGGCGCTGGCCGGCTGGGAGATGGTCGGCGAACCCGAATCCAGTATCTGCGGTGACACGGCCTGTCGGTGGCAGAGCCGTATCTGCCCACCGGATGCGGCGCTGGTGCTGCGCCACTTCTTCGACACGGCCGGTGCGGTGTTGCATCGCATCCATCGGGCCGGGCTGATCTGGTCAGGCCTGGCCGGCGGCGGACAATGTGGCACGGCGGGACCGCAGTACGAGTATGTGGGTGGTTCGCGACATCTCGGTGTGCTGGACTACCACGACTACGGCTCGGACGGGGTGCCCTTGCCCGGCGACCAGTGGAACGGTCTGGCCGAGCGTATTCGCCAGGGCGCGGTGCTCGGCAAACCGGTGGCGGTCAACGAGATCGGCCAAGGTGCCGGCTCGTGTGGAAGCCTCGCGCAACGTGCGGCGGACTTCCGGACGAAGGTCAGCGGGCAGCGCGCTGCAGGCACTGCGACCGCGCTGTTCTGGGCATTCGTGCCCGACCCGCGCCCCGACGAGTGCACCTATGACATCGGACCCGACGACCCGGTGTTCGACCTCGTGGCCGATCTGTCCACCGTCACCGACTGAGTCAGCCCGATCTGCACTCGACGTGTGGCGGCGACGTCAGTCAGAGGCCCAGTTCGACCATCCGTCGGGTGATCCGATCGTCGGTGGTGACCACCGGCGCGCCCGACGCCACCCACGGGTCGCCGCCGAAGTAGGTGGTCATGATCTTCTCGGCGGTTCGGGTGGCGATCGCCTGGGTGGTGAGCGTGGGGTTGGGCCCGCCGAGTGAGTTGGCCAGGACCGAGTTGTCGGCGATGAACAGCCGGTCGACGAACCTCGCTTCCCCGCTGGACCGGGCCACCGAATTGGTGGCCGAATCCCCCATCCGCATCGACGAATGCACATGCAGCAGCAATGGAGCCCAGTCCAATCGGTAGACGGTTCGCGCTCCGGCCTTGCGCAGCAGGTGTGCCGCCTTGGTCGCGACGAATTCGCGGTTGCGTCGTGTCGGCGCCGATCGTTTGCGGATGTCGATGTCGATCTTCGCGACCGCTCCGTTCGAGTCGGCGGGCATCGCCGAGGGGACGATCCGACACTCCGGCTCCACATGGTCGTCGGTGATGCACAGGATGTTCAGCATCGGATCGATGCCGTGCGACATGAACTCGCGCAGTTCGTCACCGGCAAGACGACCGGTCGGTCCGTCCCAGGCCCCCCGCATCCCTCGCCCGTTGGTGTACTGACCCCGGATCCCGCTGTTGGACAGGGTCATCGTGAATGCCTGGATCGCGGGAGTGACACCGGAGTTCTCCAGACACCCGTAGCCCGGCAACTCGACCCGGGCACACGAGTTCGCTCCCCGCGTATTGCCGGTGTCCTCGTCGAACAGTCCGACGACCCAGTCGAACCAATGATCGGTGTGGCCACGTCCCACCCAGTCATTCGGGTTCGGCAAGCCACTGTTGAACCACAGTCGCGGACTCTCGGTGGCACCGGCGGCGAGCACCACGACCCGGGCGTCCTCCCGTGACTCGGCACCGGTCGCGTTGTCGCGCCAGGTGACACCCGTGGCGCGGCGACGGGCGCTCCGCTCCTCGGAGTGGATCTGCACCACGAAGCAGTCGGTCTTGAGTTCGACCGCTCGGCCGCCCGGTCGTACCACGTCGGCGGCGAGCGCGAGCGGGACATAACTGTTGTCGGTCGATCGGCGGGCGAAGAGGTTCCGCGGCGCTCGCGCCGGTTGGTAGCAGCCCTGGAAACAGTGACCACAGAAGGTGCAGCCACTGGCCTGCGGGTGGACGAGAAGGTGAGACTCCGACGTTCTACCGGCCGTACCGCCCGGGTGCAGGATGCAATTCGGTTGCGGGCGAAAGGAAGCGCGGGTGGTGTCCCGGGATCTCTGCAACGGCAGCCCCAGCCCCTCGCATCCCCGGAAGAAGAGCGCCTCCTTGGTGCCCATCGGCGCGGGCTTGACCGGAAGGGTCTCCTCGACCCATTCCAGATAGGGCACCAGCTCCCGGTAGCCGAACGGAAAACGGTGTGCCGTGTCGTACCGGGCGGCGTCGGCCCCGCGATAATCCGCGAACACCCCCGGATAGGGTCGTGGACTGTTACCGAAGAAGTGTTGGGTGGTGCCGCCGACTCCGGCCAGTTCCCAGACGAAGCTGTTCTGTGCCCACTCGCGATACCACCCTGCCTTGCTGCGGTCCGCGGGCCCGAACCGCAGAAACCCGGCGGTGGGGTCGTTGGCGTCGAACTCCAGGTGTGACCACTGACTTTCCGGATTGGCCTGTCGCGGGCCGCCTTCCAGAAGCAGGACGTCGAGGCCTTGGCCGGCGAGTTCGGCGGCGACGACGGGCCCGCCGCCACCCGCGCCGATCACGATCACGTCACGCACAGATCAGAACTCCTCGAATCCCTGGTAGTAGCCGATGAAATCGTCGTGGCCGTTCACCAGCCCCTCGGTCCGGTAGCGGCTGATATCCCAGGCGAGCGGGCGTTTGACGAGGCGGCCCGCGGACTGGTCGTAGAGGCGGTGCTCACTCCAGACGGTGAATGCCGATCCGTCGAGGAGGATCCCGCCGACGAACCTCAGCACTCCGGCGGCCGACCCGCGCAGCGGTTGGGGGCAGTGCGTCGTCGAAGATCGCGGCGAGATCGGCGAGCGGACGCTCGATCAATTCGAAAGTGCGACATTTGGTTCGGTAGTCGGCGTTGGCGAACGGTGAGGCGAATGGTCCGACGAACGGCGCCCCGGCCAGGACTGCGGCCACATCCACCACGAGTCCCGCCAACAGGGACAGCGGGAAGGTGCGGTCGTTGTCGGCGATCCCGAGCCCGCGGTCGACCGCGTCGGCGGCCTGCGTACCCGGCAGCGGTACCGAGCCGGCGCCCAGATCGGCAAGCGTCACCGACAACGCCACCGCGACGGGCCGGACGAGTTGGTCTCCCTGGGGCAGGAAGCGGTCGATCAAACCGATGAACTCGTCGGCCGCGCCGTCGGTCATGGCTCCACCGCCGCGCGCGCTGACGCCCTGCCGTGCCGAATAGGGGTCGTCGCCGGGCATCACCATCACGGCGACCCCGCGCAAGGCGTCACGAGATGAGGCCCGCAGACCGCCGAGCACCTGCCGCGCGAGCGGCGGCAGGTCGGTGTAACCGTCCGGTGGTGCGGCCGTGGCCGCCGACCCTCGCGAGATCGCCGCGACCACCGCGGCCAACCCGGTCGTCACCAGCAGATCCCCTGCGACTGATGGGTGAATGCACTCCCGACCTAACCCTCGTCGGTCACCGCCACGCCGCCGGACAACGCCACGGTCTCGAGCGACACCGCGCGTGGCACTGCCTTCGCACGCTACGGCAACGACACCGGAATCGCATGATTCCGGTGCAACGCCGCAAGATCGGACGGAACCAACCGTCGACTCATTGACAACCCCGAGGTCGCGACGGTACGAAGCGGAGATGGCGAACGACCGGGCCTTTGGCGCATCTCACTATGGCGATGTCACGGTGTTGACCTCCAGGCACGGCGGCGCCTATCCGTACGGCAATTCCGTGGTCGTCCAGGGTTCGGAGGCCACGCTCGTGATCGATCCGTCGCTGGAGATCGATCACGATCCGGTCGGCGCCGATGCGGTGATGATCAGTCACGCCCACGAGGACCACCTCGCGGGACTGCGCCATTTCACCGCCCGCACCCACTGTCATCGCGCCGACGTCGACGCCGTCCGATCTCTGGAGGTGTTGCTCGACGGATACGGCCTGACCGCGGCCGAGAAGGTCGCGGTCGCCGAGCAGATCGGTGACGAGTTCCACCTGCCCACCGGATTCCCCGAGGCGGTGGGCGTCGACGACGAACATCGGTTCGACCTCGGTGGGGTGACCGCCACCGTGATCCACCTGCCCGGGCACACCGCCGGCCACTGCGGTGTCCTGGTGGAGCCCACGGGATTTCTCTATGTGGCCGACATCGACCTGACGTCGTTCGGCCCGATGTACGGCGACGTCGGCAGCAGCGTGGAAGCCTACCTTCGTTCGATCGATGTGGTGGGCTCGATCGACGCACGATGGTACGGGACCTTTCATCAGAAAGGTGTCATCGACGGCGCCGCCGAGTTCTGCCGGCGCCTCTCCGACTATGCGCAGGTCATCGGCCGCCGCGAGGACCGCCTCGTGGCATTTCTGGACCGACCCAGAACTCTCGACGACATCGTGCGGCACCGGCTGGTCTATCGCCCGCATGTCGAATTGCCGTTCGTCGATGCCGTCGAGCGACGCACCGCGCAGCTACACCTCGAACGATTGATCGGCCACGGCGTCGTCGAGAGACTCGACGACGGCTACGTCGCGCGCTGACCGGGGTCATCACCACAAACATCGGGCGCATGGGTCTCCCGAAACCCACGGTCGAGTGGCCGACGACGTGGGAGTATCGGCCCATGAGTGATCACACGTATCGAGTCATCGAGGTAGTCGGGTCCTCTTCGGACGGCACAGACGCGGCCATCGCCAATGCGATCGCTCGGGTCACCCAGACCACCCGGAACGTGGAATGGTTCGAGGTCGTCAGCACACGCGGACACATCGTGGATGGGGCCATCGCGCACACGCAGGTGACGCTGAAGGTGGGCTTCCGCATCGAATCCGGGGACACCCTGAGCTGACGTCTCAATTCGAGACATCTCCCGGCAAAAACTTGACTCAGTCCAGAAAAGCGGCATGATGGTCTCGTGCCATCACAGACAGATCACGTAAGACGTTTGCGTGAAGCCGATTTGCGGGTCACCCGCCCGCGCATCGCCGTTCTCGATGCGGTGTGCGCACATCCCCACGCCGACACCGACACGATCGTCGGCGCAGTTCGTACCGGACTGCCGGATGTGTCGCGTCAGGCGGTGTACGACGTGCTGCGCGCGTTGACAACCGCAGGCCTGGTGCGGCGAATCCAACCGTCCGGTCACGTCGCTCGCTACGAGTCACGGGTCGGCGACAACCATCATCACGTCATCTGCCGGTCCTGCGGGATCATCGGCGACGTCGATTGCGCCGTCGGGGAGGCTCCGTGCCTCACTCCGTCGGAACACCACGGCTTCATTCTCGACGAGGCCGAGGTCATCTACTGGGGACTCTGCGCCGACTGCGCAGCCGCTCCTGCTTCGGGGTCACAGCCGTGATCACAGCCCGAATCACTCTCTCCTGAAAGGTTTGTCGTGACTGAGGAAAACCCCGCCCACGCCACAGAGCATCCGCCGATCGCAGAAGCCAACACCGAGGCGGCCGACAAGGGCTGCCCGATGCGCATCAAGCCGCCGGTCGAGGGTGGCGGAAACCGGGACTGGTGGCCCAACCAGCTCAACCTGAAGTTGCTCGCGCACAACCCGGACGTCGTCAACCCGCTCGACACCGGGTACGACTACGAAGCCGCGCTGCAGACCCTCGACGTCGACGCCCTCAAGGCCGACCTCGTGGACGTGATGAAGACCTCGCAGTCGTGGTGGCCTGCCGACTTCGGTCACTATGGCCCGCTGTTCATCCGCATGTCGTGGCACGCTGCCGGCACCTACCGCGTCGAGGACGGTCGTGGTGGCGCCGGTTCGGGCATGCAGCGTTTCGCACCGCTCAACAGCTGGCCCGACAACGCCAGCCTGGACAAGGCCCGCCGTCTGCTGTGGCCAGTGAAGAAGAAGTACGGAAAGGCGATCTCGTGGGCCGACCTGTTGGTGCTGGCCGGCAACGTCGCGCTGGAGTCCATGGGCTTCAAGACCGCAGGCTTCGCCTTCGGCCGCCAGGACGAGTGGGAACCCGAGGAGGTCTACTGGGGACCGGAGGCCGAGTGGCTCGGTGACAGCCGCTACAGCGGTCAGCGCGACCTGGAGAATCCGCTCGCCGCCGTCCAGATGGGCCTCATCTATGTCAATCCGGAAGGGCCCAACGGCAATCCGGATCCGTTGGCGGCCGCTGTCGACATCCGCGAGACCTTCAACCGGATGGCGATGAACGACGTCGAGACCGCGGCCCTGATCGTCGGTGGACACACCTTCGGCAAGACCCACGGCAACGGTGACGCCGAACTCGTCGGACCCGAGCCGGAGGCCGCGCCGATCGAGCAGATGGGTCTGGGCTGGGTCAATCCGCAGGGCAGCGGTGTCGGTCCCGACGCGATCACCAGCGGTCTCGAGGTCACCTGGACCAACACCCCGACCGCGTGGGACAACAGCTTCCTGGAGATCCTCTACGGCTATGAGTGGGAGCTCTTCAAGAGCCCGGCCGGCGCCAACCAGTGGCGGCCGAAGGACTCGGCGGGCGACGGAACCGTCCCGAACGCGTTCGGCGACGGTACGACCCACCCGTCGATGCTGACCACCGACCTGTCGATGCGGATGGATCCGGGCTTCGAGAAGATCACCCGCCGGTGGCTCGAGCACCCGGAGGAGCTCGCCGACGAGTTCGCCAAGGCCTGGTTCAAGCTGCTGCACCGCGACATGGGTCCGGCCATCCGCTACCGCGGCCCGTTGGTTCCGTCGGAGACCTACCTCTGGCAGGACAACGTGCCCGCGCAGGAGGGACCGACCCTGTCCGACGCGGATATCGACTCCCTCAAGGCCCAGCTCCTCGATTCGGGGTTGAGCGTCGCGCAGCTCGTGTCGACGGCGTGGAAGTCGGCATCGTCGTTCCGCGGCAGCGACTTCCGCGGCGGCGCCAACGGCGGTCGCATCCGCCTGCAGCCGCAGGTCGGCTGGGAGGCCAACGAGCCCGAGGAACTCGCGCAGGTGATCAGCACTCTCGAGCGACTCCAGGAGGGCTTCAACGCCGAGGCGGGCGCCAAGGTGTCGTTCGCAGACCTGGTGGTGCTCGGTGGCGTGGCCGGCGTGGAGAAGGCCGCCAAGGATGCCGGTGTGGACATCACGGTTCCGTTCACCCCGGGCCGTACCGATGCGACCCAGGAGATGACCGACGAGGAGTCCTTCGCCTACCTGGAGCCCAAGGCCGACGGTTTCCGCAACTACGAGGGCAAGGCCAGCGAGATGCCCGCGGAATACCGGCTGCTGGACCGCGCGAACCTGCTGACGCTGTCGGCTCCCGAGATGACCGTGCTCGTCGGCGGTCTGCGGGTGCTCGGCGCCACGTACAAGGGTTCGTCGCTCGGAGTGCTCACCGAGACGCCGGGTCGTCTGACCAACGACTTCTTCGTCAACGTGCTCGACATGAGCACCGACTGGTCGGCATCGCCGGCCGACGACGGGACCTACGTCGGCAAGGACCGCGAGAGTGGCGCGACCCGGTGGACCGGTACCCGTGCCGACCTCGTGTTCGGCGCGAACTCCCAGCTGCGTGCGCTTGCCGAGGTCTATGCCGAGGACGACGCGACGGAGAAGTTCGTCACGGACTTCGTCGCCGCGTGGGACAAGGTGATGAACCTCGACCGGTACGACGTCTGAGTCGCATCTGAGCGGTGACGATGCTGCCCTCCGGCCTCGCCGGAGGGCAGCATCTGTCTCACCGGAAGCCCTCCCGATGGACCGCCTCGGCCAGCGGGCGCCGGGTCCGCCATCCGAACCGTTCGAGGTCCGGAACCGTCTGCAGCTGTGTGACCGGGCCCAGGCACAGCCAGGCGACCACGTCCGTCGACTCCGGCACTCCGATCAGGTCGCGAAGGAAGTTCTCCTGGTAGAACGAGACCCACCCGACTCCCAGGCCCTCGGCGGTGGCCGCCAGCCAGAGGTTCTGAATCGCCAATCCCACCGACAGCCGCCCGGTTTCGTCGATGGTGTGCCGGCCGAGCACGTGCTGACCACCCCGATCCGACCGATAGGTCACCACCACACCGGTCCCGGCTTGCTCGATGCCCTCGACCACGATGGGCCCGAAGGTGGCCGCACGATCAGCCGGCAGCGACTGTGCGAAATCCTCCCGGCACCCGGCGACATGTTCGGAGAACCGCGACAACACCGCGCGATCCTGGATCACCACGAAGTCCCACGGTTGGGTGTTGCCGACGCTCGGCGCGGCATGCGCCGCGGCCAGCACCCGCCACAACCGCGGCTCGTCGATCACCGCGCCGCTGAACTCGCTGCGCACATCACGGCGCCGTGCGATCGCCTCGTAGACGTCCATCTGCTCCCCTCGTCTGCCTCACTTGCGTACCAACCACCCCGCGCCGCCGGATGCGTGCCGTTCGATGCGCCGAGCCTGTGCCACCATGGGCTGGTGGCCACACGATGGGACGATACGCAGGCCCCCAAGGGCGACGACTACGACGAACGCTGGCAACACCTGGCGGCCACCGGGCAGAACATCCACGGCGAGGCCGACCTCGTCGAAACGCTGTTGCACGACCACGGTGGCCAACGCGTGCTGGACGCGGGCTGCGGGACCGGACGCGTGGCGTTGGAGCTGCGTCGACGAGGTTTCGCGGTGGTCGGCGTCGACGCCGACGACACCATGCTCGCGACCGCACGCCGGAACGGCCCCGACGTGGCCTGGGTGCTGGCAGACCTCACCACTCTCGATCACCACGTCGACAGCGAATTCGATCTGGCGCTGCTCGCCGGGAATGTGATGATTTTCGTCGATCCGGGTACGGAGGACGCCGTGCTGGCCCAGCTCGCGGAGCGCCTCACACCGGGTGGATTACTGGTCGCCGGCTTCAGTCTGCGCGATGACCGTCTGACGCTGGCCGACTACGATCGGCTCGCGGCGCGCAACGGCTTCGATCTCCATGCGCGCTGGTCCACCTGGGACCGCGAGCCGTTCGACGCCGACAGCGCCGACTACGCCGTTTCGGTGCACCGGCGGCGCTGACGACCCATCCCCTGTCGTAGGGAATCCGTTACCTTTCTCGTCCAGCATCTGTTCCCGCCAATCGCTATGCTGGCGCTTTCCACTCGGCGCCGAGGATTCGGTTCCGCGGGGAGCGGCCAGACGAATCGGCAGCCGCCGAATCAGCCGCGGACGGACAGGAGCGACGATGACCGCAGATCTGAGTCCGGATGCCGTCGGGCCGTCCGTCGCCGGCGGCCACATCCGATTGACCTCCCACAGCGGTGGTCTCGACGCACTCCCGATCCGCTGGGGGGCGGCCACCGCCGCAGACCGCGGGCCGGTCGTGGGCACCACGTCGCGTCGGTCCCACCGCAACGTGATCGGTACGCACAGCGGTTCCTACAGCGTCTACCGCGCCCTTGCCGTCGCCGCCGGCGCGTTGTCGCGCGAGCACCGCGCCGACCTCACCGACACCGCACCCACCGACGCCGTCGGCCCGTACCCGCAATGGTCGGATCCGGAGTGCATCGTCAGCCTCGACCCGTGGGGTGCGGTCACCGCCGACGTCTTCGCCGACCATCTCGCCGCCGGACACGACATCCGACCGACGATCGCGATCACCAAGGCGCACGTCATCCTGCCCGAGATCGCCGACGCGATCGCCAAGGGCCGGTTACAGCCGGATGGTCGATATCTGCTCGACACCGGTGCCGCGCTCGTCACCAAGGCCGCCGTCGAACCGGTCTGGCACCTTCCCGGCGTCGCGCGTCGATTCGGTTGCACGGAAGCCGATCTCCGTCGCGTGCTGTTCGAGGAGACCGGTGGGATGTACCCCGAATTGGTCACCCGCTCCGATCTCGACGTCTTCCTGCCGCCCATCGGCGGGCAGACCGTCTACATCTTCGGCCGGCCGGCAGACCTTGCCGATCCCGATGTGGAGCTCACCGCACGGGTGCACGACGAGTGCAACGGTTCGGACGTCTTCGGTTCCGACATTTGCACCTGCCGGCCGTACCTCACCCACGCGATCGAGGAATGCATCCTCGGTGCGCAGCGCGGCGGCGTCGGGCTGGTCTCCTACTCCCGCAAGGAAGGTCGAGCACTCGGCGAGGTGACCAAATTCCTCGTCTACAACGCACGCAAACGGCAGGTCGGCGGAGACACCGCCGAACAGTATTTCGCGCGGACGGAGTGCGTAGCCGGCGTTCAGGACATGCGCTTCCAGGAACTGATGCCCGACGTTCTGCACTGGCTCGGCATCCGCAAGATCCACCGGCTGGTGTCGATGAGCAACATGAAATACGACGCCATCACCGGATCGGGGATCGAGGTCGGCGAACGGGTCAACATCCCCGACGAACTGATTCCCGCCGACGCGCAGGTGGAGATCGACGCGAAGATGGCCGCCGGCTACTTCACCCCCGGCGCGGTCCCGAATGCCACCGAACTCGGCAAGGCCAAGGGGCGAGGGTTGGACACATGAGCGTCGACACCCCCGGGCGCGCCGGTGGGCCGCACGCCGCCGCCGACTCGCCCCGCTGCCCCGCAGCGCTGCGGTCCACGCGTGCCATCCGCGACCGCGCCGGACAACTGACCGAACGCGCGCGCCGCGGCGAGTCGTCGTGGTTCGTGGTCGACGACACCGCACTGCCTGCGGCGGCCGCCCGGGTCGCGGAGGTCACCCGGGTCAGATATCCCGACCTCGACATCCCGTTCCACAGCCGATGGCGACATTTCGAGGCCGGCGGAGTCGACCGGACCGCGATGCTGCGGGCCCGACTCGGCGACGACCCTGCCGAGCAGGCACGCGCCCTCATCGATCTCGCCGTCGTCAGTGTCTTGCTCGACGCGGGCGCCGGCCCCGACTGGTCGTATCTCGAAGTCACCTCCGGGCTGCGAATCGGTCGATCAGAGGGCCTGGCGGTGGCCGGGTGGCATGCCTTCGTCGATGGTGTGTTCTCCGGTGACCCCGACCACCCGCTGCGCGTCGACGCGATCGGCCTGTCCAGGTTGACCGTCGCCGACCTCGCCCACGCATTCCAGGTGGATGCGGACAACCCCCTGGTCGGGCTCGACGGGCGCGTCGAGTTGCTCCGCCGGCTCGCAACCGCGATGACCGCACATCCCGACGTGTTCGGCGAACAGCCGCGGCCCGGCCACCTCTACGACGCGGTGATCGGCGCGGCCGCCGGGGACGTCGAGGCGCACGACATTCTTTCGCTGCTGTTGGCGACCACATCCGGTATCTGGTTGTCGGGCAACGAGATCGACGGTGTCCCAGTCGGCGACTGCTGGCGACACGATGCGGTGCGAGGGCAGGGATCGACGGCCGGATGGATGCCGTTTCACAAGTTGAGTCAATGGTTGACGTACTCGCTGCTCGAACCCTTCGAGTGGTCCGGCCACCGTGTCCGCGGGGTGGCCGACCTGACGGCGTTGCCCGAGTACCGCAACGGCGGACTGTTGCTCGACACCGGGGTGCTCCGGCTGCGGGATCCGGCCGACGCCCATCGTCGACGGGACGTCGGCGACGAACTCGTCGTCGAATGGCGAGCGCTGACCATCACCCTGATCGACGAACTCGCAGCGCTGGTCCGCAACGAACTAGGGGTCGACGAAGGCCGCCTGCCGCTGGCCTGTGTACTCGAAGGTGGCACCTGGGCAGCCGGTCGCGAGCTGGCCGGCACCCTCCGCTCCGGACTTCCGCCCCTCGACATCGCCAGTGACGGCACCGTTTTCTGACCCGAAGGACGTGACATGGACGACGTGGTTCTGATCGACCACCCGCTGGTGCAGCACAAACTCACCCTGCTGAGACGGAAGGACACCTCCACCAACGACTTCCGTCGACTGCTGACCGAGATCTCCACCTTGATGGCCTATGAGGTGCTGCACGACATCCCCATGCACCCGATCTCCATCGACACCCCGTTGGAGACCATGACCGCCAACGTCATCGACGGCAAGAAGGTGGTGTTCGCGTCGATCCTGCGAGCCGGTACGGGGATCGTCGACGGCATGCTGACCGTGGTGCCGGGCGCTCGGGTCGGACACATCGGGCTCTACCGGGACCCGAAGACCCACATCGCCGTCGAATACTACTTCAAGATGCCCGGCGACCTCGCCGAGCGCGATGTGGTGATCGTGGATCCCATGCTGGCAACCGGACATTCGGCGGTCGCAGCGGTGGACCGCATCAAGGAGTACTCGCCGCGATCGATCAAATTCGTCTGCCTGCTGACGTGTCCGCAGGGAATCGAGACCCTGCAGGCCGCACATCCGGATGTGCGGATCTTCACCGCCGCCGTCGACCGGGAACTCGACGAGAACGGTTACATCGTGCCCGGCATCGGGGACGCCGGGGACCGGATCTTCGGCACCACCTGATCCCGCGACCGTCAGGAGGGCAGATGCCAGGCGACCGCGGCGCCGACCGCGCCGGTCGCGTTCAGTGCCCAATGCAGCGCGACCGGTGCGAGCAGACTCGTCGTCCGATGCCGTAGCCATCCGAACACGAATCCCGCAGCCGTCGTGGCCGCCACGGCACCGAGCACACCCGCGATCTGACCGACCGTCCCGGAACCGAGCACGCCGCTGAGTCCCTCGTTGCCGGCGGTCAGACCCAGGGACGACGTCACATGCCACAAACCGAATGCGATCGCGCCCAGCGTGAGTGTCCACCGCACGCCGAACAACCGGGCGAGGCTGCCCTGCAACACGCCCCGGAAGATCAACTCTTCGGGCAGCACCGTCTGCAGCGGGATCGTCACCAGGGCGGCAAAGGCGGCCGCGGATGCGCTGTCGAAGCGGTCGGACAGAAAGAACTGTCGGGTGGCCGGGATCGCGACGGCCACAGAGACGATCGCGAACACCGCCACCACGGCGCCGACGGCATAGGGAATCCCGGCACGTAGTTCGGATCGGCTCAGACCCATCTCGCGCCAGTCCAGCCCCGCCATCCGGGCACCGAGCACCAGCACCACGGCCGCGCCAGGCACCACCAGCACCGCAGCCGTACCCGACGCACCATGGGCGACAAGGTTGACCACGACCACCACCGCGACGACGCCGACCACCAGCACGACGGATCGTGTGCGCGACAGTTTCATATGTCTACTCTCCCGCATGCGGGTACAGACACGCCGGATGCCGGGATGACGCAACCCGTATCTCACCGTCGGTCCGATGGGTTCGTGATGTCGCCGAACAGGTACCGGTCGATGGTGGGGCCCGCCCAGCGACTCAGATCCGATGCGGCCGCGTCGGCGATTGCCGGCACTCGCATCACATACCGCGCCATCAGCAACCCGAGCATCTGCGACATCACCATGGCCACGCGCTGCCCGCGCTCATCAGCGGACACGAACTCGCCGAGCACTCCGGTCGCCACGCCGAGAAAGAACTCCCGCAGCCGATCGGCGACCTGGTCATGGGTCACCGCGATCCGCAACAGCGCGACCGCCCGTGCCCGCTGTTGGGGATCTCGCTCCCAGAAGTCGACGACCCGATACACGAACTCGCATCCCACCGTGGCGTCGGTGTCGGCGATTCCGGCGAACACGGTGGCCACATCCACCTCGGGTCGCAACGCCGCCACGAGCAGGTCGTTCTTGGTGCCGAAATAGTGGTGGATGAGCGCCGGGTCCACTCCCGCACGCCGCCCGATGGCCCGCATCGTGGTCCGCTCGAATCCGCTTTCGGAGAACATTTCTCGCGCCGTGGTCAGGATCTGCTCGCGGTTGTCGACGGTCCGATCGAGTTTGGGCCGTCCACGGCCGCGTGCCGACGTCATCGGGACCTGGCCAGGACCAGCATCCGTTCCTCGATGGTGGCGGGGACCGGCTTGATCTCGGCGTCGACCCCGGCCTCGGACAACGCCGAGGCGATCATCGCCGGATCCGTGTCGGGCACCCGAATCGCCGTGCCGTCCAAAATCACCGGTATGTCTGCATCGTTGAGCACCGCGAATGTGCGGGCCCAGTCGGCCGTATGCACCGCCACCGCGCGGGTGTCGCCGATGATGTCGTGTTCGCTTCCCGATGCGACGAGTGCGCCGCCGGCCATCAGCAACAGGCGGTCGCAGTGCTGCGCTTCCTCCATGTAGTGGGTGGTGACCAGGACCCCCACGCCGCGGTCGGCCTGCGCGCGGATGGTGTCCCACAGTTCGGCCCGGGCCAGCGCGTCCACACCGGAGGTCGGCTCGTCGAGAACCAGCGCCTCCGGCCGATGCGCCAAGGCCACCACGAACGCCGCCTGCCGCTGCGCACCCAACGCCAGGTCACCGACCAGGGTGTCCCGCACGTCGCGCAGCGCCGCGGGCAGGTCTGGAACTGCGCAGTTGTAGGCCCCCGCGCTGAACGCCAGGTTCTCCGCCAGCGTGAGGTCGCGGTAGAGGCCGAGATTTTGTGGCACGTACCCCATCCGCGCTCGGTGGGAGCGATCCGGTGGACCACCGAGGAGTTCGACGGCCCCGTCGGTGGGGGCCAGCAATCCCAGCAGCAGCCGAATCAGGGTCGTCTTGCCCGCCCCGTTGGCGCCCAGGAGGCCCACGACCTCACCCGGGCGCACCGCCATCGACACCGCATCGACAGCGGTGAAATCACCGAATCGTCGGGTTGCCGAACGCGCACGGAGAACCTCGTCCGATGTCATGTCGGCGCCTCCTGATGCCGTCGCGTCATCGACAGCGCGATGACGATGTCCTCCAGATCCGGCGCAATCACGTCGGCGTCGGTTGCGGGATCGCCGTCGGGCCAGTACTCGCGCCGCTGACGTCCTCGCCGCCACGACCATTCCGGACGTGTCGGCGTCGTCGACGCCGTGATCGTGCCGGTGAAACCTCCACGGACATCGTCGTAGGACCCGGTGGTCAGGACCCGGCCCCGGTCGAGGACAACCAGTTCACCCGCGCGCTCCGCCTCGTCGAGGTACGTCGTCGACATCAGTACGGCGGCACCGGCGGCTGCCGCCTCGGAGATCATCCGCCAGAGGTCGATACGGCTCACCGGATCGACTCCGGTACTCGGTTCGTCGAGCACCAGCAACTCCGGGTGATGCAGCATGGCCATCGCCGCGCCGAGTTTGCGGCGCATCCCCCCGGACAGAGCTGACGCCAAGCGATCGGCGGCGACCCGGAGGCCTGCCCGGTCGATGAGGTCCTCCCGCCGGTCGACGAGCTCATCGCCGGTCAATCCGTATATGCCGCCGACGAAGTCGAGATTCTGGCGAACCGTCAGGGCCGCCCAGCTGCCCGGGCCCGCGGACAGATAGCCGATCTGATGCTTGTCCGGCGCCGCCACGACCCCGCGGTCCGGAGCGACCTCGCCCACAAGTGTGCGCAGCAGCGTGGTCTTTCCGGCGCCGTCGCCACCGACGAGCGCCACCACCTGCCCCGGTGCCACCGCCACGGTCACGTCGTCGAGTGCCGTCGTCGCACCGAAGGCCACCGTCACCGACCGCGCCGCGATCATGCGACGTCCGCACCCGAGGGTTCCGCCGCGGTCCCTCGCCCCGGCGACGATTGTCTCCTCACGTCGGGAGCCAGATCACGTCGGAACCGCAGGGTTGCGGCGGTGAACACCACGATCGCCATGACGGCGAGCACCACCAAGGGCAGCCACAGCGACTCGATCGGGGCGCCGCGCAGCATCACACCCTGCGAGATCATCGTGAAGTAGGTCAGTGGCAGCAGATAGCCGATCCATCGAACTCCCGCCGCCATTGCGTCGAGCGGAAAGATCATGCCGGACAACAATATCTGTGGCAACAGGAAGAAGAAGGCCGTCTGGATGGCCTGGCCGGTGGTCTGGGAGATGGTGGAGATCATCACGCCGAGTCCGAGGACGACGAACAGGAAGATCCCGGCGCCGAGGGCGAAGACGAGCACATTGCCGTTGAACGGGACGTCGAACAGGAGCATGCCCAGCACGGTCACCACGGTCATGTCGATCGCGGCGAGGATGAAGTAGGGCACGATCTTGCCCAGGATCACCTGGCTCGGCGCGATGGGCATCACCGCGAGTTGTTCGAGCGTGCCCGCTTCGCGCTCGCGGACCAATCCGATGCTTGTGATGATCGTGCCGATGAAGGTCAAGATGAGGCCGATGATGGCCGGGACCATCACCCACGACGTCTTGAGGTCCGGATTGAACATCACCTCGGTCCGGACCTGTCCACCGAGTTTGTTCAGGATCGACACCGTCGACTGCGCTGCGAACAGGTTGGACCCGTCGACGTAGGCGGTGGGTTGCGACCCCGGGTTTCCGGTCACCACCACCACGTCGACCTTGTTCTCGCGCAGCATGTCCTGCGCCTGCGAGACCCCGTCGGCGGTGTTGGTCTCGGTGACCTCGAAGTAGGACGGCAACGCAGTCGCCGCTCGTTCGGCCGACGGCCCGACCACCGCGGTCTCCACCGAGGACACGTAGAAGTTGGCCGCGTAGCCGAAGATCACCAGCAGAAGCAACGGCAAGACGATCAGCATGGCCAGCGTGCGGCGGTCGCGCCGCAGTTCGCGAAACTCCTTGAGAATCATTGCGCGCATGCAGCGAGCGTATGACCTGCGACGACGGAGGTCAACGCTTGTTGAATAAATTCTCCACGCGGTCGCGCTCACCCCCGATCCCGGAGGAAGCCCGGAGCTTGCGGGGGCCCACCACCGATCCCTGAGGAGGTTCGGAGCGCTAGCGGAGAACTGTCACGAAGGGCCCTTCGTGACACTCGGCTAGCGCCTCGCTCCTCAGGGAGCGGGGTGAAGACCTGCACGACCAACCACCCCCACCACCGATCCCTGAGGAGGCTCGGAGCGCCAGCGGAGGCCCACCACCGATCCCTGAGGAGGTTCGGAGCGCTAGCGGAGAACTGTCACGAAGGGCCCTTCGTGACACTCGGCTAGCGCCTCGCTCCTCAGGGAGCGGGTGGTGGCTCCTCAGGGAGCAGGTGGGGACGCTCGGAAGACTCATGCAAAGAAGCCGGGTAACGACATCTGAGCGAACAGGTCAGTTGTGCGGGACGTCGGCGGTGAGCCCGCCGTCCATGACGAACTCGGCTCCGGTTGCGTACGAGGACTCATCACTGGCGAGGAACACCACGAAGGTCGCCACCTCACTGGACTCGGCGGGTCGGCCCAGCGGGGTTTTCACGATGTCCTCCGGCAAACCCTCCGTCATCGGCGTGCGGATCATCCCGGGATGGATCGAGTTGACCCGGATGTTGTGCGGGGCCAGTTCCAGCGCAGCCGATTTCGCAAGTCCGCGAACGCCCCACTTGGTGGCGACGTAGCCGTGCGCCCACGGGCTGCCACGCAACCCCTCGACCGACGAGACGTTGATGATCGATCCACCACCCGCGGCAATCATCGGCTCCACAGCCGCCTGCATGCCGAGGAAGGTGCCGGTGAGGTTCACATCGAGGATCTGTTGCCACTTGTCGAGGCGGAACTTCTGCAGTTCCGCACCGTTGACGATCCCAGCGTTGTTCACCAGCACGTTGAGTCTGCCGAAGTCCCCGAGCGCCGTCGCCACCGCGGCTGCCCAGTCGTCGGGTGAGGTCACATCCAGATGCACATACCGCGCCGCGTCGCCGAGTTCGTCGGCGAGCGCCTTGCCCTCCTCGTCGAGGATGTCGCCGATCACGACTTTCGCACCTTCGTCCACGAGCATGCGCGCATGTGCTGCGCCCATCCCCCGCGACCCACCGCTGATCAACGCAACCTTGTCATCAACACGTCCCATGGCGACAGAGAGTACCTGGTCAGCAGCTGAATGAGAACAGGTTCTACCCATTCGGCGCCTGCCATGTTCTACTGAATGGACAACAGTCCGGACAATTGTTCACCTGACCAGCACAAGGAGTGTTCGATGACGATTCGGGTGGGTCACGTGGGTACCGGGAACGTCGGCCGGCTCGCGTTGCGACAGCTCATCGACGACGCCCGGTTCGAACTCGTCGGAGTGTGTGTGTCGAATCCGGACAAGGTGGGCAAGGACGCCGCAGAGCTCGCCGGCCGTGACACCGAACCGACCGGCGTGATCGCCACCAGCGATCTGGACGCGGTGATCGGGGCCGAACCGGATTGCGTCGTCTACTGCGCGATGGGCGACACCCGCCCGCTCGAGGCATTCGATGACTGTGTGCGACTCCTGGCGTCCGGCATCGACGTGGTCGGGTCGGCGCCGAACACGCTGCAGTTCCCATGGGGAGTCATGCCCGACAAGGCAGTACGGAAGTTGGAGGAGACCGCGACCCGCAACGAGGCGAGCATCTTTGTCACCGGGGTCGACCCCGGTTTTGCCAACGATCTGATCCCGTTCGCATTCGCGGGCACCTGCCAGCAGATCGAGCAGATCCGGTGTATGGAGATCGCCGACTATGCGACCTACGACGGCGCGACCGTGATGTTCGACGTGATGGGCTTCGGCAAGCCGATGTCCGAGACACCCATGCTCTTCCTGCCCGGGATTCTGGGAATGGCGTGGGGCACCACGATTCGACAGTTGGCCGCGGGCTTGGGCGTCACGGTGGACGAGATCGTCGAGAAATACGAGGACGAGGCGGCTCCCGAGGCATTCGACATCGCGTCCGGACACATCGACGAGGGAACGCGCGCCGCAGTGCGCTTCGAGATCATCGGCATGGTCGAGGGCCGAGAAGCGATCGTGGTCGAGCACGTGACCCGGCTTCGCGAGGACCTGGGGGCCGAGTGGGCGCGGCCTGCGCAGCCCGGCGGGTGCTACCGGGTCGAGATCGTCGGCGAACCGTCCTACCGCGTGGACATCTGTCCCACCAGCGAGCACGGCGACCACAACCACGCCGCGATCGTCGCGGCTGCGGGTCGGATCGTCAACGCGATCCCTGCGGTGGTGGACGGCCCGTCGGGAATTCGGACCACCCTCGATCTCCCACTCGTCACCGGGGCGGGCACCTTTCTCGGTGCGGCGCCGCTGACCACCTGAGGATTCACCGACGCAGGACCAGATCGGTTGCCGTCCGATAGCGTGCGTAGATCTCCGGGTCGGCGCGCGGTGCCTGGCGCCGATCGGCCGGCACCTCCCAGCGCGGCAGATCGCCGGTCAGCGCCCAGGCTGCCTGTCGGGCCGCACCGCGCGCCACATACTCACCCGGTTCCGGCAGGTACACCGCGCGACCGAACAACGCCGGCGCGATGGCGCGGACGGCCTCGGACCGGACGCCACCCCCGACCATCACGATCCGCTCGACGTCCACGCCCTGACCGCCGATCAGGTCCAGGCAATACACCAGCGAGCAGAGCAGGCCTTCCACCGAGGCGCGCGCCACATTCGCGGGGGTCCAGTTGTCTGCGGTGATACCCGTCAATGATCCTGTGGCATCGGGCAGATTGGGTGTCCGCTCGCCCGCGAGGTAGGGCACCAACGCGAGCCCGTCGGCTCCGGGAGGTGCCGCGAGCGCGAGTGCACCGAATTCGTCGAGATCCACCCCGAGCATGCGGGCGGTGGCCGCGAGCACGGGGGCACCGTTGAGTGTGCAGACCAGGGGCAGCTGCCGTCCGGTGGCGTCGGCGAAACCCGCCACCAGTCCGGACGCGTCGCGTGGCGGCGTATCGGTGACCGCACTGACCACCCCCGAGGTGCCCAGCGACACGATGCAGTCACCCGGCGACGCCATCAAACCCAATGCGGCAGCGGCATTGTCGCCGGCCCCGGCGGCGATCACGCAACCCTGCGGGGTGACTCCGGCGGTCTCCGCAGGACCGAGCACCCGGGGCAGCACGGGCCGGCGACCGCCGAAGGAGACGTCGAGCGCATCGTCGCAGTAGCCACCCGTGGCCGCGGAGTAATAGCCGGTACCGGATGCGTCGCTACGGTCGGTCACGAGCGCGGTGATATCTGCGCTCCCGCGCAGCCGCCATGTCAACCAGTCATGCGGCAGGCACACCGCAGCCGTGGCATCGGCCACCGCTGGTTCGTTGTCGG
Source organism: Gordonia tangerina (assembly GCF_021556435.1). GTDB lineage: Bacteria > Actinomycetota > Actinomycetes > Mycobacteriales > Mycobacteriaceae > Gordonia > Gordonia tangerina. Next base: position 22,404 of record NZ_JAKGCU010000012.1, read on the forward strand.
CGACCCAACGCAGCTTCGTGGCCGTGATCGATGCCACGGGTACCACGCCCACGCGGTCCGCCCACGCGGTTGCGCCACCGAACTCGTGGATCAACGCTGTCGCGCTGGCGGCAGATCGGGTGTCGTTCCACAGCAACGCCTTACGCAACACGGTGCCGCGACGGTCGAGACAGATCAGCCCGTGTTGTTGGCCGGCAACGGAGAGTGCGGCGACATCGTCGATCCCGCCTGCCTCCGCTATGGCGGTCTGCAGGGCTGTCCACCAGTGCTCGGGATCGATCTCGGTACCCGCCGGGTGCGCCGCCGAACCAGTCCGGACCACGCGTCCGGTGTCGGCATCACAGACGACGACCTTGCACGACTGGGTCGATGAGTCGACACCCGCCACCAGCGTCATGCGAGCAACCCCGACAAGGTCTCGCGGGCGCCATCGCGACGCAGTGCTTCCAGCACGGCCAGATAGGGCTTGGTGAACCGTTCATCGCGGGCGAGGTCGCCAAACAGTGATGTGTCGGCCACAAAGGCCAACGGTTCGGTCCGCGATCGTCGAGCCGCCGGGACCAGTTGCGCCGCCAGCGGGTCGACGACGCGGATCTCGTCGCCGTCCTCGTCCACCCCTTCGGCGTAGCGGGTCCACGACGCCACCACCGCCGCCGATAGCGGTACATCTCCCCCGTCGGCCAGCCGGTCCCGGATCACCGGCACCAGCCATGTGGGAATCCGGTCCGAGGAGTCCTGACACAGGCGGGCGATGGTGTCCGCGATGGACGGATTGCCGAAGCGCGCGATCAGGGTCTCGGTGTAGCTGTCCAGGTCGACGCCGGGAACCGGCTGCAGGGTGGGCCGTCCTTCCCGGGACATATAGCGCCGCAACAGCTCGGCGATCAGCGGGTCGGCGACCGCCTCGTGCACGTAGCGATAGCCCATGAGATAGCCGAAGTAGCACAGGGCCTGATGTCCGGCGTTGAGCAGACGGAGTTTCATCAGTTCATAGGGGGTGACGTCGTCGACCACCTGGACGCCCACGGACTCGAGCGCGGGTCGCCCCATCGAGAACGTGTCTTCGAGCACCCACTGCGTGAAGGGTTCCGCGACGACCGGCCAGCGATCGTCGACACCGGTTCGCTCGAGCACCTCGGCGCGCAACTCGGGCGGTGTCGCGGGAGTGATCCGGTCGACCATGGAATTCGGGAAGCGGGTGTGTTCGGCGATCCATTCGGCCAGATCCGGGTCCTTCGCGCGGGCATAGGAGAGAAAGGTCGACTGCGCGACATGCCCATTGCCCGCGATGTTGTCACAGGACATCACCGTGAACGATTCGATGCCTCGGTCACGCCGACGGCGCAGCGCCTCGGTCACGAGGCCGAACACCGTGCGCGGTACCGCATCGTCGGTCAGATCGGCGACGATCTCGGGATTGTCCAGGTCGAACTCTCCGGTCGACGGCGAAAAGTTGTACCCGCCCTCGGTGACGGTGAGGGAGACTATGCGGGTCTCGGGAGCAGCCAATTTCTCGACGACCCGCTCGGGGTCGTCCGGCGCGAACAGGTAGTCGACGATCGCGCCGAGGATCGAGGTCTCGACCTCTCCGTCGGGGTGTTTGAGGGTCAGCGTGTACAGGCCATCCTGCGGGACCAGGGCATCGCGCATCGCCGCGTCGGCCGGCCGGACACCGACGCCACAGATGCCCCAGTCGGCCGCGTCGTCGGAGTCACCTGCGGCGAGGAGACGATCGAGATACCTGGCCTGATGTGCTCGATGAAACCCACCGACGCCGAAATGCACTATTCCGCAGCGCATCTGCCGACGGTCATAGGACGGTGTCGGTACGGTGTGGATGTCGGCGAGTCCGGCCTGGGTCAGCTCGTACATGTCGCTCACGGGTGCACTTCCTTGTCTGCGTGGGGATCTGAACTTGCGCCGGTGGACGCAGCGAGGCCGGCCTGCTGCGACGGTCCTGGACGTGACGGATCTGGAAGACCACCCGGGTACACGATCGCCTTGATGGAACCCGGAGTCCGATCGGCGTCGAGCGCCGCCCGCACCTCGTCGAGTCCGAAGCGGCCGGTCACCATCGCGTCGACGTCGACCCGCCCGGAGGAGATCAACGAGAGCGCCGTCGGCCAGGTGTTGGCATACCGGAAGACCCCGGTCAGGACGATCTCACGGTTTTGGATGACGCTGGTCGGCAACGTCATCTCATCGGCACCCATGCCGACGAGCACAGCGCGGCCGGCCGGGCTCAGCGCCCGGATTCCCTCGACCGCAGCTGCCGCAACACCGCTGGCATCGATGAACGCCGTCACACCGTCGACACGAGCCGACGGTCCTCCCGGATCGACGACATCCGTCGCCCCGAATGTCGACGCCATGGCGCGGCGCTGCGCATCGGGCTCGCTCATCACGATCCGGTCGGCACCCACCGCCCGTGCGACCTGGGCACACAGCAGGCCGATCGGTCCGGCTCCGGCGATGAGCACCGAATCCCCCACCGCCACCTCGGCTTTCCGGATGGCCGCGATCGCCACCGACAGCGGTTCGCACAGCGCCGCCGCCTCATCGCTGACATGGTCGGGAACGGCGTGGGCGAAGGCGTCGCCGATGGTGACGTACTCGCAGAGTGCTCCATCGACCGGCGGTGTGGCGAAAAAGCGCATGTGCGGACACAGGTTGTAGCGCCCGCTGCGGGACTCCGGACTGGCCATGTCGGGCGTCTGCGGCTCGATCGAGACACGTTGTCCCACACGGGATGCCGACACGTACGCGCCGACGCCGACGATCACGCCGCCGGCCTCGTGACCGAGCACGATCGGCGCGGTGACGACGTACTCACCGATCCGACCGTGTCGTAGGTAGTGCGCGTCCGAACCGCACAGCCCGACCGCACCGACACGCACGAGTACCTCACCCGCGGCGGGTTGCGGCACAGGCCGCTCGTCGATGGTCAACGCCCCATCCGGGTGCAGCACACTGGCGCGCATCGTCGTAGTACTCCCTGGGTCACTCTCGGTCACTGCTGTTGCGTAGATCACATTCCCGATGTTAGCGTATTGAGCATATCCCCGGCTAGTGAGCAAATGCTCACCCGATCGAACTGAGGCGACAGATGACGAGTCCCCCGAGGACCACCCCGGACACCGGACACGACCTGCGCCTACTCGTACGAGCGGCCACGATGTATCACCTCGAGGGACTCACCCAGGCCGAGATCGCCAAACGCCTCGGCGTGTCCCGGCCCACGGCCGGCCGACTGGTCGCGCGAGCGCGAGCTCAGGGCCTGGTTCAGGTGACGGTGAGTGCACCGAGTCACCTGAGCTCGTCCATCCACACCGATCTCGAACGCACCGTCGAGGAGACATTCGGCCTCGACGAGGTGCTCATCATCGACGAGATCGCCGATGGAAGCGCCTCGGCCAACGCCGCACTCGGCCGAGCCGGTGCGTCCGTGCTGATGCGTCGCATCCAGCCGACCGACGTGCTCGGCTTCACGTGGGGCCCCGAGCAGGTTGCCGTCGCCGACGCGATGGCGGCCACCTCGTCGTGCCGACAGGTCGTCCAGATGGACGGGTCGATGACCTCCGTCGAATACCACACCGGCGTCGATCACGCCCTCGCCCGCCTGTCGGACCGACTTCACGCGCGGCCGATGCGGTTGGTGGCTCCCCTCTACGCCGATCCCGACACGGTCACCGCGCTGCAACGGGATTCGATCCTCTCCCAGTCCCTCTCGGCTGCCCGATCGGCGAACGTGATGCTCTTCGGTGTGGGTTCGGTGTCGACGTCGACGACCTTGTTCGAAGGTGCATTCATCGATGCGATCGTGCTCGACGAACTCGACGAACTCGGTGCCGTCGGCGAGATCGGCGGACGCTTCTACGACGACCATGGTCGTGCGGTGCAGTCGACCCTCGTAGACCGCACGGTGTCGGTTCCCCTGGACAGTGTCCGGGCTTGCCCCACAAGCATTCTCGTCTCCGGTGGAGAGCACCGCCGGGACTCCATCCTCGGCGCCATCCGCGGCGGGTATTCGACGATTCTCGTCACCGACCTCCCCACCGCTGAATGGCTTGTCGCGCAACAGAAAGGTGAACTCTGATGGCGCTAGGACCGAGATACGGTCGTCGACGCACACCCGGTTCGCGTCGCACGCGGGTCAGTCTCGCCTCGGTGGCGGCCGCTGCCGCGCTCGTGCTGGCCGGCTGCTCGGGTGCCGGATCCCTGACCGGCGGGGGTGGTGACGCCGTCACAGTCGCGATGGTCTCCAACTCGCAGATGCAGGACGCGGTCGCACTGTCCGGGCAGTTCGAGAAGGAGAACCCCGGCATCAAGCTGAAGTTCGTCACGTTGTCGGAGAACGAGGCCCGCGCCAAGATCACCGCCTCGGTGGCCACCGGGGGCGGCGAGTTCGACGTGGTGATGATCAGCAACTACGAGACACCGATGTGGGCCGAGAACGGCTGGCTGGTCAACCTCACGCCGTATATGGAGGCCGACCCGAGTTACGCTGCCGACGATTTCATTCCCACGCTGAAATCTGCACTGTCGTACGACGGTTCGATGTACTCGGCGCCGTTTTACGGCGAGTCGTCATTCCTGATGTACAACAAGCGGATGTTCGCTGACGCCGGCGTGTCGTTGCCGGCGAACCCCACGTGGCCGCAGGTGGCGGAGGTCGCAGCGAAGCTCGACACCGGCGACGTTTCCGGAATCTGCCTGCGCGGCAAGCCCGGATGGGGTGAGTTGCTGGCGCCACTGAACACCGTCATCAACGCGTTCGGCGGCCGCTGGTACGACGAGAACTGGAACGCCCAGCTGACCAGCCCCGAGGTCGAGGCGGCTGTCAAGTTCTACGTCGACACGGTGCGCGACCACGGTGAGCCGGGCGCGGCGTCCTCCGGATTCCAGGAGTGCGGCAATCTGCTCTCCCAGGGCCAGGTCGCGATGTGGTACGACGCGACGTCGGCGGTGTCGGTCCTCGAGAGCCCGGACACCTCGACCATCGCCGGCGATGTGGGCTATCTGCCCGCTCCGCGAATGGCCAAGGCGGACAACGGATGGCTCTACACCTGGTCGCTGGGAATCCCCACCAGCAGTACCAAACAGGATGAGGCCTGGAAGTTCATCGACTGGATGACCAACCGCGACTACATCAAGTATGTATCGGAGACGCTGGGGGCAAGCCACATCCCGCCGGGCAGCCGCATGTCGACATATCGGTTGCCCGCGTACGAGGAGATCTCGGAGCCCTTTGCCGACGCGACCCTGTCGGCGATGACGACCGCAGATCAGCAGAACCCCACCTTGAAGCCGGTCCCCTACACCGGCATCCAGTTCCTCGCGATCCCAGAATTCCAGGATCTCGGAACTCGCGTCAGCCAACAGATCTCCGCAGCGATCGCCGGGCAGATCAGTGTTGAGCAGGCGCTCGCACAGAGTCAGGAATACGCCGAGACGGTGGGTAAGACCTACCAGAAGGAGAGGTGAGCCGTGGCCACCACACTCGCCCAGCCCGGGGCCCAACCGCAGCCCGCGGCGCCGAGCTCGAAGCGCGACCACATCTCCCGCGCCGAGGGTTGGCGCAGGCGTGGACCGCTGTTGCCCGCGTTGATCTTCATGATCGTGGTGACGCAGGTACCGTTCCTGTTCACCCTGTTCTACTCGACCCAGTCCTGGAACCTGGTGCGGCCCGGCTCGCGCAGTTTCGTCGGGATCGACAACTATCTCGCGGTGTTCACCGACACCCAGTTCTGGCGGGTCACGCTCAACACGATTGTGCTGATCGCCGGCACGGTGATCGCCTCGGTGATCCTCGGGCTGGTGTTCGCCCTGTTGCTCGATCGGAAGTTCCTGGGCCGCGGCATCGTACGCACCCTGCTGATCACGCCGTTCCTGGTGACGCCGGTCGCCGCCGCACTGTTGTGGAAAACCAGCCTGCTCTCGCCGACCAACGGCCTCGTCAACTGGTTGCTGAGCCCGTTCGGGGTACAGACCGACTGGCTCAGCACCTATCCGCTGATAAGCGTCATCGCCGAATTGGTGTGGCAGTGGACGCCGTTCATGATGTTGCTGATCCTGGCCGGGTTGCAGTCGATGCCCCACGACATCCAGGAGGCCGCCCGCGTCGACGGCGCCACCAGCTTCCGACTGTTCCGTGAACTCACCCTGCCGCACCTGCGCCGGTTCATCGAACTCGGCGCCGTGCTGGGGGCGATCTACCTGGTCAACACGTTTGACGCGGTGTACATGATGACCTCCGGCGGACCAGGCGTGTCCAGCGCGAATCTACCGTTCTACATCTATCAGCGAGCCTTCCTCGGCTTCGACATCGGTCAGGCCGCGGCGATGGGCGTGGTCACCGTGATCGGCACCATCGTGGTCGCCTCGCTGGCCCTGCGTCTGATCTTCAAGACCTTCACCGGAAACGAGGAGGCGGCCTGATGACCACCACCACTACCCCCACCCACCGGTCCTCGGCGACCATCGACGGTGTGGAGATCACCCGCAAACGTGACACCCGTGGCGCCCTACTGACGGTGCTCACCTGGATTCTGGCGCTGGGCTTCTTCTTTCCGGTGTTGTGGATGGTGCTCACCGCGTTCAAGAAGGAAAGCCAGGCCGCGACCGACCCACCGACGTTCATCTTCACCCCCACCCTCGACCAGTTCCGCGAAGTGTTCGACGCCGGAATCGGAACACCACTGCTGAACTCGGTGTTCGCCACCATCGTGTCCACCATCCTGGTACTGGCGCTGGGCGTGCCCGCCGCATTCGCCCTGTCACTGCGCCCGGTCCGCAAAACCCAAGACGCACTGTTCTTCTTCATCAGCACCAAGATGCTGCCGATCGTCGCCGCCATCATCCCGCTGTACGTCATCGTCGGACGCATCGGCATGCTCGACAACATCTGGACCCTGGTCATCCTCTACACCGCCATGAACCTGCCCATCGCCGTGTGGATGATGCGCTCATTCTTCCTCGAAGTACCCGCAGAACTCCTCGAAGCCGCCAGCATCGACGGCGCCAGCCTCTGGACCTCGGTGCGCGAAGTGATCCTGCCACTGGTCTCCCCCGGCATCGCCGCCACCGCACTGATCTGCGTCATCTTCTCCTGGAACGAATTCTTCTTCGCCGTCAACATGACCGCCGTCAACGCCCAGACCATGCCGGTGTTCCTCACGGGCTTCATGTCCGGGCAAGGCCTCTACTGGGCACAACTATCCGCCGCCTCGGTCCTCGCCGCCCTGCCCGTCGTCATCTGCGGCTGGATCGCCCAGAACAAACTCGTCCGCGGACTGTCCTTCGGCGCAATCAAATAGACCCCACCCCTCACCCTCACCAGTCTCAGGAGATACCGATCATGGCTTCCATCACCTACGACCAAGCCTGCTGCGTCTACCCCGGCGCCGACAAACTCGCCGTCGACCGCCTCAACCTCGACATCGAAGACGGCGAATTCGTCGTCCTCGTCGGCCCCTCGGGCTCCGGCAAATCCACCGCACTGCGCATGCTCGCCGGCCTCGAAGACATCGACTCCGGCCAGATCCGCATCGGCGGCAACAACATGGTCGGCGTCGCCCCCAAAGACCGCGACATCGCCATGGTCTTCCAGAACTACGCCCTCTACCCCAACAAAACCGTCGGCGAGAACATGGGCTTCGCGCTCAAGATGCGCGGCATCCCCACCGAGGAACGCACGGCCAAAGTCGCCGAAGCCGCCCGCCTGCTCGACCTCACCGACTACCTCGACCGCAAACCCGCCAAACTCTCCGGCGGTCAACGCCAACGCGTCGCCATGGGCCGCGCCATCGTCCGCGAACCCCAAGTGTTCTGCATGGACGAACCCCTCTCGAACCTCGACGCCAAACTACGCGTACAAACCCGCACCCAAATCGCCGCACTACAACGCCGCCTGGGCACCACCACCGTCTACGTCACCCACGACCAAGTCGAAGCCATGACCATGGGCGATCGCGTCGCCGTCCTGCGCCACGGCGTACTCCAACAGTTCTCCACGCCCGCCGACCTCTACGACCGACCCGTCAACGCCTTCGTCGCCGGCTTCATCGGCTCACCCGCCATGAACCTGTTCACCGCACCCGTCACCGACGGCGCCATCACCATCGCCGGATCCACCGTCGACCTCGACAACGAAACGCAAGCCTTGCTCCGCAAATCCGGACTGGGCAAAGTCATCGTCGGGATCCGTCCCGAACACCTCGCCATCGGCGACACCGGCATCGACGCCGACGTCGCCCTACTCGAAGAACTCGGCAGCGAAAGCTACATCTACGCCCGCGTCGACGACCCAACCATCGCCAACCTCGACGGTGAACCGGTCACCCTGGTCGCCCGGTCTCCCCAGCGTGCGCCGGCCAAGGCCGGAGAATCGGTGCGGCTGCACCAAATCGACCGGGCGGTACACCTGTTCGATCCCGACACCGGCGACCGCATCGCCGGATGACCGGGTGATCTGAGATCCGCGCGTGCCGCTGCCTCCGCTGATAAGGTCATCGCGCCGACAACAGCGGAGGAGCGCCGGTGACTTCGGAGAATCCCCTATCGACCGAGAACAATCGTCCGGCCGACGACAACGTCGATTCGCCTGCCGGAAAGCCTGTGGTTCCCTGGTGGCGGCGACACCTCGGCCGCTACCGCTTTGTACCGGTGACCGTCGCCCTGGTCTTTGTCTGGTTCTCCATGACGCCGTCACTGCTACCGCGCGGAGCGTTCTTCCAAGGCGTGGTCAGCGGCGCATCCGCAGCCGTCGGCTACTGCCTGGGCGCGTTCGTCAGCTGGTTCATCCGGTACATGATGTCGCGCGAGGAACCCTGGCGCCCGCCGGCACGGCGATCATGGCTAGTCCTCGGTGGGATCGCGGTCATCGGAACCGTGCTGATGTTGGTGTGGTTCGCCCAGTGGCAGGACGACATTCGCGATCTGATGGGTGTGGATCGCCTGAGCTGGAACTCCTACCCGCTGATCCCGATCGTGGGTGTGGTCGTGTTCTTGATCCTGGTGAGCCTGGGGCGGTTGTTCGCATACTCGGTGCGCTGGTGTGTGCGGCACCTCAACCGGGTCGCCCCGCCGCGCGTGTCGGCAGCGGTGGGTGCCGTCGTGGTGGTCCTGTTGACGATCTTCATCCTCAACGGCGTGGTGGCGAAGTACTCGATGCAGTGGCTCAACGCCAGTTTCGCTGCTGCCAACGATGAGACGAAAGCCGAGACGTCGCCGCCCACCTCGTCGTTGCGCTCCGGCGGTCCCGGCTCGCTGGTCACGTGGGATTCGCTCGGCCGCGAAGGACGGGTGTTCGTCGCCAAGGGGCCCGATGTGGGTGCGTTGTCGGTGTTCAACGGGGCGCCGGCACAGGAGCCGATCCGGGTGTACGCCGGGTTGGAGTCGGCGGACAGTCTGCGCGAAGAGGCGGAGTTGGCCGCCGATGAGCTCGTGCGGACCGGCGGTCTCGAACGGGCCGTCGTCGCGGTGGCCTCCACCACCGGCAGCGGCTGGGTCAACAAGGCGACGGTGGATTCGCTGGAGTACATGTACAACGGCGATACCGCGACGGTCAGTATGCAGTACTCGTATCTACCGAGCTGGCTGTCGTTCCTGGTGGACAAAGAGCGCGCGCGCCAGGCCGGGCGCGCGCTGTTCGAAGCCGTGTCCGAACGCGTACGTGCTCTGCCGGAGGCGGATCGGCCGAAACTCGTCGTCTTCGGTGAGAGTCTGGGATCGTTCGCCGGTGAGGCCGCGTTCGGGACAATCCCGGCGTTGGCGGCGCGGACCGACGGCGCGCTGTTCAGCGGTCCGACGTTCAACAACACTCTGTGGAACGACACCACGAACAACCGGGACGGGGACTCGCCGCAGGTGCTGCCGGTCTATGACGACGGCACGCAGGTTCGCTTCATCGCCGACGAGACCGATCTTTCCCATCCCGACTCGGAATGGAAGCCGTCGCGCATCGTGTACCTGCAGCATGCCAGCGACCCCATCACGTGGTGGAATCCGAATCTGATTCTCAATGAACCGGATTGGCTGGCAGAACCGAGAGGTCGCGATGTGCTGTCCTCGACCCGGTGGATCCCGTTCGTGACCTTCCTGCAAGTGTCCGCCGACATGGCTGTCGCGGTGAATGTTCCGGACGGACACGGTCATGACTACAAGGCGGCGCTGCCCTACGCGTGGGCCGACATCCTGGAGCCGCCGGGTTGGACCGAGGCGAAGACCGCGGCGTTGTTGCCACGCCTCAACCGCGACTGATCCTCAGACCTGTCCGGTGGCGTCGTAGACCCAGCTCGTATCGGCGGTCATGAGGTCGTCCATCCACGTCGGCGGGGCGCTGTTGAGCAGGGTTGCCGAGTCCCAGTAGTCCTTCCAGAGGGTGATCTGACCGTTGCGCACGCGATGCATGGTGACGAACGGCAGGTCGGCGACCTCGCCGGTGGGCCACGTCCAGGTCTCCGAATGCTCGTAGGTGACGTCGTCGCCGTCGGCCACGATCAGACCGTCGTGGTTGTGGCACGCCGACAACGGCTCGAGACCCACCTTGAGGCGTGCGACGATGTCGGCGGGCCCGCGGGCGGCCATCGTGGGACCGAACGGGACGTCGAGGTAGATGCAGTCGTCGGCCAGGAACGGGACCACCGCATCCCAATCACGGTCGGAAAGTGCCCGCCAGAGGCCGAGGACGGTGTCGGTCGGGGTCACTCTGTTGCTCCGGCCTCGGCGAGTGTCGCTCCCTGCGACGGCTGCGCGTCGTGGCCTGACCGAACCTCGGTCACCGGATCGCCGCGACGACCCGCACGGAGGAACTGGCCCGTCCGGGTCTGCCCCACCCGATCGGTCGCTGCGCCCCGGTCCATCACCTTGTGGCCGCTCACGAAGACCGCGACCACCGTGTCGTCGTTGCGATTGACCATCCGCGACATGCCGCCGAATGCCGGCACGGTTGCCTCGGCGTACGTTTCGAGCGATTCGTCGAGGCGCTCGGGGTCGACGATCATCAGGTCGGCCCGGTCCCCCGGTCGCAGGTGCCCGGCGTCGATGCCATACCAGTCGGCGAGTTCACCGGTCATGCGGTGGACGGCGGCGGCAACGTCCATGAAGGGCTCGCCACGCTGCTCGGCGGTGTGGACATGTTTGAGCAGCCGCAGACCGAAGTTGTAGAAGGCCATGTTCCGCAGATGTGCGCCGGCATCGGAGAAGCCGAGTTGGATTCCCGGCTCGCGGGCCATCTGTTTGAGGACTTCGGGTCGGTGGTTGGAGATGGTGGTTCGCCATCGGATGTCGGTGCCGTGCTCCACCACGAGGTCGAGGAAGGCGTCGACCGGATGGAGTCCACCTCGATCGAGTCCGACCTGTCCGAACGATTTCCCGACCACCGATTCGTCTGGGCAGGAGACGATCTCCGCGTCGAAGAAGTCGCGGTGCCAGACGCGTGTACCGAACTTCGACTCGTAGTCCTTGCGGAATCGTCGGCGGTAGTCCTCGTCGCGCAGCAGCTCGTCGCGTGCGAACTCCTCCTTGAGGTGCAGGGCGGCCGCACCGGAACCGAATTCCTCGAAGATCACCAGGTCGATGCCATCTGCGTACACCTCGAAGGGCACCGGTAAATGCTGCCAGCGGAAGTCACCGCCGAGCCGGTTGACCAGTCCCGCAAGCGGTCCCATGATCTTGATGGCGTAGGGGTTCGCTTTGATATCGGCCGCCGAGAGCAGGCTCGTCTTGAGTTTGCGTCGCCCGATCCCCAGCGAGGTGAAGGCTTGCGAGCCGACGTTGGCCGGGTTGGTGATGTCCGGGCCGGCCTGCAAGATGCGACCGGTCTTGCGGAGCAGCGACTTGAGACGCCGCAGTTCTCGAGGCTTGGCAAAGGTCGACGGAAGAGTACGTGAGCGGCAGGTGTCGCCGTCGAGTTTGTCGAACAACAGCTGCTGCGACGACATTCCCACGAAACCCGCGTCCAAGGCGTCGGCCAGCCAGCGCTCCATCTGCGCCTGCTCCGCTGCGGTTGGACGGACAGCATTGCGGGTGGCCCGGTCGAGGCCCATGGCCGCAGTCCGCATGTCGGAGTGCCCGATGAATGCGGCGACATTCGGGCCGAGGGCGCGACGTTCGAGCGCATCCACGTACTCCGCCGGAGTCGACCACGTCTTGTGCGTATCGATGGTGTCGATGACGTGGTGGCGTGGGATCGCCTCGACCCGACCGAACAAGTCTCCCGCCTCGGTCCCGTTGACATGGACGGTCGAGAGCGAGCACGAGCCCACCAGCACCGTGGTCACCCCATGCCGCAGGGACTCGGCGAGCTCCGGCTGCGCGAGCACCTCGATGTCGTAGTGGGTGTGGATGTCGATCATCCCTGGCAGTACCCACTTGCCCGTCGCATCGATCACGTCTGTGCACCCGGTCTCGTCGATGCGGTCGGCCGAGACCACGGCGACAACGCCGTTGCGGATGCCGATGGATCTGACGGCCGGCGGAGTGCCACTGCCGTCGAACCAGAGCCCGTCACGAATGATTGTGTCGTAGGTCACTCGATCATTAGAGACGTGCCTTCGGATGGGTGTCAACGAGTTGGTAGACATTTTTCGATTTCTGTACACCTGACCCACCGGCCGTCACCCAGCAGGACCGCGGTCGGGTCGCAACAGACCAACAGTCGCAACAGAGCAAGAATGGTCGGGCGTCGGGGCACGCGACCGGCGGATACTGAGTGCATGGTTGAGGAGACGGGGCGTGATCGTATCCGCGAGTTACTCGATGCGGTGCTGAGTGAGGACCATCGCAGCCTCGACGACATGGCCGCCGGCGCACACTCCTCGGCGTTTCACTTCAGTCGACAGTTGACCCGTCATGTCGGCGAGTCGCCGGTGGCCATGCGGCGTCGGGTGATGCTCGAGCGAGCCGCATGGCAGCTCCAGCGTGATTCGTCGGTGACTGATGCGGCGTTTGCTGCGGGTTACGAGTCGGTGGACGGATTCGCCCGCGCGTTCGCGCGGGCGTTCGGCCATGCGCCGAGCCGTCTCGGTTCTCGTGACGTACGCGGCCACTGGTTGCCGTCACCGAACGGCATCCATTTCCATTCGCCGACCGTGTTGTACATCGACAGCGACAACGCGACTGAAGAATCTGCAGGTGACGTTCTCGCCATGATGACACGCCACGACCTCGAGGACATCGAGGCGCTGCTCGAGATCGTCAAAGGAATCGACGAATCCGATTACTGTGCGCCACGATTGCCCGGCCACCAAGTGCTGCAGTGGAGTGGTCCAGAGGAATCGATCGCACAGGTCATGACGCAGCTCGTCGCGGGCAAGGCCCCATGGCTGGCCAGCATCGACGGTGAGGACACACCCGACCTCGACATTGCGATGGACGTGACGGTGTTGACGGAACTACACCAGGAGATAGCTCCACGTTGGCTGGCCCTGACCCGTGACATCGATCGCCGCTCGGCGTGGTCGGATCGCATCGTCGACGCAATCTGCGATCCGCCGGAGTCGTTTCTGCTGTCGCAGATCTGGGCGCACGTCCTGACCTTTTCTGCTCATCGGCGACAACTGGTCCGTTGGATGCTTGCCGACGCCGGCATCGACACGACGGGCGCCGATCCCGACCCCATCATGTGGCACCGACACCGATCTGGAGGCACGCTATGAGTTCACATCCCATATTCCGCTACTACACGGCGAGCACGCTCGATGGATATCTGGCCGACCCGGACGATTCGTTGGACTGGTTGCTCACCCAACCCATCGACGAAGGCGGCGCGATGAACTACACCGAGTTCATCGCTGACATCGGCGCCATGGTCATGGGTTGGACCACATATCGCTGGCTACTCGAGAACGAGGTCAGCGATGGAAAGCCGTGGCCATACGACATTCCGTGCTTCGTGTTCACCCACCGCGAGATCACGCCGATCGCCGATACCATCTCCGTTGTCACCGGCGATCCCGGGAGCAAGCGAGACGCTCTGGTGGCGGCCGCCGGAGGCAAGGACATCTGGATCGTCGGTGGTGGCGATCTGGCAGCACAGTTCGCTGACGCGAGAATGCTCGACGAGATCGTGGTGTCGTTCGCGCCGGTCACGCTCGGCGAGGGTCGCCCACTATTCCCCCGACGATATGACCTGGAACTTGTTGACACGGCGCGAAACCGGGCATTCGTGTGCGCACGCTATGCGGTGGTGGGTCCGCGGCCGCGGGTGGCATCCTGACGGCGACGGCTGCGCCCGCCGCCGATCACCTGGGGTAGGTGACGATGATCTGGCCGGTGCGGGCGTTGCGCCAGGTGATGGTGCGGTCGGTGTGCATGGTCGGTATCCACGGCCCGTCGTGTTTGCGGTCGTGGTCGGGTCGGCACAGGGGTGCGAGGTTGAACCCCACAGTCCAGCCACCGGCCAACGGGTCGGTATGACAGAACTTGTGTAGGTGGTCGAGTTCGCATTCCTCGGATGGTCTGCCGCAGTAGGGGTAGCGGCAACGCCGGTCCAGTTGAATGATCTCCGCCCGCAACGCGGCTGACGGCCTGTAGGTCAGCGCCCCAGGTGGTGGGGCGGCGAACCCACCGTGCCCGGTCAGGTCGATCGGTGGGGCCGGTGTGCGGTTGCCGAAGATGATCAGTCCGCTGGCGGTGCGGGTTTCGCTGGGGCGGGCGGTGATGGTGGTGGCGTGTGGTGCGATTCGTGCGGCGTGGGCGGGGTCGATGGCGCCGTAGCCCATCAGGCGGGTGGGGTCGAGGCCGGTGGGGTCGTGGAGCAGGGTCAGGCCGGGGACGATGAGGTCGGAGTCGGAGTCGGAGTCGCTGTCGGTTTCGGCGGAGTCGTCGGCCGGTTCCGCGTCGGCGACGTCGGTGTCGTGTTCGGCGGGTGGTGCGGTGATGAACTCTCGTCGCGGTTTCGGGGAGGGCGCGGCATCCTGAGTGGTGTCAACGGCATTGGTTCCGGTGCCGGATTGGCTACTCTCGCCGTTGTTGTCGATGTTCGAGTCGCTGTCGCTGTCGACGGCAGTGTCTTCGTCGATGTCGGCGAGGGTGATCGGCTGTTCTTCTGCCGCGTCAGGCCCACCGGTCGCGGGTTCGTCGGCGGTTTGGCCCGATGCGCTGGCGTCGTGAGCCGTGCTGGTGTCGACCGACGAGTCGCGCTCACTGTCGGTGACCGAACTCGGGGTGGCATCCGTGGCCTGCCCCCGGTTGCTGGTACGAGTCTGGCGGGCGGGGCAGGTGTCGTCGCCACAGTGGCAGCGCAATTTCGCGCCGGGGGCTTTGATGATCTCGGCGAACGCGGCCACGCGTTGGGCTTTGATGCTGCGCCCATCACGGCGGCAGACCCGTCGTCCGATGAGGGCGCTGATGCGGTCACGCAGGTGCACGCCGTGTTCGGCGGGGATGCAGGCGTCGACGGTCATGTGACCGAACGCTTCGTTACCGATCGTCACATCCCCGAACAGATCGGTGATGTCCTCGCGGGTCTGGGCCGCCCGATCAGGATCAAGACTGATGATGATCGCGTCGAGATCATCGCGCAGTGCAGTGTCGGTGGTGGGTCGGCTGGCCAGATCGAGCACCACATCATCGAAATCCCACGGCTCATCCTCGTCGGCGGGATTGTCGGTAACAGGATCGGGGTCGGTGTCGGCCGCAGCATCACCAGCCTCGTCGGAGCCGACGTCGTCAGTGCTGTCACCGTCGGTGTCGGGATCGAGGTCGGCTGCGGGGTCGTCGAGGTCGAGGGTGAGTTCCTCCTCGACATCCTTGCTCTCGGTGTCGGGTTTGTCGGTGGTTTCGGCGTTGCCGGCGAGTTCGCCCAGTCGTGCTCGCAGGTCGCCGGTGGGGCCGGTGGCGGCGCCGCGGATGGCCACGCCCAGTCGGTGGGGCCTCAGGTCGCCGGCGCGGAAGGCGTCACGGATCTTGGGGTGTTCGTCGAGGAGTTCATCGAGACCGACCCATTCGCCGGCTTGACGTCTAGAAATACCCAACTGCAGCGAGATTTCGCCTTTCGCGGCCTTGTCCGCGGCATTGCGGATGCGGTTCGGAACGAAATCGTTGTAGCCGGTGATGCGCTCGTTGTAAGTGGATTGACCGATCTGACGGGCGATCTGCATCGCGATTGCTTGGGCTTGATTACTCAACCGCAACAAATCGCGACCATGCTGCGCCAACTCATCGAGACTGCTCGAGGCCAGCAGAGCGTCGTCGGCAGCACGGTCGGTGAACGTGAACACGAAACACTCCTTTCCAGCGAAGACGGCCTCTGAGGTCGGGATGGATTGGTGGGAAATCGAACTGCCATCAGACTATCGGGAGGGTCCGACAACTTTGGAGTGCTGCGGGTGGGATGGGGATGGACTCGTTCGGTGAGCTGTTGGGTTCAGGATAGCGGCGGGGTCCGACAACTTTTCGTGCGTGAGTGTGGTTGCGGTGGTGGGCTCTTCGTGACGCTTCCTCGCAAGCTCGATCGCTCCTCAGGGATCGGTAAGTGATTTCCGGACTCCTCCCTTTTCGGCGGGAAACGTTGGTGGGGAATCGAACTGCTATCAGACTATCGGTCAGGTCTGACAACTTTGGTGTGCTGCGGGAGGGGTGTGGATGGACTTGATCGGTGAGGTGTTGGGTACAGGATAGCGGCGGGGTGTGACACCTTGTCCTGCGTGAGAGTGGTTGCGTGGGAGCACCCTTCGTGACGCGACCTCGTAATCTCGGACGCTCCTCAGGGAACAGGGGCTGCAGCCTCACCGAGGTCCGTCGCCCTCGCGCGTCATGCCATTGCGGCTCTCCATCACCTGATTCTCAGGGCGTGGGCGTTTCGCATATTCCGCACCCCACCCCATCCCCGCAGCAGTGTGCTTCGCGCTTTCGCTCAGCTGCTCATCTGAGATCGACCGAGAAGTCCTCGAGGATCGGGCGTACGACCGAATTCCGCCGGCAGGCGCTCGCCGACTGCGCGCAGCGATCCCATGACACCCGGCATAGCCGCAGGTGCGGCCCGGTAGCCTTCTCAGAATGAGCGATCAACAACAGTGGAAAGCGTTCGAGGTGTCGGTTTCCGACCACGTCGCCGAGGTCGTACTCACCGGGCCAGGCAAGGGCAATGCGATGGGACCGGATTTCTGGCGTGAGTTGCCGGAGATCTTTGCGCAGCTCGACCGTGACGACGACGTCCGTGCGGTCGTCCTGGCCGGCTCGGGGGCGCATTTCTCCTACGGGCTGGATCTCGCCGCCATGGGTGGTGACCTCGGTCCCGTACTCGCCGAGGGGGCGAAAGCGCGGCCGCGCACCGAGTTCCACGACAACCTGCGACGATTGCAGGCCGCCATCAGCGCAGTCGCCGACTGTCGAAAGCCGGTCATCGCGGCAGTCGCCGGCTGGTGCATCGGCGGCGGAGTCGATCTGATCAGTGCTGTCGACATCCGGTACGCGAGCGCCGACGCCAAGTTCAGCGTCCGCGAGGTTCGGGTGGCCATGGTTGCTGACGTCGGTAGCTTCGCCCGCCTGCCGGCAATCATCGGTGACGGCCACCTTCGTGAGCTCGCACTGACCGGTAAGGATGTCGACGCGGCCCACGCCGCACGCATCGGACTGGTCAACGAAGTACTCCCGGACCGCGACGCCGCCCTCGACACCGCCCGGGCGACCGCTGCCGAGATCGCCGCCAATCCCCCGCTCGTCGTCAACGGCATCAAGGCTGTGCTGGACCACAGCCGCCGCGCCGGCGTCGAGGACAGTCTGCGCTACGTCGCCGCATGGAACTCCGCGTTCCTCCCCAGTGAGGATCTGTCCGAGGCGGTCACCGCAGTTTTCGAGAAGCGCCGCCCCGACTTCCGCGGCGCCTGAACTGTGCCGGTGCTGGAGCCGGTCAGTTGGCTGCGACCGGCTCCAGCCGGAACACCGGTATCCGACGTTGCGTGCGCTGGACGTAGAGGTCGAAGTTGGGCCACACGTTCACCAATGTCCGCCAGGCGCGCACCCGTTCGTCACCGTCGAGTTCACGTGGCCGCATCGCGGAGACGGTACCGTGATGCCCCACCTCCACGGTGTCGGCCGAACGCACATTGAATACCCATTGGGGCATGTCAGGTCCGCCGAAGTACGAGCCGGCGATCAACCACGCACCCGCTCCGTCCGGTACCGCGAGCAGTCGGGTCGACCGAACAATCCCGCTTTTACGGCCCGCTACGCGCAGCGTGATGTTGGGCAGTCCGGCCACATCCAGCAGGGTCACCCGCTGCCCCGTCAGCTTTTGCAGCGCGCTGTCCACCACCACGATCTGCGGTAGATAGCGCGGCATCCAGCTGATCGAACCGATTTTCACCGCCAACGGCGTGAGCACACCCATACGCCCAGTCTGCCAGGTCGAGCCGACCATCCTCGGCCATCCGAGGGCACGAGTCAACCGAGCCATGAACAGCGTCGGCAACCTGTGGACAACGAACCACGGCTGCGTTCGGAAGACAGCGATGATCTGATCATGACAACGGATGACAGCACGATCCCCGCCATCGAGACCGCTCATGACCCGATCGTCGGTGCCGACGACATGCGCCAACGCTGGCGCGCTCTGATGGGGCCGCTCGGATTCGGAAGCGCGCGACTATGGTTCGCCTTCGTCGGACCCGACCGACGTCTGTTGAAGGTTCTCAATTGGCTGCCCCTGCCACCGACACCTGAACCGGTAGAGGTGGATCCGCTCCTGTTCACCCTCGGCGAGGCAATCGAGGCGCTCGAGGCCGAGTCGGTCGCGTTCCTGATCTCCCGCCCGGGTCGTGACGGTGTCTCCGATGACGATCTCGCCTGGGCGCGCCAGCTGATCGCCGCCGCCCGACGGCACGACGTGCCCGTGCAGCCGGTGCATCGCGCCAACGACGCGGATCTCGTCGCGCTGACCATCGCCGAGGACGCCGCGGCCTGAGCACCTGCGCCGATGAGTCGTTTCGCGTAGTACGTTGAGGCCCGAGGATCAGTTTCGGCGCTGATGGGAGGACCGATGAGCGGCCGGCAACGGATGGCGATCGACGGCGGCCAGACGGGCACCCGCATCCGAGTGTTCGGAGATGGCACGAGCGAACACAACGCCGGTCCGATCTACACCGATCGTCCTGTGGTTCCACAGATCGCCGAGGTGGCGCGGGATGTCATCTCCGCGACCGGTGCCGACGTCGGTGCGGTGGCGGCGGGCGTATCGGGACTCACCCCGCAGGCCACCCGTCCGGACGAATTGCTGGCCGCCCTCGCCGGAGTCGGCCCCGACACGGTCGCGCTGGCGCATGACTCGGTCTCGGCCTACCTGGCCGCCAACCGTTTCGAGAAGGGCGCGGTGATCGCCGCGGGCACCGGCGTGGTCACGCTAGGTGTCGGTGACGGTGGGGTCGCACGCGTCGACGGCTGGGGGCATCTGGTCGGCGACGCGGGCAGCGGCTACTGGATCGGACGCGCCGGGCTCGACGCCGCCTTGCGCGCCTACGACGGGCGCGGCGCACCGACGCCACTGGAACAGTCGGCGCACGCCACGTTCGGTCCACTGCCCGAGTTGTACATGGCGCTGCAGGCGGATCCCGAGCGGGTCGCCCACATCGCGGGATTCGCCCGAGAGGTGTCGGCCGCCGCACGCACCGACGACACCGTCGCCGTCGACATCCTCCAGCGCGCCGCGGCTGAACTCGCCGACTCCGTCCGAGCCGCCCTGCGGCGCAGCGATCCCCGGACCGGGCAGTCATCCCGGGTGAGCTGGATGGGCAATGTCCTGACCAACAACGACCTGGTCCGTACACGATTCATCGAGCTGATCGGCACCACCACACCCGACGTCACCATCGCAGCGCCCTACGGCGACACGCTCGACGGTGTCGCGCTGCTACTGGAGCCGCCAGAACACCATCCTCTCGCCACGCACATCCACCGTGCGTGACGAGAGGTGCCGCGGACGGCTCGCTACTTCTGACTCTCGGTGTGGAGAGTCTCGGTCAGATTGCCCGCCAACAGCTTCGCGAACTCGGCGGGGTCGCCCAGCTCGCCACCCTCGGCGATGACGGCCATACCGTAGAGCAGCTTCGCCGTCGGCACCAGGGCACTGTGGTCCTCGCCGACGCCGAATGCGTTGTTGAGGCCGACGATCAGCGGGTGATCGGCGTTGACCTCCAGCGCTCGCTTGCTCTTGGGCAGTTCCTGACCCGATGCGCGGTACAGCTTCTCCAACTGTGGTGACATCGAGAAGGTGTCGCCCACCAGGCAGGCGGCCGAATCGGTGAGCCGAGACGACAACCGCGCCTCGTTCACGTCGTCGGCCAATGTCTCCGCCAGCCACTCGAGCAGCGAGGCGAACTCCTCGGACTTCTTCTCCTTGTCGGCTTTGTCCTCGTCGGACTCCGTGTCATCGAGCGAGTCGAGATCTACCGCTCCCTTGGCGATCGAGGTGAACGACTTCCCGTCGAACTCGAGTCCGCTGGTCACCCACATCTCGTCGACCGGATCTGTCAGCAGCAGCACCTCGACGCCCTTGGCGCGAAACGCCTCGATATGTGGGGAGTTCTCGATCTGCTGTCGGCTCTCGCCGGTCATGTAGTAGATGGTGTCCTGACCGCTTCGCATCCGGCCGATGTAGTCGGCGAGCGTGGTGAGGCCGTCCGCGGAATCGGTGGAGGCAAACGAGGAGGCCTTGAGGATGGCGTCGCGATTGTCGAAATCGTTGACCAGGCCTTCCTTCCAGACCCGACCGAAGTTCTCCCAGAACGTCCGGTAGTCGTCCGGACGCGAGTCACGGAGATCACCCACGGTGGAGATGACCCGCTTGGTGAGCCGTCGGCGGATGGCCCGGATCTGGCGATCCTGCTGCAGGATCTCCCGCGACACGTTGAGCGACAGGTCCGCGGCGTCGACGACACCCTTGACGAATCGCAGATACTCCGGCATCAACTCTTCGCAGTCATCCATGATGAAGACACGCTTGACGTACAGGTGGATTCCCGAAGATCGCTCCCGCATGAACAGATCGAAGGGCGCCTGGGTCGGGATAAACAGCAGCGCCTGATACTCGAAGGTGCCCTCGGCCTTGACCGTGATGACCTCGAGGGGCTCATCCCAGGCATGGCTGACATGCCGGTAGAACTCGTGATACTCGTCCTGGGTGACCTCGTCGGCAGATTTGGCCCACAGCGCCTTCTGCGAGTTGATGGTTTCGGTGACGACCTCGGTCTTCGGTTCGTCCGTCCGCGGTTCGCCCGTCGACTCGCCGGAATCGTCGGATGCGACCGGCTTCTCGACGTCCATCCGGATGGGCCACGCGATGAAGTCCGAATAGCGCTTCACCAAGGCCCGCAGCTTTGCTGCGTCGGTGTAGTCGTACAGATGATCCTCGGTGTCGACCGGTTTGAGCGCCAGGGTGACCGACGTCCCCTGGGGCGCGTCGGCGACATCGTCGATCGTGTACGTGCCGTCGCCGGTCGATTCCCAGCGGGTCCCGGTGGCCTCACCGGCACGGCGGGTCACCAGGGTGACCCGATCGGCGACCATGAAGGTCGAATAGAAACCGATGCCGAACTGACCGATCAGCTCCTCACTGGCCGCGGCGTCCTTCACCTCGGCCAATTTGCGCCGCAGTTCCGCGGTGCCCGAGCGCGCGACGGTACCGATCAGGTTGATGACATCGTCGCGGGACATGCCGATGCCGTTGTCGCGGACCACCAATGTCCGCCCCTCGGGGTCTGCCTCGAGTTGAATGTGCAGGTCCCCCGCGTCGACGTCGAGTTCCTTGTCCTGCAGCGACTCCAACCGCAGCTTGTCCAGCGCATCCGACGAGTTGGAGATCAGCTCCCGAAGAAAGCTGTCCTTGTTCGAGTACACCGAGTGGACCATGAGATCCAGCAGCTGCCGCGTCTCGGCCTGGAACTCACGAACCTCTGTCTGACCAGTCATGATCGACCTCCGCTCAACCGTCACTGACGAAGCCGCAGTTTACCGACCACCCCATTGGCTAATCTGGGTGGGTCGACCGCTGTGCGGTGCTCGAACGCGCACCGCGGTATCGATGGCCGATGCCCCGCCGCACCATCGAAAGACCGGTGAATGCCAGCTCCTCGTCTGCTGTTCGTGCACGCGCACCCCGACGACGAAGCGTTGTGGACGGGTGGCCTGATCGCGCACCACACGGCGCGCGGTGGCGCCGCCGACCTCATCATGTGCACCTGGGCCGACGGCACGCACCGGCATCGCGAACTGATCGAGTCGATGCACGAACTCGGGTTGCCCGGCCCACCGATCATGCTGGGGTACGCCGACGACCGGGTACCCGAATCTGCTCCGGGAGCGCAGCGATTCTGCGCGGCGCCCTTCGATTCGGCGGTGCGCACGATGGTCGAGCACATCCGGCGGCTGCGTCCCGACGCCATCGTCACCTACGACGCCATCGGAATCTACGGCCATCCCGATCACATCCACGCCCACCGGTTGGCCTCGGTGGCCGCCGACGCCGCCGCCAGCCCCCGCCTGTACCGCTCGGCCGGCGACGCGTGGCAGACCCGATCGGTGTACTTCGTGACAATCGCCGATTGGATGGTCGACGACGTGCGCGACGACCTGTTCGCCTCCGTGCGTCGCGACCACCTGCCCGGTACCCCACCAGAGGGCATCGACCTCACGCTGGATGTCGGACGGTACGGGGAGCGCAAGGCGGCGGCCATCGCGGCACACCGCACCGAGGTCCGACGCAGCCGTACCATCCAGGGGCTGATGGCACTCCCGCCGGAGCGACGCGACCGGCTGCTTGCCTCGGAGAACTTCATCCGGCGCGATCTGGTACCGGGCGGGATCGAGATCTGCTGATCTCCAGCCGCGCAGGTTCAGCTGTCGACTCCCCCGGATTCCTACGGCGTCGTGACCGCGACCGGCGAACGCAGCCCACTTGCACGCTGGACCCGGCGGCGCACGGCCGCGGCCAACACGTCGGCGGAACCGACAATCCGGACGTGTCTGCGAGCTCGGGTCACGGCGGTGTAGAGCAGTTCTCGGGTCAGTAACTCCGACCCCTCCGGCGGTAGCACCACGGTGACCCCGTCGAACTGGCTGCCCTGGCTGCGGTGGATCGTCATGGCATACAACGGCACCACATCGGCCAGACGAGTCGGATGCAGGCGCCGGATCTCGGTGCCGCGCCGGAAGACCACCTCCAGGGTGTTCCCGGAGCGGATCACCACACCGCTGTCACCGTTGAAGGTCGCGGTCTGCCGATCGTTGGCCGTCACCAACAGCGGCTCGCCCGGGTGCGCGGTCGGCGACGCCGCCCAGACGCCGCCGGGTGAGCTCGACCCCATGGCCGGCGATCGGCCGTGCCCGCTGTCCGTGTCACCCTCGGCCAACCAGTCCACCACCCGACGCGACCAGCCCTGCACACCCCAACTGCCATCGCGGTGAGCACACAGCACCCGGTGCGCGTCGAGGGCGTCCAGCGCGGCTGGTGCATCGCCCAGCGCGCCTGCACTCGACATCGCTGCTCCCCAGGCCGCCACGTCGGCCCGCACGCCGTCCAACTCGTCCGGCGACACCAGGCTGACCTCGGTGAGATCCGGGTCGGTCACCAGGGCGACCACGGCGTCGGCATCTCCACGGTTGATGGCCCCGGCAACCTCTGCGATCCCCCCGCCGAACCGATGGCCGCGCTGCAGCGTCACCACGCCGCGTTCCACCCGGTCACGATCGGCGAGGCCGGCCGGCACCGCCGATCCGATCCCCTCTGGCAGCGGGAGCGGCGCGATACCGCCTTCCCGGTCGACGAGGTCGGCCAGTACCGCACCGGCCTCGACCGAGGCGAGCTGATGCGGATCGCCGACGAGGATCACCCGCGTGTCCGGACGTACCGCATCCAGAAGTCGACTCATCGCCGTCATCGAGAGCATCGACGTCTCGTCGACCACCACCACGTCGTAGGGCAACTTGTTTCCGCGTCCATATCGGGGGGTCGAACCGGGCCGCCAGCCGAGCAGTGAGTGCACGGTCACCGCGTGCACCGACGCCGGGGCCGCGGCGTCCGCCGACACCGCCGCCTGCAATTGCGCGGCCGCCCGACCGGTGGGCGCGCACAGCCCGATCCGGACCGAACCGCCGCCCAGCCGATCGAGCACCGACAGAATCCGCGCGACCGTGTACGTCTTGCCGGTGCCCGGTCCGCCGGCGACCACCAGCGTCCAGCTCACCGCAGCCATCTGCGCGGCCACTCGCTGAAGGTCCACCGATCCGGCCTCGGCAGGCCCGAACACGTCATCGACAGCCTCGGTGACCGCAGCCGGATCGACATCCGGACGTGTCTGCTCTCGCGCCATCAGCGCCTCGCGGATCAGCTGCTCCTGGCGAAAGTACTTGCGTAGGTAAAGCAGTGGGCCATCTGCAGAGGAGGCCAGAACCAGCGGCCGAAGTGGCCCGGTCCCGGCGCCACGCACCAGCGCGCTGTCGGTCAGCGCGCGGATCAGTTCCTCCGGCGCCGGCAGGTCCGGCGACACCGTTTCGGCCCAGGGACCGACGATCTCGGCCACCCGTGACACGGCCAGACATGTGGACCCGTATCGCACCGCACGAACGGCCAGGGCCGCTCCAACCTGGGCCACCTCGCCCACCGGTTCGCCACACAATCGGGCCAGCCTTTGCGTGATGTGCAGGTCTGCCGCGTCGAGTACACCCGAACGGCACAGGGTCGCCAACGCGCCCTCGGCTCCGGCGAACGATCGCGCATCGTTCACCGTGCGGGCCGGCCGCGGGTCGGCTGGGCGGTCGGCGGTCTCGGCTGCGCTCATCTGTCGCCTTTCGCCAGTAAACCCGACAGGTCCTCGACGAGGGAAGGAGGCACCGCCCACTCGAACACGCCGCAACCGGGCGGCGTGCGCGGTCCCACCATCCCCCGCACGAAGTGATATTGCACCGGGGCGAGGTGCTCGCCCGCCTGGTATCCGGGCAACCTCCATCGCAGGTATCTGTGCAACGCAACCGAATACAGCAACGCCTGCAGCGGATAGTTGGCCGCCGACATCTCGGCCGCCATCGACATGCGATCGAAGTCCTCGGCGCTGAGTTCACCGGGCCGCAAGCGGTTGGTCTTGTAGTCGACGATCACGAAGCGGCCGGCAGGAGTGCGCAACACCGAGTCGATGCTGCCGGTCAGGAACCCGCGCAGGCGTTGCGGCGGCAGCGCGCGCAGCTGGGCACTGTATCCGGCCAGCGGATCGTCGGCGACGAGATGCCGGTCCATCAGGTCGGCGATCGCGGCGGTCGTCACCGCCGCGCCGGTCGCCGAACCATCGGCCAGCGGGAACTCGAACTCCATCTCGGCGAGGCGATCCCGTGGTCCGACCGACCACAGGTCACCGAAGCCGAGTGGCGTGGTCAACACTCCGACCAATGCTGCGGTGAGACGTTCCACGTCGACGTCGAGCATCCGCGCAGCGATCGCCTGTCCACACAGGTCCGCGACGTGCGCGCCCATGTCTGGCATGGCGGTGTCGACATACTCGAGCACCTCGTGCACCAGCGTGCCGAAGGCCGCACCGAAGGGCATGCCGTTCATCAACGACGGGGTGCCGGTCGGTTGTCCACCGGCTATCTGCACGGCTTCTCCCGGCTCGGCGGGTTCGTCGGCGATCAGGTCCGCATCGGACTCGCTGCCCGATTCCAGCACCGCGGGATGGCCATGTCCTGCACCGGCAACGATGGCGGAATACGATGTGCGACGCCAGCTCTGGTCGATGGTCCGGTCGAATCGGGCTGCCGACAGCCCCGTTGGCGGTGGCGCCGGCACCGGTGGGTCGATGCGACTGTCACCATCGCGGCCGGCCACCTCCACGCTGATGGCACCGTCGAGGCGATAACCCATCAGCACTCGCGCACAGGTGTCGTCGTCGGGGACGTCGAAGCTCTCGGGCACTACCGACGATCCCGCTGTGCGCCCGAACAACAGGCGGTGCAGTGCGGAGTTCCGCGTGTGATACGCCGGAGCCCACCACGCGACGACCTGCGATTGCGCTCGGGTCAGGGCAACATAGAGCAGCCGCAGCTCCTCCCCCGCCGCCTCACTCTCATGTCGCTGCCACCGTTGCCGATGGCCCGGCGCCTCGGTCCCGCCCACATCGAGCGCCCGCTCGGCGTGCGCATCGTGGAACGTGAAGGTGGCCCGATTCGCATTGCGCGCCCCATCCCATGCGAACGGCACGTAGACGATCGGGAACTGCAAACCCTTGCTGCGGTGCACGGTCATGATCTGCACCGCCTGGGTGTCGCGGTCGAGTCGCCGCGTCTGATCCTGATGACGTTGCCAGCGGGTGGTGTCGGCGATGCGGTCGGCGAGCCACTCGACCAGCCCACTGAGCCCGCACCCACTGTGCATGACCTCGACGTTGCACAGTGAGGCCACCTGGATCAGATCCGTCAGCTCGCGTTCCCCGTCGGGCCCGGCGAGCACACGTTCGGCCACCCGCATGCGGCTCATCAGGCGCTGTGCCATCGCCGCGAATCCGCCCTCGGCGAAGACGTGCCCGAAGCTCTGCAGACTCATCGCCAGGTCGGTGATGCCGGCGCCGTCATCGCAGGCGAGGGCGTCGACGTCCCAGCCGATCAAGGTCCCGAGCGCTGCCGTGCGCACCAAATCGGTACGCGCCGGCTGTTCGACCGCCCGGATCACCGCCAGCCACTGCCGCGCCGCGGCGGTGTGGAAGACGCTGGTGCCCGATCCGATCACCGCCGCGACGCCATGGGCCTGCAGGTGTTGTTGCAGAGGTGCGATGGTCTTGTTGAGCGTCACCAGGATGGCGATGTCACCGGGCTCCACCGGCCGCACCGCCCCGTCGGCCTCGATCGTCGTCTTCGATGCCAACAGTCCGGCGATGTCGGCCGCGACGTCGGCGATGACCTTGTCGCGGACAGCGCCGACGGCGGGGAAACCGCTTCGGTTGAGCACGGTGAAATCCCGCCGCGGCAGCGCGCGCAACCGCACCGGCGGCACTCCGTGCAGTCGGCTGCCGGATCGAGCCGCAGTGACCTCGTGCACCACGATGTCACCGTGCCCGAGTTCGGCGCCACCGTGCAGGCGGGCAAGGGCGTCCACCAGAGCCCCATCGGAGCGTCGGTTGACATCGAGGACGCGTAGGGAATCGGCAGACCGTACCGCCTGCAGATAGCTGAGCACCTCGGCACCGCGAAAACCGTAGATGGACTGTTTGGGATCACCGACCAGCACCAGTCTCCGGCTGCCGTGAAAACAGCGGTGGACGATCTCCCACTGTTGGGGGTCGGTGTCCTGGAACTCGTCGACGAGCACGGCGTCGAACATCGCGCGGATACGTGTGCATGCCGCCGCCCCCACGACGGGATCGGTCACGATCCGAAACAGGATCATCTGCAAGTCGTCATAGGTGCGCAGACGCGACGTCCGCTTGCGTTCTTCGACGATCTCGCGGATACGTGCGGCAAACCGCACCCGGCGGTGCGCGACCATCGCTTCGGGGGTATCGGCATCGCCGAGGTCGGTCTCCGACGGTGCGAGCGCGGTGGCCGGTTGCCGGATCGCGTCCCGGGCGATGTCGGTCGCGTCCCCGAGTGAGAAATCGGGGCGGTCGGCGCCGGCGTAGCCGCGGAGATAGAGATCGAGCGCGGCTTCGTCGACGAGATCATCGACGTCTTCCACGATCTCGTAGATCATCTCTCGTTCACCAAGGAAGCCCAGGGCATCGAGCATGCGGTTGCAGAAGGTGTGTGTGGTCGCGATGGTGGACGCATCGAAATCCGACAGCGCACGTACCAGCCGTTCCCGACGAAGGGTCACCTCGCCGACCTCGCCGTCGGCCAGGTAGCCAACCAGCGGGTCCGCGTGATCCGGGCCGTCCTCCGGACTTGCCAGCGCAGCAATGAGTTCCACCACGCGCTCTCGCATCCGCTCGCGCAGCTCGGCGGTGGCCGCGCGGCTGAAGGTGACCAGCAACAGCTTGTCGATCGGCACACCCTCGGCTATCAACCGGGCGCCGAGACCCACGATCGCGTAGGTCTTACCGGTGCCGGCGCTGGCCTCGAGGACGGTGGTCCCCTCAGGCAGAGGCGCGGTCACGTCGAAGGCCACGGGCACACGGCCCGGACCATGGCGGTAGTCGGTGTCGGTCATCTCGGGTCCGGTCATCTCAGGTCAGGGTCTCGTGTTCGAGCAGCGGGTCCCACACCAGGCGGGCCAGTGCACCGAACAGGGTGTCGCCGGGGTCTGCGGGCAACTGCGGTCCATCCCAGGAATCTTCGGATGGTACCGGCGCCGCGAGCACGTCTTCGAAGTCCACCGGCCGGGTGACGTCGCCGCCGAACACCATCCGCAGGTAGCGATCTCGGCCTGCACCGAAGTCGCCGTCGTACGCGCGGCGGGCCGCCGGCAGGGCACGGTCGGCGCCCCCCGAACGGCGATGGTGATCGGCAAACTCCGCGGCCGGGTCCAGTGGGAGCGGCAGCGCGCGGCGCAGCCCGAGGTCGCGCAACCCGATCAGGGAACAGAGTACGTCGAGCGGGTGCTCCGGGGCGGTGAGCAGAGACCGGGCAACCCCACCCGAACGGGTCGGTCGCCGCGCGATGACGGCTGCGGCGCGAACGTCGTCTCCGCGCCCCACTGCCTGCCGGGCGGCAGCGACGGCGAGCAGCCGGATCCACGCGGTCAACCGCTGTTTGGCCCGGAGCTTCGAATAGGTGGCCGTGATCACCGTGCCCGCATGGATGTCGCCGACCGTGCCGTATACGCGCCGGCCGTCGGGCAACGGAACCACCAGGTCGACCGTCGACGATGTGCCGACTCGAGCGGACTCGGCCGCCGCGAAGACCGCAGCCACGTCGGTCGAGATGTCGCGCAACTCGCGGGTACCGAATGCATACGGCGGCAGCGTTCCGCGGCGGAGTTCGGCGGCCTGGCAGGCGGCGAGATCGGTACCGGCGAGCATCCGCGCCAGGAATCTGTCGCCGATTGCCCAACGGTCCAGCGGCGCGAGGGCGACGTCGAGTTGATCGGCGTGCGGGCGTTCCTCATCCGGGATGCGGGCGCCCAGTCGCTGCCGGACGAAACCCTCGATCGGATTGGTCAGGAAGCTGACCAGCGACGCGAGTTCGATGTCGTCGGGGTCGGGCGGGTCCAGGCGGCCGTCGGCGATCATCGAACGCCGCTCCGGCGTGGTCCCGGACGCCCGCGCTCCGGCGAGCAGGGCGGTGTCATAGGAGAACGGCTCGGCCACCCCGGCGATCGCACCGGGCACGAAATTGTCGGCGTCGAAGGCGTGCAGGGTGTGGCGACGAACGCAACTGTCAGGCGTTCGGGTGATCGCCGACACCGCGTCGACGAGTTCGCTGACGACCACGGCAGGTGGAATTCGCTGTCCCGAGACGGGGTCTGCGCCGCTGTAGAGCACCAGCAGATGCTCCTCGGCCGCGCAGATCGCATCGAGGAACAACTGACGGTCCTCGTCGCGTGGATTGCGTTCGCCCACCAGTGGCGCCCGTGCCGCAATGTCATCACCATCGTGGCGCAGCGCGCGCGGGAAGGCGTCCCCATCGACCCCGAGGAGCACGATCACCCGGTGCGGTACCGATCGCATCGGCACCATGGAACACACGGTCAACTCGCCGGTGCGGAAGTTGGCCCGGGTGGGCGCGGCCGACACGAGCCCGGCGATCAGGTCGCGGATGTCCCCCAACCGGAGCTCCACCTCTCCCCCGTCCGGTCCGCCCGCGGCGACCTCGCCCTCTTCGAACACTCCTGCGATCGAGCGGAGAGCCTGCGCCCGTTGCCATTCGGAGTCGACATCGGTGAGGACGAGTGCATCGATCGCGTCGGCGAGGATCTGTGTCCATGCGTTCGCCGGCTGGGTACCGCTCAGCGCGCCGAGTGTGGTCGACAATCTGTCCACGAATTCGGCGAACCGTCCGGCCAGGTCGATCTCGGTGCTCTCGACGCCACCGAGCGGTAGCGCGGTGTCGAGCCATTCATTGTCGGCCTCCTCCGCGACCGCGCCGAGCAGAATCCGGTCAATCCCGGTCTCGAAGGTGCCCTGTCGGAAGCCCTTGAGCCCGAACCGCCCCCGCTGCGAATCGTCGATCGCCCAGCGGATATTGCTGCCCACCAACCATTCCCGGATCACCTCGAGATCGTCGTCGGTGAGGTCGAAGCGCATGCGCACGGGCTCTCGGCCGAGCAGGTCCAGTACGGCACCGGCGGTGACCCGCCCGGCCGCGAGTTCGACAACTGCCGCGACCACGTCGAGCACGCTGTTGGTGTGCCGCAGGCCCCGATCGGCCAGGCGTACCCGCAGGTCGAAAGCCGGATGCCCGAGCCCCGGCTGACCGAATGCACCACGCACCAACGGCGCGAAGGCCTCCACGTCGGGACACATGATCAAGACGTCGCGCGGCTGCAGGCCGGCGTCGGCGGCGAACAGGTGCAGCAACCGGTCGCGCAACACCTCGACCTGTCGTTCCGCGCCATGGCACGCGTGTACCTCTACGGAAGTGTCGGCATCGCGCACGGACGCGCTCGGTTCGTCGGCGCGCAGACCTGCCTGCAGTGCGGCCAGCACGGAATTATGCGGCGCGGCAGCCGTCGGGGGGTGATGGTGGTCGCGGTCGACCACCGGCGCCACTCTGCGCTGCAAGTCCTGGACGTCGCGGGAGAGTCCGGCGAGCAGCGGATGCGCGAGTCGGGGCGGTGGATTGTCGGCCCGCCGCCGCGCACCGGTGGGCGCGGCCGCGGCCAGGGTCTCCCACAGCGCCGGACTCGGATGCGGCACGAACAGGTGCACCTCACGGTGCGCCGACACCGCCGACAGCACGTCGAGCAGTGATTCGGTGACACGGGTCGGGCCGAACACCGACAGCCGCTCGGGAAGGTCGATCGCGTGCGGGTTCTCGCGCACGACCGCGCAACGCTCGGCGAGTTCTTCTGCCGGGTGCGGATGACCGATCTCACGTCGGACCGCGCGCCAGAAGTCCGGCTGCCAGGCCAGGTCGTCGGGTACGGGGGCGCCTGCGCCATCGGTGTCGGAGCCATCGGCCCACGCGGCAAGCATCGCCGGTCGCTGACGGCCGTAGGAGTCGAAGAGCTCGGCGATCTGGCGGGCGGTGGCATAGCGGCGACCGCGCCGGTGATCGTCTGCCCCGGCGCCGGCGCCAACATGACGCGCCAGCACGGCCAGGCGTGGATCGTCGATCAATTCGTCCAACACCCGCAACACCGGCCAGGTCATCGCACCGGGCCACCAGCGGCGGCCTGCCGATACACCGGTGGCGTCCGCACCGTCGGCACGACGCTCGGCGCACTCCAACACGCGATCGGTCAGGCGTGCGGGCGAGGTGAAGTCCAGGTTGGCGGCCACGCCGTCGTGCCCACGCGTCGTGCCCAGCCGGGTGGCCAGCCGCTGTTGCAGCCAACGTTCCACGCCCGGCGCGGGCACCGAGACGATTTCGGTGGTCATCGGATCGGGCAGCGGCGTCAGCAGCAGGTGTGCCAGTGCATCGGCCAGAGCATCGGTCCGTTCCGCCCGATGGAGATGGAACATGTGCTGGCGCCTCCTGTGCGTCGTCGGCTGACGTCGCGCGACTCGTTCTCCGCGTCGTTCGATGTGCTGCTCGTGCCGTGGCCCGTCACCGCACCGGCAGGCCGGCGTCGGCCACGTAATGGGCCTCGAGCACCTCGCGCACCTCATCCGGCGGCGGTGTCGGCCGCCCGGTGCGCGGGTCCACCGACACCATGGTCGTCTCGGCGACGGCACAGGTGATGCCGGCCGGATCGATCAATGTCAGCGAGAGGTTGAAGGACGTGGTGCCGACCCGACTGACGCAGGAGCGGACCGTGACCGGTTCCACCGAGTAGTCGAGGACGGCGGAGAAGACGATCTCCTGGCGTGCCACCGACAGGGAGAAGCCGGCGGGCCGGTGCGGAAGCCACCGGGCGAACGACCGCACTCGCGCTTCCTCGAAGATCCGCGCGAACTGCACGTTGTTGATGTGATTGTTGATGTCCATGTCGCCCCAACGCAGCTGGATCGACAGGTCGAGATGTTCGTCGGCCACGTTCGAGAACCCTAGCCGCTGCCCCCGACGGACTGCGATCCGACGAAACGACGACCACCGTTTCCGGATCGACACACGGGTGGCGATGACCGCATCTCGCGGAAAGAGAACCGTACACTCACCGCAGAGCACTTCGGCGAGGGGGAGATCGTGATTCTGGAGACCGCGCGACTCCGGCTTCGGCCGGTCAGCGGGTCCGACGTCGATGCCCTGGTACGTCTCGACGGCGATCCCGAGGTCATGCGTTATGTTAGCGGGGGTGCGCCGACCCCTCAGGAGGTCATCGAAGGCTGGGTGCTGCCCCGCGCCGAGGCCGAGCGTCGAGCCCACCGGACCGGGATGTGGACCGCGCTGGACCGCGACGCCGGGCACTTCCGCGGCTGGTTCGCGTTGCGGACACCTCGGCACAGTTACCACCCCGAGGTGGAACTCAGCTATCGCCTGGCCCGCGAGGTGTGGGGTCGCGGGCTGGCCACCGAGGCGGCCCACGCACTGCTGGACATGGCGTTCCGCGAACTGGGCACCGAACGGGTGTTCGCCAGCACAATGGCTGCCAACATCGCGTCCCGGCGCGTCATGGAGAAGATCGGCATGCGACTGTCGGCTATCCACCTCTGCGATGAGGACATCCTGTTCGGTTCCGGTTCCGGCGAGGTGGAATACGAACTGCTGCACAATCATTGGGAGACCACCACGATGAGCTGGTGTCACGCTCGGACGCCGATCGGGCGATCGCAGCGCCTGGTCACAGAGCCGGGCCGCCACGCGTTCGGCGACCTGACCGCCTGACGCCGGACCGGTGACAATCGGACAGTTCCGGCAGCGGGACGGATCGCGGGGGTCCTCGTCCGGATCTTTCGGCGATGATTGACTACCGTTAGTGGTGCGCGGCAGCAGCCCAACAGCCCACCGACAGGAGATGTTCCTCAGATGAGCAGCCCCACTCCGACCACCACGCGTCCGCATGTCGTCATCGTCGGTTCCGGATTCGGTGGTCTCTTCGCAGCCCAGCGTCTGGGCAAGGCAGACGTCGACGTCACCCTGATCGCCAAGACCACCCACCATCTGTTCCAACCGATGCTCTACCAGGTGGCGACCGGAATCATCGCCGAGGGCGAGATCGCCCCGGCCACCCGCGTCGTCATGCGGAAACAGAAAAACGTCACCGTCTTGCTCGGTGATGTCTTCGACATCGACCTCGACGGAAAGAAGGTGACGTCGAGGCTGCTCGAACGCATCACCGTCACTCCGTATGACAGCCTGATCATCGCGGCAGGCGCCGATCAGTCCTACTTCGGTAACGATCATTTCGCCGAGTACGCACCGGGTATGAAGACCATCGACCACGCCCTCGAACTGCGTGGCCGCATCCTGGGTGCCTTCGAGCAGGCCGAGTTGTCCGACGATCCCGAAGAGCGCGCCAAATTGCTCACCTTCGTGGTGGTGGGCGCCGGACCGACCGGTGTCGAGCTCGCAGGTCAGATCGCCGAGATGAGCGACAAGACCCTCAAGGGCACCTTCCGCAACATCGACCCGACCGAAGCCCGCGTGATCCTGCTCGACGCCGCACCCGCCGTGCTCCCACCGTTCGGTGAGAAGCTCGGTCGCAAGGCGGCCGAACGCCTCACCAAGATGGGCGTGGAGATACAGCTCAACGCGATGGTCGTCGACGTCGACTACGACGGCCTGGTCGTCAAGGAGAAGGACGGCAGCACGCGACGCATCGAGTCGCAGTGCAAGGTGTGGTCGGCCGGCGTGCAGGCCAGTCCGCTCGGACAGCAGCTCGCCGAGCAGTCGGGCGTTGAGCTCGACCGCGCCGGACGGGTCAAGGTGCTGCCCGACCTCACCATTCCCGACAACCCGTATGTGTTCGTGGTCGGCGACATGATGGCGGTCGACGGGGTGCCCGGAGTGGCGCAGGGCGCGATTCAGGGTGGCCGTTACGCCGCCGACGCGATCAAGGCCGGTCTGCACGGACAGACACAGGAGCAACGCAAGCCGTTCAGCTATTACGACAAGGGGTCGATGGCCACGATCTCGCGGTTCAGCGCGGTGATGCAGGTGCCGGTGCCCGGCACGAAGAAGAAATTCGAGACCGAGGGATACTTCGCCTGGCTGGGCTGGCTGGCCTTGCACCTGGTCTACCTGGTGGGCTTCCGCAATCGACTCAACACGCTGATCAACTGGTTCTTCGCCTTCAGCACCCGTGGCCGTACCCAGCTCGCGGTCACCGAACAACAGGTCTACGCGCGGACCGCACTGGGTGCGTTGTCGGCGCTCGAGGGCAAGTCCGAGGACGAAGCAGTCGTCGAGGCAACCGGGGCGATTCCCTCGACGCGGGCGCCCGGGACCGAGTCGGTCCCATCGTCGCAATCGGAGGCAAGTGGATCCGACGAGCCCGAGTCGTCGGCGCCGGAGTCGCAATCGTCGGACACGCAGGCGCGGGCCGAGGCCGGCTGACCGAGCGAGCAGGCCTCACCTGGCGGCCAGGGCCGCCAGATCGAGGTCGTCGGCCAGCGACCGCGTGTGCTGCGCCGACGAACCCAGCGCCGTGGTGAGGGTTGCCGGCGAGCCCTGATCGGGCGCGGCCAGTTCGAGGCGCGTCGCGTAGGCCACCTCGGAGACCGCCGCCTCGCGCGCATCCGGATACCGCAACACGCTGCTGACCGCCCGATGCCCGCTGCCGGCCGGATCACCCAATCCGAGCCGATGCCGCAGCAGCGGGCCGTCGCCGACATCCATCCGCAGCGCACCCTGCCACCGCGCACGCTCGACGTCCTCGGCACGTTCCACGGATCGTCCGAGTTGAGCGTGTTCGGCGACGATGACGGTGGCCGACGGGTCGGCAACGATCGCGGTCGAGGTGCGGTGGTCGGCACCACCGGCCACGACGGTCGGTTGCGGGTCGAGGTGCAGCCGACCGCCCGCGCCAACCTCGATGTCCCATGTCATCACCGAGTCGGGCCGGTTGCGTGCGGGCAGCGCCAGCGTCGCGGCGACTGTTGTGAGGTGCAGCGAGGCGCCTGCCTCGACCACCACGCGAACATCGATCGTGTCACCCCCGAGCGGTGTCGCGGCGGTACTGATCAGGTGGACGGTCTCCACGCCGGTCTGCCGTGCTGCGAGACCACCGACCGCGGCGACGCGCGGCGAGCGGCCACGAACGGCCACGATCTCGATCTGGGTGCGCACGGTCAGCCGGTCACCGCGACCTCGGCCAACTGACGACGGACCCAGGCCAACACATCGGTGGCCGCGGGATCATCGGTCAGCGAGATCATCGCCGTCGGACGCCCCTCCCGCACGCGTTCGGCGTCGGTGCGCATCACCTCGAGATCGGCATGCACCTGCTGCGCCAGATCGGTCTTGTTGATAACCAGCAGATCCGAATACGTCACGCCGGGGCCACCTTTGCGCGGAACCTTGTCGCCCCCGGCCACGTCGATCACGAAGATCTGGGCATCGATCAGGCCCGTGGAGAAGGTGGCGGTGAGGTTGTCACCGCCGGACTCGACCAGGATCAGGTCCAGCGGCGGATTACTCGCGACGAGATCGTCGATCGCGTCGAGATTGGCGGTGATGTCGTCGCGGATGGCGGTGTGTGGGCATCCGCCGGTCTGCACTGCGGTGATGCGCTCGTCGGGCAGAACCGCGTTGCGGCGCAGAAAGTCGGCGTCCTCGGTGGTGTAGATGTCGTTGGTCAGCACAGCCACCGAGAGTTCGTCGCGGAGTTGACGGCACAAGGCGGCGACGAGCGCGGTCTTGCCCGAGCCGACCGGGCCACCGATCCCGATGCGCAACGCCTCACCCGGTTCGCGGTGACGGCGCGGTCGGGAGTGGTCGTGGCCGTGTGGCTGTCCATCGATGAGATGCGGGGGCATGTCGTCCTCTCGTGGGTCGGCTGCGGATCGGTGTGGTGTCCGGTCAGGACACGAACAAGGGCATGTCGCGGCGCTCGTGACGTTCGGCGAACACGTCGAGCATCGGGTCGGAGAGATCGGCTAGTTCGACGGCGGCCGCGGCGGCTACCCGCTCGCATTCCGACCCGAGATCGGCAATCACCACCGCGACATCTGCCGGGTCGAGCGCGAGCAGCCGTTGGCCGGCCGTCGCCGCTCCGCTCATCGTCGTGTAGACGAGGATCAACGCGGTGTGGAAGCCGGACAATTCACTGATGCGGCCGACCGCTCCCGAGATGACCGGCAGGTGCGTGCGCGGCGTGTGGTCACTCCAGTCATGCTGCGGCCACAGGCGGCCGGCGAGTCGACGCATACCCCTGCCCTGGGCCAGCGAGGCACGGCGGCCGGCCGCCGACGGTGTGCGCGCATCGGTCTCCCGTTGCGCGGTCGGGACATCGATTGTTCCGTCGGCCACGGCGGCGGCGATCGACGCGGCCACGAGCCCACTGGTGGCGACTCGACGCCGAAGGAACTCCGCCAGGGTTGTCGCGTCGACGACGACCCGATCGGCGATGGCCTGTTCGACACCGCCGGAGTGCACGTGTCCACCGATCGGCAGTCGCGAGTCGGCGAGTGTGAGCATCATCGACAGCTGCGAGCGGGTCTCGGGGTTCGGCATCGGGCTGTTCGGCATGAGATTGTTCGGCATCGGACTCAGAACAGGAAGTACCGCTGCGCCATCGGCAGTTCGGTCACCGGTTCGCTGTCCCAGACCTCGCCGTCCACCCGCACCGTGAAGGTGTCGGGTTCGATGGCGATCTCCGGGGTCTCCGCGTTGTTGATCATGTCGGCCTTGCCGATTCGGCGGGTGTCGCTCACCGCCACCAACCGACGGTCGAGCCCGAGGGCTTCCTCGATCCCGGCGTCGAGCCCGCCCTGCGCGACGAAACTCACCGACGTCGCCGCCGCTGCCCGCGGTGCTGCGCCGAACATCGGACGCGGCAACACCGGTTGCGGTGTGGGAATACTCGCGTTGGCGTCTCCCATCGCCGCCCAGGCGATGGCGCCGCCCTTGATCACCAGATCCGGCCGTACGCCGAAGAACGCCGGATCCCAGAGCACGAGGTCGGCGAGTTTCCCGGTTTCGACGGAACCGATCTCGCGGTCGAAGCCGTGTGCGACCGCCGGGCAGATCGTGTACTTGGCGATGTAGCGCCGTGCCCGGTTGTTGTCGGCCGCACCGTCACCGGACAATGCGCCGCGTTTGGTCTTCATGACGTGAGCGGTTTGCCAGGTCCGCAGCACCACCTCGCCGATCCGTCCCATGGCCTGCGAATCCGAGCCGATCATCGAGATGGCGCCGAGGTCGTGCAGGAGATCCTCCGCGGCGATGGTCGACGGTCGAATCCGGCTCTCCGCGAACGCTAGATCCTCGGGCACAGTCGGATTGAGGTGATGACAGACCATCAACATGTCGAGGTGTTCGTCGAGTGTGTTGACCGTGTGCGGACGCGTCGGGTTCGTCGAACTCGGCAGCACGTTGGGGTGCGATGCCACCGTCATGATGTCGGGCGCGTGCCCGCCGCCGGCACCCTCGGTGTGATACGCATGAATGGATCGACCGGCGATGGCGCCGATGGTCTGCTCAACGAAGCCGGCTTCGTTGAGTGTGTCGGAGTGCAGCGCCACCTGCACCCCGGTCTCGTCGGCGACACGCAGGCACGCGTCGATCGCCGCCGGCGTACTCCCCCAGTCCTCGTGAAGCTTGAAACCGGATGCACCCGCACGGATCTGCTCGTGCATGGATTCTGCGGACACCGTGTTGCCCTTACCCAGCAACGCGATGTTCATCGGCCAATGGTCGGTGGCACCCAGGATCGACGCCAGGTGCCACGCGCCCGGCGTGACGGTGGTGGCCTTGCTGCCCTCGGCGGGCCCGGTGCCGCCGCCGATCAGAGTGGTGATCCCGTTGCCCAGCGCCTCGTCCATGATCTGCGGACAGATGAAGTGAACGTGGCAGTCGATCCCGCCTGGGGTGAGGATCTTGCCGTTGCCCGCGATGATCTCGGTGGACGGCCCGATCACCAGGTCCGGGTGCACACCGTGCATGGTGTCCGGATTTCCGGCCTTGCCCAGCGCGGTGATTCGTCCGTCTCGGATTCCGACGTCCGCCTTGATGATTCCCCAATAGTCGAGGACCACCACGCCGGTGATCACCGTGTCCGGCGCGCCGTCGGCGCGGGTGGCGCGGCTCTGGCCCATCGACTCCCGGATGACCTTGCCACCCCCGAACACCGCTTCATCACCGGCCAGACCCGGTCCGCCGCACCGGTCTTCGGTGACCTCGAGCAGCAGGTCGGTGTCGGCGAGGCGAATCCGGTCACCGACGGTGGGGCCGAAGAGCTGCGCGTAACGATCTCGTCCGAGCGTCGCCATCAGTCAAGCCTTCCCGGTGCGTCGAGCGAGATGCCGTAGACCTCGCGGGTGCCGCCGAGGGCGACGAGTGTCACCGTCATCTCGATCCCCGGCTCGAATCGGACCGCGGTGCCCGCCGGGATGTCGAGGCGATGGCCATGCGCGGCCGACCGATCGAAATCCAACGCGGCGTTGGCCTGTGGGAAGTGGACATGACTGCCCACCTGGACCGGACGATCACCGGTGTTGATCACGCTCAGCGTGATGGCGTCGGCACCCTCGTTCAGCTCGATGGTGCCTTCGGCGGGCAGGATCTCGCCGGGAACCACCGACGACTGCGTTCGCGACATATCGGCCTCTCGCGGTCAATCGATCGGATTGTGCACGGTGACAAGCTTCGTGCCGTCCGGGAAGGTGGCCTCCACCTGCACGTCGTGCAGCATCTCGGGTACACCGGCCATGACGTCGGCGCGGGCCAGGACCTCGCGGCCCGATGACATCAGCTCGGCGACCGTCCGGCCGTCCCGGGCGCCCTCGAGGACATGATCGGTGATCACCGCGACTGCCTCGGGGTGGTTGAGCAGCAACCCACGCGCCTGTCGGCGCCGAGCCAGCTCCGCGGCATAGGAAATGAGCAAACGTTCCTGCTCATGCGGCGACAGACGCACCAGTTCCTCTCCTAGCGACACGGATCCGATCATTGCGACCACACCCATCCGGCGACGGCGCACGCCCAACACCCGGCGTTGCGTAGGGATCATCCTGCCATGACCAGAACCATCCCGGCGCGGTGAGCGCGCTCGACGCGGTCGATCCCGCCGGCGGGACGCGGGCGCGTATCGCCGACCGGACAGCCGGTCAGGCCGGCAGTCCCCCGCCACCGGCGCGCAGCGCGGCCAGCCGTTCGGTGGTGCACAGTGGCGCGATCTGCTCGACCTCATCGATGGTGAACGCCTTGGCCGCGAGCCCGCGCTGCAGGACCGATGCCAGCGACATCGCGGTGGCCGGTTCGTCGACGACGTCGGAGGCGGTGCGATCGAAATAGGCCTGTAGCCGACGGGCCGCGGTGGGCATCGCCGACCGGAAGAACCCGATCACCGCCGTCCAGCGAGTGACCAGGTGTCCCGGATGCATGTCCCATCCTTGATAGAAGCCGCGTTCCAACGACCGCAGCACCAGACCGTGATGGCGCCGGACCGCGGCCGCCACCGTGTCCGGTGTGCCCACCGGGACGACCTGGGTGGAACCATCGCTGATCCACACCCCGGTCTGCGCGGCGGCCGCCTGCATGACGGCCTTCGCATGGTCGGCGACGGGGTGGGCCAACGACTGCTGCGCCGAGACGATTCCTGCGGCCGCACTGTAATCGTAAGTGCCGTAGTGCAACGCGGACAGCCTCGGCATACCGCGGTGGATCGCTTCGGCAACGGTTGCGCGTCCGTCGGCACCCACCACGGCCTGCGGGATCTCCACCTGGAGCTCGTAACGCAATGAGTACTCCGCCAGTCCGTGCACACGTTCCAACGCCACGCAGAGCGCGTTCACCGCATCCACCTGGCGCGCGTCACGCAATTTGGGCACGGTGAACACGAAGCCGTCCGGAACACCGCCGGCGCCGTCGAGAACGAGTTCGAGGGTGCGCAGCCCCCGTGCCCGCTCGTGCGCGCCGAGACCCTTGGCCCGCACTCCGGCACTGCGGGGCGCTCCCGGACCGGAACGCGTCCAATCGGCGAGTATCTCGCCGGCCCGACGTGCATCCGCGTCCTCGGCCGCGTCCGCGCGCCAGCCGTACCCGTCCTCGAGATCGATCCGTAGGTCCTCGACCGGCTCGCTGCGCAGTCGCTGCCGGGCGAGGTCGACCACAGTGGCATCACCGGCGAGCTCCACCAGCAGTTCACCGACCTCGTCGGCCACCATCGTCGCGCGCTCACCCCATGCCCGCGGGGTGTCGATGTCGACATCGGCGGCGCTGACATACACGGTGTGCGCGGGCTGCGGTTGCGGCCGGTCGCCCGGATACCCGGCGGCCAGATCGGCGTCCACCGCGGCCAGGAGGTCGTCGATGTGTGCCCGCGCCTCATCGGGCAAGCCACGCCCGGTCATGCGCCGGTGGTGACGCCCGGAACGGTCACTCCCTCGGGCAGCTCGATGTTCTGCAGCCGGACCTGCGAGGTGGCCACCAAACGGCCGTCACCGTCGGTCATGGTGACCCGCCACAGTTGCTGCCGCCGGCCCCGGTGAACCGGCGTGGCCTCCACGGATACCGCGCCCGTGCTGATGGATCTGAGGAAGTCGGTGTTGTTGTTGACCCCCACCGCAGTGCCTCCGATGCCGCTGGACTGCAGCCAGGTGAACCCGCCGATGGAGGCCGTGCCCTCGGCGAGCGCGCAGTAGACACCGCCGTGCACGATGCCGAAGGGCTGATGGTGCTGCTCCGACATCTCCACCGTGCCGGCCACCAGATCCGCGGTCACGTCTGTCAGGCGCAATCCCAATGCGGCATCGAACCCGCGCCCGAAGGTGTCTTTGATCGACTGCTCGTTGTCCACACTCATTCCATGAGACTGGCACGAGCCGCTGCGATGGGTGCGGCGAGGCCACCGACTTCGTCGTTCGCCATATGGGTCCGGGAACCGGTAGGCCCCACGATGCGTTGCATCGTGGGGCCTACCGCGGCGTGGACCGGGGGTCTCTGCAGCCCTCAGGACTCTCGCTCGGTCCGACGTGACTCAAACGTAGGGTAGCCTTACCAATGTTGTCAAGGGTGCAGCGCAAACTGATGGGTGACGTGTTCGCGACCGGCCGATGACCGGTCTGCACGAGCAAGAGAAGCGGAAGTAAAATGCGAAGAATGAACGGGCTGGGCGACCTCGAACGAGCAGTCATGGACACCCTGTGGGAGAGCTCGGCGCCCCAGACGGTCCGACAGGTGCACGAGACGCTGTCGCGAGATCGCTCGCTGGCGTACACGACGGTGATGACCGTGCTGCAGCGACTCGCGAAGAAGAACCTGGTCACACAGATCCGGGACGATCGCGCACACAAGTATGTCCCCACCCATCCGCGGGAGGACCTTGTCGCCAGCCTGATGGTCGACGCCCTCAGCGAGGCGGATGCGCCCGGTTCGCGACACGCCGCACTGGTGTCCTTCGTCGGTCGGGTCGGCGCCGACGAGGCAGCAGCCCTACGGTTGGCGCTCGATGAACTCGAATCCGCCCGCGGTACGGGCGAAACGAGTTAGATTCGCCGCAGTACAGCCCACCGCCCATAGCCCACGCGAGGACGTATCGATGACCGCGCTCTTCTTCGGCATCCTGACCTTGGTGTTGGTCGGCCCCGCTGCCGAAGCCATGTCGCGGGCCTCCTGGCCGGTCAAGGCCCCCCGCGCGGCGATGACCCTGTGGCAGGCGATCGCGCTGGCCGGAGTGCTCTCGGCATTCAGCTGCGGGCTGGCCATCGCGGCGAATCTGTTGGCGCCGGGCCCAGACGGTGCGCCGACCACCAACCCGCTGCATGAGATCGAACGACTCGGCCTCCCCCTGTGGCTCACCCTCGTCGGCGTGTTCGCCCTGACCCTGATGATCGGTGCCCGCCTGATGTACACGGTGATCCGTGTCGGAGTCCGCACCCGGGCGCGACGCCACACCCACCGTCA
This sequence comes from Gordonia tangerina, assembly GCF_021556435.1. Classification (GTDB taxonomy): domain Bacteria; phylum Actinomycetota; class Actinomycetes; order Mycobacteriales; family Mycobacteriaceae; genus Gordonia; species Gordonia tangerina. The sequence continues at coordinate 64,425 of NZ_JAKGCU010000012.1, forward strand.
GCTCATCGACATCCTGGACCGCTGCGACCGCAGCGACACCTCACATCCGCTGTTCGGGCGCGACGTGCGCATGATCGACGTCGAACAACCCCTCGCCTACTGCCTGCCCGGCCTGCGTCAGCGGGTCGTCGTCAGTGAGGGCGTCGTCGCCCGACTGTCGCGTGAAGAGCTGATCGCCGTCCTGGCACACGAACGTGCGCACCTGCGCGCGCGCCACGACCTGGTCCTTGAGGCCTTCATCGCGTTGCACGAAGCCTTCCCCCGAGTGGTGCGCAGCAAGTCGGCGCTCGGCGCCGTCGAGTTGCTCGTGGAATCCCTGGCCGATGACCAGGCGGTACGCGCGACGGCTCCGACGACGCTCGGACGTGCCCTGGTCGCGTGCGCGGATGCGGTCGCACCACGGGGCGCAATGGCCGTAGGCGGCCCGACGACGCTGGCACGCATCCACCGTCTGCGCGACGAGCGTCCCACACGACTGCTCGCGACGGCCGCCTACGCCGCGGCCGCGGCAATTCTGGTCGTGCCGACTTTGGCCGTGGCGATCCCCTGGCTGACCGAGCTCAGTCGGTTGATCTCGGCAGCGTGAACCACCTCACAGCCACGGGCATGACCCTCCCACTCGTGACCGACCGGTCCACGCAATAGGCTTGCAGCCATGACGACTTCTGCCGCCACCGGTTCCGACTCCCCTGACTCGACAAAGGCCCAGATCGGCGTCACCGGTCTCGCCGTCATGGGCTCGAACATCGCCCGCAACTTCGCACGCAACGGCTACACGGTCGCGCTGCACAACCGCAGCATCGCCAAGACCGACGCGCTGTTGTCCGAACACGGGTCGGACGGTTCGTTCATCCGCACCGGGACCATGGAAGAGTTCGTCGCGGCCCTGGAGCGTCCGCGTCGGGTGCTCATCATGGTCAAGGCCGGCGATCCCACCGACGCGGTGATCGAGGAGCTCGCCGGCCTCATGGAGGAGGGCGACATCATCATCGATGGTGGCAACTCGCTCTACACCGACACCATCCGTCGAGAGTCGGCGATGTCGGCCCGCGGACTCAACTTCGTCGGCGCGGGGATCTCCGGCGGCGAGGAGGGCGCACTCAACGGTCCGTCGATCATGCCCGGCGGACCGAAGGAGTCATACGAGTCCCTCGGGCCACTGCTCGAACAGATCTCGGCACACGTCGACGGTGAGCCGTGCTGCACACACATCGGTCCGGACGGTTCCGGGCACTTCGTGAAAATGGTGCACAACGGTATCGAGTACGCCGACATGCAGCTCATCGGCGAGGCCTACGACCTCATGCGCAAGGCCCTCGACATGCCGGTCGCCGACATCGCCGACGTCTTCCGGGAGTGGAACTCCGGCGACCTCGACAGCTACCTGGTGGAGATCACCGCCGAGGTGCTCTCCCAGGTCGACGCGGAGACCGGCAAACCACTCGTTGATGTGATCACCGACGCCGCGGGCCAGAAGGGCACGGGCCGGTGGACGGTGAAGTCGGCACTGGATCTGGGCATCCCGACCACCGGTATCGCCGAGGCCGTCTTCGCGCGGGCGCTGTCGAGTGCAACCGATCAGCGCAAGCAGGCCCAGGAACTCGAATCGGGCACCCTGTCGGCCGCACCCGCCGACGCGAAGACCTTCGTCGACGACATCAACAAGGCTCTCTATGCCTCCAAGGTCGTCGCCTACGCCCAGGGATTCGATCAGATCGCCGCCGGCAGCGCCGAATACGGCTGGGACGTGACACCCGGAGACCTCGCCACCATCTGGCGCGGCGGGTGCATCATCCGGGCGAAGTTCCTCAACCGCATCCGCGATGCGTATGCCGAGAATCCGGAACTGCCCAGCCTGCTGCTCGCGCCGTACTTCCGCAGCGCCGTCGAAGACGCGGTGGACAGCTGGCGTCGGGTGGTGGCCACCGCCACCACCATGGGCATCCCGGTGCCGGCGTTCGCGTCGTCGCTCTCTTACTACGACGCCCTGCGCAGCGAACGGTTGCCGGCCGCCCTCACCCAGGGGCTGCGTGACTTCTTCGGTGCGCACACCTACCAGCGCATCGACAAGCCGGGTACGTTCCACACGTTGTGGAGCGGAGACCGGACCGAAGTCACGGCCTGAGAGGAGCTCCGGGGACATCGTGCGATTCCTGGAAGGTCACGCACCGACCCACGATCTGACCTACGACGACCTGTTCATCGTTCCGAACAGATCGGACGTCACATCGCGGTTCGATGTGGACATCTCGACGTCGGACGGCAGCGGCACCACCATCCCGATCGTCGCCGCGAACATGACCGCGGTCGCCGGTAAACGCATGGCCGAGACACTCGCGCGCCGTGGCGGACTGGTGGTGTTGCCGCAGGATCTGCCGATCGCTGCGGTCTCGGCGTCGATCGATCACGTGAAGTCACGTCATCTCGTCGCCGACACGCCGGTCACCCTGACCGCCGAGAGCTCGGTCTCCGACGCCCTGGCGCTGATCCCGAAGCGTGCGCACGGTGCGGCCGTCGTGGTGGACGACGGTCGGCCGATCGGCGTGGTCACCGAGAAACGATGCCGAGACGTCGACCGGTTCTCGCGGGTGCGCGAAGTGCTCGATCCCGACATCATCACGCTGCCGGTGGATACCGCGCCCCGCGATGTCTTCGACGCGCTCGGCGATCGTCACCTCGGGCTCGCCGTGCTCGTCGACGACGACGGGCGTCTGGCCGGGGTCCTCACCCGACTGGGTGCGCTACGACACGCGATCTACCGACCCAACGTCGACGGCGCGGGACGGCTGCGTATCGCGGCTGCCGTCGGCATCAACGGCGACGTGGTGGGCAAGGCCAAGGCGCTCGCCGCGGCGGGCGCGGACCTGCTGGTGATCGACACCGCGCACGGCCATCAGGAGAAGATGCTCAGCGCGTTGGAGGCCGTCGCCTCCGCCGACCCCGGCGTCCCCATCGCCGCAGGCAACGTGGTGTCGGCACAGGGAACCACCGACCTGCTGGATGCCGGCGCGACCATCGTGAAGGTCGGTGTGGGTCCCGGAGCCATGTGCACCACCCGCATGATGACCGGCGTCGGGCGCCCACAGTTCTCTGCGGTCGCCGAATGCGCCGAGGTGGCGCGAGCGCGGGGTGCGCACGTGTGGGCCGACGGCGGAGTGCGCCACCCGCGGGATGTGGCCCTCGCGATCGCGGCCGGCGCGTCGAACGTCATGATCGGCTCGTGGTTCGCCGGCACCTATGAGTCGCCCGGCGATCTGCAGACCGACGCCGGGGGCATGTACAAGGTCAGCTTCGGCATGGCGTCCAAACGTGCCGTCGCGGCCCGGTCGGCCAGTGATGGCGCCTACGACCGCGCGCGCAAGTCGTTGTTCGAGGAAGGCATCTCGAGTTCACGAATCCGGCTCGACCCCGACCGACCGTCGGTCGAGGACCTGATCGATCACATCTGCTCGGGTGTGCGCAGCACCGCCACCTACGCCGGGGCCCGCACGCTGGCCGAGTTGCACGACAAGGTCGTCCTGGGGGTGCAGTCGGCCGCCGGATTCGCCGAAGGGCGCCCGCTGCCGGGCGGGTGGTGACGGTTGGAGATCCTCCTCCTCGTCGCCAGTCTCGTCGGTTTCCTCGCGCTCACCCTGGGGACCGCGCTCTTCGTTGCCGCGGAGTTCTCGCTGACCGCACTGGAGCGGTCGACCATCTCTGACGACGTCGACACTCGCGGCGACCGCCGTTCCCGGCTGGTCCAGCGCGCGCACTCCACGCTCTCGTTCCAGCTCTCCGGCGCCCAACTCGGAATCACGATCACCACACTGATCACCGGCTACATCGCCGAACCGGTCCTGGCCCGGATCCTCTCCCCCGCCCTGACCGGGCTGGGGCTCGGCGAATCCATGGTCGACGGGGTGTCCCTCGTCCTGGCACTCGTCATCGCGACGTCGTTGTCGATGGTCCTCGGCGAGTTGATCCCCAAGAACCTGGCGATCGCGAAGCCGCTGGCGGTCGCCCGTGCCACCGCGGGCCCGATGACGATCTTCTCGGCCGCGTTCCGGTGGGCGATCAACGGCCTCAACGGGTCCGCGAACTGGGTGGTGCGCCGGCTGGGCATCGAACCCGCCGAGGAGCTCGCGTCGGCTCGGTCGCCTCAGGAGCTGGTGTCGTTGGTGCGCAACTCCGCCCGCGAGGGTTCCATCGACGCCGGCACCGCCGCCCTGGTCGACCGCTCCCTGCGATTCGGTGAACTGACCGCCGAGGACCTGATGACACCGCGCGTCACCATCGAATGCCTCGACCGTGACGACAACATTCGCGATCTGGTGTTGGCGTCGTCGCGAACCGGGCATTCTCGCTTCCCCGTGGTGATCGACGGGGACCTCGACGACCTGGTGGGCGTCGTCCACATCAAGCAGGCGTTCACCGTGAGTCCCGAGCGCGCCGCGCACACCACCGTCGCCTCGATCGCGCGGACGGTGCCGCGGGTGCCGGTGAGCCTCGACGGGGACGCACTGATGGAGCGGATCCGCGCCGACGGTATGGAGGTCTGCGTGGTGATCGACGAGTACGGCGGCACCGCAGGCATCGTCACCACCGAGGATCTGATCGAGGAGATCCTCGGCGACGTCACCGATGAGCACGACCGCGAACGCGCCGACGTCGCCGAGGACGGCGCGGGCTACCTGTGCTCGGGGCTGCTCCGGATCGACGAGGTCGCCGATGCCACCGGCTACCGTGCTCCGGAGGGGTCCTACGACACGCTCGGCGGTCTGGTCATGTTCTGCTTGGGCCGCATACCGATGGTCGGCGACACGGTCGAACTGCCCGACCGTACCCCCGCCATCGACGCCGACGACGACGAACACGAACCGGCCGAGAGCGACGACGTCTCCTGGCGGGCGACGGTGACCCAGATGGACGGCCGACGAATCGACGTCGTCTCGCTACAGCCGGTCGGCGACGCGACCCGCGCAGGGGCGCCGACCCATGGGTGATCTCTGGGCGGTGCTGCTCACCGTGGTGCTCCTCGGCGGCAACGCATTCTTCGTCGGTGCCGAGTTCTCGCTGATCTCGGCACGTCGCGATCGACTCGAGGCCCTCGAAGAGGCCGGGAAGAAGCGTGCGCGGACCGTGATCGGCGCCGGCGAGCGACTGTCGCTGATGCTGGCCGGCGCGCAGCTGGGCATCACCATCTGCTCCATCCTGCTCGGCCGGGTGGGCGAGCCGGCGGTCGCCCATCTCATCGAGCGACCCCTTCATCTCGTACACGTACCCGATGCCCTGCTGCATCCGATCTCGTTCACCGTCGCGCTGTCGCTGGTGGTGGTGCTGCACATCCTCATCGGCGAGATGGTGCCCAAGAACATCGCGCTCGCCGGCCCGGAGACCTCGGCGATGTTGCTGGTACCGGCCCACCTCATGTTCATCCGGATCGCGCGTCCGCTCATCACGTTCTACAACTGGCTCGCCAACATCTCGCTGCGCTTGATGCGGGTGGAACCCAAGGACGAACTGGCCTCCAGCGTCTCCCCGGGGGAACTGGCCCAGATGATCGTCGAGTCCAAGCGGGAAGGACTGATCGACGCCGAAGAACATGAACGGCTGACCCGTGCGCTGCAGTCGGTCAGCCGGACCGTCGGTGAAGTGATGATTCCACTGGACACGCTGCGCAGCGTGTCGATGGAGGTGGACGAGAAAACCGGCGGCACCGGGCCCACACTCGGGTCGGTGGAGCGCGCGGTCAGTGACACCGGGTTCTCCCGGTTCCCGGTCCGCGGGCCCGACGGCACACTCACCGGCTACCTGCACCTCAAGGACGTCCTCGACGAGATTCTCGACGAGCGGATCGGACCGGACACGATCATCGGCATCTCCAAGATCCGCGCGCTACCGGTCATCGCGTCATCCACCCTGCTCGAGGAGGCCACCTCCGCACTGCGCCGCACCAGCTCGCACCTGGGCGCGGTGGTCGACGAGAGCGGCCGCACCATCGGAGTCGTCGCGCTCGCCGACCTGGTCGAGGAATTCGTCGGCAACGTCCGCGACGAGACCCATCGGGTATGACGACGGGGTCGGCCGCCGAGACCCGTGTCGACGGGGTGCTTACTCGTCGTCAGTGGATCGGGCTGCGTGAGAGTCATCGCGATCGAGTCGAGGCGTTGATCGGTGACTATCTGCGCGAGCGCCGGAGCGGGTCGAAGCACCCGGTGATCGACTTCCTGTTCACGTACTACTCGTCACGGCCGGCGCATGTGCAGCGCTGGCATCCCGGCTACGGCGTCGTGCTCGGTGACGCCGACGAATACCTGCCCCTGCGTGGCTATCGGCGCGTGGCCGGCGGGGTGTCGGTGGACCCCGATCACCTGCGCGCGCGGACGGGCACTCTGGCCGCCACCGAAGCGCTGCTACGTGCCACGGCCTCGCGTCCTGCGCGGCTGGGTTGCTTCGGCCTGCACGAATGGGCGATGGTCTACCGCACCGACGATCTCCGCCACGACCTTCCGCTACGCCTCGGGGCCGCCGGAACCGATGCGGTGGTCGACGAGATGCCACTGCGCTGCACTCATTTCGACGCGTTCCGGTTCTTCACACCGCTCGCGCGGCCATACAACGAAGCCAAACTGACCCGCGACCATCAGCTCGCCGATGAGCAGCCGGGCTGTCTGCACGCGACGATGGACCTGTACCGGGCGTGCTTCACGCTGGCACCGTTGATCGACTCCGACCTGACCCTGGACTGCTTCGCTCTCGCGCTGCGCGCCCGCGAACTCGACATGCGGGCGAGTCCCTACGATCTGAGCGAGCTGGGCTATGACCCGGTGCCGATAGAGACCCCCGCCGGTCGAGCGCAGTATGTGCGCGAACAATCCGAGATCGCGACCGCCGGCGAGATCCTTCGGGCCGCGGTGGCCGAACGGTGTCGTCACCTGCTCGGACAGACCGGACGGGATCCCCGCGAAGCGCCGATTACCGGCGAGTAGCATGGTGGGGTCGATTCACCGTAGGAGAAAGGCTGTCATGTCTGACCGGACCAACGTCAATGGACTGCAGGTCGCCACTGTCCTGTATGACTTCATCAACAACGAGGCGTTGCCCGGTACCGGTGTAGACCAGAACAGCTTCTGGGCGGGCGCCGCATCGGTCATCGGCGACCTTGCCCCGCGCAACCGGGAACTGCTCGCCGTACGCGACGATCTGCAGGCCAAGATCGACCAATGGCACAAGGACAACGACGGTGCCGGGGACTTCGCCACCTACAAGAAGTTTCTCACCGACATCGGGTACCTGGTCGAGCCGCCGGCCGATTTCCAGATCGCCACCGAGAACGTCGACCGCGAGATCGCCGAGACGGCAGGACCGCAGCTCGTGGTGCCGGTGCTCAACGCCCGGTTCGCCCTCAACGCATCCAACGCACGGTGGGGGTCGCTCTACGACGCGCTCTACGGCACCGACGTGATCCCCGAGACCGACGGCGCCGAAAAGGGTTCGTCCTACAACCAGGTGCGCGGTGACAAGGTGATCGCCTACGCGAAAGCCTTCCTCGACCAGGCGGTGCCGCTCGAGCAGTGCAGCTACACCGACGTGGCGGCGTTCGCGGTCGTCGACGGAGCACTGCAGGTCACGTTGGCCGATCAGAAGACCGCCACCCTCGCCGACCCCTCGGCGTTCGCCGGTTATCGCGGCGAACCGTCGTCACCGTCGTCGATCCTGTTGCGCCACAACGGCCTCTACCTCGACATCGAGATCGATCCGGAATCGCCCATCGGAAAGACCGACCCGGCAGGCATCAAGGATGTGGTGATGGAGTCGGCGATCACCACGATCATGGACTTCGAGGACTCGGTGGCCGCCGTCGACGCCGACGACAAGGTGCTCGGCTACCGCAACTGGCTGGGACTGAACAAGGGTGATCTCGCCGAAGAGGTGAGCAAGGGCGGCAAGAGCTTCACCCGCACGCTGCACGCCAACCGTGAGTACACCGCACCCGATGGTTCCGGCTTCGATCTGCACGGCCGTTCACTGCTGTTCGTGCGCAACGTCGGTCACCTGATGACCAACCCGGCAGTGCTCGACGCCGACGGCAACGAAGTCCCCGAGGGCATCCTCGATGCACTGGTGACCTCGCTGGCCGGTATCCACGGGCTGTCCACCGAGGCCGGTGTGCAGAACTCACGAACCGGTTCGATCTACATCGTCAAGCCGAAGATGCACGGACCCGACGAAGTGGCGTTCACCGTCGAGCTGTTCGGTCGCGTCGAGCAGGTGCTCGGACTGCCGGAGAACACCCTCAAGGTCGGCATCATGGACGAGGAACGTCGCACGACCGTCAACCTGAAGGCCTGCATCAAGGCCGCCGAGAATCGCGTGGTCTTCATCAACACCGGCTTCCTCGATCGGACCGGCGACGAGATCCACACCTCCATGGAGGCCGGCGCGATGATCCGCAAGGGTGAGATGAAGCAGCAGAAGTGGATCGCGGCCTACGAGGACTTCAACGTCGACACCGGCCTGGCCGCCGGACTGCAGCACAAGGCGCAGATCGGCAAGGGCATGTGGGCCATGACCGACCTGATGGCCGACATGGTCGAGCAGAAGATCGGCCAGCCGAAGGCCGGTGCCACGACCGCCTGGGTCCCGTCACCGACAGCTGCGACGCTGCACGCGATGCACTATCACCTCGTGGACGTCTTCGAACGTCAGGACGAGATCGCCAAGCGCGACCCCGCTGACGTCGACGACATCCTGACCATTCCGCTCGCACCGAAGACCGACTGGTCGGCCGAGGAGAAGCAGCAGGAACTCGACAACAACTGCCAGTCGATCCTGGGTTATGTGGTGCGCTGGATCGACCACGGTGTGGGTTGCTCCAAGGTGCCCGACATCCACGACGTCGCACTGATGGAAGACCGCGCCACCCTGCGCATCTCCAGCCAGTTGCTGGCGAACTGGATTCATCACGGCATCGTGACCGCCGACGACGTGGTCGCTTCGCTGGAGCGGATGGCCCCGGTGGTCGACCGACAGAACGCCGACGACCCCGCTTACCGTCCGATGGCTGCGGATTTCGACTCCAACATCGCGTTCCAGGCCGCGAAGGCACTGATCCTGGAGGGGACCACCCAGCCCAGCGGATACACCGAGCCGATCCTGCACGCCAAGCGCCGCGAGTACAAAGCAGCCAACGGCTGACCGATGCCCGGACAGCCGTCCGCGGACGGATGGTCGGCAGGCCACCATGCTGTCAGCCGGGACGATGTCCGCTATCGTCGTCATCTGTCACCCCGATCACAGTCGGATCGGGGTGACAGACGGCGAATGCCCGAAGAGCGGAAGGCGGGGGGTTGGCTCACCATCGCAGCACCGACCGTGGCGCATCGATGCGTGGTCGGGGGGTCAGTCGAGGTCTGGTCGGCGCACTGCTGACCGTCGTCCTCGTAGCGGCCGTGGTCGTGGTGTGGTTCCAACTCGGCGACCGTATCGACCGGCAAGGTGAGCAAGCCGCCGGCAACTGTGTCGAAGGTCGTACCACCGTTCCGATCATCGCCGACCCCGATGTCGCCGATGCGTTGAGCACCATCGCTGCCGAGTACTCGAAAACCGGGCCGGTGGTGCGTGATCACTGCGTGGTCGTAGAGGTCCGGCCCGGCGACGCGAAGGTCACCCTGGACGGTCTGGCCGGCGCCTGGGATCCCGCCGCGCTCGGCGCCCGGCCTGCGGCGTGGGTGCCGCAGTCATCGATCTGGGCGGCGGATTTGGTCAGCGCGCGCCCCGACATCGTCGACGGCACTCCGTCCTCACTGGTCAGTTCGCCGGTGGTGTTGGCCACCGCCCCGGAGTTGGCCGAGGCGTTCGACGGCGAACTCGACTGGCAACAGTTGCCGACGCTGCAACAGCGCGATGCCTCGTTGGGCGCCTTCGGGTTGGGCAGCTGGGGTTCGATTCGCCTGGCGATGCCGATTGGTGCGCAGTCCGACGCGACGGCGCTGGCTGCGCAGGCGGTGGCGATGCAGGTCACCCGGACCATGGGTCCGCTCACCGAACAGGACGCGGACTCGCCGCGGGTGGCCTCGAGTATCGAAGCGATGTCGTCGGGTGCACCGCAGTCGCCCGACGGGACGCCGGTCGGCGCAGCTCGGCTGATGGCCGATGCGTCCGACCCGGCCGACGCCACCATTCATGCCGTGGCCATCACGGAACAGTCGCTGTATCAATTGACCCGCGACGACACCACCCCACGTCTCGCCGAGGTGATCCCTGGAGGTCCGACCCCGATCGCCGACTATCCGATCGTCCGACTCACCGGTGACGGCGTCGCAGCCGAACAGACCGATGCGGTGGCCGAGTTCTTTGCCTTCGCCAGCCAGCCCGAACATCTCGCGACGCTGACGGCACTGGGGTTCCGCGGTGACGCGCCGATGCCCGAGAAGACCGCCACCGTCACATTCCCGCTCACCGAGAACCCGATGCCGATTCCCGAGACGGCGGCAACGGTCGCCATCAATCGGCTCGTCTACGGGCCCGACAGCGGGCCGGTGACGGCGGGGTGAGGACTTCGGACTGAGGTGCCGTGGTCTCGATACACCCCTCGCCTAGCGGCTCGGGGCTACTCGACCACCGACATTCGACCCGGCCACCTTCACCACCGACAAACGACCCGGCGTACCCCGTCGATGAGTAGCCGCGAACGTAGTGAGTGGCCCCACCCGCTGATCGAGTAGCCGCGAACGTAGTGAGTGGCCCCACCCACTGATCGAGTAGCCGCGAACGTAGTGAGTGGCCCCACCCACTGATCGAGTAGCCGCGAACGTAGTGAGTGGCCCCACCCGCTGATCGAGTAGCCGCGAACGAAGTGAGTGGCGTATCGAGATCAGCTGCTGAAGGCCTCGATGGGCGGGCAGCTGCACACGAGGTTGCGGTCGCCGAAGGCCTGATCGATCCGTCGGACCGCGGGCCAGATCTTGGCGCGAGCACCCGCCGACGGGAGGCCGAGCGGATACACCGCCACCTCTCGGGAGTAGGGGTGATCCCAGTCGCCGACCAACGCCTCGGCGGTGTGCGGTGCCCCGCGCAGCGGGTTGTCGTCGGCTGGCCACTCCCCAGCTGCGACGCGGTCGATCTCGGCGCGGATGGCGATCATTGCGTCACAGAACGCGTCGAGTTCGTCGAGATTCTCACTCTCGGTCGGCTCCACCATCAGTGTTCCCGCCACCGGAAAGCTCATGGTGGGAGCGTGGAAACCGTAGTCGGCCAGTCGTTTGGCCACATCGTCGACGGTGACGCCGGTCTCCTTCGTCAACGGCCGAAGGTCGAGGATGCACTCGTGGGCGACCAGACCATTCTCGCCGGCATACAGCACCGGGTAATGATCCCCGAGACGCCGCGCGATGTAGTTGGCCGAGGCGATCGCGGTGAGGGTGGCTCGACGCAGCCCGTCGGCGCCCATCATCGCAATGTAGGCGTAGGTGATCGGCAGGATCGAGGCCGATCCGTACGGCGCCGCCGAGATCGTCGAGTCCCCGGGGAGGTCGTCGGCGAGGGGATGACCGGGCAGATACGGCGCGAGGTGAGACCGCACCGCGACCGGCCCCACACCCGGGCCGCCACCCCCGTGCGGGATGCAGAAGGTCTTGTGCAGGTTCAGGTGACTCACGTCGCCGCCGAATCGTCCTGGACGGGCCACACCCACCAGGGCGTTCAGATTCGCACCGTCCACATACACCTGGCCGCCCGCATCGTGCACGGCCGCACAGATCTCCTCGATGTCGTGCTCGAAGACGCCATGGGTCGATGGGTAGGTGATCATGATGGCGGCCAGCGCATCTCGGTGTTTGTCGATTTTGGCGCGCAGATCGTCGACGTCGACGTCGCCGTTCTCTCGGCAACCGACCACCACCACGCGCAGCCCGGCCATAACCGCCGATGCGGCGTTGGTGCCGTGCGCGCTCGATGGGATCAGGCACACGTCGCGGCCGGTATCACCGCGCCCGAGATGGTATCGGCGGATCGCCAGCAACCCGGCGAACTCGCCCTGCGAGCCCGCGTTGGGCTGCACGCTCACCCGGTCATAGCCGGTGACGGCGACCAGCCAGTCCTCCAGGGTGGAGATCACCTCGCGGATGCCGACCGTGTCGGCCGCCGGGGCAAACGGGTGCAGGCGCGCGAAGCCGGGCCAGGTGATCGGTTCCATCTCCGCGGTGGCATTGAGCTTCATGGTGCACGAACCCAGTGGGATCATGCTGCGATCGAGCGCGATGTCCTTGTCGGAGAGCGCACGCAGATAGCGCAGCATCGCCGTTTCGGTGCGGTACCTGTTGAACGCCGGATGCGTCAGGAATTCGGTGTCACGGGTCTCGATCGGTTGTGAAAATGCATGTCGGCGAACACCTTCGGCACTGAACGCACGCAGCACCACAGCGAGATCGGCTGCGGTGGTGGTCTCGTCGCACGCGATACCCACGGTGTCGCCGTCGATCCGCCGCAGGTTCACGTTCTCGCGCTTGGCATGTGCGATCACGCTGTCGGCCTGCCCGGGTGCACGAACCACGATCGTGTCGAAGAACGACGAGTGGGCGATGGAAAACCCCGCAACGGTGAGACTGTCGGCCAGGAACACCGCATGTTCGTGGACGCGACGAGCGATCGCCCGCAATCCGTCGCCCCCGTGATAGGACGCGTACATCGCGGCCACCACCGCCAGGAGCACCTGCGCGGTGCAGATGTTGCTGGTCGCCTTCTCACGCCGGATGTGTTGTTCCCGGGTCTGCAGCGACAGGCGGTAAGCGAGATTGCCGTCGGCATCCTTCGAAACACCCACCAGACGGCCGGGCAGTTGACGCGCATGCGTCGAACGCACACACAGGTAGCCGGCGTGCGGTCCACCGAATCCCATCGGCACGCCGAAGCGCTGGGTGGTGCCGAAGCAGACATCCGCGCCCAACTCACCCGGTGGCGTGATCAGGGTCGCTGCCAGCAGGTCGGCCCCCACTGCGACCAGAGCCCCGCGCGCATGCGCGGCGTCGATGACAGGGCCGACATCCAGGATGCGGCCCGACGCCCCGGGTGCCTGCATGATCACACCGAAGAAGTCTCCCTCGGGCAGACCGCAGTCCGGCATCGCGGGATGCAGCGAGGCCTCGACGACCTCGATCCCGAGCGGTTGAGCGCGGGTGTCGATCACGGCGCGCGTCTGTGGGAAGAGGTCGGCATCGACCACCAACCGTGGTGATCGGGACTTGCCTGCGCGTCTCAGCAACGTCATCGCCTCGGCCGCAGCGGTCGCCTCGTCGAGCATCGATGCGTTGGCGACCTCCATCCCGGTCAGATCCGCGACCATGGTCTGAAAGTTGAGCAACGCTTCGAGCCGACCCTGGCTGATCTCGGGCTGATAGGGCGTATAGGCGGTGTACCACGCAGGGTTCTCCAGCACGTTGCGCAGGATCACCGGCGGGGTATGGGTGTCGTGGTAGCCCAGCCCGATCATGGAGCGGGCGACGGTGTTGCGGCCCGCGAGGTGGGCGAGTTGTTCGTGCACGTCGTGCTCGCTGACCGCGGGCGGCAACGACTGCAGACCGTTGGAGTCCGGCTCATCGGCGATGACCGCCGGGACCACCCGGGCGGCGAGTTCATCGAGAGACGAGATGCCGATCGCGGCGAGGATACGTTCGGTCTCGGTGGCATTCGGGCCGACGTGGCGATCGACGAAGGCGGCAGAGACGGGCGTGGCGGGCATGACAGGTCAACCTCTCGGCGGTCTGCGGCCCTCCCCCTCTGTCATGCCTGTCGATCCGCGAACGGACAGCTGGGCGCCTGAGAGATTCGGCCGGTAGTCGACCTTTCACCGTGGGCGGAACCGGGTTGCCCCGACTCACTTTCCAGAGACGCCGTCAACATCACGGTCCTGGGTGCCTGAGAGTTTGACGAGGAGGTGTTGCTCCTTCGGCGGCCTCCGCCCATGTGGCGGTGACTCTCTCCCGAGACGCAGCGGCGCGACCTCAGTATACGTGGGCATGACCACGGCGCAGGTCGCCCGTCTCCGGCGACGACGCGATCCGGCCCGACAAAACCTGACAGTCGATGTCGTGATTCGCTGATCTACTGGCGTGGCGTCATCACCCACGACCCGAGGAGCGCCCTGATGCCCGCACCGAACCTGTTTCTGATCTACGTCCGCGACGCTGAGGCCGCAACCACGTTCTACTGCGAATTGTTCGATGTACAGCCGAAATTCGTGAGTCCTCGCTATGTCGCCTTCGAGGTCGCACCCGGGGTTCTGTTCGCCCTGTGGACCGGTCGTAGTGACCACGCGGTTCCTGCCACCCCGCGCACGTGCGAGGTCGGGCTGATGATTCCCGGCGCGGCGTCCGCGATCGACGCGATCCATGCGCGGTGGGCGGCGGCAGGTGTCCGAGTGGTGCAGGAGCCTTATGACGACGTCTTCGGCCGAACATTCGTGGCCGCCGATCCGGACGGCAACCTCATCCGGGTTTCGCCGATGGATTGACGCTGCGCCACACTGCGCCGATCGGTCCGGCAGGAGTGCATGGGCCGCTGATGCCTCGGCACCCTGACCGGCCCGAGGGCTCTAGCCGGTCCGACGGGTCCGATTCTTGCGCCGCGCGGCCAGTTCGTCTTCTGGCGCGGTCTCGGTGACACCGCCATCGGCCCGCTCGCCGGGGAAGTCGGCGATGGTTCCGGTCAGTTCACGCATGGCACCGCTGACAGCGATCCCGAAGACGCCCTGGCCACCTTGCAGTAAGTCGACGACCTCTTCCGCCGAGGTGCACTCATAGACCGTGGTGCCGTCGGAGAACAGGGTGATGCGGGCCAGATCCTCCACCCCACGCTGACGTAGGTGGTCGACCGCGACCCGGATGTTCTGGAGCGAGATCCCGGTGTCGAGCAATCGCTTCACGATCTTGAGGACCAAGATGTCCTTGAACGAGTACAGACGCTGGCTGCCCGACCCTGCCGCGCCGCGAATGGACGGCACCACCAGCGACGTGCGGGCCCAGTAGTCGAGCTGCCGATAGGTGATTCCGGCGATCTGGCACGCACTGGGCACGCGATAGCCCACCAGCTCGTCCGGCACGGTGTCGTTGGGAAAGATGCCGGGCGCGATGTCATCGAGACTGCCCTGCGTGGCGGCACCCGAGTTCGACGCCCCGGTGCGGTCGCTGTCGACCTCGCCGTCGGCCGCGGTCACCTCGGTCGGTGACGGCATTTCGTCGTCGAACGGCTGATCGCCCACTGCAGACTCCCTCGCAACGCCAGGATCGACTCGACAGACACGTCAGCTCGAGGTTTCCCTCGAGACTGCTACAACAGTACGCGCCTGACAGACGATCATCCTTCGTCCCCGCTCAATTCGGGCGACGTGTCGACGGTATGCGGCCCGCGAGGGCGGAATCAACGCGACTCGCCCTGTAACCTCAACCTCTACTTGAGATCGAGCAAACAGTGACCCGGCGGTGTCCGTTCCGTGATCTGGGTCGTTCGCCCCTGTTCTCGGCAACCGATCCAGCGTTGGGCGCCATCAACGCGCTACGCCCCGCCGCTCGCCTTGAAGTCGTCCGGCGAGACGTTGTCGAGGAATTCCTTGAACTTCTCGACCTCGTCCTCTTTGGCCTCCGCGGGAGCGTCCTCGTCGCCGTTCTCGTCGGGGATGAGCAGTCCCGCCTCGGTCAGTACGTCTTCGTCGGCGACGATCGGCACTCCCGCCCTCATGGCGACCGCGATCGAATCCGACGGGCGCGCGGAGACCCGCAATTCGTCGGCAAAGACCATCTCCGCGTAGAAGGTGCCCTCTTGCATGTCGACGATGCGGACCTCGCGCAGCGTCTTGCCGAAGTCGTTGATCAAGTTGACGATCAGATCATGGGTGAGCGGACGTGGCGGCTCGATACCCTTCTGCTGCAAGGCGATCGATGCGGCCTCGCTCTGTCCGATCCAGATCGGCAGATACCGTTCACCATCCACCTCACGCAGGAGCAGCACCGGCTGGCTCTGCGGCGGCTCGACCCGAATGCCCACGACTCGCATTTCGCCCATCTCGCACCCGCTTCCTCATGATCGCCGGATGATCGGTCGGTGGCTCCTCGAAGGCAGTCCCTCGCGCCTGCCGATCACTGAACACGACGCTACACCGCATGACCCGACCGTGGCGGCCACCCGAGCCCAGATCGGTCCGGGATCGACAGATCAGTCCAGGACGTCGCGGACCGCGGCCTTGACCAGCTGGGTGTGCAACGTCACCGACAGAGCAGCGATCTCACGGACCAACTCCTCGGCGCGATCCCGCGCCCCGGTTCCCTTGCCCTTGGCGATCGGGTTCGCGATCTGCGCCACCAAGCCGGCCTCGCGGTCCGCGGAGACCTTGAACGCCCGCAGATGCCGCGTCTCCAGACCGTAATTGGCCAGCGCCGCCGCAGCCTCGACCAGTCGCACGGCGTCTTCGTCGAAGAATCCGGCCGGACCGGCCGACAGCAGGCCGTTGCGTTGTAGCTCGGTCACGAATGCCGCATCCACACCAGTGCGCTCGATGAGGGCCTCGCGTGACACCCGATCGCCCCGGGAACCGAAGTCGGTGGCCGGCGCCACCGCTCCGCGAGCCGAGGAGATCAGCCGGGTGGCGCCACCCGGACCGCCGTCGCCGCTGTCGATCGCGTCGAGTTGCTCCTTGATGACCTTCAGCGGCAGGTACCGATCCCGTTGTGCGGTCAGCACGAATCGCAATCGCTCGACATCTGCCGAACTGAACCGGCGATAACCCGACGGCGCCCGCTCGGGAGTGATCAGACCCTCGGATTCCAGGAAGCGGATCTTGGAGATCGTCACGTCCGGGAAATCCTCACGCAACAAGGCGAGGACCGAGCCGATCGACATCGATCCTTCGCCGCGCTGACCTGCCGACGACGCCGTCACGGCGTCAGGCGCCGGCGTGGCCGTCGCGCGGACCGCTCAGGAACACGAGACGGAACTTGCCGATCTGCACCTCGTCGCCATTGCTCAGCTGCGCGGTGTCCACCGGCTCACGGTTGACATAGGTGCCGTTGAGGCTGCCCACGTCGACTACCTGGAACTCGTTGTCACCGAGGCGGAATTCGGCGTGGCGACGGCTCACCGTCACATCGTCGAGAAAGATGTCGCTGTCAGGATGCCGACCCGCCGACGTCGTCGGCTGATCGAGCAGAAATCGCGAGCCGGCGTTGGGGCCGCGCTTGACGACAAGCAGCGCCGTGCCGGGAGAGAGCCTCTCGACCCCGGTATCGGCAGGTTCACTCGAGGTGGTCGCCCCGGCGTCGAGTTCGGAGATGAACTCCTCCCGGAAAACCGATGTGGTCTCCACCGGCGCCTCGAGGTCCTTGTCGTTTTCGCTCACCACTTCTCCTTCGTCTGTTTCGGTGCCCGCGGATCTCGGCGTCACCGGCATGTCACGGCTCGCGGCGACACGCGAGTCGCATGTCCCGCACGCCGACGATGCCGGTCCGTCATCGTCCACCTCGGGCTCCGGTCCGGCCGACGACGTTCGGGTCGGCGGGCCGGATCTGCTGTGAGTAACCGTACCGTGTCGCGGCCTCCACACGGGCGATCGAGTCGATCACGACACCGACGATCATAGTCGTATGCGTCGAGCCGACCGACCGCCGACACCGGCCGCGTCACCGGCTTGTGATTCACCACCACATGTGCGGCGAATCAGCCCTCGATGACCGCGCGATAGCCGTCGGCGTCGAGAGTGTCGGCCAGCGCCGCGTCCAGAGCGGACTCGTCGGCGACGCTGATGACGACCAGCCATCCCGAACCATACGGGTCCGAGTTGACCAATTCGGGAGCCGTCTCGAGCTCGCCGTTGACCTCGGACACCGTACCCTCCAGAGGCCCGTAGATGTCCGAGACACTCTTGGTCGACTCGACCTCGGCGAAGGACTCGCCGGACTCCACGGCGTCGTCGACGGCCGGCAGCTGCACGAACACCACGTCACCGAGCGCGTCCTGTGCGAAATCGGTGATGCCCACCCGAACACTGGTCGGCCCGGTCCTCTCCACCCATTCGTGTTCGGCCGTATAACGCAGGCCGGCGGGCACATTGGTTTCGGTCACGGTGCACCTTTCTGGTCTGTCGCACCAACGCGGCGGCGACTCTTCGGAAATTCAGGTTACGTTGCGGCGGCGTTCTGCGGAGGCATCCGTCGGAGCACGAGCACTGTCTGATACCCGTACAGCACAAACGACCACAGATACAGCCCGACGCCCCAGATCATGAACGCCCACCCGATGGGATAGCAGATGGTGCCGATGATCGAATCCAATTGTCCGGCAAGCAGCCACGGAAACGCGCTCATCAAGGCGAAAGTGGCCGCCTTGCCGATGTAGAGCACCGGCAATGCCACCAGGCCACGTGAACGCAACAGCGGTGCCGTGGCGAACAATGCGAGATCGCGCGCGATGATCACCGCGATCAGCCACCACGGCACGAACTCTCGGATTCCGAACGCGATGGGGATGATGACGATGTAGAGACGGTCGGCGGCGGGATCGAGCAATGCGCCGATCCGTGAGGACTGGTCGAGCCAACGCGCGATCTTGCCATCCGCCCAGTCGGAGAAACCGGAGAACAACAGGATCGCGAACGCCCAGCCATCGGCTTCTTCGACCAGCAACAGCCAGATGAACACCGGTATCAGCGCGAGCCGTAAGACGCTCAGTGCGTTCGGAACGGTCAACCATCGATCGTCGGCGACGGTGGTGGCCTCGGCCTGCGCTCGGGGATCACCGCGGCCGTCCGTGTCTCCGGTCACCGGAAGATGCCGATGATGCCCTGCAGGGTCTTCGCGCCGCCCGACGCGAAGAGGTTGTCGTGCACCATGTACGTCCACGTGGTGGTGGAGCGATGCAGATCGGCGGTCCCCAGATCGACACCGTCGTTGGTGATCGTCGCGGAGGTGAAGGTGACGCACGCCTTGTCCACGGCCTCGGTGGGCAGACCGGCGAACTCGTCGAGGATCAGTTTGTGGAACTCGTCGAGCGGGCTCTCCTTGCCGAGCGAACGCAGGTGAATACTCGCCCGGACGTCGGACACGAACGCCAGATGATCGGCCCATGCCCGGTCGAGGTGATACAGCATGATCTCGCGTGCCGCCTGCACGAGGACCTCGCGGTCCACCGGCTCGACCGGCGGCATCGGGGCCGCCTCGGCTGTCGTCCCCTCCGCGGTCGCCGAGCAATCGGGGTTCGACCCTTCAGCGCTCGACCCCTCAGCGCTCGACTCTTGAGGGCTCGACTCTTGAGGGCTCGACCCCTCGGAACTCGACTCTTGAGCGCTCCGCTCGGCGGTCTTTGCACCCGTCAGTTGCGCATACCTGTCCGGTTCACGTGCGCTGAGTTCGTCCAGCGCGGTGTCGGTGGTCAGGATCTCCATCCGCCGCGCAACAACGATGTCGCGCTGCTGATTGACGAGTTTGTTGTAGCGCCAGGTGTTGGCGTGCAACTCGAGCATCACACCTTCAGCGACCCGTTGCGCCTGTTCGATGAGGTCTATTCCCTTGGCTCCCATCGAGCCGTCCTCGGACTGGGAGACGGGGTCTCGTTTGAAAGCCAGATTCCTTGTCACGACCGGATCCTCGAGACTGGAGAAGAACACCGAGCGGCCCGGATCACCCTGACGGCCGGCGCGTCCCCGCAGTTGGTTGTCCAGACGCTGAGTGTCATGCCGTCCGGTCCCGATGACACAGAGCCCACCCAACTCCACCACTTCCTCTCGCGCGGCAGCGTCGTCTGCGGAACCGCCGAGCCGGATGTCGGTGCCACGGCCGGCCATCTGAGTGGAGACGGTCACCGCGTTCCGCGCGCCCGCCTCGGCGATGATCTTCGCCTCCTCGGCGTCGTTCTTCGCGTTGAGCACCACCGTCGACACACCTGCCTTGTCGAGGAAGTACGCCAGCTCTTCGGACTCGGCGACGTCGTGCGTGCCGATCAGGATCGGCTGTCCGGTCTCGTGCACCTCTTTGACGTAGCCGACGATCGCCTCGACCTTGTTCGCCTTGGTGTCGTACACGCGGTCGGGTTCATCGACCCGGATGTTCGAGGTGTTCGGCGGGATCTGCGACACGAGCAGGTCGTAGAACTGCCGGAACTGCTCGCCCGCGGCCAATGCGGTGCCGGTCATGCCGCACACCGAGGGGTACCGTCCGATCAGGGCCTGCACCGTGATCGTGTCGATGACCTCGCCGGAATCGGTCTGGCTGAGCCCCTCTTTGATCTCCACCGCGGCCTGAACGCCGTCGGGCCAGCGTTGCAGCTGCGCGACACGGCCACGCGAGGCGTTGATCAGGTGTACGCCACCGTCGCGGACGATGTAATGAACGTCCCGCTCGAGCAGATAGTGGGCGTGCATGGCGATGTTGATGTGCACCAGGGTGGTGCCGACGTGGTCCTCGTCGTAGAGGTTGATACCACCGAGCTCTTCCTCGACGAAGGACGCGCCCTCCTCGGTGAGGGTCACGTTTCGCCCCTCGGTGTCGACCTCGTAGTGCTTGTTCTTCATGCGTGCGACCACATCGTGGATGGCCTGATCGGGTACCTCGGTTTCGGTGGACCCGGCCAGCACCAGCGGGATGAGCGCCTCGTCGACCAGCACCGAGTCCGCCTCGTCGATGATCGCCACGTCGGGTTTCGGCGACACCAGGTCATCCGGCGACAGTGCGAGTTGGTCGCGGAGCACGTCGAATCCGATCTCGTTGACCGAACCGTAGGTGATGTCGGCGGCGTAGGCGGCCTTGCGTTCCTCGTGATCGGAGTTCTCCGAGACCGCCCGGGCCACCAGACCGAACGCCGCGAACAAGGGCGCCATCCACTCCGCGTCACGGGTCGCGAGGTAGTCGTTGACCGAGATCACATGCACTCGATGGCCCTGCAGGACATGCCCGATGGCAGCGATCGCACCGGCCAGTGTCTTGCCTTCACCGGTGGCCATCTCGACCACGTCGCCCTCGAGCAACCGCAGCGCGCCCTGTAACTGAACGTCGAACGGTCGCATGTCCAGCGAGCGATCTGCGGCCTCCCGGACGAGCGCGAGAAACCTCGCACGGTCGGCGGGCTTCGAGCCGATGTCGAGCTGTTGGGCCTGCGCCGCGAACTCATCGTCGGCGAGATCGGCGGCCCAGGAGGTGTGGGTGTCCGCGTCCTTGATCAGTGCGACGGACTTCGACTGATTTCGCGATGACTGGGAGCCCAGAAGGCGCCACATGCTGTTGGTCAGCTTTCCCACCGAACACTTCTCCTGACTCGTGCCTGTCGGGCATGGGTAGCGGTCGGAGCGCCGGGTCTCGATGGCGGCACGCCCGCGGACGCGCGAATCCACCGCGGGGCGGCCCCGAGGTCGCCGTCCACGGTACGCGCCGCGTTCGCCGCTTCGGTGCTCGACACCGGGGCCTTGCAGTGCCCGACACCCACCGGTCGTCTCGCCGACATCACCGGCCGTCACCACCCGCGAACGGCGTCGCGGTTGGGTACCGTGGAACCATGCCACTCATCGGGGTGAAGGCACCATCGGCGACGCGCGGCCCCATCGGTTCGGACGCGGTCGAGTGCACCGAACCGCACCGCGAGCCCCGGGGTCGGCATCGGCGCCGATCTGCGCCGATGCTCCTCCTGTGTAGCGCGATC
The DNA here is from genome assembly GCF_021556435.1 of Gordonia tangerina. Taxonomy (GTDB): domain Bacteria; phylum Actinomycetota; class Actinomycetes; order Mycobacteriales; family Mycobacteriaceae; genus Gordonia; species Gordonia tangerina. The sequence goes on from NZ_JAKGCU010000012.1 coordinate 86,076, forward strand.
CTGGCGCAGCCACTCGTCGCCGGGCCGGTCGCAGCGGCACCCGCGCCGGTGCCTCCTGCGCCCATCCGACCGGCGCCGGTGCCGCCGTTGCCGCTCGACGACCCGTATGCCCTGCTCGCCGGCCGCACATATACATCTGTCACCGTGATCGGCGGCACCATCCCGGGTGGTGGCCCCGTGGTCATCGGTTTCGACAACGCGCACCGTGTCGGTATGGACGCCGGATGCAACTCGCACGCCGGCAGCGTGGCCGTCACCGGTGACCGACTCCGGATCGGCCGGCTCGCATCCACGATGATGGCCTGTCCCCCACCCCGTGCCGACGCCGACGAGTGGCTGGCCCGTTTCACGTCGGTCCCACTGGTCTGGCGCGTAATCGGCCCGATCCTCACGCTGTCGAGCCCGGTGCACACGGTGATCCTGCTCGAGGATCGGTAAGTAGCGTCGGGCCACCCGCCGTTGCGTCGGCCATCGACGAATGGCACCCCGCTTGTCCCTCATCAGCCACTGCCCTGATTTTGAGCAACCTTCCTTTGTGAGAACTCTGACGATAGGACACGATGTCATCGACCACCCCCGCCGTAGTAACCGTGACCGGTGCCGCAGGGCAGATCGGATACGCCGCCCTGTTCCGGATCGCCGCCGGCGCGATGTTGGGCCATGATCGTCCGGTTCGACTGCGGTTGCTGGAGTTGCCGCATGCGGTCTCGGCCGCGGAGGGCACCGCGATGGAACTCGACGACGGCGCTTTCGAGCAACTCGTCTCGGTGGACATCTATGACGACCCGCGGGCCGCCTTCGATGGCGCCGAGTTCGCGCTCCTGATCGGTGCCAAGCCCCGGACCAAGGGGATGGAGCGGGCCGACCTGCTGCAGGCCAACGCCGCCATCTTCGCCGAACAGGGCCGGGTGCTCAACGACGTTGCCGCGCCAGATCTCCGCGTCATCGTGGTCGGCAACCCGGCCAACACCAACGCCGCCATCGCCGCGGCGCACGCCCCCGACATCCCACCGGAGCGGTTCACCGCACTCACCCGCCTCGACCACAATCGCGCGATCGCGCAGTTGGCGCGCCGTGCCGGCTGCGCGGCGCGCGACATCAGCCGGGTCTCGGTGTGGGGCAATCACTCCCCCACCCAGTATCCGGACATCTTCCATGCCCGGGTCGCCGGGCGCAGCGGAGCTGATTTCGCGGCCGACCGCGCGTGGCTTATCGACGATTTCATCCCCACCGTGGCCACCCGTGGCACGGCCATCATCGAGGCGCGCGGGGCATCGTCGGCGGCGTCGGCAGCCAGTGCGACCATCGACCACATCCACGACTGGGTGCTGGGCATCGAGGGCGACGACTGGACCTCGGCTGCACTCCCCTCCCCAGGGGTGTATGGAGTTCCGGAAGGTGTGGTGTGCTCATTCCCGGTTCGCCCGGTCGGCGGGCGATGGGAAATCGTCTCGGGGCTCGAGATCAACGAATTCTCACGAGCCCGCATCGACGCATCGGTGGCCGAACTCACCGCCGAGATCTCAGCGGTGGGAGATCTGTTGCCGGCCTGACCGACACCGCACCTGCGGCGCTGGCGCGGTGTCATCGCCCGCGACCGGTGTCCGTGGCATCCTCTGTGAATGGCGAAGAAGGCGAAGGACGACAAGGCCGCGAAAAGGCCGAAGCTCTCCACCAAGGCGTACGAGGCCGAACTGTTCCGGCTGCAGACCGAATTGGTGAAACTGCAGGAGTGGGTACGGGCAACCGGTAGCCGCGTCGTGGTGATCTTCGAGGGACGCGACGCCGCCGGCAAGGGCGGCACCATCAAACGCATCAGCGAATACCTGAGCCCCCGTGTCACGCGAGTTGCCGCTCTGCCCGCGCCGACGGATCGCGAACGCGGTCAGTGGTATTACCAGCGCTACGTTGCCCATCTGCCCGCGCCCGGCGAGATCGTGTTGTTCGACCGATCCTGGTACAACCGGGCCGGTGTGGAGAAAGTGATGGGCTTCTGCACACCGGAGGAGCACACGCGCTTCCTCCGTCAGACACCGATCTTCGAACAGATGCTCATCGACGACGGAATCCTGTTGCGCAAGTACTGGTTCTCGGTGTCCGACGATGAGCAGCTCAAGCGGTTCAAGTCCCGACTCGACGATCCGGTCCGGCAATGGAAGCTCAGCCCGATGGACCTCGAGGCGGTCTACCGATGGGAGGACTACTCCCGGGCCAAGGACGAGATGATGGTCCACACCGACACCGCGACGAGCCCGTGGTTCGTCGTCGAATCCGATGTGAAGAAGCATGCCCGCCTCAACATGATCTCCCATCTGCTCTCGACCATCGACTACGAGGACGTGCCCCGGCCGAAGGTGGAGCTGCCCAAGAAGCCGGTCGACACCGGCAACTACCGGCGTCCGCCACGATCGCTGTCGAAGTACGTCCCCGACCATGTGGCCGACATGCTCGGCAGCGATGGCTGACGACCTGCCCCGGTGATCGGAGCGGGTGGGTAACATCCCGTGGGTGCCTGTGCCCGGTGTGCCTGCTGCCATCCGCGATCGCCTCGGTGTCCGCCGCGGACACGACGAGATCATCTATCTCGTCTCTCCGGCCGGCTGGCCGAACTACGGCGACGAACTGATCGCCCGAGGCTGGCTGCGCCACTTGGCCCGCACCCGCCCTCGGGCGAGGGTGGTACTGGATTGTCACAGCCCCGGTCAGGCCGGACTGTTGCTGCGCGACATCCATCCTCGGGCCGTCTTCGTCGACACCCTATGGCAGCTCACGCAGTATGCGTCGAATCGCACGCGCACCGATGGGCCGGATCCCGACACGCCATGGGTCTGGGTAGCCGACGCGGCGACCCGGTTCGGACCGGCGCCCCGCCTCGCCGAGGGCGTCGACGTTTTCCGCCGGGCCTCATCGGTCCACCTCCTCGGCGGTGGATACGTCAATGCCGTATGGCCCCATCATGTCTCGCTGGTGGCAGCGATCGCCGAGTTGGCGCGGACCGCTGGCGTCGCGGCCTACGCCAGCGGGCAGGGACTGCTGCCGCGGGCGCCCGAACCGGCGTGGTCTGTGCTCGAGAAGGCGGTGGCTGAGTTCGACGTCTTCGATGTCCGGGATGTCGCGTCTGCCGACGCACTCGCACCGACGCCCGCGCTGCGACAGACCGGCGACGATGCCTGGCTCACGATCGATGATGCCGACACGCTGCAGAAACCGGAGTCCATGACGCCCGACGGCGGTGTGACGCTGTGCATCCAGGGTGATCTGACCGACGACTTCGCCTGGCACGGTCACCGTGGTGCGCCTGCGCTCGCGGGGTTCGTGCACGCCACGCTCGACGCCTGGGACGTCCCCGGCGACGCGGTCACCGTGGTCGAAGGAATTCCGGGCCGCGACCGGGACATCGTGGTGCGCCTCGGCGATCGCCTGCACGGCGCCCGCACCGTCCCCTTCCTGGATGTTTGGCATCGGGGTATGCCGGCCGGCCTGGGCAACACGTGGATCAGCACTCGCTTCCACCCCCACCTGGTCGCGGCCGCGGCCGGTGACTCCGGGGTCGCCGTGATACCTCGGCCCGACTATTACGCCGCCAAGCACGGGTCGCTCACCGCGGCCGGCTCACGGTGGACCGTCGTCGCCGATCCGGAGGTCATCCCGGATCGTCCGATCGCCGGCGGGTTCGCCCAGGATGCACGTGCTCGACGCGTGTCCGAGAAACACGCCCTTGCCGAACGCCTGTACCCGCGGCGGCGTGTCTTCTGACCCGGAACTACACTGGCCGCACCATGTGGATCGGTTTCGCCGAGTTCGACTATCTCCTGGGAGATGTGCACTCGCTCAAACACAAGCGGTCGTTGGTCCGCCCCGTAGTCGCAGAGCTTCGTCGCCGGTTCAGTGTCTCCGCCGCCGAGGTCGGCCATCTCGACGCCCACCGTCGGACGCTGATCGGCGTGGGCATGGTCGCCGCCGACCGCGCTCATGTCATCGAGGTGCTCGACAACGTCGAGCGGTTCGCGGGTGGCCGTCCCGAGATGGAACTGCTCTCGGTCCGTCAACGGCTCATCTCCGCATCGGACATCTGAGCTCCGGTCGGCCGAGTCGGCGTCTGGGGTTTCAGTCGACCAGCCCCGCAGCGCGCGCAGGCGCGGCGTAGGCTGCCGCCAGCGAATCGACGGTCTCGTGCGCGTTGAGTCCACTCGGGTTGGGCACCACCCACAGTTGTGCCCCATCCCAGCGCTCCTCTTGCCGGCCCACCACCGCCCGTGGCACGCCGAAAGCCGAACGGTATGCGGTGATACCCGCCACTGCGACGACGACCGGCTGGATCTTTGCGACCCGCTCCCGCAGCCGACGCCCACCGGATGTCAGTTCGTCGGCCGACAATTCGGCCGCCGTCGCCGTGGCGCGAGCCACCACATTCGTGATCCCGACACCGCGGCGGCACAGGAGATCACGATCGTCGGTGGACATGCCGGCCGACGCGTCGATCAACCGGTCGACGATCCCGGCGCGGTACAGCGCGGGATAGAACCGGTTGCCCGGACGCGCGAAATGTGCGCCCACGGCCGCTGTCCACAATCCCGGGTTGATCCCGACGAACAGGAGGCGACAGTCCGGCCCCACCAGGTCGGCGACCTCCTTGTCGCGACAGCGCATCAGCTCTTCGGTGGTGAAACCCATCAGGGCCTCGTCTCGCCGACCGAACAGCGCACGAACTGAGAAGCGGAAACGGACACGGCGCCAGCGTAGTCGGGCAGTTCACCGATACAAGGCGTGGCCACACATTCCCGTCTACACTCGCGCTGATGGCTCGGCTCGCGTACACGGTCCTGGGCGGCCTCGGCGCGCAGATCGATTCCGAGCCCGCCGAACTCGGCACGCGCAAACAACGCGCCATCCTCGCCCAGCTACTGCTTGCCGAGGGCAATGCGGTGAGCGTCGATCGACTGATCGACGGGATCTGGGGTGCGACGCCACCGGATCGGGCCGAGGTGTCCGTCCAGGCTTATGTCTCTGGTCTGCGCAAGGCCCTCGAACCCGGCCGACGGCCGCGCTCACCGTCGACGGTGCTCGTCACCCGTGGCACGGGTTACGTCCTCATCGCCGGCGACGCGGACGTCGACGTCCGCGCGCTCAACGCTGCGATCGCGGCAGCACACGAGCAGCAGCGCCGAGGCGACCTCGAGAGCGCGGCAAGCGATCTGAGGGCTGCCCTGGCCGGGTATCGCCCGCTGCTCCCGGAGTTCGAAGGTCTGACCTTCCGCGATGAGGCCGCGGCGCACCTCGAGCGCACCGTCGGTGAGGCCCGTGAGTTCTCCTATGAGTTGCGGTTGACGCTCGGCGAGCACCGGGCAATTGTGCCCGAACTGGAGCAGGCCGTGCGCCGTGCACCGCTCGACGAGGGCCTGTGGGTATTGCTGGCCACCGCGCGGTACCGCCTCGGGCGTCAGTCCGAAGCGCTGGCCGCCATCGCCGATGCCCGGCGCCATCTCGCCGACGAAATCGGCGTGGACCCGGGCCCACGATTGCGCGAGCTCGAACGCGACATTCTCGACCACGCACCACACCTCGAGTCCGCCCATCTCGGCGCTCGACCGCCACCCCCGGCATCCGCAGCACCGCCCGCAACTCGGGTGTGCGCGCTCCGCATGGCCGCACGATCACCACCACACCAGCAACACCGGCATCGGCGCCCGCGGCATTGATCGGCCGCGCCGACGAACTCGCGGCTGCCCATCGCACCGTGCTCTCCTCCCTGCAGGGGCCCGGTGGCATCGTCGTTGTGGAAGGTGATGCCGGAGCCGGCAAGAGCGCGCTGATCGCCGAGGCGACCCGGCGCGCCGCCGGTGCCGCCGACGTCACGGTGTTGTGGGGGCGGTGCACCGAAGATGCCGCAGCACCGTCGATGTGGCCGTGGGTGCAGATCCTCGGGGCCGTCCTACCCGAGATGACCGACGATGACCGCTCGGCGCTGCTCGACAACGATCTCGGCCGGATGGTCACCCACGGCACCACGGTCATCCCACCGCCACGCGAGATGCCCGATGCCGCCGCTCGATTCCGGTTCTACGACCAGGCTGCGGACATGCTCACGCGAGTCGCGCTCGATCACCTGCTGATCATCGTCCTCGACGATCTGCACTGGGCCGACAGCGCGTCGCTGGAACTGTTCGCGCACATGGCCGCCCGCGGCACTCCCGGGGTCACCTTTTTCGCGTCGGTGCGGACGCGGGTCCATCGCAGCGCGGTCGTCGATGCGCTCGCGGCGGTGGCACGGTTGCCCGAGCACCGGCGCATCGAGGTGGGCCCCTTATCCGACGACGACATCGCGGCGTTGGTACAGCGGGAAACCCAGGAACGGCCAACGGCGGGCACCGTGGCCACGATTGCGCGACGGACGCGCGGAAACGCATTCTTCGTCCGTGAGTTGGCTCGAATCCTGGCCGACAGAGGCTCGATGGCCGACGGCGCGGTGCCGGCCGGCGTGCGCGACGTGGTCCGCGAACGGCTCGGCCCGCTCCCGGCGGAGACAATACGCGTACTCGAGGTCGCCGCGTTGATCGGACGTCAGGTGGACCTGTCGTTGCTGGCAGGGGCTGCGGAGACAACGCCCGACCGGATGCTCGAATCTCTCGAACCCGCCTATGCCGCCGGGTTGATCGGCGCGACGGCCGACGATCCCTTCACTTTTCGGTTCGACCACGATCTCATCCGGGAGGCCATCGCCGGCGGGCTGTCAACTGGGCGGACATACCGTATTCATCTCGCCATCGCCGATCAGCTCGAGCACGCCACCTGCGCGACCACGGCCACCCAGCGCGCCATCCACCTCTGGGCGGCCGGCCCCCTGGCCGACCGGACCCGAACCGCCCGTGCGCTCCTGGAAGCCGGGCACATCGCCCTGCGCAGCTACAACTTCGATGCGGCGGACCGGAGGCTCACCGACGCCGCACAATTGGCCCGGTCGATCGGCGACGAACCGATGGAACTCGAAGCAATCAGCACGATGCTCGCCGGCGATGTCGCCCGACACGGCTACTTCGCAGCCGATCGCGAACTCCTACGCCGCGCCCGCGAACTCGGTGAGCGCGCCCACGACGACGCGCTGCTCGCCCGCCTGAACTATGCGCGGTTCGCCGCGCATTCCCAACTCGCCGAGATCCGGCCGGCCCGCCGCTACGCCGATGCCTTGGCAGAACGAGCGCGACACAGTGAGCGGCCCGTGGTGCACCATCTCGCCTCCCAAGCTGCCGCCATCGACCTGTTCGACCGCGGGCACATCGGCGACGCCCACCGACTGCTGGAAAGCCAGATCACATTCGACCGCGCGGTGGACGGGATACAGGCCGATCAACTGATGATCGGCAGCGGTTTCGCAGGGCTCACCGCGACCATGCATGTGGGACCCCGTCACGGCCGTGCACTGTTCGAGCAGATCGACAACGGCCCCGAGGACCCGATGTCGTACCTGGGTACCGCGATCTTCGCCGTCACCGCCGGTGCGCTCGTCGGCGATGCCGACTGGGTCGGCGAGGTGGGCGAACGGCTCGTGGGCTCCTCCGGCCACAGTGCGCTGGAATACCTGCGAATGCCCGCAGAGCGGATCTACTGGTGGTCGCGCGCGGTCAGCGACGCCGACGAGGGCGCGCTCGAACACATCGTGCGGTTGCACGATCCGCGAGCCGAACAGCGCACCGGCGCCGGCCTGTGGTGGGCACTGTATGCAGAGGCACTGGTCTCGGTCGGCCGATTCGAGGATGTGCCGGTGCTGCTCGAGCACGCACAGACCTTTGCCGAACGCACCGGCCAGCGATATCCGGATGCCCACCGGCTGTTGGTCTGCGCCGAGTTCCAGCACGCCACGGACCAGCCGTCCGCGATGGTTCGCGACACGTTGGCCGAGGCCCGCCGGGTGGCGACTCGCCAGCAGAGCACCGCGTTGTGCGAGCGGATCGACGCGTTCGCCATGGACCTCGGCTACTCGCCGTACCCGGGCGACCCCGTGGGTTGATCGGCTGTCGTCCACCACGCTCCCGCAAACTGACCCGCGTGACTTGCGGTCGTCACCCCAAGCCGGCTCCAAGTGTCCCTCAAGGGGCGACGGCGAGAGTTGTGGTCATCCGGAATAACCAGTTCGCCGCACATCCGGCACACAGTGAGGAACCCCGATGACGATTCAGTCCACCCGACCGACCAACCGCGCCGTCCGACCCCGAACCGACGGGCCGACCGAGCTTGCCGACCGCATCGCCGGCGACGTGTACTTTCCCGGCGAGCCCGGCTATGACGAGGCGCGCGCCGGTTTCAATCTGCTGACCGATCACCGGCCGGCGGTGATCGCGGTACCCACCAACCGGCACGACGTCGTCGAGGCCGTCCGGTTCGCCGCGGACGAGGGATTGCGGGTGGCGATCCAGGCAACCGGCCATGGGCCGGGCACACCGGCCCACGACGCACTGCTGATCAACACCTCGACGATGACCGACGTAACCGTCGATCCGGTGGCGCGTACGGCGACGGTTAGCGCCGGCGCCAAGTGGGCCCCTGTTCTCGAACTCGCGCAGCAGCACGGGCTGGCGCCGCTGCTCGGTTCCACCACCGACGTCGGTGTGGTGGGCTACACCCTCGGCGGTGGATTCGGATGGCTCGGCCGCAAATACGGATTGTGCTCTGACGCGGTGCGCTCGTTTGACCTGGTCACCCCGGATGGCAACCCGCTGCGGGTCAGTGCAACGAGTCATCCGGACATCTTCTGGGCGCTACGCGGCGGTGGCATCGGCAACCTCGGCGTCGTCACCGACATCGTCATCGACCTGTTCCCGGTGAGCACCGTCTATGCGGGCAACCTGTTCTATCCGGCCGAGGACGCCGCGGAGATCATGCGGCGTTTTGCCGAGTGGGCACCACATCAACCGGACGACCTGACCTCGGCTATCAGCCTGATGAACTTCCCGCCGCTCGACATCGTGCCCGAACCCCTGCGCGGCAAGAGCTTCACCCTCGTTCGCGGCTGTTGGTCCGGTGATCTGACCGTCGGAGCCGAGATCATCGACGAGTGGCGTCGGTGGAAGACCCCCGAGATCGACATGTGGGCGGAGATGCCGTTCACCGCGGCCGACGCCATCAGCATGGATCCGACCGATCCCATGCCGGCCATGGTCACCACCGAGTGGATGAACGACTTGCCTGATGCAGCCATCGACATCCTGGTGGATCGGGTACTCCCCGCTCCGGGCACCCTGCCGCTGATCCTGTTCGCCGAGATACGCCATGCCGGCGCGGCGGTTGCCCGCGGCGCATCCGCGGCGCCCAATGACCGCGGCCGCGAGGGCACCTTCCTGCTCGAGCTGGGGTCGGTGGTCCCCGACCCGCACGTGGGTCTCGCGGTGGAGTCCGCCCAGCGCCTGACCCGCCAGGCACTGGCTCCGTATGTGACCGGTGCCGCCTACCTGAACTTCCTCGAAGGGGACGAGAAGGCCGCACGGTCGGCGAGTGCATTCAGCCAGACCAACCTCCGCCGACTGAACGCAATCAAGTCCGCTCTCGACCCGGAGAACCGGTTCTGCCACGGGGTCGCTTTCGGACACTGATGTCCCGCGACACTAGATTTACTGGCATGACCGACCAACAGCTGCCGCTGATCGTCGTCGATGCCGCCAATGTCGTCGGTTCGCGACCCGACGGTTGGTGGCGCGACCGACACGGGGCGACCGAGCGGTTGCGTGATCGACTCGTCGGCCTCGCCGACACCGGTGTGGCGGGGATGCCCGGACCGGTCGAGGTGCTGATGGTGGTGGAGGGTAAGGCCCGAACCGTCACGTCGGTGCCCACGGTGGCCACCGTCGCAGCGTCCGGTCCCGGCGACGATCGGATCGTCGACCTGGTCGCCACTGCGGTGAATCGGCCGATACTCGTGGTGACGGCCGACCGCGAACTCCGCCGCCGGGTGGGAACACTCGGCGCGAACGTGGCCGGGCCGAGCGTCCTGCATGCGCACGATCAGGCCTAATCAGCGCACACAGCTCCGGACGAGACATCCTCCGCGCGCGGCTGGGTGTCCGGGGCCGGTCAGCGTTCGGGGCGGTCAGCGTTCGGGCGGTGTCGGCCGCTGGGCTGGTCTGGTGAATCGTCGGCGCAGCTCGTCGAGGCCGGTGACCCGGACCTTGCCGGTCACCCGCACCTTCCCGGTCACCCGGATCTTGCCCATCTCGCCACCGTCCTGTCGGTCACCGTGAGGCGCGGCATCCGCCTGCCTACGCGAGGATACCCGGCCACGGGGCACGGATGCGGAATCCGCTGGGCGGGATGCGACCATGGATGCCATGGACACCAGCACGGTCGATGTCGACGGTTACCTCGATCGAATCGGTCACCCTTGCGTGCCCGGGCCCACGGCCGACGTTCTGGCGAGCTTGGTCGCCGCGCACGTTCGGCACATCCCGTTCGAGAACCTCGATCCGCTCACCGGGATCCCGGTGGCCAATCTCGACCCGGAGAGCCTGCAGGACAAGCTCGTTCGGCGGCGACGCGGCGGGTTCTGCTATGAGCACAACGGGCTGTTCCGTGCTGTGCTGTGCGCGCTCGGTTTCCGCGTCGATCAGCTCGCGGGCCGGGTGGTGTGGATGAAGGGACCGGGACCGCTGCCCGCGGAGACGCATCAGCTGCTGGCCGTGACGGTTCCTGATGACGGTAGCCGCCACCTCGTCGACGTGGGTTTCGGCGGGCAGACCCCCACCACGCCACTGCGTTTCACCATCGGCGACGAGCAGCCCACCGATCTCGAGCCCTTCCGCGTGCGAGTGTGGCCCGAGGCTGACCTGCACGTGCTGGAGTCGCGAGTGGCGGGCCGGTGGCAGCCGCTGTACCTGTTCGACGAACGCCCGCGCGCCGCGGTCGACGGTGTGGTCGGCAGCTGGTTTGCCTCGACCCATCCCGACTCCCATTTCCGCGCCACGGTGTCGGCCTGTCTCGTCGTCGACGATGCTCGCTGGAACCTGCGCAACCGTCTGCTGTCGATTCACCGGGCGGACGGGACGAGCACCAAACGAGAGTTGGCGTCGGAACGCGAGATACTCGACGTCCTCGCACACGACTTCGGTATCGACGTGGACACGGTGGATCGCCTCGAGGCGCGTGTACGCGAGGTGATCAGCGACTGAGGCGGCGTCCGAATCAGGTTGCGGCGCGCGAGAATTCGGAAGCTCGTCGCACCTGGTCCGCGGTGATCTCGACTCCCGTGTATCTCTCGAATTGGCGTGCCGCCTGCAGCGCGATCACCTCGGCTCCGGTGATCACCCTCTTGCCCGCAGCGCGTCCGGCGCGGATCAGCGGGGTCTCGGCGGGGAACGCGACCACGTCGAACACGACGTCGGCTGCGTCGATCTGGGCGGAAGCAAAAGACAGGGTGTCCTCGTCGCTGCCGCGCATGCCGAGCGGGGTCACGTTGACCAGGATCGCCGCGCCTGATCCGATGTCCTCGGACGCGAATCGATAGCCGTACCGGTCAGCCAGTGCGGCACCGGTGTCCGGATTGCGTGCGATCACCGTGACGTTGTCGAACCCGGCACCGCGAAAGGCCGCCACCACTGCCTTGGCCATGCCGCCCGACCCGCGGATCGCCACCGAGGCCGACGTCGGCAGTGCATGACGGTCGATCAGTGCGGCGACGGCCTCGTAATCGGTGTTGGACGCGACGAGGCGTCCCGAATCATTGACGATCGTGTTGACCGACTCGATGGCCGACGCCGACTCCTCCATCTCGTCGACGAGCGGGATGACTGCCTCCTTGAACGGCATCGACACCGAGCATCCGCGGATCCCGAGGGCCCGGACCCCACAGATCGCACCGTCGATGTCGTCGGTGGTGAACGCCTTGTAGATGAAGTTGAGGCCGAGTTCGTCGTAGAGGAAGTTGTGGAATCTGGTTCCGATGTTCGACGGACGTCCGGCCAGCGAGATGCACAGCGTCATGTCCTTGTTCAGGATCGGCATATCGTCACCCTAACGTGTCGTCCCCACGCGTCGGGGTAGCCTCGGAGTGATGAACGACACCGGCAGTCGACACATCTCGGTCGTCGTCTCGAGCTCTCCCGACGAGGTCTACGCCTATGCCGCCGACCCGGCGAATCTTCCGCAGTGGGCCGGTGGCCTCGCCTCCGACGTCCGCCGCGACGGCGACACCCTGGTGGTCCGATCGCCAATGGGCGAGGTACGCGTCGACTTCACGCCGATCAACTCATTCGGCGTCCTCGACCACGAGGTGACACTGCCGGACGGCGCCGTCGTGCACAACCCGTTGCGCGTTCTTCCCCACCCCGAAGGCGCCGAGGTAGTGTTCACGGTTCGTCGACGTGACCTCTCCGACGCCGAGTTCGAGACCGATTGCGCGGCCGTTCTGCGTGACCTCATCGCGCTGCGCGACGCGGTCGCCCTTCGCAGCTGACGGTATTCACCCGGGGAACTGTCAATCACATGGGAAATGGCCTGTGTGGTTGCCAGTTCTCGGTGTAGTTGTTGCGAGACCAGATCGTGACCGTGGGACGTCTTCGATTTCGTCATCCCCTGGGTCACAATTACCCCACCAGTAACACTGATCACATCAGTAACAGACCCATGGACGGGGAGGTCTCGTGCGGCGTCGACTCACGCGCACTGCGCGGCTCGCGATGGTCGGGGCCCTCGCCGTCTCCGCATGCGTACTGGCCACCGGCCATGGGGCCGGCGTCGCCGGCGCCGCGCCCTGCGGCAACGGCGGATTCGGCTCGAGCGTCCCCGATACCGGGTCACTGGGATCGAGCGGTTCCCTCGGTTCCAGCGGTTCCCTGGGCAGCTCGGATATTCCGAACATCGGCCCGCAAGGGCCCCTGCCGCCGTACTTCGGCGTCAGCACCAGATCGATCGCCTGGGTCACCGGCCCCCTGAGCCCCAACCGCACTTTCAGCCGATTCGCGATCAGTGGCACCGATCTCGGTGTCAGTTGGGACAACGGCACCGGGCAGACCCTGATGGCCTTCGGCGACACCTTCGGCAACTGCAATGCGCTGGGTCAGCAGTGGCGCCACAATGTGCTGCTGCGGTCGGATGACCACCGTCTGTCTGACGGGATCCGAGTGCCCGACGGAGTGGCCGGTGACCCGACGTCGGGCACGGTCATCGCCGCCGGCGAACCGAATTACGCCCAGGAACTCATTCCGTCCCTGGGCATCTCCGCAATCGAGGTGACCACGATCCCGACCGCGGCGATCTCGCTGCCCTGGGGTTCGGGACATCGACAGTTCATCAATTACATGTCAGTTCGTTCGTGGGGATCGGCCGGAAACTGGGTGACCAACTTCTCCGCGATCGCACATTCCGACGACAACGGTCAGACCTGGCACACCGACCAGGACACCATCCGGATCAACTCGCCGATCTCGCTGGCGCTACCGGCCGCACTGCCGACCGTGGAGTACAACAACGGCAAGTTCCAGCAGAACGCGTATGTACGCGGTCGGCCGGACGTGGCCGGCGAGAAGGACTACATCTACCAGTTCGGAACTCCCAACGGCCGTTTCGGTGCCGCCTTCCTCGCCCGGTTCAAGCCGGCCGACATCCTCGATCTCGACCGCTACGAGTACTGGGGTGGCGAGGCAGCCGGTTGGGTTGCACTCGCCGACATGCCCGACGTGCAGTCGCAGGTTGTGCCGCAGCCGGTGACCGAATTGTCGGTGGCGTGGAGCCCATATCTCGACAGGTACGTGATGCTCGACGGCGACAACGGCATCCGGATGCGCACGGCCGAACACCCGCAGGGACCGTGGAGCGCACCGCGCTACCTGGTCGCCCCGAACACCATCGTCGTCTACGGCCCGATGATGTTGCCCGACTCTCCTGCGCTCCAGGGCGATTCCCCGGAGCTGTACTTCAACGCGTCACGCTGGAGTGACTACAACGTGATGCTGCTGCGCACCGACTTGCGCCGCGTGCCCGGATAGTGGACACGATTTACGACTCAGCGCCCGAAACCGGCGTCGCGCAACGCCTGCGCCATCGAGCCGTTGGGCTGGGCACGGCTGCCGCGGCCCGAGTCCCGACCGCGCTTACCGGACCGATCGCGCTGGGACCCGTTGCGCTGGGACCCGTTGCGCTGGGATTCGTTGCCCTGGCCCCGCTGAGGCCGTCGTCCACCGGCCTTCTTCGGGGCTGTTTTCCCCGATCCGGCGCCGACCTCGTCATCGAGCCGCAAGGTGAGACCGATTCGTTTGCGGTCCACATCGACGTCGAGGACCTTGACCCTCACCACCTGTCCGGACCGCACCACCTCGTGCGGATCGGAGACGAATCTGTCCGACATCGCCGACACGTGCACAAGCCCATCCTGATGAACGCCGACATCGACGAAGGCGCCGAAGGCGGCGACGTTGGTGACCACGCCCTCGAGGATCATGCCCGGCGTGAGGTCGGCCACCTTCTCCACGCCGGCGGCGAACGTCGCCGTCTCGAACGCCGGTCGCGGGTCGCGACCCGGCTTCTCGAGTTCGGCGAGGATGTCGGTCACGGTCGGGATGCCGAAGCGTTCGTCGGCGAAGTCGGTCGGGCGCAGGCCGCGCAGCGTCCGAGCATTCCCGATCAGCTCGGTGATGCCCACCCCGGCGCGATCGAGGATACGACGCACCACCGGGTACGCCTCGGGGTGCACGCCGGAGGAATCCAACGGGTCCTCACCGTCCCGGATGCGGAGGAACCCCGCACACTGCTCGAACGCCTTAGGGCCCAGGCGAGGCACATCGAGTAGTCCCTGGCGGCTGTGGAACGGCCCGGTGTTGTCACGATGCGCCACGATGGCGGCGGCGAGCGCCGGGGTGACCCCCGACACCCGGGACAGCAGCGGCACCGACGCGGTGTTGAGGTCAACGCCGACCGCGTTGACGGCGTCCTCGACCACCGCATCGAGACTCCGCGCCAGCGTGCCCGGTGCCACGTCGTGCTGGTACTGACCGACGCCGATCGATTTGGGGTCGATCTTGACCAGCTCGGCCAGCGGATCCTGGAGCCGACGCGCGATCGAGACCGCGCCGCGCAACGAGACATCCAGGTCGGGCAGCTCTCGAGAGGCGTACTCCGATGCCGAGTACACCGAGGCGCCCGCCTCGCTCACCACCGCCTTCGCCGGTGCACGAGTACCCGATGAGCGGATCTCGGCAATCAATTCCGCTGCCAGCGCATCGGTTTCGCGCGATGCGGTGCCGTTGCCGATGGCCACCAGATCGACGTCATGGCGGCTGATGAGCGCGGCCAGCGTCGCCTTGGCCTGGTCCCACTGCTTCTGCGGCTGATGAGGATAAACAGCGCACGTGTCGAGCACCTTGCCGGTCCCGTCGACCACGGCCACCTTGACGCCGGTCCGGAAGCCGGGATCCAGGCCCAACGTCGGTCGTGTTCCCGCCGGTGCCGCCAACAGCAGATCCTTCAGATTCGTCGCGAACACGGTGACCGCGTCGGCCTCGGCGCGTTGACGCAGGGCCACCCGCGCTTCGATCGAAGCCGACATCATCAGCTTCGTCCGCCACGCCCAGCGCGCCGTCGTCACCAGCCAGGGCGTCGCCGCGCCCGGGTGGGCGGCATCGATCCCCAGGGTCGCGGCCACCATCGCCTCGTACGCGTCGTCCTCGCCCCCGTCGAGGGTCAACGACAGCGCTTCTTCCTTCTCTCCGCGCAGTACCGCAAGCACCCGGTGGGACGGCATCGAGTCCAATGGCTCCGTGAAGTCGAAGTAATCGCGGAACTTCTGGGCGGCCGGCGACGACGCCGCGCTCTCCGAACGTGCCGCGGTCCGCATCGCGCCGTCGGCCCAGAACTTCTCGCGGATGGCCCCAACGAGTTCGGCGTCCTCGGCAGCGCGTTCGATGAGGATGTGCCGGGCGCCGTCGAGGGCGGCGGCGGCGTCGGCGACCTGGTCGTTGCCGAACTCGGCGGCCACCTCTTCGGGAACCAGCCCCGGATCGGCGAGCAGGCGATCGGCCAGCGGCTCGAGGCCTGCCTCTCGGGCGATCTGCGCCTTCGTGCGACGCTTCGGCTTGTAGGGCAGGTAGATGTCCTCGACGCGCGCCTTGGTCTCCGCGCCGAGCAGCGCGGCGCGCAGTTCGTCGGTCAGCTTGCCCTGTTCGTCGATCGACGCGAGCACGGCATCACGCCGCTCGTCGAGCTCGCGCAGATAGCGGAGCCGCTCGTCCAGCGTGCGCAGTTGCGCGTCGTCGAGGCTGCCGGTGACCTCTTTGCGGTAGCGCGCGATGAACGGCACGGTGGAGCCCTCGTCGAGTAGCCGCACCGCGGCGGCCACCTGGCCTTCGGCGACAGCCAGTTCCTCGGCGAGGCGTGCGTTCACGGACTTCACAGCTGGGCTCGCATTCACCCGGAGGACCATACCGAAGCCACCCGACAGGGCAACGGTCGCCGCGCCGCCACCCGGGCACAAGTGCCCTCCGGCCCGGGCCCGAAGCCTCCGGTGTCGGACATGCCGATCTCCTAATCTGATACTTGTCGTGGCTGCATCTGCGACCGCGACTCTTTGCCCGCGCACGGAGAGAAGGTCGTCATGCCAGATGCCCGAACAAGCCCCGTCGTCGTCGGACTCGACGGGTCGCCGTCATCGATCGCGGCCGTCGAGTGGGCGGCGCGCGATGCCCAGATGCGTGGCCGGCCCTTGGCATTGGTCCACGTCATTGCCCCGATCGTGATGCCGGCCGAACCCTGGCCGGAGGGTTTCGCGAATCTCGACGTCGTGCGCTGGCAAGAGGACAACGCCCGCAAGGTGATCGACGATGCGCGCGAGATCGCCCACAAGGCTGCCGCGCCAGGTGAGCTGCAGATCACCACTGAAGTGATGCACGGTCCGGCCGTGCCGATGCTGACCGAGTTGTCCGAGAACGCGGCGCTGGTGGTCGTCGGATGTCGCGGCCAATCACGGGTGGCCGGTGCCGTGCTGGGCTCGGTGAGTTCAGGACTCGCCCACCACGCGCGTTGCCCGGTCGCCGTGATCCACGACGAGGAACCGCCCGAAGGGGTCTCGGATCAGTCCCCGGTCGTGGTGGGAGTCGACGGATCACCGACTTCCGAGCTGGCGACCGGCCTCGCGTTCGAAGAGGCGGCCTGCCGCGGGGTCGAGTTGGTGGCCGTACACACCTGGAGCGACATGAGCCGGCTCAACATCCCGACCCTGAACTGGGCGCCGATCGAGTGGCGAAATCTGTCCGACAAGGCGGCCGAAGTCCTCGAAGAGCATCTGGCCGTCTGGAGACGGAAGTACCCGGAGGTCACCGTACGCCCGGTCTCCATACCCATCGTCGCCAAGTCACCCGCCGTGGGCCTCCTCGATCACGCCCGGTCGGCGCAACTGGTGGTCGTGGGCAGCCACGGCCACGGTGGCTTCTCCGGAATGCTCCTCGGATCGGTGAGCGCCGCGGTGGTCAACGCAGCTCGGATTCCGGTGATCATCGCCCGCTCCAGGGAGAGCGAGGCCTGAATGGCCGCTGTCCGAGTGCCGCCCGCGCACATCTGAACATCTCCGCCATTGTGTGATATCCGTCGCTGTCACGGGCTTTTATATACCCCCCTGGGTATTATTGAGGGCGACCCTGATGCATACACATGGAGGTTTGGACCGTGAACATCGACCGTGGCGTCTTCGCCATCGCGGGCACGATGACCCTGCTCGGCGCGATCTTGAGCGCCGCGTTCTCGCCGTGGTGGCTGCTGCTCGTCGGCTTCGTCGGGCTGAATCTGCTGCAGTCGAGCGTCACGGGTTTCTGCCCGGCGGCGATGATCCTCAAGCGGTTCGGGGTCACCAGCGGCTGCGCGTTCCGCTGACCATCGGTTGACCGCCACCCGCTCGCGTCGACGATCAACCGGGCGGGGTAGGCGAGCTGGATTCGATGGGTAGACCGGTACTCACCTGCGCGTCGTCGAGACCGCCGGCGTCGGTGACGTCGGCGAAGCCAGTCGATCTCATGATCTCCACGGCCTGGGCCGATCGATTTCCCGTACGGCAATAGACCACGTAGGGCACGTCGACCGGCAGTGCCGCGATCACCTCGACGAAGTCGCCGGATGCGAGATTGATGTTGCGGGCGCCGCGCAGATGACCGGACTCGAACTCCGCCGGGGTACGCACGTCGATGACCACCGCGTCGTCCGGCATCGTCGATGACGAAGTGCCCGATCCGGCGCCGCCACCCGACGCGCCACAACCGGCCAGAGCCGTCGCCGCGGCGACAAGTGCGAGCATCACGCGCGCGAGAATCCATCTCCGCCTTCCGCGCACATCCCTCCCGTTCCCGCTGCCGTTCGAGCCGGACATCACGACTACGCGTCAGCCGACGGGACTGCGCCCTCGTGCTCGGCCAGGTCCAGGTGCAGTGCGTGGTGGGCATCGAGCATATGCCGGAGACCCGTGTCCAGTGGCCACGGAAACGACAGTTCATGGCCGAACCGGTCGTCGACGGCCGCCATGGAGCCACGCTGCAGCGATGTGGCGTCGACGCGCTCGACCATGGACTCGAACAGTTCGACCGGGGTGGCCAGGTAATAGAGCGGTTGGTGCCCGCCCGAAGAACTCATACCCGCTGCATACACCAGTCCGTGCGAGGTGATCACCAGCCGGTCCGACGCGATCACCACCTCGCCGGCGACCTCGGCTCGTCCCCATTCGACGGCGGCCGCCCGGGACTCCTCCACCCGACGCCTGGTGTCGTCGGTGAGCAGCTGTTCCACATGGCGGCGGTCCGTCGTCGTGTCGGAGCTGTACTCGGGTCCGAAATGCCCCCGCAGGATCTCATCGATGAAATCGAACAGCGGGTCGTCTGCCGCCTGCTCCTCACCCATAGCACCGCGCCTTTCGTTCGATTCGCCCTGGCTGCAGCGTGCCCTCGACGTTACGCCGACAGATGCCCGATCTCGGGAGAATGCCGAACTCGTATGTCCGGCACCCGGCCCGCCCGCGGACCGCGGCCGAAACCTTCGATCGCGATGCGCTCGTCTCATATCAGTCTCATAATGACCCACCGTTCATTCGACGTTCTGAGACTCGCGAACGGCATGGTGTGATGTCCTACTAGCGATTCCAGCGAAGAACAACAGACATCTCAAAAACGCCGCGGCGCGTCGCGAGACGGTTTTGAGATATTTTGAGATAGAGTTCGGGCCATGAAGCCGGACGAGGTGAGCGGATACCCAGGCATGCTGCTCGGGTACGCGCGTGCGGGCACCGCAGCCCACACACTGGAATCGCAGATCGACGCGCTGACCGACGCGGGAGTCGAACCGGCGCGGATCTACAGCGACGTGTTCGCTGCGATCACCCGCATGCAGCGGCGACCCGGCTTCACGGCGTTGCTCGATTACGCACGCCCCGGCGATATCACCGTGGTCGTCGGTATCGATCGACTCGGCCGATCCGCACCCGAGGTGATGGCGACCGCGCGCGATCTCACCGAGCGACAGATCGGTCTGCGGTCGCTGCGTGAGGGTCTCGACACCGACGACCCGGCCGGCGCGATGATCGTCGGAGTGCTCGCCTCGCTCGCTGAACTCGACGAGGAACTCCGGCCGGACCGCGCGCCAACCGTTTCGTCCCGACGCAACCGTGGCCCGTCCGTCGGACGACCCCGGGCCCTCGGTGACGACCAGATCGCAGTCGCGGAGCGGATGCGCGCCGAAGGGCAGCCCATGCCGACGATCGCGGCGGCGCTCGGCGTCAGTCGTGCCACGCTGTACCGCACACTGGCCGAACGGCGGTCGGCCTGATGACCCGCGGCGACGAGGATTTGCTCGACCTGGACATCGTCACCCCCCACGGCGTCGTCACCCGCCTGCCCACGTCGTTCCCGATCGTCGACCACGAACTCGACGGGCACCTCGACCCGGACCTCTTTCAGAAGGGCTTCGAGGACGCCAACGAGCGGCTCTGCGGTTTTCCGCCGCCGTGGGCGCGGCACCATGCGTCCTCGACGATGGCGGTCGAACCGGATCCTGACGACGAGGAACCGAGCTATACGCGCGGATATCGCGCGGCCCTGTACGGGTACCTGCGGCACGCGGTCGACTGAGGTGTCCGATCGATACTCCAACAAGGAGATCGCGCGAGAGCTCACGGTCGCTCAACGGCACCGTCACTCATCGCAGACGCGCGAAGAACTCCCGGATGTCACCGGCGACCAGGTCCGGCCGCTCGAGTGAGGCGAAGTGCCCACCTTCGTCGAACCGACTCCAGTGCACGATGTTCGAGTTGTCGCGTTCGGCGAAGACGCGGATCGTCTGGAAGTCGCTGGCGAACACCGCAACACCGGTGGGTGCGGCGTTCACCCGCGGCTCGGCCGACGCCCGCGCGTTCTCGAGGTAGCTGCGGCTCATCCCGGACGCTGCATTGGCGAACCAGTTGACGCTGACTTCGAGCAGGATCGTCTGCAGCGGGACCAGTGAGGTTCCGTTGCCGAACGAGTTGAACAGCTCGCTGTAGGCGAGCAACCCGACCGGCGAGTCGCTGAGACCCACCGCGACGGTCTGGGGCCGGGAGGCGTTCATCGTGTTGTAGCCTCCGACGGACTGGAACCACTGCATGTGTTCGAGGCCGGCGTAGTCGGCCGGCTCGAGCTTCTCAAATTCTTCCGGATCGCCCGAGGGAAACGAGAACAGTTGCAGAACATGTAGTCCCAGAAAGCCTTCGGGGTTGAGAAGCCCGAGTTCTCGCGCGATGAGCGCGCCGTTGTCGGAGCCGTGGATTCCGTAGTTCTCATAGCCCAGGCCACGCATCAGGGTGTCGTACGCGGCGGCCACCCGGGCTGTGGTCCACCCGGCGGCGACCGGCTGCGAGTACCCGAATCCCGGGGCGTCGGGAATCACGATGTCGAACGCATCCTCGGGACGACCGCCATGGGCGACCGGGTCGACGAGAAGGTCGATCATGTCGAGATAGTCGACGCTCGAGCCGGGATAGGTGTGCGCCAGCACGAGTGGGGTGGCGTCCGGCTCGGCGGAACGGACATGGATGAAATGAATGATCTGTCCGTCGATCTCGGTGGTGAAGTGCGGGACCGCGTTGATCCGGGATTCTGCTGCGGCCCAGTCGAAGCTGCGCCATGCATCGACGGCCTCGCGCAGGTAGTCATTCGGGGTTCCCGCGTCCCAGTCGTCGGTCGGCGACGGTTGGGGCAGGCGGGTACGGGCAAGGCGATCGTCGAGGTCGGCGATTTCGGCATCCGAGACGGAGACGGTGAACGGTTGGACGGTGAGCGTTGTTGTGGTCATGTCACGACGGTATTCCTCAATTAGGTAGGATATGTTCCTAATAGCGACCCGAGTCACGAGGATTTCTGATGGCCGATCCCACCGCGCGCCTGCTCGGACTCCTCTCCCTGCTCCAAACGCACCGGGAATGTTCGGGTACCGAACTCGCCGACCGTCTCGGCGTCTCGACCCGCACCATCCGGCATGACATCGATCGGCTGCGTGAGCTGGGGTATCCCGTCGACGCGACCCGGGGCGCCGCCGGCGGGTATCGGCTCGGTTCCGGAGGCAGGTTGCCACCGCTGCTGCTCGACGACGAGGAGGCCGTCGCGGTCACTGTCGGACTGCGCGCAGCCGTGGGGATCGCAGGTGTCGAAGAGGCCGGGACCCGCGCTCTGGCGAAGCTGGAGCAGGTTCTCCCCGCGCGGCTGCGGCCCACCATCGACGCGATCCGTACAAGCGTGGAGCACGGACCGGAGAACACCGGCACCGATGCCCCCGACCCGCACGTCCAGACGTCGGTCCTGCAGGCCATCGCCGCGGCCATCCGCGACGTCGAATGGCTGCGTTTCGACTACGACGATCAACCCCGGCTGGTGGAGCCGTACCGCCTGCTGTGCTGGCAACGCCGGTGGTATCTGATCGCCCGGGATCCCCGCACGGACACCTGGACGACGTATCGAATCGACCGGATGGGCCTGCGGATGCCAACGCGACGCCGCTTCGACCCTCAGCCGCTGCCCGGCGGGGACTACACGGCTTTCGCGATGCGCACGATCGCCGAGAGCGGCTGGAACGTGCATGCGCGTCTTCGTGTCGACGCCCCCGCCGAGGACGTTCTGGCGCGGATCAACCCGGCCGTCGGAGCCGTCGAACCCATCGACGAGCACCGTTGTGTTCTGGTCACCGGAGCCGACAGCCTCGACACCGTTGCCGCGTATATCGGCATGCTGATGATGGATTTCACGGTGGAGTCCCCCGCCGAACTCATCCCCCGTCTCCAGCTGATCTCGCAGCGATATGTGAGAGCAGTCGCCGGGTCCGAACAGCCGTGAACGGGCACACCAACAGCTGGTAAAGCGACCTGCCCGACAGCCGACGAAACGCCTGCGCCACGATAGAGGGCACAACGTGACGTCGGCCGATGGGAAATGACCGAGTGAGTGAGACGTATACCGGTGACCTGATCCCGGTTTTCTTCCTCTCGGACAGCACCGGGATCAGCGCAGAGACCATGGGCAATGCTCTGCTGTTGCACTTTCCCGATCATCGCTTCGACCGGACGCTGATCCCGTTCATCACCACCGCCGACGACGCCCGCGAGGTCGTGCGAAGGATCGATGCGGCCGTGGACCGCGGGATGACACCACTCGTTTTCGTCACGGCTGCACTCGACGACGTCCGCGTCGAACTGCAACAGACCCGGGCACCCCTGATCGATTTCTTCGACATGCACATGCAGCAAGTTGAGGCGATCCTGGGAACCCGGGGCGCCCGGACACCTGCCCGTCTGCATGGTGTCGGGGACGTCAAGCGCTACAACGCTCGCATGCAGGCGGTCGAGTACGCCATCGAGCACGACGACGGCCAGAGTGTGCGCACGCTGGACAAGGCGGACGTCATCTTGGTGGCGCCATCCCGGTGCGGCAAGACCCCGACGACCATGTACCTCGCGCTGCAGCACGGCCTGCGCGTCGCGAACTATCCGCTCGTCGACGAGGATCTCGTCAGCACCGACCTACCACGTCCGATCCGGCACCTGCAGGACCGGTGCTTCGGGATCATCACGACCGCGGCCCGCCTCAGCGCGGTCCGGACGGAGCGTCGCCCGGATTCGACATACGCGTCGCTGCGGCAGTGTACGTACGAACTCAAACGCGCGGAGGAGCTCTACCGCACGCACGACCTACCCGTCATCGACTCCTCGGCGAAATCCGTTGAGGAGATGTCCACCCTCATCCTGCAGGTGCTCGCCCGCAGGCCCCACCCTGACAACTGAGGAGTCAGTTCATGAACAGCAATGTCCGGTGGTTCGCCGACCTCGGCCTCGCCGACCTCGAGCAGGTCGGCGGGAAGAACGCGTCTCTCGGCGAGATGGTCCGCAACCTGACCGACGTCGGGGTCCGGGTCCCCAACGGGTTCGCGACCACCGCCGACGCATATCGCCGGTTCGTGAATCAACCCGATGCCGCGGGCACCAGCCTGGCGGACCGCATCAGCGCGCGTCTGGCCGGCCTCGACACCGACGACGTGCAGGCACTTGCCGCGACCGGCAAGGAGATCCGGGCGGCGGTGATGGATCAGCCGTTCCCCGCCGACCTCGAGGACGACATCCGGACCGCGTTCGCCGAGTTGTCGGGTGGATCGGACGAGGCGTCGTTCGCAGTGCGATCGAGCGCGACCGCCGAGGACCTGCCGGACGCATCGTTCGCCGGACAGCAGGAAACGTTCCTCAACGTGCGCGGGATCGACGGAATCCTGCAGGCGATGCGCGAAGTGTTCGCATCGCTGTACAACGACCGCGCCATCGCCTACCGGGTGCACCACGAGTTCGAGCACGACGCGGTCGCCCTGTCGGCGGGCGTGCAGCAGATGGTGCGCTCCGACATCGGCACGTCGGGAGTCATGTTCACCATCGACACCGAGTCGGGTTTCGCCGACGCCGTGTTCGTGACGTCCTCCTACGGCCTGGGTGAAGCGGTCGTCCAGGGCGCGGTGAACCCCGACGAGTTCTATGTCTACAAGCCGGCGTTGCGCGCCGGCCGTCCGGCCGTACTCAAGCGCGGTATCGGGTCGAAGGCCACCAAGATGATCTACACCGACGATCGTTCGGTGGGCCGGACGACCGAGTTCGTCGATGTGGACGCCGCCGATCGCCGCGTCCTCAGCCTCACCGACGCGGAGGTCGAGGCGCTCGCCCGCCAGGCGTTGCTGATCGAGGAGCACTACGGGCGCCCGATGGACATCGAGTGGGGCAAGGACGGCGTGGATGGCGAGCTCTACATCCTGCAGGCGCGCCCGGAGACGGTGCAGTCGCGGGCGGCGGTGACCGGCCAGCAACGGTTCCGGCTGAACGAGACCGGCGATGTCCTCGTCGAAGGTCGGGCGATCGGCGCACGCATCGGCGCGGGAGCCGTCCGGGTGCTGGAGTCGGTGGAACAGATGCACGAGTTCCAGGCCGGCGAGGTGCTGGTCGCGGACATGACCGACCCCGACTGGGAGCCGATCATGAAGCGCGCCAGCGCCATTGTGACCAACCGCGGCGGACGGACCTGTCACGCCGCGATCATCGCCCGTGAGCTCGGTATCCCGGCAGTCGTCGGATCCGGCGGGGCCACGCGGTCACTCGAGGCCGGCCGCGAGGTGACCGTCTCGTGTGCCGAGGGCGACACCGGATACGTCTACGACGGATTGCTCGACTTCGACGTCACCGAGTCGTCCATCGAGGCGATGCCCGAGATCAGCACGAAGATCATGATGAACGTCGGCACACCGGAGCAGGCGTTCGCGTTCTCCCGCCTCCCGAACAACGGTGTCGGGCTGGCCCGCCTGGAGTTCGTGATCAACCGCCAGATCGGAATCCATCCCAAGGCCCTGCTCGATTTCGAGACCCTCGAGGGACCACTCAAAGAGCAGATCGGCGAGGCGATCGCGGCCTATCAGAGCCCCCGGGCGTACTTCGTCGACCGAGTGGCCGAAGGGGTGGCGACGATCGCCGCCGCGTTCGCGCCGCACCCGGTGATCGTGCGCATGTCGGACTTCAAGTCCAACGAGTACGCGAAGCTGGTCGGCGGCGAACTCTACGAGCCCGACGAGGAGAACCCGATGATCGGCTACCGCGGCGCGTCGCGGTACCTGTCGAAGGACTTCGCGGACTGTTTCGCCATGGAGTGTGCGGCCCTGAAGTACGTCCGCGACGAGATGGGCCTGACCAACGTCAAGATCATGATCCCGTTCGTCCGCACGCTCGCCGAAGCCGAAGGGGTGATCTCGCTGCTCGCCTCGCACGGCCTGCGCCGCGGCGAGAACGGACTCGAAGTGATCATGATGTGCGAGGTGCCGTCCAACGCGGTGATCGCCGACGCCTTCCTCGACCATTTCGACGGGTTCTCCATCGGCTCCAA
The DNA here is from genome assembly GCF_021556435.1 of Gordonia tangerina. Taxonomy (GTDB): domain Bacteria; phylum Actinomycetota; class Actinomycetes; order Mycobacteriales; family Mycobacteriaceae; genus Gordonia; species Gordonia tangerina. Next base: position 111,452 of record NZ_JAKGCU010000012.1, read on the forward strand.
CGACATGACGCAGCTGACGCTCGGCCTGGACCGTGATTCCGCGCTCGTCGCCGACTCGTTCGACGAACGTGACCCGGCCGTGAAACACATGCTCGCCGCGGCGATCTCGGCATGCAAGGCGCGCGGCAAGTACGTGGGTATCTGCGGGCAGGGTCCGAGCGATCACGTCGACCTCGCTGAATGGTTACTGGAGCAAGGTATCGAGTCGATGTCGCTGAATCCGGACACCGTGGTCGACACCTGGACGCGGCTGGCGAAGCTCGGCTGACAAGCAACTGCTCCCAACGCCTTTCGCGGGGTCAAAGGCGTTGGGAGCAGCAAGTCGACTCCGGGGTGTCAGCTCACTCCAGCACGAACACCGGGATCCGTCGGTCGGTCTTGGTCTGGTACTCCGCGTACGGCGGATAAGCGGCCACCGCCAGATCCCACCAGTGCTCACGCTCCGCGCCGTCGAGTTCACGCGCGGTGAGTTCTCGCACGGCGGTCCCGTCCTGCACCGTGATCTGCGGATGGGCCTTGACGTTGAAGTACCAGGACGGGTGCCCGGGCGCCCCGCCCTTGGACGCGATCATCGCGTACTTGCCGTCTTCCTCGACCCGCATCAACGGGACGTAACGCTTCTTGCCCGATTTCGCCCCGGTGGTGGTGAACAAGACGATCGGGCGGTCCATCACCTGGACGCCGTCCGTGGTGCCCTGTTCCAGGATCTTCTCGGTCTGGTCGCGTACCCACCCCTCGGGGCTGAGTTCTGGTTGATCGCTCATGCCAATCGACAACGTCGGCGTCGCCTTCGTCATTCCACCGGGTGCCGCAGCACGTCAGGACGCCCGGGGCGCGTACATGATCACTGCGACGCCCACGAGGCAGATGGCCGCCCCGGCGATGTCCCAGCGGTCGGGGCGATAGCCGTCGAGCGCCATTCCCCAGGCAAGGGAGCCGGCGACGAAGACCCCACCGTAGGCGGCCAGGATCCGCCCGAAGTTCGCGTCGGGTTGCAGGGTGGCGACAAAGCCGTAGGCGCCCAGGGCAATGACGCCCAGCCCGGCCCACAACAGGCCGCGGTGCTCGCGCACCGCCTGCCAGACGAGCCACGCGCCACCGATCTCGAGCAGAGCGGCGAGGACGAAGAGCAGGATCGACTTGGTGACCGTCATGGCTGTGTTCTATCAGCTGCGCGCCGGGAGGCGAGGTGTGGCGGTCTGACCGGTGTCGGCCGAGCATCACCGACAGCGCGGACACCGCTCGACGAGGTCGACCTGCATCCCGAGCGACACAGCGGCCTCGACGACCCGCGGCCACATACTCGCGGAGTTCAGGGCGAAGTCCTGAGCCCGACCGTCAGCGGCCGAGACGACCTCGACGTGATCGTCGGTGTTCCACAACGCCAGAGCGCGACCGTTGGAGTGGGCGGCGTGGTAGTAGACACCACGCACCTCCCGACGCGCCACGGGCTGGTCCTCGAAGATCGCTCGAGCCCATTCCTGTGTCCGTACGCGCGGATAGTCACCGGTCGCCAGCGACGGAAGAGCGCCGATCCGCATGGCCGCCCCCTCGCCTCGAAGATCGAGCACTGTGATCGACGACGTCGGCTTCACCAGCGCCACCCGGTGATTTGGGCAGACGGCCGCGGCCCGCAGATCACCGAAGACCTCGCCGAATGCCGTGGCCAGAGTGCCGGCCACGTAGAGGATCGATCGATCGTCCGGGCAGTTGCGCGCGGCACCCGACGTGGTCGGGATGTGGTGGTCGAGTCGGTAAAGCGGACCGAACGTCCTGTGCGCGGCACCGTCCGACGTGTGTCCGGACACGTGGTAGATCCGACACCAATACCACGGGTGGGCCGGGGTCGGGTCACGCCATCGCCAAGTCCAGGCCCGTCCCCCGCTGACCGGGCGAACGGGTGCCGCAAGGGCGGCTACCACGCCGCCGAGGTGCTGGTGGCCGCGACCGCGATCACGTCGTCGATCCGGTTGGCGGCCAACGCCTGGGTGGGCGTCGCGCCGTCGAGGTCGACGTTGGGGGTGGCTGCCCACTCGGTCAGCGACACCACACCGCCGGGAAACGAGTCCCGTAGCCGTGCCAGCCCGGGGACGAAGCCGTGGGCGCAGCCGGCGTTGAACTGCCACAGCGGAAGCCGCCACTCCCGGCCCTTCTTCAACCCGAGCAGGTCGCCGGACTTGATGCGGTCGAGTACCGCCTGCTCGGACACCTCGAGCAGGTCAGCTGCCTCGGCACGGGTCAGCGAGTACTCGAGCACCGCCGACCGGGCGGCGAACTGTCGGCGCAGATTCTCCAGCGCCGCCTGCTTGCGTTGCGTCGCCGACGGACCCCGTCCCCACAGGGAACTGTCGAGTTGGTCGTCGCCGGTGACGCTGCGCAGGAAACTGTCGCGGGCGGGTTTGGGAACACTGCTCAGTGTGTCACTCAGAGCCTCCGTGAAAGCGGTCGACGTTGCTCGACCGCGGTGCCCAACTGACGCATTCTCGGCCCGAGACGCCCGCCGGCTCGTGGTGCGGTCGTCACCGGGCGTGGTCGTGGCAGGCATGCCCTCCATTGTATGGACCTACAAGGGCAAAACAAGTAAAACAAGTTGCGAAAGTTTGGGCGCGATCACGGTGCGGAACGCCGCAGCACCGCAACCAGGAAATCGGATTGCGCTGTGAACGGCCGGACATCCCATGCCGACAGCAACACCTCACTCACCAGACCTCCGGCGGCGGCGTCGGCGAGGAACTCGTCGAACGCGTAACCTCGGCCCGCTCCGAAACCGACCACGACGCGCCCGTCGGGCGCGAGATGCTCGGCGAACCGGGCGAGGACCGTGCGTCGGTCGTCGGGGGCGAGGAAGGTGACGACGTTTCCCGCACTGACGATCATGTCGAACGCGGTGTCGATCCCGGCTGCGGGCAGACCGAGTTCGGCGAGGTCACCGATGAGCCAGGTCGGGCCCGGGTAGTCGGTGCGGGCAGCGTTGATGAGCACCGGATCCACGTCGACACCCACCACGGAATGCCCTGCGGCGTGGAGGTATCCACCGAGCCGTCCGGCGCCGCACCCGGCGTCCAGAACATGCGCGCCGCGCCGTACCATGGCGTCGATCAGACGTGCTTCACCGTTGATGTCCTGGCCACGTGCCGCGAGCTCACGGAATCGCTCGCGGTAGCGGTGGGAGTGGCCGGGATCTGCGGCGACGATCTCGCGCCACGTGGTCGGTCGGGAGTTCCCGGGTGTCGACGTCACGTCGGCCGCTCCCCCTCGTAGCGTGCCAACCGTGCGTAGAGTTCGCGCATGGTGGTCTCGACGTCGTCGAGGAATGAGTCGACCTGGTCTTCGTTGTAGCCACGTCGGCCGATGGGTGGCTTGGCGAATGCGACGTTGCGGATGTCGTCCGGGGTGAGCACCCGCCCATTCTGGCAAATCCCGCCGGCCTCACGTTCTATCCGGGCTGGCCGGCCGGACGAGGGTCAGCTGCGCTCGTCAAGGGCGTGCCACACCGGCACCGCCTGCTCAGCGCGGATCCGCGAGGCGGTCGTCTTCACCGGCCCGCAGTTCGGCGTGCAGCAGGGTGATCGTCGTCCGGAGGTCGGCGATCTCCTGCCGTAGTTCGGCCGTCTGCTCTCCGGATAGGGCCGGTGCGGCCGAGGCCGCGATACCGGCGGCCTCGCTCGACTCGGCGTCGGGATCGTCCCTGCGCTGGATGGCCTGCATCGAGTCGACGATGACGGCCAGGAAGAGATTGAGCACGGTGAACGCACTGAGCACGATGAACGGGACGAAGAACGCCCACGCCCACGGGTAGACCTCCATGACCGGCCGGACGATACCCATCGACCAGCTCTCCAGGGTCATGATCTGGAACAGCGTGTACGCCGAGGCACCCAGATCGCCGAACCACTCGGGGAACTTCTCGCCGAACATGCTGGTGGCCATCACCGCGGCGATGTAGAAGACCAGACCCAGTAACGCGATGATCGAGATCATCCCGGGTACTGCGGCGAACACCGCGGCCACCACCCGACGCATCTGCGGGAACGCCGACACCAGTCGCAGAATCCGTAATGCCCGAATGGCGCGCAGCGCACTGCTCGCGCCGGAGGCGGGGACCAGTGAGGCTGCGACCACCACGAAGTCGAAGATGTTCCATCCCGACCGGAAGAACCTGGGCCCCACCGCGATCAGCTTGCAGGAAATCTCGCAGACGAAGATCGCCAGACAGGCGTTGTCCAGCAGGCTGAGGACCGAATGCCCACTCCCGCGGCCCCACGAAGTCGTCAGCGCACCGAGTACCACGGCGTTGAACGCGATCACCCCGACCACAAACCACTGCACGCGCGGTGATTCGATCCACCGCTCCAGCCTCAGTCGCCAGGGGGCGACGTCGAGATCGTCGTCGGAGATGAATCGGGTATCGGGGCGCCCTATGCGTTTCATGGCCTCATCGAAGAATGCAGCGGCAACGAGGTGCCCTCAGTGCCGGGCTGGGGCTGGACCGGCCGAGCAGAACGCCTGCCGACCAGGGGCGACCCTAGCAAGCGATCCGATGGCGACCGTCACGACGTCATCGGATCGCCTCACCGCCGAGCTGCTCGAACGCCTCGACCGCACTGCGGCGGCCGGCACGACGAAGATCCTCGCAGCCAGTCGCTGGGCCCTACGATGACCAAGGTGAGTTGCACCCACCGCCGCCGACCGACCCATGGCCTGCTCCGGTGGCTTTGCACACTCGCGGTTGCCGGCGTGGCGACGATCCTCGCGCCGCCGACCCCCGCCCAGGCGGATCTGCCACGGCTCGTCGGCTGTTCGTGGCCGACGAAGTTCGCCACCGACGCCAACAGCATCGCCTTCCCGGATTCGGCGGCGTCGTACTGGGCCAGTGTGGTCCGCATCCCCACCGGTGGCCACGTGGAGATCAGCGGCCGGTATCCGCATGCCCGGTACTTCTCGGTCACCACCTATTCGGCCACGACCCAGTCGGTGGACGGGCTGTATGACACCGCTATCGGCCCCGATGACGGTGGGGTCAACCCGTATCTGCCGGGCGCCGACCGTACCTCGGCGCACCGCGACTTCACCGTGCGGCTCGTGGACGGCGCCGCGCCACGGGCCGGGCGCCCGGACAACACCCTCTACACCACAAGCGCCGACGGATTACGTACCTCACCGCCGGGATTGGCGATCGTGGTCTGGCGCGTATACATGCCGGACGACGGTGCCGACCAGGCCGGCGGTGTGCCGCTCCCGCGCCTCGTCGCGGTGGAGGCCGGCGGCGCGCGCCGCACCCTCGAACCGTGTCCCGGCGCCGCACCCACCGCAGTGGACACCGGCATCTCCGACCTCGGCCGGGCGCCTACTGCCGCGGTGACCGACCCGGCCGGGACCTACGGCGACGATCCGCCGGGCTGGGCAAAGTTCACCGGGCTCGCGCAGGCGGTCGCGGACGGCGTGACCCGACGCACCGGCGGCGGTGCGGTCATCGGCCCCCTCGCCGACCGCTTCGGGGAGGGCGGCTTCTTCGACAACCCCGACAACAAGTACGTCGTCTCCAACGCGGACGCCGGATTCGGTCCGGTACTGGTGTTGCGTGGCCGGGCGCCGACCGCGCCGCGCACCGCCGACGGCACACCGACCATGGGTACCGGCCAGGTCCGATACTGGTCGATCTGCACCGAGGATCTTCCCACCACCGGGTACCTGGGCTGCGCCCACGACGAGGAGATCCCCGTCGATGAACTCGGCTACTACACGATCGTGATCTCTGCCGTCGACGCCCGCCCGTCGACCGCCACCGCCGAATGCGGGGTCACCTGGCTACCGGCCGGTGGCCGTCAGCAGACGATGGTGTTGCTCCGCAACATGTTGCCCGACCCGAGCTTCCCGGCTTCGGTGCAGCGCGCGACCCCCGGACAGGAGAAGGCGACGATGGGGCACTACCTCCCCGTCGGCCGGTACTACCAGTCGGCCGCGGCCTTCGACCGTCTGGGCTGCGGGTCGGCAGGTGCGACGCCGGGCTGGCGGGGCTGACCGCAGCGCGCTGTGGCCCGAGAGACAAGGGGCCAGAGAGACAAGGGGCCCGAGAGACAAGGCCACACAAATACAAAGGAACCCCTCCGACGCTGGTCGAAGGGGTTCCTGATGGTCGGGCTGACAGGATTTGAACCTGCGACCACTTGACCCCCAGTCAAGTGCGCTACCAAACTGCGCCACAGCCCGTTACCCCGCGAGCGGGGCCTTGATGACATTAGCCGACAAGCACCGTTTCTATCCAATCGCCTGGTCAGAGGGCTGCGGAACGATGCTGACCGGACGGACAGATCAGTTTGCCGCGGAGCGGCCTTTGGCGTACATCCAGCCGGCCGTGATCAGGATGGCGCCGACGATGGAGCCGATGATTCCGCTGGCCCGGAAGTTCAGACCGTCACCGGACAGCAGGCTGATGAGCAGGCCACCGACAAAGGAGCCAACGAGTCCGGCAACGATGGCCAGACCCCAGTCGATCCCCTTGGCGCCCTTCCCGAGGATGAGTTGCGCACCCGCGCCGATCAGCATTCCGAACAGGATGATTCCGATGATGAGCACGAGTGGCAGTATCGCATGCCCACCGGCCGTAGCCGTGCACGGTCAGCGTTTGCGGCGTTGCTCGCGCTTGTCGCGCACCCGGACGTTGATCCGCACCGGCGAACCGTCGAAGTTGAACTCCTCGCGCAGTCGACGTTCCAGGAATCGACGGTAGCCGGCCTCCAGAAATCCGGTCGTGAACAACACGAACGTCGGCGGCCGGGTCGCGGCCTGGGTGGCGAACATGACCCGCGGCTGCCGCCCCCCACGCAGCGGTGGCGGTGTTGCGGCAATCACCTCTTTGAGCCAGTTGTTCAACCGGCCGGTGGGAATTCGCTTGTCCCATGACTCCAACGCCCCGTCGAGTGCCGGCACCAGCTTCTGCACGGCACGTCCCGTGCTGGCCGAGATGTTGACCCGCCGCGCCCACGGCACCCGCGCCAAGTCGCGGTCGATCTCCTTGTCCAACTGGTAACGCCGGTCCTCGTCGACGAGATCCCACTTGTTGAATGCGATCACCAGCGCCCGGCCGCTCTCTATGATCATCGACAGCACCCGCAGGTCCTGCTCGGTGATCGGCTCCGACGCGTCGATGAGCAGGATTGCGACCTCGGCCGCGTCGAGGGCGGCGCGTGTTCGCAGCGACGCATAGTACTCGTGCCCGCTGGCGGTGCGCACCTTGCGACGCAAGCCTGCCGTGTCGACGAACTGCCATGTCTCACCGCCGAGTTCGATCAACTCGTCCACCGGATCCACGGTCGTGCCGGCGACGTTGTCGACCACCGAGCGTTCGGCGCCGGCGAGCTTGTTCAGCAACGAGCTCTTGCCGACGTTGGGTTTTCCGACCAGCGCGACACGGCGTGGGCCGCCCAGTGCGGGCGCCTCGCGCGGTGTCTCGGGCAACATGTTGAGGATCACGTCGAGCAGATCCCCTGCGCCGCGGCCGTGTGCCGCCGACACCGGAAACGGCTCGCCCAGTCCCAGCGACCACAGCGTGGCGACATCGGCTTCGGCACGTTCACTGTCGATCTTGTTGGCCACCAGCACCACCGGCGTCTTCGACCGGCGCAGCACCCGCGCGACGGCTTCATCGGTACTCGTGGCGCCGACCGTTCCGTCGACCACCAACACAATGGCGTCGGCAGTCTGCATGGCGTATTCGGCCTGGGTGGCCACCGCCTGCTGCAGCCCCTTGGCATCGGGTTCCCAGCCGCCGGTGTCGACCACGGTGAATCGTCGACCCGACCAGCTCGCGGCATAGGACACGCGGTCCCGGGTCACGCCGGGGATATCCTCGACCACTGCCTCGCGACGCCCCAGAATACGGTTGACCAACGTCGATTTGCCCACGTTGGGGCGTCCGACGATGGCCACCACCGGCACCGGTGTGGCGTCGATCAGCTGCCCGTCGGCACCGAGATCGCCGAGCTCCCAATCGGACTCGTCATTCCAGGTTCCGTCACCGGGAAGGGTGAGTTCCTCCCCCACGCCACTGTGTTCGGTCACGACTGCACTCCGATCCGGTCGCGGACCAGGCCGCCGAGAGTGTCGATCACCTGGTCGAGGGTCAGGTCGCTGGTGTCCACGATCACCGCGTCGTCTGCGGGCCGCAGCGGTGATACGGCACGCGTCGAGTCGAGGTGATCACGCCTATTGACGCTGACGAGCACCTCGTCGTAATCGCTCGGTCGACCGGCCGCGACATTCTGCTTGTGCCGACGGACCGCTCGCGCCTCGGGCGTCGCGGTGAGGAACACCTTCAGATCGGCGTCCGGGAAGACCACCGTGCCGATGTCGCGGCCCTCCACCACGACGAAAGCGCCCTGGGCTTCTCGGCGTTGGACCGCGACGAGTTTGGTGCGCACCGCCGCAACCGCAGATACCGCAGACACGGCGTCGGTCACCCGATCGGTACGGATGGCCGCAGAGACGTCGACACCGTCGAGATAACTCACGCAGCCGTGGTCGGCGATGTCGAGACGGATGTCGGCGCCACGCACCACGTCCTCGATCGAGGGCAAGTCCTGCAGCGACACACCGGCATTCAATACCGCAAGGGTGGCGGCCCGGTACATCGCACCGGTATCGAGGACTCGCGCACCCACCCGATCGGCGAGTGCCTTGGACACCGTCGACTTGCCGGTGCCGGCCGGCCCGTCGAGAGCAATCACACGTGTGCCCGCTGCGTCGCCGTCACCCGGAGCGCCGCCGCGCACCGTTGCCTCGCTCACAGTCCGACCGCCTTGTACAACGCGCCGACCTCGTTCTTCCCGAGCACACGCAGACTGCCCGGGCGCTGCTCCCCCAACGCGACAGCGCCAACGTGAGTACGTACCAGCGCGGTCACCGGGAAACCGACCTCTTCCATCATCCTACGCACGATGCGGTTGCGTCCCTCATGCAATGTGATGCGCACCAACGACTGCCCCTCGTGGACCTCGACCGGCGTGAACGAGTCGACCGACACCGGCCCGTCTTCGAGTTCGACGCCGCCCTTGAGTACGCGGCCCAGCGAACGCGGCACCTCGCCGCGCAGCGTGGCCAGATACGTCTTCGGGATCTCATAAGAGGGATGCATCAGTCGGTGCGCGAGCTCGCCGTCGTTGGTGAGCAGCAGCAACCCCTCGGTGTCCGCGTCGAGCCGGCCCACGTGGAACAGCCGTTGCCCGGCCATCACCCGCTCGGCGACGATGTCGCCGACGCAGGGTCGACCCTGATCGTCGGACATCGTCGACTGCCAGCCCTTGGGCTTGTTGAGGGCCAGGTACTGCTTGTCTTCGTCGATGATGACGCGGGCCCCGTCCACCCGGATCACCGCGGTGTCCGGGTCGATGCGCAGGCCTTGTTCGGTGACGATCTCGCCGTCGACCTCCACGCGCCCGGCGGCGATGAGTTCCTCGGCCCCGCGCCGCGAGGCCACCCCGGCCGCAGCGAGAACCTTCTGCAACCGCACACCGTCGCTGACGTAGGTGGCGCCGGATTCGGCGGCCTGGACGTCGACGTTTTGATGTCGTGCAGGTTTGGCGTTGTTGAGCCGCACCTTGCCCGACGTCACGTCGGGTTTCGACGAACCCTTGCGGTGGGTCTTCTTCGTGGAGCCACCCGCGACCTGCGGGTTTCGTTTGGCCGCACCTTTGGCCCCTGCGCCCTTGGCGCCGGCCTTGCGGGTCGTCTTGCCCGTGTTTTGACCGCGCGCCGACTTCTTGCGCGGGCCCGGTGTGCCGTCTCGGCTAGCGGATGCCATGTCATCAATCCTGATCGTCGGTGCCTGAATCGGGCGCCGACCGGTCGTCGACGTCCGATCCGGACGAGATGTTCTCTGTCGAGTCTGACCGGTGAGCACCGAGTTTGGCGAATCGTGGATCCGACGAGATCTCGTCATCGAGGTCGTCGATGACGTCGACGTCGGGAAGTAGCGGAGCCAGGTCCGGGAGCTCGGACAGCGATGCCAGGCCGAGGCGTTCGAGGAACAATTCGGTCGTCGCATATGTGATCGCACTGGTCTGCGGGTCGGCCCCCACCTCGCTGATGAGGCCGCGGGCAACCAAGGTACGGATCACACCGTCGACGTTGACGCCGCGGATCGCGCTCACCCGCGCTCGGGTCACCGGCTGCCGGTAGGCGACCACTGCCAGCGTCTCCAGGGCGGCGCGGGTGAGCTTCGACCGGGCCCCGTCGAGCAACAACCGCTCGACATACGGCGCGTACTCGGCTCGCGTGTAGTAGCGCCAACCGTCACCGGCGTAACGCAGATCCATGCCGCTGTTGGCAGTGGTGAGCTCCTCTGACATCCGGGTCACCATCGTTCGGACGCGGGCTGGATCCTCATCCACCGCCGAGGCGAGTTCCGCCACGGTCGCCGGGGTGTCGACCACTAGCAGAACCGCCTCGAGGGCGGATCGCAGACGAGCATCGGTGAGCGCGGGTTCGGCGTTCTCGGCGAACAGTGCCTGCTCGGTCGCCGGGTCCGCGGCGGCGTCTGTCTGGTCGGTCATCCGTAGTCCTCTGCGGTGTCCATACTCAATTCCTCCACGGTGCGGTCCCCTGTCCAACTGACCCGCAGGTCGCCGAGGGCCTCGGGTTGCTCGAACGCGACGGCCCGCTCGCGGTACAACTCGAGTAGGCCCAGGAAACTTCCGACCACCTCCAGCCCGTCGGCACATTCGACGGTCAGGTCGTGAAAGGTCAGCCATGCACCGGGGTGGGCGGTGAGCAGATCGGCGATCCGGCGGGCTTGTGCGGGAACCGACACCCGATGGCTGTCATGCAGATGATCCAATCCGACCGTCGGTGTGGGGCGGGGTGTGAACGCGGACGCGGCCACACCGGCGAATCCGCGGACGTCCACCCCGAGCGTGACCTCGGGCAACAGCTCCTCGAACTGCTTCTCGAGCGACACCGAACGCGGATAGCGTTGCAGCGCTGCTGCTTCCAGCTCGCCGAACAGAGCGGCCACCTGCTTGTAGGCGCGGTACTGGAGGAGGCGGGCGAACAGCAGGTCGCGCGCTTCGAGCAACGCCAGATCCTCGGGGTCGTCGACCTCTCCGGACGGCAGCAGCCGAGCGGCCTTGAGGTCGAGCAGGGTCGCGGCGACCACCAGGAATTCGGTGGTCTGCTCGAGTCCCACCTCGGCGCCCAGGTCACGCGTGTAGGCGATGAAGTCGTCGGTCACCTCGTGCAGGGCCACCTCGGTGACGTCGAGGCGATGCTGGCTGATCAGGTTGAGCAGCAGGTCGAACGGACCCTCGAAGTTGGGTAGGCGCACCTGGAAGCCGGTCGGCTTCTCCTCGGACCCCTCAGGCCCCCCCGTATCCGGTTGACTGGGCGCCGTTTCCGGTCGACTGGGCAGCCGATCGGCGGCGGCCGGATCGCTGACGTCGGCTGCGATGGTCTCGACCGCGGCCGGGTCGGCACCGGGCGAGCCGTCGGTCATGCCGATTCGTCGTCGCGGGCGATGACCTCGCGCGCCAGCGCACGATACGCGTTCGCGCCCGCCGACTTGGGCGCCCAGGAGGTGATCGGTTCACCAGCCACGCTGGTCTCCGGGAACCGCACAGTGCGACTGATCACCGTGTCGTAGACGGCATCGCCGAATACCTCGACGACTCGCGACATCACCTCACGCGAATGCAGCGTGCGGGCGTCGAACATGGTGACGAGAATGCCGCCCAAGGTCAGTCGGGGGTTGAGCCGGTCGCGCACCTTGTCCACAGTGTCGGTCAGCAAGGCGAGCCCGCGCAGGCTGAAGTACTCACATTCCATCGGGATGATGACGGTGTCCGCGCAGGCCAGCGCGTTGACCGTGAGCAGCCCCAGCGACGGCTGACAGTCGATGAGGACGAAATCGTAACGGTCGAGCACCGGATGCAGCGCACGTCCCAATGACTGCTCGCGGCCCACCTCGGTGACCAGCTGGATCTCGGCGGCCGACAGGTCGATGTTGCTCGGCAACAGATCCAGGCCCTCGACACGCGTACGCATCAGGACGTCGTCGGTTGCCGCCTGCGGCGGGACGAGAAGGTTGTAGACGGTCTGCTCGAGTTCGTGATGTGGCACGCCGAGCCCGGCCGACAACGCGCCCTGCGGGTCGAGATCCACCAGCAGCACCCGGCGCCCGCATTCTGCCAGGGCGGCGCCGAGGTTGATCGTCGACGTCGTCTTGCCGACGCCGCCCTTCTGGTTGCACACCGCGACGACCGTGGCCGGACCGTGCCGGTCGAGTGGTCTCGGATCCGGGATCTCCCGGTACGGGCGGCCGGTGGGCCCGATCTCGTTGTGGTGCTCGGCGTCCTCGTCCGAGTCGTGCGACGGCGAGACCGGTATGCGGTACTGCTCGTGGGCGGCTGACCGCGGTGCCCCCGGGGTGCTCACGTGTCCGCAGCTCCCTTCATTTTTCTCGACCGCAACGCGTTCCTGCCAGCCTAGTGGGTCGGATGCCTGATCCTGCGGAGCATCGCCGATGGAAAACAGGGCGTCCTGCCGATCGGCGCTCACCGGGCCCGCGGATGGGCCGTGGCGTACACCTCACGCATGGTGTTCACCGTCACCAATGTGTACACCTGGGTGGTCGTCACCGAGGCGTGACCGAGGAGCTCCTGGACCACACGTACGTCGGCACCACCGTCGAGCAGATGGGTGGCGAAGCTGTGGCGCAGAGTGTGCGGCGACACCGCGGTGTCGAGTCCGGCCCGTTGCGCCGCGTCGACGAGCACCTGCCACGCACTCTGCCGCGACAGCCGCCCTCCGCGCACGTTCAGGAACAGTGCCGGTTCCGATCGGCGGACCAACGTGGGACGGCCACGTACGAGGTACGCCTCGAGGGCCTCGACCGCGGGACCACCGACGGGCACCACCCGTTCCTTGCCCCCCTTGCCGCGCAGCCGCACCGCCCGGGCGTCGGTGTCGATGTCGTCGACGTCCAGCGAGGTCGCCTCCGAGATGCGCGCGCCGCAGCTGTAGAGCAACTCGAGCAACGCTCGATCCCGAAGTCCGCGCGGCTGATCGTCGGCACCGGCGGACTCCAGGATCGCCAGCACGTCGTCGACGGGCAGTGATTTGGGTAGCCGACGCGCGGGGCGCGGCGGCCGCACCGCGTGTGCGACGTCGGTGGTCACGATGCCCTCGGCAGTCGCGAACTTGTGGAACCCTCGCACCGCCACCAGCGTTCGCGCGATGGAGCTGTCGGCGAGCGGGCTGAGCCCGGCGTCGGGGTCACCGCGCCGCAGTTCGACGAGGAATTCGCGGACATCATCAGTGGCCACTTCGTCGAGTCCGTCGATCCCGCGCGCGTTCAGGAACTGCTCGTAGCGCGCGAGATCACGTCGGTAGGAGTTGACCGTGTTGGGCGCCGCCCCGCGCTCCACCGTCAGATGGTCCAGATAACGGGTCACGTGCTCGGCGGCGGTGTCGGTGGGCACGGTGGCAGCACTCACCGCGTGGGCCGGCGCTCGCGCAGCGCCGTCGGTTCGTCCGGCCACGGCGCGGTGACCGCACGCAGCGTGGCGCCGCGCGCCTCGGCGGCGGCGACCGCGAGGATCCCGGCGACACTCGTCGCGTTGACGATCTCTCCGGCGAGCACACGGTCGACCGCGTCGTCGAGCGCTACCCATTCCACCGCCATGTCGGCCTCCTCGTCGTGGCGCTCTGCGGTATCGACGACCCGCACACCCTCGGCGAGGTAGAGCCGCAACGCCTCATCGGTGAATCCCGGGGATAGCGCCAGATCGACGAGCACCTGCCAACGGTCGGCGGCCAGATCCACCTCCTCGGCTAGTTCGCGCTGCGCGGCCTCCAGGGGCGTCTCGTCGGGGCCTGCGTCGAGCAGACCGGCCGGAAGTTCCAACAGTCGCCGACCGATCGGATGCCGGTACTGGCGCACCATCGCGATGCGTCCCTGTTCGTCACGCGCCACCACGGCGACCGCGCCGTAGTGTTCCACCACCTCACGTTCGGCGACACGGCCTCCCGGCATCTGCACGTCGTCGACGCGCAGGGTCACGATCGCACCGTCGTAGACGGTGCGGGTGCCCCGCACGGTGAACTCGTGGCCGCCCGGCGCGTCTGGGCCGTCGGCCGCAGCCCTGCCGCTCAAGCGCTGGGTTCCCGGTCACCGACTTCGTCCGCGCCGGCGAGCTCGGTACCCGATATCTCGTCGATCGCAGCAGCATCGTCGGCCGACTGGTCGTCGTAGTCGCCGAGATCGACAGGCAGACGTTCCTCGGCCTTGTATTTCAGGGCAGCCTCGATGAACGAGCGGAACAGCGGATGCGGCCGGGTGGGCCGGCTCTTGAGCTCCGGGTGCGCCTGAGTGGCCACGAGGAACGGATGCACCGACTTCGGGTACTCGACGAACTCCACCAGGTGTCCGTCCGGTGAGGTGCCGGAGAAAACCAGACCCGCCGCCGCGATCTTGTCCCGATAGGAGTTGTTCACCTCGTAGCGATGACGGTGACGTTCGGATACCTCGGTGGCACCGTACGACCGCGCCACGACGCTGCCCCGCTCCAGGTGCGCCGGATAGGCACCGAGCCGCATCGTGCCGCCAAGATCTGCCTCGCCGGCGACCGCCTCGGTCTGATCGGCCATCGTCGAGATCACCGGATAGGGCGTGTCGGGGTCGAACTCGGCGGAGCTGGCACCATCGAGTCCCGCGCTGCGTGCGGCCTCGATCACCACGCACTGCAGGCCGAGGCACAATCCCAGCAGCGGGATCTTGCGCTTGCGGGCATATGCGATCGCACCGACCTTGCCCTCGATGCCCCGGATACCGAAACCGCCTGGGATCAGCACTGCGTGCACGTCACCGAGCGCGGCCTGCGCGCCTTCCAGGGTCGCGCACTCATCGGAAGGCACCCATTTGATCTCGGTACGTGCCTTCCATGCGAAACCGCCGGCGCGGATGGCCTCGGTGACCGACAGGTAGGCGTCGGGCAGGTCGACATACTTGCCGACCAGGGCGACCGTCACCGTCTCTCGCGGGTCGTGCACCCGCCGCAGCAGCTCACCCCATTCGGTCCAGTCGACGTCGCGGAACGGCAAACCCAGTTTGCGGACCACATAGGCGTCGAGCTGCTCCCGGTGCAGCACCTTGGGGATGTCGTAGATCGACGGGGCGTCGGGGGTGGAGATCACACCTTCGATCTCGACATCGCACATCAATGCGATCTTCTTCTTGAGCCCCTCAGGGACCTCCCGATCGCATCGCAGGATCAGCGCGTCGGGTTGGATACCGACATTGCGCAACGCGGCCACCGAATGCTGCGTGGGTTTGGTCTTGAGTTCGCCGGACGGCGCCAGATACGGGACCAACGAGACGTGCAGGAAGAACACGTTGTCACGACCGACGTCGTGACGGATCTGTCGGGCCGCCTCGATGAACGGCTGCGACTCGATGTCACCGACGGTGCCGCCGATCTCGGTGATGACGACGTCGGGGGCCTCGCCGTCTTCCCCGGGCTCGCGCATCGCGAGCACCCGGGCCTTGAGCTCGTCGGTGATGTGCGGGATCACCTGAACGGTCTCGCCGAGATACTCCCCGCGACGTTCCTTGGCGATGACGGTCGAATAGACCTGCCCGGTCGTCACATTGGCCGACTGTGACAGGTTGCGGTCCAGGAATCGTTCGTAGTGGCCGACGTCGAGGTCGGTCTCGGCTCCGTCCTCGGTGACGAAGACCTCGCCGTGCTGAAACGGATTCATGGTGCCCGGATCCACGTTGAGATACGGGTCGAGCTTCTGCATCGTGACGCGCAGGCCACGTGCGGTGAGCAGTTGTCCGAGACTCGATGCGGTCAGTCCTTTACCCAAGGACGACGCGACACCGCCGGTCACGAAGATGTGTTTGGTGCCATCGTGCATGTGGCGCAGTGGTCGCAAAATGCGTCTCCCGTCGGCCGATCCAGGCCAGAAAACCCTGATTACCTACGGGACTCCAGGGTAACACCTCGCGGACGGTTCGACTGCCACGACACCGGCTCGGCACCGATCTGCCCTCACGCGGCCGGGCCCGGGGCCGCCCCGACGGTGATCGCCCGGGCGCCTGCCCCGGTGCCATAGGCGCCGCTCTGCCCGTCGGACTCCTGGGCCAGCGCCAACACCGCCGTGATCAGCCCGGTCTGCTGGTCGACGTTGTCCACGGTCGACACCGCGTTGCCCAACGCCGGATCCGAGCGCACGACCGCGATCGGCGACCCGCCTTCGGCCGAGCCTGCACGCCCCACCAGGACACCGCCTTGTCCACGGGCGGCCATGGCCGCCGCGGTCCGGGCCACCAGCTGGCCCTGTGCACCCGCGTCGTCGCCGAGCGCATCGCCGGTCACCACCACGACAAGGTCGGCTCCCGACATCGTCCGGTCGGCTGCGGCGATGAAGCCACCCTCCCGTAGCGCCTGCAATCCGAGCCGGATGTCGGCGGCGTCGGACGCCGTTCGTCCCTCGGGATGTAACAGCAGTGCACCGAGTAGGTCCCCGACGCGGCCGCCTGAGTCCGTCAGCTCGGCTCGCAGGGTCGTGCCGGCGGGTATGGTCTGATCGACGATGGTGCGCAGTTGTTCCGCGTTCTGATCGGTGACGAGTTCGTCGGTCAATGCGATCTGCCCGGCCAAACGTGCACCCGCCGTCGACAGTGCTTCCTTGACCGCATCGACATCGGTATCCGCGGCGTTCGGTGCGGTCACCACGAGGACCGACTGATCGGCGAGCGCACCGCTGATCAGACGGGGCGCGACCGCCGCGTCGAAGCTGTTGGCGGCGTTGAGCTGTTCGTTCAGGTGATCGCGTTCGGCCTCGAGATCGCCGATGCGGTCCCGGGATGCGCCGGTCAACGAGTTCACCCGGTCTCCGACGAATCCCGATCCCAGGAACAGTCCCAACGCCAGCGCCAGAAAGACCGCGGCGAGGGAGATCGCGTGCTGGCGTAGTGAGATCATCGACTACCTGTTCCACACTCCCTGGGCCCAGTCCACGGCCTGGTGGTATTGCGCTACCGACCAGTCGATGATCTCAGGACCCATGTTGGACAACATGATCGCCGCGATCACGGCGATCAGCGCGGCGAGGATCACGCATGCGATGGCCGCACCGGACACCCGGCTGCGATACAGCGTGGCGACCGCCTTCGCGTCAACCAGTTTCGGACCCACCTTGAGGCGGGTGAGGAAGGTCGACGGATTGCTCTCCCGTCGTGAACGGTCGAAGAAGTCGTCGAGCGTACCCCCGTAGCCGACAGTCACGATCAGATCTGCGCCGTGGTAGTCCGTGAGCAGCAATGCGAGGTCGGCTGCACCCCCGGCGGCTGGGAACGTCGTCGCGCCCACACCGAGGTCCTGGATGCGGGCAAGGCCCGGGGCGTGGCCGTCGGTGTCGGCCGGCAGGACAAGCTGGGCACCCGATTTCAGGGTTGCGGTCTTCATCTCCTCGGGGTCGCCGACGATCAGCGAGGGCTTGTAGCCGGCTTTCATCAGGGTGTCGGCGCCGGCGCCCACCCCGACGAGCACCGGCGAGTACTCCTTGATGAACGGCTTGAGCGACTTGAGGTCGGTGGCGCGGTCGGGGCCGTCGGCCACCACGACCACGTGCCGTCCCGCCAGGTTCACATCCACATCCGGGACGCCGACACCGTCGATCAGCAACGGCGATTCACTTCGAATGAACTCGATTGTGTTGCCGGAGAACGCTTCCAGATGATCGACCAGCCCGGTCTTGGCCTCGATCATCATATCGGCGATGTCGTGCTCGGCCAGTTCGGTTCCCATCGCAAGCCTGCGCTCACCGACATAGAGGCGGTTGTTGTCGACGCGCAGCTTCGCGCCGTCCTTCACCCGCTTGAACACCTCATCGCCGACGTTGTCGAGCAATACGATCCCCGAGGCCACGAGAACCTCCGGACCGAGGTTGGGATACCGACCCGAGATCGACGGGGCGGCATTGACCACCGCCACCACATTCGCCTGCACGAGCGCGTCTGCGGTCACCCGGTCGAGATCGATCTCGTCGAGAATGGCGATGTCGCCCGGACCAACACGGTCGAGCAGGCGCCGAGTGTTCTTGTCGATCCTGGCGATTCCGGTGACGCCAGGCAGTTCGGTGGTGGTGCGGGCGAGCAGTGCAGGCATCTTCATGACGCTCATGATCGACACGCGAGACGCTGAAATCGTGGAGGCGCGCCGCAACAATTGCAACTTTTGTCACACGAGCAACATCTGCAACGACTCGTCGGGAGCCGTGGATCGCTACTCCGCGGCGACCGACGTGCGTTCGGTCTCCGCGGTGGCCAGGAGTTCCTCTGCGTGTGCGCGGCCGGTGTCGGAGTCGCCGAGCCCGGCCAACATGCGCGCGAGTTCGGCAACACGCTCGTCGCGATCCAGGGTGCGCACTGTGCTGCTGTGCGGACGGTTCTTGCCCTTGGCCGCGTTCTTTCCGATGACCAGGTGATTGTCGGCGAAAGCCGCCACCTGCGGAAGGTGGGTCACGACGATCACCTGGTGCGCTCGGGCGAGGCGCGCCAGCCGACGCCCGATCTCGACTGCCGCACGACCGCCGACGCCCGCGTCGACCTCGTCGAAGACCATCACCGATCCACTGGTCGGGGCAGCGAGTACAACCTCCAGGGCGAGCATGAGACGGGAGAGCTCGCCACCGGATGCAGATCGCGCGATGGGTAACGGCGTCGCGCCCTTGTGGGCGAGTAAGGAGAACTCGACGCGGTCGGCACCCGATGCACCGGCATGCGCTCGTACGCCGTCGATCTCGATCGCCAGTCGATCGTTGTCGGCGGCCGGCTCGGGGGCGACCTCCACGGCGAGCGCGGCGTCACCCATCGCGAGTCCGCCGAGTTCCGCGGAGACCTTGGCGGCCATCGACTTGGCAGCGGTTCGCCGACGGCGCCCCAGTTTGGCAGCGGCCTCGGTGACCTTGTCGCGGGCAGCCGCGGCGGCGGACTCGAGCTCGGTGATGGAGTGCTGGGGATCGTCGATCTCGGCCAGCCGAGTGGCGGCACTGTCACGCCACGCGATGACCCCGTCGATGTCCGGCGCATACTTCCGGACCAATGATTTCAGGTCTGCCTGCCGGGTCAGCAGTTTGTCGAGTTCCTCGGCGTCGGCGGGCAGGTCGGACAGGAACGCCGACAGCTCCTCGCCGACATCGGTGATCACGGTCAGCGCCTCGCTCACGCGCGGAAGCAGGCCGCGCAGCGACTCGTCGCCGGCCGCTTCGAGCAGGCTGCGCACCTGACCGAGCGCGTCGACAACGGAGCCGTCGTCGCCGGCGACGATCGCGTGCGAGTGCGCACCCGTGGTCCGGATGCTCTCCAGATCGGTGAGCCGGTGGATCGTGGCGGCGAGTTCCGCGTCTTCACCGGGTTGCGGGTCCACCGCGGCGATCTCATCGACACCGAACCGGAGCCGATCGGCCTCCTGGGCGAGTTCACGTTCGTCGGTGCGGCGGGCGTCGAGATCATCGAGAATCCCGATCCACGCCTGGCGAGCGGTTCGATAGGCGTCGACGGCACTGCGCACCGGCGACCCTGCAAAGGTGTCGAGCGCCGCGCGCTGGTGTTCGGGCTTCATCAGTCGGAGCTGATCGTTCTGGCCGTGGATGGTGAGCAGCTGATTGGTCATCCGGCCCATCACACCGACGGGCACCGACCGACCGCCCAGGTGTGCCCGCGAACGGCCGTCGGTGCCAACCGATCGGATGGCGATCAGCGTGCCGTCCTCGTCCACATCGGCTCCCGACGCCTCCAGGATCTCGTCGACCACCGGATCCACCGTCGCGCCTCGGTCGGCACCATCCGGCGTCGCGAGGCGAAACCGACCTTCCACGGTGGCCTTCGCATCGCCGGATCGCACCCGCGATGCGTCGGCCCGCGCGCCCGAAAGCAGGTGCAGACTCGTCACGATCATGGTCTTGCCGGCGCCTGTCTCGCCGGTCAGCGCCGTGAAGCCCGGGTGGAATTGTGCCGACGCCCGCTCGATGACGCCGAGGCCTTCGATCGACAGTTCTTCCAGCACGTCAGGCCTGCCTCCCTCGCCAACCCGTCACGGGCAGATCGAATTTGGTCACCAGTCTGTCGGTGAACGGGTCGGAGTCGATGCGCACCCACAACACCGACCGCTCGCTGCGGACCACCTCGACGCGAGCGCCCGCGGAGACGTCGATCCGGCGTCGCCCGTCGCACAGTGCCACACCGGCGCGGCCACGTTTGTCGATCTCGACCGCGATCTGCGATCGCGGGCTCGTCACCAACGGACGGGCGAAGAGCGCGTGAGCGTTGCTCGGCACCACCAGGATGGCCTCGAGATCCGGCCACATCACCGGCCCACCGGCCGAGAACGCATAGGCCGTCGACCCGGTCGGGGTCGCCACCAGCACGCCGTCGGCACCGAACGCGGAGACCGGACGCCCGTCGACCTCCGTGACGAGTTCCAGCACGCCGTTGTTGGTTCGGTTGAGGATGGCGATCTCGTTGAGCGCCCAGGTCCGCGCGACCGGCGCGTCGGGTTGAGTCGGGTCTATCACCGCCACATCGAGGGTCATCCGCGGTTCCACCCGGTAGTCACCCGCGATGAGCTGCTGCATGACGGCATCGACACGATTGGCCTCCGCCTCGGCCAGAAAGCCGATGTGGCCCAGATTGATACCCAGCACCGGAACCTGTGCCGGATAAGCCAGTTCCGCAGCGCGCAGGAAGGTGCCGTCGCCACCGAGGACGATCACCACCTCACAGCCCTCGGCCGATGCCGGTTCCGGTGTGGTCACCCGGACCGCGGCTCCGAGATTGCGCAGGTGTTCGGGATCGACAGGATGACTCGTCGGCCGTTCGCGGCCGGGTTTCGTGGGAGCGGGTTCATCGGCCGCGTGCCGCGTGTCGTAGTCGACGACCCGCAACCGCACATCGGCTGCAGCACAGTGTCGCGCGATGGCATCCATCGTCTGTGTGACGACCTCGCGACCGGTGTGGGCGACCACCAGGAACTCCCGATGCTCCCCCCGGCCGGCGACCTCCTCGTTGGCCACAGTGGTCCCTTCGTCTGTCAGCGCGGCCCGTCCGCGACGGCCCGGGTGATCATCTCGATCAGTGCGGTGTCGATGAGCTCTGGGGCGTCGGGCCCGGACACGATGGCGTCGTCGGCACCATGCGTCACGTCTGTTCGAACTCCGACCCTATCGCCAGCCACCGGGTCGGCGCCGGGCCGGTGGGTGTCGGGTCGGTCGCCCGCTGCGGCAGCTCCGGGTCGCTGCGCATCTTCCCGACGCAACCAGAGGAAGTACTCGACGTTTCCCGACGGCCCGGGCAGGGGGCTGGCGACCACACCGCGGGTTACGAGGCCGAGATCGCGGGCGGTACGCGCCACACCGACAACCGCGTCGACACGCTGTTGGGGATCCCGCACCACGCCACCTGCACCCACCCGGTCCTTGCCGACCTCGAACTGCGGTTTGACCATCGGGACGAGATCGCCACCGGCCCGGACCGAACGAGCGAGTGCCGGCAACACCAGCCCGAGTGAGATGAACGACAGATCGGCCACCACCATGTCGACCGCACCGCCGATGTCCTCGGGGTCGAGATGGCGCACGTTGGTACGGTCGTGCACCGTCACCCGCGGATCGTTCTGCAACCGCCACACCAGTTGTCCGTAGCCGACGTCCACGGCGACGACGTGTTCCGCGCCGCGCCGCAGCAGTACGTCGGTGAACCCACCGGTAGAGGCGCCGGCATCCAGACAGCGCCGGCCACGCACGGTCAACCCGGATGGTTCGAATGCCTCCAGAGCACCCAACAGTTTGTGGGCACCGCGAGACGCCCAGTCCTCACCGACGGTGTCGGCCACCACGATCGGCGTGTCACGGCCCACATTGGTTGCCGGCTTGGCCGCGAGCACACCGTTGACCTTGACCAACCCGTCGGCGATCAGCGTCCTCGCCTGCTCGCGCGACCGGGCCAGACCGCGCCGGACGAGCTCGGCGTCAAGTCGTGCACGTGGCGCCACGGATCAGTGCCTCATCGAGGATCGACATCCTCGAGCGCTGTGGTGAGCACGTCGTGGGCGTGTTCGAGTAAGTCGGCCTGTTGCCCGAGCGCGGCCAGATCGAAGCGATCGCCGGTTGCTCGTCGGATCTCATCGACCTGCTCGAGGATCGCGCCGACGGCACCGGTCACCGACGCAGGATCCCGCGTTTCGCTGGTCTCATCGGCTGCAATCGTGGAGCCGACAGCGCGCGGCATCATGTTCGGGGCCGGGCGGGGCGTAGCGGCCCGGTGTCCGTCGGCGCTCTCCAGGTGGGGTTCGGTCATCGCGGCTCCCAGGCTATCGCACGGCCTTGACTCCGACCGCTTCCAAGACACTCAACACGTCGGAGTCCGGGCTGGTCACGGACAACTCGGAGAGATCGAGCGCCCCTTCGTCGGCAGCCGACCACACCGCCCACGCGAGCGCAGGGAGCACACTGCGGGGCTCACCCCTCCCGGTCGACCTGACCGTGACGACGGTCCCGTTGATCGCAACGTCCCATCCGTCGTGGGCACCGATACGCACGGTGTCCGCCGCTGCGAAAAGGTCCGTCAGATTCCCGACGACATGCGTCGGACGCTGTTCGGGGGGCGCGTTGAGCAGATCGGTCGCCGAGCTCACGCCGGTGAGCACCAGGACGCTGTCCAGGCCGACGGCATGCGCCCCTTCGATATCGGTGTCGAGGCGATCACCGACGACCAACGGCCGAGTCGCTCGGCTGCGGGCGATGGCGTCGGCCATCAGCGGCGCTGCGGGCTTACCGGCCACCAGGGGTTGTTTACCGGTGGCATTGGCCACTGCCGCGACCATCGAGCCATTGCCGACCAGCTTGCCACGTTCCGACGGCAGCGTGGCATCGGTGTTGCAGGCAATCCAGAGGGCGCCGGCGTCGATGGCCAGTGCCGCTTCGGAAAGCTCGGCCCAACCAGTCTGCGGAGAGTGCCCCTGGATCACCGCTGCGGGACGATCGGCCGCACTGCGGGTGACCGCGATACCGACTTCGCGGACCTCTTGGGCAAGGCCGTCGGTACCGATCACCAGTGCACGTGAACCGGGCGCAAGATGTTCGGCCAGCAGTCGGGCCGCCGACTGCGCGCTGGTCACCACCTGGTCCGAGGTGGCCTCGAACCCCAGGTCGGTGAGGTGGTCGACCACCTCGGCAGGGCGGCGACTCGCGTTGTTGGTCACGAAAAACCGTGCGGTGTCGATCTCGCCGAGGGTCTCCCGCGCGCCGGGTAGTGCACGATGCCCCGCGTAGACGGTGCCGTCGAGGTCGAGCAGAAGTGCGTCGTAGCGCGCCACCAGCGAGTCGGCCGCGGGCTGCGATCCGCTCGGCTCCGACACCCCCTCCGTGGCAGGCTGATCCACCGGACCGGCCGCGGCGGCGACCCGCATGTCGGCGGCGACGTCGGGCTCCGCTGCCGCCGACTCGTCCGTCACAACGGTCTCTCCGAGCTCTCCGGCGTGTGACTCGGGAGTGATCAAATCGCCTTGCCGACTGACGACCGCTTCACGCTCGACCTCGCCACCGCCGACCCGGTCGCTGTCGCTCGGTTCCTTCACGGTCTGGACGTCCGGTTGGTCGCCGAGGTCGCCTTCGGCGAGCGCCACCAGCCGCAACTCGGCGTCAGTCACGTCCTCGACGTCTGCCGCAGCTGCGTTCATGAACCAGGTAACTGCGTCGTCGGCGCGATCCGCGGCGAGCAGCGCAGATGCGTAGGCGTAGTACAGGCGGGCGACCGGCGTGCCGGCCCGACCGGGCGAAAGATCCTCGTTTTGCAGGGTGACGACGGCCTTGTCGGCCTCTCCGAGGTCGATGCGCGCGCCGCTCTCCACGATCCGCATCTCGGTGCGATCCTCACCGGTCAATGCCTGCCCGTCGTCGCTCCGAGCGATCTCGATCGCCCGTGACGGTCGACCCAGGCCACGTTCGGCGTCAGCGATCAGCGGCAACAAACCCGGGTTACCGGTGATTCGGCGAGCTGCACGGAGTTCGGAAACCGCTTCCTGCCATTCACCGGCACTGTAGGCGGCGATGCCCAGGGTCTCACGAACCAACCCGACCCGGCCGGCACGACGGCGCGCGGCCCGGGCATGTAGGAGGGCGGCTGCCGGATCGTCGGCGAGCAGACGGGTCACCATCACCAGGTGCCGTGCCACGTTCTCCGCATTCGTCTTGTCCAACGTGAGCAGATCTCGACGAACTTCCGAGTCCAGATCCGACGCGGCGACGTCCTCGGGCAGCGCCGGTTCATCTGGCCGGCCGGCCGAGCCGGTCCCCCGGGTCCCACGATCCGGACGTGCCGAGCCCCGGTTACCGCCGTCCCGTCGTGACGCACCCTGTCGGCCGTACCGATCCTGAGCGGCCTCTCGGCGGGGCGCACCATCGCGACGAGCACCCCCGTCTCGGCGGTCACCCCCGTCACGACGCTGTCCGGCATCACGACGTGGGGTACGGTCACGGTCACTCATAGCCAGCCAATCTATGCCTCGGAGTCTTTCGGGTGGTCGGTTCTCACGGGACCATCCATGTTCGCCGATCCCGCAACGAAAAGAGTACGGATTCGGCGTTCAAACGCCAACGGCCCTGTATTCGAAGTGGTATCGAATACAGGGCCGTAGCTCAAATTGTGCTCGGCGGTGTCCTACTCTCCCACACTGGTTAGGGTGCAGTACCATTGGCGCTGGAGGGCTTAGCTTCCGGGTTCGGAATGGGACCGGGCGTTTCCCCTCCGCTATGGCCGCCGAAACATTGTGAAACCCACACACAACGGGTTTGTTTATTTGTTGTGTGTTGTTTCAGAAGTGTCATAGTGGATGCGAGCAACAAATTTTATTACTCAAACATTTTGTGGTGTTGAGTGTTGTTGTAAGTCCTCGGCCGATTAGTACCAGTCACCTACACACATTGCTGTGCTTCCAGTTCTGGCCTATCAACCCCATGGTCTGTAGGGGGCCTTAACCACTCGAAGGTGGTGAGAAACCTCATCTTGGAACAGGCTTCCCGCTTAGATGCTTTCAGCGGTTATCCCTTCCGAACGTAGCTAACCAGCAGTGCCCCTGGCGGGACAACTGGCACACCAGAGGTTCGT
>NZ_JAKGCU010000013.1 GCF_021556435.1 Gordonia tangerina
GCCGGCCCGACTGCCCGCAGGCCGGGCAGACGTTGCCAGGCGCCAGCAGTTCGCAAAACAGGTGCGTGCGGTCCTCGGCGTCGATAGCGGCGTCGGTGATCGACACCCCCAACTCGATGGTGCGGCAAATCGTGTCAGCAATCGCGCTACGCTGCGTCATGGGTCCTGTCGGTGTGCGGTTGTTTGTGTAGGAGCTTCCACCCTTACACCGCAGGACCCACCTACCTCTCCAGGCACACCGCCCACATCACGCGATCTTCCTCACCCCACATCTTGTGGTCGCCAGAACCTGTTTCACGCACCGTCAATCAGGAAGAGCCAGCTTACCGCGCTGGTCCACAAGCTTCGCTATGTGACAGCTGATCAATTAGCACGGGAGAAGCTGAAGGCGGAGGCGCAGAAACGTAAATCTGAGGCCGGGATGCGACGATCCGAGGCTAGGAAAGCTATAGAAAAGCAACGTCAAGAGGGCATTCCGCGCGGCGCGGCATCCAAGGCTGCAAGAGCCCGCCGACGACGGTCACACGGTTCGGATCGAGAGCTGCCTATCAGCAAGTACGACGAATACCCGGAGTACCTCTGGCGGGAGGTCCCGAACGGCCACCCCGGGAGTGGCCGACGCCGGTGAAACGGCTCATTTTCTTCGGTCGCAAACGTCAGATAGTTCCAGGACCTTAGCGGCAAGTCTATCAAGATCGTTGTGGAGTAGCCGGCCTGCGATTCTCGCCGCCACGGCTGCATCCTCGATCGCCTTGGGAAGGTCCTTCTCATAAGGTAGCCACCCATTGGAATTCAGGAACGTCTTAATGCTCCTGGGCTTGAATTTGTCACCTAGATTGGCTTTTCGGACCTGCTCGTCGTCATGAAAAGCTTGAATGAATCGGTCCCACGTCCAATGGGCCTTCTTCTTGCCCGGGGTCAGGATCAGATCCTCGGGTAGGTAGCACACCACATCGGGGCGGCTGAGTCCGTAGATCTTGATACGTCTCAGATTTCCCGCTTCGATCGCGGCTATCGCAAGCTGACGCAGATACCCGAGTTCGCTACTCTTGGACGCCGGGAAGTTCTCTAAAACAAAGTTTCGCGCACCGTCGAGATCTCCTGAATCGAACTTCTCCACCGTGTCGGTCCAGATGGGTTCAACGTCTGTATGCGCGATGTTGTCCAGGATCACCAGGATTGGCGCGTTGCTGCCGTCGATCATCAGCCTGGCCTCGGCGAGAGAGGACGCTTTGGCCCCGCTGTGCATCGGGAAGATTCCCGCTACGGCCGAATTGAACTCATCGTGCAAGAGGTTTGAAAAGACTATCTCATCGTGTAGACCTTCGACGACCACGGCGACTTTCATCAGCGCCTGAAGTTCCGGTGCCTCCAAGCTGAGTTCATGCTCCGACCGTCGTCTTGCGGCCGCGCTCAGGATGCTGAGTGTGTTGTTCGGATTGAGCGACGTCCCCCGTTCCTCGCTTCTCTCGGCTCGGATGACGCTCACCTTCGGATTGACCAGGGTGTAGTGCGAATGTGTCGCCACGAGCACCGCGACTTCGTCGCGCTGCGCGATGTAGGTGAGCGCCTCGGGAAGCCTTCGTTCCGCGCTCAGATGCAGACCCTGCTCAGGCTCGTCACAGAGAACTACCGTCGGTCGATCACTGAACCGCATTTCGGCTACGCCGAGAGCGATTCGCACCCAACGGAGTTCTGCAGAGGAGAGGCTGGTCAATTCATACAGTGGCCCGTCGAGCGCGCCGTGGTCGTGCACCCAGGACGGGACCTCACCGATGATCCAGTTTGCCGGTCCACCGACTCTGAACATAAGTCGCGGCGCCGGATCAAATATCTGACGAAGCGTGTCATTCGCACGCTCACGCACCCGGTCAATCTCGCCAGCTACGGCCTCGTTGAGCTCCCCAACATCTCCGGTCAGCCCAATATTGCGATTGCGCGACTCAGCGCGAACGGTCTGGAGTGCAGACTCCAGAGTCTCCCGACCGCCAATCCAGTCACGGTCGTGGGTACCACCAACAAGGTCAGCAGCAGGCACTCGGATCTCGAATCCCAGGTCGTATGCAGGCACCTGCCACCACGCCGGAAGCGGAACGCCATCGGAATCGCCGACATAATCGGTGATGGCCCGCACCGCGCCATCATATGCAGAATTGCTATCACTCCGAGGAGGACGCCCAAGAATCGGTTCCGCAGCGTTTGCTGGATACCAATCTTCGTCGTCCAAATCCACCTCGGGGATTTCACTTGGCGACTTCACCATCTCCTGTACGCGGTCGACTTCTTCGGAAGTTGGGTGATACCCGAGCCATACCCGCCACCTAGGAATATCGACAGTCCCGACCGGAACAAGAGTGAATCGCCCCTGTTTGGCAATCTCGGCGAGACGGTCGAAAATCTCATTATCTCCATCAGCCGAAAAAATTTGTGCTAGCAGATTCTCAATGAGGTCCACGAGCGACCTCGGCCGTAGATGGGCGTACGAATCGTGGGGTTCCGAATCCTCCCGGCTTTCTTCCGCCTTCTTACCCATAGTCGCCTGGGCTAAACCCTTGGCACCATCCGCGATAGCCCTCAGCAGAGGGCTTGACTTGTAGTCGTGCTCACCGCCGCGAGCAAGCCTAAAGTGTAGGTGGGCAAAACTGATTCCCGGCAGATATCGGAATTGTTCGACAGGATCACGGAAAGACGGGTCGAAAATCGCTCGGCCAGTTACAGCCGACTCCACAATGCGCAGAACTTGCGTCTTGCCGACACCATTTCGGCCGTAGAGCGCTTGCACACCATCGGTGAGAGGCAGGTGGACAATTCCGCGAACTGGTCCTACGTATCCACCTGTGACCGCCAGCAGCTCGTAGTGTCGTTTGCCGATGCCCATCACACTTCCCACCTTCCGGTTCTCGAACATCTCATGCCGTCGCCTCCGGGACTCGCAGTCTTCGATAGATCGCCGGCGCCAACTCCGACACCAACTTGTCTCGGATCACCGCGTTGTTCAGAATCTGCGCAGACAGATCAGAATGGGCATCCATGGCCTCGATCACGGCACTGTTGAACTCGATATCGATGTCCGGGCTCGCTTCGAACTGCGCCTGGGAGTTGTTGCGAGCCTGAGTCTTCAGATTCTCGCTCTCTTCCAACTTGTCCCGCAGATGCGTAACCACGCTGCGGACGTCAGCGTCGCTGTGGTCACCCTCAAACAGGTCGTTGATCGTGGCAATCACGTCGTCGAGTTCAACCATTTCCGGATCGCGAACCGACCCACTGCCTCCACCCTCACCGGCCGGCGGCAGCTGCGCACCACCTTCGAGCGTGCCGCTAGTTGTTGACTGCTTGTTCTGCCGGAGGTATTCGAAGTCGACGCCCGACAAGTCGATCGCGTGCTGCACGTTCTCCCGCCGGATGACCGGCGCGAGGAAGCGCAGGTAGATCGACAGCTTCTCCAGGTCGACATCCTGGTAGTCGAACAGCTGGGACAGGAAGTCGTACTGGCGGATGAACGTCCCGACGTCCTTGCGGAACATGTCCAGTTCATCGAGCGCAACGGTGTCTCCAGCGGTCGTTGCGTCTCGTTCACGATCTCGGAACCGGTGCTGCGCGGGCGTGACCCACTTGGTCAGGGCGTTGTTGCCCTTGTTCGCGACGAAGTCGGCGGCAAGGCTGTTGACCTCACTCCACTGGTATATGTCGGCGGCGTCGAGCTTGGCCATCGTGGCGTGCACGATGTTGAGGTCGGTGACATCCGAGAGCGTCGTGGCCTCGTAGTACGGCTCAAATGCATCGACCACATCCTCAGCGGCGTTGGCGAAGTCGATGACGAAGGTCTGATCCTTACCGGGCGCGGTGCGGTTCAGGCGCGACAAGGTTTGCACCGCCTGCACCCCGGAGAGTCGCTTGTCCACGTACATCGCCACCAGTAGTGGCTGATCGAAACCGGTCTGGAACTTGTTGGCTACCAACATGACCTGATACTCGTCCGTCGCGAACGCGTCGCGCAGATCGCGTCCCTTCAACCCCGGGTTCATGCTGGTTTCGGTGACCTTGTCCAGGCCGTGGTCGGCATCGGTGATGTCACCGGAGAACGCCACCAAGGCCGCCAGATCGGTGTATCCCTGATCCGCAATATAAGTGTCGAAGGCCAACTTGTAGCGCACCGCCGCCATGCGTGAACTCGTCACCACCATCGCCTTGGCCTTACCGTCGAGCCGCCAGGCGACGTTGGCCCGGAAGTGTTCGACGATGATCTGCACCTTCTGCGCGATGTTCGTCGGGTGCAGCCGCACCCAGTTCATCACCGACTTGATGGCTTCCCGCTTGTCCACCAGGTGCGACTCCGCACGCGGATCGGCGTCGACGACGACGGTTCCGCCGGCATCGGTGTCCTCGGTGGAGTAGCTGTGCCCGTTGTGCGACAACCGGAATGCCGTCTTGTACGGGGTGTAGTTGCGCAGCACATCCAGGATGAAGCCCTCCTCAATGGCCTGCTGCATCGAGTACAAGTGAAACGGCTCCGGGGGAACATCGTCAGCCGGTCGACGCCCGAACAGTTCCAGCGTCTTGGCCTTCGGCGTGGCCGTGAACGCGAAGAACGAGATATTCGACGCCGCCGCACGCGCAGTCATCTCCGCAGCCAGCACATCTTCGGTGTCGACGCTGCCACCGTCTTCGATGTCCTGAAGCTCGGTCGCAGTCAGCACCTTCTTTAGCTGCTTCGACGCATCACCGGCCTGCGAGGAGTGCGCCTCATCCGCAATCACCGCAAACGCGCGCCCCTCCAGCCCTTTACCGGTCCGGATGACGTCCAGCGCATACGGGAAGGTCTGGATGGTGACGATGATGATCTTCGTCCCTGACTCCAACGCCTGGGCGAGCTTGCCCGACTTCGACCCGCTCAGCGCGTCAATGTGGGCCACCATCCCCGGGGTGTCATCGATCTGGCGGATCGCTTCCTGCAACTGGGAATCGAGCACCGTCCGATCGGTGATGACCAACACGGCATCGAACACCGGTTTGTTCGCATCGTCGTGCAGCACCGACAGCCGGTGCGTCAACCACGAGATCGAGTTCGTCTTCCCCGACCCCGCGGAATGTTGAACCAGGTACTTGTTGCCCGGCCCCTCCTTCTTGGCGGCTTCGATCAGCTTGGTGACCGCATCCCACTGGTGGAAGCGGGGAAACAGCATCGTCTCCTTGCGACGCTTCCGGTTGGTGGCCGGGTCTACCTTCTCCTCGATGTGCAGATGCATGAACCGCCCGAGGATGTCGAGCCAGGTGTCACGGTCCCAGATCTGCTCCCACAAGTACGACGACGGTGACCCATCCGGGTTCAGCGGGTTACCGGCATGCCCGTCGTTGCCTCGGTTGAAGGGCAGGAAGAACGTGTCGTCACCGGCCAGCCTTGTTGTCATCTGGACTTCGCTGTTGGAGACCGCGAAATGCACCACCGCCCGCCGCCCGAACTCCAGCAGCGGCTCGCCCTTCGGCAACCGATCCTTCTTGTACTGCCGCACCGCATCGGTGATGCTCTGGCCGGTGTAGTTCGTCTTGAGCTCGACTGTCGCGACCGGAACCCCGTTGACGAACAACGCCAGATCGATCGCATTCGCGTTCCGCGACGAGTAGTGCACCTGCCGCATCACCCGAAGCCGCACCGCGTCATAGCGTTTCGCGGTCGTCTCGTTCAGGGTCGTATTCGGCTTGAACTGACACATCAGGAACTTGGCGTTGAGATCCTTGAACCCACTGCGCAGCATGTTCAACGTGCCGCCACCGGCCTTCAAGTCCGTATCAAGCCGTTTGGCCAAAGTGGCCAGCACCTTGGACTCGGCCGCCGCGCGCGCCTTCCCCGTCAGTTCCGGCTTGACCCGCTTCGCCAACTCCTCGGGTTGGGTATTCGCCAGCCACCCGAACACGTCCTCCGGGAACAACGCTGACGCTTTGTCGTACCCAGCATCGTTCGGCGAATACAACCAACCGTGAGCGGCCAAGTACTCACAGATCTCAGTCTCTAGGGTGACCTCATGATGCTGCGGCATGTCACACCATCTCCCGCACATCGATCTTGCCGGTTACCGCATCCGAGATGAGCGCGGCTCGATACTCCCGAAGCAGACCTACAGATGAGTCACACTTCTTGATCAGTCGGTCAATCTCGCCAGTCCGGGCGGAGATAAAGTCAGCGATCTGGCGCTGCTCGCGAATTCCCGGAAGCGGGATGCGAAAGCCCCGCAGAGAGGACGACGGGAGGTTATTTGCCAATCCCTCCGCACCGCTTATGTGCTGCTTTACCTGGTCTCGATACACCCGGCAGTTCAGAACCCACCCCAGGAAGTGAGTGTCGGCGCGATCGTTCAGCACCAACCGAAATATCTTGTCTGAAAGGATCAGCGAGTAGTGCAGCTCTCCGACGATCGCCGCGGACCCAACGAGTTCGGGGCTGCCACTCGCACGGTTCACAAGTAGGTCTCCGCTGCGGACGACGATTGCGGGATCAATATCAAAGTCAGCGTCTAACTTCTTGTGTTCACGCTCCTCGAATTTTCCACCATTGACGCAGCCCGCTTTCAACACCCCCCATCCAAGGTCCGCAAGCTCGCTAGACGCTTGAGGGCTGACGCCCTGGTCAATCCGAATCAGCACCCTTCGGAGTGACACAAGGTTCCAGCCTGGCGGGATCGCGTCGAGGACATCCGACCCCGTGGCCTCCAGTTCGGCGCTCGGATCAAGTCCCCTTGTCACCGCGTGGGTGATGGTGGCGATGCGGTCTTCATGCAGGGTCGCAATCAACTGTTCCTGCTTGGCGATCAACGCATCGATCTTGGCCGTCTCGCGGTCAAGGAAGTCTGCGATACGAAGCTGATCACTCATCGGGGGAACGATCACAGGAAAACCCATTAAATCGTTCCGGCTCATTTGCAGCGAGTTAGGGCGAATGCCGGTCAGCAGCGCGGTGTAGCCATCCACGTACGCAGTACATCGCAAGAGATAGTTTGCGTATCGCCCATGCAGCCGCGGGCTGACCCAATAAGCACGGTAGGCGGGACTCACATGGCCTTCGTACTCGGATACACCCAAGCCCGCGTAGTTCAACCACATCGTGTTTACGGCCAACTGACCTTTCCTGACGACACGGTAGTCTTCGACCTCCTCTGCGGTTCGCCGGCGCCCCTCGTCGTCATACTCTTTGACCTCGACACCTCTGTAGCCTGAGACCGACAGCATCGTTCCCACAGGTGACGGCCCATTTTTCTCGGTACTTTCGTCGAAAAGGTAGCGAAACTTCTCGATCGACCAATGGGACGGTATTTCAGGAAGCCACGATATGCCTGTGGTTGAGCGAGAGTTGCTGCTCGATCTGCTCACGCCCCCACCTCCTTCAACATCTCCTGGATCTCCCCGACGAGTTGGCGGAGGTCTTTCTGGATCTCTTCGAGGGGTCGGGGTGGGGTGTAGCGGTAGAAGTGCCGGGTGAAGGGGATTTCGTAGCCGGTCTTGGTTTTGTCGTGGTCGATCCAGGCGTCGGGAACGTGGGGCAGGACTTCGCGTTCGAAGTACTCGTCGGCATCCTCGGTGAGTGGGACGTTCTCGGTGTCGCGGAGGGAGGGGTCGGGTTCGGGGTTGCCGTGGCGGTCGGTGATGACGTCGGCGGCGTCGGAGTGTTCGCCGATCGTCGACCAGATCGCCTTGAGGATGGGCGCTCCTGGTTTGGTGAAGCCGTTGTCGCGCAGTGCCTCTCTGAGTTCGGTGGCGAAGGCATCGCGGTTGGCCCATTCCCAATCCGACAGATACACCAGCGCCTTGCGGATCGCCTCCTGGTCACCATTATTCAGTTTCGTGATGGCCTTCACCGCGAGGACTGCGTCGATCCTCGCGTCGTCGATGCGGAAAGCAAGTTGCAATGGTCGTTCGACGGTGATGGTGCGGTAGCCGAAGTCGCCGTTGGCGAACACCTTCGATAGCGACGCAGCGTCGTCGGAACCCGGGTTGTCGACATGATCGAGGTAAAGCTGCGCGATCTGCTGGATGTCGTCGTCGCGGAGGAACTTGCGTTTGGAGCCCAGCGACTTGCGCATCTTGCCGAACATGTCGACGGCGTTGATGAGTTGGACGGTTCCCTGGCGTTCGGCCGGTTTGTTGTTGTCGAGGATCCAGATATAGGTGGAGATGCCGGTGTTGTAGAACATGTCGGTCGGCAGAGCGATGATCGAGTCGAGGATGTCGTTCTCGATGATCCACTGCCGGATGTTGGATTCACCTGATCCGGCGCCGCCGGTGAACAGGGGTGAACCGTTGAGGACGATCGCCAGGCGTGATCCGCCGTCGCCGTTCTGTTTGACCGGTTCCATCTTGGAGATCAGGTGCATCAGGAACAGCAGTGATCCGTCGGAGACTCGCGGGAGGCCGGGTCCGAAGCGTCCGGCGAAGCCGCGAACACGGTGCTCCTCGTCGACGCTTCGCTGCTGGGTTTTCCAGTCGACACCGAAGGGCGGGTTGGAGAGAAGGTAGTCGAAGTGCCGGCCGCGGAAGTTGTCGTCGGTGAGGGTATCGCCGAGGTAGATGTTGCCGACATCCTGACCCTTGATGATCATGTCGGACTTGCACATTGAGTACGAGCGTGGGTTAATTTCCTGCCCATACAGAACCGGCCGCGCCTTATGGTTCATCTCCAGCAGGTGGTCGAACGCCGTTGAGAGCATGCCGCCGGTTCCCGCGGCTGGGTCATAGATGGTGCGCACGGTGCCCGGTTTGGTGAGGGCGTCGTCGGCGGTGGCGAACAAAAGGTCGACCATGAGGGCGATGACCTCGCGCGGGGTGAAGTGGTCACCGGCGGCGGCGTTGTTGGATTCGGCGAACTTGCGGATGAGCTCTTCGAAGATCAAGCCCATCTCGTAGCCGTTGACCGCTTTCGGGTGCAGGTCGACGGCCGCAAACTCTTTGACGATCAGGTAGAGGCGATCGGACTTGCTGAGGCGTTCGATGAGGTCTTCCATACCGAAGCCGTCGAACACGTCGCGGATGTTCGGGGAGAAGTGATTGATGTAGTCGGCCAGGTTGTCGGCGATACCTTCGGCGTCGGAGGTCAGCGCCCGGAAGTCCCAGCGTGAGGTGTTGTAGAACGGCAGCTTGAACTTGGTCTTGAGGACGATGTCCGGGTCGACCTTCGACTTCACGAGATTCT
Source organism: Gordonia tangerina (assembly GCF_021556435.1). Classification (GTDB taxonomy): domain Bacteria; phylum Actinomycetota; class Actinomycetes; order Mycobacteriales; family Mycobacteriaceae; genus Gordonia; species Gordonia tangerina. The sequence continues at coordinate 9,179 of NZ_JAKGCU010000013.1, forward strand.
TGTGCTCAGCGAGGACCTCGTCCTTCTTAGGCTCGAGGATGCAGTCCAACCTGCGGAGAATGGTGAACGGGAGGATCACATCGCCGTACTGGTTCGGCTGAAACGGGCCCCGCAGCAGCTCCGCGATCTTCCAGATGAGGTTGGCGTTCGTCGTGCTCATGCGTGTGCAGCTCTCCCTTTACTTGGCTGCCTCAGAATCTAGTGGGTCACGACTGTCACCTGTAGAGGACTTCCGACTGAATCGACGCGCTTCACTTCGCGACTGTCTTGAGCACCGCGACCCGACGCCAGCGCGCGGCGAGTCGTCATCCGTGGTGTGATCGGACCACTGCCTGCGCTGATCAAACTAGGGTCCCGAGGAGTTTCGTTGTCCGTCGCTGCACCAAGCCCCGAGGAGCGTTTCGCCACGCTGTCGAGGATGCCCGAGTTCGATCTCGTTGCCGAGTTCTTTGCCGAGTACGGAGCCACGGTGTTGACCGACGGCGAACAAGATGTTGTCAGGTCATGGTGTGTCAGCGCGTTGCCCGCGACCGGAAGCCCGGACGATACGTACTTCCGCGCGTGCACAGTCAACGCTGGGAGGATGGAGGTTGCATACCTGCAGTTCCGAGACGATGGCGAAGGGCGATGGCTCCTCGGGTGCATCTACGTGCGCCGTACCCACTTCCTCAAGTCGGTCGGTCATTCGGTCCCTGTGCTCCGTGAGCTCTACGACGCGCTCGACTTCGATCCCGACGTTCGGTTCAAAGCTGCGAGGCTCGGCGGCAGCCAGGACGCACTGAGGATCTACTTCGACCTGACAGACCCTGAGTCGGTGGCCCAACTCGAAAACCTGCCCTGGCGAGAGTCAGCACGAGTACTCGTTGATCATCTGCGCTGCGGCGCATTGATGCCGAAGTGGTCAGACGCCCACAGCCGGGATCTCGCGAACCTTCTGACAGGGCAAATCACGACAAGCTCCTCAGAGTTGTAAAGGCCGGCCGCATCAGAGCAGGATCGACCTTGCGGTCCAGCAAGTGGCTTCCGTGCGGGCAGTAGCCTGTCCCGTGCTAGTCTCCACGACACAACTTCACACCTGGGTTCAGGCAGCCATCGCATCGGCCCCCCTTGCGTGCGCTGCAGTGACCGGACTCGTTCTGGTCATCATCGCCCTCAGCTTCGTACGCCATCTGAGCGAGATCGATCTCAAGCGACGAGGAGGTGTCGGCATGGACGATGACCCACAGAAGCCCCGAGCGTTCTGGCAGTATCATTTGGAGACAATCTGGGCGATCGGCAGCAGCGCATGCTCTACCGCTGCGATGGCTATCCTGAGCCCAGGTGTTCGAAGCTACCCTCGGCCCTCGACTGTCTCACGCGGGCTGCTTTCGCTCCCTGCGGCTCGCGGTGAAATCCAACGCGGCTTGGAGAACCAGACCACCTGATTCCTCGAACGGTTCTTCGTCGAGAACTTGCAGAGCCGCCCTGCACCCAAGGTCGGGATTGAAGAGCGTGAACCAGGCCGCGACCTCGTGGGAGGACTTGAGTTCTTCGATCACCAGATGAACGGTGCGAAGCCTCAACAGCGTCTGGTGGCCGCGGACGCTGCGCGTTCCCGACGCCCACTGCTTTGGTGTCCGTGGGTCTGCGACTCCCAGTGCTCGGGTCGCGATGTCCGAACCGAGCACGTCTACAGCACGCTTCGCCATATCCTTCGGATCGCTCGATAATGCGCGTCCAAACGAGGGTGTCACCGGTTTAAATGCCGCGCCAGTCGCCGGGCGCCGTCGAAGATGAGTGCCTGCGCGCGTTCTGCAAATCTGAGCAGTCTCAGCCAATGTCAGAGGAACGCTGTTTACTGATCGCGTGAACAGGCAGAGCAGAGCAGCACGCTGGCTGAGGATCTTGGAGACCGCGGAAGGATTCGTCGAATCGACGCTTCAAGCCCTTGGCGCATACCAGCAGCGCGGGGGCGATATACCCCCGGAGGGCAGGGTGTTGCTCGTCCGACATAGCAGCGACTCAATCAAGCTCGCTGCCGAGGCCGATCCACCTATCGACGGGACGCCTCTTGCCGTACAACTTGAGCGAGTCATCGAGCGCGCAAGCAATCTCGATCCAGCAGCCGACTTCGAGGCCACCTTCCGATCTCTACTCGAGGCAATCAGAGACGTACTGCCAGGACTACGCGGCACAGTGGTCGACGACGTCCAGTCCGCGAAGGACATCGTCACAGAATTGGAACGCAGCTTCATGGTCTCGCTGACTGTGTCGATGACTGCCCACACGACAACGCTCGCGTGGGTCAAAGAGTGGGAGAACGCCCACATGGAGTACCTCCGCGGCAAACGGGCAGATATCGGACACTACCGAACTATGCGCGCCACGAACGTCGACCCGGAGAATCCGTACAAGTGGATGCCGGAGCCACCGAACTTTTGGGCCGCCGAACCGGGGCCCGACCGTATCCACGTCCAGCACCTGATTGCTGCGATTCACTCGGGTAGCAACATGATGGTCGCGGGGACTGGAATGCGTTCGTTCGACTACTACCCCGAGGTGCAGACCATCCAGTACGGGCAGTGGTTCGCATACATGCACGCAGTATGGGAAGAGCAGTTCAGACGGCAGCTCGCAGACCTTTGGAGCCGCGGCCTGCCGGAAGGTGAGCAGCCATTCAAACCGAGCGATATCGTGAACGACTTCTTTGGGGACATTAGATTAATACGAAATGACTTCGTGCACAACAAGGGCGAGGTACTCGAGTCTGTCAATCTGAAGTGTCTCGGATGGGACCTGAAACCGGGCGAGGCGATCAAAATCGAAGTTGAACGCATGGTCGAGTTGATGGGCAAGTTCCCCCGCGTCGAGCTACTGGAACCCCCATCGCGACCGGCAACCGACCAGAAAGCCAAGGTGCAGCCGCGAAAGAACATGCCGGGCAGCGGCAAGACTGAGCTCGTCGATCAATTTCAGCACATCATCTCGAGTAACCAGCTAAACAAAGGCCGTGCAATCGACGAGATGTTGCAGGACTGGATCAACAAGCATGGAGAGCCTGACCAGACCTGCTAAACCTCGATCCACCGATTCGTATACATTCGGGCGGTGAGGGATAGACGAAATGCCCTGTCTAGGTGACAGAATGGGACTCTTCTAGGGTTCATCCGTACATGAAGACGGCATCGCGCAGATGCGAGACGCAAGTCTCGCACAGTCATCCGGTCCGGCCTTGATCTGGTTAGACTCGAATGATGGATGCACTCAGGATGATTGCCGCCAATCGAGTCGATCACGAGTGGCTAACTGACGCATTCGCTGAGGAATCACGAACTCTTGCCGAAGGGGAAGTCGCATCCCGGCATCATTTCATCCCGGTGTTCTACCTCCGCCGATGGGCGATCGACGGACTCGTCAAAGCCGTCGACGTGGATACTGGTCGAGCGAAACGGCCGCTGCCTCCGAAAAGCCTTGCGTTCGAACGTGACCTATACACTCTGCCTGACGACGACGAAACCACCGACTTGCCGCTCAGATGGGTTGAAACACACCTGTCGAGGATTGAAGACACTTGCTCTCGCCACATCGAGGACTTGGTCGAGGGCGACACCGGTCTCGTCGTCGACGACGCCGCCAAAGCCGATCTTGCAGTGTTCCTCGGCCTGCAGATCAGCCGGACTGTCGACGCTAGGCGACGGACTCTGGCGATCGTGAACACTCCGGACTCGGTCAAGCGCCGATTCCTCCCAGCGATCGCCCCAACAGCAACAGCCGCACAGATCTCGCACTCGATGAACGATCAGTTACCAGACCCGAAGCACGAGGCCATACGGGTGATGCTCGCGGACGTCAGAAACGTAACCGCGTCAACACTACTCAAACGCCTGTGGACTATGTACGAGACCCAAGCCCCCTTGGTCACATGCGACGAGCCGGTCGTCGCCATCGCCGGACCACCACGCCCTCGCAACGCATTCATCGCTAGCGGTTACAGCGCAGTCATAGCTTATCCTCTCAGCCCAAACCGAGTGCTCGTGATGTTTCACCCCGACCTTCAACCACCATCCCCATTCACCCTGGACACCAGCGAAACCGAGGCACTCAACCAAGAAATTGTCGCTTCATCAGCCAAGACCGCCTTCGAACGTCCCGTCGACGAGATCATCGAGAACTCGGCGGTACCTCCGCGACCACCATACGAGGAGCCCGACTACACCAACTTGGACGACAGCGAGACGATCCGCCTGCTACTGGCTAGCGCTACGCCAAGGAACCGGTGGATACCAGCCGAAAATCCGCCGACGTGGCCGGTGGATCGTTGGTACACAAGGCCAAGCATCTAACCGTGAGAATGGCCACAGTCCAGAACTCGAGGGCGTGCTCGCACAGATTGGATGAACTCCGCGAGACCGAACTCAGCGACCAACTCTCAACCGGACTTGAGCGCATCGCGGACAGGATTCGGGAGTCCATACGTGACGGAGCGGACCGCTGCTCGACTCGTGGACCATGGGATGAGTGACGGGATGTACCGCTCAGCTAAGAATCTACGGGATCTCTACTCGTCTGGGCTGGTAAAGGACGCGGACAAGAAATGTGGACCAACGGTTGGAGACAAGGCTCTCATGCTTGCCCGAGCAGCAAACGTGATCTCGGCGGCCGACGTTGCGGCACATGCCACGCACTGACGCGCGTAGCTATGGTCAACACAGTGAAGGCTATCAAGTTCGCGCGCTCAGCAGAGGAATGGACCGTACTCGGCGAGAGGCGCCGCACATCTAGTGATGGGGAAGTCGTGCTCGTGGAGGACGAGCTCGCCGAAATCAGGGCTTCTGACCTGCGGCGCGAACTCGCTTCGGAAGCGGACTTATACGCCGTCGGTTCTTCGGCTTCGGCCATTTCACTAGTCCCCATTGGGTACGTCGATTTCGACTACGGGCCGTATTCCCCCATCAGATTTGAGTGGGACGGCGGGATGTTGACCACGACTTTTTCCCAGCAGGTGCAATGGCCGGCTGACGGTGACGAGGGCACCGCGATCTCGGACGTGCGACTGCTGCTTGCCCCACTGCTGGCCGCGTCGCGGTCCAGCCTCCGGGTCATCGAATCGGACGACCGCTTCTCTGACCCGCAGTTCCTATTCCTCGCGGTCACGATCGAGACGCCATACCGGGGCCGGACGCTGGCCGATCTCTATTCGGTCGCCGAGGACGCGATGCGGCTGTGCGATGCATTCGCGGAATCGACAATCACGCGACAGACCGTCGCGAATCTTGTCCGTGGTGGCGCCGCCCACCTTCTCGTCGGCCAACCGGAGGGAAACTGGCTCGACGCGAAATCACAGGAGTACGACCTCAAAACCCTCGATGGGAAGATCTCACTAGCGCAAGCCGTCGCCCGTTTCTGCAATGGCGAGGACGGAGGGCTTATCGTCATCGGCGCAAAAGCTAAGAAAGTGCCTGGCGGCGAGGTCATCTCGAAAGTCGGCGGCGTTCCAGCAGCTCCCGGCCGGGACGTGAGGTACAGGCAGGTTCTCGATCATCACCTCTACCCACCACCCCTTGGACTGAGGATTGATCTCGTGCCAGCCGAAGACGGCCTGTCCTTCATTCTGATCGACATTCCACCTCAGGGTGAGGAACTCAAGCCGTTCCTGGTGCATGGCGCCATCAGATCCGACAACCAAGCGGAAGGGACGTTTATCAGCATCGTGCAGCGGCGTGGAGAAGGTAGTATTCCAATTACCGCGCCAATGATTCACGCAAGCCTTGCTGCAGGACGCGCGCTTCTGCGCGGTATGACCGCCGACGCAAAGACCTAGCGAGCACCCGCACCACGATAGACCGTCGCAGTAGTACGCGAATACCCTTCCTGGTTATTTCAATAGCGTCAGCGATGCACTGGGGACCGATCCGCACAGAAGCTCCAGGTCAGAGCCATATTGCAAGCGAGTCCAGAGTTCCCGCCAAATCCCAGTCCAGAAATTCACTGTTTCTCCAGCTCACCAGTCCAGAGTCTTACCGCGCGCGGCACGTGTTGCCGCGCGCGCTCAGTTTCTGGACTGCAGCGCACTTTTCTGGATTGCTGGACTGGAACGCCGCAGTGTCACAAACTCTGGGCTGGGAGTGACCCACGCCACCGAGAATTCCTAATTGTCCCCAATCGGCCGAGCCGGTGTGGAGGTGTCGGACAGTGCGGTCGACCGCGTTCGGCGGGCAGAGAACTCGCGACAGGAATCGCGGACAGCGGGACTTGAAAAACAAGCCGCGGCCAGGCGCCCTGTCAACGCTTGGTGCGGTTGCGGATTGCCAGCACCGCCAACGCCAACAGGACGGGGCCGAGGATGCGGACGATAATGTCGACGACCACACCGAATCCGACGAGGGTGACACCGACGGCGCCAGCTGGCCGGAACAGGGCGATGGTTTCCTGCGCGCCGAACGCCAACGGCCACACCACACTGTCCGGGTCGATCACCGGTGTCGTGGCGGGTGTCGTCGTCCGCACCCATTCCCACGGAATGAACGGGTTGTCACCGCGAATGAAACACAAGGACGCGACACCGACCAGCGCAACCAACGAGGCCAGGGCGCGCCAGGCCCGCAGCCCGTACCCAGACACCAGCCCGTACAGGGTGAGCAGCGACCGTTCCACCGAGAACGGTGTCGCTGCGAGGCGCCGCGTTTCCATTTCGCCGTAGTAGAAGTCGGCGGCACCAGGCTCATCCTTGGAGTCCTCCAACGCTTTCCGGAGGGAGCGGTAGGTGGCGGAGACGTTTCGATGGGTCAAGGGTGCGGTCGGAGTTGTGGCGGGTTCACCGGAGGTGTCGGTGGCATCGGTGGTGGCGTGTGGGTCACGCAGTCCACGTTCGTCGTGCAAAACACGACGGCCGGTGCGCCACCACTTCCGTCCGTACGCCGGCCACGGCCGCGTTTTGTCTTTCTCTCCGCGGTTGTTGGTGAGGATGCCTTCGCCGGTGATGATGAGTTTGTCCAAGCCATCGGCGCCGGTGAAGGTGCAGGCCCGCAGCGCCATTCCGGACAATGTGGTGCCTGCGATGTGCGCGCGTTTCAGGGATTTCACCGAGGCGCTGGGTGCGTGGCTGAGCGCCGTGCTCAGATCCCGGTCCAGGCGCAGTAAGGCGAGAATGTGGCCGAGCCACTGATGCAGCAGCATTCCGTGCGGTACGTCGACGCCGCCGTGTTCGTTGCGTAGCTGCGGGATCGGTACCCAGCTCCCGCCTCCAGGCACACTGCCTTTCCCGTCGCTTGTTGGCACCGTGACGGGGGCGGCTTCGATGAGTGATCCTTCGGCGAGGTCGGCATCCTCGAGGTCCACCGTCGCGCCGGCTACCACCATGTGCAGGCGTGTGGTGGCACGCGTGCGTTTCATGGTGATCTGTGCCGCCGCCAGTTCGAGTTGCACCGGCTCTTCGAACACAGCCTGATCCAGTGTCACCGTCTCAGCCGCCAAGCCCGTCGTCACCACTGATGCTGTCTTCCACGTGGTCGCCGACCAGTCGAGCACGCGCCATCGAGAATGCCCGAACCGGGTGTCCCCGGTGAAGGTCGCCCCGTCGAATCCGGCGCCCCTGGTGAACGTCGCCCCGTCGAATCCGGCGCCCCTGGTGAACGTCGCCCCGTCGAATCCGGCGCCCCTGGTGAACGTCGCCCCGTCGAATCCGGCGTCCCCGGTGAAGGTCGCCCCGTCGAATCCGGCGTCCCCGGTGAAGGTCGCCCCGTAGAACCATGCGTCCCCTGTGAACGTCGCCTCGCGGAACCAGGCGTACCTGGTGAAGGTCGCCCCGTCGAACCCGGCGTCCCCGGTGAAGGTCGCCCCGTCGAAGTCGGCGTCCCCGGTGAAGGTCGCCCCGGAGAACCATGCGTCCCCTGTGAACCACGCCCGACGGAACGAGGTGATCTCGGTGAACGTCGCCCCACCGAACCTTGCTTTCCCGGTGAAGGTCACCCCGTCTAATCCGGCGATGCCGGTGAAGGTCGCCCCGTAGAACTCGGCGTCCCCGGTGAAGGTCGCCCCGTAGAACCATGCGTCCCCTGTAAACGTCGCCCCGGAGAACCATGCTTTCCCGGTGAAGACCGCCCCGCTGAACGTGGCGTCCCCGGTGACGATCGCCCTGCCGAACGTGGCGTCCCCGGTGAAGGTCGTCCTGTCGAATCGGGCGTTCCCGGTGAAGGTCGTCCTGTCGAATCGGGCGTTCCCGGTGTAGACGCAGCGTTCTGTGTTGACTGTGAGGGCGTGGCTGCCGGACAGGTCGAGGTTGCCGTCGATTCGCGCGCCGATCAGGTGGATGGATAGCTGCTGGTCGAGCATTAGGTGCCGCAAGTAGTCCGCGCGCACTTTCCGGTCGTCCGTCGGTCCGGTGGCGGCCTCGATCGACGGCACCCACGTCGGGTCGGCTCGTTCCGACGAGGTGCGGAGGTCGCACGCTTCGTCTGCTTCGGTGGCGACGAGCAGGGCGTATTCGGCGGGGGTGATCGGCTCCACGGAAGGCTCCTCGAAGAAGTTGGGGACCGGCGCACCCACAGGCGGCACAGTCGGTAGCCACAGATCCGATCGATGGTAACGGCGTGCGACGGCTCGGGTACCGCAATGCATACGCTCGCCCCGAACCAGCGGCCCAAGGAGCGCCGACAAGCTCCGCACCAATCCTGCCTCGACAGCGCAGAGTCAACGGGGCCTGCGACGGGCTATGGTGCAGAGCTGTCCAAGCGGTCGGCGAGCGGCCAAAACTGAGTCCGGCGACCCGGTGCAAAGCTGCCAACCAATGGTGTTGGGGGGTGCCACCAGTCTCGCGAGTAGTCACACTTCGACGACACCAAAGCCAGGCCCGACAGTCCGTCAGCCCACCCAAGTAACTGCAGGTATCAGGACCATGCTGCGTGCGAGTACAGACTTTCGATGGGATACCAGTCCAGGAATTCACTGTCCTCCCCGGTGACGAGTCCAGATTCTCGGCGCGCGCGGCAATGGTCGCAGCCACGCGCCACACTCGACGCTGCGCTCCCCACCCACGCCACGAAAGGGCCGAAGGTCCCACCACCGGTGGCCGAGAGCCCGACTGCAACCGCCGTCGGCCGCAATATAGTTCGGGTAGCGGCGCCGTTCGACGCGTCGCTGCTCGACGAGGAGGCGACCGCGAGATGTCGACGGTGCTGATGACAGGATTTCCCGGCTTTCTCGGATCAGCGCTGTTACCGCGTGTGCTCGACCGCCGGTCAGGCTCGACGATGCTGTGTGTGGTTCAGGATCGCCATCTCGACACCGCCCGCGAGCGGCTCGCCGCCATCGAGCAGGCCCACCCCGGCATCGCCGGCCGCACCGAACTCGTCGTCGGCGACATCACCGTGCCGGGCCTGGGTCTCGCTGCGGATACCGCACGCGACGTCGACGAGGTGTGGCACCTTGCCGCCGTGTACGACCTCGCGGTGGGACTCGAGATCGCGCGGAAGGTGAACGTCGACGGCACCGCCAACGTCATCGCGTTCTGCCAGGGCCTCGCCGGACTGCGCCGCCTGCAGTACGTCAGCACCTGCTACGTCAGCGGACGCTACGACGGGGAGTTCGGCGAGGACGATCTCGATGTCGGCCAGGAGTTCTACAACCACTACGAGGCCACCAAGTTCGAGGCGGAGAAGCTGGTCCGCGCCGCGATGGCCGACGGGTTGCCGGCGACGATCTATCGTCCCGGCATCGTCGTCGGCGACTCGGTCACCGGCGAGACGCAGAAGTACGACGGGCCGTACTTCGTCGCCGAATTCTTGCGCCGCCAGCGGCTGCCCATCGCGGTGCTGCCCGCCGTCGACGAGACGGTACGAACCTCGCTGGTGCCGCGTGACTTCGTCAGCGCCGCGATGGACGAGTTGTCGGTGCACGAGGCGACGGTCGGCCGCACCTACGCACTCACCGACCCGGAACCGCCGGCCGCCGCGGAGGTCGCGCAGATCTTCGCCCGCCATCTCGGCAAACGGGTCGTCTACCTCCCGGTGCCGCTGGGCATCGTGCGGACCGCGCTGAACACCGTTCCCGGGCTTGTATGGGCTCTCGGCATGCCCGCCGAGGTGATCGACTACTTCTCCACCCGCACCTCGTACTCGACGAAGAACACCGTCGCCGAGCTCGATGGGACCGGTGTCGACTGTCCACCGTTCGCCGACTACGCCGACCGGCTGCTCGACTTCATGATCGCGCACCCCGACATCGGCTCGGCCGCCATGGTCTGACGCACAACCACCGCACAGGATCGAAACATCATGGCCGCCCGCACCTCCGGACTCATCGCCAACGTCAGCCTGGCCTCGTCACAGCGCGACTACGACATCACCGCAAACTTCCTCCACCACCGGTTTCGCATCGTCCGACAGGGCACCGACGGCAACCTCGCCGACGCCGAGACGTTGGCCCGGTCGTGGCAGGAACGCGGCGCCTCCGTCGTGGCGGTGACCGGCATCCGTGAGGCGCGTGCCGTCGGCCTCTACCACGGTGATCTCGCCGCGCTGGAGAAAGTCCGTCGAGCGGTCACCGACACGCTGGTCACCGACGGCCATCGGCTGCGGGACATCCTGCAGGAGTGGGCCATCCGTCACGTTCAGACCGAGATGCCCGGGTTCTTCAGCAACGCCCGGGTGGCGGCCTTGGGCGGCGCCAACCACGACCGCACGGTACGGGTCCTGCGCGAGTACACCGACAACATCACCCTCGCCGACCCGCTGCTGCGCTTCGACGTCCCGGCACGACTCGACGCGGTCACGGCTCTGGCGATGTTCGCCGACGTCGGCGCCCTGCCGATGCGGGTTCTGCCCGCTCCGATCAGGTCCCGGATCGGCATGCCGAGCTTCATCAACAATCGACTGATGGCGCGCACCTCCGCCCGGGAAGCCGACGTCGTGGTCGCCACCTACGAGGAGCTGACCGGCTTCGGCCTCGAGGACCTCGCCGGCAAGACCCTGGTGACGGCCTCGATCGACGACGAGCGGCTCACCGAACTCACCTCCCGCGGAGTGGACATGGTAATCGATGCGACGCCACAACCGTTCTCAGTGACCGTCAACGCCGCCGTGCTCGAGGCGCTGATGATGGCGTCGGTGCACGAATCCGCCATACTGTCCGACGACGATCTGCTCGACATGATCACCTCGGCCGGTATCGAACCCCGGCTCCTGTTTCCGAACGGACCCAAACGCAAGAGCCGGTTCGCGTTCGTCATCCATCCGCTTTCGCAGGAGAACTTCACGAAGGTGCAGCCACTGCGCACCATCACCATGGTGACTCCGGCGGTGGTGACCGACGCGATCGAGAAGATGTTGGCCTACGCGCCGCTGTTCGTCTACAGCCACATCACCGGGATCGTCTCCCCGACCGGCGCCGAGGCCGAGGGCTGGTTGATCAGCGTCGGCGGCACCCCGAAGGAACTCATGGCGCACAGTCCCGAATTCACCTACGCCCGCCTGCTCGCCGCCGCCGAGACGGCGCAGAAACTCGGCGCGCAGATCATGGGGCTCGGGGCGTTCACCAAGGTCGTCGGCGACGCCGGCGTCACCGTCGCGACGAAGGCGCCACTGCCGATCACCACCGGCAACAGTTACAGCGCTTCCGGTGCACTGTGGGCCGCCCACGACGCGCTCGACCGCCTCGAGCTCGTCGAACGCGACGGGCACGGCCGGCTGAAAGGCAAGGCGATGGTCATCGGCGCCACCGGCTCGATCGGCTCGGTGTGTGCCCGCCTGCTGGCACTGGCCGCCGACGAACTCTGGCTCGTGTCACCGGAATCGGCAAAGCTGCTCGAACTCAAGAGCGACATCGAGAGCGAGCACCCGCGCGCCACCGTCCATGTTGCGGCGATACCGGACGCGCAGCTATCGGAGATGGACCTGGTTGTCACCGCGACCTCCGGGGCCGGCAAGCGCGTGCTCGACATCATGGCGGTCAAACCGGGCTGCATCATCACTGACGTCGCTCGACCTCTGGACCTCTCGCCCGAGGACGTGGCCAAACGTCCAGACGTACTCGTCATCGAATCGGGCGAGATCGAACTGCCCGGCACTGACGTGCACCTCGGCGACATCGGCCTACCACCGCATGTGGCTTACGCGTGCCTCGCCGAAACCGTCGCACTCGCCCTCGAGGGCCGTTACGAGACCTTCACCGTCGGCCGCAACATCAGCTGGGAGAAGGTCAAGGAGATCTACCAGATCGGCCTCAAACACGGGATGAAGCTGGCGGCGATCTCCGGCGTGAACGGGGTGTTCACCGATGAGGACATCGCGCACATACGGGAGCTGGCGTTGCAGCGGCGCGCAGCCGCACGCTGAGTCCGGTCCCGACTCCCCGCAACCTACAGCTGCGCCCGGTTGCGCGCCATGATGTCGCGCCGATTCGCCTCCAGCGCAGGCCAGTCCGGCGTGGCGATGGTCGCCAACTCACCTTCCACGGCGAGCGCAGCACCAGTTGTCGCATCCCAGCCCGCGTCGTAGATCCGCTTGACCGAGCGCAACATCTCACCGTCGGCATCGGCGATCCGCCGTGCGATGTCCCATGCGCGTCCCAGCAGATCCTCGTGTGCGACGACCTCGGTCACCAACCCGATGCGCAATGCCAGGGCCGCATCCACCACTTCCCCGGTGAACGACAATCGCCGCGCCCAGCCGGGCCCGACGCGGTCCGGCAACCGCACGGTCATCCCGCCACCGGGCAGCACCCCGACGCGGGCATGGGTGTCGGCGAAGATCGCTCGATCACTTGCGACCAGGAAGTCGCAGCCGAGCGCGATCTCGAAACCCCCGGTGAATGCCGCACCGTTCACCGCACCCACCACAGGTGTGGCGAGCTCACCGACCAGCCGGATGCAGTTCGACTCGCGGATGGCCTCGAGGTAGGCGGGTCCGTCGCCGGCCAGGCTCTTGAGGTCGAGTCCCGCGCAGAATGCCGGGTCGGCACCGGTGAGCACGATCGCCCGAACGGCGTCGTCCGCGTCGAGTCGGCGCAGTGCCGAGCTCAGACCATCGGCCAGATCCGGGCTGAGCGCGTTGCGCGCCTGCGGCCGATCGAGAGTCACCAGCGCGGCGCCGTCACGCACATCCACCAGTAGCGGTTCGGTCACCGCTGTGACACTACGCGCGGAACCACGGCCGATACTTGCGATTTCCCTCGATGATCTCGGTGGCCATCGACAGCGCCACACTCACCACATCAATTCCGCCGAGCTCGGATCGGTTCAGCATGTCGCGGGCGGTGTCGGCGATGGCATCGACACGGTCGGCAAGACCGCTCTCGTCGTCGCGGAGTTCGGCTTCTACCGCGATGAGCCCACCGGCGTTGGCGACGAAGTCGGGAACGTGCACGATGCCACGCTCGCGCAGATCGCGGGCGAGCGCCGGGGTCGACAGCATGTTGTTGGCGGCACCGACGAGTGCCGAAGCTCGCAACCGCGGGACCGCATGCTCGTCGATGGCTCCGCCGGCGGCGCACGGTGCCACCACATCGACATCGACGAACAGAATATCGGCCAAATCCGTGGCGGTGACCCCGAGTTCGTCGACCGCGTCGTGCACCCGCACCGGATCGATGTCGGCGGCGAGCACCTCCGCTTCGGCAGCACACAGCATGCGGGCGACGTGCAGACCGACATTGCCCAACCCCTGGATCGCCACGCGACTGCCGGCGACGGATCGACCACATGCCTCCAGCGCGACCTCGATGCTGCGCACCACGCCACGCGCGGTGTAGTAGGACGGGTCGCCGCGCTGCGCGCACACCACCGGGACGTGACGTCCGATCAGTTCCAGATCGCGCACAGATGTGCCCATGTCGAGTGCTGGGACGTAGCGACCATTCAGTGCCGCAATGTATTTGGCGTGGGCGATCAAGACCTCGTCGCGGTTTGCCACGCGCGGATCGGCGTTGATCACACTCTTGCCGCCGCCGAGCGGCAGTCCGGCGAGCGCAGCCTTGTAGGTCATCGCCTGGGCGAGATTCATCGCATCCGCCACTGCGGCTGCCCGAGACGGATAGCGGCGCATCCGCACACCGCCCAGTGATGGCCCGAGCGTCGTATCGTGCACGGCGATAACCGATTCCAGTCCCACCTCGGGATCTCGGCAGAGGACGAGCTGTTCGAAGTCGCGTTCGTGGAGTTCGGCGGTCAGGTCGGATGCGGTGAGGGGTGTGGTCATGGCGCAGGACACTATGGCCGACCGAAATGCTGCCGCAAGGAGTTGGTGCGAACTGGCTCACATGTCGCAAACCTTTGCCACCACGAGAGCGCATTCGATAAATTGTTGCGCATGGTCGATCTCGATGATGTTGATCTGGCCCTGCTGGCCCTGCTGTCCGAGGACGGCCGCGCCACCTTCTCGGAGCTGGCCGGCCGGGTCAATCTGTCGGTCGCAGCGACCAAGCGCCGCGTCGATCGATTGCGTGCCCAGCGGGTGATCACCGGATTCACCGCCACGATCGACCAGACGGCAGTCGGCTGGCCGGTGCACGCCTTCACCGAGGTGCGCTACGTGGGCACGTCGCAACCCGAGGAGATGATGGAGGCGATGACGCAGATACCCGAGGTGGAGGCCGTCTACACGATCGCCGGCGATCCCGACATGCTGGTGAAGGTGCGCGCCCGCGACCACAGCCACCTGCAGCAGGTCATCAACCATCTGCGTCGGGGCGGCAAAGCGACCGGAACGAAGACGATGATCGTGCTCGGCTCCTGGCATCGGTGACGACGCACCAACGGCACTCGGCAAGTGCCTTCATGACTCTGCGCGCAAGAAATTTCCACACGAAGCCGATCAGCACGACAATCTTTGCGTCCTGACCAGGATTTCACGTCTTCATCTGGCGTGTGCCAGATCACACTGCTTGCATGGCGGGCACTGCCGGCACTCACCTGACAGGCCGGGGCGCAGCCCGCGGACACCGATCCCGCGCACCCCGACCGACCGCCACAAGCGGGAGTTCCCGGCAGCCGGATGCACACTGCGCGAGCACAACTCGCATTGAGGAGACACCATGCCCGGAGTCGGCATATGGCGGACGAAGTCGGTCGAGCAATCGATCGCCGAAACCGATGAGCCGCGCAGTCGATTACGCAAGGACCTGACCACGCGGGATCTGACGACCTTCGGAGTCGCGGTCGTCATCGGTGCCGGCATCTTCACCCTCACGGCCCGCACGGCCGGTGACGTCGCCGGACCATCGGTGTCGCTGGCCTTCGTCCTCGCCGCCGTCGCCTGCGGCCTGGCGGCCTTGTGTTACGCGGAGTTCGCCTCGACGGTCCCGGTCGCCGGCAGCGCCTACACCTTCTCTTACGCCACGTTCGGCGAGTTCATCGCCTGGATCATCGGGTGGGACCTGATCCTCGAGTTCGCTCTGGCCAGTTCGGTGGTGGCCAAGGGGTGGTCACTGTATCTGGCCGACTTCCTCGGCACTGCGACCACGGTCGAGATCGGCGGTGTCAGCCTGGATCTGGGCGCGGTGGTGATCATCGGTGCCATCACGCTGACGCTGGCCTTCGGCGTCAAACTGTCGTCGCGGGTATCGGCGATCGTCACCGCCATCAAGGTGGCGGTGGTGCTGTTGGTCATCATCGTCGGCGCCTTCTTCATCAACACCGACAACTACCGGCCCTTCGTCCCACCGACGGAGGCGAACACCGAGAGCGGGGCCGGTCTGCAGCAGACGCTGTTCTCGCTGCTCAGCGGCTCCCACGGCAGCGACTACGGCTGGTACGGCCTGTTGGCCGCCGCCAGCCTGCTGTTCTTCGCGTTCATCGGGTTCGACGTCGTGGCGACCACCGCCGAGGAGACCAAGAATCCGCAGAAGTCCATTCCCCGGGGCATTCTGGGCTCGCTGGCCATCGTCACCGTCCTCTACGTGGCCGTCACCGTCGTCCTCACCGGCATGGTCAGTTATCAACAGCTGCGCACCGACGGACCACTCGTCGACGACGGCACGGCCACCCTGGCGACCGCATTCGAGTACCACGGGGTGACCTGGGCGCAGACAGCGATCAACGTCGGCGCACTGGCCGGCCTGACCACCGTCGTGATGGTGATGATGCTGGGGCAGACACGGGTGCTGTTCGCGATGTCCCGCGACGGGCTCGTCCCCCGGTCGTGGGGCACAACCAACAAGTCCGGCAATCCGATTCGCATCACGATGCTCGTCGGCGGAATCGTCGCGGTGATCGCGGCGGTGTTCCCCATCGAGACACTCGAGCAGATGGTCAACATCGGCACCCTGTTCGCCTTCGTCCTCGTCTGCGCCGGTGTCATCGTGTTGCGGCGCACGCGGCCCGACCTGAAGCGCGGCTTCCGGGTTCCCGGCAGCCCGATCGTTCCGGCGATCGCGATCATCGCGTGCGGATGGCTGATGATCAATCTGTCCGTGGAGACCTGGATTCGCTTCGTCGCATGGATGGTGCTGGGTGTCGTCGTCTACCTTATCTACGGTCGGCGCCATTCGGTCCTGGGACGGCGACTGGCCGCTCCTCCCGCAACACTCACAACTGAGCCCGAGTACGTCTCGACCGGCGCACGCGCAGAGCAGGCGTCGACCGACGACTGACCACCGTTTCTCTCACGTATCACGCGGGTCGACCCGACCATCCCACATGGTCGGGTCTTCCTGCGGCGAGGGCAGATCCAGTCCGAGTGCGGACATGTGCGGCAACACACGATCGATGACCGAGTTCAGGTGTGCGAGATCATCGGCGTCCAGGGCATCGAAGATCAGTCGCTGCGCCTCGGTGCTGTGTCTCGGCGCAGCCGCACGCACCAGGTCCATTCCGGCTTCGGTGAGCATCACCGACACGGCACGACGGTCGCTGCCGTCGGACGACTTGACCCGTCGCACCCACCCCCGACCCTCCATCACCGTGACGGCGTGCGACAACCGACTCTGCTCACTGTGCGCGAGGACCACCAGACGCCGCATGCCGATGGTCTTCTCTGGCGCCTCCGACAGCCGGAACAGGATCATGTACTGCGAGTGGGTCAGCCCGCTGTCGCGCCGCAACTGAACGTCGAGAGCATCGTCGAGCAGCATCGACAACGTCAGGAACCCACGAAACGCCCGCTGTTCGTCCGGAGTGAGCGTCATGATCGCAGCGTAGCAAGTTCTTGAACTTTCATACAGATGGTCGTACGATCAGAATTCATGAAGATTCATGCACACTCGCATGCGCTTCCTCGACCGACTGCGAAGGAACGACAATGACCGCTGCATCCCCCTCGACGATGCCGATGGCGTTCCTCGGGCACGGCAGCCCCATGAACGCGATCGAACACAACCGCTTCACCCAGTCGTGGGCAGAATTCGGCCGGTCGGTCCCCCGCCCGCGAGCCATCCTGATGATCAGTGCCCACTGGTACATCAACGCCACCGCGGTCACCGGCATGGCGCGGCCCCGCACGATTCACGACTTCTACGGATTCCCGCGCGAACTGTTCGAGTTCGACTATCCGGCACCGGGATTGCCTGATCTCGCCGGTGAGGTCGCCGAGGTCGTGAAACCCACCTGGGTGGGCACAGATGCCGATAGCTGGGGTATCGATCACGGCGCGTGGTCGGTACTCGCGCACGCCTTCCCCGACGCCGACATCCCGATCGTCCAATTGAGTATCAACGGCGAACGCGATCTGGACTACCACTTCGATCTCGGCGCACAACTGGCCCCGCTGCGCGAATCGGGTGTGTTGATCATCGGCAGCGGCAACATCGTGCACAATCTGCGCGCCGTCGACTTCTCGGTCCCGGAGTCCGGCTACGCCTGGGCACAACGTTTCGACGACGCCGCACGCGAGGTCATGCTCACCAACCCCGCCGACTACCCGACACTGGCCGGCCACAACGACTATGCCGCGGCGGTGCCCACGCCCGACCACTTCCTACCCTCGGTGTATCTCGCCGGCCTGGCGGCCGGCACCTCCGACGACTCGTCCACAACCGTCCTCGTTGACGGTTGCTCGTACGGGTCGCTGTCGATGACGTCCTATGTGGTGGACTGACGCGCCCGCGTTACCGCAGCGGGTTTCCCCACGTCACCTCGTCCCGGATCCGACGTTTGAGCAGCTTCCCACCCGCGTTACGCGGCAACGCTTCTCCCGACACGGCGGCAAACTGCGGCACCTTGAAGTCGGCCAGGCTGCGCCGGCAATGGTCGAGGACGGCGTCGAGGTCGAGCTCCCCGGACTCCGACACCAGCACCGCACCGACCTTCTCGCCCATCACGTCGTCGGGCACCGGCAGCACCGCGGCGTCCAGCACGCCGGGGGCCGACAACAGAACCGCCTCCACCTCGATACTGGACACGTTCTCGCCCCCACGATTGATGATGTCCTTGATCCGGTCGACGATGTGCACGCGACCGGCATCGTCGACCCGAACGACGTCCCCGGTGTGTAACCACCCGCCGATGATGGTGTCCGCATCCGCATCCGGGCGTTGCCAGTAGCCGCCGGTCACGTTGGCACCGCGGACCACGAGTTCGCCGACACTCCGGTCGTCGCCGATCGGCACGATGCCGATGTCCACCGACGGTACGGCGTAGCCCACCGAGTCGGCGTGGGCGACGGCATCCGCGTCGGGCAACACCGTGATGAGTGACGCGGACTCGGTCATTCCGTAGCCGTTCATCACCGTCGCCGCGGGAAAGCAGCCTGGAGTTGTTGGACGAGCGTGGGCGCGATCGGCGCCCCGCCGTAGCCGACGACCCGCACCCCGGACACGTCCGCGCCGGCAAAGGCGGGATGTCTCAACAGCAATGCGTAGACCGCCGGAACCGTGATCAGGTAGCCGATCCGCTCGACCACCACGATGTCGGCCATGGTCGCAACGTCGAGCTGCGGCATGATCACCGACGTACCGCCGACATAAGCGGCCACCAACAGCTGCGAGTTGCAGCCGGTCACATGAAACAGCGGCACCGAGACCAGGGTGCGGTAATCCGAACCCAGATCGCGGGAGATGCCAGAGCACCGGATCATGTTCTCGGCATTGGCGATGAACGCCTCGTGGGTGGTGGGCACCCCTTTCGGACGGCCGGTCGTTCCCGAGGTGTAGAAGAACGCTGCGACGTCGCGAGCCGTGAGGTCGTCGGCGACGTACGGCTCCCCGATAGGCAGCGGCGTGTCCGGGGTGAGATCCACCCGCACCGCGGCATCGTCGAGCACGAATTGCACTTCGGCGTCGGTCATTCGTGTGTTGACCGCCACCACCACACCGCCGGCCAGCACGGTGCCCCAGAAGGCCAGCACCCAGTCCACACCCGCCGCGTACCGTAGTGCGACGCGATCGCCCTTTGTCACGCCCTGCTCTCGCAAACCGCCCGCCACGCGGCACGCCTCGTCCCACAACTGGGCGTACGTCAGGCGGCGTCCACCGAGTTCGACGACGGCCTCGTCCTTCGGAGCCGACAGGGCACGCTCGCGGACAACGTCGACCAGCGTCGCCGGCAGACCCGTGTACCGGGGCACGCCATCGTCGTCGCGGACGACGCCGGAGACGCCGAAGGGATTCCGGTCACGACCGATCTCAATGACGGCGCTGTCACTCATTCTTCGTTTGTACTCCGGGACAGCCGCCGACGACCCCGCTTCGACGCATCGACGCGCGCGAGTACTCAGACCCGTCGCAACGCCAGCACCGGGATCGTGCGGACACCTGCGGTCTTGGCCTCGTACTCGGCGAACCCCGGATACCGCTTGGCCTGTTCGGCGTAGATACGGTCGCGGTCGTCGCCGACGACCTCATTGACGGCGACGTCGAAGGTCTCGGTGCCCACCTCCACACGGGCGCTTCCGGACGCGGTGAGGTTGTGATACCAGGCGGGATGGGTGGGGGCACCGGCCTTGGACGCGAAGATGTACATCAGCGCCGCATCGTCGTCATCGGGCATGAACATCAGCGGGGTGACGTTCTGCTTGCCGCTCTTGCGACCCGTGTGATGCAGCAGGACCATCGGCGCACCTTCGAACGGGCCACCCACCTTGCCCTCATTCGCACGGAACTCGTTGATGATCTGCGTATTCCAGTCGTCGGTCTCGCTCATGGTCACTTCCTTCGTCGCACGGTCGATCCCCCTGCGACCATTCCTACCCCGCCCGGGACGATCGGACGCGCGAACCGGCCAGAACGCGGCCGATGTCACGGCGACTCTCGACTGTCTGATGCACCAGGTAGTGACGTAGTGCACACAACTCGCGTTGAGACTTACTGCCTAGTAACCTTCGGGGTGATAGTCGGGGGTTGGTCATGAGTGAAGATGCGAGTATGCACCCACTGGTGCTTTCTGCAGCGGAATTGTCACGAAAACTATTGACACCATTGCCATCACGTTTGAGGCACACCGAAGGTGTGGTGTCCAGGACGCTGGGGCTGGCCAAGACGGTACCCACCGCGGATCGGCCGACGCTGATCGCGGCGGCGTGGTTGCACGACGTCGGGTACGCGCCACAATTGGCGTCCTGCGGATTCCATCCGATCGACGGTGCCCACCACCTCGAGTCGCTGGGATGGTCGCCGGAGATCTGCGCTCTGGTGGCCCACCACTCCGGAGCGCGATTCTGCGCCGAGATACACGGCCTCGGCGAGGAACTCAGCAGCTTCGAGTTCACCGAAGACGCCGTCAGCGACGCCTTGACCGTGGCCGACCAGACGTCGGGACCACAGGGACAGTATCTGCCCCTCGACGAGCGCATGCAGAACATGCTGACGCGCCACGGCCCCGACTCGGTCAACGCCCGCGCCCACGCGCAGCGCGAACCGTACTTCCGGTGCGCCTGGGCCCGCGTCGCCGTACGCCGACTATTCGCCGATTGCGCCGTCGATCATCGCGTACTCATCGCTGGTTGACCGCGGCCAACGCCACTACGACGTGGCCAGAGCCGAGGCCGCATCCGCTGCCGGCGCCGACACTCACGGCCAGAAGATCGTCCCGTTGGCGAAGTCCTGGGCGAAGCGCGACCCGACACGGTACTCGCCGCCGAGCGGCACACCGTAATACCCGCCGGCCGCCCCCGTGGCCCGCCACTTCTGCAGGATACCGCCCCACACGATCTGCGCACCGCCGGTCTTGCTCCAGCAGATCGACCCCCCGGTGAAGTCGTTGGCGCGTCCGCTGCCGGCCTTGAACTCATTGGTGACCGGGAATCCGAGCGGTCCGCGCTCGGCGCCCGCCGCCTGCCACCGCTGCCGGATGGCGCCGCCGATCTGGTGCGCGGTGCCATTGTCGGCCGACGGGTGCCAGTAGAAGGTGACATCGCGGGCGAAGGTCTGGTAGCGACCGCCCTTGGCCGCAGCGCGTTCGTCGGAGGTCGGCACACCCCACTTGAACACGCCACCGCTGCCGAGATAGGCCTCGCCGATCTTGCCGCCTACCGCGTGGCCACCGAGGACCACGTCCGCGGACGCCGGTTGGATGAATCCGAGCGCACCGAACACGAGAGTCATCATGACTACCGCGGTGGTGCGGAGGGCTCGTCGGGCCAGCGGACGCGGAGTTGGATCAGGATTCGGCATCCCCGGCAGTGTACGGACCCACCGAAACCGGCTGCCGGTGAGGCATCGGACATCCGTCGCGGGAGGTCGTATTCACCTGGGCCGCCATCGTTTCCACACCGCATGTCCGGTGGCGCGGACCTTCTCGTCGAAACGCAGTTCGACATCACAGACGATCTCGGCCTCGACCGATTCGACGATCGTCGCGCGGAGCTCGACCGGCAGATCGAGCGGGCTCGGTCGGACATAGCGGACGTCGATACCCGCGGTGACGAACGGCAACAGCGCTCCGTCGAGTGAGTGCCACCCCTGCACCGACGCCTCGTTCATGACCGCCGCGGCGCTGTGGCAGTCGAGCAGTGTGGCGATGATGCCGCCGTTCAGATACCCGATCCCGTTGTCGTGCTCGGGCCACGGTGTGAACGTGGCGATGACGCGCTCGCCGTCGACAAAACTCTTCAGGCGCAACCCGCGCTCGTTGGCCGGTCCGCAACCGAAGCAGTTCATCGTCGGGAACAGCCGGTCCTGCACTGCGATGGTGTCCACAGACTGCAAGTATCCGCCTGGACGCCCGACCTGGCGAGACTTTGCCTCGGCCCGTCGTCACCGCTCCAGCGAGATCCGCATCGGCCACGGGGTCGACGTCACGATGTCGCCGACGAAGCCGGTCGCCACGTAACCGCCCGGTGTCAGCTCCAATGCAGTCACCGAGAGGTCTTCATCGACGATCCAGTAGTGCGGGATGCCCGCCTCGGCGTATTCGCTGCTCTTGGTGACGCGATCGGTGCGTCGCGAGCCCGGCGACATCACCTCGATGGCCAGCGCCAGCTGATCGGCGGTGATCGGGAACTCCACGGACGTCGTGGAGCGAACGATGAGGTCGGGCACGCGCACGGTGGCCGGGGTGTTGGGATCGATCACGACATCGACCTCGATCAGCACCTCGAAGCCCGGTGGGAGCTGGTCGCTGAGTTGAGTGGCGAGACTCAACACCACGCGTGCGTGCGCGGGTCGCGGCCGAGGCGCCACTATCCGCACACCCTCTTGCAGTTCGACTCGGACCTCACGGTCCTCGCCGCTTTCCCACCACTCATCCAGCGACAGCAAATGGGCGCGAGCTGGGCGGGACATGCTCAGGAGTGTAGTCGGGTTGGTGAGCTCGGGATGGAAGGCCGCAGCTCATCGGATCGGACGAATCGAGTACGAGACCTCGCGCTCTGCAGGGTGAATGGCCACGGAGCCGAATCTGTCATGTCGAGGCTCAATCGTCAGACGATGACCCGATCTGTGCACAACCTGGTCAACATTCCACGGAAACGCCGGCCACCCATCGTGCGCGCTATGGTCGAGTCCGAGACCCGTCCGCAACCGGAAGCGACACCGATGTCCGACATCAACTTCTACTTCGACCCGGTCTGCCCCTTCGCCTGGATGACCAGCAAGTGGGTTCGAAAGGTCCAGGCGCAACGCGACTACAACGTCGACTGGCGGTTCATCTCGCTTCGGCTGCTCAACTCGCACATCGACTACGACAGTCATTTCCCGCCCGAATACGAGGCCGGGCACACTGCGGGACTGCGATTGCTCCGGGCCGCCGCAAGCGTGCGACGCGAACACGGACGAGAACCGATCGGACGACTGTACGAGGCGTTCGGCACGCGGATCTTCGACTCGCACACCGGGACCTACATCGTCGATGGACGCGATGATCGAGGCACCGAGAACTTTCTGAAACCCGTGCTGGACGAACTGGGCCTGCCGGCCCATCACGCCGCCGCGCTGGACGACACATCGTTGGACGCGGAGATCCGGGCCGAGACCGACGAAGCGCTGGGGCTGACCGGCCGCGACGTCGGCACGCCGATCATCCACTTCGAGCCGCCAGAGGGGGTGGCGTTCTTCGGCCCGGTCATCAGCCGCCTGCCCAGCGACGAAGATGCCGTCGAACTGTGGGATCACGTCGTCGGGCTGGCCCGCTTTCCCGGTTTCGCCGAACTGAAGCGCAGCCTGCGCGAGCGTCCCCAGCTGACCGCGTTCGGGGTGGACACCACCGAAGCCGGGTTGCAAGAGGACTGGCACGGCGGGAGCCGGCGCACCAAGAAGTGAGTGGCCGGACCGGCCGGGATCGGATCACCGCGCGACCACGACCACCGGCGGCTGCTCGGTCGACTCGGTGGCAGGTGCGGGGCTCTCGGCAACGGCGAACATGATCAGTCCCATCATCAGGATCTGCGGGACGGCGACCGCGGTGGTGTCCAGCATCGACGTCCAGCGGCGATGCGCCCAGCGCGGCGTCGGGACCGTGTGTGTTCGCGCGGCCATGGTGTACTCCTCGTCTCGGTGTCCTCACCGATGAGGTTCGCCGACCACGCTTGGGGATCACTTGAGGTTCACTGGTCGCGAGCTGTGTAGCACCCGCCTTCTGTGTGTCGATCCAGCAGAAATGCGCCCCACAGAAGCACCCCGCACAGCACCTTCGCAAACACTGTGTTCACGAACGTGCTGGTAGGGGCGCTATTGTGGGGCGCATTTCGCCTAGCGGCCGTCCGACGTCCCGGGCCGGGCCGAGCCGGTCGGCTGTGCTCAGATGATGCTCACGACCAGATTCCAGATGGCGACGCCCAGGTTGTAGATGGCGATGATCATTGGTGTTCCTCTCGTAGACCCGGTTGGGGTTCCGGCCCATCGGCCGAACGAGAGTAGGACGTTGCCGGAGTTCGCGAATGTTCCCGGTTCGCGCCGTCAGTTCCTGTGACTCGCGCCGACTACGGTTGCGCGCATGGCGGCGCCGCCGCGTCCTGTGACAACGGCTTGCCCAGCGGAATCAGATAGAGCACGTCGAGCACCACGGGTACGTCGCCGAGATTCTCGCCCTCATGCGTATTCTGCTGCCCGCGCGGCTCTTCGATGATCGTCCCAGGACCGTAGATCGTCGGGACGCAGTCCGGGCCGGGGTGGGTCAGCGTCCCCGATCGCACCAGTCCGACCAGATCGCCGTCGTGATAATGCCAGCCGGTGGTGCCACCGGGAGCGATCGTGATCTCCCGCACGGCCACATGGACGCCGTCGGGGACGAACGGCAGCAGTCCGGCCGGGACGTCCCCCTCTGCCACCGTCACCGCGGAGATCCCCGACGACGGTGTGGCGAGCGCGGGTGAGGTGCCGACACCGGAGAGCGCCGCAACCACGCACAGTCCGGCGAGAACGCGCAGGGATCGCAGCATGGTCGAAAGGTACCGCGCGCACCGGGCGCGTTCACCGTGTTCGGACAACCTGCCCGGTCGCTGTGCGAAGTCCGCGGCCACGCCACCGGCAACCACAGCCCGGCCGGTGACGAAAGTGTGACCGTCGTGCCAATCTGCGCCCCCGACCGGAGTTCCTCGGTGATGATGGCTGCATGGTCGAACGAGACGCAGCGATCGGGGTCATCGGCGGTTCGGGCTTCTATTCGTGGTTGGCCGAGGAGGCGGCATTCGACGACGTCGTCGAGCATCGTGTCCAGACCCCCTTCGGCGATCCGTCGGCGGTCCTGACCGAGGCCACCCTCGACGGTCGGCGCATCGTCTTCCTCCCCCGCCACGGCGCGCGCCACGAATACCTGCCACACACCGTCCCTTACCGGGCGAACCTGTGGGCGCTGCGGTCGGTGGGCGTTCGCCGCATCCTCAGCGCATCCGCAGTTGGCGGGCTGCAGCCAGACAACGGGCCGGGCACGGTGATCGTCCCGGATCAGCTGGTGGACCGTACCGGAGGACGCGCCCAGACCTTCTTCGATCGGCTACCAACCGGCCACTCGCACGGGCCGATCCACGTGTCGCTGGCCGACCCCTACTGCCCTGCGCTGCGAGCGGCGATGACCCGGTCGGACGCGGTCGATGGCGGCACGCTGGTGGTGATCGACGGCCCACGGTTCTCCACGCGCGCCGAAAGTCGTTGGTATGCCGCCCAGGGTTGGTCGGTCATCAACATGACCGGGCACCCCGAGGCGGCGTTGGCTCGCGAACTGCAGATCTGCTACGCGAATGCCTGCCTGGTCACCGATCTCGACGCCGGCGTGTCCGAAGGCGATGGGGTGACCGCGGCGGAGGTGTTCGCCGAGTTCTCCCGAAATCTGCCGACATTCGCCGGCCTGCTGCTCGACGCGATCCGCACAATCGATGTGTCAACCCACTGCCCCTGCGCAACAGGTGATCACGATGTGGACGCCGTGCTCGCGGAGATCTCGTGACCCGGGTTCTGGTCACCGGCGCAGCCGGATTCATCGGGTCACGCATCGTCGGTCAGTTGCGCGAGCAGGACATCGACACCGTGGCCGTCGACGCAATGATCGCCGAGGCCCACGGCCGCCGGCCGCTCACCCCGGACGGGGTGACGCAGGTGGATGTGACCGACGTCGACGCGATCGCCGACCTACTCGACGGCGTCGACGTGGTGTGCCATCAGGCGGCGATGGTCGGGATGGGCGTCACCGCCTCGGATGCACCGCTGTACGCTCGACACAACGACCTCGGCACCGCGGCCGTGCTGGCGGCGATGCATCGCGCCGGGTGTGGCCGGCTCGTTCTGGCGTCGTCGATGGTGGTTTACGGCTCTGGTCGGTTGCGGGCAGCCGACGGTAGTCGGGTCGAGCAGCTCCCAGTCCGCGATCCGGCCCGCACCGACGCCGGAGATTTCGAGTATCACACCAAGGACGGGCAGCTCATCTCCTGGGAACTGACCGGTGAGGACGCACCGCTGCGCCCCACCAGTCTGTATGCGGCGAGCAAAGTGGCCCAAGAGCATTACGCGCGTGCGTGGTCCATCGCGACCGGCGGTGCAGTGGTCGCGTTGCGCTACCACAACGTGTACGGACCGGGAATGCCGCGGGACACCCCGTACGCGGGAGTCGCGTCGATCTTCCGCTCCCGACTCGCCGCCGGACAGGCCCCGCTGGTGTTCGAAGACGGCGGCCAGATGCGCGATTTCGTCCACGTCGACGACGTGGCACGGGCGAACACTATGGCGATCACCGCGCACACCGAAGGTTTCTCCGCACTGAACGTGTGTTCGGGACAACCGATCTCGATCGGCGAAGTGGCCGGTGTGTTGGCGCGGCGCATCACCGGACCGACTCCCATGGTGACCGGCGAGGTGCGGCCCGGCGACATCCGGCACATCGTCGCCGATCCGACCCGAGCACGGGAGACGCTGGGTTTCACCGCGCGCATCGGCCCCGACGAGGGTCTCGCCGAATTCGCGACGGCGCCGCTACGTGATGCGGCGCGCTGACCGGCCGAGTTCGGCGCGGACCGACGTATCCGTACGCGGTGCGCGCGGTGTGTGGGGCAGCACCACCTCGAATCGGCTGCCCCGTTCGGTGTTGGCCGCGACGATCTCACCGGCGTGCGCCTCGATCAGACCGCGGGCGATCGCCAGACCCATACCGGAGCCGACGGGCAATCCGTCGGCGTTGACCGGACTACGCGACGTGGTGCCCCGGTAGGCCACCTCGAAGATCCGGGGCAGGTCCTCGTCAGGGATTCCGGAGCCGTCGTCGTCCACCGCGATCGACACGCTCGCGCCGAGGTCGGCGACCACCAGATCCACCGCTCCACCGCGCCCGGTGTGCGCGATCGCATTGACGACCAGGTTGGTCAGGACACGTGAGAGCGCCGACGAACTCGCCGTGGCCACCACCGGCGTATTCGGGGCGACGACACCGAGGGAGATGTCGGCGCGGCGAGCGGCGCCACCGAGAGCGGTGGTCACCTCGTCGACCACCTCCCGGACGTCGACCGGCTCCAACTCCAGGGTCATCGCACCGGAATTGATGCGCGACATCTCGAACAGGTCATCCACCATCTGCGACAACCGGATCGTGTTGGTGTCGATCTCGCGGGCGAAGTCGGCGATCTCGTCCGGCGAGGTGACCACCTGATCCGACAGCGCCTCGGCCAGCGCCTTGATGTCGGCCAGCGGAGTCCGCAGATCGTGGCTCACCCAGGCGATCAGTTCGCGACGCGAATGTTCGGCGGCACGTTCCTGCGCACGCATCTGACGTTCCCACACGGTGCGTTTGGCCTGTAAATGGCCGAGCAGCAGGGCCAGCGGCGCGGTCACCAACGCCACCGCCGCAAGCACTGCGACCACCCGCGAACTGTCGTCGGTGAACATGAAGCCGCTGACCCCGAAGATCGCGGTGAAGGTTGCCGCCAACGGCACCAAGATGATGGCGACCATGTTGGCACGCAACGACATTCCCCGGATGAGATAGATCACGGCGGCGCCCGCCGCAGCGATCGGCGCCGTCATCGCCAGCGCCACCGCGAAGATGCGTAGGGTCTCGGTGTTCACCTGTTGCTCCGCTCTCGCGGCGCCGGCGCCGCGTTCCATCGGTACCCGCGACCCCACACCGTCTCGATCCGTGCCGCCGCACCGAGTTTGGCGCGCAGCCGTTTGACGTGGACGGTGACCGTCGAGATGTCGCCGAACGTCCACCCCCACACCCGGTCGAGCAGTTCCTCGCGCGTGAATACCGCGTCCGGGTGCGCGACGAAGAACTCCAACAGATCGAATTCGCGTTTGGTGGTCGAGATCTCACGCGTCCCGACCAACACGGCACAGGACGCCGGGTCCACCGAGATCTCGCCGTCGGTGATCGACGCCGCCGGCGCGGTGTGGTTCGCCCGTGCCCGCCGCAACACCGACTGCACCCGCAGGCTCAGTTCGCGGGGGCTGAAGGGTTTCGCCACGTAATCGTCGGCGCCGGATTCGAGCCCGGCGACACGGTCGTCGGCTTCGCCGAGCGCGGTCAACATGATGACGGGCAGGTCGGCGTGGCGGCCGGCGCGGATCGTCTCGCACACCTCGATGCCGTCGCCCTCGGGCATCATCACGTCGAGGATGGCGAGATCGATGGGCTCGGCGGCGATGTGGGCAAGTGCCGCGGCACCGGTGTCCACCACCGTCACCTCCATTCCGTCGCGTTGCAGATAACGCCGTACGACGTCGGCGACCACCCGGTCGTCGTCGGCCACGAGTATGCGCACCATCACCCACCTCTCGACTCACCAATAGGTCAACAGCAGATGGTTGACGAGCAGCGCCAGGGTTGCCTGTAGCACCAACCAGATTCGCTGATGCCGGATCGGCAGCAGTCCGGTACCGACCATCACCCACAGCGAGAACGGTAACCAGATCCGTTCCGTCTCCGCCTTGCTGAGCGCGCTGAGGTCGGCGATCACGATGGCCGCGAGCCCACCGAGCAACAACACCGTGGGCGCACTGTGCCACATCCGTCGCGGTGGCCACCGAAATGCGCGCCCGACTCCGGCCGCAGCCGCCGGACCGAGTACGCAGAGGGTGGCCGCCAGATTGGCCCAGCCCCAGTACGCGAACGGCCGATCGCTCGCGATGCCCTGGTAGTACCGCTCGACAACCAGGTGATAGCCGTCGAGCCACCAGAATCCGCTGGCCCAGAACGCCACCACCGCGATGAGCGCACCGGCACACGCCCACGGCAGCGGACGCGCGGTCCGGGCGGCGAGCAGAACCGCCAGCGCCACCACCCCCACCAGGATGAGTCCGTAACTGAGGAAGATCCCGAAACCGAGCAGCACGCCCGCCACCGTCGCCCACAGTGCTCGTCGCCAGCCACGTTCGGTCGCGGCCACCGCGATCAGGGCCACGCCCCATGCCGCGACCGCCATGAAGTAGCCGTCTGCCGAGACGCCTACCCACACCCAGCCGGGAAACAGCACCAGAAACGGTGCGCATCGTCGTGCCCATCGTTCGTCACCGAGTCGTCGCACGGCGATCAGCACGGCGACCGCAGCACTGGTACCGGTCACGATGCACCAGGTACCCGCCCAGGCCCCGCCGCCGAGACCCATCCGATCGAGCACCACGAAGCTCAGCAACGCGCCGGGCGGGTGTCCGGACACATGCGTCGTCCACGAATCGGGCTGACCGTCGACGATGCGGTCGGCGAACTCCCGCAGCATCGTCGGGATGCTCGCCACGCCGGACACCTCCGAGAGGTACTCGTCGGGTCGCTCCAACCGTCCCGCGTAGCCACGCTGTGGACCATCGATCAGCGCAAGACTCACCGTCCACGCCAGAGCCCAGGCCCAGGTCACCACGCACAATCCCACAAATGACAGGCGCAGCGCCAACGCCGGCATGGCCACCACCGCCAGTACCGCGATCACGATCGCCGGAACGGTACCCGGGCCCGTATGCGGCAGCCAGTGCGCGAACAACGGTGGCGCCTCGGCGAAGATCCGGGCCAGCAGCGTTCGGTCGAACACCAACGGCACCAGAGCGGCAACGGATACCAGAAGCACTGCGATACAGACGCTTACGATGTCTCGACGCAGGCGAACAGGAGGCGGCGCGGCAACGTCTGCGCCGTTGTGCCCCTCCCGTTCGTCCTCGGTCACCGTGTCGGCCATGCTGCAACGCTATTGGTTTCACACCGTCGGCGGGCGTCGACTGTCAACCCGTCACACTTCTGTCATCACCGAAACCCTGTCGCTTCACCGGTCCCGCTCCTACCGTGGACAGGGTGAATGCCAGCGAGATCGCGGTGATCATCCCCTGCCGGAACGAGGCAGGGTCCATCTCGGATGTGCTGGCCCGGGTTCCCGAGGGCGTGCAGAGCATCGTGGTCGACAACGGTTCCGACGATG
The DNA here is from genome assembly GCF_021556435.1 of Gordonia tangerina. GTDB lineage: Bacteria > Actinomycetota > Actinomycetes > Mycobacteriales > Mycobacteriaceae > Gordonia > Gordonia tangerina. Next base: position 39,340 of record NZ_JAKGCU010000013.1, read on the forward strand.
ACACCGCCGCGGCGGCGCGCGCAGCCGGGGCGACGGTGGTGTACGAGCCCGAGCCCGGCTACGGGTCCGCAGTGGGTGCCGGTGTTGCGGCCGCCCGCCGGCAGGTGGTGTGCACCATCGACGGCGACGGCTCGATGGACCCACAGGAGCTGTTGATGCTGGTAGCGGAACTCGATCGCGGCGCTGACCTCGCCGTCGGGCGCCGCCGCCCCGACCATCCCCGGACCTGGCCCCTGCATGCACGCGCGGGTTCCGCGGTCGTCGCCGCCTACCTGCGCCGCCGCTACCGTCTGCCCATCCACGACATCGGACCGATGCGCGCCATCCGCCGCGACACGCTCAACGGACTGAACGTCGGTGATCGACAGAGCGGATACCCCGTGGAACTGCTGCTCCGGGCCGGGCAGCACGGCTTGCGCGTCGTCGAACGCGATGTGCGCTACACCGTGCGCACCGCCGGCGAGTCCAAGGTGTCCGGGTCCATCCGAGGGTCGGCACGAGCCGCGCGGGACTTCCTGGTGGTGTTGCGATGAGCAGCGCGGCAGTACTCATCGTCGCCAAGGCCCCGGTGCCCGGCCTCGCCAAGACCCGCCTGGCCGGCGAGTTCGGTGATGTCGGCGCAGCAACCCTGGCCGCCGCCGCCCTGCTCGACACCGTGCGCACCGCTCGTGGAGTGGCCGGGGCCTCGGTGATTGTGGCGCTCACCGGCCGGCTCGCCGACGCGGTGCGCAGCGTCGACCTCATCGAGGCGCTGAGCGGTTGCACGCTCATCACCCAGCGTGGCGACGGGTTCGCGCAGCGACTGGTCAATGCCCATCTCGATGCCGCGGACACCGGTGCACAGCGGGTCATCCAGATCGGGATGGATACGCCACAGGTGCGGGCCGACCAGCTGCGCAGCGCACTGCGGCGACTCGAGCCGCGCGCCCGACGCTGTGTTCTGGGTATCGCCGACGACGGTGGGTGGTGGGCGTTCGGCACCGCACTGGGCCGGGGGGCCCGGGCACTGTCGACCGTCACGATGTCGCGTCCGGACACCGGCATCGCAACCCAGGCCGCGTTACGCCACGCGGGATTGACCGTCGCCCTGCTCGACCCGATGACAGATGTGGATCTGCCCACCGACATCGCCGAAGTGGCCCGGGAATGTCCGGACACCAGTGAGTTCGCCCGTACTGCCGAACTTCTCGGAGCAGTGCGATGACCACTTCGGCGGGAGCGCCGAATCCGTTCGACGCGATGTTCGCGTCACGGCACACCGTGCTGCGCCGCACCGACGGTTCGGCGCAGCAGTGGCCGGTGCACCGCTGGTGCGACACGGACTCCGCGGCTGACGATCTCGACCGGCAGTTCGACACGTTGGTTGCCGACCGGTGTCACGGCGCGACGATCGACCTAGGCTGCGGGCCGGGACGTTTGGTCGACGAGTTGGTCACCCGACGTCTCATCGCGCTCGGCGTCGACAGTTCCACCGTCGCGGTGGCCATGGCGCGTGCCCGCGGGGTGACAGTGCTGCACCGCGACATCCACGGCCCGCTGCCCGGCGAGGGACGATGGACCACCGCCCTGCTGATCGACGGCAACATCGGCATCGGTGGTGCACCTGATCGCGTGCTCTCCCGCGCCGCTGCGCTCGTCCGGCCCGGTGGGACGGTGCTCGTCGAAATCGACCCGGCGGTCGAACACATCGAGTACGAGGAAGTGCGGGTGGAAGGCGACAGTTACGCCAGCACCTGGTTCCCGTGGGCACGGATCGGCTTACTGGGCGCCGAGAGTCTTTGTCACGGATGCGGTTTGACTATCCTGGGCACCTGGGAGCATGCCGGGCGCCAGGTGGTGGAGATGATCCGGCCGTGACCACCACCGACGACGACGCGGGCATCCGTAGCCCGCGGGTCACCGCACGGATCGGTGTGGCGCTGGGCATCAGCTTCGGTATCTGCTTTGCCACCGGCCTGTTGAGCCACGGCATCCAGCATCCACCGTCGTGGTTCGAGTGGATCGCCCGGCCCATCTGGCTTTACCGCGTCACCCAAGGGGTGCATGTGATCTCGGGGTGTGTCGCGATCCCGCTGCTGCTGGCCAAGCTCGCCGTGGTGTACCCGAAGCTGTTCGACCGGCCACTGATCGGGTCACCGGCACGCGCCCTAGAACGTGCGTCGATCGCGGTTCTGGTGGCAGCCGGCATCTTCCAATTGCTCACCGGGTTGCTCAACATCGCTCAGTGGTATCCGTGGGCGTTCTTCTTCCCGACGGCACATTACGCGATGGCCTATGTGGCGATCGGTGCGCTGGCCATCCACATCGCGGTGAAGCTGCCGGTGATCCGGGCCGCGCTCGACGGCCCAGTCGATTCTCGGCCGGTGGCACAGCGTCGCGGACCGTCCGGGCTCACGCGGCGCGGCTTCCTCAACCTGACCTGGGTGGCCGGTGGTCTGGGCGCGCTGGCGTTCGCGGGCCAGACCATCCCCCTGCTGCGGCCGGTGGCCTTCCTCGCCCCGCGCAGCGGCGACGGCCCGCAGGGGCTGCCGATCAATCGCACCGCCGAGGCCGCCGGGGTCATCACGGCGGCCACCGACACCGACTACCGATTGAGCATCGCCAGCGGCGGCGCCGATCGGGAGTTGTCCTCGGCCGATCTGCGCGCACTTCCCCAGCACACCGTTGACCTGCCGATTGCGTGTGTGGAGGGATGGAGCGTCGGCGCGACGTGGACGGGAGTGCGGTTGGTTGACCTCGCCGAACTGGTCGGCGCCACCGGCGCACGTGGTATCCGGGTGATCTCACTGGAGCGTGGACTGTATGCGGTCAGCACCCTGCCCACGGCTCAGTCGCAGGACCCGTTGACGCTGCTGGCGTTGCAGCTCAACGGCGAGACACTCGACATCGATCACGGCTACCCCGCCCGCCTCATCGCCCCGAACCTGCCGGGTGTGATGCAGACCAAGTGGGTGTCGCGGATCGAGGTCCTGTGATGGGCGTGGTGCAGTGATCGAGCGGTCCGTGCGAATCATCTTGGTGTCCTGCGGGATCGCCGCGTGCGGCTACGGCGGATGGCTGCTGTGGGAGCTGACGCCGGCCGATCGCCTGTCTGTCGTCGTCTGGCTGGCGGTCGGCTTGTTCGCCCACGACGCGGTCCTGGCACCGATCGCGCTCGGTGTCTCGTGGCTACTGCGGGATCGTCTTCCGGTGTGGTGGAGCCGCACACTCCTCATCGCGTTGGGTCTGACAAATGTACTCATCCTGTTGGCGCTGCCGGTGATCGCACCCCGTCCCGCCGACGATCAGATCGCCAACAGCACCATCCTGGACCGCAACTTCGGGCTGGGCCTGACCATCGTCCTCCTCGCGGTGTGGGTGACGGTGGTCGGCGCGGCGGTCTGGTTGCGCCGCGGGGGCGAGAGTCTGCGCCCCGTTCCCGACCCCGCGCTGTTCACGCCCCCTGCTCCCTGAGGAGCCAACGAGCGCCACCACCTGCCCCTGAGGGCGAGCGAGGAACGAGCGGCCCTCATCACCTGCCCCCTGAGGGCGAGCGAGCGTCACGAAGGGCCCTACGCACGGGGCTTCCGCAAGCTCCAGCCCCGTTCAGCGACCCAGTGCGGATCGATACACTGGGCGCGATGGGTACAGCGAGTGTGACCAGTCACGGAACTGACCCGGCGATGATGTTTGCCAGCGACAACGCCGCCGGTACCAGCGCCGGGATCGTCGATGCGGTGGTGGCGGTATCGGCGCAGGCACATCTGGCCTATGGCAATGACACGGTGACCGCATCGGCGGGCCAACGGGTCGCCGAGCTTTTCGGCACCGACGTCGACCTGCATTGCGTGTCCACCGGTTCGGCCGCCAATTCCCTTGCGTTGGCGGCGCTGACGCGTCCGTGGGGATCGATTCTGTGCCATCGCAGCGCACACATCGAGGTCGACGAATGCGGCGGGCCCGAATTCTTCAGCGGCGGAGCGAAACTCGTTCTCCTCGATGGCGATGACGGTAAGATCGACCCCGACGAGATGCGGCGGGCGGTGCGCCATCGCGTCGGCGACGTGCACAGCGCGCAACCACAGGTGCTCAGCCTGACGCAGGCCACCGAGACCGGCTCGGTGTACTCGCTCGACGAGATCCGCACTCTCACCGCGATCGCCCGTGACGCCGGTCTGCGGATACACATGGACGGTGCACGCTTCGCCAATGCGATCGTCCACCTCGGCGTGTCACCGGCCGAGATGACGTGGCGCAGCGGTGTCGACGTCCTTTCGTTCGGCATCACGAAGAACGGCGGGATGACCACCGACGCCATCGTCTCGTTCGACCCCACCCTGCATGATGAACTCCGATTCCGGGTCAAACGTGGCGGCCAGTTGGCCTCCAAGATGCGTTTCGAGTCGGCTCAGGTGCTGGCCTACCTGGCCGACGACCTGTGGTTGCGGAACGCGGGACACGCCAACGAGATGGCCCAGCGACTGATATCCGGACTGCGCACCACCGCCGGTGTCACGGTCCAGGGTGCCGCGCAGGCGAACCTGGTGTTCTGCGCGCTCCCCGAGCGGGTCATCGACGGCCTCACCGCACAGGGGTACGTCTTCCATCACGGCATCCCCGCACCCGGCGTTGCCCGCTTGGTGACCTCGCATGCCACCACCGCCGACGCAGTCGATGGACTTCTCGCCACCATCGAAGACCTCACGACGACCACCGCAACCGACAACCCGCAGCACTCATGACGCACTCCACGGCGCGTGTCACCGCGACCACCGACCTGACCCTGCGGCTGCGGCGGGTGCAATTCCACGTGCCCGACCTGGCCCGCCTCGCCCTGCCCGGTGACCCTGACGAGGCGGTGGGCATCTACTTCCCGCTTCCCGGCGAAACTGCCACACCGGAAATGGAGTGCCGCAACGGCGTGTGGGGCTATCACGATCCGGAATCGGCCCCCGAGGCACGCAACTATTCGGTGCGCGCCATAGATCACGCCACCGGGACGATGACGGTGGACTTCGTCGTCCACTCCCACGGGCCGGCCACCGCATGGGCGCAACGCGCCGAGCTAGGCCACCAGGTGGTGATGGCACATGCCCGCGGCTGGTACCGACCTCCGCCCACCCAGTGGCGACTGCTGGCCGCCGACCTCGCCGGACTCCCCGCGTTGGCGCGGATTCTGCAGGAAGACAACGGAACCACATCAACCATCGCGGTCGTCGAGGTACCGGCTGCCATCGAGCTCGACTACCTGGACGACGTCGCTCACGACGCGGATATCGTGCTGGTTCCCGGTAGCGGCAACGGGATCGGACCAAGTGTGCTGGCGGAGACGATGCGGCACCTGACACTTCCGGCCGGACCCGGTTACTGCTGGTTCGCCGGTGAGGCCGCAGAGTCCCGCGCGGTGCGCAAGTGGCTACGTAACGAGCACCATTGGCGACGCGAAAGCTACGACACCATCGGGTACTGGCGATCAGACGGCGAGGAGTGGTCCCGTCGGTATGCGGCGTACGGCGACGAGTTGTTCGACGTCTATCAAGGTGCGATCGCTGCCGGCAAGGGCGAGAAGGCCGCGGCCGAGGAGTTCGACGAGGCGCTTGAGCGGCGCGGTCTGTAGCCGGTAATCGTTGGCGGAGCTCAGTCGAGCAACTCGGAGACGATGCGCAACGACTCGTCGGTAAGCAGATACGAGAGATGATGTGTGCCAGACGAACTCGGGACCCGATGGATGTCGGTGGCCGCAACCTCCGCCCCGTCGATCAGCGACATGCTGCCGACATCGACGACCAGATCGTTGGCGGCGTCACCCATCAGTGGATCCACCACCTCGTCGGCGATCCGCGCCAGCGCCGCACCAAGATTCTGCGAAATGTCGGCGACCTCGCTCGGTTCGAAGTCGGTGACGACCGTCGAGTACGTCACCCCGCCGTCCGGAGCCGAACCCGCGTTGAGCCGGTCCAGAAAGGCCGACCCCGGCGTCATGGCGGCCAGCCCGGGCACCTGCTCGGCATCGAGAGCCTGGTCGATGATGCCCTTCACCACCGCAAAGATCAGCGTCAGCACCCGTTGCGCCGCAGCACCTCCGGCGGCACCGGCGAATCGACGGATCACGTCGGCGAGCAGCGTGGTGTAGAGGTCGAGCAACGTCGACCAGTTGCTGCGGTCGGCCAGCAACGTTCCGGCATTCGGCCCGCCCAGCATGGTCACGTCACGGACGACGACGCCGACGGGCATGCCGACCAGTTCGATGGCGCTGCGCGCGACGAGCGCGCCGCGGCTGTAGGTGAGGATGTCGAGATCGATCCGATCGGCCTGCAGTTGGTCGAGCAGGGCGACGAGTTGCCGGGCATTCTGCTCGGGATCTTCGCTCAGGGTGCGGTGGGTGAAGCCGAGCACGGTCGTGCCCTCGGCGCCGATCAGGTCGTCGAGCACCGCACGCCAGCCCGCGTCCCGCCAGCCGAAGCCGGTGCGGGTGGTGCTGAACGTGCCGTGGACCAACAGCACCACGCGACTGGTCCCGGCACCGAAGCTGACGTCCGCGGGCTGGATCGGCGTCCAGGTGGTGGGATCGGAATCGGCGATCTCGACCAGCGATGGCCGCGCTATTCGCGACTCCAACGCAGCCACGATGTCACCGGCGAGCGGTCGACGAAGGCGAATCCCGAACAGCCGCAATGTGTTCTCCGCGACACCGGCCGCGGCGAGGCGGATACTCAGCTCGGGCTCGCCGCGCCGCGGTTCGTCGAACACCGTCGGCCGCACTGCACTGACGTTGTGGTCGTCCGGCGGTGTGCCGCGGTGCGTGGCCCACGAGTAGCATCCGCCGCGTTCACACAGCAGCACGTCACCGTCGCCGACCGACCGCACGCGAAGCAGTGGGGCGACCGGACGCCCCCACGTCGACGCCTCGACGGTGCGGAACAGCGGCCGCTCGATTGTGATGGCCACCCTGTGCACCAGCGCGAGATCGTCAGCGGCGGACAGCGCCTGCACGAGCGGGTCGTCGTCGCCGATGTCGCGCACGGCGACCTCGTCCGGTGACAGATCATCGGGGACCTCGATGACGAGGTCACCGTGACGAATGGTGGCCACCGCGACTCCTTCCGGCTCGCGCTATCAGCACATCGACCGCTCTGGGATCAGGACTGAACCGACTGCGACTGGTCGTTGTCTTTCATCTCGCCCCAGCCGAACCACCGCTGCACCTCCATCACCGCGGTGGTACGTGGACGGTCGCGCTGCGGGTATGGACTGCCGGTGTAATGCCGCGACAGCCGGTCGATGTCGGCGAGACCCTCGTCTGCGCGGAACTCGATCACCCGACCGATCAGAGTGACGTGGGTGTACCAGTTCTCGGCCAACACCGTGAGCGTCACCCGCGGATCGCGGCGCAAGTGACCGAGCCGCGCCCGTCCGTCATCCATATTGAGGATCACGTGGTCGCCGTCCATGAGGTACCACGTGGCCGCCGAGACCGGTGATCCATCCTTGCGCAACGTGGCCATCACGCTGGGATTCGGTTGAGCCAGCATCTCGGTGACCGCCGGCGGCAGTGGGCCGGTGGACATCAGCGGCCCTGTTCCAGTCGCTCGACCATGGCTCGGGCCAACGGAGCCGACGATGCCGGGTTCTGGCCGGTGTAGAGCGCGCCGTCGGTCTCCACGTGTGGGGCCCACGGGTCACCGGCGATCACCTTCAGTCCGGCTTCGGTGAGTCGATCCTGCAACAACCATGGCGCCTGGTCGGCAAGGCCGGCCTGCTCCTCCTCGGCGTTGGTGAAGGCGGTGACCGTACGACCGGCAAATGCGCTCTGGCCGTTGGCATCACTGGCCGACAGCAACGCTGCGGGACCGTGGCAGACGATGCCGAGCAGAACATCACCGCCGATCGCCGCGGTCAGCACGGCGGCCGCGTCGGCATCGGTGGCGAGATCCTCCATCGGACCGTGCCCGCCCGGGAAGAACACCGCGTCGTAGTCGGAGACCTTCACGTCGGCCAACGCGATCGGCTTCTGGAACTCGGGCGCGTTGTCGATGACCTCCCGATAGTGCGCGGCCGCCTCTTCGGAACCGGCGCTCCGCGCACTGAGACTGCCTTCGTCCACGGGTGGCCGGACCCCGCCCGGCGTGGCCACGGTCACCTGATAGCCCGCGTCGACGAAGGCCTCGAGTGGGACCACCGCTTCCTCGGCCCAGAACCCGGTGGGGTGCCGCGTTCCGTCCTTCAGGGTCCAGTGGTCGGATCCGGTCATCACGAACAGCACCGTCTGTGCCATGTCGGCCTCCTTCGGTCTCGTCTGTGGCGCTCCGATGTTCCCCACGGTACTCACGATCGGCGGGGCGTCACCCGGTCTCGGCCGGACGGGACGGATTCGCCGACCATTGCGACCACGACCCGGGGTACAACGCGGCGGACCGCCCGGCGATCTGCAACGCCGCGACGGCATGGGCGGCGTTGACCCCGGAGCCGCAATAGGTGATCACCTCGTCGTCGTCGCCGATTCCCAAGGCCACGAACCGCTCCCGGAGTTCCTCGGCGGGTAGGAACCGACCATCGGGGCCGAGGTTGGCAGCCGTGGGTGCGCTGATGGCGCCCGGGATATGACCTGCGCGCGGATCGACCGGCTCCACCTCGCCTCGGTATCGCTCGGCGGCGCGCGCGTCCACGAGGATCGCCGATGTCGTTGCCACGTCATCGATCTCCGCCACCGGCAGGTGTCCCGCGTCGAGTGTCACCGACCCGGCGCGAGGCGTCGTGTCGCCGGCAGAGACGCGAAGTCCGGCGGCACGCCACGCACCGAGGCCACCGTCGAGCATCCGGACGTCGTGGCGCCCACCCCACCGCAGCAACCACCATGCCCGCGCCGACGCCAGATTTCCGATGTCGTCGTAGACCACCACCGGCGACGAGTCGTCGATCCCCCAACGCCGGGCCGCGGCCTGCAGGTCGGCGATATCGGGCAGCGGATGGCGCCCGTCCTCCGGCGACGGGGGTGCGGCGAGTTCGCGGTCGAGATCGACGTACACCGCACCCGGGATGTGTCCGTCGCGGTAGTGCTCGTGACCGTGACTGTCACCGAGCTGCCACCGCACGTCGAGGATCACCGGCGGCCGGTCGGAGAGCATCGCTTCGGTGAGTTCGTCCACACTGATGAGCATGTCGTCGATCTTGTCACTGCCGACGACGACGCCGCGTCGCGCGACCGGCGTTACCTCGCCGTGATCGCCGTCGCGATCGTGTTGCACCTTCGCGCGCACGCGCGACGCGCCGGGGTTGAACCTCGTAGCGTCGGGGTATGAACAACTGGCAGCGACCATGCCCAGGGGGACTTCGATGAGACTGTTCGTCACCGGCGCGACCGGATATGTCGGGTCGCGGCTGGTCTGCTCGCTGCTCGCGGCCGGACACGAGGTGGTGGTCAGCAGCCGGCGGACCGCATCCTTGCGGCAGTTCAGCTGGTACGACGCCGTGACCGCCGTCGAGATGAATGCCGACGACCAATGGTCGGCGCACGCTGCGCTGCAGGACGCCGGCCAGATCGACGCCCTCTACTACCTGGTGCACGGCATCGGTCAGGACGACTTCGACGATGCCGATGTGCGCGCGGCGAACAACGTGGCGTTGGCCGCCCGCGACGCGTCGGTTCGCCGCATCATCTACCTCGGCGGGTTTGTTCCCGACGTCGACCGCAACCGCCTGTCGCCGCATCTGCGCAGTCGCGCCGACGCCGCCGATGCGCTCAACATCCCGGGCGGCGCCGATCTGGTGTGGTTGCGGGCCGCGGTGATCCTGGGTGCCGGGTCCACCTCGTTCGAGATCATCCGTTACGTCGCCGACCGGCTCGCGGTGATCCCGGAACCGGGGTGGACCCGCAACCCGATGGACCCGATCTCCATACGCGATGTGCTGCACTATCTGACCGCTGTTGCACGGCCCGAGGTCCCGGCCGGCGCCTACGACATCGCCGGCCCCGATGAGGGCGTCCGCTACGGCGAAGTCCTCACCGAGTATCTGCGGGCCATCGGGCAACCTCGGCTGCGCCTCCCCTTCCCCGACGTGAGTACGCGGCTGGTCGGCAAGGTCGCCGGACGCATCGTGCCGGTACCGACGTCGCTGACCGAAGACCTGGTGACCTCGCTGGATCAGCCGATGGCCGCGTCCGAACACACGATCCGCGAGATCGTGCCGGCGCTGCCCGGCGGCCTGACCCCTATGCGCAAGGCCATCGCCGCGGCCGTGCGCAGTCCCGCACCCCGGCCGGTTTGCGAATTGTCGAATCTGCATCATCTGGCCGAGACCGACCCCATGTGGGCGGGCGGAGATGTGATGCGGGTGCGCCGCATGATCGGTTCCACGGTGTCCACGACGGTGTCGTCGACGGGACGAGTAGCGCAAAGCATGGTATCCCTGCTGACAGGATGACTGCCGACCTCACGACCTTCGCCCAGCGACTAACCGAGCCCGCTCCCGGCACCACGCGCGACGACCCCGATGCGTTGCGGCGCCGGCGGATCGTCGTCGCCGTCTTCGTGGTGATCGGGGCGATCATCCTGGGTTTCTCGCTGTCCGCCGAACCGGGGGCTGCATCCTTTGTCCCGATGACGATCGCGTTGGCGGCCGCCTGGCTGATCGGTGGGTTTCTGTCGGGGCCGATCCGGCTGGGACGGTTCGGGTGGCGACCGCCGGAGTCCGAGACCTCGCCGAAGGCGTCGACCGGGTCGGCGTCTGCGGTCGGTGCGGCCGCGCTCGGCATCGCGGTGGGTCTCGCCGTGGGTGCCGCCTTCGTCCTGGGCGCGCTCATCACCCGCGAAATCGAGGTGCTGGCCTCCCTGGTGCGCAACGTGCTCGCGTTCCGCGACGAGGGCAGCGTGGTGCTGATCACTGCGATCACCCTCGGCAACGGTCTGGCCGAGGAGATCTTCTTCCGCGGAGCGGTGTATTCGGCGGTGCAGAAGCATCAACCGTTGATCTGGTCGACGCTGCTCTACGCTCTCGTCACGCTGGCCAGCGGCAACGTGATGCTCGGGTTCGCCGCCATCGTGCTGGGCTCGGTGTGCGCGGTGTTGCGTCGCGCGACCGACGGAGTCCTCGCGGCGATCTGTACCCACGTGATCTGGGGCGCGATCATCCTGTTCTGTCTGCCGCCGATCTTCGGTACGTGAGTGTCACGAGGACTCGCCCAGCTCGATCCCTTCACCCGGTTGCAGCTCGATGGCGGCCACCGCGTTGTCCGCTAAGAGTGATACGAAGTCCGCGCCCGGCCGAAAGAAGCGGTCCGGCCGCACACGTTCGAGTCCGATCGGCCACAGAGTCCCGAAGTGCACCGGAATGGCCAGTCCGGCATGGACGATCTCGGCTGCTTCGGCCGCCCGCGTCGGGTTCATGTGCCCGGGCCCCAGGTTCGGCCCCCAACCGCCAACCGGCAGCAGCGCGAGGTCACAGCGGGGAACCCAGTCGCCGATATCCGGATAGAGGTCGGTGTCGCCGGCGAAGTAGGTCGTCCGCTGCCCGCTGATCACATAGCCGAGCGCGACGGTATCGGCCGGCCCGCGACGCCATCGCCTGCCGTCGTGATCGGCGGGCACGGCCCGTATCCCCAACCCACCGATCGTGATCTCGTCGCCCGCCACGACCTCGATGAGCCGACCCCCGACGGCTCGCAAGGCAGGGAGTACGTCGGGCGCGTGGCGCGGCACCACGATCGGCACGTCCTGACCGAGCAGCCGCAGGGACGGCAGGTGCGTGTGGTCGGCGTGCAGATGCGACAACAGCACCACATCGGGAGCACGAACGTCGGGGTCGCTCGGAATGGGGCCGCGTCGCCGCCGCAGATGGGCAACCCGTCCGGTGAGGATGGGGTCGGTCAGCACGGTGGTCTGCCGATCGACGAGCAGAGTGCTCGCATGACCCAGCCAGCGCAGTTCGGAGTCCGGGCGGGTATCGCGGCGGGTCGCAGGGTCGTCGCCGGGATGGGTCATGCCATTACCATCGCAGGGCAATCGAAAGGACGCCATGCGCAGCACCGCCCGAGTCGTCGGCATCGTCGTCGAACTCATCGTCTTGTGGCTGATCTCGGCACTCGCCCTGTTGGTTCTCGACGCCGTCTTCGGTGGGGTCACCCTCGACACGGTCGTGGTGGACGGCCGGGCGACCACGCTGCCGGCGGCGTTGGCGTTGGCGCTGGTGTTCGGTCTGCTCAACGCGATCCTGTGGCCGCTGGTGGTGCGCGCGATGGCATGGATCGGACCGGTGATGCTGTTCGTCGCGGTCTTTTTGGCCGGCGGGCTGTTGCTGATGCTGTCGATGATCCTCGTGCCGGTCGCCAGCGTGGACCGCACATTCGACCTGTTCGTGATGGCCGCGCTGCTCTCGGTGTTCAGTTCCGTGGTCGGTGGTGTGATCGCATCCCGCTCGGACACCTCCTACCGGATCATGCAGGTGCGTCGGCAACGTTTCCGCCGGCGCCCGTCGGTACCGGCCACCACCACTCCGGGTCTGCTGTGCCTACAGATCGACGGCCTCGGTCATGGCGTGCTGCGGCGCGCCATCGCCGATGGGGTCACCCCCACGATGGCGAAGCTGGTCCGCGACACCCACCGGCTGGTGCCCTGGCACACCGACTGGAGCAGCCAGACCGGTGCGTCCCAACTGGGCATCCTGCACGGCTGCAACCACAACGTCCCCGCGTTTCGCTGGTACGACAAGACCACCGGCACCGTTGCGGTGTTCAGCAACCCCCGCGACAACGAACAACGCGAGGCCGAACGCGCCGACCGACCGGGGCTGCTGGCGTTCGACGGCGCCAGCCGCGGCAACCTGTTCACCGGCGGCGCCGACGACAACGTGCTGGTGGTCAGCCGGATGCGGGGCGCCCGACTCGGCGGCGACGCCGGCTACGCGTCGTACTTCTTCGACCCGTCGAGCGCACTGCGCACAGTGGTGCGGATGATCGCCGAGATCCAGCGCGAACTGCGCCAGGGGTTTCATCAACGGCGGCGCGACATCCGGCCACGGGTCCGACGCGGCGGCGTCTACCCGTTCGTGCGGGCCTTCACCACCGTGGTGGCCAACGACATCACGGTGGCCGCGGTGGTCCGCGATCTCATCGACGGTCGCAGCATCATCTACGCGGACCTGATCGGCTACGACGAGGTGTCGCATCACTCGGGTATTTCGCGGCCGGAAACCCTTGCGGTGCTGACGAAGATCGACGAGACCATCCGACTGCTGTTGGCCACCGTGGAACAGGCCGACCGCGACTACCGGGTTGTGCTGCTGTCCGATCACGGGCAGAGTCAGGGCGCCACCTTCAGTCGGCGCTACGGCGAGAGTCTGGCACAGCTGGTCGACCGGCTGTGCGGCGATCCCGAACGGCCGGAGTCCGAAGACCTCTCGGCGCAGGCCGATGCCGAGGGGCGGCTCTATGCCTCGGCCAGTATGGGTTCTGCGGGTGAGAAAACCGACGTGTCCCCGCCGTCTGATCGACCGGTTGTGCTGGGCTCCGGGAACCTGGGCCTGATCAGCTTCCCGCGCATCGACGGCCGCGCCGATACCGAGTCGATCGAGGACGCCTATCCAGGTTTACTCGCGGGACTATGCGGCCACCCCGGGATCGGTTTCCTGCTGGTTGCTGTGCCCGGCGGCGGGTCGGTGGTGCTCGGCGCCGACGGTTCGGTCGACGTGGCCACCGGGGCGGTCACCGGCACCGACCCGCTGCGCGGGTTCGGCCCGGATGCACTCGAGAAGATCCGGCGCACAGATACATTCGACAATGTCGCAGACATCATGGTCGGTGGCGCCTATTGGCCCGAGACCGACGAGGTCGCTGCCTTCGAGGAACAGGTAGGCTCGCACGGCGGGATGGGCGGCCCGCAGAGCACACCGTTCCTGCTGTTCCCGAAAGACCTCCCGCACCCACCCGACCCCCTGCACGGCGCCGAAGCCGTCCACGCGGTGCTGACCGGTTGGCGCGACGCCCCTTCGCCGGCCGAGTAGCCACCAACCCTATCGCTGGTCGAGTAGTCACCAACCCGCGTCGCTCCCCACTTTGCCAACAACCATATCGCTGGTCGAGTAGCCACGAGCCGCTAGGCGAGTGACGTATCGAGACCAGACCCGCCGCACCCGCCCCCGAACCTCAACACGAGCTCACACCTGCCGCCGCGAAAACGTCAGATGGACAACCCCACTCGGCGACGACACCGGTTCGATGTGGAACCCCTCATCGAGACCCTCGAGACCGTCCCAGAGCCGCTCACCGCGACCCAGCAGAATGGGCACGACGACGATGTGCATCTCGTCGATCAGGTCCGCCGCCAGGAACTCGCGGATCGTGGTGGTGCCACCACCGATTCGGACATCTTTGCCCTCTGCAAGTTCTCTGGCCCGCTGCAATGCCTCGGCGGGCGCGGCGTCGACGAAGTGAAAGCTTGTGCCGCCGTTCATCTGCAGCGTCGGACGCGGGTGGTGGGTGAGCACGATGACCGGGCTGTGAAACGGCGGGTCGTCGCCCCACCACCCGCGCCATTGTTCGTCGGCCCAGGGACCGCGCTGCGGCCCGAATTTGTTGCGCCCCATGATCTCGACGCCGATGTCGGTAGCCCACCGGCTCGCGAACGCCTCGTCGACGCCAGTATCGCCCGGGCCCTCACCGTGGAAGCCCATCTGGGTGAATGTCCGCGTGGGAAACGCCCACTGCATGAGACGATGTCCGGCGTGGCCGAACGGCGCGTCGAGTTGTTGGCCTTCGCCAACGCCGAAACCGTCGAGTGAGACCGAGAAGTTGTGTACCCGAACCAGAGACATGCGCTTGTCCTACTCGCGCCCGGTGGCAGCGTTCGGGGCGGCACCGTCTTGGACGAGTTCGTCGACGTAGGACGCCAGATTGCCCAGCGTCTGCTCGCCGCCTTCGATCGCGTGATAGCGCTGCACCGCCTCGTCGCGGAGTTCGCGGGTGGGAAACACCGTGCGCATCACGATCCGGGTCTGATCACCGATCGGTTCGAAGGTGAGGACCGAGGTGAAGGCGTCGGGATCATCGCGAAAGGCTCCGTGCAGCAGTTCGATTCGCTCGGAGGGAATGATCTCTTGCCAGGTGATCCACTCCTGGTAGTCGGTCCCGTCCGGCCCGTGCATGACGAAATCCCAGATTCCTCCGGACCGGAACTCGAACGATCGGGTGGTGGAGGAGAATCCGTCCGGCCCCCACCATCGGGACAGATGACGAACCTGCGTGAACGCCTCGAATACCAATTCCCTTGGTGCGCTGATCATCCGCGACACCACAACCTCACGGTCGACGGTCACCTCGGCGGCGTCAGCCTCGTTGTTCGCTGTCATCGAAACCTCCCTCTCTTCGCGCCTGCTTCAGGTCGTGGACGTACTCGTCGAGCCGATCGAAGCTCTCGTTCCAGAACCGTTCGAAACCGCCCAACCACTCGCGAACCGGTTGCAGCCCTCGGGCGTCGAGGTCATACAGGCGCTGTTTTCCCGCGCCGCGAACCTGTACCAGCCCGACCTCCCGCAGCACGCGCAAATGCTTGGACGCCTGCGGCTGACTCATGCCGAGATCCTGCGCGACGTCGCTCACCGGCCGCTCGCCGCCGCGCAATAGGATCAGGATCTCGCGACGCTGCGGCTCGGCAATCGCATTGAATGCGTCGGAGGTCGTCGCCGCTCGCGCCATGAAGCCATCATATTCCTATATCGGAAAATGTAAAGGTCTACAGCAGCGACGCCGGTCGAATGTCGTAGAGAATGATCAGGAACTACGCGAGGCCATCTCGACGATCGATTCGAACCGCTCGCCCATCTGTTTGGCCAACGCTTCCGCGGCACGCAACGGACGAACCATCACCATGAAATCGACGATCTTGCCGTCGTCGTCGAATCGGAGGAAGTCGCAACCGGTGATGGCCAGTCCGTCGACCTTGGCCTCGAAGACGAGAGCATGATCACGGCCACCCGACTCGCCGATCTCGCGCACATAGTGGAAGTCTTCGAAGACCTGGACGACGGTGCGTAGGATCGCGCTCGTGATCGCTTTGCCCTCATAGGGTTTGAATGCGACCGGACTTCGGAACACCACGTCGTCGGCGAGCATCTGCTCCACCGTATCCATGTCGCGTACGTCTATCGCCTGCCGGAATGCGGACATGCCCGTCCTCTCGCCTGTGATGCCGACCGGTGGACCGCACCCTCAATACTGTGCGACACGACCGTCCCGAGGGGCACGGTACATCGTCCACAACATGCGCGGAAGAGCATGCATCGGAAGCTGCCGCGGCCAGCCGTCGGGCCGCAGCAAGGCATCGGTTCCGCCGTCGACGGTCAGCACGCTGCCGACGAGGAAATCCGCGCTCGGCGAGAGCATCATCGTGATCCAGTCGGCGAGTTGGTGCGGGGTGCCGTATTGCCGGATCGGGACCGGGAAGGACCGCACCTGAGCACCGGTGCTGCTGTCGAGCTGAGCACGGAGCAGCGGGGTCAATACCGGTCCGGGCGCGATCACGTTCAACCTGATTCCCGCACCGGCCCACTCATCGGCGACCGCGCGCTGCCTACACCACCTCGCCACCGCCAGTTTCGATGCGGCATAGGCCACCGGCGCCGCCACACCACGACGACGTCGAATCAGCCGAACGGCACGCTCGTCGTCACCGTCGAGCAGCAGACGTATGGCACGTCGTGGCACAAAGGGGGTCGTGGCGGCCGAGTTCGAGCCCAACACCACCACTTTTGCGTCGGTGGCGGCCGCGAGCGCTGGACGGAGGCCCTCGAGCAGTTCGATGACACCGAGCAGGTTCACCGCCACGATGCTGTCCTCACGCCCTTTCGCGGGCCCGAGACCGGCGGCCATAACCGCACCATCGAGCCGGCCGCCGGCCGAGGCGAGCACCGCTTCGACCGCACCGCGCCGCCCGGCGGGGGTGGACAGATCCGCGCACACGTCGACGTCACGCAAATCCAGACCGATCACCCGGTGCCCGGCAACGCACAGCCGATCCGCGACGGCAAGGCCGATCCCGGAGGCGGCTCCGGTCACCAGGTAGGTGCCGGAGGAAGCCACCTCAGGCCCGGTCGGATCGGTGTCGGTCACCGCTGGGCAGTTTCGTGCTGGCGGACGTAGGTGCGCTCGTAGGCGTCATTGAATGCGCGCAACTCGTGCAGCAGCGCTTCGGGTGTCCCGGGATCGAGGTCGGCGAACACCCGCCGGAGCCGATCGGCACGCAACTGTCCGTCGTGCTCGAACGCCGCCTCGCCGGCTGCGGTGGGCCGGATCAGCCGACTCGCCTGACCGGCCACCTCGAAACGTTCCAGGTGGCCGTGCTTGATGGCCGCGTTGACCTGCCGATTGACCGTTGACCGATCCAGGTCGAGTTCGTCGGCGAGATCACGCAGCGTGCGCGGGGCGCCGTCGGAGAGCGTCCACAGAATCGCGAACGCCGAGGCTTCCAACATGGCCCCGGGAACGATATGGGTCTTACGTCGACTCATCCGCAGCAGCTCTTCGGCCAACCCTTGGTAGAGCGGCGTCTGCCACACCGACTCGTCCCCGATTTCCGGCATATCCGACATCCCCTCCCGGTCACGACACCTGGCAATCTACCCACGAGTTGGTATGTGCATCGTACATATGTACGCTACACATCAGTTTCGGGGAGTCTTGCGAATGAGGAAAGGGAGCCCATGAGCACTTCGCCATCCGGCGAGCAGTCGGCCGTCCCGGTGGACGCCGAGTTGACCGACGACAAGCACACCGGCGCCGCGATCGC
Organism: Gordonia tangerina; assembly: GCF_021556435.1. GTDB lineage: Bacteria > Actinomycetota > Actinomycetes > Mycobacteriales > Mycobacteriaceae > Gordonia > Gordonia tangerina. The sequence continues at coordinate 57,093 of NZ_JAKGCU010000013.1, forward strand.
GGTGGTTGCCGTCCTGTGTTTCGGCGGTCTCGTCGCATCCTTGATGCAGACGCTGGTGATCCCGATCCAGCCGGAACTGCCCCGACTGCTGGACACGTCGATCTCCAATGCGTCCTGGGTCATCACCGCCACGCTGTTGGCCGCGGCGGTGGCCATGCCCATCGCAGGGCGCCTGGGCGACATGTTCGGCAAACAGCGAATCATGCTCGGCAGCGCGATGCTGCTGGTGGTGGGGTCGCTGATCTGTGCGCTCGGCGGGTCATTGATCCCGATGATCGTGGGCCGAGCCGTGCAGGGCCTGGCCATGGGCTTCATCCCGGTCGGCATCAGTCTGATGCGGGAGGTCACACCGCCCAAGCTGACGTCGATGGCGGTTGCCGCGATGAGCGCCACGCTCGGTGTCGGCGGCGCGATCGGCCTGCCGTTGTCTGCCTGGGTGGCCCAGGAATTCGACTGGCGCGCACTGTTCTGGGTGTCGGCCGCGCTGGCCCTGGTGGTCACCGTGCTGGTCGCGGTACTCGTCCCGCACATCGACGACAGCAACGGCGGACACTTCGATATCGGCGGCGCCGTCGGTCTTGCGCTGGGCCTGTCCGGCATCCTGATCGCCGTATCGAAGGGCAACGATTGGGGCTGGGGATCGGCCAGCACGTTGGGCTTGCTGTTCGGCGGTCTCGTGCTGCTGCTGATCTGGGCCGCCTACGAATTGCGCCATACCGATCCGCTGGTGGACCTACGCACCACCGCCCGCCCGGCCGTGCTGCTCACCAACATCGCCGCCATCGCCATCGGCTTCGGCATGATGGCCCAGGCCGTGGTGATGCCGCAGCTGCTGGAGATCCCGGTGGCGATGGGCGGCCTCGGCCAGACGCTGCTCGCCGCCGGCCTGTGGATGGCTCCCGGTGGCCTGATGATGCTGGTGTTCGCGCCGGTCTCGGGCACGCTGATCAACACGATCGGCGCGAAGTTCACGATGGCCATCGGTGCCACCGTGCTCGGACTGGGTTACCTCGGCGCCTTCCTACTGATGAACGCGCCCTGGCAGCTCGCGCTGGCCTCGGTCATCTGCTCGGCGGGTGTCGGCATCGGCTACGCCGCCATGCCCACGTTGATCATGAACTCGGTGCCGATCCGCGAGGCCGGGGCAGCCGTGGGCCTCAACGGGTTGATGCGCTCGATCGGCACCACCAGTGCCTCCGCGGTGATGGCACTGGTGCTGACCAGCTCGACCGTCACCTACGGTTCCTTCGATGTGCCCAGCCACTCGGCGTTCCGGTGGTGCTTCCTGATCGGCGCGATCGCCGCATTCGTCGGCGTCGCCATCACGATGTTCATCCCGGTCCTACGCAAGAAGGCCGACCACCAGACCGCCCCCGCGGCGAGCGAGACGGTGACCGCGGCGCGTACCTGAGCACTGGTACGACGAGCTCCCCCTCTCGAGGACTCTTGAGAGGGGGAGCTCGTGTGTTTGTCAGCGGTGTGCCAGGTAATCCGGGCGCGCCTGCTCGGCCGCGAACGGCTCACCGATGGCGTTCGACTTTGCGTTGAACACCACGAACAGGTTGCTCCGCGGGAATGGGGTGATGTTGCCCGACGACGCGTGCATGCAATTCGAGTCGAAGTACAGCGCGGAACCCGCAGGGCCGGTGACCATATCGATGCCATGCTCCTCGGCCAGCGCGGTCACGTCGTCCTCCTCCGGCGTGCCGAAGGGCGGCCGGTAAGAGGTCAACGATTCGCGGTGATAGTCACCCGGAGTCTCTCCCACGCAAGTCAGGAACTTCTTGTGCGACCCCGGGATGATCATCAGCGCGCCGTTGTACTCGTAGTTCGGTGTCAGCGCGAGTGACACGCTCAGCGCCCGCGGCTTGGGCATGCCGTCCTCGGCGTGCCAGGTCTCGAAGTCGGAGTGCCAGTAGAACGGCCCACCCGCGAACCCTGGCTTGAGGTTCATCCGGCTCTGATGGACATAGACCTCGTCATCGAGGATCTGCTCGGCAACGCCGACGATGTCGCGGCGCGAGCAAATCTCGGCGATGGCATCGCTGAGCTGGTGCACCGCGAACAGTGACCGCACGTCGCCCGACGATGATTCGCGGATCACCCGCTCGTCGTCGCCGAGCCGCTCGGTGATGGCATCGACCTCACCCATGCAGGTCCGGATGTCTCCGTCGCTCAGTACATTTGTCGCTGTGTGGAAGCCGCGCTCGTCGTACGCCGCGAGCTGGTCGGCCGAGAGTGGTCCGCGTCCAGACGTGTCCCCCCAGACGGTCGGATGCGGCCGTGGCTCGATCTGGCCACGCTTGGCCAACCGGGTCCGGTAAACGTCAACTGGTTTCGTTGCTGTTTGAGTTATCACGATCTTCGCTGATCCTTTCCCTCAATCGGCATCTTCGCCGTGTTCTGTTGTCATGTTTCGCAAATATTGCGGGCAGTTCAGCGTGGTGTTTCAGCTTCGTGCGCCACACCGAGGTTGCCACCCGAAAAGACGGGGTGCAAGGCAGACCTAAAATGGCGACGACCTCCGACAATGGCGCGAATCGGTCGGTTTCGCGGGCTTATCTGCGAAGACGTCGCGACCACGCACTCCACCGGCCGAGAAAAGCGATAAATGAGACTTCCGCCACAAGCGCCCCCCTTACCAAACGTGGCTTCGACTAAACTCGCGACTCCGCCGTCGACACAGCGACAGCCATCGAGGGCGACACTTGTGGCTACGTTTGCTCGTCGGCATGCGGTAGGCCTGCCGACGAAAGGAATGTCCGCGTCCGTGGCAATCATCATGGCGGCGGTCCTCGCATTGCTGCTGGGCCTCATCACGTTCGGACTGCACCGAAGGCTCGTTCGGGCCACCGGCCTCAAACGACCGTGGTCGGTGGTCGCCGACGCAGCACTGGTGGTCCTCGCCGTACTCGCCTTCATCGGCCTCGGGACGGGCAGACTGTTCGATCCCGGATGGGCTCGTGCACCTGCATTCGTCGGCCTGGTGTGGGGGGCGACAGTGGTCTACCTGGTCCTCGGGTTGCTGGCGGTCGGGCTCATCTCCGTGGTGCTGCGTCTGGTCGGCCGGGTGCGCGGTGCGGATCGCCGCGCGGGCGTCGACATTTTGCGCCGTCGGACCGTCCAAACCGGTACCGCTGTCGTGGTGGTCGCGTCGGTCGCCACCGTCGGCTACGGCGTCGTCGAAGCCGCCCGGCCGCAGGTCACCCACACCGAGGTCGCAGTACCGGATCTGCCCGAGCAGTTCGACGGCATCCGCGTCGCGCTCATCTCCGACCTGCACGTCGGCCCTGCCCGCGGTCGGGGCCTCGTGCAGCAGGTCGTCGACGATGTCAACGCCCAGGAACCCGACCTCGTACTCATCGCCGGCGATCTCACCGATGGAACCGTCGCCCAGGTGGGAGACGACCTCGCCCCCCTCGCCGAGCTATCCGCTCCCCTGGGCGTGTTCGGGGTGTCGGGCAATCACGAGTTCTACTTCGACGACGGCGGCGCCTGGCTCGACGAGTGGGAACGGCTGGGGATCAGCACGCTACGCAACGAGCGCACCGAGATCACCGTGGACGGGGCGACCATCGACCTCGCCGGGGTCCACGACGAGACGGCGCCGGCGCCCTATGAGCCCGACCTCGAAGCAGCGCTCGCCGGGCGAGACCAGGACCGATTCGTCCTGCTGCTCGCACACGAGCCGTTGCAGGCGCCCGAGGCCTCCGACGCCGGCGTGGAGTTGCAGTTCTCCGGCCACACGCACGGTGGCCAGATGTGGCCGATCATGTATCTCGTTCCGCTGCAACAACCCACCGTGCAGGGCCTCGATCAGGTCGGCGACACCACCATCTTCACCACCCGCGGAGCGGGTGCCTGGGGCCCGCCGGTGCGGGTGGGCGCTCCGCCGGAGATCAGCATGTTGACGCTGCAGAGCCGGTAGGTGTCGCGGTGGACCTCAACGCTCGACTCTGCCCAGCAGTTCGTCCAGAAACCGCACCGGCGGTCGGCGGGTGGAGTCACTCCAGGTGTCCTTGCCGATGTCGGAGCGGATCGCCTCCACCAACCGCAGGAAGGTGACTCCCCCGTCGAGCGGATAGCGCACCATACCGGTGTCGACGCAGCGCACCACCACCTGTGCTGCTTGCTGTTTCGCCTCGTCCATCCGACCGGCCGCCGCCAGGCAGGTGGCCAGCAAACGCGCGGCGCGCAGCTTCGCACGTTCTCGGCCGGTCGTCGCGAGATGGTCCACCCAGTCCTGCGCCCAACGCAGTCCCTGGTCACGATCGGCCGCGTCGGAACTGTCGCGCAGCAGCCGGATGGCGCTCGCCGCATCGAGTTGGGCGACGATGGCGGCGATCCCAACATCGGGAAAGGTCCGAGTGTCGTAGGTGACCCGAGGGTGCACGCCACGCCGCGCCGGCAGATCTTGGATCACGTACTCCGCCTCAACAAACGCCCTCAAGCGCGGTGAATCCAGCCGGTCGGCGATGTCGATCCCTTCGTCGAGCAACGCGGCCGCGCCGGCCCGGTCCCCGTCGAGCACGGCCAACCGCGCGCCGATGATGAAGCGTGCCTTGATCATGTCGATGACGCCTTCGTCGGCGCCCAGTTTGGAACTCTCCTCGATCAACCGTCGAGACTCGTCGACACGACCACGTTCGTAGAGCACATCGGCCAACACTGCGCAGGCCAGCCGTGCGCCCTGCGACTTGGTGGCCGACCGGGTGTCGACGGACACCCGCAGTGCGCTGCGGAAGCATTCTTCGGCTCGGTCGAGTTCGAGCTGTTCGAAGTAGGCGATCCCGTCGAGCGCATGGCCGTACATGACGGCGTACGGCCCGGTGTTCTGCTGGTGGTAGGGAGTGGCCTGCTGCTGCCGACGATGCGCGGCGTCGAAATCGAAACGGAACGTCTCCGCGATGGTCGCCACGTTCGCGGCCGCGGAGACGACGAACGCCGGCAACGTCTCCGGACGCGCCAGCGCCTCGGCCACCAACTCGTCGATGCCGTCGGTGCGGTCTGCGGTGACCCGAACGCATCCTTCTAGAACGTCGGCCTCCACACGGATGTCCGGGTCGCCGTGGTCGGGGCTGGCCGCCAGGGCGGCTGCGACCCGCGACAACGCGCCCTCGGCCGACGTGGTCCGGTGCAGCAGCACATTCGCCCAGGTCAGCAACAGTTGCACCCGAGGACTCTTGGCCACTGCCGCGGGCGGCAGTTTATCCACCAACCCCAACAGCGTTGCCATGTGCGCATGCTCGATGAGGGTGCGCCCGTCGGCTTCCACCAACGCCACCGCGCGGTCGGTATCACCCGCAGCCAGTGCGTGATTGACGGCCTCCGCGGGCATCCCGTGGGCGGCGAACCACTCCGACGCGGTGCCGTGTAGGCGGATGATCGCATCGGGCATGTCGCGTTCGAGTCGGCGCCGCAGGAACTCGGCAAACAACGGGTGGAAGCGGAACCACTCCCCTTCCTGATCCACCCTGCGCAAGAACAGATCTCGGGTTTCGATGTCCTCCAGCAAAGCCTGTCCTCGCGGCTGACCGCTGAGCGCGGAGGCGAGACCGGCGCAGAGACGCTCGGGAGGTGAGACGGTCAGCAGGAACTCGAGTACCTCGGGTTCCAGGGTGGACAGTACGTTCTCTGCCAGGAAGTCGCCGATGGCATGATGTCGGCCCGAGATGTGGCTGATGAGTTCGGCCGGGGTGTCGGCTCCCCGCAACGACAGACAGGCCAGCTGCAACGCCGCCACCCATCCGTCGGTGGAGTTGCGCAACTCCGTGACCTCCGCACCCTGCAACGGCAGTCCGGCGACGTCGACGAGGAACGAATGGGCTTCGGCCGCATCGAAACACAGACCAGCGATATCGATCTCGACGAGTTCGTCGAGCACCTGCATCCGGCTGATGGGCAGCCCCGCCCGCGATCGGCTGGTGATCACGACCTGTAGATGGTGGCATCCGCGTTCCAACAGGAAGTCCATCGCGGCGATCGACGCCGGATCGCTCACCCGGTGCCAGTCGTCGACGACGATCGCCAACTGCTCATGCCGGGCGTGGATCTCATTGATCAGCGACGTCAGCACGTACTGTTCGGCTTTCGCGCCGTGCTCCTCGATGACCTCGGCGAGGTCCCCGACCACCACCGGCGCCGCACGCCGCAACGCCTCGACGATGTTGGCGAGGAACCGCGCGAGGTCGTTGTCGTCGTCGTCGACGGTCAACCACGCCACCGCCACGCCGTCGCGTACGAGTTCTTCGCCCCACTGGGTGGCCACAGTGGTCTTCCCGTAGCCGGCGGGCGCATGGATGACGATGAGCCGGCGACGTTCGCCCGCCCGGAGGATCTCCATCAGCCGATCCCGCGGCACCTGCGCGCGTGGCCGCACTGGCGGCCGGAACTTGGTCGACGGAGTCGGCGGGGCCGTGGTGATCCCGGCCCGCACCCGCCGGTCGGGGCCGGCACCGATCGGGTCGGAGGCGGACTCGATCGGCAGCGCCATCTCGTCGACGGACAGTCCCAGCTGCCGTTGCACGTCACGCAGGCCCTCGCCGTATTCGACGACCGTTCCCGGCCGATCGTCCGGGTCGCGCGCCATGGCCCACTCCACCGCACGCGACAACGGCGCCGGAATACCCGCCGCACGAAGATCCGGGAGCGGTTCGGCCGACATCCGCAGGAACTGCGCGACCACCTGCTCGCCGCTGCGACGTTCGAAGGCGGCATGGCCGGTGAGTGCACAGAACAGGGTCGCTCCCAGGCCGTATACGTCGGTCGCGACCGACGGCGCCGCCCCGGACAACAGTTCGGGTGCGGTGAACGCCGGCGAACCGGTCACCATGTCGGCGTCGGTTTCGAAGCCGCCGGCGATACGTGCGATCCCGAAGTCGGTGAGCTGCGGTTCGCCGTATTCGGTGAGCAGGATGTTGCCCGGTTTGACGTCGCGGTGCAGGGTTCCCGACCGGTGGGCGGTTTCCAGGGCGCCCGACACCTTGATTCCCAACCGCAGCACATCCTGCCAGGCCAGCGGCCCGTGTTTCCGGATGCGGGAGTCCAGCGAATCATGCGGGTGGAACTGCATCACGATGTAGGGATGCCCGCCCGGCGTGCTGCCGACCTCGAGGATGTTGACGATGTTCGGGTGCCCCGACAGCCGACCCATCGCGCGCTGTTCCCGTACGAAGCGTTCGAGGTTCTCCTCGTCGAGATGATCGGTGAGCACCTTGACGGCCACCGTCCGGTCCAGTTCCGCCTGCTCACAGCGGTAGACCGCGCCGAATCCGCCGTGGCCGATCAGGATCGGTTCGACGAATCCCGCGCCCACGAGTTGTCCGGCGATGTCGGGTACGACATCGCGCTGAGTGGTCTGCGGATCGTATTCGGCCATCGTTTGTGCCCTCGATCGCGCGTCGGGCGCGTTGTCAGTGCACAATCCAGCGTAGTCCGATAACGGCCACGGTCTCCCCGAAACGGACACGTGCACCCGGCGGGGGCGCCACCGCGTCGGGTGCGCGCCGAGTCGCCTGCGCGGCAATGATAAGGATCGTCGATCAACCACTCGAATCTCTGTCCTTAAACCGGGCGCCGCAGCCACCTAGCATGACGATCGACCGCGAACCCATCTCTGATGCGATACCAGAAGGAACCGTCATGCCTGCTCCCGACGCCATTGCGGGCGAGCGCGCGGTGCCCGGCGGAGATGTGGGCTCCGAGCCGTTCGTGGAACCGATCGCCCGACCGCGGGTGGGACCGCGGACGGCGCTGCGCGACATCGGCGGCACCTACCTCAGCAACGGGATCGTCGGGCTGATCTTCTCGGCCTCGGGTCCGGTGGCGGTGATCCTCGCGGCCGGATCAGCAGGTCAGCTGTCTGCGGCCCAGTTGTCGTCGTGGATCTTCGGCGTATTCGTGCTCAACGGCATCCTGACGGTCGCCGCGAGCTGGATTTATCGCATGCCGTTGGCCTTCGCATGGACGATCCCCGGCACCGTGCTCGTCGGATCGGCGTTGGGTCACCTGTCCTGGGCGGAGGTGCTGGGCGCCTTCCTGGTCACCGGTGCGCTGATCCTCGCGGTCGGGATGACCGGGCGGGTGCGTCGGCTCATGTCGGCGTTGCCCGAACCGATCGTGATGGCGATGGTCGCAGGAGTGTTCCTGCAGTTCGGGGTCGGTGTGGTCACGTCGATCGGTGCCGATCCGGTGGTGGCGGTGCCGATCGTCCTGGTGTTCTTCGCATTGCAGTGTCACGGCAGCCTGACGCGATGGATGCCACCCATTATCGGGGCCTGCCTGGCCGGAGTGGTTGCAGTCGCGGTCAGCGGGCGTTTCGACTTCACCGAACGCCCGACCTCGTGGATCGCCACCCCGGTGCTGCAGACTCCCGAGTTCAGTCTTCGCGCGCTGCTCGAGCTGGTTGTTCCCTTGGCGATCACGGTGATCGTGGTGCAGAACAGCCAGGGCACCGCGGTGCTCAATGCCGCCGGGCATCGCACCCCGGTCAATGTGGTGACGATGCTGTGCGGCGCGTGGTCGATGCTCGCGGCCGCCGTCGGGTCGATCTCGACCTGCCTCGCCGGGCCGACCAACGCGCTGTTGGTTGCCGGTGGCGAACGGCGGCGTCAATACACCGCGGCGCTCACCTTCGGCGTCCTCGCCGTGGCTGTCGGTCTGGCGGCCCCGGTCTTCGTGGCACTGATGCTGGCGATGCCGTCGGCCTTCATCGCCACTGTCGGCGGGCTTGCGCTGTTGGGTGCGCTGCTGGGCGCCTTCCGCTCGGCGTTCGGCTCGCGGTTCAGCATGGGCGCGCTGGTCACCTTTCTGGTGTCGATCTCGGACCTGACCGTGCTGAACATCGGTTCGGCATTCTGGGGTCTGCTCGCGGGCCTCGCGGTGGCGTGGCTGTTGGAGCGGGAGGACTTTCGGACAGAAAAGGCGCGGGACCCTAAGCCCTGAGGCCACGCTGAACGGACTCCAGTACCACCTCGACGGCGCGCGCGGCGCTTTGGCAGGCACCTTCCATGGTGGTGGTCCAGTCGGTGCGGGTCCAGTCACCGGCCAGCGCCAGGCCGGTGACCGCGGTGCGCTGATCGGGGCGGATGCCGGCGGTGCCGGGCCGTTGCGCGAAGGTCGATTTCGGCATCCGCACCACGTGACTATGGATCACCTCGGCATCGGCCGCGTCCGGGAAGTACTTGCGCAACATGGCCATCTGGATGTCGGTGATCTCGGCGTTGGATTTCGACGTCAGGTCGTAGGCGGCCGACACCGTGGTCGAGTAGAGGTGATGGCGCTCCGCCGAACGCCCGTGCATACGCTGGCGGTCCCAGACCTGTTCCAGCACACCCTCACCGCCGTAGAGGATCTCGCCCCAATCACTCATCCCGATCGAGCGATCCAGGTAGAGGTTCACACTGACGATCGGCACCGGGGACAGCGCGTCGACCGCCGCGTAGATCTCCTCGTGGCCGGGCACCTGATCGAGCAGGCCTTTCACACCCCACACCGGCACCGCACAGATCACCGCGTCGGCGGCGACCTTCTGTCCGTCGGTCAGGGTGACGCCGCTGACGGCCCCGTCGGACACGTCGATCGACGCCACCACGGCGCGGTGCCGCACGTCGACCCCGTTGTCGGCGAACACTTTCTGCGCCCCGTCGATGAACAGTGTGTCCAGGTCGACGGTGGGATAGCCGATCGAGATGGGGGTCCGTGTCGCGCGTGCCCGCCGGATGCCGGTCACCAGCAGATCCGCGGGCACCTTGGCCGAGGAGATGGTGGGTTTGTCACCGGTCAGGCCGATCACGATGCCGTCCCACAACGCGTCACGTGCCGACTGCGGCATACCGATGCGTCGGAACCACTCGTCGGCGGTGATGTCGTCGAGCCAGTCCGGTTGCCGCAGTGCCTGCCGGATCAGTGTCGCCTGGGCGCGCGCGGTGCGCAGCCGATCGAGGCCGGTAACGCCGGGCAGGTCCCCCACCGCGGTTCGGAGTCCGTCGAGCCCGCCGAACGCCGAGCGTCGAGTGGCGCCGCCGGGCATGCGGACGGTCATGTGTCCAGGGAAGGCGACGTGCTCGCGGGTACCAACGCTGTCGAGATAGCGCATCAGGTGTTCGTAGCCGCTGGCGAACACGTGCTGTCCGTTGTCGGGGACGTCGTCGACGGTCGCCACGGGCATCGCGATCGTGCGCCCACCGAGCGAGCCGCGTCGTTCCAGCAGTGTCACCTGCTGTCCCGCCTCGGCCAGCCACACCGCCGAGGCGAGCCCGGCCAGTCCCCCACCCACGACCACGCAGTGTCTGCGACGGTTCTCCGACATGGGACGACAATAGCGGTCAGGGCTGACCGGTGAGGACTGACCGGTGACGCCGACGCGGGTCAGCTGCGGGTCCGGCCGCGTTGCGCCGCGAGTCGGACCGGCGCGTTGTCCACCCCGTACCCGTCGTAGTGGTCGAACCGCTGCACGAATTCGAAGAAGACCGAACCCACCGTGCGGGTGTAGAAGTGGATGAAGTGCCCCTGCGAGCCGGGACTGCGGTCGTAGAGCAGGTCGAGTTCCCGTAGCGCGGCGACGGTGTCGTCGTCGACCCCGAAGCGTCCGGCGACGTAGTCGTAGTAGTTGTCGGGCACGCTCAGGAATTCCAGTCCGGCATCGCGTGCGGTGCGCGCCAGCGCGACGATGTCGTCGCAGGCGAATGCGATGTGTTGGGCCAACGACCCGTCTGCGACCGCGAGCGGTGCGACGTTGAGCGGGATACGTACCGCTCCGTCGGCGGTGCGCAAGACCTGGCTGCGGACCAACCCGGTGGGGCCGGGCACCTCGGTCGGGTCGTCGGCGCTCAGCCCGAACACGCTGGTGAAGAACAGCACCGCGTCCTCAGTGGTCTGCCACGGTTGCGTCAGGTTCACATGGTCGACGGCGTGGACCGGGCCGCCGGCGGCGGGTACTCCGTCGCGGAACTCGCTCACCCAGTCGGCTGTCCCGGTGGGCGGCTGGGTAACCCAGAAGAGTTCGGTGCCGTCGGGCGCGACGGCCGAGCCGAACGGCTGCTCGGAGGCATAGGTGCGGCGATATGCGGCCGGCGCCATCAGGTCGGCCGCCCGGCGCGACGTCGCGTCGGCGTCGGGGACCTGCAGGCCGATGGCGGCAACGTGTGGCACCTCGTCGCGAGCCTGCTGCTCGTTGAGCACCACTCGCGCCGAGCCGGCCTGCCACAGCGTCACGGGCTTGCTGCGATGCCGGCCACCGGGGATGAATCCGAGCTGCCCCAGCAACACCTCCACCTCACTGGTGTCTTCGGCTTTGATCTCCACGAAATCGAACCCGTTGGGCGGTTTGGCATCCGCAACCGGCGCGAGGTGCAGCGCGTCCTGCAGCCACAGCAGCGATCGCAGCGCGTGCACGGCGGTGCGGCCCGGGTCGGTCTGCCGAAAGGTGTCGTTGAACACCTCCAGCGACAGCGGGCCCACGTAGCCGGCCGCGAGGACATGGCGCACGAAACCGGCCAGGTCGAATGCCCCCTCACCCGGGAACAGCCGGTGATGACGACTCCACGACAAGACATCCATCTGAAGGGCGGGGGCATCGGCGAGTTGCAGGTAGAAGATCTTGGCGCCGGGAATCTGCTCGATGTCCGCCGGATCGTGCCCACGCGAGAGCACGTGGAAGCTGTCCAGGCACACCCCCACTGCAGGGTGGTCGGCGAGTTCGACGATGCGCCAGGCGCGACGGTAGTCGTCGACGAAACGACCCCACGCGAGCGCCTCGAAGGCGATCCGGACGCCGTGATCGGCGGCCACGTCACCGATCTGCCGCAGTTGCGCGGCGCTGACCGCGTCGTCATCGATTGTCGCGGTGGCGACGTTGCTGCACACCAGGACGGTGTCGATGCCGAGCCGACCTGCGGTGGCGAAGGTGGCGGCCGCGCGGCGCAGATTATCGGCGAACACATCGTCGGCGACGCCCTCCAAGTCGCGTAGCGGTTGGTAGAGATCCAGGGTGAGACCGAGGCGGGCGGCCAGCGCGCGGATCTCCTCCGGAGAGTGTTCGCAGGCGATCAGATCGGGTTCGAAGACCTCCACTCCGTCGAATCCGGCAGCCGCGCAGGCGTGCAGTTTCTCCACGAGTGAGCCCGACAACGAGACGGTGGCGATGGAGGTCTTCATCACTGCAATGTACCAATCGGTTAATTAACGCCGCAAGGGTTGCCGCGCCCCGGAGGCTCACCCAGTAGAGTCGGCCGACGTGGCCGCCAAGCCAAAAGCCGAACTGCAGCGCGATGCCGAACGCACCCGCGCGGAACTGTTGACGGTGGCCACCGAGGTGTTCGCCGAGTCCGGCTACTCCGGCGCCCGCGTCGACGAGATCGCCGAACGCACCCGCACCACCAAGCGGATGATCTATTACTACTTCGGCGGCAAGGAGCAGCTCTACCTCGCCGTCCTCGAGCGGGCATACCGCGGCATCCGCGAGGCCGAGCAGAAACTGCAGGTCAACCACCGCAATCCAGTCGAGGCCATCCGCCGGCTGGCCGAGGTCACCTTCGACCATCACATCGCCAACGACGATTTCATCCGCCTCGTGTCGATCGAGAACATTCATCGCGGCGAGTTCATCCGGCAGCTCGCCGATCTACCCCAGCTCTCCGCACCGGCCACGTCGCTGCTCGACGAGATCCTGCACGACGGACGCGCGAGCGGCGTCTTCCGCGACGACGCCAGCGCCCTGGACGTCCACCTGGTGATCAGTTCGTACTGCGTGTTCCAGGTAGCCAATCAGTACACCTTCGGCTTCCTGTTCGACGTCGACCTCACGGAGACCTCTCAACGCGCCCATCTGCGCCGGATGATCGGTGACGTGGTGGTGGGCTGGCTGACCAGCCAGCCGTAACCCCAGGTCATCGGGTTCATCCGCTCACCGGATCGGCTTCACAGAGCGCTTGTGGAGAGCCCCGTCACATCCTTGCCCTTGACGCGACGCGCACCACAATGCTCTACTTTGCGAACGTACTAGTTCGTACATTACGGAGAGCCCGCATGAGCAACCCCACGTCCAGCCATCTCGTCGGCCTGATCGGCACCGGCGTCGGACCATCGCTGACCCCCGCCATGCACATGGCCGAGGGGCGCGCCCACGGCCTCGACTACGTGTACCGCACGATCGACCTGGCCCGACTGTCGCTGGCCCCGGAGCGGGTGGGCGAGGTACTCACGTGGGCACGGATGCTGGGCTTCGACGCGGTCAATGTCACCCACCCCTGCAAGCAACTCGTCATCGAGCACCTCGATGCGATCGATCCCGTCGCGGCCGACCTCGGCGCGGTCAACACCGTGCTGTTCACCGAGGCGGGCGCCGTCGGCCACAACACCGACACCACCGGCTTCGCCCACGGTTTCACCGAGGGCCTCCCCGACGCGCGTCTCGACCATGTCGTGCTGGTGGGCGCGGGCGGCGCCGGAACCGCTGTCGCCGACGCCCTGCTCCGGCTGGGGTGCACCCACCTCACCGTGGTGGATCTCGACGTGGACCGCGCCTCCGCGGTGGCGCGTGAACTCGTCGGCCGCCACCCGCTGGCGCAGGTCGACGCGTCGTCGTTCGACAAACTCTCGATCCTGCTGCCGCACAGCGACGGCGTGGTGCACGCGACCCCGACCGGGATGGCCGCACATCCCGGCGTCGCCTTCGACCCGGCGCTGCTGCATTCCGACCTGTGGGTGGCCGACATCGTCTACCGCCCACTCGACACCGCGCTGCTGGCTGCGGCCCGAGCGGCCGGCTGCCGCACCCTCGACGGCGGTCACATGGCCGTGCACCAGGCCGTCGACGCCTTCGCGCTGATCACCGGACTCACCCCCGACGCCGATCGCATGTCCCAACATTTCCGCCGGCTGGCCACGAACCAGCCCCGATGACCCTGCGCGCCGAGCAGAATCAGATCAAGGAGTCCCGATGACCGCAACGTCTCAACCGCACGCCGCGCCGCAGCGAACACCGAAACGTGCCGCGCTGGCCAGCTTCATGGGCAGCGCCGTGGAGTACTACGACTTCTTCCTTTTCGGGACGGCCGCGGCGCTGATCTTCCCGCACGTGTTCTTCCCGTCGGACAGCCAGGCGTCGTTGGTGATGTCGTTCGCGACATTCGGCTTCGCCTACATCGCGCGACCGGTCGGTGCGGTGATCCTCGGGCATTTCGGCGACCGTATCGGCCGACAACGTGTCCTGATGTTCACGTTGGTGATGATGGGCGTGTCGACCTTCATCATCGGCTGCCTGCCGACCTTCGACACCATCGGTTGGCTCGCCCCCGGCCTGCTGGTGATCTGCCGTCTGATGCAAGGCCTTTCGGCTGCCGGAGAGCAGGCCGGGGCCAGCTCGCTGACCTTGGAGCACTCCCCCGACAACCAGCGGGCGTTCTTCACCTCGTGGACCCTCACCGGCACTCAGGGCGGCCTGATCCTCGCCTCGCTGATCATGATCCCGTTCATGGCCCTACCCGACGACGCCAAGTACAGCTGGGGCTGGCGGGTACCGTTCTGGCTGTCGGCCGTCGTGGTGGTGGTCGCCTACTTCATCCGCCGTCAGCTGCATGAGACGCCGCAGTTCACCGAGGCCAAGGAAGCGGGCACCATCGCCAAGATGCCGCTGATCCCGCTGATGCGTTACGAGTGGCGCGCCGTGGTTCGGGTCATCCTGTGCGCGTTCATCGCGGCCGTGTCGACGGTGTTCGCGAACCTGGCTTTGGCCTACGGCGACGAGGTGGGCCTCGACTCCGACATCACCCTGTGGCTTGTCGTGGTGGCCAACGTCGTCGCCCTGCTCACCCAGCCCGTGTTCGGCAAACTCGCTGACCACATCGGTCGCAAGCCGGTGTTCATCTACGGCGCGGCGTCGTCGGCGGTCCTGATGCCCTTCTATATGTTGTCGATGAGCCAGGACAATCACCTGATCACCTTCGCACTCGCGGTGGCCACCTTCTCCTTCGGATACGCGGCCGCCAACGCGGTGTGGCCGTCGTTCTACGGCGAGATGTTCTCGACCCCGGTTCGGTTCTCCGGCATGGCGATCGGCACCCAGCTCGGCTTCCTGATGGCCGGGTTCGCGCCGTCGATCGTGACCGCGCTCGGCGGCGTCCGGGAAGGCGGCTGGGTGGTCATCAGCATCTTCACCGCGGTGGTGTGCCTGATCGCGGCCGGTGCTGCACTCACCGCCCGCGAGACCAAGGATGTGCCGACGGCCCAGCTCGGTCGGACCAGCCCGGAGGAACTCAAAGAGCTCGTGCTGAACTGATCGGTGACCTCTGGCGGAATAGATTCCGACGGACCGCCGTTGATGACTGCGACGGCCCCGGAATCTCTGCCCCCGGGCCCCACCCCTTTTCGCCGCTGCGAGCGGCCACGTGCCGAGAGGCGCACTGTCCGGGGCCGTCCACCACTCGAGAGCCGCCATCTGATCGGATGGCGGCTCTCGCTGTCGGCGGCTCGGGAGTCGGCGACCGATGTGACATAGGTAATCCCACGGCCGGTTCGGCAGGTCGGCCGCGGTTCTGACGCCAGGATCGGCCCGCATTTTGCCCACTGAAGGTTTCGGAACACCGCAGCCTGGCCACGCTGGAGATGTACGCACCCAACACATGACGAAGGGAGCGATTCCACATCATGGTTTCCACGCAGACCCGACCGACCAGCGCCGCGATTGCGCAGCAGTTGCGGACGATTCTGACGCTGACCAACGCCGAGATCCAGATCGCCGAGATACGCCAGGCGCAGGCACGAACCGACGCCGTCCGCGACGAACTCGCAGGAAACGCCCGTAAGGGTCGTTCCCGCGCGCACGACATCGAGACCGCTCTTCGTGAGCGTGGCGGCTTCGCCGACATGATTCGCCCTGCGATCGGTCGGGCCAACGCGCTGGTGAAGAGTGTCGTTGATCAAGCGCAGCCCCTCGACGAGGCGCTGCTGAGTGACCTGGCCCTGGAACAGCAGCTGGTGGGTCGCGCCAAGTATCTCAAGGCGCTGGCCACCGGGAACCAGGACTCCGAGCTCGCCACCATGGCCGATCGATTGGTCCAGGCACACACCGAGACAGTTGAGTGGATCACCACGGTCCTCGCGGAAGAAGCGCTCGGTGGCCCGGCGGCGCTGCGTCGTACGCCTACCCAGTGGGCAAGCGGCCTGGCCACCCGCGCCATCACACTGCCGGCCTCGCTGACCGCGCACGGTATCGATCGAGTAGCCGCTGCGCTCCGCAAATCCCCATCTGTTGCCGCTGAAGTACGCGACCGGTTGGGGCAGCGCGTCAGCGCAGTCGCCGACACCGCCGACCACGCCGGTGACACCGTGATGAACATCGGTGAGGCGACCGCTCGTAGTGTGGCCGCCGGTCGCGATGCAGCGCTCGAAGCCGTCGAGGGCAGCGCACGCGCCAACGGTGCGTCCGACGTCGCCCCCGGTATCCACCAGGTACGGGAGGCCACCGGCATCGTCGAATCAACCGAGCTGCCCATCAATGACTATTCCGACCTCAATGTCGGCCAAGCGGTCTCGGCGGTCAAGGAATTGACCGAGCCGTCTGATATCCGAGTCGTCCTCGCCTACGAGGAGGCACACAAGCAACGACAGCGCGTCGTGTCGGCCGCAGAAGACCGGCTCGCCGACATCGCCAAGGATGTGGTGGGCGTGTCCTGATCGACACTGTCCACCAACTCCTGGCCCACCAAGGGCCCGCAGTGCCGCCACCGGCTCAGCGCCGGTGGCGGCACTGTCGTCGACACCCCAGACGGCCACCGAAACCTCGCCGTCGGCCGATGAGGCGAGCAGGGTCAAGCACAGACCGTCAGATCTGGTGACGCTGAATTTCTTCCACGACCCGCAGCGTCGCCCGCGTGCGCCGCTGATCGCTCGCCGGATCGGCATCGCCGTCCACCAGGTCGGCGAATCGACGGATCTCGTGGACCATGTTGTTCGACGGCCCGCCGAAGGTGTGGTCGGTGACGGTGCCGTCGTGCATCCGGATCTGCGCGACGGTCGGTTGGGCCACGTGGTCGAAGGTCAGTGTGCCGTGCTCGCCCTGAATCTCGTCGGGCCGATCCGACGCGGTGATCTTCGAATACGACAGGTCGACGACGAAGTCGTCGTAAGCGGCCAGCACGGCGCCCGCGCCGTCGACGCCACTGGCGATCGGCACCGATGACCCCGTCACCCGATTCGGTTCGCCGAAGAACTCGACCATGGCGGCGATCGTGTACACGCCCAAGTCCAGCAATGCCCCGCCCGCGAGCGCCGGGTCGAAGATGTTGACGTGTTCACCGGCGAGCACCTTGTCGTAGCGGGCCGAGCGCTGACAGTACGACAACGACGCCCGCCGCACAGGACCCACCGTTGCCATCAGAGCGGCGACGTGGCGAAGCGCGGGGTCGTGTACGTTGCGCATCGCCTCCAGCACCACCACCTTTCGGGCTGCGGCCGCCTCCAGCAGCGTGTCGAATTCCGCCACCGTGGGCACGGCCGGCTTTTCCACCAGCACGTGCTTACCGGCGTCGACGACCCGTCTCGCCTGCTCGGCGTGCGCACCGTTCGGCGAGGCGAGATACACCGCGTCGATCTCCGCGTCGGCGAGTAGACCGTCGAGGTCGTCGGTCCAATGGGTCACCCCGGTGTCGGCGGCGAACTTCGCGGCACGTCGCGGGTCGCGGGAGTACACGGTGGTGACCGCCACCTCGTCGACCGATGCGGCCGCGTCCAGGAAGTTCCGGGTGATGGTGCTGGTACCGACGGTGGCGATCCGGATCATGTGCCCATTCTCGCAGCGTGGATCATCGGCTCGCCGCGAAACGACAGCGCCCACCGCCGGCTCAGCGGTGGGCGCCGTGTCGCTGGAACTAGGTGGTGCCGGCGTCCGCACGCTTGGGCAACACCCACCCGGCGCGCGGGAAGTGGCAGGTGTAGCCGTTCGGATAGCGCAGGAGGTAGTCCTGATGCTCCGGCTCGGCCTCCCAGAACGGACCGGCGGGCTCGATGGTGGTGACCGCCGCGCCCGGCCACAGCCCCGATGCGTCGACGTCGGCGATCGTGTCGCGCGCGACCGTCTCCTGCTCCGCGGTCAGTGGGAAGATCGCCGACCGGTAGCTCGAACCCACGTCGTTGCCTTGCCGATCCTTGGTGCTCGGGTCATGGATCTGGAAGAAGAACGCCAAGATGTCGCGGAACGACGTCTGCGTCGGATCGAAGACGATCTCGACCGCCTCCGCGTGACCGGGATGATTGCGGTAGGTGGCGTGATCATTGGACCCGCCCGTGTACCCGACCCGGGTGTCGAGCACGCCGGGCTGTCGGCGGATGAGGTCTTCCATCCCCCAAAAGCATCCGCCGGCAAGCACGGCGGTCTCGGTGCCGGGGCGGCGGGTGATCTGGCCGGTATCGGTGGTCATGAGGCGTCCCTTTCCGTGGTGGTGTCGGTCTGATCGTCGGTGATGTCGAACAGCTTCCGGTAGTCGCCGTAACCTTCGGCTTCCAGGTCGGCGACCGCAACGAAGCGCAGCGCCGCCGAGTTCATGCAGTAACGTTGCCCGCCGGCCTCGCGTGGGCCATCGCCGAAGACGTGCCCGAGGTGGCTGTCGGCGCCCGCGGAACGAACCTCGGTGCGTCGCATCCACAACGTGCGATCCGACTTCGTGGTCACCGCGTCCTCGTCGATCGGCTTGGTGAAACTGGGCCATCCCGTACCCGAGTCGTACTTGTCGGTCGACGAGAACAGCGGCTGCCCCGACACGACGTCGACGTAGATGCCGGGCTCGTGGTTGTCCCAGTACTCGTTGTGGAAGGCCGGCTCGGTGCCGTCGCGCTGGGTGACGCGGTATTGCGCGTCGGTGAGACCGCGAACGGCCTCGTCGGTCTTGCGGTACTCGTTGCTCACGTTTCCTCCTTCGCGCCGCTGGCTGCGGCGTCACCCTGCACAACAAACCTCACCCCCGATTTGGTCCCGGCTGCCACAACGAGTTGCGCGGGCCGTCTGGGACGGCGCGGTTCCGGCGGGACGCCGCGGGTTGTCGACGACCCGCGCGATCCGAGGCGACCTGCGTGGTCGGAGACGACCCGCGTCGGCCCGGCATCATCGGCCGGCGAACGGTGATAGGCAGTCGAGGTCTCGTCATCCACTGGAACGACTCGCAATCTGCAGTTCACAAAGGTGCGCCACCATGGTGGCATGAACGATGCGACAGAACTGGTCGCCTACGCCGAGAGCTGGTACCGCTACGGTGGCGGCGACCCCGACGACATTTTGGTGCGATTCGGGCTCACCGAGGTCGCCTATTTCACGCGGTTGCGCGAAGCGCTGAGTACCGACACCACGCTGGATCCGGCGGTGCGGGACGCGATAGACGTGGTGGCGGCCGGCCGGATCGAGGCCGGGCCGGGGCACGCGATGCCGGCCTGAGGTCCCGGGTCTGGTGGCCGGACTCAGCGGAGCTCGTCGACCAGACCCCACTCCCGCGCCGCATCGGCCGATATCGGCGATCCGGTGACGAACAGATGCAACGCGCGCCATCGGCCGATCCGCCGTGGGACGCTGACGGTGCCGCCGGCGCCGGGGAGAAGTCCCATCGACACCTCTGGCAGCCGGATCATCGTGTCCGGCGCGGCGACGATGCGATGGGCGAACGCCGGGATTTCGATACCGGCGCCGACGCATTGGCCGTGCAGCCGTACTTCGATGCGGTCGGCTAGCCGGGCGACCAATCGTCCCGCGCCGCCGCGGGTGCGCACGAAATGTGCGGTGGTGGCGTCGGGCGTGTGACCGAACTCGTCGAGGTCGCCGCCCGCACAGAAACACGGGCCGGCGCCGTCCACGACGACGCGATCGATGGTGTTGTCCAGCAACGGCATCCGCAACGCGTCGACAAACGCATCGCGCAACGCCACCCCGTAGGCGTTGCGCCGCTCCGGCCGGTTGAGCGTGATGTGCAGGTCGTCGGCGCGGCGGTCCACCAGCACCGGGTCGCCGGCCGGTGGCGGCGGCAACGGCCGTCCGAGCGCGCGACGTTCCTCGAGCCAGCGACCGAACTCGACGCCACCCTGCAGGGCCGAATAGCCCAGCGACTCCACGTCGAGCGCGGCGGGTATCGACATCGATTCCGAGGCCCGGACCACCTGCGCCGCCACCGATGCCGCCTGCGGGGTGGCCTCGGCGGCCGCGACGAATGCGGTGATCGCCTCCTCGACGTCGTCGACGGTGATGATCTCGCGGCCACCCGAGGCGTCGCCGTAGGTGAGGTCCAGGGCCGCCGTCAACGGTTCGAGCGCGGTATCCGGTGCACCTGAGGCGCGGCCGACGAGAATGCGGTCGGCCCGGCTGGCCACGTCGGCGGCACGTGCAACAGTCGACTGATCGGCGTCGTCGAGATCGATGACGACAACCGGCCGCACGGTCTCTCCCTGTGCGTTCAGCGCGCCCACTGCGTCGGCCCCATCGGCGAGTTCGTCCACAGTCATGGTCGTTACCTGCGGTGTCATCTCTCCATCCTGTCCTGATGGGGCCGACGTGATCGCACCGGGAGGTAGCATCGCCCCGGTGTCGACCGCCACGCCTCGAGATCCGGTTCGCGATTGGGCGCGCAGCGGTGTGGCGTGGCTGACCGGCCACCCCGACGGCCCGCCGGTGATTCCGCCGGGGGTCGCGGCGACGCGGGCGAGCGAGCTCACCGATCTGATCGCCACCGCCACGGCGGGTGCCGTCCGGCTCGACGGGGCGCAGCTGTTGGCCGAGCGGGCCGCATTCACCGGGCACCGACGGTCGGGCGCGTCGTCGGCGGGCGGCGCCTGCCGACTGCTACCCACCGCCGACGGATGGGCGGCGGTGTCGATCGCCCGTCCCGACGACCCCGCGCTGTACGGAGCGCTGATCGGATCGGACGACCTCGGCAACGACCCGTGGCGGGCCGTCGGCCAGTGGCTACGCGACCATCCGGGTACCGAACTCGACGAACGGGCCGAACTGTTGGGGGTGGCGGCGGGCAGCGTCGGCGTCCGCGACGCCCCGGTCGTCGATGTCACCGGCCGTCGACCCCGATCAGTCGCCGGCCTGCTCGTCGTCGACTTCAGTGCGCTGTGGGCCGGGCCGCTGTGTGCGCACCTCCTTGGACTCGCCGGCGCTTCGGTGATCAAAGTGGAGACGCCGACGCGGCCCGACGGCGCCCGCCGCGGCAACGCCGACTTCTATCGGCTGCTGCACGGGGGGCACCGGTCGGTGGTGCTCGATCCCGACGTCGACGACGACCGCGCCGCGTTGTATCGCCTGGCGTCGGCGGCCGACATCGTCATCGAGGCGTCACGACCACGCGCGCTGCGCGGATTCGGTCTGGACGCAGAGGAATTCGTTCGTTCCGGCACGACATGGCTGTCGATCACCGCGTGCGGTCGGGCGTCGAATCGGATCGGGTTCGGCGACGACGTGGCGGCCTCGGCCGGGCTCATCGCCCACGACGAGCGCGGACCGGTCTTCGTCGGCGACGCCATCGCCGACCCGTTGACCGGGCTGACCGCCGCAGCACTGGCGATGAGTTCAGGTGACGATGATGCGCTGCACGACATCTCGATGAGTGGGGTGGTCGCGGCGACGCTCACCGGCCACCACGACGCGGGTGTATGCGGCGCGAGTGGGTCCTGGTTCGTCGACACCGCCGACGGTCCGGTGCCGATCGCCAGGCCGCGCCGCCGCGAGCCCGTCGGCCAAGCGCCGCCCACGGGCGCGGACACCGATGCGGTGCTGCACGATCTCGGGATACGACGATGAGTGACACGGTGTTCCGCGACGTCGAATTGCCGGAGGGTCGACGCGATGTGGTGATGCGCGGTGGCATCGTCGCCGACATCACCGCGCCCGGGACCGCCGCGGGCGCCACCATCATCGACGGCCGCGGTGGTGCACTCCTGCCGGGTCTGCACGATCACCATCTGCATCTGCATGCGATGGCGGCGGCCGCCGACTCGGTTCGGTGCGGCCCGCCGGACGTCACCGATCTCGACGCGCTGGAATCGGCCTTGGTTGCTGCGCAGGGCGACTGGATTCGGGGTGTCGGCTACACCGAGACCGTGGGCGGGTTGCTCGACAGAGCCTCCGTCGATCTCCTCGTACCCGACCGTCCGGTTCGCATTCAGCACCGCAGTGGCGCACTGTGGATTCTCAACAGCCCAGCGTCCGAACTCGTGGGGCTCGATCGCGGCACCCATCCGGGAATCGAACGTGACGCCAACGGTATTCCGACCGGACGCCTGTGGCGCGCCGACGACTGGTTGCGGGCACATCTCCCCCACTCCCCACCCCCCGACTTGCGCGCGGTCGGGCAGCAACTCACGCGATCCGGCATCACCGGTGTCACCGATGCGACTCCCGATCTCAGCTCGGCCACGCTGGACGCACTCGTGACGGCCCATCGCATCGGCGCTGTGCCGCAACGACTTCAGCTTCTCGGTGTCGGCATCGACGACACGCCGAGCTTCGATGACACCATCACCGTCGGGCCGTACAAGATCGTCATCGCCGACAGCGCGCTCCCCGACCTCGAGGACCTCGCCGACACCATTCGCCGCGCACATGCGCGCCGTCGGCCGGTCGCGGTGCACTGTGTGAGCCGGGTGGCGCTGGCACTGTTGCTGGCCGTCTTCGACGATGTCGGTGTGCTCGCCGGGGATCGGATCGAGCACGGCTCGATCATCGGCGCCGACGCCATCGCCGATCTGGCCGCGCGGGGCCTGCGGGTGGTGACCCAGCCTGGGTTCGTCGCCGACCGCGGCGACGACTATCTGCGCCGGGTGGATGCCGGGGATCTGCCGGATCTGTACCGCTGTCGCAGTCTGCTCGCCGGTGGCGTCCACACCGCAATGTCGAGCGATGCCCCCTACGGTCCGCTTGATCCGTGGGTGGTGATCGCTGCAGCCGTGCAGCGGCGCGCACCGACCGGCGAGATCGTCGGCGCCGGTGAACGCGTCACTGCCGCCGACGCACTCGACGGCTACCTCGCCCCGCTCGACGACCCCGGCGGCCCGCCCCGGCGGGTCCAGGTCGGCGCGGACGCCGACCTGGTGCTGCTGGACCGGCCATTGGCCGACGCGCTGGCCGCGCCCGCCGCGCAGCGGGTGAGATGCACGGTCATCGCAGGCCAGGTCCTTGTCGAATGACCCACGGTTCGACGACATCACCCCGATTCGCCGACATCACCTTGCTTCGGACGCAAGGTGATGTCGGGAAACAGGGGCGACTGGGCAGACCCTGCTCGTCGGCGGCGACTGCCGGGCACCCGCAGCGTCCGGGTACCGTCGGCGATCGGGTGACACCACGCGCAACAGCCCGCGCGCCGGTGGCCCAGGGAAGGCTGGACATGACCGACACCGAGCATCCGCTGCTGCGGCCGGGCCACAACTGCCACGACATCGGCCACGCCGATCGGCTCGCCTGCATCATCGACGCCGGCGAGTACTTCCGCCTGGCCAAAGCCGCCATGCTGGGCGCGCAACGCCGGATCATGCTGATCGGCTGGGATTTCGACACCCGCATCCTGCTCGAGCCGGAAGGCGCCACCCTCGAGGGCCCCAACGAACTCGGCGCCTTCCTGAACTGGTTGCCTGGCCATCGACCCGGTCTTGAGGTGTATCTCCTGAAATGGAGCGTCGGGGCGCTCACCGCGATCAGCCGCGGGATGGCGCCGGTGTTCATCACCAATCTGCTCACCAAACCCAACGTTCATCTCGAGATCGACACCCACCACCCGCTGCATGCCGCCCACCACCAGAAGATCGCGGTCATCGACGACCGACTCGCGTTCTGCGGCGGTATCGACATGACCGTTGACCGGTGGGACAGCCCCGAACACCGCGACGACGACGAGCGTCGCACCACCCCGAACCACAAACGGTACGGACCGTGGCACGATGCAACGACGGCCGTCGACGGGCAGGCCGCACGCATCGTCGGTGCGGTGGCCCGGGACCGCTGGCGGGCCGCGACGGGCCAGGAACTGCCCGAGGTCACCGGCATCGACGCCGATCCATGGCCCACCGACCTCACTCCGACCATGCGGTCGATCGACGTGGGCGTCGCCCGTACCCTGCCGGAACTACCCGACCGCGAGGAGGTCCGGGAGATCGAGCAGCTGTATCTGACCGCCATCCGCGCCGCGCGACACACCCTGTACATCGAGAGTCAGTACCTGGCCTCACGCACCCTGGCCGACGCGATGGCCGAGCGGCTGCGCGACCCCGACGGCCCCGAGATCGTGGTGGTGCTGCCTCGCAACGCGGAGGGCTGGTTGGAGCAGAAAGCCATGGACGGCGCCCGCCGACGACTGCTGCATCAGCTCTGGCAGGCCGACGCACACGACCGCTTTCGCGCCTATCACCCGGTGACCGCGGCCGGCGCGGACATCTACGTACACGCCAAGGTGCTCGTGGTCGACGACATGCTGCTGCGGGTCGGTTCGTCGAATCTCAACAACCGTTCCCTGGGCCTCGACAGCGAATGCGACCTGGCGGTCGAGGTCACCGCCGACGATCCGCTCGCCGACCAGCATCGCCGCGCCATCCTCGAGGTCCGCGACCGGCTGCTGGCCGAACACCTCGACGTGCCCGTCGAACGGGCGCGCAACGACCTCGACGACCGGGGTTCACTGGTTGCGACCATCGAGGCTCTGCGCGGAAAAGGCAAAACCCTCATGCGTTTCGACGCCTCCACCGTCGCCGATGAAGACAGTCCCCTGGCCGAGAACGATCTCGTCGACCCCGAAACCGCCAAGGGCAACCCGATTCTCACGCGCTCGATCCGGTTCCTGGCGGGGCGGCCGCTCTCCAAACTGGGACGGCGCTGAGCGAGCGTCTCGCAGCCGGCCGACCCCTGTTCGGCGAGCTCGGCCTCCCAGAGTGAGTGCCTGCGTCGTCAACTCGCCGTCATCCGAGGCACCCGAAAACCAGACCTTGACATTCCGGACGCACCTATCAATGATTGTTTTATAGCTATCAGCGATAGGAGCGTTCGAATGCCCCCCGCCACCCAGGACAAGCGCGCAACCCGACGTCAGCAGATCGTGGACGCCGCGTGGGAAGTAGCGAACGAGAGCGGTCTGGGCGCGGTCACCCTGCACGAGGTCGCCAGGCGCGTCGGAATGCGGCAGCCCTCGCTGTACAGCTATGTGTCATCGAAGCTTGACCTGTTCGATGTGATGTTCGCCGAAGCCTACGAGCACCTGCTCGCGCGGATCGACTCTCTGCCCGCCACCGGGTCGGCACGTGAGCAACTCCTACGCCTGTCCCAGACGATCGTCGACTACGTCGTCGAAAATCCTCCGCGCCAACAACTTCTGTTCCAGCGCACCATTCCCGGATTCGAGCCGTCGGAGGCCTCGTATCGGCGGGCCGAGCTTCTGGTGCGGCGTACCCAGAGCCTGCTCGTCGCGGCCGGCGCCACGGACCCTGCCCAACTCGACGCGTACACCGCCGTCATCGCCGGCATCGGCGCGCAGCAGATCGCCAACGATCCCGGCGGTACCCGCTGGACCCGACATGTGGAGACGATGGTCGGTCTCGTCGTCGACCACTTCCCCCGAGAGAGAGTGACACCATGAACACTTCCGAAAGCGTTCGGCCCGCAACGGAAATCAAGCGAATCCAGCATACCGAGGCGATGCGACTCACCGCCGCCGAGAATGCGCGCCTGCTCGATCTGCTCCAACTCATCGACCCCGACGACTGGGGGAGGCCCACCGACTGCACCGGCTGGACGGTGCGCGACGTCGTGGTCCACCTGATCGCCTCAGCCCAGGCACAGGCCAACCCGGTGGAGTTCCTCTGGCAGGTTCGGTCGGGACGGCCGCTCACCGCAGAGATTGGTGGCGACCACTGGGTCGACGGGCTCAACGAGGCACGGTTGCGAGCCCGGACCCAGTGGCGAACCGATGACCTGCCGGCGCTGTGGGAACAGCACTCCGCCGCAGCATTGCGCGCCCGGACTCGGATGCCCGCGCCGGTGCGCGCACTTCCGGTGTTGCCGATCGGCACCCCCCTCGGAGTCGACCTCGGCTGGAAACCTTTGGGCTACCTGTTCGGCATCGGCTTCACCCGCGACACGTGGATGCATCGCGTCGACCTCTCGCGCGCGACCGGTGTTGCGCTGCAGCCCACCGCCGACCACGATGGGCGGATCGTGGAGGACATTCTCGCCGAGTGGTCACAACTCCACGAGCAGCCGTTCAGCCTCGATCTCCAGGGTCCCGCCGGAGGACGTTTCGAGGGCCGCAGCGGTGCAGCGACCATCAGTGTCGACGCGATCGAGTATGCGCGCATCCTCTCCGGCCGCGCCGACGGCGACGGCGTACTCGCCAACAAACTTCCGCTCTGAGAACCTACCCACCTCCAGGAGTTCGATCATGTCACCCGCAACCGAAGCACCCAGCACCGCAACCACTCTGGCCGAAGACAACAAGGCCGCCGATCGGCGGTTCATCAACCAGATCATCAACGGGCAGGATCTGGGGTCGATCGGCGACATCGTCGCAGACGACTTCGTCGAGCAGAACCCGCCGCCCGGGCAGGGTCCAGGACGCGACGGGTTGCGTGACTTCCTGGCTCAGATGTTCCGCGCTTTCCCCGACCTGACGTGGACGGTCCACGAGATGGTGGCCGAGGGGGACCGCGTGGCCGCCTGGTCGACGTGGACCGGCACCCACCGCGAAGATTTCCTCGGCATCGGAGCAACGGGCCGTTCGGTGACGGTCGAAGCCTGGACATTCGATCGATTCCATGACGGCAAGATGTGCGAGAGTCGCATCATCATGGACGTGATGGGAATGGCGCAACAACTCCAGGGAGATGCCTGACCTCATCCGGTCGCGTGGTCCTCGGTATCGATCGCCTCCTGACTCGCCGCCCAGGATGCGAGAAGCTTGAGACCATCGGCGGTCGGCGTGCCGGCCGCCGCGGTGTAGATGTTGAGATGCAGCCCGGGCTCGGAGGGCAATTCCATCCCCTCGAAGTCGAGGTCGAGTTGCCCGACGGCCGGGTGCCGGAGCCGTTTGCGCCCACTGCGGTGGAATCGCACATCCTGCGATGCCCAGCGCTGACGAAACAGCTCACTACGCGTGGACAATTGCCCGACCAGCTGGATCAACGCCTTGTCATTCGGGTTTCGACCGGCCTCGAGGCGCAGCATGGCAGCCGCATCTCGGGCGACCTGGTCGTAGTCGACAAAGAACTCCTGGGCCTCATCGGGATGCAGGTAGATGAATCTGGTCGTGTTGGCAGGCCGCCGAGTATGGGCGAGAACCGGCGAATACAACGCCCGCGCAAGCTGATTCATTGCAACGATGTCGTGACGGCCGTTACGCACCCAGGCGGGTGCGTCGGAGATGGCGTCGAGGACCTGCTGGATGACCGGACGCACCGTGGTGGCCGGCGGGCGGGTCCGACGCCCTGGCGCGCCCGCCTGCGACTGGCGCGCCAGGGCGAACAGGTGATCCTGTTCGGCTTCGTCGAGTTGCAGCGCACCGGCCAGCGCGGCAAGCACACTCTCCGATGCGCCGGTCAGATTGCCGCGCTCCATCCGGACGTAGTAGTCGACGGACACGCCGGCGAGCAGGGCCACCTCCTCGCGACGCAACCCCTTGACCCGGCGATTGCCGCCATACGCCGGCAACCCCGCCTGATCAGGGGTGATCCGTGCGCGCCGCGAGCCGAGGAACTCGCGGATCTGGGTGCGCAGGTCGGTGCTATCCATGGGCCCCAGGGTAAGCACGATGCCATGTACCAGGGAGGTACTGGCAATACCCGGAACAACCGTGACTCCCCACACCCGCGCACACGCGGTCTGATGGTTTTCATGAAAGCCACCTACATGTACGCCGCCGGCGACGTCCGCGTCATCGATGTCCCCGACCCGATCATCGAGCAACCGACCGATGCGCTGGTCCGGGTGACCCGTGCCTGCGTGTGTGGCAGCGATCTGCACCCGTATCACTCGATGCCCACCACCCCCGACGGCTCGCCCATGGGCCATGAGTTCATCGGGGTGATCGAGGCCGTCGGGTCCGACGTCACCACGCTGCGTGTCGGCGACTTCGTCATCTCCCCGTTCGCCGTCTCGTGTGGGACGTGCGAATACTGCCGTGCCGGTCTACAGACTTCGTGCGTGCGCGGCGGTTTCTGGAGCGACCCCCAGCTCGGCACCGCCGGCGCCCAGGCCGAGGCCGTTCGGGTGCC
The DNA here is from genome assembly GCF_021556435.1 of Gordonia tangerina. GTDB lineage: Bacteria > Actinomycetota > Actinomycetes > Mycobacteriales > Mycobacteriaceae > Gordonia > Gordonia tangerina. The sequence continues at coordinate 85,320 of NZ_JAKGCU010000013.1, forward strand.
CCTCGCCGACGGCACGCTGGTGAAAGCTCCCGTGGACGCGAACGCCGACGACGCACTGTTGGCGTCGCTGCTCACCCTCTCGGATGTGTACGGCACCGGCTGGCATGCGGCCGTGCGCGGCGGGGTGACTGCCGGAAGCACGGTCACCGTGATCGGTGACGGCGCCGTCGGCCTGCTGGCAGTGTTGTCGGCTCGCCAACTCGGCGCCGAACAGATCATCTTGATGGGCCGACACCGGGCCCGGACCGATCTGGGCCGGGAGTTCGGCGCCACCGACGTGGTCGCCGAGCGCGGCGACGAGGGCATCGAGCAGATCCGGGCCCTCACCGGCGGCATGGGCAGCCAGATCGTCCTGGAAGCGGTCGGACATCGACCAGCCTACGACCAGGCGATCGGCGCGGTCCGGCCCGGCGGCGTCATCAGCCGCGTCGGCGTTCCGCAATACGACGAGGCGCCCGTCGGCTTCGGCAGCCTCTTCGGCCCCAACGTGACCCTCACCGGCGGTCCCGCGCCGGTGCGGGCCTACATCGAACAGCTACTGCCCGCGGTGCTCGACGGTACCGTGGTGCCGGGCAAGGTATTCGACCGGACGATGTCGTTGACCGAGACACCCAAGGCCTACACCGCGATGGATACCCGCGAGGCCTTGAAGGTCGCTGTCCGCCCGTGATCGAAAGGACCACGCACATGCAGTACCGCCCACTCGGCCGCACCGGAGTTCAGGTCAGCCCACTGTGCCTGGGTGCGATGATGTTCGGACCGTGGGGAAATGACGACGAACAAGACTCGGTCCGCATCATCCACGCGGCACTAGATGCGGGAATCAACTTCGTCGACACTGCCGATGTCTATTCCGCCGGTCGGTCCGAGGAGATCGTCGGAAAAGCACTCGGCGACCGACGCGACGACGTGTTCCTCGCGACGAAGTTCTTCATGCCGATGGGCGACGACCCCAATCACCGCGGTGGCTCGCGCCGCTGGATCATGCGCGCGGTCGAGGATTCGCTGCGCCGCCTCGACACCGATCACATCGACCTCTACCAGGTGCATCGTCCCAGCCCCGATACCGACATCGACGAGACGCTCGGCGCGCTCACCGATCTGGTACAGCACGGCAAGGTGCGTTACATCGGGTCTTCGTCGTTCTCCGGCTCCCAGATCGTGGAGGCCCAATGGGCGGCGAAGGACAATCGCCTCGTGCGGTTCGTGACCGAACAGCCCCCGTACTCGATCCTGGTTCGCGGTATAGAGGAGGACGTACTGCCGGCCGTGCAGCGACACGGGATGGGCACGCTCACCTACAGCCCACTGGCGGGCGGATGGCTGTCGGGTCGGTGGCGCAAGGACTCCGCATCGTCACCGACGTCGAGTGCTCGACCCAGTGCGCGATTCGACATGTCAATCCCCGCGAATCAGCGCAAACTCGACATCGTGGAAGACCTTGCAGTGCTCGCCGAACAGTCCGGCATGACGTTGATCGATCTTGCGATCGCGTTTGTCATCAACCATCCGGGCGTCACCGCCGCAATCGTCGGGCCTCGCACCATGCAACAGCTGGAGTCGTATCTGCCCGCCGCCGATATCTCCCTGTCCACGGACGTCCTCGACCGAATTGACGAACTGGTCGCACCGGGGCTGACACTCAACCCCGAGGACAACAGCTACGGGACACACGAGTTGACACCGATCGCCCGCCGACGCAACTGAATCCGCGCAAGGAGAATCGCTATGGAACTGGCCCTGCACATCGCCGACTTCACCTGGTCCGGCGGCCCCGCCGAACTCGGCCCCGCGCTGACCAAGCACGTCCGGGACGCCGAGGACATCGGCGTGCGGCGGATCAGCGTCATGGACCACTTCTGGCAGATCCGCCCCGTCGGACCGGTCGACACCGAAATGCTCGAGGCCTATTCCGCTCTCGGCTTCATTGCTGCTCAGACGCAACACGCATTGCTGCATACCCTGGTCACCGGAGTCACCTACCGCGAGCCCGCGCTGTTGGCCAAGGCCGTCACGACCTTGAACGTGCTGTCGGGCGGCCGTGTCGGTCTCGGCATCGGCGCGGCCTGGAATGACGAGGAGTCCGAGGGTCTGGGCTTCGCCTTCCCACCGACGGCAGAACGTTTCGAACGACTCGAGGAGACCATTCGCATCTGCGATCAGATGTGGTCGGAGTCGGAGGACGCCTTCACCGGCAAGCACTACCAGCTGGGCCGGACCCTCAATTCACCTCAGTCGCTGAGCAGTCCCCGGCCCTACCTGATGATCGGGGGCTCGGGCGAGAAGAAGACCTTGCGCCTGGTGGCTCAGTATGCGGACGCCTGCAACATCTTTGCCGGACCCGACGCGGCTCACAAACTGGACGTACTGCGCGGTCACTGTGACGACGTCGGCCGCGACTACGATGAGATCGACAAGACCACCATCTTCCCGATCAGCCCCAGCAACACGGTCGACGACATCGTCACCACCGCAAACGCGATGGCAGCCTTGGGATTCACGTCGTCCTATGTGTTCGCCACCGGTATCACCGAGCCGGCACGCATCATCGAGCTGTTCGCCGAGGCCATGCCACGACTGGATTGACATCACAGGTCAGCCGTCAGGGCCGGCCTCAGGCCTCCGGGATGTCGCGACCGAACGCTTCGAGGGTCACCTGTTCCGGCTCGGGTCCGCCACGGATTCCCGTCTCGAGTGAATCGATCTGCGACAGTTCCGCCTCGGAGAGTTCGAAGTCGAAGATGTCGAAGTTCTCGGCGATCCGGGCCGGCGTCACCGACTTGGGAATGGCTTGGCGGCCTTGCTGAAGGTGCCAGCGCAACATCACCTGTGCCGCCGTCTTGCCATGGATCGCAGCGATCTTCCCGATGGTCGGATCGTCCAACGTCGATCCCTTGGAACCGTCGCGGTAGAAGGTGATACCGCCGATCGGCGACCATGCCTGCGACAGCACGCCGTGTTCGGTGTCGGTGGCCAGCACGTCACGCTGCTGGAAGTACGGGTGCACCTCGACCTGGTTGATGGCGGGCACCACCGACGTCGTCTCCAGCAGTCGGGACAGATGATCCGGCATGAAATTGCTGACACCGATGGCCCGTACACGTCCGTCTGCGTACAGCTTTTCCAATGCGCGGTAGGCGTCGATGGTTCGCTGGAATTCCCCGGGCAGGGCCTGATGGAGGATGAGCAGGTCGATCTGCTCGACGCCGAGTTTGCCGGCACTCTTGTCGAAGGCGTGCAGCGTTTCCTCGTAGCCGTAGTCGCTGATCCAGATCTTGGTCTCGATGAAGACCTCGGACCGGTCGAGTCCGGATTCGGCGATCGCGGTGCCCACCCCTCGCTCATTCATGTAGGCGGCCGCGGTGTCGATGTGGCGGTATCCCACCTCCAACGCGGACCGCACGGCCGAAGCGGTCTCTTCCGGCGGCGTCTGGAATACGCCAAAGCCAAGCGCGGGAATCTCGACGCCATTGTTCAGAATCGCTGTTGGAACACTCATGGCCACCACGTTATGGGGCGGAGAAAACGTGAGGGAGTGCTTGTCGGAACAGGTAATGGCAGTACCCCTGTCGTGGTGCGCGATCACCTGACCTTGTAGACCGACAGAAACCCGGCTTCCACCACAATCTCGATGGGGTCGACTCCACGGGGCCTACCGGGTCGAGATCACCCGGGCCAGCGCGCCGCCAACGCCGAGAGCGTGCCCTCGATTCCCGCGCCGTTCTTCTTGTCGTAGCCGAGCAGCTCGATGATCTTGGGCACCTTGATCCTCGAGTAGTCGAAGGTCTCGGTGACCCGCGTCTGAGATGGCGACACCGCCTCCAACTCCCACCGCCACTTGTGGCCCATGGGATGTTGCCATTCCACCAGCTCGTCATCGGTGAACGAGGTGACCGTGGAGGTGATCTTGTAGGGCACGCCGTACTGCTTCATCCCGACGCTGAATCGGGCGCCGGGACCGAGTCTGTCGGGACCGGTCACCGGCGTGTCACGCACGGTGCCCGACCCGTCAAGCTCGGCATGGCGGTGCGGATCGGCCACCAACGCGAACACCTCGGCGGCGGGGGCGTCTACGATGACCTGGCGGGCCACCGTGTGCGGCCCGCGGTCGACGCTGGTGACGGAGTGTTGTGCCATGGTTCCAACGTACGCCGATCGCGGCTTCTCAGGCTGTCGCAGCCGCGGCGTCGCGGCCCGGTAGAGCCGAGACCAACGCGTACCGCAAGCAGTTCGCGGTAGGCGAGTCGAGATCGTCTTCGCCAGCGCGCCCGGTTGTGTGCCCGCCGCGACCGACAGCCGTCGCCGGCCCATCACCAGTGCGGTCGTGGTGACCTCACTCGCGCGGAACGCCGTGGCCAGGGAGTCCTTCGGACACCCGATCCGGAAACTCAGGAGCACGTTTGTCGAGGAACGCCTGCACACCCTCTTTCACATCGGCCGAGGTGCCGCGGCGGAAGATGGCCTCAGATTCCGCGCGGTGAGCAACCTCGGGCTCCGATGCACCGAGCATCCGCCACATGAGTGAGCGGGTCATGGCCACCGAAACCGGCGCGGTACCCGCAACCATCTCTTCAGCCACCGTGACCGCCCGCGCCACCACCTGATCCGCGGGTACGATCTCACGGACCATGCCGCGCTCACATGCTTCGATCGCAGTAACCATCTGGCCACCCAGGGTCCATTCGAGGGCGGTCGAGATGCCGACGACCCGCGGCAGAAACCACGTGGAGCATGCCTCGGGGACCAGCCCGCGCCGGGTGAACACAAACCCGAACTTCGCTGTTTCCGAGGCGATCCGCACGTCGGCGGGAAGCGTCATGGTCACCCCCACGCCGGCCGCAGGACCGTTGATCGCAGCGACGACCGGTTTCGTCGATCGGTAGATTCGAAGTGCAACCTGCCCTCCGGCGTCCGCGGGCGCCCGCCCCGAATCGTCGGCATCGAGCACAAAGGTCTCTCCGCCGGAGGCAAGATCTGCCCCGGCGCAGAATGCACGACCGGTCCCCGTGAGGACGACTGCACGGACGGAGTCGTCGGCGTCGGTCTCGTCGAACGCCGCGATGATCTCGCGGCGCAGGTCCTCGGTGAAGGCGTTGAGCCGGGTCGGTCTGTTGAGTCTGACCACCTCGACCGAGCCGACCCGCTCGGTGCGCACCACACCGGATTCGGCGGCAGAGCTCATGCCGTCACCGCCCCTTCCATTGCGGCGCCCGCTTCTCGGCAAACGCCCGCGGACCTTCTTTGGCATCCTCGCTGCTCAGCACCGTGCGGATGGCGGTCCGGTTGACCGACCAGGCCTCGTCGTCCCAGCCGCGCTGCGACTTCGACGTCTCGTGCATGACGCGCTTGCTCTCCGACACGGCGACCGGTGCGTTGGCGGCGATCACCGCGGCGAGTTCGAGCGCGACATCGAGGGCGGTCCCCGCGGGAGCGACCGCATTGACCAGTCCCAGTTCATAAGCGCGTGCCGCGGCGACCGGTCGGCCGGTGAGCGCGATCTCCGCAGCGACCTTCTGCGGCACCTGACGGTGGATCCTGAGCAGTCCGCCGGCCGCGGCGATGAGTCCTCGCCGAACCTCGGGCAGACCCACCGAGGCCTCCTCGTCGATGACGGCGAGGTCGGCAGCCAGGACGATCTCGGTGCCACCTCCCAGGGCGAATCCGTTGACGGCCGCGACGATCGGCTTGGGGATCCAGTGGCGCACAATGCCTGCGAAATCCCACTCGCGATGATCCGGGTCGTCGATCCGGCGACCCGAAGCGATCTCCTTGAGATCCGCTCCCGCACAGAATGCCCGGCCGGCACCGGTCAGGACGACGACCCGGACGTCCTTGTCGTCGGCGGCCCGCTCCAGAGCAGCACCCGCCGCGATCGACAGTGCCGAGTTGACGGCGTTCAGCGCATCCGGCCGGTTCAGCGTGACGATGGCGACGTGATCACGCACGTCGTATCGGACAACGGATTCGTGTGCATCGGTGGTGTTCATCGGACTCCTCATCGCCGTCAGCTCTGCAGGTCGAGAACCAGTCGCTTGGAACAACTCCGTGAGACACAGACCATCATGCAGTTGTTCTCGGCCTGTTCCTCGTCGGTCAACACCGAATCACGGTGATCTGGAACGCCTTCCAGCACCCCGGTCTCGCACGTACCGCAGGTGCCCTCCCGGCAGGAGAAGTCGGCGTCGACGCCCTCACGCAGCAGTGCGTCCAGCACGGATTCGTCCTCCCCGACGGTGATCTCGCGTCCACCTTCGCCGAGTACCACCTCGAATGTCGTTCCGGCCGTGTCGGTGTCGACTCGCGCCTTCGGCGCGAATCGTTCGACATGCAATTCGATGTCGTCGCGTGTAGCACACAGGGACTCCATGGCATCGAGCAGCGGCTCGGGGCCACAGCAGTACACCGCGGTCCCCGGCTGTACCGCCTGCAGAGCAGCCGCGAGATCGAGCAGTCCGAACTCGTCCTGCGGCCGCACCAGAACCTGGTCCGGATGGCGCTCTGCCAGGTCGTGCGCGAAGGCCATCCCCGATCGGGTTCGCCCGCCGAACAGAAGAGTCCACTGGGCGCCCGATGACTCCGCCTGCGCGATCATCGGGATCAGCGGGGTGATACCGATACCACCGGCGACGAACAGGTATGCGGAATTGTCAACGAGGGGAAAGTGATTGCGCGGACCCTTGACGTCGATGATGTCGCCGACCTCGACCTCGTCGTGTACGCGTTGGGATCCACCTCGACCGTCGAGCTCGCGCAAGATGGCGATCCGGAGTCGGGAGCGGTCGGAGACCTCTCCACACAGGGAGTACTGGCGGATCGTGTCATCGTCGAGGACCAGGTCGATGTGCGATCCGGGTTGCCAGTCGGGCACCGTGCCGCCGTCGGGGTCGGCCAGGCTCAGTGAGACCACACCATCGGCCACGGACTCCTTGGCGACCACCTGCATCTTGTGGTGGACATGCTCCGTGTTCTGTGCCATGGCAGCTCTCTGTCGGTGGTGCTGGATGATCCGTTAATCTTAAGGTATTAGATTAATTGGATCAACCACGTCATCCGGCCCAAAGCCCCGTTACACCGGATGACCTGCATACGGAGGAATCATGACCGCGCACCCACAGACACAGTCCGCGTCGATCCAGGACTTCTTCCGGCTCGACGGTCGGGTCGCGATCGTGACAGGTGCCGGCTCGGGACTCGGCGCCGGGATCGCCGTCGCGCTGGCCGAGTCGGGTGCCGACGTCGTCATCACCGGCCGACGACCCGATCCGCTGACGTCCGTCGCGGAGGACATCCGCCGACTCGGCCGTCACGCCCTGCCCGTGCCGACCGACGTGACCGACCCCGAGCAGTGCGACGCAAGCGTGCGCGCAACGATGAAGGAGTTCGGCCGGGTCGACGTCCTGGTCAACAATGCCGGCGTCACACATACGTCGCCCGCGACACGGGAACGCCCGGACGACTTCCGCTCGGTACTCGACGTGAATCTGCTCGGCAGCTATTGGATGGCGCAGGCATGCGCGCGGGTGATGGAGCCCGGCTCCAGCATCGTGAACGTGGCCAGCATGCTCGGCCTGATCGCGTCGTCACTGCCCCAGGCTGCATACACCTCGAGCAAGGCCGGTGTCATTGGTCTGACGCGGGACCTGTCACAACAATGGTCGGGGCGTAAAGGGATTCGGGTCAACTCGATCGCACCCGGATTCGTCGAGACCGACATGATCGCGCAGATGACCGATCAGACTCGCAGTGAGTTCCTCCGCGGCTGCCCCATGGGCCGAATGGGCACCCAGCGCGAGATCGACGCCGCCGTGGTCTTTCTCGCGGGCCCGGGCGCCTCGTACATCACCGGATCGACGCTCGCCGTGGACGGCGGCACGTCGGGTCACTGAGCGGCGCGCGTACGGTCACGCGAAAGCAGGTGGCGGATCACTGGTCTCACCGACCTGATAGCAGGAGTGCGCGTCCTCCTGCTCGAACCCCAGCAACCGGCACATCCGCACGGCCGAGGCATCGTCGGGATCGATCCGCAACATCGAGACCTGGACACCGGCATCTTTCTGCCGCTCCATGGCCGCCACCAGCAACACGCCGCCGAGGCCGCGGCCACGCGCGCCCGGGTCGAGGACGACGGCATGGATGGGCGCAGCACGGAGTTCCAGGTGGATTCGCTGATCAGTCGAATACCAGACGAACCCGACGATCCGACCGGCGTCGTCACGCGCCTCGATCACCTGCCCCCCGCCCCGACCGACATCGGACTCGAGCCGGTCGCGTTGTGCGTCGGGAAGTGCCGCACGACCGAGGATGTCGACGACCGCGGCGTCCCCGCCGGCAAGCTCTCGGGGCTCTCCGACGACGAGGCCGTCGGGGATCTCGGGTCGGTCGATCGGCAGGGCAAACGGTCCGGTCAGATGCCGGACCACCGTCCACTGGCGACTGACCGCGGGAACATCGAAGCGTTTCGTGAGGCGCTCCGACGCCGGGTGGGTCGAGTATGCCCAGCACCGCAACGCCGTTGCACCCGAGCCGTCCCAGCCACGCACACCGCCGACGTCCAGTCCGATCTCTTCGACGAGCAACGTGGTGATGCCCCGGGAACGGTAGTCGGGATGAACCGCGTAGGACACCGTGCCGAGTCCTTCGTCGTCGACGAACAGGTGGAGGTAGGCGACGACGACCATCGGACCGTCCTCCTGCGGACCCAGATCACGGCGGGCCTTGATCGCCAGGTGGCGGACGGTCCCGCTGCCGTCGTCGGCGACCGGGACGATCTCCGGGTCGATATGGGAGAAGCCGGCTTCCTCGTCGTAGTCGGTCGCGGCGGCGACGAGTTCGAGGACTGCATCGAGGTCGTCGTCGGACAGCTTCGGACGCCACTCGTACGAGATCATCGGTCGAACACTCCTGTCACAGCGAACACACCTATCGCTTTTCGGTATACACCCCGGCGCGGGGCTACGGGCCGGAACGGTTTAAACCTACAGCAGTTAGGTATAGGATCTCCACATGCAGAGTGATCTCTTCGACGCCGACCACGAACTCTTCGGAGAATCGGTCCGCGGTTTCGTGACCAAGAACGTCGTACCCAACCTCGAGAAATGGGATGCCGACCGCCTGATTGATCGGGAGACGTGGCGCGCTGCCGGCGCCCAGGGAATTCTCGGGCTCGCGGCGCCCGCAGAGTACGGGGGCCCCGGCGAGACCGACTACCGATTCCGGGTCGTCATCCAGTCGGAGATCGCGAGAGTCGGCGCCTCCGCACTTCAGTCCGGGTTCTCCACCAACGACGACATCGTCTTGAACTACCTTCTCCGGCACGCCGACGACGAGCAGAAACGCCGGTGGGTGCCCGGTTTCGTCACCGGCGAGACGATCGGCGCCATCGCGATGTCGGAACCGGGCGCGGGCAGTGACCTGCGCGCCGTCACCACCACGGCTCGACGTTCCGGTGACGATTGGGTCATCAACGGGTCGAAGACGTTCATCACCAGCGGCATCCTCGCCGATCTGGTGATCGTCTTCGCGAAGACCGATCCCGAGGCCGGCTCCCGGGGTTTCAGCTTGTTCGTCGTTCAGGACGGGATGCCCGGCTTCACCCGGGGCCGCAAGCTCGACAAGGTCGGCCTGCATGCGCAGGACACCGCGGAACTGTCGTTCGACGACGTCCGTGTCCCGATGGAGAATCTGCTCGGCGAGGAAGGTGCGGGCTTCGCGTACCTCATGCAGAGCCTCCCGCTAGAACGCCTCGGCATCGGGATCGCCGCGCAGATGTCGGCGGAGGCAGTGCTCGGCTGGACGCTCGACTACGTCAAGGAGCGCACTGCGTTCGGGAAGCGGATCGGCGAGTTCCAGGGCCTCGGCTTCACCCTCGCCGACCTGCAGACCTCCGTCGAGGTCTCCCGCGCATACCTCGACCGCTGCGTCCGCGAACACAACAAGGGAACTCTCACCGCAGTCGATGCGGCCAAGGCCAAGTTGTGGGCGACCGAGCTGCAGGGCCGTGTCGTCGATGCCGGTGTGCAGTTGCATGGCGGATACGGCTACATGCTGGAGTACCCGGTGGCCAAGGCCTACATCGACTCTCGGATCCAACGAATCTACGGTGGCACCAACGAGATCATGAAAGAGATCATCCACCGGGATCTGATCAAGAAGTAGGCCTCGCCGCAACGGCGGCCACCGGCGCGTCGCGCGTGTCCGATCCGCGCGGGCGTGGTCGAGACGACAACCCGATCACGCCCGCCGCACCGGCCGCCAGCCCGCCGATCACGAAGACCACCGTGTACGCCGCCGCAGACGCGAGCTCGTGGCCGACTCCCGTCATCGTGGCGAACAATGACGCAACCGTGGCGCTCGCGATCGAGCTACCGATGATCCGCGCAATCGCGTTGACACCGTTGACGGTTGCCGTCTCGGCGGCGGGGACCGCATCGGTGAGCAGCGACGGCAGGGTCGCGTACGCGCCGCTCACGAAGATGTTGACCACCACTGCCGCGACGATGAGTTGCCACGGCTGATCGCGCGCCACGGCGAGCATCGCGAATGCGACAACGCCGCAGCCGCATACAGCGGCGAGAACACGGGAAGCACGGAATCGATGGATCAGACGCCCACTCAGTGCGGCCGCGATCACCCCAGCGATGGACCCGGGCAGCAGAAACGCCACACTCGCCCCGAAGACGCTGAACCCGAACCCGTATCCGGTCACCTCGGGATCCGCTTGGACGAACTGTGCGATCCCGAGGAACTGGACGTACATCGCCGCACCGACCAGCACCGCGGCGATGTGGGCAGGGGTGACGCCTCGGCCCGAAAGAGATCCGGGCGGCACCAGTGGATCCGGAGTGCGCCGCTCGTGGACGTACCAGAGGACGAGACAGCCCAGCCCTCCGAGAGCGAGCGGGACCATCAGGATCGGACCGCGTCGGGGCCCTTCCGCCAGGGCGATCAGCAACGCGCACAATCCGATCGCCAGGAGAATCGCTCCCACGACGTCGAACCCGCGACCGGTCGACTCGGGTGCCGGGGTCCGGGGAACCGCTGCGCCGACCAGGACCAGAGAGATGATCGCGAGCGCCAGCAGCATCCAGAAGACCCGGCGGTAGGACCCGTCACCGGCGACCAGGACACCTGCAGCCACCATGCCCAGGCCGGCACCACCGGCCATGATCCCCGACATCAGCCCGATCGCTTGGGTGAGGCGACGCTCGTCCATGATCATCCGCAGGACCGCCACACCGATCGGGAAGATGGCGAACGCCGAACCCTGCAGCACCCGGCCGACGATCAGGATGGGCAGGCTCGGCGCCACCACGCACAACACCGAACCGACGACGACCACCACCAGGGTGCCGATCAACACCGGCCGACCTCCGCGACGGTCGGCGATCCGGCCGAGCACGGGCGTACACACCGCCGCCGACAAGAGATTTGCGGTGAGGACCCAGCCGATCGCCGTCGGTCCGACCGACAGTTGATCGGTCATCGTCGGGATCACCGGAACGACTGCGGCCTGCAGAACCGACAGGGTCATGACGGCGCAGCACAGCGCCGCAACCGCACGACGCGACGACCGCACGATGCTCGCACCCGTCATTTCGCCACCCCACTCGTGCCGCACACCTTAAACCTTATATCATTAGTTTAATCCGGCTACGACCGTCGCCGAGGACAGGAGAGGCAGATGCCAGACACCACAACAGCCGTCCGGCTCCGCGGCGACGGGGTCACCTTGGCTGCTGACCGGTGGGATCCCGTGGACCCGCCGAGTAGGGGGATCGCGCTCCTTCTCCACGGCGGCGGTCAGACGCGACACTCCTGGCAGCACACCGGCCGACGACTCGCCGATCACGGTTGGACCGCGATCACGATCGATGCCCGCGGTCACGGCGAGAGCGACTGGGCCGACGACGGCGACTACTCGATCTCGGCTCACGCCCGCGACCTGGCCGCCGTTGTGGCAGAACTTGATTTCCGCCCGGTACTCGTCGGCGCGTCACTCGGAGGGATGACCTCGCTGATCGCGCAGGGCACCGACCCGACACTCGCCCGCGCGCTCGTCCTCGTCGATATCACCCCCCGTGCGGAACCCGAAGGGCTGGAGAAGATCAGCTCGTTCATGCACGACGGACTGGCCGGCTTCGATTCGCTGGAGGACGCCGCAGCCGCGGTCTCCGCCTACAACCCCCATCGCCGGCGCCCGCCACGGCCGGACGGCCTCCGGAAGAACCTGCGACTGCGCGACGGCCGGTGGTACTGGCACTGGGACCCGAGAGTGCTCACCGATCGCGCCAATGGACCGGAGAACGCCGGCGTCCGCGAGGAACAGGCGCGCGATGCCGCCCGATCGATCACGGTACCGACCCTCCTGATCCGCGGTGCCCAGTCCGACGTCGTCAGCGCTGAGGGCGCGCGCGATCTGCTGGAGCTGATCCCCACCGCGCGTCAGATCGACGTCAGCGGTGCCGGGCACATGGTCAGCGGAGACGACAACGATGTCCTCAGCGAGGGACTCATCGAGTTCCTCGAGGACGTGTGATCCTGATGCCTAGCGGGTGGCAGCGACCTCGGTCGACGACGTATCGTCCGCACCGGGTTGCAGTACTCCCGAGCGCACCAGATCGTCGATCTCGTTATCGCCCAAACCGAGTAGGTCCGCAACGATCTCCCGTGTGTGTTGCCCGGCGAGTGGCGCCTGCCGTGCAGGCGGATCGGCGATGTCGTCGAAGACGGCCACGCGAGCGGATGCGGGCAGGTCGGCGAAGAGCAGATCGTGACCGATCGTCGTGAAGGCACCACGATGGGTGAGCTGCGGATCGGTCAGCAACTGCGGAAGCCGCAGCATCGCGCCGGCCGGCACGCCCACGGACTGAAGTGTCGCGGCGGCATCCTGCGGATCACGAGCGCTCAGCCAGGCCGCGACCGCGGCGTCCACCTCGGCGCGGTGTTCGAGGCGCTGCCCCCTGGTCGCGAGGCGGCCGTCATCGGCAAGATCTGGTCTGTCGATGATGCCGCACAATGCTTTCCACTCATCGTCGTCGCGGACCGTGACGACACACCACTCGTCGTCACCGGCGCACGGGAACACTCCGCTCGGGGCAGCGTACGGGTCGCTGTTGCCCGGCGCGGTGACCGTACCCGGGCGCAGTCCCTCGGTGACCAGTTGGACTCCGAGTTGAACCAGTGCCGTGTCCGCCTGGGCGACTTCGAGGTTCGTACCACGGCCGGTGTGTCGGCGATCGATCAGCGCGGCGAGCACAGCGATCGCCGCGACGTGGGCGGCGATGTGATCGGGATAGACGGTCTGCCCATCGCAGAGCAACTCGGCGTCGTCGGGGTAGCGCCACAGCGCCGACACCCCGCACGACGCACGTACCAACGGACCGTAGCCGAGACGGGTGCGCCACGGACCTGTGCTGCCGAACGAACTCGACTCCGATACCACGATGCGGGGATTGATCTTCGCGAGACTCTCGTACGAGAAGCCCATCGACGCAAGTGTTCCCGGCTTGAAGTTGGCGAGGACGACGTCTGCGTCTGCGACCAGCCGACGGAACAGGTCCGCACCCTCGGGGCTACGCAGATCGATGCCGAGACTGCGCTTGTTGCGATGTCCCCACGCGACCGAGGCGGCCAGCGCGGACCCCCGCTTTGACTGCCGGAGGCCGTCCGGAAAATCAGCGTTCTCGATCTTGATCACGTCGGCGCCGTAATCCGCGAACTGTCGACTCAGTTCTGCGCCGAACACGATCACGCCGAGATCGAGGACCCGCAGTCCGGCGAGCGGGGCCGCGGACCTGTCGCCTGAACCGACGACCGGGCGTCCGCGTGGCGCGATGTCGATGTCGTCGTGCTCGCCGAGCTGCGGTGCGCGCGTTCGTATGCCGGCACGCTCGCCTCCGATGCTGATGTAGCCGGAGGGAACCCGGGCATGCATGCCCGGGGCGATCTCGGTGTCGATCAACGATCCGGAGGCATCGAAGTGCTCGGTGGCGAGAACCTCCGTCAATGTGTGCACACCACCGACAGGTACCCCGCGGCGTGCGCCTTCGGCGACCAACTCGTCCTGTGTGTGCCTGGCGAACAGTTCGGCGATCAGGGGATGCAGTGTGTCGGCGGCCGCGAAGCGGGCCGGGATGGTGTCGAACCTCGGATCGGCGAACGCCTCCGGCGAGCCGAGCCACTCGAACATCGCACGCCACTGCCGCTTGGCGAGCAGACAGATCCGCACGTGACCGTCCTTGCAGGCGAACACGGGGTAGAAGTTCGCTGCATCCGGCCGACCCCGCGGATAGTCCTCCGACCGTCCTGCGGCCGCGGAACCCTGCGTCCCGAATCCCGGGTCGAAGCCGTGGACGATCGCCTCGAACGCCGACAGATCCACCGTATCGCCATAACCGCTCACGACTTTTCGGTGATAGGCGAGGAGTGCCGCCCATGCGATGTGAGCGCCGACGGATTCCTCCACCAGACCCGCCGGCGGGAGGAGGGGCTCGACTCCGGGGGCACCGGACCGCGACAGCACCCCGGACATCGCGTAGAGCACCGGTTCGGTCGCCACCCAGTCGCGGTAGGGACCGGTCTGCCCGAAACCGCTGACCGATACCCACACCAGTCCGGGAACCAGGGACCGGAGGTCCTCGGCCCCGAGACCGTGATCGGCGAGCAGACCCGGTCGTTGCGACTCGATCAGGATGTCCGATCGTTGCGCCAGTTCGCGCAACCGACTCCGGCCGGCCTCGTTGTCGAGGACCAGCGTGATACTGAGTTTGTTGGCATTACGCAGGGCGAACGGAACACTCACACCGTCGATCACCGGCTCGGCCGCGCGTGAGCGCGAGCCCACCGACGGCTCGATACGGATCACCTCGGCGCCGAGATCGGCCAGGTAGCGGCCCGCGGACTCACCGAGTCCCTCGGTGAGGTCGAGAACGCGCACACCGCGAAGTGGAAGGGTCATCGCTGATCTCCGATCGAACGTGTTCTGTCTCAGCGGAAGTAGACGGACTTGGTGGCCTGGTAGGGCGCCAGGCCCTCGGGGCCGAGTTCGCGGCCGAGGCCGGATGCCTTGACACCACCGAACGGGGCGGCCAGATCGAGTGCGTAGTGATTCACGCCGACGGTTCCGCTCTGGATGCGATCGGCGATCGACAGGCCGCGCTCCTCATCGGTGGTCCACACCGTCCCTCCGAGCCCGTAATCCGAGTCGTTGGCGATGGCGACGGCCTCGTCGTCGTCGGCGTACGGGGTGATCGTCAGCACCGGACCGAAGATCTCCTCCTGCGCGATCCGGGCTCCGTTGTCGACACCCTCGAAGACGGTCGGAGCCACATACCATCCGGTGGCCTGGTCCTCGGGAGTGCCGCCACCGGTGGTGATCCGATGACCTTCGGCGCGACCGGATTCGATGTAGCCGAGCACTCGATCCCGCTGGGCCCCGCTGACGAGTGGACCCACCTGGGTGGCTGTGTCCAGCGGATCACCGATCCGCAGAGCGCGCACGGTGTCGGTGACTACGTCGACGACCTCGCCGTATCGACTGCGGGGGGCCAGGATTCGCGTGCTGGCATGGCAGGTCTGGCCGTTGTTCACCAGGGACACCCCGAGCAGGTTGGCGGCGAACACGTCCAGATCGGCGTCCTCTGCGACGATCGCGGCCGATTTGCCCCCGAGTTCGAGGGTGACCGGACGTAGCAGTCGCCCGCAGACCTCGCCGATCGCCCGGCCCGCCGGCGTCGACCCGGTGAAGGCGACCTTGTCGACTCCGGGATGTTCGACGAGGTATGCGCTGACCTCACGCCCAGCGGGCACGATGTTCAGAACGCCTGGCGGCAGGCCCGCCTCGACGGCTGCGTCGGCGAAGACGTAGGCGTCGAGCGCGGTTTCCGGAGCGGGTTTGAGGACGACCGTGCAGCCCGCGGCCAGGGCCGGCGCGACCTTCATCGCCGCAAGCGACTGCGGATAGTTCCACGGTGTGATGGCCGCGACGACACCGACCGCCTCACGTCGGACCACTGTGCGGCCGCCGAGGGCGCTGGGACGAACGTCGTCCGTCTCCTGCTTGCGGATCAGATCGGCGTAGTACCGCAGCATGAGCCCCGGCGCATAGCCGTTCACCCCGACCGACAACGCGATCGGCATGCCGTTCTCCCGACTCGTCAGGGCCGCGGTCTCCTTGGCGCGAACCTTCAGCGCCGCGGCGAAACGCTCGAGATGATCGGCGCGTTCGCCGGCGGACAGCGCGCGCCAGGCCGGCAGCGCTCGGCGTGCGGCCGAGACGGCGGCGTCGACATCGGCCTGCTGCGCGAGTGCGGCGGTGCCGAGGACCTTCTCCGTCGCCGCCTCGACCACGTCGTAGGTGACGTCGCCGGCCGGGTCGACCCACTGGCCGTCGGTGAACAGGCTGCGCCGATCCAGGGTTGTGTCCATGTCGATCCTTCGCGTCGTATCGATCCTTGTCGGGCGAGTTGCGGGTCAGAGAGTGTCGTGATGTCCGAAGAGCGTCGAGCTCACCAGTGGTGCCATCGGTCCTCCGATGAACAACGATGTCCTCGCTCCCTCAACGGGATTCGTGGACGTTCCACGGATCTGCCGCACGGCCTCGACGGCCAGACCCGCACCGTTGACGAACGAGTCGGCAATATTGCCGCCACTGGTGTTGACGGGCAGCTTGCCGATCCCCGCTGTCAGGTTGTCGACAGTGAGCACGCTGCCCGCTGCGGGGCCGGTCGGCGCCAGGCCGTGATCGATGAGCGCGGCGACCGCCGGACCGCTGAAGTTCTCGTAGACCTGCACGACATCGACGTCGTCGGGGCCGAGACCGGCTGCGGCCCAGAGACGATCGGCGACCCCGGGCCGTTCCGGTCGACCCGCGAAACCCGCACTGGTGTAGAGATCGTCATTGTCGATGATCGACGAATAGCCCCCAGGCGCCCCTTGCGCACCGGCAAGCACATACGCGGCATCGGACCGCAGGGCTTTGGCCCGCTCGGCAGAGACCAGCACCAGCGCCACCGCGCCGTCGTTCTCCCTGGAGCAGTCGAACAGGTGAAACGGCTCCGCGATCATCCGCGACGCATCGTAGGTCTCCTCGTCGAGCGGCTTGCCGTACCCGGCGGCGGTCGGATTGTTCTGTGCGTGCCGGTATGCGGCGAGCACCAACGCCCGCATGGCTTCTCGGGGCACACCGTCGTGCTCGAGCAGCCGCTGCGTGCGCAGCGCACACACCTGCGCGGGTGACCCGATGCCGTGCGCGAGATAGTGCGAACCGTAGAAGTACTTGGCGTAGCCGAGACGTCCGGTGTCGTCCTGCGACATCGAGCGGTACACGACGACGCACTCTGCCTGCCCGGCCGCGATCGCGACCGCGGCGTTGTTGATCGCCGCCGCTACGGTGCCACCGCCACCGCCCCACATCATGTTCGACCACCGCACGTCGTGCACGCCGAGCGCGCCCCCGATGGTGGCACCGTCGTGCCCGCCGCCGGCATAGGAGACGAAACCGTCGAGCTCGCGAGGCGAGATCCCGGCATCCGTGCAGGCCGAGACGATCGCCTCCAGCGTCATGCGCAGCTCGCCGTGCGGCGCCTCGCCACGTTTGTAATGCAGGTCGGATACACCGACGACCGCGGAGGTCCCCCGCAACGCGATTGCGCTCATGACTGCGCCCCTTCGCGTCGGCGCCACCGCAGCAGCGGCCATGTCGCGCCCTCGTCGAGTTCGATGTGTCCGACGACCTGCTCACCGATCCGCACATCGGTGTCGTCGCCGGTCAGAATGCCGAGCACGCGTCGGTTGTCCGCTCCGGGCAGTTCGACGAGGACCGTCACGTACGGCAGCCGATCGGCGAGTTCGGCGATGAATGGGGTGTGGCTACGCGCCCAGCTGTAGACCGTGCCCACTGCTTCCACCGCTTCCCATCCGGGATCGAAGGTGTGGCAGGTGGCACAGATCCACTGTGGACCCCAGATCCATCGAGCGCAGCTCCCGCACCGCTGCAGGCGGAGCTCACCGGCGAGCAGACCGTCCCAGTACTCCCGGTCGAGCCCGTCCGCGGCAGGCCCCCACGGGAGGTCGCGCACGTCGGTGTCGGCGGTCATGCCGTCGCTCCGGACACTGGGAAGTTCTCCAGCGCCGCGGCCTTCCACTCTCCGTCGTGCAGTTCCCAGATCGATCGCAACCCGATCACGCCGTCTGCGGTGTCGTAGATCGTCTCGCCGACCTGTCGCTCACCCTCGAGCCGCACGTCCTTGATCTCGAACCCGTTCACCGCACCGCGCGGCACGGTGACCCCTTCGAACACGGCGGGGATGTTCTCCTGCACCATGTCGGCGATCGCCGCCTTCATGTCCCCCGCCACGACATGCCCCACGTGACGCTCATACAGCGTGCGGAAGTCTTCTGCAGCCATTCGATTCTCCTTGATCCACCGGCGCCGTCGGCGCACCCCGACGCAGCGCGTCGACTCACCATTAACCTTAAGCCTTTAGATATTGGGGAGTCAACGGGCGCCCGCGACCGGCAACGCGGCCACCGTTGAGCACCGGCTCAGGCGAAGTCGAACCCGCCGTCGGCCGTCACGACGACGGACGCTCCGGCCTTCTCCTCGACCAGCAGCCTCTGCATCGCCTCGGGATCGACAGTGGACGCCAGTGTGCGCGCGCCGTCGGCGACGCGAGCAGCCACGAAGCCGCGCTCGGGCACACCCGACCGGTCGTACAGCACAGCCCACGACTCGGCCGTCGCCGGCCCCGCGTAGGTCGGATCTGCGCGCACGGTCGGTTCCCGGTCGACCTCAGCCTGCACGTCCTCGCGTCGGAATCCACCGGCGGGCGGCTCGGTCCGATACACCCCGAATGCATGTTTGGTCAGGTAGCCGCTGTTCGCGGTCACGAGGCCATAGGAGCCCGCTGATTCCCGCAACCGGGTGGCCATCGTCGCGATCGCATGGGTGCTGTAGTTGTTCCACGGCCCGCCGGCGAACGTGAGCCCTCCGGTGAGCGTCAGCGGACGGCCCGGATCGTCGAGCGGTAGTCCGAGTTCCCGTGCGGCGACCTGAACCGCCGACGGAAAGCAGGAATACACGTCGACGTGGGCCACGTCGTCGATGCCGATGCCGGCCAACTCGAGGGCCCTGGCGCCGGCGATGCGGATCGCCGGCGAACGATCCAGCGCACCGCGCTCGGCGATGTCATACGTGTCGCGCGACTCGGTGCCGGACTGCGGGAACACCCAGTTGTCACGTGGGATGCCGAGTGCCGTGGCGGTCTCGACCGAGCACAGGAGCACGGCAGCACCCTGCTCGACCATGTTGTTCGAGTTCAGCAGCTTGGTGTACGGCGAGACGATCCACCGGTTGCCTTCCGACGGTGTGGCGATCTCGTCGGCGGTGTACTCACGTTGCGTCCAGGCGTGTGGGTTCGTCGCGGCCACCTTGCTGAAGCCCGACCACAGGGCACCGATCGCGTCTCGGTGCTCGGCGACGGTCCTGCCCGCGTGCAGACGCAGCGCTTGCTCGAACAACGGATAGATGTAGGCAGGTCGGTCCAGTCCCGCACGCATCTCGGTGGCCGATCGCATCGGCACCTCGTCGACGACGATCGGCGCCGTGGGCACCGACTCGTCCTGCGTCGTCCAGTCCGGGCGAGCACCCTGCGCCCGCAGCTTCATCCGCGTACGCCACGACTCGGCGCCGCCGATCAACACCACGTCGGAACGACCCGCGATGATGTCCTCGGCAGCCATGTTGACGAGCACCTGCGGCGTGCTGCCACCACTGCCGGTGTATGCGGTGTGTCGAGGTGATGCCCCGATGCGCTCACCGACCAGGGCGCCGGGATCGCGGTACCTCCACGACAGTAGGCCGACGATCCGGACGGAGTCGACGAGTTCGAGCAGCCGCTCGCTGCCCGCCTCCCCGGCAGCAGTGCGCGCGGCGTCGGCGATCAGATCCACCGGCTCGCGGCCACCGTCCCGGTCGTTGATCTGGCCTCCGCCGACGAGGACCGGTGTGCGTGGGTCGAGTGGCACGCTGGGTCCACTCATGGTCGCGCCGCCTCGATGTTCACGACGGCCGGGTGCGCGGGTGTACAGCGTTTCACGATCATCCTCACAAACCTAGACTAATGGCTTTAGATTAACGTGCGCACGCCGGAGTGTCAGGAGCGGGTGGCGCTGTCGGTCCAGCTCCTGAATGAGTCGGGTCGGGCCGTCGAACTGACCCACGAGCTGTGGGGACCGATCCTGGCCGATGAACAAGACGCCGACACCATTCGAGCAGATCTGGATCTGCGGATGATCTCGGAATGGATCTCGGAAAAGGAGATCATGTACATCAGCCAGTACGAAGAAGACGATGACGCACTGGAGTGCATCCGCACCAAACTCCGGGCTTTCGTCGCGCCGGCGATCATCGGTCGCTGACGCTCGGCAACGTGCCGCGTTTCGACCAAAAATCTACGCACAGTAGGTAGTGTGATCGTCCTGACAGCAACATGACCTCCTCTCGGAACCGAGGACCCGCATGGGCAGAGTCCGGATCACTGACCATCCACAGCTCGTTCATCGCGCCATCCTGACATCTGCTTGGATGGTCGCGATCACCGTTCTCGCAGTGGCGCCGAACGCTCGCGCGGACAATCTATACGGGCCGCCGCAATCCGACTGGAAATCAGCTGTCGCCTACTCGATCCAGCACCCCGAGGCCTTGCCGATCGGGATGAATGTCCCAGGATGTCGGCCGACGACCGAGCACCCGCGTCCCGTTGTGCTGTTGAACGGTGCATTCCTGAACAAGTATGCGACGTGGTCCATGTACGCCCCACAGCTGGCGGCAGCGGGCTATTGCGTGTTCGGTCTGGACTACGGCGGCCCCACCTCGGGTCCCTTCCATCAGGTCGGCGACCTCCGGACGTCGGCCCGCGAGGTCGGCGCATTCATCGAGCACGTGGCCTCCCGCACCGGTTCCGACGAGGTGGACGTCGTCGGATACTCCGAGGGCGGCCTGGTGCCCTTCCACTACCTCAACGAGCTCGGCGGCACCCGCAGGGTGAACACCTTCATTGCTCTCGCCTCGCCCGTCCAGGGCATGAGTGGTTACGGATTTCTCGAGTGGATTGCCCACATCCCGGGCGGCACTGGAGCTTTGGAGACCATCCTCCCGGCAGCCGTGGACGGCACCAAGAACTCCGAGTACATGCGGGCAATTCGGCGCGACGGCCTGACGCTCCCCGACGTCCGATACGTGACCGTCAGTTCCAGACACGACCTCGTCGTCGATCCCGCGGAGGCGACGCTTACTCCCGGCCCTAACGTGACCAACACCGTGATCCAGGACGCTTGTCCCGAAGATCATGTTTTTCACGGCTCGGTCATCTACGACGACATCACTCTCCGACTCGTACAGAACGAACTGCACCCGTCCTCGGCGCAGGCGCCACATTGCCACCCCGTCGCGCCGGGCTAGACCGACTGGGTCCGTCAGCCAACGACGCGCAGCGGCGCGGTAGGTGCGTCGTCCGGCACGAGACCCGAATGATCTCGTGCCCGGTTCTCGGCACGGATCTCGTCCTCTTCGGCCATGCCTCGACGGACTGCTTCCTGGGCGTTGGGCGGTAGCGTCGGGAGCAACTCGAGCACTCGCTGCCGGTGTCTGGCAATGGCCTTGCGTTCGGGCATACCCGGGTTCGGCTGGACCTGCGGGATGATCTCGGTGAAATCATCCTTGGTGCCACCGCCGGAGATACCCGCCGCCGCCATCGCCTCCTCCTGCGCGGCCACCGCCGAGTCCTTCTCCTCCGACATACCGATGGGACCGAACCGGTCCCCGGAGAGGAACTGCTTGACCACCGGCTGCTCGGAAGTCAACAACACCTCCCGCGGACCGAACATCACCAACTCCTTGCGAAACAGCATCCCGATGTTGTCCGGAATCGTGCGGGCGATGTTGATGTTGTGCGTCACCACCAACACCGTCGCATCGATCTGCGCATTGATGTCGATCAGCAGCTGCGAGATGTAGGCGGTACGCACCGGATCCAGACCCGAATCCGGCTCGTCACACAAAATAATCTGCGGATCGAGCACCAGCGCACGCGCCAGGCCGGCACGCTTGCGCATACCGCCGGAGATCTCACCGGGAAGTTTGTCCTCGGCACCGGTCAGACCGACCAGGTCGATCTTCTCCATCACGATGTCGCGGACTTCGTCTTCCTTCTTCTTGGTGTGCTCACGAAGCGGGAAGGCGATGTTGTCGTACAGGCTCATCGACCCGAACAGCGCACCGTCCTGGAACAGCACACCGAACAGCTTGCGGATCTCGTAGAGCTCCTTGGCCGAACACTGCGTGATGTCGGTGCCGTCGATGACCACCGAGCCCTGCTCGGGATGCAGCAGACCGATCAGGGTCTTGAGGAACACGGACTTGCCGGTACCCGACGGCCCGAGCAACGCCGACACCTCACCGGTGGGCAACGTCAGCGACACATCACGCCAGATATTCTGCGAACCAAACGATTTCGTCAGACCCGAAACACTGACCTCAACACCCATCACTCACTCCCTGATCGATCCGGACGGCGTCACCTGCATCCGACGGCGCATCACTTCGGTGCCGCCTGGCCACCGAGGTTCGACCCGATCCCGCTGATGTCGGTGATGACCCAGTCATTGTTCTTGTCGATGGTCATCTTGTAGGTCGCAGTGGACTCGATGCCGTCCGGTGCCTGCGCGTTCTTGGTGAACACGTTGACGAACGCCTGGACCTGGTAGACCCCACCGGACTCCGACTCGACCTTCGCCGAGATGGGCTGCGCGGTCGAACTCCATTGGAGCGGCTTGATGAGTTGTTCCATCGACGTCGACGCCTTGTCGAGCCGATCGCCGAGTTCCGGAGTGGTCCCCTTGGTCAGCCGCGATCGCCAGTCGTCCGGGTTCTCGAAGCTCATCCGCGCTGCGCCGGTGGCGTAGTCCAGCGCCACCTGCTCGGCCTTCGTCCGGTCGGCACTCGCCGCGTTCAGGTCATCCACCTCGGAGCGTGCCGCGACGAGTTGCCAGCTCAGTACTGCGATGACGGCGATCGCCGCGACGACGGCCAGGGTGACGAGGATCGACCGAGTCGAGAACGATCGGTTGGTCCACCGGTTCGATCCGCTGCTCGATCCAACGGTCGATCCGCCAGTGGACGTTTCGTTCGCCGCGGCTCCGGAGTCGGTCGAGGCCGGCGACTTGTCGAATTCTGAGTTGTCGGATTCCGAGTCACCGAATTCCGGGTTGACCTCTTCGGTTGTTGCGGCTGTCTTCTCGGTCGTGGTCTCGGTGGTCGTGGTCGACATGGCGTCGGCCTCCTTCCGGTGTTGTTCACCTTGTCCGGTGTCTGGGTCGTTCTCGGTTCCTGAGCCGCTCTCGTCGGTGCGGTCGACCATCAACGACCTCCCGCCGGGACCCGCACGGTGAGGGCACCTCTCGGTGTGGTTGCGGCCAGTGCGCGATCGAGGACGGCCCCCACGTCGACGGTGCGGAGCGATGCAGCCCCCGCCTGGGCGGCAGGCAGGAGATTGACCCCGATCACGTTGAGGTGTGCCGAGTTCTCGTCGAGGAACTTCTGCAACTCGGTGAAGAGCGGGCTACCGCCGTCGCGGATACCGGCGAGCAGCGGTCCGGTCACCGTGGCGTCCCGGACGGACGCCAGCAGCTCCTCGAAACCCGTACCGAAGCCCAGCATTCTCGGCGAGGTCTCCCGCATCAGGGCCGGGATGGGGGCCGACCTCATCAGCAGCGGCTGCATCGTGCTGAGCAACGTGATGAACGAGTCCGACTGCTGTGTCAGCTCACCGGACAGCAATCCGCCAGCCCGGTTCAGGGTACCGAGCACATCGACGCCGTCGGGGAGACCCTCGTCCACCGTGTCGAAGATCCGCCGGACTGCGTCCGAGTCGGTCTGCTGAAGGAGGACAGTGAGCTGCTCGGACAGCTCCTTGAACGTGGTCGGGACGGAGACGCGATCCGTATCGATCGTGGCATTCTCCGCCAGGTAGGGACCCGCGGCCGTCTCGGGCAGAACCGCCACATAGGCCTCGCCCAGGGCGGAGAGGTTGTCCACACGGAACCTGCTGTCGACGGGGATCTGCTGGGACTGGTCGTAGTTCAAGGTCAACTTCACGCCTGTCGCGGTCTGGTCGATACCGACGACATGACCTATCTCGATGCCGCGCAACAACACCCGGGACCCGGTCATGATCCCGTTCGTGTCGGGAACCACCAACGACGCGGACCGCTCACTCGGAGTGCGCACGTGCAGACCGACATTCATGATGTAGGCGACCGACAACGCGGCGAGGACGAGCATGGCGAGCACGGAGACTCTGGTCTTGGTGATCATCGAACCGCCCCCAGCATCCGCAGGACCGTGGTGGCGTCCCCGACGAGTTGGTCGCCGTCCCGATTCTGCACCGACGTGACATTGACCGACGGCTTCTCCGCGAACGGCAGGATCGTTGTTCGTAGGAAGTCGGACAGCCGGGCTACGGTCGCCGGGCCCTTGTCCCACATCCCCCGACCGGCCTCGGTGGTCTCGGCGACCGACGTGAGCATCGGGATCAGCCACAGTCCACCGACGAAGATCGAACCCACCGACGGGAGCAACGTACTGATGTGCGCGACAACCGACTTGGCGACACGGGTCCAGAAATCCGCGCCCTGTTCACCGAACACCGCGGCGATCTGATCCGTCCGATCGGTGAACGAGGTGGACGTTCGATCCAGACCGACGAGCAGGCGGTCGATCTCGGAGGTACTGCCCGCCAGGTCGTCGAGGTCGGCGGACACAGTCGACGCCATCTTCCGGACGTCCTTCAACTGGGGCATCGTCTTGTTCAGGGTCGCCATCGTGTCCTGGACCTTCTGGATGCTGCCGCCGTTGACGAAGTACGCGAGTACGGCGATCGTGTCCTCCAATTGCGGCGGTGACGTCGTGCGCGACTTCGGCACCACACTTCCTTCGGCCAGGTACCCGGATTGACCGGTGTCACGCGCCTCCGGCGTCAGCGCGAGGTAGGTGTCCCCGAGCAACGTGTTCTGCCGGATGATCGCCGTCGTGTCCGCCGGCACCCGAGCATCCTGCGTGAGGCCGACTTTCACATCCACACCGTCATCGGTGACAGCCGTCGATCGGACCTGGCCGACACGAAGCCCGTTCATCATCACGTCGGCGCCCGCCGGGAGATTCAGGACGCTGTCGAACTGCAGTGTGACGTCGAAATCTTGGCTGACGCCTGCCCGCACCGAGGGAAGGTCGTTGGGGCCGAAGGCACATCCGCTCACCAGCAGAACGGGTAGAAGTGCCAACAGGCAGCCCCACGTACGCAAAGTCGTTCGCATGGAGGTCGCTCCCAGGATTGTCACCGTGTCGCCGCCTTCTGCAGGATGAGGTTCAGGAGATTCACCGAGCCTGTACGGCCTTCGGCTGAGCACGCCGCACCGAGCGCGCGGCATTGAGCTGCCGAGACCGAGACCCCAGGTGCCTTGTAGGGCACGGAGAGTCCGCCGGCGGCATTCTCCTGCTGGCGAAGGGCGGTGGCGATGGACGGCACCATTCCGTACAGCTTCTGCAGATCCGGTGCGCGTGCCGCCGCCAGGGTGATCAGGTCAGTCACCGGCCCGTGCATCAATGGCCACAGGATCGAGCCGTAGTTGCGCTGGATGTCGTAGATGGTCGCCACGGTCCAGCCGACCCCGCGGTCGAACTTGGAGACGGAGGCGAACAACTCTGTTCCCAGGCTCGCCACGTCCGGCATCTGGTTCAGGATCGACATGATCTGCGGCCACTGACGTAGTGCGTTGTCGGTGAGCGGAGCCATGTTCGCGATCGAGGCGCCGATGTCGGCGATGAACTGATCCGGGTTCTTCGATGCGGCCGCCGCGTGGCGGAACATGTTCTCGGCGTCCGGTGCGGTACCCGCAAGAGCTTTGTCGAGTCCATTGATCGTGCCTCCGACGTCATCGGTACCCGATTTGGTCAGGTTCTTGATGAAATCGGATGCGGAGCCGGTGATCTCGGAAATGCTCTTTGGGGTGTGTGTTCGCGACCGCGCGATACACTCTCCGGATCTCAGAGTCGGTCCGCCGGAATAGTTTCCGACGAGTTCCAGGGTTCGGTCCGCGAGGAGCGATTTTGATCGGGTCACCGCCTGCACGTCGGCCGGGTAGTCCCGGCCCGACCGCAGATCGAAGGTGACCTGGACGTGGTCGCCGGCAGATCGTACGCCGGTGACCTCACCGACCGGCATGCCCATCTGGGTGACCGGGTTGCCCACGTAGAGCCCGATGGCATCGGTCATCTCGGCACAGAAACCGTCTCCGCCGGTACCCGCTCCGCCGGTGCGGTCGGCGGCCCTGCTGATCCCGAGGCCCAGGGTCGCACCGATCGCGACGACCACGACTGCACCGATAGCGGCAAGCGACCGCCTGCTCAGATTGTGTATTCCCATCTCAGCACTTCCGTCCGGGGATCGGCACGCAGATGTCGGAGGCGAGGATCGTGCCGCCGCCGATCTCACGGATACCGTTCGGTGTCAACCACTTCGCGAGCTGATCACGCATTGCCAGGAGATTGTCCAACGCGGGCCCCATGTGCTTCTGCATCTCGGTGATCGCATCACGGATCGCATAGATGTTCGTGCGCACGAGATCGCTGTGCTTGAGGTAGAACTTCTCGAACGGCATCACCCGACTGAGGATCATGCCCAGCAGGTAATAGGTGTAGTTGAAGCCCGCCGCGTTGTTGTGGTACGTCGTCACCACGATGTCGATCTTCCGGATGAGGTCGAACACGAACTCCCGGTTGGCATTGAAGTTCTGCAGGTATTCGCTCGCAAGCGCGGCAACCCGGTGCATCTGGGCTCGCTGTCGGTCGAATACTCCCGTGACGGCGTTCATCCCCTCGACGATCGATCGCAGTGATGTCGAGTTGGACTGCAGTGCGCTCGCCACCTGTTCGAGATTCGCGTTGACGTCGGTGGCGTCGACTTGATCGGTGACCGTCGGCGCACTCTGCAGGACGTCACCGATCGAGTACGGCACCGCGACACGGTCGGCGGGGATCACTCCTCCGGATGTCTGTGTCCCCATGGGGATCAGGGTGATTGCATATCCGCCGACGGGGGTCAGCATCCGCACCTCGACGCGTGACTGATCACCGACGGCGGTCGACTCGTCGACCCGCATAGACACCTTGACGCGGTTCGGTTCGAGCGTCACATCCGATACCTTGCCGACGCTGATACCGGCCACTCGGACGTCTTGGCCGGTGGTGATGGCCGAGGCATCGGTCGTCTCGAACGCGATGGTCTTCTGGTTCGCCGGTCGCAGGTAGAAGATGCCCAATGTTGCCAGGATGGCGACCACGACGACGATGACGCCGACCCCCAACAGGCCGTCGCTGGACCATGCGTTCTTGACCCGATCGCCTAATCTGCGTTGTCTCACTTCGCGCACAGCACGACCCCGCTCCCGTTCAGTAGGACCTGGACGTCGGTCGGCAGTTGTGCGCGACCCTTGCTGCATCCGGTGGACGTCGACCGCCCCGAGTCCGAGATCTGCAACCCGGCCAGCGCGCTCGGCATGAGCTTGAACGAGTTCAGTGCATCCGTCATGGAGTGGAACACCGACGTCAGCAGGACGTCGACGTCCAGCTCTGGACTCACTCCCAGGGACTTCAGGATGCGCTCGATCGGCTCGAGCAACGCCGGTCCGTAGGTCGCGGTCTTCGGGAACTCGTCGAGGACCGTCATCGCGTTGCTGATCGGCAGATTCACCGCATGGAGGAACTGCAGTACGTACTTCGACCGGCCGCCCATCGAGTCTGAGATCCGCCCCATGTTGCGGGCGAGGGTCTCGATGACCCGTTGGCGGTCGTCCGCGAAGGATGCGAGTTTCTGCGCGTTGTCCAGCATCGGCCCGAGGCCCGAGCCATCCCCTTGGAGCAGCGCGATGGCGTTCTCGCTGAACTCGTTCACCTGTTGCGTGTTCATCGTGGACAGGACCGGCTGCAGACCGTTGAACAGTTCGGTGATGTCGAACGACGGCGTCGTCTTGCTCGCCGGGATCGACGACACGGGCCGCCCGGGATTCTCACCCTCGGACACGTCGACGTAGCGCACACCGGTCAGGTTCTGATACTTGATGGCGAGCGCTGTCGTATCGGTCAGCTGGTGCTCGCTACCCATCGTGAAGGCGACATGGGCCACCGGCCGGCCGTCCACCTCTCGCAGCTCGACGGAAGTCACCTTTCCGATCCGCATGCCCTTCATCCGCACGTCCCCGTTCACGTTCAGACCGGAGGCGTCGGTGAAGTCGGCTGAGTACGAGCTGGTCTCGACCTGCACGGGATTGCGCATGGCATTGATCACGAGGACGAACAACAGCACGGTGATGGTTGCCACCG
This sequence comes from Gordonia tangerina, assembly GCF_021556435.1. Taxonomy (GTDB): domain Bacteria; phylum Actinomycetota; class Actinomycetes; order Mycobacteriales; family Mycobacteriaceae; genus Gordonia; species Gordonia tangerina. The sequence goes on from NZ_JAKGCU010000013.1 coordinate 113,755, forward strand.
CCAGCACCTTCACAGCGGAGACGATCGTCTGCGTCCTGTGCGACATGGTCACCTCTTCTTTCTCGGCAGGCGTTGCGTGACGCCCATCTGCGCCAACGGACCTGCGACGGCGGGCATGGAGTCGAGGACGATGCGCAACTGGAGGGTCTGCTGATCCTTGGTCCCGACGAACGCACTCTCCAGACCGTCGATGAGCGCAACCGTCTTGTCCATAGTCATCCCGCCGCCGATCACGCCGGGCAGTGGATCGGCCATCTTCTCCAGAAGTGTTGTCAAAGGGGTCAATTCGCTGTCATGGGATGCCAGCAGCGCACCCGCCTTGCCGAACAGGTCGCTCGAGGCGATCTCGAGCGCTGCGTCGGTCTCCTTGTGGAACGCGTCGTCGACCCCCCGGCTACCGTCCGGCAACTTGTTGTAGGGACTCTCCGTGATCGCATAGAGCGCACTGGTGACCTGTCGGTTGAACGCCGGGAACTCGTCGAGTACCGCATTCATACGGCGGATCAGCGTGATGGGCATCTGCCGCTGGGTCTTGGCGACGGTGTCCGCGACGATGATGCCCGACCGGATCAAGGGAGCGAGTCCGTTGGCGTACCGGATCACCTTGTCCAGACTCGCGATCATGTCCTTCGTCAGGGTGCCGTCGACGACGAGCGACCCTCGCTCGAGCATCGTCGACATCGTGTAGTCGGGGGACGAGTCCCGTGCCAGCACCTGACCGTCGCGCAGGGGCGCTCCGCCGGACTTCTCGATGAGGTTGACCGCGGTGATGCCGAAATAGTTCTCAGGCCGGAAGTCGACATCGAGGCTGTCGGTGAGCACCGAGGTCGCCGATGGCCGGAGAACGACGTCTACCTGGACATCTCCTGCGCGAGGGGAGGATACGCTGGTCACCTCGCCGACCTCGGCTCCGCGGAGGAGGACCTTGGAGCCGACCTTGACCCCCGGACCGAGCGCCGGGATCACCAGCTGGACCCGGGTGCCCTCGGGCTCTGTCGCCTTGGGGTAGACGATCCACGCGACCGCGATGACGAGCACCATCACCGCGATACTGGCTGTGCCCACCACTCCGAGTGTGCGTAACTGTCCGCGGAGATCCCCGCGGATGAAATCCTGGCTCGTGTGCCTGGCCATGTCATCCTCTGAAGGGCAACTCGGGGTTCAGGCCCCAAATCGCGACGGTCATCAAGAAGTTCAGTACGACGATCGCCACCAGGCTCGCGCGGATGGCACGGCCCGATGCCGAACCGACCCCCGCCGGCCCGCCGTTGGCGAAATAGCCGTAGTAGCAATGGATCATTGTCACCACTGCGCAGAACACCAGCGCCTTGATCACCGAGGCGATGAGGTCGGGCAGTGTGACGAACTGGGCGAAGTAGTGGTCGTAGGTCCCGCTCGGTTGCTCGTGGAACAGTTTGATGATCAAACCGCCGGTGATGAAGCTGACGACCAGCGCCATCAGATAGCTGGGCAATACCACCAGCATTCCGCCGACGAGGCGGGTTCCGACGACGAACGGGATGGCGCGAAGGCCCATCGACTCGGTGGCGTCGATCTCCTCCGAGATCCGCATGGCCCCGATCTCCGCGGTCATCCGACACCCCGCCTGTGCCGCGAATCCGATACCGGTGATGATCGGCGCGATGACGCGGATGTTGCCGAACGATCCGATGATGCCAGTGAGCGCGCCGAAGCCGAGGAGGTCGAATGCCATGAACGCCTGGATGGCCACGACCGCTCCGACGGCGACACCCAGGAAGAACATCAGGCTCACCACGCCGCCGTCGACGATGAGAGATCCGCTCCCCCAGGCCATGTCGTTCATCGTCTTGGCTGTCTGCTTGCGGTAGTGACGGATCGTGGTGGGCAACAGAACGATGGTCTTCCAGACGAAGACCACGATCTGGCCGATCTCCATGGCGATGCCGAGGAGGCCTCGGCCGATCGCCTGCATCCCCCTGGTGAGGAGGTTGGCGCCTGCCGGTTCGCCGGTCAACGATGCCATCTCAGGCCAGCCTCGGCGGGAAGAACATCGTCTGCAACTGGCTGACCATCAGATTGGTCATGAATATGCAGAACACGGACAGCACCACGGAGGCGTTCACCGCGTTCGCGACGCCCTTCGGGCCGCCTTTTGCCTCGAGCCCTCGCAGGCTGGCGATGATGACGACGAGGATCGCGAACAGCACTGCCTTGAGCATCGAGAACGCCAGATCGGTCGGTGTCGCGAAGGCACCGAACGACTGCCAGAAGCTTGCCGGGACCACGTCGTTCACGTTTGCCGAGATCGCGAGGCCGGCGGCCACTCCCGACGCGATGATGATGATGCACAGGGCGGGCGCGATCATCAACATCGCGAGGAATCGCGGGACGATGAGCCGCTGGATCGGGTTGACGCCCATGACCCGCATCGCCTCTATCTCTTCGCGAATCGACCTGGCTCCGAGGTCGGATGCGATGGCGGACGCCGCCGCACCACTCATCAGCAGGCCCGCGGCCATGGGAGCCCCCTGGCCGACGACACCGAGACCGCTGGCGGCTCCGGCCAGCGAGTTGGCACCGACCTGGTCCATCACGCCGCCGACCTGAACCGAGACCTCCGCGCCGATCGGCACGGCCATCAACAGCGCCGGCAGCGCGGTGACCTTGAAGAGCTTCCACATCTGCTCGATGACCTCGCCGACCGGAAGTCGAAGCGCCAGCGAGTCGGTGACGGAGAACCGGAAGACATCCGCGGCGAGCCGGGCAGAGCGGCCCAGAGTGTTGATGCTCCGGATCAGACGGTCCAGGACACCTGCCGCAATCCTCTGTATCTTGATCGCCCCCCGTGGCGATGCGCGACCTGCGCGAAGCGCAACTGCGCCCATCACACCTTCCTCCTACCTCTGTCGGCTGCCGATCCGCGGAAGCGGTCGGTATTCGTCGTCTCGGACTGTCGAGTCGGGTACTGCAGGCGTGGGCCGTTCGTTGATGTGGCGACCACACCGGGCTGATCACGTGTGCTGCATCACAACACCTACGTGTATACCTACATGAGACGCGATACGTCAATCGTCATTTGTCATCAGCTCCGCCGCTGCCCAAACGTCTTTGCTAGCGCAACGGGCGGCGATCCCGGGCGTTTGAACACGCCGATCATACATAGTGTTCAGACGTGATGTCAATCACTTCTGAACAGTTGACCCAGTTCAGCGGCCCGCGGCGCCCCCTTGGACGGCTCAGACCCGCGCCTCGGCGCAGGTGTTGCCAACATCAATCTACTGGTGTTAGTTTTACTGCTTGTGAGTGGTGTCACACTCCGATGCCCCCGTGTCCAGAAGAGGCCCGGCGAGAAAGGAACCGACATGCAGAGACTCGACGGCAAGGTCGTCTTCATCACGGGCGTGGCCCGCGGACAGGGACGGTCGCACGCCATCCGGATGGCAGAGGAGTGCGTCCATCATCGGGCTCGACAACTGCGATCAGATCCCGACCGTGTTCTACCCGATGGCCACCCGAGAAGATCTCGCCGAAACTGAACGACTCGTGAAGGCAGCCGGCGGCCAGATCGTCACGTCGGTCGGCGATGTACGCAACCGCGACGACATCCGACGCACCCTCGATCTGGGCACCGAACAGTTCGGCCGCCTCGACGTCGTCATCGCCAACGCCGGGATCATGCCGGTGATCGGCCCGGGCGAGCAGTCGCAGGCATGGCACGATGCCGTCGATGTGATGCTCACCGGGGTCTGGAACGTCCTCGACATCGCCGCACCGCGGCTCGTCACGCAGGGCGAAGGCGGCTCGATCATCATCACCAGTTCGGCTGCCGGCCTGACGAGTATAGGGCTCAACACCTTTGCGGGACAGGCGGGATACTCAGCATCCAAACACGGAGTCGTCGGCCTGATGCGACTGTTCTCCAAGCAGTTGGCAACAGAATCGATCCGCGTCAACACCATCCACCCGACCGGGGTCAACACCCCCATGGTGGCCAATGCCGAGTACGGCGAGTTCGTGAACTCCCATCCGGAGGTCGCGAACGACGAGGCATACAAGAACCCGATGCCGGTCGAACTGATCGAGGCGGTCGACGTGAGCAACGCGATGGTGTTCCTGGCCTCGGACGAGGCCCGCTACATCACCGGCGTCACCTTGCCCGTCGACGCGGGCTACAACAACCGCTGACAACTGACCGACGACGTCGCCTTTCTGTACCGAAGGGCGACGTCGTTCTCATGGTCGAATCGGAAACAGGTCAGGCGCGCTCTGCGGCCGGCACGGCCGACGGAAGAAAGGCTGGCAGGACGAAGTCCCGCAGCATCTCACGATGGACCGGATCGTCCGGGCGATCGAAGTCGAGCCGACCGACGAGGATGAACTGCACGAGTGCGATCCACTCCGCCATCTTCTGCTTGTCCAGATCCGGGCGCACCTCACCACGCTCGACGGCCCGGTCGATGACCGGCTCCCACATCTCGGCGGTGAGTCGCGCCGCGAGACCCGAACTGCCGACGAGCGGTTCGGCCATCTGCATGTGCTCGGGACTGACCAGGATGCGGACGAGCGGGTCCTTGCGACCGCGGTCGACGAGGAAGATCAACCCCTCGACGAGTTGATCCGCGAACGTCTCCTGATCCAGCAGGAACTTTCGCGCCTTGACGAAGAGCATGCGGGAACGACGTTCGATGAGTGCGGAGATCAGTGTGTCGCGATCACCGAAATATCGGTACACCGTGGGACGCGAGACTCCCGCCTCCCGGCCGATGTCGTCCATCGTGGTCTTGGCGACCCCGTAACGCTGGAACACGCGCTCGGCCGCGACCATGATCTGTTTACGGGCCTCGTCGACATCCTCGCTGAGGACATTGCCTGTCTTACGCCGCGCCACCGTTTACCTCCTGCGTTTCATCGAAAAATGATACAAGAAACGCATTGCGTCCATTGTAGCGGCCAGCAGGGTCGGCGCACCCGACCGTACGAGGCATCACCGGGGTCGGTGATGCCTCGTGGTCGAGCTGTGGTCAGCAGACGGTCAGCGCACCTTGCTGAATCGGGCGTCGACGTCCTTGTATTCATCGCGGATCATCGTCTTGGCGATCTTGCCGGAGGGCAGACGCGGGAGCGGATCCTGGCGGATCACCACATATCGTGGGACCTTGAAGTCGGCGAGGACTTTCTCACAGTGGGCGACGATCGTGTCGGCGTCGAGGTCCTTCGAGACGGTGACGATGGCGGCGGGGGTCTCGCCGAATCGGTCGTCGTGCGCAGCGATCACCGACACCTCGGCGACGCCGTCGATCGCGCCGATGGCGATCTCCAGCTCGACCGGGGAGATGTTGATGCCGCCCGAGATGATCAAGTCCTTGAGACGATCGACGAACTTCACCCTCCCCTCGGGGTCGCTGACGCCGAGATCCCCGCTGTGCAACCAACCGTCGCGTATTGCCTGTGATGTCGATTGCGGATCGTTCCAGTAACCGGGTGTCACGCCCGGCCCGCGGACGACGAGCTCGCCCTCCTCGCCCGGCGCCGCAGGCTCTCCGTTCTCGGTGAACACCTTCACCTCGGTGAAGATCGAGCCCGTGCCGCATCGGTCCGGGAACTCCAGCGCTTCGTCACGGATCGTCGCGGTCGCCACTCCACCCGCTTCGGTCATGCCGTAGATCTGGCGGAGTAGAACGCCCTTGTCGGCCCATCGTTTGAGGAGTTGTCCTGGTACAGCAGCGCCGCCGACGATTGCCGTCTTGAGCGAACTGAGGTCGGCCTCGGCGAATTCCGGTGCGCGCGAGATCGCCTCGAAGATGAGCGGCACCCCGAAGATCGCCTTGACCGCATGCTTCTCCAGCAACGTCACTGCGTTGGACGGATTGAGTTCGGGTTCGACGATCAGCGTTCCCCCGAGAACAGTGGTGATCAGGAGCCCGTAGACGAGGCCCGGAGTGAACGCCAACGGGAGTACGAGCAGCGTCGTCGTCCCCGGCCGGAACCCCTCCTCGGTGAGGGTGTTCTCCAGCACGATCGACAGCAGCGTGCGGTTGGTGAGGATCACGCCCTTCGACAGCCCCGTCGATCCACTCGTGAACAGGACCGTGGTCGGTTCATCTGGCTCACGATCGACGCGGAAGTCGTCTGCCCCACCTGATCGGAGTCCGTCGAGCTCCGCGTAGGAGATGACCGCGAACTCCTCTCCGATGGCAGCGGTGTCCTCGGCGAGCTGTTCGAATCCCGGAGCCGCGATCACCACCGAGATCCCCGCGTCGTCGGCGATCTTCCGCAGCTCGGCCGGCTTGTACCGGCTGTTCAACGGCACGAGAACGGCACCGGACTTGAGCACACCGAGCGACGCGACCGGCCACTCGAGCGAATTGGGACCCAGCACGCCGACCCGATCCCCCTCGGCGACACCGCGTTCCTCGACGAGGAGTCGGGCCACCCGGCTACTCCAGTCCCTCAGATCCCGGTAGGTGAGCGAGGATTCGGAGAACACCACCGCGTCGGTGTCCCCCTTGGTGCGGGCCCACCAGTCCAGGGCGGCTCCGATCGTTGCGGTCATCGTTCTTCCTTCATCTGGTGTCTGGCGTGACAGTTGGTGTAGTCAGGTGTGGTGGGGCCGCCACCTAACGCAATTAGGATAATTCGGACAGCGTCGACGAGTGGGCGGTTTCGCCGAACCCGTCGGTATCACGTTCAGCCCACCTGGGCGCGTCCGTTCGCGACGAGTTTCTTGATCTCTCTGCGGAACACCTGGTTGGCGATCTCGTTGCGGCCGAGCAACATGTCGCCGGCGTCCGCACTACCCATGCCGCGCTGGGAGTCCCGCAGAAGAGGGAAGTCCTCGTTGTGCAGCACCGCGAGGAGGATCTCCCAGTTCTTGTTCCAGAGCCGCTCCCACCGCTCCTGCGCCATCCCGCTGTCCTCGACCGTCGGAACGATCAGCCGTTGCTCCATCCGGGACTTCGTCGGGTCGGTGGGATGTGGCCGGAACGTCAACAGCTGGAAGTGATCCGGCTGCCGGAGGAGGGTGCTGTTGGGCAGTAGGAAGTGCGTTTCGGTGACGTACTTGTCGAGGTTCTCGTCACCGGGGTCCTCCTCGAGGAACCGATCGATCGACTTGCGCGGTGCGATGAACCGGCAGTGCCGACCGAAGTCCTCGAACGCCATCACGTTCGTGTGGATGATCTTGCCGGCGGTGTTGGGATGCGCGTACTGGATGTGATAGCCGTCCAGGAAGGCGTCCTGCATGATCTTCCAGTTGGTGGGCTCGTCGAAGCCGCCAGCCCGGAAACACACCGACTTGTCGAGTTCGTACTCGGCGAGGATTCCGTCGATCTCCGGTCCGAGCCACGCGGCGACATCGATGTCCTCCTTGGCGTTGTCGACGACCCAGATGAAGCCGTGTCGCTCCTCGGTCGGGATCTCGATCAGCCCGTGGTCGCCGCGGTCAACGTCACCGAATGTGGAGTCGCGGGTGATGGTTCGCAGCGACCCGTCCGGGTCGTAGGACCAGCGGTGGTAGCCGCACGAGAAGATGCGGCAACGGCCCTTCTCGCTCTCCTCCAGCAGTGCACCCCGGTGGCGGCAAAGGTTCACGAACGACTTGACCCCGCCGTCCTTCTGACGGACCACGATGATGTTGTTGCGCGGCATCGTCACGGTGATGAAGTCGTTGGCTTTCGCCAGCTCCGACGAGTGGGCGACGATCGACGGGACCCGACCGAAGACGTGATCGCGTTCGTCCTTGGCCAGTACCGGGTCGGTGAACTCGCCCGGCTCGAAGGGAATGATCTCGTCGAACTTGTCCGTCGTCTCGTGTCGTAGGAGTTCGAGCGCTCGACGGATCCGATCCTGACGCGGGAGCGAGGTGGTCATGGGTCCTCCGAAAGGCTGTCGTTGGCCGGGTCTGTGAGTACCGGACCCGATCAGGTCCAGCACTGCCATTAATCTACAGCTATAAGGTTTAAGAGGCAACGACGGCCAGCCGATGACGATGAGAGGGAAGGCTGGCCGTCGTCACTTCCCCCTGGTCAGGACTCCGGAGTGAATCGGATGGGCATCTTCACGCAGCCCCGGACCTGACTCGCATGAAACACAGGCGGGTCGGATTCGACGAGGTCGTAATCGGGAATCCGGCGGTGGATCTCCTCCAGGGCGATGGTCAGCTCGATCCGCGCCAGGTGCGAGCCCAGGCATCGGTGCGCGCCGCCGCCGAAAGCGAGGTGGCGATTCGGGCGGCGGGTGACGTCGAGCTCGTCCGGCTCGTCGAACTCGCCGTCGTCACGATTGGCCGAACACAGCAGCAGGATCAGCTGTTCGCCTTCCTTGACGGACATGCCACCCAACTCGACGTCACGCGTGGCGCGACGCCCCGGGACCACCGCGGCCTCGATCCGGAGGATCTCCTCGACCGCGCTCGGGATCATCGCCGGGTCGTCGATGATCTGCTGCCGCTGTTCTGGGTTGTTGACCAGGTGCACGATCGCCCACGCCAACGAACCCTGCACGGTGTGCAGGCCGGCGATGAGGAGCAGGAAGAACATGCGGTTCAGCTCTTCGTCGGTCAGCAGACGCAGCCCGTCGGCGAGCTCGACCTCGGTGTGGATCAGTTGCGATGTCACGTCGTCGCCGGGGTTGGCCCGCCGTTCGTCGACCATCTTCTGGAAGTAGCCGAGCATCTGCATACCGGCGATGGCGCGGGCCTCCAGCGACTCTTCCTCGGTGCCGCCGGGTTTGCCGAACAGCACCACATCGGTGGCGTCGGTGAACAGCGGCGCGTCCTCGATGGGCCAATCCATGAGGGCGAGGAAGATCCGGGCGGGCAGCTCGTGGGCGAACGCCGAGATGTACTCGGCCTCACCCTTGCTCGCGAAGTCGTCGAGCAGGTCGTTGACCACCGTGCGGATGCTCTCGGACAGCTTCTTCATGCGCGCGGGCCCGAACAGCGGTTGCAGCGCCTTGCGATACCCGGTGTGCTCCGGGGGATCGAGTTCGATCGGGATGAACTTCCCGAACGCCTCGTTCGTCACCAGGTTGTTGGGGTAACTGGAGAAGGTCTCGGCATCCCGGAGCACCTCATGGATCTCCTGGTAGCGGGTGACGATCCAGTGACCGCCATACGCGGTCGAGTAGACCACCGGCCCTTTGGACGCGAGTTCGGCTGCCATCTCCTGGAAGCGGTCCACCGGTGCGGCGATGTTCTGGTCGTAGACGTCGAAGTCGACGGTGACGTCCTCACGGGAACGTTCGGCTGTTGTCATGACTGATCCTCCGGGGCTGTGGTGATGGGCTGGAGCGCCAGGGCACGCTCGGGGCAGAGGGACACGGCCTCATTGGCCGGTCCGACCTCGTCTGATCCGAGCGCATGATCGGGCACGATCGGGTCGCCCTGGTCGTCGCAGTCGATCAGGTCCGGTGCGGCGCCGTAACACAATCCGTGCCCGGCGCACGCGACCCGATCCACGGTCAGAATGCTCTCCTGCGTGGATGACATGGCGTTCAGGCGTTGGGATTCTTTTGGTCGAGATCCTCCGCGAACCACATACCGACGCGCGAGAGGGTTCCGCCATCCGTCGAGCCGATGGTGGCGCCGGTGATGTATGCGGAGTCGTCCGAGGCCAGGAAGAGCGCGACCTTGGCATTGTCGACCAGTGACGGCGGACGGTTGAGCTTGAGCGGGATCGGCGAGACGAACGGATCCCACGGGCCGGAGACCTCTTCGTAGGACTGGCCGACGACGGGCGAACCGGCGGGCATCAGGAAGTTCGGCGACATACCGTGAGTCGGCGCCAGCGCGTTGACGCGGATACCGTATGGGCCGAGGTCCAGGCTCAGGCCGCGAACGAAACCGTTGACGCCCGCCTTGGTCGCGCTGTAGAGCGCGATGTCGTGGTACGCGACGAGCGACGCCGCCGATGACGTCGCGAGGATCGTGCCGCCACCATTGGCCTTCAGTGCCGGCACAGCGGCCTGCGCGGTGTAGATCACGCCGCTGAGATTGATCCCCAACACGTGCTGCCAGTCGTCCTCGGTCAGGTCCTCGAAGAGGACCGACTCTCCACCCGCAACAGTGGGAACACCTCCGCGAGAGACGATTCCCGCGTTGGCCCAAGCGATGTCGAGCTTGCCGAAGTGCTTGACCGTCTCGTCCACAGCGGAGACGATCTGCGACTTCTGCGCCACGTCGGCCGTGATGGCGATGGCCTCACCACCCTGCTGCTCGACGAGCTTCGCGGTCTGTTCTGCCCGGTCACCGTCGATGTCCACGACGGCGATCCGCGCGCCCTCGGACGAGAAGAGTTGGGACGATTGACGTCCCAGGCCCGAACCGGCACCGGTGATCAGGGCTACCTTGCCTTCAAGCTTCATGTGATCGGATTCCTTGCTCTCGAATTGCCCGGGCACTCGCCGATCTGGGCCGCCGACGATTGCGCCTTGAGTGGGCTCCACTGGGATGCTCGACCGGCACATTCGGAAAATGTGACGTCGACCACCTTGCAGCCACCGTAAGACTTCTTACATGAAACGTCAAGCGATATTTGTCAGCACCTCGGTAACCCAACAACCGGATGTCGGGCAACAGATCTCGAGCCCTGGAGCGCGACATCGCGGACACAGACCACACGCAGGCTGAGCCGACGATGCGTCCACGGGCAACCGGCCGGACGCGGAGATAGACCACCGCGACGCGAAAAACTACTCTTGCTAGGTACATCACACGAGGGCACAGGAAGGTGGACCGATGGCGCGACCATCCAAGCCGCTGATCAGTCGCGATGCGGCGGTCGAGGCATCGATCGAGATCATCGACTCCGACGGCCTCGAGGCATTCAGCCTGCCCCGGCTGGCCAAGCACATGGGAGTACGCGCGCCCTCGCTATATCACCACTTCTCGGACAAGAACGAGATACTCACCGAGGTTGCCCGCTACATCGCCGGGACGTCGGTGGCCCGCCCCCGCCGTCGGCCGGGAGCCGACTGGCCCGAGTACTTCGTCGCATTGGCACTCAATTTCCGGCAGTCGATCCTGCGGCACCGCAACGCTGCTCCGATTCTGCTGCAGCATCTTCCGCGCGAGCTGTTCGTCGGTACCTACGAGGAGACCGCACAGTTCCTACTGGACTCCGGGGTCCCTGCTGAGTTGCATGTGCGCATCCTCGACGGGATGGAAACTTTGTCGATCGGCACCGTGCTCATGGAGGCCATGCGCCCGCCGAGCACGAAGTCAACAATCTTCCCGAACGTTGACAAAACCTCACAGCCCCTTCTCACCGAGGCCCTCGCCAGCAACCCGCTGACCCAGAAGCAACTGTTCGAGGAAATGGTGCGCAGCTTCCTCCATGGGGTCATCCGGGATCACGAGCTGGACAGCGAGGCCGTGGCCGGCTGAGCGCCTCGGCCACGGCCTCGCCGGGTCACTGGGTCGGCTGTGGCGCCGGGAAGTGAACCGTCTTGGTCTCGAAGAATTCCTCGAGTCCTTCGGGCCCGCCTTCACGTCCGACGCCGGACTGCTTGTATCCGCCGAATGGCAGCGTGAAGTCGATCGTGGACGTGTTCACGTTGACCGTTCCGGTCCGAATACGTTGCGCGAGTGCGAAACCACGCTCTGAATCGGCGGTGAACACCGCGCCCGAGAGTCCATAGATCGAGTCATTGGCGATCGCCACCGCATCGTCCTCGTCCTCGTAGGTGATGATCGAGATGACCGGACCGAACACTTCTTCCTGCGCGATCGTCATGTCGTTGCGCACGTTGTCGACGATGGTCGGCTCGACGAAGAAGCCCTGATCGACGCCACGCCCACCACCGTGCACGATTTCCGCCCCCTCCGCGCGGGCAGTCTCGATGTAGCTCTCGACGCGATCGCGCTGACGTGCCGAGGTCAACGGGCCGAGGAAGTTGGTCTGTTCCCAGGGGTTACCCATGGGGATCATCCCCAGTGCCGCCTTGTACGCGGCCACCACCTCGTCGTGACGGTTGCGCGACACCAGGACTCGCGTGAGCGCGATGCACGCCTGCCCTGACTGCATGCACCCGCCCATCGGGAGTGCCTGCATCACGGTGTTCAGGTCGGCGTCGTCGAGGATGATCGCCGCGGACTTGCCTCCGAGTTCGAGCGAGACCTTCGCAACCCGCTCGCTGGCCAGGTTCATGATCCGGCGTCCGGTGGCGGTGCTGCCGGTGAAGGTGATGTGGTCGACCTTCGGATTGGTGACGAGCGATTCGGAGACCTCGCGGTCGGCGACCAGAACGCTCAGGACACCTTCGGGAATGACCCCTTCGGCGACGAGTTCCCCAACGACGTCGGCGAAGATCGACGGGGACAGCGGAGCTTCCGGCGACGTCTTCAGAACGACCGAGCATCCGGCCGCGAGCGCCGGGATCACCTTGAACGCGATCGTTCCAATCGGGCCGTTCCACGGGATGATGACTCCCACGACGCCACCGGGCTCCTTGAGGATTCGAGACACCCCACCGTCGGCGCGGGTCCGCTCCTCACTGATCGTCGCGGTTCGCGCCTCCTGGGCCACCGCGCGGAAGAGGCCGGTCGTCATCTGCTGGGTCATCGCACTGACCGGGAGCGGGACACCGACCTCGACGACACCGAGCGTGGTCAGTTCCTCCACGTGGGCATCGAGGCGGTCAGCGATGGTGTCGATGATGTCGGCGCGCTCGGCGATGGACTTGTTCGCCCACACGCCGGCGTCGAACGATGCGCGGGCCGCGTCCACCGCACGGGTCATGTCGTCGGTAGTGGCGGCGCGGACACGCGCGGCAGTCTTCTCCGACCAGGAATCCACGACCTCGATCCAGTCCGAGCCCGTGGAGTCGACCCACCGCCCCCCGATGAATACCTGATCCCTGTCGCCGATCGCGGCGATCGGGTCCGCGGCCTGTTCCGTCGTCGTCATGGCAGTCGCACTCCTCGAGCTCGTGGTGAGAGGGCCGTCAACGGCCCTGTGAACGGGGTCACAAACCGTAGAGTAGTAACCGAAAGGCTTTAGGTCAACAGATGACAGAATCTGTCCTTTGTTTCACGCTCGATCGCGGTCCGGCGACGGTGCGTCAACCCATGAGGCGACGCATCATCGCCTGCATCGGCCGGCTGTAGGGCGGATACATCGCGGCCAGATCGGGCCGCGACGCCTTACGCAGGATCGCCTTCCGATGACTGAAGGTGTCGAAGCCGTTCTTGCCGTGATAGTTGCCCATCCCCGAGCCGCCGACACCGCCGAACGGGAGTTCGGGTACCAGCAGGTGATAGAGAAGGTGGTTCACGGTGACCGATCCGGAGGAGGTCCGCGCCACCACCGCCTGCTCCACGTCACGCGACTCGGTGAACAGATACAACGCCAACGGCTTGGGACGTGCGTTCACGAAGTCGATCGCGTCGTCGAGGTCTCGGACGGAGACGAGCGGGAGAACCGGACCGAAGATCTCCTCGCACATCAGCTCCGAGTCGAGGCTCGGGTCGGTGATCAGCGCCGGCGTGACCGTCCGCTTGTCCGTGTCGACCGCGCCGCCGAACTGCTCACCACCGTGACCGGCGAGCACCCGTTGAAGACGCTCAACGTGCCGATCGTTCACGATCCTGGTCGTGTCATGGGAGCCGTGATGCGGCAGTTCCGCAAGGAGTCGTTCGACCAGTGCCGGTCGCACCGATTCCTCCACCAGGACGTAGTCGGGCGCGGTACAGGTCTGGCCCGCGTTGACCGACTTGGCCCAGGCGATCCGCCGTGCGGCGACGTCGAGATCGGCATCCGCGGCCACGATCACCGGACTCTTGCCGCCCAGTTCCAGGGTCACCGGAGTCAGATTGCGCGCACTGGCCTCCATCACCGCGCGACCGACGTTCGTGGAACCGGTGAAGAAGGTGTGATCGAAGGGCTGGCCGGCGAGCGATGCGCTGACCGTCGCATCGCCGATCACGACGCGCACCGCTTCTGCGTCGACGAACCGTGGGAGCTGCTGGGCCAACAGCTGCGCGGTGTTCTCCGCGATCTCCGACGGCTTCACCACGGCCGCGTTACCCGCGGCGAGGCAACTCACCAGCGGATGGAGGGTGAGCAGGATCGGAAAGTTCCAGGCGCCGAGGATCAGCGCGACACCCTTCGGCTCGGCCACCACCCACGCCTTGCCCGGTGAGGTCGCTGCACTCATCCGGACTCTCTCCGGCTTCATCCATCTGCCAACCTTCGCCAGCGTGTGCTTGATCTCGTGCCGAACGGGCGCCACATCGGCCATGAACGTGGCCATCGCGCCCCGTCCGAGATCCGCGTCGATCGCGGCGACGATCTCCTTCTCGCACTCGTCGATAAAGCGCAGGAGTCCTTCGAGTTGCGCGATGCGCCAGGACAGCGCCCTGGTACGTCCGCTCCCGAAGGCCGCACGCGCGACGGCCAGATCATCACTCCAGTCGAGGGATCGTGCGGCGGGTGAGATGTCGGTGACGCTCATTCATGAACTCCGTGACTTCTTGTGCCGCAACCACACCGAGGCGGCGCGACGGTTGACGGGATCACCCGAGCATACATAGTGTTCAGACGTGATGTCAATCACTCCGAGATGGATACCCCGTGCGGCAGACATCTTGTATGAATACCGCGTCTGCCCTATGGTCGACGAATGATCGACTGGACGGTGATGGATCAGACCGACGTTCTCGAGAGTGCAGGACACGAGGGGGTCCTGCGCCTCACCCTGTCACGGCCCCAGTCGCTCAACGCTTTTGATGATCGACTCCAGTCGGATCTGCTCGCCGCGATCCGTCGGGCCGCGTCCGATCCCGACGTCCGGAGCGTCATCGTGACCGGACGCGGCAGAGCGTTCTCGTCCGGTGCAGACATCGCGTTGGAGGGGGTCACCGAGGAGACGCGGCTCGCCCCACGCACCGAGAGAGAACTCCGACAGTTCTACAACCCGACCATCCGCGCTCTGAGGGAGATGCCGAAACCCGTTGTCGCAGCGGTGAACGGGCCCGCCGTCGGCCTCGGCTGTTCGATTGCGCTGGCCTGTGATCACGTGATCGCCGCACGGTCGTCCTCGTTCTCGCTCGCGTTCTCCCGGGTCGGACTGACACTCGACGCCGGCGCGTCGCTGCTCGTGGGTGCCCGCATCGGTCTCACGCGTGCCACACAGATGGCACTGTTCGCGGAGACGGTGGATGCCGAGACGGCTCTGTTGTGGGGCATGGTCGACACCGTCGTCGACGACGATCTGCTCACCGATCACGTCGAACGCATCGCGACGCAACTCTCGAATGGTCCGACGGCGGCCTACGCCGCGACGAAGGCCAGTCTCAATACGGCCCTGCTGCCCCACCTGGACGCAGCATTCGAGGCCGAGATCGTCGGGCAGACAGCGCTTGTCGACGGTCCCGATTTCCGCCGCGCCGTCAAGCGGTTCCAGCGGCCGGCTTCGAAGTCATCGTCCGTGTGACGATCAGCGTGTTCCGTAGATCGCGGCGTACAGGAACTGACCGACCATGGCCGTCACTGCGTCGAGATCGTCGAGATGCGCTTCGCCTGCGAGTGATCCGGCAATTGTGCGCTCGATCGTCCACAGCACGGTGGCAGTGAACTCACCTGCCGGTGGGCCGGGCGGGGCGATACCCCGCCCGCGGTCTGCCACGATGATGGATTCCAGCGTGCTCTCCATCGCCGTCATCGCCGCCAGATACTCGACCCGCAACTCGGGCAGTCGGGGCCATTCGTGCACGGCGTTCTTGATGATCGCGCCGGCGTGGCCGTCGAGGTTCAACCAATTGCCGACCTGTGCGAGCAGAGCGGACGGGTCCTTGCGGTCGACGTCGGCTACCCCCGACAGTCCCGCGACGATGTCCGCTGCCGCCTCTCGGAACAGGACGATGAAGGCATCTTCCTTGCTCCGGAAGTAGAAGTAGAATGACGCACGAGATATCCCCGCCTTCTTCAGGATCGAGGCCACGGACAGTTCCGCCAGGGTGCTCGACATGAGCAGTTCGCGCATGGCCTGCAGGATGCCCTGCGCGGTCTCCGTGTCCGCCGCCGGTTCCGGGACCGGAATCACTCGGCCGCTGCGTGGTTCAGCCGTGACGGGGACCCGCTTCTTCGCCGTGCGGCGTACCGTCCGCCCCCCATAGATGGCCGCCTCGTTGATCGCACTCAACGAGGACGTGACACTCGCGATCGCGGGGAGCCGATCATCGAGTCCGCGTGAACTGACGTAGAACGCGCGCTCGGCTCCGCCGACCAACATCGCGCCGAGCATCTCGGCGGCGGGCCCGTCGGGTGCCCGGCCTTCGGCTCGTTCGAACGTGACCTGCTCGGCGACTGCCGACACGAATCGTTCGAACATGCGCTGCCACGCCGCGGCCACGGACGGTTGGCTGTGCATGTGTTCGATCACCGCGCAGATGACCGCGCCGTGTTCGGACCACATCTCGAGCGTCTGCTCCAGACTCGATCCCATCCGCCGGGCGCGGTCTCGACCCGGATCGGTGTACCACGGCGCGTCGGTCCCGTAGGACTCGTCGAACACCCGGCCGAGCAGTGCAACGAGCACGTCGTACTTGTTGGCGAAATAGTGGTAGAAGTTCGCGCGGGAGAGCCCCGCCGTCTCGAGGATCTGTGCGACAGTGAGGTCCTGGAGGGACGTGTCGGCGAGGAGCCTCTCGGTCGCGTCGAACACCGCCAGCTCCGCGGTCGAACTCCCGTCGTGGTCACGGGGTCGTCGGCGAACGAAAGAGCCCTGGGTCATGCGACGATCATACTTGATGTCCGGACATGGCGTCTGCGCCATTCACCTCGGGATTCGTCGTCGGAAGTCCGGTAAGCGCTCCGGTCAGCGCCTCATCGAACTCGTCTGCTCGCTCGAGCATCGGGTAGTGACCGCAGTCGAGTTCGATGAGCACGCTCCCGAGCCGGGCCTGAAGCCATCGCGCACCTCGCAGCGACAACGCCGGGTCGGCAGTCCCGACGATCTGCGTCACGGGCACCTCGAGCCCATCCAGGAGATCGGTTTGTTCCGTGCACATCAGCGTTCGCATCGCGGCACCGCCGGCCCAGCTCGGCGTCTGCAGCGACACCCGATGCAGCCAGTCCAGAACGTGCGGATCAGGTGTGTCCTTGAACGGGTCACCGACAGCGCTTCGGCGCAACGACACCCGATGGGCGTGCTCACCCGCAAGGATCGATGACAGGGGCGCCTCGGCCGGTACCCCGAACGGGAAAGAGTCGAAGCGGGACGCGGCGACACCGTTTGACGCGACCAGGACGAGAGCACGCACCAGGTCAGGGCGTCGACGGGCCAACCGCAAGCCGACCATCCCACCGAGCGACCAGCCGACGATCGCAGCAGGCCCGAGGCCGCGCTGTTCGAGGACGGTCTCCGCATCGGCGGTGAGCGTGCCGATGCCGTATCCATCGAGTGGGGCGTCGGAAAGTCCGTGCCCCCGCATGTCCATCGCGACAACACGGTGACCTCGTTCGGCCAGTACCCGTATCTGCCGGTCCCACACCTCCCCACTGAGACTCCACCCGTGGATCAGCAGCACGCCCGGGCCGTCACCGATCTCGCGGACGTGGATTCGGACGCCGTCGGCGGTCACGACATCGCGTGCACTCATCGACTTCTCCTCAGCTCTCGACGAAGGTGGTCATGTCAGTCAACTCCTGACGGTTCGTGCGATATCCGTTGACCGGATGATCGAGATCGGCATAGCCGAACGAGATTCCCAGCAGCACATGACGTTCGGCCGGAATGTCGAGATGCGTTCGGATCGTCGGGGCCTGCGTCGCCAGCGCTGCCTGGGGAATGGTGGCGACGCCACGGCTGTGCGCAGCGAGGAGAAAACTCTCGACGAACAGACCGCAGTCCACCGCCCCATACGGCCCCAACGCCGCCTCGGTGGTGAGGATGGCGACGTGTGGTGCGTCGAACAGGTCGAAGTTCCGCAATGTCTGACGCGCCGACGCCGCACGATCATCGCGAGCGATACCCAAACTCTCGTATAACTGCCAACCACTTTCGCGCCGTCGGTCGCGGAAGACGCCATCGTAGGCGCGCGGGAACTCGACGTCCGGCGTCGACGTCGGACCCGCCGCGACCTGCTCCTGCATCGCGACACGCAGTCGGTCGGTGGCCGCGCCTTCGGTGATGTGCAGATGCCACGGTTGCGTGTTGCACCACGACGGCGTTCGGCGCGCCAGATCGAGGATGACCTCGATCTCGGAACGCGGCACCGGCGAGGGCAGAAAGGCCCGGCAACTCCATCGGGTGGCGAGCAGATCGCGCAGGACATCGGTGGATCGGTCATCGATTCGATCGCGCACTGATTGCATGAGTCTCCCTCGTGATGAGCGGAATGTCCGCGCCCGGCGAGCAGACGGACCTGGACGCGTAGCCAGACATTGAGTGTAGACACAGTGTTCACTTCGGTCTACCCTCGCTGTAACGGCAGTCACAACCGGCCGTGCCCACCGCAATCGGCGAGGGAGAGAGCGATGACAGCAGCACAGACGGGCGAGCGAACTTTTCGCGGCGACCTCGACATCCCGGAAGGTCTACCCCGGGGAATCGATCTGGGTCGAATCGTCAACAAGGACAGGGCGATCGCGATGTACGGTCGTGGTTTCGTCGAGAAGATGACCGACCACGCGATGCTCGCGGACGACTACGCGTACCAGGCGATGCTCGATTTCAAGGACAAGAGCAACAGGACGAGCTGGCGAACATTCGACCGTGCCCTGGAGAGCGGGATCGACTCGATCGACGATCCGACACCGGGTATGGTCGCGCTCTTCGAACAACTCGACCACGTTCCCGACTGGGTCGACTTCGATCAGCTCTACCGTGGCGCGGTGGCCTTCTGGCGTGCCGGCCCCATCGTGCCCCCGGTCTTGGCATGGGCGACGATCGCCGGCGGCTTCTCGATGTACAGCGCAACCCGGCCCGTGCTGTTCAGCGGCCGACTCAAGAGCGCCGACCACGTCGGCACCCGACTCGTCGAGAGCTTCCGCTACGTCGTCGCTGCCTACACCCCGGGCGGGATGGGTCGATTCGAGGAAGGATTCCGACTCACCGCCAAGGTCCGGATGATCCATGCCGCGGTGCGGCACAGTCTGAGTCGCTCGGACGCGTGGGATTGGGCCGACTGGGGCATCCCGATCAACAATCTCGACAGCATGGAGACACAGGCCGGGCAGTTCGGCGTGAAGTTCGTCGACGCCGTGCAGAGCTCGGGAATCCGTTACAGCGACCGCGAACTCGAGGACATCTTCGCTCTCAGCCGGTACGTGGGATATGTGATCGGTGTCCCGGAAGAGATCCTGCACACCGGCTATGAGGACGCACGGCTGAAGTCGGACTTCCACACCATGATCGAGCAGCCGCCGGACGACTTCTGCCGCGACGTGGTCCACTCGGTGATCAAGTTCAGCGTCGAGCACCCACCGGGCGACGTCGAGGTCCTCCCCGGCCCGGTCGCGAAGTTCATGACCACCGAACGACGCCTGAAGCTCGTCTACGGACTGCTCGACACCTGGATCGACGACGACGTGATGAAGGCTCTGGGCGCCGAACGCACCGGCTGGAGACACATCTTGCCGACAGTGCGACCGCTGGTCACCGCGGCCGACCGGCTCGGTCGACTGCTCCCACACGACGACGAAAAGACGGCCTTCGCGATGTTGCGTCAGTTCAATGACGCCATCAAGCTTCCCGACCACGCGGACAAGGCCACCGCGGTCGCGAATCCCGATGAGGTTCATGCCGACATCGCCGCCAACAAGGGGGCGATGCCCGTGGTGTCGCATTCATGACCGACGCCGAGCGGCCGCCCCTCGAGGGCGTTCGGGTGATCGAGCTGGCAGGGATCGGGCCCGGTCCGTTCGCAGCGATGATGTTGGCCGACATGGGCGCCGAAGTGATCACAGTCGACCGCCCGGGTGGAAACCCCTGGGCGGTCGGCGGTCACGGCATCCTGTTCCGCAGCCGCAAACACATCGCCGTCGACCTCAAGACGGACGCAGGGGTGGATATCGTTCGTCGACTGTGCGCCGGGGCCGACGGTCTCATCGAGACGTTTCGGCCCGGTGTCGCCGAACGGCTCGGCATCGGTCCGGATGAGTGCCTGACCGTGAACCCGAACCTGGTGTACGGGCGCATGACCGGGTGGGGGCAGACCGGCCCCCTGGCATCGATGCCGGGGCATGACATCAACTACATCGCCCTCACCGGCGCACTCCACGCCATCGGTCGCAAGGATGAACCGCCAGTGCCGCCATTGAATCTCGTGGGCGACTTCGGCGGTGGCGGAACGTTTCTCGCATTCGGCATGGTGTCCGGGATACTCGGAGCCCGAGCGGGTGGTGGCGGCCGCGTCGTCGACGCCGCGATGATCGACGGAGCTTCCGCGCTGATGGCGATGTTCCATTCCTACCGCGCCGAGGGCGGGCTCGTCGAGGAGCGGGGTTCCAATCTCCTCGACACCGGCGCATTCTTCTACGACGTCTACCAGACGAGGGATGGTCACTGGGTCAGCATCGGAGCCATCGAGAATCAGTTCTGGACGGAGATGTGCGATGTGCTCGGACTGCCCGCCCACATGCGTCACGATCACCTCGACCCGGAGCGGTGGGATGAGTACCGGACGGTCTTCGCAGACCGCGTCGCCTCGTTCGATCGCGCGGAACTGGATCGCGCATTCGAAGGACGAAACACCTGTTATGCACCCGTCCTGACGATGTCCGAAGCCGTGTCGCACCCACACCATGAACCGCCCCGGGTCTGTCGGAGGCTCTCGAACCTGTGAAGGATGGAGAGCATGGCAGCACCACGCAAGTACAGTGAGGAACTCAAGGACCGGGCCACCCGGATGGCATGTGAAGCGCGA
>NZ_JAKGCU010000014.1 GCF_021556435.1 Gordonia tangerina
CTCGAGCATCTACGCGGCATCGCCCTCGGATTCCGCAACCTCGGCCACTACATCTTGCGGTCCCTGATCCATTCCGGACAGCTCGCCGAACGCCTGGATGCACTCTGAATCAGGAAGAGCCGGTAAGCTCGCGGGCCTGCTTGCGGCCCATCTGGTGACGCGACGATTGGATTGCCAGGTGTAGGAAGCGAGACCATGAACTAGCCCTCGTGGGGTCCGAGTGGAGCTCTACGATATGTGCGCATACCGGGCCCGAAATCGAGTCAGCGACTGTCAGCGGCTTCGACTCGCCCAGAAGTCGGGCGATCGTCAACGCGGTCACCGGGTCAATTCCGAGCTGACTAGCGAGGCTGACGCAAGACTGATTCGACTTATTCATCGCTGCTCCACGCTTTCATCCACTGGCCGACTGTCCAATCGAGGACACGGCTCATCGTCGTCCACCGCGTCTATTCCACCATTGGAGTCCGACATCGTGCAGCTGTCCGGGCGGTGGCCGACGCTTTGGCGGGCCGTCCGACTGTCGTAGCTTCCTCGGGAGCCCAGTCCAGAATCTGTGACCAGAGGGGCATTCCAGTCCAGGAATCCAGAATTTGCGTACGCCAGTCCAGAAACTGACCGCGCGCGGCACGGGCGGAGTGTGACCCACTCCACTAAACGTACAGAGTTGAGCGGAATGCACTCAACCCTGGTGGCGTTACACCTCGCGTATGGCTCATACTTGAGCCTGTTGGACTAAAGAGAGAAAGGTACACGCCCGTGGACAGCTTCAACCCGACCACCAAAACGCAGCAGGCCCTGAGCGCTGCTGTGCAGGCGGCGGCCTCTGCTGGCAACTCCGACGTGCGCCCGGCCCACATCCTGGTGGCCCTGCTCGATCAGTCCGACGGCATCGCCGCACCGCTGCTCAAGGCGGTCGGGGTGGACCCGTCGGCGGTTCGGTCGCAGGCCCAGGCGCTGGTGAACCGAGCGCCGACGGTGTCCAGCGCGAGCGCGCAGCCGCAGCTCTCCCGCGAATCGATCGCGGCCATCAGCGCGGCTCAGCAGCTTGCCGGCGAGCTCGACGACGAATACGTGTCCACCGAGCACATCCTGGTCGGGTTGGCCACCGGCGACTCCGACACCGCCAAGCTCCTGGCGAATGTCGGCGCCACCCCGCAGGCCCTGCGCGACGCCTTCGTGTCCGTGCGTGGCAGCGCGCGGGTGACCAGCGAGGACCCCGAGTCGACCTATCAGGCGTTGGAGAAGTACTCCACCGACCTGACCGCAGCCGCCCGTGAGGGCAAACTCGACCCGGTCATCGGCCGCGACACCGAGATCCGCCGCGTGGTGCAGGTGCTGAGCCGCCGCACCAAGAACAACCCGGTCCTCATCGGTGAACCCGGCGTCGGCAAGACGGCCATCGTCGAGGGCCTCGCCCAGCGGATCATCGCCGGCGACGTCCCTGAGTCCCTGCGCAACAAGACGGTCATCTCCCTGGACATGGGTTCGATGGTGGCCGGCGCCAAGTACCGCGGCGAGTTCGAAGAGCGGCTCAAGGCCGTGCTCGACGAGATCAAGGGATCGGCCGGACAGGTCATCACCTTCATCGACGAGCTGCACACCATCGTCGGCGCCGGTGCGACCGGCGACTCCGCGATGGACGCCGGCAACATGATCAAGCCGATGCTCGCCCGCGGTGAGCTGCGGCTGGTGGGCGCCACCACCCTGGAGGAGTACCGCCAGCACATCGAGAAGGATGCTGCCCTCGAACGGCGCTTCCAGCAGGTCTATGTGGGGGAGCCGTCGGTGGAGGACACCATCGGCATCCTGCGTGGGCTCAAGGATCGTTACGAGGTGCACCATGGTGTGCGCATCACCGACTCCGCGCTGGTGTCGGCGGCCACGCTGTCGGATCGCTACATCACCTCGCGCTTCCTGCCGGACAAGGCCATCGACCTGGTCGACGAGGCCGCGTCGCGGCTGCGGATGGAGATCGACTCGCGGCCTGTCGAGATCGACGAGGTCGAACGCATCGTGCGCCGCCTCGAGGTCGAAGAGGTCGCCCTGCAGAAGGAGACCGACGAGGCCTCGAAGGAACGACTGGAGAAGCTGCGCGGCGAACTGGCCGACCAGAAGGAGAAGCTCAACGAACTGTCGGCTCGCTGGCAGTCGGAGAAGACCGCCATCGACGCCGTGCGCGACGTCAAGGAGGAGCTGGAACGTCTTCGCGGAGAGGCCGATCGAGCCGAACGCGAGAGCGATCTGGGCCGTGCCGCCGAGCTGCGGTACGGCAAGATCCCCGGCCTCGAGAAGGAACTGGCGGCGGCGCTGGAGAAGACCGGCACCGACCCCGGCCAGGACGTGATGCTGCAGGAGGAGGTGGGCCCCGACGATGTGGCGCAGGTCGTGTCGTCGTGGACCGGCATCCCCGCCGGCCGCATGCTGGAAGGCGAGACCGCCAAGCTGCTGCGGATGGAAGATGAACTCGGACACCGGGTCATCGGCCAGAAGGCCGCCGTGCAGGCGGTGTCCGACGCGGTGCGGCGTGCCCGTGCCGGTGTCGCGGACCCGAACCGTCCGCTGGGCTCGTTCATGTTCCTCGGCCCGACCGGTGTCGGCAAGACCGAGCTGGCCAAGGCGCTGGCGGAGTTCTTGTTCGACGACGAGCGCGCCATGGTGCGTATCGACATGAGCGAGTACGGCGAGAAGCACAGCGTCGCACGGCTCGTCGGCGCCCCTCCCGGCTACGTCGGGTACGAGGCGGGTGGTCAGCTGACCGAGGCGGTGCGGCGCCGGCCGTACACGGTGGTGCTGTTCGACGAGATCGAGAAGGCCCACCCGGACGTGTTCGACGTGCTGCTGCAGGTGCTCGACGAGGGTCGCCTGACCGACGGTCAGGGCCGCACGGTGGACTTCCGCAACACCATCCTCATCCTCACGTCCAACCTGGGCGCGGGTGGTGACAAGGATCAGGTGATGATGGCGGTCCGCAGCAGGTTCAAGCCGGAGTTCATCAACCGCCTCGACGACGTGATCGTCTTCGACGCGCTGAGCCCGGAGGAACTGGTCTCCATCGTCGACATCCAGCTCGCCCAGCTGGGCAAGCGCCTGGCGCAGCGTCGCCTCGAGCTGTCGGTCACCCCGAAGGCAAAGGAGTGGCTGGCCGAGCGTGGCTTCGATCCGCTCTACGGTGCCCGTCCGCTACGGCGGCTGGTGCAGCAGGCGATCGGCGACCAGCTCGCGAAGGCGTTGCTGGCCGGTGACATTCACGACGGCGACGTGGTGCCGGTGAATGTGGGTGCCGACGGGGAATCGTTGGTGCTCGGCTGAGCGGGCAGAGTCGGAACTGACTGAAATCGGCTCCCTCAGGTCGGACCGAGGGGATACCCCCTCGGAACTGTCCGAGGGGGCCGATTTCAGTCATGGGCGGATTCTTGCGTTACGGGTTTCGATACGCGCCGGGCTCGCAAGCTCGCTCGGCGCTACTCAACCCGCGGGGCAGGGTCGAGCCGCTGCGAATCTCGCGGGGTGGGGTCGGGCCGCTGCGAAACTCGGGGGGCGGGGCGGGCCGCTGTGTAACTCGCGGGGTGGGGTCGGGCCGCTGCGAAACCCGCCACGGCGATGGGGCCCCCAACTCGATGGTCGAGTAGTCGCGAGCGGCAGCGAGTGACGTATCGAGACCGGCCTCAGCTACCGACCTCGGCCGCGGCCCGATACAACCACGAGACGACCAGCGCGCCCGGATCGACCACGCCGCGGGCATTCTCGCCCACATAGCTCGCCCGACCCTTGGCGGCGGTGGTGTCGCGGGTGGATTCGGCGCCGTCCTCGGCTGCCTGCGCGACCTCATCGAGCGCCGCGCCCCCGGCCAACGCGTCGGCTGCCGGGGCCAACGCGTCGACCATGGTGTTGTCGCCGACCTCCGCGCCACCGAGGTCCTTGATCTCGGCGAGTGCTGCGGCCGTGCCGTCGCGCAGGGCCGCAGCGAAGTCGTCGGATTCCGCGAACGCGGACGCGAGCTGACGGAACAGCACCCCGAACACGGCGCCGGAGGTACCACCGGCGCGCACCAGGAACGAGGTGCTGATCGCCGTCAACACCTCGGCATCCGTCCCGCGAAGCGGCGCCTCGAAATGGCCGAGCGCCGCCTGCATGTTGGTGCCGAAGTCTCCGTCCCCGGCCTGCTGATCCAGCGCGGTCAGGTCGTCGATCGAATCGCGAACGCGAGTCACAAAGGTTGTCAGCCACGCCGACTCGTCGCCCTCGGAGGCGGCGTCGTCGGGTTCGGTGAACTCGACATCACTCACCTCTGCCGGACCGCGGCCGATGTGCGCGGGCCACGCCGGCGCGTCGGTGTCGGCGTCGAACAGGTCCAGGATCTCGTCGTCGTGACGGACGAGGGTGATCGAGAAGCCGGTCATGTCCAGGGCGGTGACATAGGTGCCGACCATCGAGCGACCGACCGTGACGCCGCGCTGCGACAGATCGGCGACAACCTCCCCGAACACCAGCGACAACTCGAGCGGATGGGCTGAGCCGAGGCCGTTCACCAGGCAGATCACCCGCTCGCCCGCACCGAGACCCAGTGATTCCACGATGCGATCGAGCATGCGGTGAACCAACTCCCGTGCCCCGACCTGCTGGGTCCGCGCCTCACCGGCCTCACCGTGGATGCCGACACCGAACTCCATCTGGCCTGGTTCGAGGTCGAAGGTCGCCGACTGCGCTCCGGGGATGGTGCAGGCGCGGTAGGCAACCGCGAAGCTGCGGGCGTTGTCGGCGGTCCGGCGGCCGAGTTCGGCGACTGTTGCGAGGTCGTCCCCGCGGGCGGCCGCTGCGCCACAGATCTTTTCGACGACGATGGTCGCCCCGGTCCCGCGGCGACCGGGACCGGACTCGGACTCGGTCGCGGCGTCGTCGTCGACGAGGACGTGATCGGTGGCGACTTCCTCGCGGAGCAGGTGACGGGCGATCCGGAAGTTCATCACGTCGCCGGTGTAGTTCTTCACCACGTGCAACACGCCCTGCCCGCGGTCGGCCCATCGGGTGGCGCCGACGATCTGCAGTGCGTTCGGTGATGTGAACACCAGGCCTGGGCAGGCGGCGTCGAGCAGGCCCGCGCCGATCAGCCCGGCGTGCATCGGTTCGTGGCCCGACCCGCCGCCGGAGATCACCGCGACACCGGAGCCCGGAGCCTCGCGACGGTGCAGGAAACCGGGGTCGGGCCGCCAGGCGATGCGCGGGTTGGCGGCGAGAAAGCCGCGCAGTGCGTCGGTGATGAAGGTGTCGGGGGAGTTGAGGACGTACTGGTGTGCGGTCACGACTCCACCCTAGGCAGCGTGACCCGGCTCCAAGTGGGTGCGAAGTCTGCGCATGCCGTCGCGGATGCGGGATTTGACGGCCGGCAACCCGATGCCCAGCCGGTCGGCGACCTCGCGATAGGTCAGACCCTGAAAGTAGGCCAGCTCCACAGATTCTCGCTGCAGGTTGGTCAGCGCGTCCATGCCGTCTCGGACTTCCCGGCGTCGGGCGCGGATCTCCACGGCATCGGATACCTCGTCGACCTCGGGGCGTAGCGAGGCCAGCCCGTATTCGGTGGTGCGCCGATGCGATGCCGTCTCCGACCGCACGCGGTCCACCGCGCGGCGATGCGCCATGGTGATCAGCCACGACAACGCCGACCCCGCGGCGGGATCGAACGCCGATGCCGACCGCCACACCTCCAGATAGACCTCCTGAGTGGTCTCCTCGCTGTATCCGGGGTCGCGCAGCACACGCTGGACCATTCCGAAGACCCGCTCGCACGTGCTGTCGTAGAGGGCGGCGAACGCGGCATGGTCGCCGCCACCGACACGTCGGAGTAGGTCGGCGAGGTCGATATCCGAATCGGTCACGGTGCGCGTCGCGGTGGCGGGCGAAATGTCGAGAACCGTCATGGATGAACCTGTCGCGTCATGAGTGTTGCAGCCGATACGAAAACGCTATCGACGATTCGGGTCCACACCCGCTGTCGGCAGACCATCTGCGATGCATTTGCAACTCGGATAACGGAAAGGTAACGGCGGTTCATCCGCCGGCCAGCCGTCGATCGAGGTTGATGGCCGCACTGATCAGCGACAAATGAGTGAAGGCCTGCGGCAGGTTGCCGAGCTGCTCGCCGGTCAACCCGATCTGCTCGGCGTAGAGGCCCAGATGATTGGCGTGGGTGAACATCTTCTCCATCGCCAGCCGGGCGTCGGCGAGACGGCCCGAGCGTGTCAACGCCTCGACGTACCAAAACGAGCACAGCGAGAAAGTGCCCTCGCCGCCGTCGAGGCCGTCGTGGCCGTCGGTGGTGTCGTAGCGGAACACCAGCGAGTCGCTGACGAGTTCGTCTTCGATGGCCCGAAGCGTGCTCTGGAAACGGTCGTCGGTGGGCGCCAACAGTTTCACGGCCGGAATCAGGAGCAGCGAGGCGTCCAGGCGGTCGGCGTCGAGGGTCTGCACGAAGGCGCCCAGCTTCTCGTTCCAGCCGCGTTCCATGATCTGGGTGAAGATCTCGTCGCGGGCCGTCATCCAGCCGGCGATATCGCCGGGCAGCCCACGCTGACGACTCATCCGGATCATCCGCTCCAGCCCTACCCAGCACATCAGCCGCGAGTACACATGATGGCGCGGTTCGGTGCGGACCTCCCAGATGCTCTGATCCGGTGCGTCCCAGTTGTCGACCAGCCAGGCCGCTACGTCGCAGAGCTGAGTCCACGACTGATACGAGATGCCCGGTCCGTACTTGTTGAACAGATACACCGAGTCGATGAGCTCGCCATAGATGTCGAGTTGGCGTTGCTGGGCGGCGGCGTTGCCGACCACCACCGGCGACGACCCGCGGTAGCCCTCCCAGTCCAGCCGCGTCTCCGTCGGCGGGGGATCACCATCGAGGGTGTACATCAGGCGTAGTGGCCCGGTCTGTTCGTCCACGCCGTCGTCGAACCGGCAGGTCAACCACTGCATGAACGCAGCGGCCTCGTCGGTGAACCCGAGTCGCAGCAATGCGTACAGCGTGAATGCGGTGTCGCGGATCCAGACGTAGCGGTAGTCCCAATTACGTTCGCTACCAATGCTCTCCGGCAGCCCGGCGGTCACCGCCGACACGACGGCACCACTCGGCTCGTGCGTGAGCAGTTTCAACGTCAGCGCCGAGCGGTGGACCATCTCGCGCCACCGGCCGGCGTAGGTCGACTGCGAAATCCACGATTGCCAGAATGCGACGGTCTCGGCCACCACCTCCGGGGCGCGGTCGTGGGCGAAACAGTCGTCGGCGATGGGTTCGGGCGCTGCGACGGTGGTCATCGACTCGCCGGTGTGGATGGTGAAGGTGGTTTCGAGGTCATTGTCGTCGCCGATCTGCCAGTCGGCGTCGGCGAGGATGTGTAGGGCGAATTCCTCGGCGGAGAACGTTGCTCGTCCGGGGTCGCCCAGTGCGACGGTGTGCGGGGCGCGCCCGTAGTCGAATCGCGGCGCGATGCGCATTCGGAATCTCACCTTGCCGCGGACACACACCACTCGCCGCACGATGCGGGTGCGGTGCTTGGGATCGTGTGGTCGCGCGATCGGCATGAGGTCCTGGACCTCGGCCACACCGTCGTCGCTCATGAAGCGGGTCACCAGGACGTTGGAGTCGGGCAGATAGAACTGCCGGGTCGTCACATCCCCATCGATCTGCTCTATCGTCCACGCGCCGCCACGCTCGGCGTCGAGCAGCGAACCGAAGACGCTCGGGGAGTCGAACCGGGGGCAGCAGAACCAGTCGATGCGTCCGTCGACCCCGATCACCGCGGCGGTGCGTAGATCGCCGATGACGCCATGGTCGGCGATCGGGAGATACGCGGGCGTGGGGGAGGACGTGGTGGTGGCGCCGTCGCAGCGGGTGGACATATCCGCACCGTAGGCAGGCTCGCGCGCCCGCGGCCGCCGTCGACCGCATACGGTCACAGAGTCGTGATCCGATGCCACGATTCGATATCGATGGGTCGTCGGGCCGCGGGCGCTTGACCCTGACACCGTGTGAGGCAGGAGTGTGATCGTGTCATGTTCACCATCGGAGATTTCGCCACCATGGGTCGGGTGTCGGTGCGGATGCTGCGGCACTACGACTCGATCGGGCTCCTGCAACCGGCACGCGTCGACGAGTACACGGGCTACCGGTACTACGAGGCCGATCAGCTGCGTCGACTCAACCGGCTCGTCGCGCTGAAGGATCTCGGGTTCACCTTGTCCGAGGTGACCCGGATCATCGACGCCGACGTCGACACCGCCGAGCTGCGCGGCATGCTGACTCTGCGGCAATCGCAGGTGGCCGCCCAGATCGAGGCCGACACCGACCGGCTCCGGCGCATCGAGGCGAGACTTCGGATGATCGAAAGGGAAGGCACCATGAGCACCACCTCTGTCACTGTGAAATCCGTCGAGGCACTCCGGATCGCGTCGATCAGCGGAGTCGCCGAGAGCACCGACTCCGCCGATGTCGCGCCCGTCATCCAACCTCTGTTCGGTCAATTGTTCGCCGCACTCGGGCCGGCCGGTGTGGAACCCGCGGGTCCGATCGTCGCGACCTATGCACCCACGGCAGACGGCAAATTGTCCGTCAGCGCGGCATGCACCGTCGCCGACGGGGTGACCGTCGACGGTCTCGTGATCTCCACCCTGCCGGCTCAGGAGCAGGTTGCTTCGTATGTGCACCACGGCGAGATGGCCAACATCGGTGAGGGATATCAGATCCTGGCCACCTGGATCGACGACAACGGCTACATCACCGACGGCACCGCACGTGAGGTGTACCTGCTCAGTCATCCCGAGCCCGAGGAGAAGTGGCAGACCGAACTGCAGATGCCGATCACCGCGTCGGCCTGAGGCGTCGGGGCCGGGCCCGCTGGTATCCCGCGCCGGACTCTAGTGCGAAAAGCGCGGCAAGTTGTCCTCCACCCAGTCGCGAAGTGCGTCAAGCGGCACCGAGGCGTCGGCGCCCAGGTCGGTCAGTGCGTACTCCACGTGTAGCGGCACCGCCGGATACACGGTGCGCGTCAGGATGCCGTGCTCTTCGAGTCGGCGCAGCGTGGCGGTGAGCACCTTCGGGCTGATGCCGTCGAGTCGCGTGCGGAGCTCACCGAAACGCATCGGGCCCGACCGCAGGGCACCGATGATGAGGGCGCTCCATTTGTCGGCGAGGAGGTCGAGCATCCCTCGGCAGGGGCATGTGGCCGAGTAGGCGTCACCGCGGTGTTGAGCTGTGCTCATTTATCCTCCTGACGTGCATAGGTTCCCGAAGGATACCAATATCCCTTGCGGGTAACCAGGGTCCTCTGGATACTGTCAGCGCCATGCCGACAACCACATCTGCCATCGCCGCCACCGCACCCGGTCCGATCGACGCCGACACGTCGTTCGTCACGCTCGACGTCGTCGTGGACGACCCCGGCCCACATGATCTGCTCGTGGAGGTTCGGGCCGTCTCGGTCAACCCGGTCGACGTCAAGGTCCGCGCCTCGTTCGATCCCGCCGACGGACCGAAGGTGCTCGGCTTCGACGCGGCCGGTGTCGTGGTCGGGGTCGGATCGGCAGTCACCCGCTTCGCTGTGGGTGACGAGGTCTACTACGCGGGTGTCATCAACCGTCCGGGTAGCAACGCCGCTGTCCAGCTGGTTGACGAGCGCATCGTGGGGCACAAGCCGGCATCACTGAGCTTCGGTGATGCGGCGGCTTTGCCGCTCACGTCGCTGACCGCGTGGGAGGTGCTGTTCGACAAGTTGCGGCTCGAGGAGTCCTCCGCTGGAACACTTCTGGTGGTCGCCGGGGCAGGTGGCGTGGGTTCGATGGTCACGCAGTTGGCGCGGAAGCTGACGGGAGTGACCGCGATCGCAACCGCGTCGCGGCCCGGCTCGGCCGACTGGGTACGGGATCTGGGGGCACACCACGTGGTGGCTCCGCGAGAGATGCGCGATCAGGTTGGCGCCTTGGCGCCGGAAGGGGTCGACTACGTGTTCTCACCCCACTCCCGCGGCAACGTGGAGACCTACGCCGAGATCATGGGCGTGCACGGTCAGGTGGTGGCCATCGACGAACCGGAGGGACTCGACACGTTGCCGCTGAAGAGCAAGAGTCAGAGCTGGCACTGGGAGCTCATGTTCAGCAAACCGCTTTATCTTCCGTCCGACGACAGTCAGCATCGAATACTCGATGAGGTGGCGCGGTTTGTCGACGACGGCACGATCCGCAGCACGGTGAATCAGGTCTTCGAGGGATTCACCGTCGAGAATCTCCGCGAGGCGCACCGCATCTCCGAGAGCGGCGGAGCCATCGGGAAAACCGTCGTCATCCGTTGACCATCGGACGTGTCGGAGCCCAGCGGTAGGGTGCGTTGATCGCCGAACCTGAGGAGTGCCATGTCGTTCGTGACCACCGGAGCCGATGGCGCGACGCGCTGCGGCTGGGCCGCTGTCGAGCCGGAGACGACGTATCACGACGAGGAATGGGGATTCCCGCTCGAGGGCGACGATGCGTTCTTCGAGCGGGTCGCCCTCGAAGGGTTCCAGTCCGGCTTGAGTTGGCGCACCATCCTCACCAAGCGGGAGAACTTCCGGGCCGCGTTCGTCGGATTCTCCATCGAGAAGGTCGCCCGTTTCACCGACTCCGATGTCGACCGGCTCCTCGGCGATGCGGGCATCATCCGTCACCGTGGCAAGATCGAGGCGACCATCAACAACGCCCGCCGCGCGGAGGAGCTCATCGAGAAGGAGGGCTCACTACCGGGTTTTTTCTGGCGCTTCGAGGCGGAGGCGGCGGCGGAGCCACAGTCGCAGACCACGTCGGTGGAGTCGGTTGCGCTGTCCAAGGACCTCAAGAAGCGAGGCTGGAAATTCGTCGGACCCACCACGATGTTCGCGTTGCTGCAGGCCAGCGGGATCGTCAACGACCACGCGGTGCAGTGTGTGACGCGCGAGCGGGTCGCGGCCGCGCGGGCAGCGGCACGTCCTGCGGGTCCAATCGGCTGACGCCGGTCGGCTGGGGTCGCGCGGGCCGTCGACGACCTGCGGGAACGGAATCGACCTGCGGGAACGGTGTCGTCCCGCGTGGACCGAGAGAACCCGCGTCATCGCCATCGAAATGGGCGACTGACCAGCGTCGATCGCGTAACACAAATGTCATCTCGCACAGATTGTTGACAATCCGACAACGTGTCATCATTCCAGCATGAAACCGGTAGAGGTAACGGGTGTCCCCCAGCATCAGGTGGGCATTGGGATGGTGTGCCCGTTCGATATGGCGCTCGACCGGGAGCTGTGGCGGTGGATGCCCGACTCGGCGTCGATCTACTTCACGCGCACGGGCTTCATCGATGCCCCGGTGGATGTCGACCTGTGCCGCGACCTCAACAACCACGCAGACATCACCACCGCTGTCCGCAGCATCACTGCGGTCGGCCCGCGCGTGGTCGGATACGCCTGTGCATCAGGAAGTTTCGTCTACGGAATGACCGGGGCCAAGGAGCTGTCGCACTGCATGGTGGCCGCCGGAGCGAAGGCCGCGGTGACCACCTCGGAGGCGCTGGTGCGGGCGCTTGACGCCATGGACCTCGGCCGCATCGCAGTGGCAACCCCGTACACATCAGCGCTGACCGGCCTGCTGTGTGACTTCATCGGCGAGGCCGGCCGAACGGTGGTGTCACAGGCAGGATTGGGCCGTGACCATGAGATCTGGACGATTCCGTATGCGGTGACCTGCGACCTGATCCGGCAGGCCGACCATCCCGACGCCGATGCCATCTTCGTGTCCTGCACCAATCTCTGGACCTACGAGATCCTCGGCCTGATGGAGGCCGAACTCGGCAAGCCGGTGCTGTCGGCCAATCAGGTCACCGCGTGGGCCACCCTGTCCGAAGCGGGCCTGGTGGCCGAGTCGTTGTCCGCCGACGATGGGCAGTCGTTGTTCGCGCGCGTAGCCTGACATCCATGTCCGATGCACCGTTCGGCGAGGCCGCCGACGCCAAGTACGTCCTGCTGACCACGTTCCGCAAGGACGGCACGCCGAAACCCACGCCCATCTGGGCGGCGATGGATGGCGATCGCATGGTGATGTGGACGGAGGCCGAGTCGTGGAAGGTCAAGCGCATCCGCCGCGACGGCAGGGTCGTCGTGCAGGCGTGCGACGCCCGCGGCAAGACCACCCGTGGCGCCGCGGTCGACGGCACCGCCGAGATCCTCGACCCGGCAGCCACCGAACACGTCCGCGACCTCATCAAGGGTAAGTACGGCCTGCTGGGCAAGGTGTTGGTCACGGCGTCGACGTGGCGGCGCGGCAAGGCAGGCACCGTGGGCATCGCGATCACACCTTCGGTGACATGACGTCGGGCGCAATGATCGAGTGACTTCCGTTTCCGTTGGTGTGTTGGCAGGCAACGTATTTCGATCTGATTGAGGCATCTCTGTCGGCAATCGATGTGCGCCATCGGGATTCGTTAGGCTACACTGGGCTGCGGTGTGCCGGGAAGCCTGGTCGGCCACGAGGTGATGTCACTGTCGTGACACCCACGTGCAAGTTGTCGACGATGAAAGGCCAAGGACACCACATGTGGGTACATCATTGCTCGGTGAGCGCAAGGGATCATGATCGTGTGGCGAACGATGTGTCGCCATGACCGGGCGGGGATCGGCGGAAACCGTTGATACGCAGCACCGTCAGACGCCGACGGGACGGCTCGCCGATGTGCTGCGGCGGGACACCGTCGGCGGATTCCTGCTCCTGGGTGCGGCGCTACTGGCGCTCGTATGGGCGAACTCGCCCTGGAGTGACGGGTACGAGACCCTCGGAGACACCCAGGTCGGTGCCGACGTCGTCGGTCTGCATCTCGACCTGAGCCTCACGGCGTGGGCTGCCGACGGCTTGCTCGCGATCTTCTTCTTCGTCGTCGGACTCGAACTCAAACGGGAATTCGTGGCCGGCGATCTCCGTGACCCGCGCCGCGCGGCCCTGCCGGTTGCCGCGGCACTGGGCGGCATGATCGTCCCCGCAGCACTGTTCATCGCCGTGACCTACCGTCAGGGTGCCGACGCGATGCAGGGCTGGGCCATACCGGCGGCCACCGACATCGCCTTCGCCATCGCGATTCTCGCAGTGGTCGCAACACATCTGCCGGTCGCGCTACGGACGTTTCTACTCACACTCGCCGTCGTCGATGACCTGCTTGCCATCACCATTATCGCGGTGTTCTACAGCGACAGCATCGACCTGACCTTCCTGGGTCTGGCAGTGATTCCGTTGGTGCTGTTCGCGATTCTCGTGCAGCGGCGCATCACATCCTGGTGGCTCCTGGTGCCGCTGGCCGGGCTCACCTGGACCTTCGTGCACGAGTCGGGAGTGCACGCGACGGTTGCCGGAGTGCTACTCGGGTTCACCGTGCCGGTGTTGCGTGCCGGCACAACCGGTGATCGCGACGACGGCCCGGGGCTGGCCGAACGTTTCGAGCACACGATCCGACCGCTCTCCTCGGGCGTGGCCGTTCCGGTGTTCGCGTTCTTCGCTGCGGGGGTGGCCTTTGGCGGGGTCGGCGGTCTCGTCTCGGCACTGCAAGAGCCGGTGGCGATGGGGATCGTCGCAGGACTGGTGATCGGAAAGGTGGTGGGGATCTTCGGGACCACCTGGCTGGTGGCGTCGGTGACCCCGGCATCGCTGGACTCCAGTCTCAAGTGGGTCGATGTGATCGGGGCGGCCATGCTGGCCGGCATCGGATTCACCGTGTCGTTGTTGATCGGTGAACTCGCCTTCGCCGGCGACCCTGACCGACAGGAGTACGTCAAAGTGGGCGTGCTGTTCGGTTCGGTGGTGTCGGCGACGCTGGCAACAGTGGTCCTACGGTCTCGGAACCGTCACTATCGCCGACAGCACGAACACGAGGTGCGTGATCGGTCCGTACTGCCTGTCGAGTAGCGGGCAGCGTGGGGACGTTGTCGAGATCGGTTGCGGTGGTTGGTGGCGGCGGGCTCGCGGGCTCGCTCGCCGCTACTCAACCAGCGGGGGATGCACTCCCGCCGACGCTACTCGGGATTCGGGAACGGTGCCGCCGAACAGCGCCCCCAAGCCGTCGACGGACAGTTGTAGGCCGACTAAACGTGTTGCCTGCCAAGTGGTCACCTGATTCGCAGTGAGTACGGGTTTGCCGACCTCGCGTTCGAGATCGGCGATCCAGCCGATGGTGTGCAGCGCGGTGTCGGGAACCAACACCGCCTCGGTGTAGGCCGAGTCGGCCGCGCGGACCATCTCGAACAGGTTGTCGCCGTCCAGGATTCCCGCTTCGGTCGCGGTGTGTACGTCGTGGGCCGACGAGGACACCACCGAGATGCCTGCGCCGGCGAGGAAGGTCGTGAAACCGTCGGCGACCGGAGCGGGATACGTGGCGGCAACCGACACCGACGTCACACCGAGCTCGCGGCAGGCAGCGGCGAATGCCAGGGACGTCGAAGACACCGGCAGACCCACCTGGTCGGCCACCCGGGCGACCTGTTCATGTGCGCCCTCCCAGCCGTATAGGAAGCTGCCGGACGTGCAGGCCCAGATCAGGGCGCCCGGCTCATGGCGCATGGCGCGCTGGGCTCCCTCGCGCAGCGGGGTATCGGTTCCCACGGCGCGCATGGCCTCCACCGTGTGATCGTCGGATTCGATCTCGGTGATGACCACCGGCAGCCGGATCGCGCCGTCGAGGCCGGTCTCGGCGAGCGGGTAGTCGTCTTCGGCGGCATGACCTGGATAGAGCAATGCGACGGTTGGCGTTCTGGTTGTCACTCACAGACCTCCCGGGTAGATTGTCAACAATCTACCAAGAACCGCACGATCTGCTGAAGGAACCGATGGACACAACCGCACGCTGGTGCACCGCCACCGAGCTCGGGGCGGGGTACCGGTCGGGGGCACTCTCCCCGGTCGCCGTGACCGAAGAACTACTCGCGACCATCGACGACGAGAACCCTGTCATCAACGCATTCTGCCTGGTCGACTCCGACGCGGCGATGCGCGACGCCCGCGAGTCCGCCCGACGACACGCGGACGGCATTCCCGTGGGTCCGCTCGATGGCGTGCCGGTGAGCATCAAGGATCTCTTCCTGACAGCGGGCTGGCCCACCCTGCGGGGATCCGAACTGATTCAACCCGAGGATGACGCCTGGACCGTCGATGCTCCGGTGGTGGCACGCCTGCGTGAGGCGGGCGCGGTGCTGCTGGGCAAGGTCACCACGCCGGAGTTCGGCTGGAAGGGCGTCACCGACAGCCCGCGGTGCGGTGTCACCCGCAACCCGTGGAACTCCGACCGCACCTCTGGTGGCTCGAGTGGCGGCAGTGCGGCGGCGGTGGCGGCCGGTCTCGGTCCGCTGTCGGTCGGCACCGATGGCGGCGGATCGATCCGCATTCCCGCATCCTTCTGCGGGATCGTCGGTTTCAAACCGACCTTTGGTCGTGTCCCGCTGTATCCGGCGAGTCCCTTCGGGACTCTGGCACATGCCGGCCCGATGACGCGCACGGTCGCCGACTGCGCGACGATGCTCGACGTGCTGAGTGGATTCGATCCGCGCGATTGGTGGGCGATGCCGACACCGACCACGAGTTCGGCCGAGAAGCTCGCGCTCGCACCGGATCATCTGGACGGAGTCCGGATCGCCTACAGCCCCGATCTGGGTTTCGGAACCAACTCCCCAGTGGTGCAACGCAACACCGAGGTAGCCGTCGATGCATTGCGTGGGCTGGGTGCCTCGGTGACCGAGATCGACCTGAGCTGGTCGGACCCGGCATGGGCGTATCACATCCTGTGGTTCAGTGGCGCCGACGTGGTGGTGCGCGCGCTGGGCCCGGGCGCGCACGAGAAGATCGACCACGGTTTGGCTGCGGCATTGGCCCGTCACGCCGGTTTCTCGGCAACCGACTACCTCGATGCCACCGCCGTGCGGATGGCGCTCGGCGTCGAGATGGGTAACCTGCATCTCGACTACGACGTGCTCATCACACCCAGCACGCCGCGGGTAGCGTTCGAGGCCGGCGTCGACGTGCCGGCTGGATCTGACTCGCCGGACTGGACGTCGTGGACGCCCTATTCCTATCCGTTCAACCTGACCGGTCAACCGGCGATCACCGTGCCGAGCGGATTCGACGATGACGCGATTGCGCCGTTGCCGACCGGCCTGCAGATCGTCGGTGCCCGCCACGCCGACGACACGGTACTGCGGGTGGCGGCGGCATACGAGCGTATCGCGCCGTTCCGGACCCGGGAGGGCGCACGATGAGCGACCGCTACATCACGGTCACACTCGAACAGCGCGGTGTCACCGCGGTGGCGCGCTTGCTCGACGACGAGGCGCCGCGTACCGCGGCGGCCGTGTGGGATGCGCTTCCGTTGGGTGACCAGGTATATCACGGCAAATTCGCCCGCAACGAGATCTACACCCTGCTACCGGCCTTCGCGCCGGTCGAGCCGGGTCCGGAGAACACCACCGTGACCCCGATCCCCGGCGACCTGTGCTACTTCACCTTCGACGGCGTGCTCGACAACCCTGCTTACGGGTATGAACCCGGCGGTGCGCCGGGCGCACATCGTCTGCTGATCGATCTCGCGGTCTTCTACGGACGCAACAATCTGCTGATCAACGGGGACGTGGGCTGGGTGCCGGGCAACGTGTTCGGGACCATCACCGAGGGGCTCGACGCGTTCGCCGCGGCGTGCAATGACATCTGGATGGGCGGCGCGCGCGGCGAAACACTCTCGTATCGGCGTGCATGAGAGTAAACAACAAGGGGTAATGCAGATGAGTGGAACGCGGCAACGAGGATCCGGACGCAAACGGGTCCTGACCCCGCTCGTGCAGGAGTCGACGCCGGCGATCATCGCGCGCAAACTGCACGATGCCATCGCCAACGGCGACTTCGCGCCGGGGTCGCAATTGACCGAATCGGGGCTGGCCGCCGACCTCGGGGTGAGCCGTGGACCGCTGCGGGAAGCGATGCAACGACTCACCGCCGAAGGGTTGCTCGTCAGCCATCGGAATCGCGGCCTTTTCGTTGTGTCGATGGACAATTCGGACATACGGGACATGTACGTGGCGAGAACTGCAGTCGAACGTGCCGCGGTGGAACAGGTGATCTATCGTGGGGATCACGACGCCATCGACGACTTGAATGATGTAGTGGCACAGATGCGAGAGTTCATCGATGACCCGAACGGGGTCGAGATGGCCGACGCAGACATGCGTTTTCACCAGACGCTGGTGGATCACGCCGCCAGCCAGCGACTTTCGCGGTTGCACGAAACGATCCTGGTGGAGACGCGAATGTGTCTGCGGGCGATGCGGGGAACCTACGCATCGGGAAAGGAACGGATAGAGGAACATCAGGCATTGGTCGACGCCATCGCGGCGAAAAACGCGCCGGCGGCCGACGCGCTGATGATCGAGCACATGAACGACGGACTGCACCGACTGGTCGGAGATGACATTCCCGATCTGGCCGGCGTGGTGTCGGCGGGGTGATCGCAGCAGGTCTCTGATCGGTCCCATCTCGTCATCGTTGCTTCTCGATCGCACCACGCGTCGTTCACCTCCGTGAACCCCACACACGACAACTGGCCGAACCAAATCGAGGAAGGCTCAGATGACGAATCCCACGCCGTCCGCGGCGAATGCACACCCCAGACCCGATCCGGAATCACCCGAGGGAAAGTCGATCCTGCGCAAAGCAATCAGCGCATCGGCCATCGGCAACGCCACCGAGTGGTATGACTACGGTGTCTACGCCGCGACCGCGACGTATCTGACCGACGCCTTCTTCCCCGGCGATCTCGGCACCCTGGGCACGATGCTCGGGTTCGCCATCTCATTCGTGCTCCGCCCCCTCGGCGGCTTCGTCTGGGGACCCATCGGAGACCGCATCGGACGACGTTCGGTGCTCGCCCTGACCATCGTGCTGATCTCCGGTGCGACCGCGTTGATCGGCGTCCTTCCCACCCACGCCGTGGCCGGCGTGTGGGCTCCGGTACTGCTGATCCTGCTGCGTGTGGTGCAAGGATTCTCCACCGGTGGCGAGTACGGCGGCGCGGCAACCTTCATGGCCGAGTACGCACCCGACAAGAAGCGCGGACGCTACGGCAGTTTCCTCGAATTCGGCACTCTCGCCGGATTCGTCCTCGGATCCGCGGTGGTGTTGTTGCTCGACCTGCTGCTGACCGACGACGCGATGGCCACCTGGGGATGGCGCCTGCCGTTCTTCCTCGCCCTCCCGCTCGGCCTCGTCGGGCTCTACCTCCGTACCCAGGTCGACGAGTCCCCGGTGTTCGAGGAACTCGAGGACGAACACAAACTCGAGGCGTCACCCGGTCGTGAGCTGATCGACCTCGTCAAGACGTACTGGCAGCCCGTCGTGGTCATGTTCGGCATGGTGATCGCCCTCAACGTGGCCAATTACACGCTTTTGGCGTATCAGCCGACGTACCTCGAGAACACCATCGGGATGAGTACGGACACGTCTACGGCGGTCATCCTCATCGGTGAGTTGGTGATGATGGCGGTGATCCCGTTCTTCGGCGCCTGGTCTGACCGGACCGGACGAAAACCGATGTGGTGGGCGTCGCTCATCGGCCTGTTCGTCCTCGCATTGCCGCTGTACTGGCTGATGGGCCAGGGCTTTGGCTGGGCGATCATGGGCTTCGTGATCCTCGGTCTGCTCTACATCCCGCAGCTGTCCACCATTTCGGCGACCTTCCCGGCGATGTTCCCGACGCAGGTGCGGTATGCGGGCTTCGCGATCTCCTACAACGTGGCCACCGCCGCGTTCGGTGGTACTGCGCCGCTGGTGAACGACGCGGTGGTGGAGGGGACCGGATGGAATCTGTTCCCCGCGTTGTACATGATGATCGCGTGCGCCATCGGTATGGTCGCTCTGGTCTTCCTCAAGGAGACCGCGGGAGTGTCGATCCGGGGCTCGGAGATCCCGTCCAAGGAACGCGATCTCGCGATGGCCGCACGGGCGGCCTGACGGGGTCGGCCGGGCGGGTGTGTGTTGGGGGGATCTCGATACGCACGCTCGCCTGGCGGCTCGCGGGCTACTCGATCAGCAGAGGTAGCGCGCGCTCGCCTGGCGGCTCGCGGGCTACTCGATCAGCAGAGGTAGTGCGCGCTGGCCTGGCGGCTGGTGGGTTACTCGATCAGCAGAGGTAGTGCGCGCTGGCTTGGCGGCTCGCGGGCTACTCGATCAGCAGAGGTAGTGCGCGCTGGCATGGCGGCTGGTGGGTTACTCGATCAGCGGTGGTGGTCGGACCGACTCTCAGCTCAGTAGCCGCAGGGCGGTGAGCGCGTAGGCCCGGGCGGCAGTCTCCAGGTCGGCGATCGCCACCGATTCGTCGGGTTGATGTGCCTCGCTGTGGATTTCGCCCGGTCCGCAGACGATGGCCGGGATGCCCAGATCGCGGCTGACAAAGCCGCCATCGCAGGCGGCGCTCCAGCCGCCGACCGAGGTGGTGCCACCGGCATCGGTGATGGCGCCAACGGTGGTACCGACCAGCGCGTGTGATTCGTCGGTGGCGAATCCCGGCATCTCCATGGTGACCCGAACATCCACCGACACTCCGTCGGTATCGATGTGGGCCGCCGAGATCGCCCGGCGCAGTTGAGCGGCGATGCTCTGGGCATCCTCGTGCGGCATCAGCCGTCGGTCGATGCCGAGACTGCACATCGGTGCCACCACCGAGATGCCTTGGCCGCCGGCAATCGTGCCCACATTCCAGGTGCCCGAACCGAGTAGGTCGTCCGACGTCATCGCCAGCTGATCATGATCAAAACGGATCAGATCGATGATGGACGCGGCCGCATTGATGGCGCTGCGACCGTCGGCCGGACGCCCGGAATGAGCTGCACGCCCAGTGATGTCGATCTCCAGGTAGGAGGCGCCACGGCACCCCCGGACCACTTCGAGGTCGGTGGGTTCGGCCACGATGCAGCCGGCAAACTCGTGATCGGGTTGCTGAGCGACGAAATCGCGCACACCGATCCCGTGCTCCTCCTCGTCGACCGTGCACACCAGCCGGACAGGTCCGGTCAGCTCGGCACCATAGGCGCCGGCATGTGACAGCGCCTGCATGGCGACCACGGCCGCCGCCAACCCACCTTTCATGTCGGTGGCGCCACGCCCGTACAACCGGCCGTCGGCAAAGCGCGCGCGGTACGGGTCCGCCGACCAGCCCGGGCCGGCGGGCACCACATCGGAGTGTCCCAGCAACATCAACCCCGGTCCGTCACCTGCGGCCATGGTGGCCACCAGATTCGGTCGCCCCGGCTCCACTTCTCGCGTCGCGACCGAGAAACCCGCGCTGCGGCAGGCCTTCTCGAGCACCTCGACCGCTGCGGCCTCGGTGCCGCCGGGATTCTCACTGGATGCCTCGACGAGACTCGCCGTCAGCATGGCGACGGTATCGGCGTTGATGTGGGACAACACGCCGGACTCGGCTTCGGACAGGGACACGTCGCGACCTCCGGGAGCTCTTCTGGTCATCGAATGGATTCCGTCATCCAGTATGAGCCATCTTCTCCAGCGTGCCGGTCAGGCGGGCGATGCCCTCCTCGATCCGCTCCGGGGTACTCGAGGCGAAGCACAGCCGCATGGCGTTGCGGAACCGACCACCCGGCGACAGCGCGGGACCGGGGATGAACGCCACCCCGTCGGCCAGCGCCTGCTCGAACAACTCGCGGGTGTCGATCTCGGCGAACTCCTCACGCAGGGTGACCCAGAGGAAGAAGCCGCCGTCCGGGTTGGTGGTGACCACCCGATCGCCGAGATGTCGAGCGATGGAGTCCAGCATGGCCTCCTTGCGTTCCCGGTAGAGCTTGCGGATTCCGGCGAGATGATCCTCCAGGCCGCCGCGGGCGATGTACTCGGCCACGATGTGCTGGTTCGGCACATTCGTGCAGGTGTCCATCGCCTGCTTGCCGTTGATGAGCAGTTGGCGCAACGACGCGTCGGCGTCGACCCAACCGACGCGCCAGCCCGGCGCGAGGATCTTGGAGAACGTCCGCACCGAGAAGATCAGTGGGTCCTTGGGGCTCAGCGTCTGGAACGTGGGCAGGTCCTCGCCGGCGAAACGCAGCAGGCCGTACGGGTCGTCGTCGATGATCACCGCACCCCACTTGTGGGCCAGGCGCAGCAGTTCGCGTCGGCGCTCCTCGGACAGGGTCACACCCGACGGGTTCTGGAAGGTCGGGATCGTGTAGATCGCCTTGGGCGTCTGATGGGTGTGGGAGACGAGATCCTCTAGGGTGTCG
Organism: Gordonia tangerina; assembly: GCF_021556435.1. Lineage (GTDB taxonomy): Bacteria > Actinomycetota > Actinomycetes > Mycobacteriales > Mycobacteriaceae > Gordonia > Gordonia tangerina. The sequence goes on from NZ_JAKGCU010000014.1 coordinate 21,300, forward strand.
ACCTGCATGCCGTCCTCGTCGGTCGGGACCTCGAGCAGCTGCGCACCGTAGGAGAGGGCGGTGGCGCTGCCATTTGTGTACGTGGGTGACTCGACGACCACCAGATCGCCCGGATCGACGAACAGCTTGCAGGCCAGATCGAGGCCCTGCATGCCGCCGGTGGTGATGACCAGCCGGTCGAGGCTGGACGGATCCGGGGTGGTGGCCAGGTAGTCGACCAGCAGTTGTAGCAGGCGCGGTTCACCCTCGGTGGCACCGTAGGTGAACGACGAGTTGTCGAGGATCTCCCCGGCGATCTGCCGGAACTCGTCGGCCGGTACCGCTTCGTCGGCGGGTGAGCCCATCGCGAAGCGCACGATGTCGTGGGTCTGGGCCGCCAGCAGCGACGTGGACGAGTCGATCATCGAGCCGACCAGATCTTTGGCCCGGCCCGCCAGCGGCAGGGTGGGACCGGAATGGCGCAGGTTGTGGGTGTCGGCGGTGGCGGTCATCGGTTCACCTCTCTCGGCGTGGTTGGGGCCCTTCGTAACGCTCGGCTAGCGCCCCGCTCCTCAGGGGTCGGGGGGTGACGCTCGGCCGTCAGGGATCGGGGCTTCATTTTCGGATCAGCTCCCGCGGGAAACTCGTGAACGTCTCCACTCCGGTGGGGCTGACCCGCACCGATTCGGAGAGTTCGAAACCGTAGTCGTCCATCCACATTCCGCACACGATGTGGAAGGTCATGTTGGTCTCCAGGATCGTCTCGTCCTCAGTGCGGATGCTGATGGTGCGCTCGCCCCAGTCGGGCGGGTATCCGATACCGATCGAATAGCCCAGGCGGGATGGCTTTTCGAGCCCGTACTTGGCCAGCGTCCAGTTCCAGGTGGACGCCAGTTCGCGAGTGGCGACGCCCGGACGGATGGCCTCGAGGACGTTGTTGAGACCTTCCGCGGTGGCGTTGGCGACGTAGTCGAGATCTTTCGACGGTGTGCCGAGGGACACCGTGCGGGCCAAGGGACAGTGATATCGGTTGTGGGCGCCGGTGAGTTCGATGACGACCGCCTCGTCGTCGGTGAACGTGCCCTGATGCCAGGTGAGATGCGGTGTGTCGGCGGCGGCCCCGGTCGGCATCATCGGCACGATCGCCGGATAGTCACCGCCGAAGTCCGATGTCCCGGTGATCTGCGCCTGCGAGATCGCCGCAGCTGCATCGCATTGGCGAACACCGACGTCGATGGTCTCGATGGCTGCGCGCATCGCCTCCGAACACACCATGCCGGCCTGGCGCATCAACTGGATCTCGGCGTCGGATTTCACCGACCGCACCCAGTTGACCAATTCGAAGTTGTCCACCAGTTTCCATTCCGGAATGGCGTTGTACAGGGCCCGGTAGGCCTTGGGGGAGAAGAAGTGCGAATCCATCTCCAACCCCACCGACCCGGCCCGCGACGCCGGTGCGATCTGGTGGCGCTGGCGCAACGCCCATGCCACCCAGTCGAATGCGTGGACGTGCGGACGGTGCACGTAGCTCTCCGGGTAGCCGACAATCTGATCCTCGGGTAGCCATGAAGTCCGGTGTGCGCCGTGCGCATCCATCTCCCGGGCGAAGAACACCATCTCGCCCTCGATCGGCACGAAGAGCATCTGTGGGGTGTAGAACGACCACGCGTTGTACCCGATGAGATAGAAGATGTTGGCGGGGTCGGTGACGATGATCGCCGAGAGGCCCTGCCGGTCCATGAGTTCGCGGACACGGGTCAGGCGCTGCTCGTACTCGCTGTCGGTGAACAGCTGAGCGCCGAGGTACATCCGTGGTCTCCTGTCGGGTCGTCCCGGCCGATGGTGCGGCCGGTGAATACTGGTGTGTCAGCGGGCGATAGGCCGCGAGACATACTTTATGTCGAGAAACTCCTCGATGCCGAGTCGACCGCCCTCACGGCCGAGGCCGGACTGTTTTATGCCGCCGAACGGTGCCGCCGGATTGGAGACCAGGCCGGTGTTGACACCCACCATGCCGACCTGCAGATCCGTCGACAACCGGTCGGCTCGGTCGATGTCCTGGGTGTAGAGGTAACCGACCAGGCCCCACGGGGTGTCGTTGGCCAACCGCAGCACCTCGTCGTCATCGGACTTCGCGTCACCGCCGGCGGTGCCGAACGGGATGATCGCTGCCACCGGGCCGAAGATCTCGGTGTGCATGAGGTCGGCGGCCGGATCCACATCGGTCAGCACGGTGGGCGGATAGAAATGCCCGGGTCCATCCGGTCGCTCACCGCCGCAGACGATGCGGGCGCCACGCTCGAGTGCGTCGTCGACGAGGGTGGTGACCTTGTCGGTGGCCTTCTGCTCGACGAGCGGACCCACCTGGGTGCCGACGGCGGCGCCGTCGCCGACGACGAGCCCGCCCATACGTGCCGACAGTTTGTCGGTGAAGGCGTCGAGCACGTCGCGGTGCACAAAGATCCGATTGGCCGCGGTGCAGGCCTGGCCCATGTTGCGCATCTTGGCCACCATCACGCCGTCAATGGCCCGGTCGACATCGGCGTCGGCGCACACGATGAACGGGGCGTTGCCGCCGAGTTCCATCGACGTGCGCATCACCGTGCCCGCGGCTTGGCCGAGCAGGATCTTGCCGACCTCGGTGGACCCGGTGAAGCTGACCTTGCGGGCATCGCCCGACGTCATCCATTCACCCACCACGGCACCGGGGTCGGTGGTGGTCACCACATTGAGGACACCGTCGGGTAGGCCGGCCTCGCGCAGAATGTCGGTGAGCAGCAACGCGGTCAGTGGCGTCAGCTCGGCCGGTTTGAACACCATCGTGCAGCCCGCCGCGACGGCCGGACCGATCTTGCGGGTTCCCATGGCGAGGGGGAAGTTCCAGGGGGTGATCAGGATGCACGGGCCGACGGGCTGTTTGCTGACCACGACCCGGTTGTTGCCGTCGCCGGTGACGGTGTGGTCGCCGCCGATGCGCACGGCTTCTTCGGCGAACCAGCGGAAGAACTCGGCGCCGTAGGCGACCTCGCCCTTGGCCTCGGCCAGTGGTTTGCCCATCTCGGCGGTCATCACCGCGGCGATCTCGTCGACGCGATCCATGATGATCTGATAAGCGCGATATAGGATCTCGCTGCGGGAGCGCGGTGAGGTCGCCGCCCAATCGGCCTGGTGTGCGGCGGCGGCTGCCAGGGCCAGACGCGCGTCGTCGGCGGAACCGTCGGCGACCACCGTCAGCGGCGCACCGGTGGCGGGATTCTCCACCGTGAAGGTGGCACCCGAGGCGGCGGGTCGCCATTGGCCGTCGATGAACAGGTCGGTGTGCAGGCGCGCGATGGCCTGCGCGGCGTCCGTGGTGGGGATGGTGGCCGTCATGGTCACGCTCCTTCCTGGTTGTCGGGTGCTGTCGATGAGGGATCGGATTCCGTCGACGGATATCGGGGTTCTGTCGACGCTGCGGGAGGTTCGCTCGGCGCGTTCTGGGGTTCTGTCGGCGCGCGGGGAGGTACGGGGGAGCGGGTGAGGAGTTCGGCGAGATGAAGTCCGGCGGAACGAATCTCTGGGTCGGTCGCGGATAGGTGGTCCACCGACATCGCACAACTGAACCCGTCGGTGATCACCGGGCGCTCGGGTGCCGAACGCAACGCGGGTGCCAGGGCGTTCTCGGCGACCGCGACACTCACCTCGTAGTGCCCACGCTCGAATCCGAAGTTCCCGGCGACGCCGCAGCATCCGTCGGAGGTGTGCACCTGCACGCCGAGTGATTCCAGCACCGTCGCGCCGGTGCGCGCGCCGAACACCGCGTACTCGTGGCAATGCGTCTGCAGCGTCACCGATTCGGGTAGTCCGATCGGCGTCCACCCCTGCTCGATGAGCGTCGGGAGATAGTCGGCGAAGCTGTGCACCCGCTTCGACACCCGTCGCGCCGCATCGGTGTGGACGAGTTCCGGGAGGTCCTTGCGTAGCGCTGCGGCGCAACTGGGTTCGGGTAGCACGATCGGCCGATCGGTGCCGTCGTCGAGAGCGTCGGCAGTGCGCGTCAACACTTTTCGCGCGTGCTTGAGCTGCCCGGTGGAGATCCAGGTGAGGGCACAGCAGTTGTCCGCGTGGCAGCCGACCTGTGCGCCGGTGGCACCGAGGACGTCGGCGGCGGCCGTGGCGACCTGCGGCCGGAATGCCTGCGTGAACGAATCGATGAACAAGATGACGTCGGAGGTGGAACCGACGTCGGGCAGTGCGCCCAGATGACGCCGCCGATCGCGTCGACGTGCGAAGCGGGGCATGCTGCGGCGCGGGTCGAGTCCCCCGGCCCGGGCGGCCACGCGGCGCAGCGGACTGCGCAGGCTCGCATTGATCATCGGTGCCAGCGCACCGGCGACGCCCAGCCAGGCCGGCATCCAACCCAGGGAGTAGTGCGACAGTGGTCGCCGACGCCCGGCGTAGTGATGGTGGAGGAACTCCGACTTGTAGGTCGCCATGTCGACACCGGTGGGGCAGTCGGTGGAGCACGCCTTGCACGACAGGCACAGGTCGAGGGCATCGGCGACATCGGTGGACTGCCAGCCGGATTCGACGTCGGGGGCGGTGCGCACCATGTCCTGCAGCACTCGCGCACGGCCGCGCGTGGAGTCCTTCTCGTCGCGGGTGGCGCGATAGCTGGGGCACATCACGCCGCCCGACGACGCGCGGCACCGCCCGACCCCGATACAGCCCTGGACGGCGTGCACGAACGGGTCGAGCCCCGGGTCGGTCCCGACGCCACTGCTCGGGGCAGCCTGTGTGGGATCGGGGGTGCCGAGATCGAACATGGTCGACCAGGTGCGGGCCGGGACGTCGGCGAGCGCGAGGTCGGCGGTGATCGGCGGCGGATCGACGATGGAGCCGGGGTTGAGCGTGCCGGTGGGATCCCAGATCCGCTTGAATTCCGCGAAGGCGCTGAGCATGGCGGGGGAGTACATCACCGGGAGAAGAGCCGATCGTGCCCGGCCGTCGCCGTGTTCACCGGACAGCGAACCACCATGGGCCACAACGAGATGAGCGGCGTCGTTGCAGAACCTGTCCATGGTCGCCCGGCCGTCGGCGGTGCGCAGATCGAAGGTGATGCGTACGTGCATGCAACCGGCGCCGAAGTGCCCGTACATCACCCCGGTGAGCCCGTGCCGATCGAGAAGGCCGGTGAAGTCGTCGAGATAGTCGGCCAGTCGGTCCGGGGCGACCGCGGCATCCTCCCAGCCGGGCCAGGACTCGTAACCGCTGTCGACGTTGTCGTCATCGGGGTCGGCCAGGCGTGACGAGAGTCCCGCACCGTCCTCGCGGACCCGCCAGAGCGTCTTGCGGGTCACTGGATCGGGCACCGTGGTGCCGGCGATCATCCGCCCGCCGGCCCGGAGCTCATCGAGCAGTCGCTTCGCGGTGGCCGTCACGTTGGTCTCGGATTTCTGTGCGGCGCTGTGCTCGTCGAGGTCGATGAACAGCCAGGCGGTGCACTCGCGGTCGGAGATGCCGGGCAACGCGCTCACCGTGTCGCGACCACGGCGGGCGGCCATCGTCGCGACGATCTTGCGGTCGATGCCCTCCACCGCCGACGGTGCGTACGGCAGGATGGCGGGCACATCGCGGGCGGCGTCGCTGACGCTGGGGTAGCCGACGCACAGCAACAGTGGACTGGTGGCGACCGGCACCAGCCGTACCCGGGCGGCCACCACCAGTGCGCAGGTGCCCTCGCTGCCAACCAGGGCGCGAGCTATGTCGAAACCGTTCTCCGGCAGCATCTTCGACAGGTGGTATCCCGACACCTGCCGCGGGATGGTCTCCAGGTCGGTGCGCAGGATGGCGAGGTTGCGGGTTGTGAGATCGCGCAGCTGCTCGGTGAGATCGACCGCACGTGCCGCGGCTTCGGCATCGTCCGGATCGGTGGCATGGATGCCGGTGCGGGTTGCGGTGAGCCGCAGCCCGTCGGCCGTGACGAGGTAGAGCTCCTCGACATGATCGGTGGTACGGCCGTGCCGGACCGAGTGGTTGCCGCACGCATCGTTGCCGATGGCACCGCCGAGAGTCGCACGTGACGCCGACGATGGGTCGGGTGCGAACGTCAGCCGACCGTCGGTGGCCGCCTTGGCCTGTGCGGCCAGTGACGTGAGGACTATCCCGCTCTCGGCGACGGCGGTGCCCGATGCGGCATCGACGGCGCGCAACCGATCCATGTGCCGGGAGAGGTCGATGACGACGCCGGTGCCGATGGCGTTGCCGCCCATCGACGTCCCGCCGCCACGCGCGATGAGCGGGATGCCGTGCGCGTGGCAGTACGCCGCGGTACGCGCGACGTCGACGTCGGTGTGCGGAAAAACCACCGCAATCGGACGAATCCGGTAATTGGAAGCGTCGTAGGAGTATTCGGCACGTCGGCGGGAGGACGCATCGACCTCGAGACCGAGCGCGGCGAGTTCACCGGAGACGTCTACATCTCCGGTGGCTGCCGGCCCCCTGGTGCTGACATCGGTCATCTCTGTCCGAGCGTATCGTCTGCGAACACATCGGACAGCGTTGCGGCGAATCGTTCCAGTCCTAGGGCGATCTCGTCCTCGGTCACCACCAGCGCCGGGATCAGGCGCACCACGTTGCCGGCGGGCCCGCAGGTGAGAGTGAGTAGGCCGTGCCGGGTGGTGGCCTGCTGAACCGCCGCGGCGGCCGCGGCATCGGGCACCGGCACGTCGGCGGCGTCTGTCTTGACGAACTCGATTCCGGTCATCAGGCCAAGCCCCCGGACATCGCCGATCGCGTCGAAGCGCCCGGCGATCTCCTGCAGCCCGGTGAGCAGTTGCTCGCCCCGGACCCGGGCGTTCTCCACCAGATTCTCGTCGCGGATGACGTCGATGGTGGCCACGGCGGCGGCCGCGGCGACGGCGTTGCCGCCGTAGGTGCCGCCCTGCGACCCCGGCCACGCCTTGCTCATCAGTTCGGTGGAGGCGGCGATGGCCGAGATGGGAAAGCCCGAGGCCAGGCCCTTGGCGGTGATGAGGATGTCGGGAGTCAGATCCGATGCGTGCTGATGTCCCCAGAACTTGCCGGTGCGGCCGAAGCCGGCTTGTACCTCGTCGAGGATGAACAGGATGCCGTGGCGATCCGCGCGTTCACGCAGACCCTCCAGGAATCGCGGTGGGGTCGGTAGGTAGCCGCCATCGCCGAGCACCGGTTCGATGAGGAACGCGGCGGTGTCGTTGGGTGCGACGCGTGACTGCAGCAGGTAGTCGAGCTCGCGCAGCGCGAAGTCGACGGCGGCGTCGGTGCCCCAGCCGTAGCGGTAGGCATACGGGAACGGTGACATGTGCACGCCGGACATGAGCGGTGAGAACCCGGCCGAGAAGCGGGTGCCCGCTGTGGTGAGGCTGGCCGCGGCGACGGTGCGGCCGTGGAAACCGCCCTGGAAGACGATGATGTTGGGTCGGGCGGTGGCCATCCGGGCCAACCGGATGGCGGCCTCGACGGCCTCCGATCCGGAGTTGGCGTAGAAGACCGAATCGAGACCCAGGGGTAGCACGCCACCGAGCTTCTCGGTCAGTTCGAGCAGCGGCTGATGCATCACCGTCGTGTACTGGGCATGGATGATCTTGGTGCACTGCTCCTGCGCTGCGGCGACCACGCGCGGGTGGCAGTGACCGGTACTGGTGACGCCGATACCGGTGGTGAAGTCGAGGTAGTCGTTGCCGTCGGTTCCGCGGATCCACGAGCCCTGCGCATGGTCGACGACGACGGGCGTGGCCTGTTTGAGCGCGGGGCTCAGCGATGCGGTTTGGGCGGTGTTCATGGCTTCGGCAGTGACGGTCATGCGTACACGGTGACGGTCGATCGTCGGATTGTCAACAATTAGACATCGTCCCTGGTCCGGCGCGTGCAGAGGAGGGTTTCCGGCCGCAGTTCCGGATTCCGGCTTGGCGTCCGAACTGCGGCCAGAACCCATAGGTGCGGCCAGAACCGCGGCGCCTGGTTACGGTGAGGCGTGGCCACACAACGACCGACCATCGCGATCCTCGGGGCCGACGGCGTCCCGGAGCCCGCCAACCTCGATGAGATCTCGGAGCTCGCCACCATCCGACCCTGCACCGCGCAGACCTTGCCCGCGGCGCTGACCGGAGCCGATGTGCTGCTCGTGTGGGACTTCTTTTCCCGTGCGCTGAAGGACAATTGGGGTCCCGCGACCGCCGATCTCCGTTGGGTGCACGTATGCGCCGCCGGCGTCGACTCGCTGTTGTTCGACGATCTGCGTCGCTCTGACATCGTCGTCACCAACGCCGCGGGGGTATTCGACCGCCCGATCGCCGAGTTCGTACTTGCCTCGATCCTCGCGCGTGACAAGCAGTTACACATCTCCAAGCGATTTCAGGAGCAGCGTACCTGGCAGCATCGGGAGACCGCGCGCACCGAGGGCTCCTCGGCGTTGGTGATCGGTACCGGCGGCATCGGTCGCGCCACCGCTCGGCTGTTGAAGGCCGTCGGGATTCGGGTGACCGGAGCGGGACGGACCGCACGGTCCGACGACCCCGACTTCGGCACCGTCGTGCCCACCGATGACCTCGCCGAGCACGTCGGCGGATTCGACACCGTGGTCGCGATCGCCCCGTTGACCCCGCAGACCGAGCGGATGATCAACGCCGCCGTGCTGTCTGCGATGCGGTCGGATGCGCACCTCATCAACGTCGGGCGCGGTCAGCTTGTCGACGAACCGGCCTTGATCGACGCACTGCGGTCCGGCGACATCGGTGCGGCCTCGCTCGACGTGTTCACCGACGAACCGCTCGACCCGTCGAGCCCGCTGTGGGCGATGGAGAACGTCGCCATCTCCCCGCACATGAGCGGTGACGTCGTCGGATGGCGCGACGTACTCGCCGAACAGTTCCTCACGAACCTGCGGCGCTACCTCGATGCGTCCGTACCGCCGGCCGAGGTGCTCGGCAACGTCGTCGACAAGGACCGGGGTTATGTCGCCGGCGCTACACGCACCGGCGGCGATAGTAGGCTGTAGCGCGATGACCATTGTGTATTTCGTGATCGCCGTGTTGGCACTCGCCGGTGCGGTCGCCCTGTTGTGGCTCGACCGGCAGCGTGCGAGTGCTGTGCGGCATCGGCGAGCGGTCTGGGGGGACCAGCACGAGTTCAAGTTCCGTGAAACGGACACCAAGCTGCGCAAGGTCTTTCACCGCGCGACGATGAACGTGCCCGACCGTGTGGCAGTGCAGGACGTCGCATACGGGCACTACGCCGGCACCGAGGCGGCGGTGTTCGACCTCGCCGAAACGGCCACCGTGGTCGCGGTACGGCGCTCGACCCCGTCCCCGGTCGTGATCGACCTCCGCCACGAGGACGTCCTGGCGCCGGCCGAAGAAGACGTGGAGCTGCTGGGCGCGATGGGGCCGCGTGTGATGTTCTCCAACAATCTCGACGTGGCGCGTCGTGTCTGCGATCGGCGCATGGTGGCGTTGGCCAACAACGCCCCGCCGTTCATCGAGGTGCTGTGGAACGAGGGCAACTGGGTGCTCGGCTCGATGCCGCTGACCACCGAAGACGCTCAGCTCGACACCGGGCTCGAGGTGGTCCGCCGGTTCGCTGATCTGTTGCGCGTGCTACCCCCACTGGTCGATCCGCAGGATGCCCCGGACCCCCGCGACCCGCACGGCCCCACACGCGCCGAACTGGCCGACGAGAAGACCGAGTCGATGCGCGACAAGCAGCGCCGCGCGCGGATCGAGGCCGACAAACCCGCAGCTGCTGCCGCCCCGCACCAGCCACCCACCGCGGCGCCCGAGCCGTCGACCGCCGAGGGTGACGAGGTGTCACCCGCGCCGACACGAGCCTGGAGTCAAACTCCGGAATCGGCACCCGGACGGCGCATGCAACCGATGCCTGTGCGTCGGCCGGGACCTGACGGGCGTCGTCCCTACGACATGCCGCCGGGCGCCACCCCTCCCTCCGATCGCCCCAACCGTCACCGCAAAGGCTGATGTCGTCGGCCTCGCGGCGCGCGTCGGCGCACCCGTGACCGTCCACCACTTGCAGAAATGAGCAGCGTCATGTCTTCGTCAGCGTCCGCACCCACCGTCGACGACCGCGCCCGAACCCGCCTGGCCGAACTGGTCACCGACCTGGCCGTCGTGCACGGACGGGTGACGTTGTCGTCGGGCAAACAAGCCGACTACTACGTGGATCTGCGGCGAGCCACGCTGCACCACGAGGCGTCGCGGCTCATCGGGCAGCTGATGCGCGAACTCACCTCCGACTGGTCGTATGACGCGGTCGGTGGCCTCACCTTGGGGGCGGACCCGGTCGCCACGTCGATCATGCACGCCGACGGCCCGGCCATCGACGCCTTCGTGGTGCGCAAGGCCACCAAGACCCACGGCATGCAACGCCGTATCGAAGGTCCCGATATCGCCGGGCGCGCTGTGCTCGTCGTCGAGGACACTTCCACCACCGGTGCCTCGCCGTCTGCTGCGGTCGAGGCCGCGCGGGAGGCCGGCGCCACGGTCATCGGAGTGGCCACCGTGGTGGACCGGGCGACCGGTGCCGACGAGGTGATTTCCGCCCTCGGGGTGCCCTACCGGTCGTTGCTCGGCTTGCCCGATCTCGGCCTCGGCTAGGCCCGAGTGGAGCGACTTACGACCGTGGAGGAAACCGGACCCACCGAGTGGCAACCGCGGTCGACGCCGTCGGTCGGAGTGGGGCCGTGGATCGCCGAACACGACGCCCCGGCCCCCACCGACGCACGCTACGACCCCGAGCTGCTCGCCGACGGCGACACCCGCAACGTGGTCGACGCCTACCGGTACTGGACGCGCGACGCCATCGTCGCCGACATCGACTCCCGGCGTCACCCCTTCCACGTGGCCATCGAGAACTTTGCCCACGATGCCAACATCGGCACCGTGGTACGCACCGCCAACGCCTTCGCGGCGGCGGCGGTGCACATCGTCGGCCGACGGCGGTGGAATCGGCGCGGCGCGATGGTCACCGATCGCTATCAGCATCTGATGCACCATGATTCGGTGGCCGAGCTGATCGACTGGGCGCGAGCCGAGGGACTCGCCGTGGTCGCCGTGGACAACACGCCGGGTGCGGTTCGCCTCGAGACGGCAGACCTGCCGCGCGACTGTGTGCTGCTGTTCGGGCAGGAGGGCCCCGGAGTCAGCGACGACGCCCAGACCCACGCCGACCTCACCGTTTCGATCGCCCAGTTCGGCTCCACCCGCAGCATCAATGCCGGTGTGGCGGCCGGGATTACGATGCACGCCTGGGTGCGTCAGCATGCCGATCTCGGGACGGCGTGGTAGGCGGCGCCGATGCGTCAGCCGCGACGCAGCAACTCGGCGACCCGGTTGGCGGAGTCGAAGGCCAGCACGCGGCCGCGCCGGGCCAGTCGTCGTGGCGCCGACGGTGGGCTCGGCGGCGTGATCGTCAACGAGTCGCCCACCCGGACCCGGCCCGACCGGATGACGTCGGCATACACGCCGAGGTAGCGGTCGGCGGTCGTGGCGACCGCACGGGTCAGACCGGCCTCCACCGGTAGGCCCACATGTGCCCGGCTGGGCACCACGCAGCGCACCGTCCGCATCACCACGCGCATGCGTGCGTCACCCAGGTCCAGGGTGGCGTCGGGCCACCGGGCCTCCGGGAGGCCGTCGGCGCCGAAGTCGCCGGCGAGTATCAGGTTCGGCCGGAACCGTCGGGGATCGAGGTGCTCGACACCCATCGCGGCGGCGATGGTGGCCACGCTCGTCTCGGTGATGATATGCACCGGACACAGATCGACGAACGTACCCGGCGGGGTGGCGTTGCGGGTCAACGTCGACAGCGCGCGGGCATTCATGTCGGAGACCTTCGGCAGCTTCTCGTCGGACGCGATACCCAGATCGCGGGCGAGCGCCCCCGGGGTCAGCGACGTCATCCGCTCGCGCCACGACAGCCGGTGCGCGCGCGGATCGTCGGGCAGGGGGATCAGGCGGACATCGCGGTCGAGTCGCGCGGACACGGCGGAATGGATCTGCGGGTCGTCGCTGTGATGCTCCGAGCCGTCGGGAGCGGTGAGGATCACCGCCGGTACCCGCCCCGGGCCCGCGTCGGGGCCGGGTGGCGCCGCGAACCGCGCGGAGAATCCCAAGACGGCGGGCAGCCGTCGAGCCGAGATGGTGGTGTCGCGTTCGACATCATGCAGGGCCCACAGCCGATCACCATGTACCCCAAGGGGTCTCAACTCGAGCGACTCGAGCGACTCGCCACCCATCGACTTCACTGGATGGCGCCACAACTCGGTGATACGACACGGTGTGCTGCTCATCGGTCCCTGCTCTCCGGCGATTGCCCGCAACTGTGCCCGCGGCGGTGGGTCGCGCCCACGGTAACCGATCGTTCACTTGCGCAACCAACGTCCGGGACGGAAGAGTGATCACCCGTGTCGACCTCGCGCCTACGCCCCGCGCTCATCTCCGTACTGACTGCTCTGACTCTCGGTCTCGGTCTCGTCTCCGGGGGAGTCGCCGCGGCCGCGCCCACCCCGGTGGCGGCGCCGGCGGCGTTCACACCCGCCCAGCTCATCGGACCGTACCCGTCGGACTATCCGCCGGGCGGGACGTACGTGCCGGTCCTGGACGGCTTCGATGTTCTGCGTGAACAGCGCCCCGACATCATCGACCAGAATCTGCGCACCGTCATCCGGATCAACAACTCGGCCACCCCGGCCCAGCAGGCCGACGCGATCGCGATCAACTACGACGATCGGTTGACCTCGTTGTCCGAAGCGCTCGGGAAGCGGCTCGGGCCGGTCTTCCGCAAGCTGCTCGCCGACGGCCGGGTGCCGAAGGTCGCCGCGCTCACCGAGGGCTACACGGCACGCGCCATGCTCCCGCTCGGCACCACCCTGATCGAGAAGGAGATCTTCGGCAACCCGCGTCCGTTCGTGGTGGCGCCCGGAAAGATCGAGCGCTACAACCGGCCGGGCGAGGACCTCTACGCCGACCTCGGCGGGAACGGCTCCTATCCGTCCGGACACACCAGCATGGGTTACCTGTTCGGCGGACTGCTGGCGTATTGGCTGCCCGAACTCGGCCCACAGATCATCGCCCGTGCCGGTGAGATCGGCCTGGGCCGCATCGTGCTCGGTGTGCACTACCCGCTCGACGTGATGGGTGGACGGATCCTGGCGACCGACCTCGCCTCGGCACGACTGTCCGATCCGGCCTTCCGGTCCCTCGTCGACCAGGCGGGACGTCAGCTTCGTGCCGAACTCGAACGTGCCGTCGGCGGATCGTTGACGCGATTCATCGCCGCGGACACCCCGTACATGAGCACCCAGCAGGCGGTGGCGGAGCATCGGCGGATGATGACCTACGGCTTCGACAAGACGGCGCCGGCTCAGCGCAACCAGATCCCCGCGTCGGCGGCGGCGCTGCTCGCGAGCCGATTCCCGGGTCTGACCGACGCGCAGCGTCTCGACATCTTGCAGCGGACCGCGATCGACCCCGGCTATCCGCTCGACAAGTCGGGCAGCGACGGCGGGTGGCTGCGGATCGATCTGGCTGCGGCGTACGCCTACACCCCGTAGCCGCCCGCGCGGAAGCCTATGAGGTCCGCTTCTCCGGCGTCTCCACCTCGAGCGTTTCCTCGACGACCGGCTTGCGAGAACGCAGGAACCGCTTGACGACCTCCGCGATGATCGGGACCACCGAGACGAACACGATCAGCAGGAAGATGATGTCGATGTTGTCGCGGATGAACGCGATCTGCCCGAGGAAGTATCCGAGCAGGGTGACACCGGCGCCCCACGCGATCGCACCGACCACGTTGTAGGTGAGGAACACCGGGTAACGCATTTTGGCAGCTCCCGCGACCAGCGGGGCATAGGTGCGCACGATCGGTACGAAACGTGCCAGGAAGATCGTGATGGGCCCATGCTTTTCGAAGAACTCGTGGGCCTCGAAGATATAGCGCTCTTTGAGCACCTTTGCGTTCGGTCGGAACAGCGAGTATCCGACGCGGTTGCCGATGAGGTAGCCGACCTGGTCGCCCAGGAATGCCGCGATCGGGATCGTCACAAGCAGCACCCACAGGGGTGCGAACGGTTCGATGTCGGTGGATTTCGCGGCGACGATCAGCCCCGCGGTGAACAGCAATGAATCGCCGGGCAACAACGGGAACAGCAGCCCCGACTCGATGAACACGACCAGCAGCAGGCCGGCGAGGATCCAGGTGCCAAACGAGTTCAGCAAGTTCACCGGGTCCAGAAACCCCGGCATCAAGGCGAGGTTGGTCGTGGTGGTGGCAAGGGCGGTGTCGATCACGACGAACCAATGTACTCGCGCAACCGGAGCGGAAGGTACTTCTGCGCTGGGAGTCGGCTAAGGGGTGGCTGTGACCGAAGCCTCGGCGTCGGTGGAGTAGACCTTGTGCTGGACGAGTGCCACCAATCCCACCACGACTGCACCGAGGACGAACAACCCGAGCGCACCGGGCCAGTCGTCACCGACGCCCATCAGGCCTCCCTCGTCGGTCTGCCACGGCCACAGCGCCCGTAGCGAACCCAGCAGAAGGCCGGCGGCCGCGATCATGGCGGTGGTGTGATGGTGTTCGAGCAGCCATTCGAGCACGCGCACGAAGGTCACGATGCCCAGTAGTGCGCCTAGGGCGAAAACCGACAGATACTGCAGGTCGCGGTCGTCGACAGCGGCCATGGTGGGTGCGTAGATGCCGACCACCAGCAAGAAGAACGAACCCGACACACCGGGCAAAACGAGCGCACACACAGCCACCGCCGCGGCGCAGAACACCAGGACCAGCGGCGGATCGGCGATCTCGCTGCGCGGTAGCGAGGTGAGCACGAACACGGCGACAGCCATCATGGCGAACACTGCCGCGGCGCGGCCCTTGGCGCCGCCACCGTCGAGGTCGCCGGGCCGGACCTCGAGGAACGGGATCGCGACCGAGGCGGCGATCATGCCCATGAACAGTGCCTTGGAGTAAACGGGCTGCTCTGTGACGAACGTCTCCATCACCCCGGCGATGGAGAAGACGGCGATGAGCATGCCAATCGCGACCGGGATGAGCAACCACCAGTCGACCTGGCGGATCTGGGCCCGCCAGTCCGAGCGCAGGACCACCGCCCGCGGGACGTCGGTGACGTGTTTGGCCGATGCGATCAGCCGGCTGTAGATGCCGGTGACCAGTGCGACCGTTCCGCCGGAGACACCGGGCACGGTCTCGGCCAGTCCCATCAGACCGCCGCGCACCACGTTGGCGACGGTGACACCGGCCGACGGACGGTGATTGTCGGGAGATGGACGATCCTGCGGTACCGGTTTCTCCTTTGACGACGACACGGTTGCCATCGTAACGGTCAAACCGGGCGGGCCGAGCGTCGGCGGAACCGGGCCCGCGGGTCCACCTGCAGCCGCAACAGCGCGCCGCGCACCTGCCATACTGAGACGCGATGGCAGCTCGCGCCTGCGAGAACCCTACGTTCGAAGGATTTCGTCGATGCCCATTGCAACTCCAGAGCAGTACGCAGAGATGTTCGACAAGGCCAAGAAGGGGGGCTACGCGTTCCCCGCGATCAACTGCACGTCGTCGTCGACGATCAACGCAGCCATCAAGGGTTTCGCCGATGCCGGCAGTGACGGCATCATCCAGTTCTCCACCGGTGGTGCGGAATTCGGTTCCGGCCTCGGCGTGAAGGATATGGTCACCGGCGCGGTGGCGCTCGCCGAGTTCGCGCATGTGGTGGCCGCCAAGTACGACGTCACCATCGGTTTGCACACCGACCACTGCCCGAAGGACAAACTCGACACCTACGTGCGTCCGCTGCTCGCGATCTCGCAGGAGCGCGTCGACGCCGGGAAGAACCCGCTGTTCCAGTCGCACATGTGGGATGGCAGCGCCGTGCCGCTCGACGAGAACCTGGAGATCGCGAAAGATCTGCTCGCGAAGGCGGGCGCCGCCAACATCATCCTGGAGATCGAGATCGGCGTCGTCGGCGGTGAAGAAGACGGTGTGGAGAACGAGATCAACGACAAGCTGTTCACCACCCCCGAGGACTTCGAGAAGACCCTCGACGCGCTGGGCGCGAGCGACACCGGTAACCGGTACCTGCTCGCCGCGACCTTCGGCAACGTGCACGGCGTCTACAAGCCGGGCAACGTGAAACTGCGTCCCGACGTGCTGAACACCGGCCAGGAGGTCGGGGTCAAGAAGCTCGGTCTGGTTGAGGGCGCGAAGCCGTTCGACTTCGTCTTCCACGGCGGTTCCGGCTCGCTGAAGAGCGAGATCGAGGAGGCCCTCAGCTACGGCGTCGTGAAGATGAACGTCGACACCGACACCCAGTACGCCTACACCCGTCCGGTCGCCGGGCACATGTTCGAGAACTATGACGGCGTGCTCAAGGTTGACGGCGACGTGGGCAACAAGAAGACCTACGATCCGCGCGGCTGGTCGAAGAAGGCCGAGACCTCGATGTCGGAGCGTGTGGTGGAGGCCTGCACCGACCTGAAGTCGGTGGGTAAGTCCATCAGCGCCTGAACGACCCGCGTAACCACTCGACAGCGCCCGGTTCGCCGGGCGCTGTCGGCCGTTCAGGAGATGGTCAGAGGGTCGCGAGCCCCACCACGACGCCCACCGCGAGCGCCGCCATGACCAGCGCCGCCATCACGACCGGCGGATCGAGGCGCTGCCGGCGGGCCGGTCGGGCGGTCGGCAGCGGCCGGGCTGCCTGGCGCTCGATCCGCAACGGCCGGGTCTGGGGTTCGAAGACCGGGGACTCTGGCAGCGGCGGGACCGCCGACAGCGGCAGACCGGCCAGCGGCGCATCGGATCGACGGTAGGCCGTAGCGTGCGGAGCGGAATGCGGTGCGGGACCGTTCGGGTGATGTACCCACCTCGACTGGTGTCGGAGGGGTTCCGTAGGACCGGTGCTGGTCACTGCGGCGTGCACACCTTCCACTCCTCGCCGGATTTCTGCAGGTTGATGGTCACTGTCTGCGGCTGGTCGGGGTTGGCGCTCTGCACCGCGGACACCTCGACCACCGCCTGATCGCCCTCGCCGGTCAGCTTGACCGCCTTGATCTCGTCGATGCGGACCAGTTCGTCACGGGACTTCTGACCGTCGTAGATCTTCTGGAAGTCCGCGTCGCTGATCGAGGCGTAGAACTGATGCCGCTCGCCGCAGGTGACGGATCGCAGCGTGGCCAGATCGCCCTCGTAGAGAGCGGTCGAGAACTCCTCGGCGGCGTCGGCGGCCTCGTCGGCCGGGGCCGGGGGACGCAGGTTCAGATATCCGAAGACCGCACCGGCAGCTGCGAGTACGACGACCACGGCCGCCGCGACAATCCACCATCGGCGGCCTCCGCCGGACTTCTCGCCCCCGGACTTCTCGGCTACCGTCTTCCCGGCCCCAGACTTTCCGCTCCCAGACGTGGCGGACCCGGACGTCGTGGCCCGCTCCGCATCGCTTCTGGACGGGATGACCTCCGGCTTGTGGGCGGCCGTCGACCAGCCCTCGGCTGCGGACGTCTTGGTGGTTGCCGCCCCGGCCGCCCCCGCGGCAGCAGCACCGGTCGCGGCGGCCGCGGCCGGGAACGCTTTCGTCGCACCCGACTTCTCGTCGTCGTCCTGACTGTCGGAGTCGGAGTCGCTCGCGGTGGCGGCAGCGTCGTCGACGTCGACCCACTCGTCGGTCGGGTCGTCGGCGTCGGTGTTGTGGTCGTCGGTCCCGCCGGCGTCGGCCTCGGCGCCGGTGGCGTCGGCATCGGATGCACCGTCATCGGGTGTATTGCCATCAGCGGGAGCTTCGTCGGACTCGCCGTCGGCTGCGGGGGACGGCGCGGCGACCGTTTCGATCGACTCGAGGTCTTCTAGTTCGTCATCGTCGGGTAGGTCATCTCGTCGGATGACGGTGGTCGCCGAATCCGTGGGCCCGATCCCACCGCCGGGCTTCGCGCGCTCGGTCGGAGCCTCCGGCTCGGTGTCAGCGTCGGCCGCGGTGGTGTCCGCGTCGTCGACGGCGCTGATGCTGTCGAGGTCTTCGAGCTCGGAGATCTCGGGCAGGTCCTCGCGTCGGATGACCGCGGTCGCGGAGTCGATGCCCCGGCCACCCTTCGGCTTCGGCCGGGTGGGCTCGGTCTTCACCGGCCCGGCGTCGGTCGTCTCGGCTGGGTCTGACGCCTCGTTGTCGGACTGTTCGGTGTCGGCAGGTTCAGACCGGTCCTCCGCGGCGTCTCCGGCCTCGTCGCCGTTTCCGGCTGCCTCTTCGAGCGCTGTCGCGTCGTCCTCGGGGGCCGCGGGCCCGGCCTCGGCATCATCGGCCGATTCGGTGTCGTCGGCATCATCGGCCGATTCGGCGTCCGACTCAGCCTCGGTCTGCTGCTCGGGGGTGCCCTCGTCTTCGTCGGCGGTCCCGTCGGAGGCCTCCGGCGCTGCCTCGTCTGTCGACGAGTCATCAGAGGGGTGGGCGTCGGCGTCGGGCTCAGCATCGGAACCGTCGTCGGTCGTGTCGCCGGTCGTGACATCGTCCTCTGCGGATTCCGCGACGGGGTCGCGTTCGGGCTGGTCGTCGACCGCAGCGGTCGGGTCGGTTGACTCGTTCGCGTTCGCCGACGCGTCATCCGAGGAGGATTCGTTCAGGCCGTCGTTGTTCGTCTCGTCTGTCACCGCTGCGTCGTCGCCCTTCGTACTGTCGACCCAGGAATCGTCCGGACCACGACGGCCGGGTCGGGCCGCCTGGTCGTTACCGCGATTACGCCACGCCTGCAGGGCGCGGCCGATCAACGATCCGTCGTCGCGTGCTGAAGGCATCGTCGTCTACACCCCGCTTCCCCGGATGGAATCTGATCGGCGTCGGTGAGTGTGCGACGTTCCCCGCCGAAGGGGATACGTCGTGGCCGATCGCGCCACTCACCCTAGCGAATGGCCCCCCGATTCAGCACTCGGTGGGCGCGGTTCACACTGCTGACGGCATTGCCTGGCCCGCCCAACAGTCGGGTCGAGTGGACCGGCCGGCTCTCCGCCCGCGCCGAGGCGAGGTGCTTGAATGGTGTGGTGACTTCTTTCGGAGATCTCCTGGGCCCGCAGCCGGTGCTGCTCACCGGCGACGACGAGGCGGAATCGGACCTGCTCAACGGGACCGCACCCGCACAGGTCGCCGCCGCACACCCGACGGCATCCATCGCCTGGGCGTACCTGGCGGATGCGGCGCTCGAGGCGTCTGCGGACGGCTCGGACATCGGCAAGGTCATCGAGGCCTACGCGTACGCGCGCACCGGGTATCACCGCGGACTCGATCAGCTGCGTCGACACGGCTGGAAGGGATTCGGTCCGGTGCCGTGGAGCCATGAGCCGAACCAGGGTTTCCTGCGGTGCGTCGGTGCGCTCGCCCGTGCGGCCAACGCGGTCGGTGAGCAGGACGAGTACCTGCGGTGCCTGGACCTGCTCAACGACAGTGATCCAAGCGCTGTGACGCACCTCGGACTGGCGTGATCGACAGCCGGCGCGACCACTGATCGCAGAGATCGACCAACCGCCGTGACCGAATGGCTGCGCGCCCGCCTCAACGCGTTGCCTACTCCGCTGCATCGACGCGTCCGCCGACTGTGGCTGTCGATCGTCCCGATCATCCAGTGTTCGCTGGCAGCCGGGGTCGCGTGGTGGGTGGCTGTGGTGGTGTTCGGCCATCCGCAGCCCTTCTTCGCGCCCATCGCCGCCGTCATCTCGCTCGGACTGTCGCTGGGCAAACGATGGCGTCGCTCGGCAGAACTGGTCAGCGGTGTGGTCATCGGGATCTTGGTCGGTGATCTGCTGATCTCGGTGATCGGCTCGGGTACGTGGCAGATCATCGTGGTGGTCGCACTCGCGATGACCATCGCGGTGTTCATCGACGACGGGCCGCTGATCCCGATGCAGGCCGCGTCGTCGGCGGTGTTGGTGGCCACGTTGCTGCCGCCGGGTGGCGTGGGCGGCTTCCACCGTGCGATCGACGCCCTGATCGGTGGTCTCATCGGCATCCTCATCGGGGCGCTGGTCCCGGTGAATCCGGCGCATCGGGCCCGACGCGATGCCGCCGGCCTGCTTGCCACGATGCGGGATGCGTCGAGACGCCTCGCGAGCGGTCTGCGCGAGATGGACGAGGCCGAGGTCTTCGCCGCGCTGGCGTCCGCGCGGGGCACTCAGGAGGCCATCAACACGATGCGGTCCGACATGCGCGGCGGCAAAGAGGTCAGCGCCATCTCCCCGCTGTACTGGACGTCGCGCGAGCGGCTTCAGCGCATCTCGGCAACCGCCGACCCCATCGACAACGCGGTGCGCAACTTCCGCATCATCGCCCGGCGCGCGTTGGGCATGACGCAGCGCGGGGAGGCGCTCGACCCGGCCATCATCGACATCCTCGACGACATCGGCGAGGCCTTCGAGGTGCTTCGCGCGATGATGATCGCCAAACCGGGCGAGGAACCCGACCAGGCAGATGCCGCGCGAGTGCTGCGCAGCGTCGCGCGCAAGGCCAAACCCGAGCTCGTCGCACATAGTTCGCTGTCGGAGACGGCGGTGATGGCCGAGCTCCGTTCATTGCTGATCGACATGTTGATGATCAGCGGCCTGCGGCGGTCGTCGGCTGCGGCCACCCTGCGCTGACACCACGTCACGCCCATCGTGGGGAGCGCCACTCTTGTCATATATGCGAAAACCTGCATATATTGGCGGCGAGATGGGACATTCACATTCGCATTCGCACGGGCCGACGGCGGCCACCGCGACGTCGGCGGGTCATCGCCGGATCTGGCCGATGGCACTGGCCGCCGGAATCATCGCCGCGTACTTCGTCGTCGAACTCGTGACCGGCCTGCTGGTCGACTCGCTGGCATTGATCGCCGACGCCGGCCACATGCTCACCGACGTGGTGGCCCTGCTCATGGGTCTCGTCGCATTGCTCCTGGCCAGACACGGCTCGGCCACCGACGACCGCAGCTTCGGCTGGCATCGGGCCGAGGTGTTCACCGCCGTCGCCAACGCGGTCCTGCTCATCGGTGTCGCGGCCTTCGTGCTCTACGAGGCGATCCGCCGCATCGGCACCGACCCCGAGGTTCCCGGCTTGACGCTCATCGTGGTCGCGCTCATCGGGCTCGCCGTCAACGTCGCGATGATGATGCTGCTGCGCGCCGACTCCCGGCAATCGATCGCCGTACGCGGCGCCTACCTGGAGGTCCTCGCCGATGCGGTGGGCAGTGTGGGGGTGTTGGTCGCCGGTGTCGTCGCACTGACCACGGGGTGGGGGTACGCCGATGTCGTGGTGGCGGTGCTGATCGCCCTGTGGGTGGTACCGCGGGCGGTGCGACTCGCGCTCGATGCGATGCGCATCCTCAACCAACAGGCTCCGGCACATGTCGACGTGGAGGCTCTCCGGCGCGAGTTGGCCGCCATCCCGTCGGTCGACGACGTCCACGATCTGCACGTGTGGACGTTGACCACGGGGATGGATGTGGCGACGGTGCACCTCGACAGCGATTGTTCGAACACCGATGTGCTGGCCGCCGCGCAGGTGGTCATGGCCCGCCACGGACTCGAACACGCAACCATCCAGGTGGATCCGGCCGCGGTGCAGCGTCGCTGCCGCGACGAACTCACGTGGTGACTGCAATCGATATTCGGTGACGTGTACCGGTGTCGGCTGGGCATTCTGACACCCATGACGACCGACGAACTCGCAACTCTCACACGTAAGCCCGACCGCGCCGGTGATCGCAGGCTGCTTGACGAGGTCCTCGACGAAGCACGAGTGGGAGTGCTGTCCACGGTCACCGACGATCGCCTCCCGTGGTCGGTACCGATGCTCGCCGCCCGTGACGGTGATCGGCTGTTGATCCACGGGTCGTCGGGGGCCGGTGCGTTGCGGCACGTCGCCGCCGGTGCGCCGGTGACGTTCACGGCGTTTCTTCTCGACGGACTGGTGGTCGCGGAGACGTTGTTCGACCATTCGGTGAACTATCGGTCAGCGGTCGTGCGCGGGCGGCTGCAGCCGGTCAACGCTGACGACGGTTCCCGTGCGCTCGACATCTTCTCCGATGCGATCCTGCCCGGCCGCAGTGCCGAGGTGCGTGCGCACACGCGTAGAGAACTGTCGGCGACGGCGATCCTCGCGTTGCCGATCATGGACGGGTGCTGGCTGGCGAAGGCGCGCGCCGGCGGACCCGGAGACGACGGGGCCATCGGGTGGACCGGACACGTACCGATGAAGACCGTCTACGGCGATCCGGTGACCGCGACGCCGGGTGCGGTGCCGGCGTCGGTGCGGGGTCTGCTGGAGCGGTGATTCTTGGTCTCCGGAGGGTCGGTTCTCCGACATCGCTTGCGGCTCAACGGACGTTGCACTTTTCGGGTGATTGTGCCGGTCGCAGGCCCGCCGGTTTCGCGGCCCCGGCCGGGCAATGTGTGTAAGGTAGGCTAAGCTAACTTGCATGTGTAGGGGTGTTTCCGGTTTGAATCGACTGATGACATCCTCGGCGCCGTTTTCAGGGGCGCGTTGTGAAGCTCAGCGAACCTCGCCACGACGCCCACGGTGGTTCGGGCGCACGGTGATAGCGGCGATTCTGCTCACCGTGGTGATGTCACAGTTCGGGCCCGGACCGGCCGACGCGCGCGACCCCGACCAGCGCGCCACGCTCACCGGGCTGACTCAGGTCGACGGGACCCTCTGGCAGATGATCGTGCGATCGCCGGCGATGGGGATCGACATTCCGTTTCAGGTGATCCGTCCGGCCGGTGCCCCAATCGGCGCACCCACCCTATATCTGCTCAACGGCGCCGGCGGGGGAGAGGACGGGGCCAACTGGCTCGCGCAAACCGACGCCCAGCAGTTCTTCGCCGGCAAGTTCGTCAATGTGGTGATTCCCGCACGCGGTCTCGGTAGCTACTACACCGACTGGATCGCCGCCGATCCGCAAGTGGGGCAACCGATGTGGGCCACCTTCCTGACCGATGAGCTGCCCGACGTCGTCGATGACGCATTGGGCACGAACGGTCGCAATGCCATCGCCGGACTGTCGATGTCGGCGACGTCGGTACTCGACCTGGCGACCATCGCGCCGAGCCTGTACCGGTCGGTGGCCTCCTACAGTGGCTGCGCCCGCACCAGTACCCCGGAGGGCGAGGCCGCAGTCCGGGGCATCGTCTACACCGCTGCCGGTGGCAATGCCGACAACATGTGGGGTCCGACGGGATCGCGGCAGTGGCGCGCACACGACCCGTATGTCAACGCCGAGAAGCTTCGCGGAACCCACCTCTACCTGTCCAGCGGCAGTGGTGCACCGGGACGGTACGACACGCCGAGCGCGCAGGCGCCGGGTGCCCCGCCGATCGCCAACCAGATCCTGGTCGGCGGCGCGTTGGAGGCGGCCACCCGCGCGTGTACCGAGGCGATGGCGAACAGGTTGCGGCAGTTGTCCATTCCGGCGCAGGTGCACCTCCCATCCACCGGCACCCACTCCTGGGGGTACTGGCAGGACGAGTTGCACCGGTCCTGGCCGACATTGGCGGCAGGGCTCGATGGCTGAGCCGGCCACCACGGTCGCCCGGTGGCGCGCGGTAGCCGGCCGTTACGCGGATGCGATCGCGGTGCGCAGCCCGGATGGTTCGCTCACCTATGGTGCGGCCCGTGATCGCGCCGACGAACGCGGCCGCGCGCTGGCCGCCGCCGTCGACGAACCTGGCCGGCCGATCGCCGTCGACGTCGAGTCCGATGTCGACTCTGTCCTTGCCGTGCTGTCGGTGCTCTGCTCCGGCCATCCGGTGATCCTGCTGGACCCGCTGTTGCCCGCGGAGCGGCGCGAACACATCCTCGCATTTTCGGGGGCCCGACGGTTCGATCCCGCGTCAATGGCAGCGTTGCCCCCGTCCGACGCTCCGGTGCCCGAGCCCGACCCGATCGATCCGTCGATCCTCATCTTCACCTCCGGCTCCACCGGAAAGCCCAAGGGGCTCATCCACTCCCAACGAGGCTGGGTCAACCAGGCCACCGACGGTCGCGAGTTCCTCGGTCTCGGGCCGGGTGATCGGATGGCCGTGCTGTTGCCGATCAGCTTCGGTGCCGGCGTCGACTGCCTGGTGATGGGTTTGCTCAACGGGGCCACCCTCCTGCTGTGGGATGTGCGCCGGCGCACCACTACCGGCCTGCGTGACTGGCTGTGTGCCGAGGCCGCGACCACCGCGCACTGCACGCCGTCGCTGCTGCGGTCGTGGCTCGGTGACCTCGACACCGACGCCGCACTCCCTGAACTGCGCCTGCTGTCGACCTGTGGTGAACCCGTCCGCGGTGCCGATGTGACCCGGGTGCGGCGCACCGTGATGCCGTCCGGCACGTTCTGCAGCTGGTCGGGTTCCTCGGAGATCGGCAATCTCGCCTTCAACCTCTTCGGGCCGGACCGCGCAGTGCCCGATGGGGCCGTGGCGGTGGGCATTCCGGCCGGTGACAAGCATGTGCGGATAGTCGACGACAACGGCGACGATGTGGACGCCGGCGACGTCGGGGAGATCGTGGTGGAGTCGGGTCACCTGGCGTCGGGTTACCACAACGACCCCGAGCTCACGGCGCAGCGGTTCGAACCGATCGGAGATGGCCGGTCGCGCTTGCGCACCGGAGATCTGGGCCGTTTCGATGACAGTGGGATGCTGCATCTGCTGGGTCGGCGTGATGATGCGATCAAGGTTCGGGGCTACCTGGTGGAGCCCGCCGAGGTGGAGACCGCGCTGCGCGCGATGCCGTGGACCGTCGACGCCGTGGTGTCGGCGAATACCGAACGTACCCAACTCATCGCCCACGTCGCCGTTGATCCGTCGAAGTGGACTCCGTCGCCCGCTGAAGTTCGGACAGCGCTCGCCACGACGCTGGCGCCCTGGATGATTCCCCGTGACGTCGTCATCATGACCGAGCTCCCGCGAAATGAACGCGGGAAGGTGGACCGGGTGGCGTTGCCGGAGCCGGCGGCCCGGCCGAAGCCCGATCCACCCCGCGGCCCGACCGAGTCGATGCTCGCCCTTCTGTGGCAGGAGATTCTCGGACTGGACCAGGTCGGACGGCAGGAAGATTTCATCACGCTCGGTGGCGACTCACTCGCCGCGGCAACCATGATCGCCGACATCAATCATCGGTTTCAGGTCGAACTCGATACCGGCCTGTTGACGCAAGCGCCGACCGTTGCCGAGTTCGCCCAGCATCTCGATGCTGCTAACGAGAGTCGTGAGAAGACGGCAACTCCGCGCACGCTCGTCCGGCTGCGCGAGGGCGTGGGCAGCCCGCTGTTCCTGGTGGCCGGGGCAGGCAGTCTGGCAACGAGTCTGACGCCATTGGCACGTGCGCTGGCCACGCCACGGCCGGTCTACGGTGTTCAAGCCCGTGGGATCGAGGGCCGCGGTCGTGCTGACCAGTCGATTCGCGCCGCCGCCAGACGATTGATCCGGGATGTGCGATCGGTGCAACCGCGGGGGCCATATCTGCTGGGAGGCTATTCGTGGGGCGGTTTCGTAGCGATCGAGGCCGCCGCGCGCCTGTCCGCTTCGGGTGAGCACTGCGAGAGTGTGATCGTATTGGACTCCATCATCGATCCCATCCTGGCCGCAGCAATCAGTGATCCGAAGCGAAGGAGACGCTGGCGGGTCGCGGTCGATCCGGCGCCGGCAACTGTGACCGGAGCTCTGCCGGATCGCTCGGGTAAACCGTCGGTCGGGGTCGAGACACGCTCGCGATGGCAGATCGCCTGGAATGTTGTCGTGATGAACGTGCTGATGTCTGCCGCCGGCTTGGTGAGGCTACCCACGACACTGCAGTGGACGGTGTTCTTCGATCTGGGAACGCGAATGATCCGGCGGCACCGGCCTGTACCCTTCCCAGGCGACATCATGCTGATCCGATCACGTAGCAACACAGATGATCTCAGCCTTTGGCGGCATTTTTCGCTCGCTGCGGTGCGTCCAGTGGATGTGTCCGGAGATCACCATTCGATGGTTCGGACGCCCTACGTGAGCGAAACCGCCAAAGCTGTGGGAACCGCTATCGGTGAAAGAGTGCAGGAGGGTGCCCGGTGACGGATTCGTGTGGTGTGGTTGCCGTGATCTCGTCTTACGAGCCCGATGCGGGCCTTGTGGCGACGGTGGATTCGGTCATCGGGCAAGTCGACCGCGTCGTGATCGTCGATGACGGATCACCGTCTTTGATCGGCGATCCCGCGGGGACGGTGCGAGCCGTGCTTGACCGGTGTGCCGAGGTCGGCGCGACCGTGCTGGAGAGCGGAGACAACCGTGGGATCGCCAGCGCGCTGAATCGAGGCGTGACCAACGCGCTCGACGGTGGTGCTGACCTGATCTTGACACTCGATCAAGACACGGTCCTCGATGTCGACTACGTACAGCGGATGGTCGCGCATCGCGAACTGGCAGCGTCCGTCGGCATCACAGACATGATGGTCGCGCCGAGTGAGATCAACGGTGAGGTGGCGCCATTCTGGTTCGCCCACCGCGGACTCACACTGGCCTTCGAACCTCTTCAGTCGGGGATGCTATTTTCCCGCCGGCTCTTCGAGTTGATCGGCCTCTTCGAAGAAGGCCTGTTCATCGACTGCGTAGAGACCGAGTTCTATCTCCGCGCGCGAGCACGCGGTGTGCACGCGCTGATCGTTCCCGGAACATGTATCCATCATCGATTGGGTCACCCCGCGACCTGGACAGTGCCGCGGCCCCTGCGCTGGGCGCTGGGCAGACGAGGTTCGGTGCGACCGTGGAGTTCACCGAAGACGCACCGTTCCGGCACTACTACATCGCGCGAAATCGACTGGTCCTCTACCGCCGATACGCTCGAACCGAGCCGCTGTGGTGCGCGGTCTCCATCGCCAAGGACACATTGAGTCGGGGCAGGGCGATGCTCATCGGGTCGCATCGAGTATCGCGAATTTACCTGACTGCCAGTGGTTTCCGTGCCGGTATCAAGGGTGACACTGGGCGTATCCCCGCCCGTACTCTCGCGCGTAGTCGGGGTCGAGGGGTGTCACATCCAAGTGAGGAACGGCGGGCACGTCACGCGCGTCGCAGGCCGCGTGCGGTGTCGGTGGTGATCCCAGCGCGCAATGCGCGAAATCTTATCGATCGCCAACTAGAAGCGCTCGCGACCCAAGACTATCCTGCCGGATTCGAAGTTCTGATCTGTGACAACGGCTCTCGAGATGGCCTGCGTCGGCATATCGAGACCCATCGACTCCGCGAGAAGTTGCAGATGAAGTGGCTCGATGCCTCCGAGCGGGCGGGTACCTCGTTTGCGAGGAACGTTGGTTCCAGAGCTGCGGCTGGTGATCTGATTGTCTACTGCGATGCAGATGACATGGTGCATCCCCAATGGCTCCGTCATATGGTCGAGACCGCAGGGTTTCACAATGTGGTCAGCGGTGGGGTCGAGACCACCTCGTTGAACGCACCTGAGGTCGCGAGTTGGCGTCCGATGCCCGACGCCGAGGAGCCTTTCGAGTTCCCCGGTTTCATGAATGTCGTCAGCGGCTGCAACATGGCGTGCTGGCGAGATGACTTCATGGCTGTCGGGGGATTCGACGAGACTTATGTCTCGGGCTACGAAGACGCGGACTTCGCGCTGCGCGTACAGCTGCGGGGCGGAACGGTGGGCCATGCACCCGAAGCGCTGGTCGGATACCGGCTTCGTGAAACCCTGCGTGGAACATTCTCCCAATCTGCGCAGTATGGTTTGGGGAACGTACAACTGTACGCAGACTATCGGGACTACGGCATGCCCAGGCGGCCAGTCATAGCACTCCTGGACGTCCTGCTCTATCTGACTTTGAGAAATCCTTTGCTGCCCGAGGTGGTCACGAGAGTTCCGGCCGGGCGCTGGCTGTTTCAGGCAGGGCACCTGCTGGGCCGCATCAAAGGCAGCGTGCGTTACGGCTGCTTCTACGTCTGATTCTCACCCCCGCAGCGCCGCACGGCGGTATCCGATCAGGGTGGGGCCGGTGAACAACACCAGCAGTGCTGCCGACCATGCGGTCGTCAGCATCAGCGGCTGCATCAGTTCGCCACCGGTCGCCATCGCTTTGATGGCCTCCACCCCGCAGCTGAGTGGTTGATACTCCACGATCGGGCGTAACCAGGCCGGATATGCGTCGGCAGGCACGAAACCGGTGTTGAAGAACATCGCCAGGTTGGTCCCGATCGCCACCCATTCGACGATGTGAGAGTCGCGCGACAGCAACGCCATCGCGGTCACCATCATCGAGAACGACAGGCCGAAGGCCATGGCGACGGCCAGGATGCCGAGGTAGCCGAGGATGCCGCTCTCGATGCGGAATCCGATGATCGTACCCACCAGCAGGATGAAGCTCACGGTGACCGCCACGCGTACCGCCTCGGCCGCGAGCCGGCCCGTCATCGCCGCGGCCCGGTGCACCGGCAGCGTCCACAGCCTGGTGAGCAGACCCGACGTGCGTTCTCGCCGCAGACCCAGCCCGCTGATCGACGCCCCCGACATCGCACCGATCAAGGCGACCATCGGCACCATCCCGAACGCGTACGAGGTGCCGGAGCGATCACTCACCGAGCGATCGAGGACCAGCCAGAACAGCAGCACCATCAGCGCCGGGAAGAGCAGCGATTGCAACAGGGTGGCGGGATCCTTGGTCCACTTCACCAGGATTCGCTGGGCCTGCAGAGCCGCGCCGCGCAGCAGCGCGGTCGAGGTCGGCTCCGGTGTCCACAGGTCACGCTCGGGGAAGGGGAGCGGTCCGGTCGCAGTGGTGGCGATGTCGGACGTTGTTGCGTGCTTCATGTGTGGGCCCGCCGATGGGTCTGGGTGTGGTGAGCGATACCGACGAACACCACGGCGAGAGCGCCGAGCCACACCAGCGCCGGCAGTGCGGTGTGCATCGTCGGTTCACCGGCGGCCAGTTCCCGCATGGTCGCGGCGAAATGTGAGATCGGCTGGTTGCGGGCGAACGGCTGGGCCCAATCGGGGAAACTGTCTTCGGGGACGAATCCGGTTGACAGCAGCCCCAGCACCAGCTGTGGCAGCACCAACAGCTGCGAGGTGGCCTCCGGACTTCGGGCGATCAAACCGAGCGAATCCGCGCCGATGGCCAGGACCAGTCCCAGCGCCAACGCGAAGGTGACGAAACCCAGTGTGTCCAGCGGATCTCCGTCGAACGAAAAACCCAGCAGTGCCCCGAACACCAGCGCCGCAACCATCGAGATCACCGATCTGATCATCGAGGTGCTCATCCGGGCGAACAACGGAACGAGCGGGCGAACGGGCATCGACGCCATCCGGCGACTCATGCCGCGCAGCTTCTCCAGCGTCGCCCGTTGCGCTGCGGCGACAGCGGTGAATGCAATCGCCTGCAGCACGATGATCGGCATGAGGAACTGCGCGTAGTCGATACCCCGGTCGGCCATGATCAGCCGCAGCGGTAGATAGAAACCGAGCGCGAACACCATCGGCATCACCACTGCGATGACGAATTCGCCCTCGGAGTGGGCCGAGCGAACGGCACGTCCGGTTGCCGCGACCCACTGCCGCCAGAACACCGGACCGCGGACGAATACGGCCGGGTCGGATCGGTCCGGCCACACGACCGGGAGATGCGCCGTCACCCGCCGACACCCACGTGGTCACCGGGCGGGCCGGTGAGGGTCAGGAAGACGTCGTCGAGGGTCGGCTTGCGCAGACCCACATCGAGCAGCCGCACACCGGCGGTGCGCGCGAGCGCGATCACCTGCTCCATGGTCGCCACGCCGTCGGGTGCGGTGAGAGTGACCGCACCATTCGCCGAGACCGAAGGCCGATGTGCCGCACCGAGTTCACCGGCGATGGCCGCAACGAGCGTTGCACTCTGGGTGGGATCATCGAGGATCGCCTCGCAGTAGGTGCCGCCGACCTGCTGCTTGAGTGAGTCGGCACTTCCCTCGGCGACCACACGTCCGCGGTCCATCACGATGATGTTGTCGCTGAGCAGATCGGCCTCCTCCAGGTACTGCGTGGTGAGCAGGGTGGTGATGCCATCGGCGCGCAGCGTCTCCACCAGTGACCACACTGCCTGCCTGCTGCGGGGGTCGAGGCCCGTCGTCGGTTCGTCGAGAAACACCACCGATGGCCGGGTGACGAGGCCGCACGCGATGTCGAGGCGTCGGCGCATGCCGCCGGAGTAGGCGTACACGGGCCGCTTGGCGGCATCGGTCAAACCGAATCGTTCCAGGAGGTAGTCGGCACGTTCGCGGGCGGCGCTTCGCCGCAGACCCAGCATGCGGGCGAAGAAGACGAGATTGTCGCGGCCGCCGAGGGTTTCGTCGAGCGCCGCGTACTGTCCGGTCATCGAGATGGCGTTGCGGACGCCGGCCGGATCATCGATCAGATCATGTCCACACACCTGCGCAGACCCGGAATCGGGCTGGATCAATGTGCACAGCACGTCCACCAGGGTGGTCTTCCCGGCCCCGTTGGGCCCCAGGATGCCCAGTACCCCGCCGCGCGGCACATCGAAGGACACACCGTTGAGGGCATGGACCGATTCGAACGACTTGTGCATGTCGCGAACCTTGACGGCCAGATCTACAACTTGCGTTGAGGCTTTGTCGCCCTTGGGATTACGAGGACGGACGTCCATGGCTTTCCTACCCATCCTGCTACTCTCGACAGTGCCTCTTTCAGTGGTCAACGTAGCAAGGTTCATAGGGGCCATGAACCTCACGCTCGTTGACAGCGGGCAGACCGACACAATTGGTTAGGCTAACCTTTTTTTGGTAGGTTACCCTAACCAAATGTCATTGCGGTCTGCGTGCCACCCCAGCGCCCAGTCGGACGACTGCCAGCGGGTCCGCAGAGAGGCACTCGGAGAATGTCCCCGACAAGTGATGCGTGAGTGATCTGTCGCCGGTCGAGAACGTGGTGCCCCTCTCGGCGGCCCAGCGCAGTATCTGGTTCGCCCAGCAGCTGGTCCCCGACGTTCCGCTGAACATCGCCCAGTACGTCGATGTCCGCGGCGACCTCGATCGGGCGCTGCTCACCGAGGTGGGCCGTCAGGTGGCCCGTGACCTGCACGTCGGCATGATGCGGCTGGTCGGTGGGACCAGACCCGACGGCGTACCGCAGCAGGTGTTCGACGACTCGCTGCGCGACGAGATGCTGCATCTGGATTTCCGCGGACGCAACGACCCCGAGGCCGACGCCCGCGCCTGGATGGATGCGGAGTTCCGTCGACCACTTGATCTGCTGCAGGACCGGCTGATCGAATCGGCGACCATTCGTATCGCCGACGATCGCCATTTCTGGTACACGCGTGTGCATCACATCGTGCTCGACGGCTACGGTGCCGCAACCTTCGCGCAACGTGCTTCCGAGGTCTACACGGCCCGCATCGACGGTGCGTCCGTGCCGCCGAGTCGCGCCGGCAACCTCGCCGAACTTCATGCCGACGATCTCGCCTACCGAGAATCGGCGCGCTATGAGCGTGATCGCGAGTACTGGTCGCACCGGCTGAGCGACCTGCCCGCCCCGGTCCGACTGGCCGATCCCGACCCGACCGTCACCCCGCGCACCCACAGTTGTGGTGACGCGCTCGACCCCGACCTCAGTGCTCGGCTCGCCGAACGCGCCGCAGCGCTGGGTACCGCGCTACCTGCCCTGGTCACCGCCGCCGCGGCGCTGTTTCTCGCACAGGGCACCGGTACCGACGATGTGATGCTGAGCCTGCCGGTGTCGGCGCGCACCAACGCACTGCTGCGCCGGTCGGGCGGCATGGTGAGCAACGTGGTGCCAATCCGCAGCACTATCACCGCCGACACCACCGTCGCCGACCTCATCGCAGGTGTGACCGCCGAGATGGGCGGCGCTCTTCGCCGGCAGCGCTATCGCTTCGAGGACATGCTCCGGGACATGACCGACGGGTCGGCCGCGGCCGACGTCGGACGCGGATTCTTCGGGCCGGCGGTCAACGTGATGACCTTCCGGTCCGAGGTCGTGCTGGGGCGGTGCACCGGCCGCAGCTACATCCTCACCACCGGGCCGGTGGAAGACCTCGCATTCACGATCTACACCGGCACCGGTGCGACGCGAATCGAGTTGGAGGGCAACGCCGCAGCGTACTCGGCGGGTGAGTTGCGTGCACACCATCGGCGTTTCCTGCAGGTCCTGGCGCAGCTGATCGACGCGCCGGGAGACCGACGTGCGGTCACCCTCGACTCCTTCACCGACGACGAGCGCGCGAGCCTGATCCCGGCCGCCGGCCCGGCAGCGGCGACATCCGTCACCGTGCCCGACCTGTTCGGCGACGTGATCGACGCTCATCCGACCACGACCGCCCTGATCGCCGGCGACGCCGACCTCACCTATGCCGAACTCGGTGCCCGGGTCAACCGGTTCGCCCGGGTGCTCATCGACCGCGGGGTGGGACCGGGCAGCGTGGTCGCCGTCGTGTTGCCGCGCAGTGCGTTGTCGGTGGTCACCGAACTCGCCGTGCTGGCCGCCGGCGGTGCCTTCATCCCGATCGATCCCGAGTCGCCCCGCGACCGTATCCGATTCCTGCTCGACGACAGCGACGCCGATCACGGCATCACCGCGCCCGGCTATGACGACGCGGTGCCGCAGACCGGCGGTACAACCCGATGGCACCGGTGTCATACACCCGAGATGCTCGACCGGTACCGGGCGGCATCGCCTGAACCGGTCACCGATACCGACCGCATCCGGCCGCTGCGTATCGACGATCCCGCATACCTCATCTACACCTCGGGGTCGACCGGCGTGCCCAAGGGCGTGATGGTCTCCCACCGGGGGGTGGCCTCCTTGGCTGCCGAGCAGAACCGGCGTTACGAGGTCGGGCCTGGTTCGCGCACATTGCATTTCGCCTCACCGAGCTTCGACGCGTCGATCCTGGAACTGTTGCTCGCCTTCGCGTCCGGCGCCACCATGGTGATCGCGCCGACCGATGTGTACGGCGGTGCGGAACTGGCCGCCCTGCTGCGTGGCACCCGCGTCACCCATGCCTTCGTGACCCCGGCGGCGCTGGCCTCGGTTCCCGACACCCGCCTCGACGACCTGCACACCGTCATCGTCGGAGGTGAGGCATGTCCACCCGATCTGGTGGCGAGGTGGGCGATCGGGCGTCGCATGTTCAACGCGTACGGCCCCACCGAGACCACCGTGATGGCCGCGTTGGCCGGACCGCTGCGCAGTGGTGCCCCCGTGAGGATCGGGCGTCCGATCAGCGGTACCACCGCGGTGATCCTCGATCACCGACTCCAGCCGGTACCGGTGGGCTCGACCGGTGAACTCTACCTCGGTGGTGCCGGGGTGGCGCTGGGCTATCACCACCGAACCGCGCTCACCGCAAGTCGATTCGTCGCCGACCCCTACGGCGTGCCAGGGTCCCGCATGTACCGGACGGGGGATCTCGCGCGCTGGGACGCCGACGGTCACCTCGACTACCAGGGTCGCGTGGACCGACAGGTGAAGCTCCGTGGCTTCCGCATCGAACTCGGCGAGGTGGAGGCCGCACTGTCCGCGGTGCCGGGCGTCGAGTTCGCCGCCTGCGAGGTCCGTGGCGGCCCCGGCGCGCAGATGCTGGTCGGCTATGTGACCGGCGACGTCGACCACCTGGAGATCAAGGGCGTCCTGCGTCGACGACTGCCCGCGCACATGGTGCCGAACGCGCTGGTGACCCTGACGACGATCCCGCTGACGACGTCGGGCAAACTCGACCGCTCCGCCCTGCCCGAGCCCACCGTCGAGGTCGCCGAGTACGTGCGGCCCGAAACGGAGACCGAACGGCTGACGGCGGAGATCTTCGCCGAGGTTCTCGGTGTCGGGGAGGTCGGTCGGACCGACGGCTTCTTCGCGTTGGGGGGCAACTCCCTGATCGCCACCCAGGTGGTGGCGGCGATCAACGATCGTCTGTCGACCACGGTTCCGGTGCGCTGGATCTTCGAGGCCCCCACGGTGGCGGCACTCGCCGAACGGGTCGAGCAACAACCGGGTGGCGACGACGGCCCGCAACTGCGGCCGCTGCCCGACGACGGTCGCGTCACCCCGCTGTCGCCCGCGCAGCACCGGATGTGGGTGATGAACCAATTCGATCCGGACTCGGCGATGTACAACATCCCGATCGCATTGCGGTTGCGGGGGGCCATCGACATCGATGCGCTCAGCGCTGCGGTGGCCGACCTCATCGAGCGGCACGAACCGTTGCGCACCATGTACCCGGACACACCCGACGGGCCGGTTCAGCAGGTCCTCGACATCGCCGACCTGCCTGTCGGGCTCACTGATCTCACGCGTACCGTCCGCACGGTCGCAGAGTCCGAACTGTCCGCAACCCTGGTGGAACTCGCCGACTCCGGATTCGATGTCGCTGCCGCACCGCCGATTCGGGTACATCTGCTTCGCATCGCCACCGACCACCATGTGCTGTTCTGCGTGGTGCACCACATCAGTGCCGACGGGTCGTCGACCGCGCCACTGGCCAGGGACCTGGCGGTGGCCTACCGGGCGCGCCGCGAGGGGACACCGCCGGCGTGGCCACCGCTGCCGGTGAGCTACCGCGACTACACCCACTGGCATCACGATCTGATGGGCAGCGAGGCCGACCCCGACTCGACGGTCGCGCGGCAACTGGACTACTGGCACCACCAGCTCGCAGGCCTGCCGGAACGGCTCGAGTTGCCCACCGATCGGCCACGTCCGGCGGCCCTGCGCGGGCGGGGCGGGGAAGTGCGCACGCAGCTGTCGCCGACAGTGGTGTCAGGTCTGAGAGCGCTGGCCGAGTCCACCGGAACCACGCCGTTCATGGTGGCGCACACGGCCCTCGCGGTGACGCTGGCACGGTTGACCGGCAGCGACGACATCGCCGTCGGCACGCCGGTTGCCGGGCGTGGTCACCGGAACCTGGTCGACCTGGTCGGCATGTTCGTCGGAACCGTGGTGTTGCGCACCCGCTTGCGTCCCGGCGACGACTTCCGAACCGTGCTCGCCGCCGTCCGCGAGACCGACCTCGACGCGGTCGAACGCGCCGACATCCCGTTCGACCGGCTCGTCGACCTGATCAATCCGATGCGCTCGGCCGCGCATCACCCACTGTTCCAGGTGGGCTTCTCGTATCAGAACATGGCGCCCACCCACGTGACCCTCGACGACCTGGATGTCGAGGTGATCGAGCAGCCGTCCGGTGTCGCGAAATCCGAACTGCACCTGACCATCACCGACACCGACTCTGGGATGTCGGTGCTGTGGGACTACGACCGCGCCCTGTACGACCGCTCCACCGTGGTCCGATGGCACGAACTGTTCACAGCTGTGGTCGAGGCCGCCGCCGCCGATCCGAGCTGTGCCGTCGGCGATCTCGCGGCAATCGACATCACCGGTGCGGCACTGGTCGCACCCACCGCGCCCGCTGTCATCGACGGGGTACTGGTGGGAGACACGGCCGAACCCGGTGCGGACACGCTCACCGCTCTGCTGGATGCGGCAGCTGACAGCTCTCCCGACGTGGTCGCGATCTGGAGTGAGGCCGCCGGCGCCGCGGTCGAATCCACCTATCGGGCAATGACATATCGGACACATCGGCTCGCCCGCCTCCTGATCGACGCCGGGGTGGGACCGGAGAGCCGGGTGGTGGTGGCCATGGCGCGCTCGCCCCGGTTGGTCGAGGCGATCCTGGCCGTCCTGCGTGCCGGCGGAGCCTACGTGCCGATCGACCCGGACGCACCCGTCGACCGCACCGCCCTCATCGTCGACGCCACCGCGCCGTGCGCGATCATCACCGACGCGGACGTCTCGCACCTGAGGGTGCCGACCACCGCCGTACTGATCGACCTCCGAACCGCCGAGGTGGACAGATTCGCCGGCCATCCAGTCACCGACGCCGACCGCCGCGGGCCGTTGCGGGCCGACAACACCGCTTACGTCATCCACACCTCGGGGTCCACCGGTACCCCCAAGGGGGTGGTCGTCTCACACGGTGCGATAGCGACCCAGTTGAGATGGAAGCGCGCCGCCCATCGGATCGGTGCCGCCGACACCGTACTGCTCAAGACGCCTATCACCTTCGACTTGTCGGTGTGGGAACTGTTCTGGCCGTTGGTGTCCGGCGCACGCCTCGCGATCGCCGCGCCCGGTGGTCAGCGCGATCCGGCCTACCTCGACGCGCTGAGCACCCGCGCCGGGGTGACCGCCGCGCATTTCGTCCCCTCGCTGCTGGAGGCCTACCTCGACGCGCGTGCCGACGATCCCGGAGCCGGAGACCATGCACCCGGCACCATTCTGTGTATCGGCGAAGCGTTGCGCCCGGTCACGGCCCGCCGCGTCGCAACCGAATTCGGTGCTCGTGTGGTGAATCTCTATGGGCCCACCGAAGCCGCCGTCGGCATCACCGAACATGCCTGGCACACCGATGATCACGCGCCGGTGACGGTGCCGATCGGCCGACCGGTGACCGGCTCCGATGCGCTGGTGCTGGACCGCCGGCTACATCCGGTGCCGGCCGGGGTCACCGGCGAGCTGTACCTGGCCGGTGCACAATTGGCGGCCGGTTACCAGGGTCGTACCGATCTCACCGCCGGGCGGTTCGTCGCGGACCCGCGGGCTGTGGGACGCCGGATGTACCGCACCGGTGACCTCGTTCGGGTGAATGCCGATGGCGACCTGGAGTATCTGGGCCGAAACGACTTCCAGGTGAAGATCCGCGGACAGCGCATCGAGCTGGGGGAGATCGAACAAGCTCTCCTGCGCGACCCCGCGGTCAGCGGCGCGGCGGTGGCCGTCGCGCGTGGTGACGCCCTGATCGCCTACCTGGTCCCGTCATCGGGTGCGACCGTCGATCCCGACGACATCCTGGCGCGTCTGCGCACGGTGCTACCCGCCTACATGGTGCCGACAGCGGTGGTGTTGCTCGACGAACTGCCCCTGGGTATCCACGGTAAGCTGGACCGTTCTCGCCTGCCGGCGCCGACGTCGGCCGCGACGACGTATACCGCACCGGCCACCCACACCGAACACGCGATCGTGGATGTGCTCACCGAACTGCTCGACGGCCGGGTCGCCGACGAACAGCCGATCGGTCGGGACGACTCCTTCTTCGCGCTCGGCGGCAACTCCCTGCTCGCCACCCGGTTCGCGGCCCGGATCGGCCGCCGACTGGGCCGGGATGTCCCGGTGCGGGCGGTGTTCGAGGCACCCGTGATCGCCGACCTCGCCCGCTGGGTGGACGACGCCGCGGTCAGCGACCGGCCGGCCGTCGGATCGCTGCCCCGCCCGGAGGTGTTGCCGCTGTCGCGTGCGCAGCATCGGATGTGGCTGATGGAGCAGTTCGCGCCGGGAACCGGCCTCTACAACCTGCCGTTCGCCGTGCGGCTCACCGACACCCCCGATCCGGCCGCGTTGCGCGCCGCGCTGGCCCACGTCATCGGGCGGCACGAGGTGTTGCGGACGATCTATCCGGCCGACGGCGGGGTGCCGCAGCAGCGAATCCTGTTGACCGAAGAGGCCATCGCCGGCGCCGACATCAGTTTGGACGCCACGGAGATCACCGAACGTGAACTGAGCGCAGTCATCACCGCGATCGCCGCCGACGGTTTCGACCTGTCGGCCGCGATCCCGCTGCGCGTGCGCGTACTGCGCACCGAGGACGACTCGACGGCGCTGGTGGTGGTGCTGCATCACATCGCAGCCGATGGCTGGTCGTTCGGACCGCTGCTGCGGGATCTCCTCGGGGGCTACCTCGGCGTGGACGACGCACCTGCGCTACCGGTGCACTACGCCGACTTCGCGGTGTGGCAGACGCAACTCCTCGGCGACGATGACCACCCGGCCCACCCGTCGCTGCAGCGCCAGCGCGAGTACTGGCGCGATGTCCTCGCCGACCCACCCGGCCCGCTGCCGCTACCCGTCGATCGGCCGCGCCCGGTGCGCCCCACGCATCGGGGCGACACCATCGACACGCACCTCGATGTCGAACTGGTCGCCGCGGCCGACGACTTCGCACGCAGCCGACAGGCATCGCTGTTCCACTTGCTGCACACCGCGCTCGCCGTCACCCTCGCCCGTCTGAGCGGTACCACCGACATCGCCATCGGTACACCGGTGTCCGGGCGAGGCGCCGCCGAACTCGACGACCTGATCGGCATGTTCGTCGAAACAGCCGTCCTGCGTACCCGGATCGACGAGTCGGTGAGTGCCGATGAGCTGCTGCGGCACGTTCGCGACGTCGACGTCGCCGCGCTCGCCAACAGCGAGGTGCCGTTCGACGAACTCGCGGCAGAACACGAACCCGACCGCGGCGGTGCACATCATCCGCTCTTCGGGGTGATGCTGGCCGTCGGAGACCCGGCGCCGGTCATCGACGGAGCCGCACTGATCGATGTCGAACTCCCGGTGGCGCGTTTCGACCTGCACGCCACGGTGGATCTCCCCGCAGACGGCTCGGCACCCGAGGGCGGGGTGCGGATGCGCTGGACCTACGCCACCGACCTCTTCGACCGCGCGACGGTGACGCAGGTGGCCGAGATGTTCCGCGCCGTCGTGGCCGGACTGATCGCCCAACCGGCCCGCGCGGTGCACCGGGCCGCGGCCCCGGCCACGGACGTCGCCGACACGAACCTCGCCGAGTGGGGGCGCACACCCGCACCCGCACCGGTTCTCGGCGACCCTCACCCGATGCGCACGCTCGCCGGACTGCTGCCCGTCATGGCCGCGCGCAACCCCGATGCCGTTGCGGTGGTGACCGATACCGAAATCGTCAGCTTCACCGACTTCGCGGCCCGGGTGGCGCGCACCGCCCGCAGGCTGATCGCGGCCGGCGTCGAACCCGAACGCACAGTCGCGGTGGAGGTCGAGCGGTCGCTGGACCTGCTGGTCGCCGTGCACGCCACCGTCGCCGCAGGCGGCGCCTACGTGCCCGTCGATCCGTCCTGGCCGGCCCAGCGCATCGAGGCCATGCTCGATGCCGTACGGCCCATCGTCGTGGTCGCCCGCGACGATCGTCACCTACCCGCAGACCTGCACTCGGCCGTCATCGACCCCGCAGATCCCTGCTGTGAATGGCCGGACACACCGGTCACCGATGCCGACCGCCGTGCGCCGCTGCGGCCGGAGCATCCCGCCTACGTGCTGTTCACCTCCGGGTCCACCGGTACGCCGAAGGCCGTGGTGGTGTCGCATGCCGGCATCGTCAACCGCCTCGATTGGATGCAGACCGCATATCCGATCGACAACACCGACGTGATCCTGCACAAGACTCCGGCCACCTTCGACGTGTCGGTGTGGGAGCTGTTCTGGGGCTTGGCCGCCGGCGCTCGTACGTTGCTCGCACCCGCCGATGCCCACCGCGACCCCTACCAGATCGCGGAGTTGCTGCGCGATCACGCGGTTACCGTGGTGCATTTCGTACCGGCGATGCTCGACACCTTCCTCGCCGCCCTACCCGCCGATGCGCGGTTCCCGGCGTTGCGGCACGTCGTGACCAGCGGGGAGGCCCTGGGCTCACCGGCGGCGGCAGAACTGTTGTGCCGCACTCCAGCTGCTCTGCACAACCTGTACGGACCGACCGAGGCCGCCGTCGACATCACCGCCACCACTGTCGGCCCCGAGGACATCGTGGACCGTCCGGTGTCCATCGGCCGGCCGGTGCCCGGCGGCGAGGTGATGGTGCTCGACCGCTACCTGCGTCCGGCGCCTCTCGGGGTCACCGGTGAGCTCTACCTCGGCGGTGTCCAGCTCGCCCGCGGCTACCACGGTCGTGGTGACCTCACCGCGGCCCGGTTCGTCGCCTCACCGTGGGGCGACGGGCAGCGGTTGTACCGTACCGGCGACCTCGTGCGCTGGCGGTCCGCCCCGCAGGAGGGTGCTGCTCCAGTGTTGGAGTACTTGGGCCGCAGCGACTTCCAGGTCAAGATCCGTGGCCAGCGGGTGGAGCTCGGCGAGATCGAGACCGTCCTGGCGGGGCATTCCGCGGTGGCTGCCGCCGTAGTGGTGGTGCACACCGATCCGCAACTGGGTGACCAACTGGTCGCCCATGTGGTGGGCCGTACCGACGCCGACCCGGTCGACGTGGCGCAACTGCGTGCGCACCTGCGGGCGACGCTGCCCGAACACATGGTGCCCGCACACATCATGCCGGCCACCGCATTGCCCATCGGCACCAGCGGAAAGGTCGATCGTCGCGCGCTGCCCGCACCCACCCGATCCGCCGCACAGGGCCGGTCTCGCGACCCGCGCACGGAGTCGGAGCGCACGGTGCTGGCGGTGTTCACCGATGTACTCGGTGTCGACGTCGGCGTGGACGACGACTTCTTCTCCGCCGGTGGCAACTCGCTGGTGGCGACGCGAATCGTTGCCGGCGTCGAGCAGCGGCTCGGCGTGCTGATACCGGTGCGGGCGGTGTTCGACGGTCGTACCGCGGCGGCGGTGGCCGCCGCCGCCGACGCACTCGAGGCGACTGCGGACGCGACGGCCGCCGTCGTACTGCCGCCCCGGCCGGCCGAGCTGCCGCTGTCTGCGGTCCAGCGGCAGATGGTGTTGCACAACCGTATTGATCCCGACTCGGCCGCCTATCGCATCGTCGCGCCGGTGCGTGTGCCGCAGGCCATCGACATCGGCGCGCTGCAGGCCGCACTCGCCGATGTGCTCACACGGCACGAGATCCTGCGCACCGTCTACCCCGACGGCGGCAGTGGGCAGCCGATCCAGCGGATCATGGAACCGGATCGCGAGTTGAGCGCGCACCTCATCCGCGTGCTCGATGACGTGGCACCCGACAGCGGGTCGGTCGAGCAGGCGTTGATCGCCGCCGCCCTCACCGAACCGATCGATCTGAGCACCGACCTGCCCGTGCGGCTGCTGGTACACGCCGTCGACGCCGCCACTACGACGGTGCTGCTGATGGTCCATCACGTCGCGGCCGACGGATGGTCGCTACGCATCCTGGCGCGCGATCTGACGGATGCCTACACCGCACGGCTCGGTGGGCTGGCGCCCGAATGGGCGCCGCTGCCACTGCAGTATGCCGACCACGTACTGCGTACCGACGCGCGACTCGGCGAGGTCGACGACGACACATCCTTGGTGTCCGAGCACTTGCGCTACTGGCGGTCGGTGTTGGCCGGTGCGCCCGCGTTGTCGGTGCCCGAGGCGGATTCGGATGCGCAAGCGGGACCGACTGGCGCGGTGGAACGGACGGCGCTCGACCCCGCGATCTGGCAGCGTGTCGCCGATCTGGCCGATCGCCATCACACCACCGCGTTCGCGGTGTTGCACGCGGCGTTGGCCGTCACGCTGGCCCGCTCCGGCGCAGGCCGCGACATCGTGATCGGCACCCCGA
Organism: Gordonia tangerina; assembly: GCF_021556435.1. Lineage (GTDB taxonomy): Bacteria > Actinomycetota > Actinomycetes > Mycobacteriales > Mycobacteriaceae > Gordonia > Gordonia tangerina. Next base: position 62,642 of record NZ_JAKGCU010000014.1, read on the forward strand.
CCGCAGGCCGATGGGAGCCCGACGTCGCGGACCTGATCGGCATGTTCGTCTCGTTGGTGGCCCTGCGCAGTGACGTCGACGAGGCCGGCAATTTCGCTGCCGTGGTGGATCAATCGCGCGATCAGATCGTGTCGGCTATCGAGCATGCGGCCGTCGATGTGGAGCAGGTCGTCGACGACCTGGGGCGCTCGCGCGGCGACGGGCGTCACCCGCTGATCCAGGTGACATTCACCGTCGACGGTGCCGAGCACCCGGCTGCCGACCTCGAATCTGTTGCTCCGCAACGTCTGGACGTGCCGATGGCACGATTCGATCTGGAGTTCACCGCATTCGCCGGCGAAACCGGGGCGCCTGCCCTCGAACTCGTCTACCGGCCCGACGTGTATCGCGCGGACACCGCGCGCACACTGCTGACCCGATTCGCTACCGCCGTCGCCATGTTCACCGCAGTCCCGGACGCGACCTTGCGGACCGTCGAAATCCTCACCGCGCAGGAACGACGCGCACTCGACGGCGCCGCCGGACCCGCAGCCGCCACGCCGCGGTACCTGGCCGAGATCCTTAACACACCCGGTCACCGCCTGGTCGGCTGCGACCCGTGCGCGTCCGACCCGACGGTGCTGCGGGAGCTGGGCGAGGATGAACTGCGTTGCGCAACCGACGAACTCGCTGCGCGTCTGCGGGCGGCGGGTGCCGGACCGGAGGTCGTGGTCGCGCTGTACCTGAGCCGTTCGATCCGCTTCTACACCGCGCTGCGAGCGGTGGCGTCCACCGGCGCGGCGTTCGTGCCGATCGACCCGCGCCAGCCCGACGACCGGGTCGCGTTCATGCTGCAAGACTCGGGAGCGGCCATCGTCGTCACCACCTCCCAGCAGCGGGATCGCTGCGCCGCAGAGACATTGGCCGGTGTCAGCGAGGTGATCGAACTCGACACCGTGGCATCGCGCCGGTCGTCGCAGCCGCCGACCCCGGTCCGGCGACATGTCGACCAGCTCGCCTACCTGATCTACACCTCCGGGTCCACCGGACGGCCGAAAGCGGTCGCGGTCACCCATCGCGGACTGTCGGCATTCGTCGCCGAGCAGCGCCGCTACGGTGTCAGGGCCGACAGCCGGGTACTGCATTTCGCGTCCCCGGGGTTCGATGCGGCCATCCTGGAACTGCTCCTCGCCGCCGACGCCGGCGCGACGTCGGTCATCGCGCCGACGGATGTTTACGGGGCCGAGGACCTGCGCGGTGTCCTCCACGAGCAGCAGGTGACACACGCCTTCCTCACCCCCGGTGCACTCGACACGATCGAGATACCGGTGGTCGACGCGATTGCCCAGGACCCCCTACCGCGCCTCGAGGTGCTGATCGTCGGCGGTGACGCCTGCGCACCGGCCACCGCGAACCGTTGGATCGCGTTGGGCAAGAGATTCTTCAACGCCTACGGCCCCACCGAGTCGACCATCATGGCCACCGCGGCGGGTCCGCTGCCGCCGGTGTCGGGTGCGGCAGTGCCCATCGGCCGGGAGATCGCAGGCACCGCCGCGCGGGTACTCTCGCCGAGCCTGACCCGATCCGCGCCCGGGGTGACCGGCGAACTGTATGTCTCGGGTCAGGGGTTGGCCCGCGGCTATCACGGACGGCCGGGTCTGACGGCCGCCACCTTCGTGGCCGACCCGGACGGTCCGCCCGGGTCACGGCGCTACCGAACCGGCGACCTCGTCCGCCAGGTAGCCGATCCCGCCGGCAAGCTCACGCTGATCCACCACGGACGCAGTGACTTCCAGATCAAGATCCGCGGACATCGGGTGGAACTCGGCGAGGTGGAAGCCGCCGTGCGGTCGTATCCGGGCGTCGGTGCCGCCGTCGCCGTCGGCCGCCCCGGGCCGGCCGACGCGCTCGCCCTCGTTGCGTACGTGGAGCCGGCGCGATCGCAGCCGTTCGACCGGATCGCACTGATGGCCCACCTGCGGTCGCGGTTGCCGGCGTACGCGGTGCCGTCCTCGATCACCGAAGTCGATGCGCTGCCGCTGACGGCAGCGGGCAAGATCGACCGTCGTGCGCTGCCCGAGCCGCACTTCGATGTCGTGGAGCATGCGGCGGCCGCCACCACCCGCGAGGAAGTGGTGGTCGCCGCGTTCGCCGAGGTACTCCGACTCGAACGTCTCGGCGTGCTGGACAACTTCTTCGAGGTCGGCGGTGATTCATTGTCGGCCACCCGGGTGGTGTCGCGGCTGCGGGGCGTCACCGGGCGTGACATCGCGGTTCGTGACCTGTTCGACGCGCCCACCGCCCGCGAACTCGCCCGGCGAATCGGGCGGGCGCAAGCAGGCACCACCCCGGCGCTCGGTTCACTGCCGCGGCCCGCGACGATTCCGCTGTCCCCGGCGCAGCAACGGATGTGGTTCCTCAACCGGTTCGACCCGTCGGCGGCCACCGAGAACATCCCGATCATCCTGCGGCTCACCGGAACGATGGAGCACAAGGCGTTCGCGGCGGCGCTGGGCGATCTCGTCGAGCGTCATGAGGCGCTGCGCACGATGTATCCGGCGGACACCGAGGGTCACCCGTACCAGGTGATCCTGTCGCCGACCGACGTTCCGGTGAAGTTGGCACCGCAGCTCGTCGGTGCCGCTGCCCTGCCCGACGTGCTGCGATCGGTGATGCGCACCGAGTTCGATGTCACCGCCGAGCCGCCGATCCGCGCGGAACTGTTCTCCGTGGAGGGTCCGGCCGCCGCGGCCGCCGAACACATCTTCGCCCTGGTGTTGCACCACATCAGCGCCGACGGCCTGTCCGTCGTCGGCCTCGCGACCGAGCTGTCGGATGCCTACCGTGCCCGACTGTCGGGGGTCGCACCCGAATTCGTGCCCCTGGCCGTGCAGTACGCGGACTTCGCGATCTGGCAGCAGGCGTTGTTGGCCGACGGTGACGGGCGCGCCGCCACCGAACTCGCCTATTGGCAGGACCGGCTGGCCGATGCCCCACCGGTGATCGACCTGCCGACCGACCGGCCACGGCCTGCGCAGCGAAGCGGGATCGGCGCCCGGGTCGACTTCGACCTCGACGCGGATCTGCATGCCCGCATGCTCGACCATGCGCAGCGACACTCGGCGAGTGCATTCATGGTGGCGCACACGGCGTTGGCCGTGCTGCTCGGCCGGCTCGGCGCCAACCGGGATGTGGTGATCGGCACCCCGGTGGCCGGGCGGGAGGACGAACGCCTGGAACGGGTGGTGGGCATGTTCGTCAACATGCTCGCGTTGCGCACCCAGATTCCCGCGGACGCCACCGGAGCAGAAGCGCTGGCGATCGCGCGTGACGCGGATCTGGCCGCGTTCTCCCGCACCACATTGCCGTTCGACCGCGTCGTCGACGGCCTCGACCTGACCCGCACCGCCGCCCGCCACCCGGTGTTCCAGGTGGCGCTGTCGTTCCAGAACATCGGGCGTCTCGCGATCGAGCTGCCGGAGCTGACGATCGAGGCCATCGACGAGGACAACGGTCTGGCCGAGTTCGATCTGCACCTCACCCTGGTCGAACGTTGGGACGGCGCGACCCCCACCGGGCTCAGTGCGCAGTTGTCCTATGCCACCGAGCTGTTCGACCACTCCACCGCGCTCAACCTGACCCGATGGTTCGTGGCCGTGCTGGACGGGCTGGTGTCCCGATCCGATTGCGCTGTCGGTGACCTCGAGATCCTCGACGACACCGAACGCGCAGGGTCGGTGACGGTGCCGGCACGCGATGAAGCGACGCACCCCGTTCGGGCCGCGCGTTTCGATCTCGCGGAGCTGTTCACCCGCCAGGTGTGCCGCACACCGGATGCGCGCGCGGTGTCGTGGGATGACTCCCACCTCACCTACCGTCAGTTCCACCGCCGGGTGGCCGCGGTGGCCGACGAACTCGCGCGGCGCGGGGTGGGCCCGGAGGACCGGGTGGCCATCGCCCTGGCACGCGGTATCGATCAGCTCACCGCGATGTTCGCGGTGGTGACCGTGGGCGGCGCCTACGTTCCTGTGGATCCCGTTCCGGTGGGTACGACCGTGGGCGGTGAACGCGCCCGGATGATCGTGGAGTCGGCCGATGCGCTGTTGGTGATCTCCGATGCCTCGGCGGGCGATTCGATGTTCGGCCGTCCGGTGCTCGATCTCACCGAGGTGGGGGATCGGCATCCGGCCGACGTCGTCGAACCCCCACGGCTGCGGCCGTTGCGACCGGAGAATCCGGCCTACGTGTTGTTCACGTCGGGGTCGACCGGCCGCCCCAAAGGCGTTGCAGTGTCCTACGGTGCGGTTGCCGAACAACTGCGGTGGATGCAGCAGACCTACGCGCTCGACGAGACCGACGCCGTCATGGTCAAGACAGCCGCCGGTTTCGACCTGTCGGTGTGGGAGTACTGGTGGGCGCTGCTGTGTGGTGCCCGGCTGGTGATCGCCGAGCCCGGCGTGGAACGCGACGGTCGTGCCCTGGGCGAAGCCATGGGGCGTTCGGGGGTGACCGTGCTGCCCACGGTGCCGTCGGCATTGTCGATGATGCTCGACGGCGGCCGGTTCCCGGAGTCGGTGCGCACTGTCCTGTGTATCGGTGAGGAATTGCCGGCCGCGCTGGTGCGGCGCATGTCGGCGATGTCGTCGGCCGCACTCCACAATCTGTACGGACCCACCGAGGCAACCGTCAGTGTGACCGCACATCAGGTGGACCCGGAAGCCGAGGCGGATCGGATTCCGATCGGGCGGGCGCAACCGTCGGTGGCGCTGCGCGTCCTCGACGCGCGGCTGCATCCGGTGGCTCCGGGGGTCGCGGGTGAGCTGTATCTCGCCGGCGTGCAGCTGGCGCGCGGCTATCACGGCGACCCGGGACGCACGTCGGCCTCGTTCGTCGCCGATCCGTTCACCGGTGAGCGGATGTATCGCACCGGAGACCTGGTGCGCCGTGACCACAATGGTGAGTTGGAGTATCTCGGACGGACCGACCATCAGCTCAAGGTGCACGGCTTCCGCATCGAGCCCGGGGAGATCGAGGCCGCGCTGCGGCGATGTGCAGGCGTCGACGAGGCCGTGGTCGTCACGGTGGGAGAGGGCGACGAGGTGCGTCTGGTCGGGTTCGTCGTCGGTTCGAGTCCCGGTGACGTGGTGGGCCGTCAGATTCGTGACATGGTGCCCAGCTACATGATCCCGGAGGTGCATCGGCTCCAAGCGCTGCCGTACACAGCGAACGGCAAGGTCGACCGGCAGGCGTTGCCACAGCCGCCGCGTCCGCGCCGCGAGTATGTGGCACCGTCCACGCCGGTGCAGGCTGCAGTGGTGCGGGTGGTGGAATCGGTCACCGGAACCGATCGGGTCGGATTGTCGGACAACTTTTTCGGTGTCGGCGGCAACTCGCTGTCGGCGACGCGCGTCGCCGCTGGTCTCGAGACCGACCTCGGGGTGCCGGTGCCGGTTCGCGTGTTGTTCGAATCCGCGGATCTCGCGGAGTTCTCCGACGCGGTGGCGGCGCTGCTCGAGGCGGGCACCGACGACGATGCGGCGCTGGGGCGGGTCCGGGTCGACGGCCCGGTCGCGCCGATCGCGCCGGCGCAACGCCGAATCTTCGCGGCGGTCGCCGACGGCGTCGGCGCCGACTGGAATGTGCCGTTCGCGCTGCGGCTGTCCGGGGTGCTGGACGTCGCGGCGTTGCGCGCGGCGTTGCTCGACGTGGTCGAGCGGCATGAGGCGTTGCGCACGACATATCGCGACACCGATTCGGGGCCGGAACTGGTGGTGACCGACATCGATGACCTGCGTGAGGTGCTGAAGCGGGACCTCGAGCCGGTGCCGGTCGACGATGCGGACAGCGCCCGGGTGATCGACGCGATCGCCTGGTCGCCGTTGGACTTCGACGGGGTCGCGCCGCTGCGGGTGCGGCTGTTGCGGCTCGATGAGCACACCCACGTGCTGGTGGTGGTGTCCCATCACCTCAATGTCGACGGTCAGTCGATGTCGCTGCTGACACGTGACATGGTGGTGGCGTTCGCCGCCCGCTGTAACGGTGCGGTACCCGAGCTGCCCGAACCCGGCGTGCGGTTCCGCGACTACGCGCAGTGGCAGCGCCGCCTGCTGGGCGCACCGACCGCGCCGTCCGAGCACGGGCAGCGTCAACTGGACTACTGGACAGCCAGATTCGCCGACCGCAGCAACGACTTCCGGCCGCGGTTGCGGACCGATCGTCCTCGACCGGAGCGTTGGAATCCGATGGGGGCGGGGATCGAGTTCGTCGTCGAGGGCTCGGCGCATGCGACACTCGACGAACTGGCGAAGAGCCGGTCGGTGGCGCTGTTCTCGCTGCTGCAGGCGGCATTCGCGGTGATTCTCGCCGAGGGCGCCGACTCTCCGGATGTCCATGTGGCGACCGCGAACGCGAACCGTCCGCATCCGGAGCTGGCGGGAGTGGTCGGCAACTTCTCCGAGGATCTGGCGATGCGCCTGGACGTCGACGATCGGCGCACGATCGGTGAGGTGATCGCCGACGTGCACGAGCAACTGGTGGGCGGGCTGCGGCATCCAGACGTGTCTACGCCGGAACTAACTGCAGCACTGGGTATCTCGGCCACACCGGGTGAACATCCGCTGTTCCCTGCGACGTTGATCGTGCAGCCGGAGCCGGACGGGTCGGTGGATGCGGAGGTCGATCTGGGCGCGGTGCGCGTGCGGCGTGAGCCGATCGAACGCGTGGTGGCCAAACACGAGGTGGAGATCACGATGCGGGAGCGACACGCGGACGGCGTACCGGCGGGACTGGCCGGGACACTGATGTATCCGACGGCGTTGTTCGATCGGGCTACTGCCGAGACGATGGTCGCCAGTTTCCGCGCGGTACTCGCAGCGCTGGCCGACCGCGGGGTGTCCATCACGGTCGCCGAGTTGCGGGGGCTGCTTCGGTGAACGCATCGGTGGTGATCGCCGCCTACCGCGGCCTGCCGGATCTCGACGTCCAACTCGATGCGCTGGCCGCGCAGGACTGTTCGGCGCCGTTCGAGGTGATCCTCAGCGACAACGAGGGCAGCGACGAACTCCGGCGGCACGTGGCCACCCATCCTCATCGGCAGCGACTCGATCTGCGCTATGTCGACTCGTCGGCGGTGGCCGGTACCTCCCATGCGCGCAATGTCGGGACCCGTTCGGCACGATACGGTTTCATCGCCTATTGCGATCAGGATGACGCGGTGTATCCGGGCTGGTTGCGTGCGCTGCTGGAGGAGGGGCAGCGCTGCGACATCGTCGGCGGACCCCTGGAGCGCGACACGCTCAACGATCCGGTGGTCGCGGCGTGGCGTGAACTACCCGATCCTGATCGCGCAGCGGTGCTCGCCCGCTTCCTGCCCATCACGTTCGGTTGCAACCTCGGGGTGCGTCGGGAGGTGTTCGACGCCGTCGGCGGGTGGGACGAGTCGTATCCGACGGCCGGCAGTGACGTCGAGTTCTGCTGGCGGGTGCAGAAGTCGGGCTACCGTTTCGGCTACGCGCCGGCGGCGATGGTGGCTTACCGGTATCGCACCGGGCTGCGGGAGACCTGGCATCAGGTCGTCGACTACGGCCGTGAGGAGGCGCGGACGGCGAAGCAGTTCGGTGCGCCCGGCCGGCAGTGGTGGTGGTTTCCCGTCCATGCGGTCGTGGTGGCCGCGACCGCGCCGGTGTGGCCGTGGGGTTGGTCGCGTAAGCGCCGCGGCGCGTGGGTGTGGGTGACCGGCAATCTCGTCGGGCGCATCGCGGGCAGCGTGAAGTACCGCGTCGTGTATCCGTGACACTCTCATCGCCAGAACACGAACAGATTCCACCCGTAGGACGCGAGGACGCTGGGCACCCCGGACAGGCCGAACAGCCAGTAGACGAAGTCGAAGAAGGCGCGGTTGAGGAACGGGATGAACAGTAGTGCGAACACGATCAGGAAGCCGTACGGCGCGATCTTCTGCATCGAGAACCGGGTCTGCTCGGACAGATACGGTTCGATGGCCCCGTAGCCGTCGAAGCCGGGCACCGGCGCGATGTTGAGGACTGCGGCGGTGATCTGCAGGAACGCCAGCATCGACAGGGCGGCCCACAGATTGAGTCCGTCGGCGAAATACAGGACGTTGTCGCCTGAGCCGAAACCCTGCGATCCGTATGTGCTGGGTTGGGCGAATCTCACCACGATCAGCAGGATCGCGCCGAGTGCGGCGTTGGTGAGTGGCCCGGCCAGCGACACCATCGTCCGTTGGGCGCGGGTGAATCCGTGCTGGTGGACGTACACCGCACCGCCGGGAAAACCGATGCCACCCAACAGGATGATCAGTAGCGGCAGCCCGATCGACAGCCCGGGGTGGGTGTAGCGCAGCGGGTTGAGGGTGAGATATCCGCGCAGTTCGGCGTTGCGGTCGCCGAAGCGGAAGGCGGTTACCGCGTGGGCGAATTCGTGCAGGCACAGCGAGATGACCCAGCCGGCCAGTACCAACAGCAGGGTGCCGCCGACCGACTCGAGGTTGCGGCCCGGTGCGGAGCCCGCGACCAGCCATCCGCCGGCCGCGGCGGCGACCACCAGACCGAGGAAGACCGGGCCGGGACGTACCGCGCGGATGATCTCGCGGGTCGTCGGACGCAACGGTGCCGAGGTCATGGCCGTACCAGGCGCAGGTCGGTGTCGTGCCGGTAGAAGGTGGATCGCTTGACCACGCGGGGATTCACCACGCCCTCCCTTTCGACGACGATGTTGGTGCCGCCGGTCTGGGCCGCGCGCCCGGTCAGCCAGCGGCCCGGCAGCAGCAACCGCTCCACCTGGGCGCGCAGGCCGGGCAGGGCAAGGGTGGGTTCGATGAGCACCGAGCGCACCTCGCCACGGAACAGTCGTTCGCTGTCGACGTAGGTCTCGCCGTGCAGTTTGGCGCCTTCGGCGCCGAGGTGTCGGGCTCGGCCGAGCAGGACGGTGGCCGCGTCGTCGCGGATCAGCGGTACCGAGGTCGCCGTGCCGTGTTCGGCGAGTTCCCGCGCTGCCGGTCCGTGCGGTAGGCCGTAGCGTGTGGAGGCGCCGGTGGCCTCCGCCGGTAGCAGGGCCACCTCCACGTCGAGGCGCTCGGCCAGCATCAACGCGGCCAGCACCTGGGCGAAGAAGGTGTCCGACTCGTCGGCGATGGTCGGGGCGACCCGCTCGGCGACGCGCGGTTCCACGAGGAGGCGGGTGACCGCGGGGTCGGCCACCGCCGTGGTGACCGCGGTGCGGATGGCGGTCTTGTCGTCGGAGCGGGAGGCCTGCGAAATCAGCGCAAAAGACACTCGAATAGCGTATCGACCCGGGCGAACAAGTAAGGTTGGCCTGTTGTTCACCCGTCCCGACTCGAAGGAGTAACCGACCATGGCCGCGATCGTGCTGATCGGCGCCCAATGGGGTGACGAGGGCAAAGGCAAGGCGACCGACCTCCTGGGCGGGAAGCTGCAATGGGTTGTCCGCTACCAGGGCGGCAACAATGCCGGTCACACGGTGGTGCTGCCGAACGGTGAGACCTTCGCTCTGCACTTGATCCCGTCGGGCATCCTCACCCCGGGAGTGAAGAACGTCATCGGTAACGGTGTCGTGGTGGATCCGGGGGTGCTGCTCACCGAACTGGGTGGACTCGAGGACCGCGACATCGACACCTCGGGCCTGATGATCTCCGCGGATGCGCATCTGCTGATGCCGTACCACGTGGCGATCGACAAGGTCACCGAGCGTTTCCTCGGCAACAAGAAGATCGGGACCACCGGCCGGGGTATCGGGCCGTGCTATCAGGACAAGATCGCTCGTGTCGGCGTGCGGGCGGCCGACGTGCTGGACGAGAAGATCCTCGCCCAGAAGGTCGAGGCTGCGCTCGAGCTGAAGAATCAGATCCTGGTCAAGATCTACAACCGCCGCGCGCTCGAGCCGGCGCAGGTGGTCGATGAGGTGCTCGAGCAGGCCGAGGGCTTCAAACATCGGATCGCCGACACCCGGTTGCTGCTCAACAAGGCGCTCGAACGGGGCGAGACGGTGCTGTTGGAGGGGTCGCAGGGCACGCTGCTCGATGTCGACCACGGCACATATCCGTACGTGACGTCGTCGAACCCCACCTCGGGTGGTGCGGCGGTTGGCGCGGGAATCGGACCCAACAAGATCACCACCGTGTTGGGCATTCTGAAGGCGTACACGACGCGTGTCGGGTCGGGGCCGTTCCCGACCGAGCTGTTCGACGAGTGGGGTGCCTACCTCGCCAAGACCGGCGGAGAGGTCGGCGTCACCACGGGTCGGGCGCGGCGCTGCGGCTGGTTCGATGCGGTGATCGCGCGGTATGCGACCCGGGTCAACGGGATCACCGACTACTTCCTCACCAAGCTCGACGTGCTGTCCAGCCTGGACACGGTGCCGATCTGCGTGGCCTACGACGTCGACGGTGAGCGAGTCGAGGACATGCCGATGACGCAGACCGGTTTCCATCACGCCAAGCCGATCTACGAGGAGATGCCCGGCTGGTGGGAGGACATCTCCGGATGCACGACCTTCGAGGAACTGCCCAAGAATGCGCAGGACTACATTCTGCGTCTGGAAGATCTTGCCGGCGCACATATCTCGTGCATCGGAGTGGGACCGGGGCGCGATCAGACCATAGTGCGACGCGAGATCGTCTAGCTGCGTCATCGTGTAGGTGCGGTATCGGACGTCGAGTAACCGTCGAGGGGGCGGGATGGACCGGGGGAGTCGTGACTACGGATCGATCCTGCTCGGTTCGGCGTCTGAGGGCGGGTTCAAGCAGCGGGTTCGCATCCAGACCCTGCTGACGTCGTTCCTGTTGATCGCCAACCTGATCGGCGCGATTCTGGCGATCGCGTTGTCGGCGGTGGGGATTCCGGAGCCGTCGTTGTTCCAGTCGGAACTGTGGTGGGTCAACTACATCGCGGTGCCGGTGTATGTGGCGGTGGCGTTTGTGGTGGGCACAGTCCTCGGGACCGTGGTGGTGGTGCGAGATCTGCAGTGGGCCATCCGGGATCGTCCGCCAACCGCCAAGGATGCCCGGCGTGCGCAGCGCGCGCCGTGGCGACTGGTGTTCATCCAGGGTGCGTTGTGGGCGGCGGCAACCGTCATGTTCACCATCATGTACGGCGTTCTGGACCCGAATCTGATCCCGAAGATGTTCTTCGTGGTGGGGCTCAGCGGCATTGTGGTGGTCGCGATCTCCTACCTGCTCATCGAATTCGCGCTGCGGCCGGTGGCGGCCGAGGTGATCAGCGCCGGCTACCGGCGGCGTAAACGCAGTGGAGTCCGCTCGCGGTCGATCGTGTCGTGGATGGTGGGGTCAGCGATACCGATCATCGGCATCCTGCTGGTGGTGTTCTTCGGTGCTTTTCGGGATGACACGTCGAAACTCGATCTGTTCGTGGGTGTCACGGTGCTGGCCGTGATCGCATTGTCGACAGGGTTGCTGCTGACGGTGCTGACCAGTATCAGTGTGACGGCGCCGATCCGGAGTGTGCGTACCGCGATGAACCGGGTGCAGAGCGGCCGGATCTCGGATGTCGATCTCGTCGTCTACGACGGCACCGAGCTCGGTGATCTGCAGGTGGGTTTCAACAGCATGGTGGGCGGATTGCGTGAGCGCGAACGCATGCGGGATCTGTTCGGCCGTCATGTGGGTCGCGATGTGGCCGAGGCGGCGTTGGCTCAGGACCCCGAGCTCGGCGGCGCCGAGCGCACTGTGGCGGTGGTGTTCGTCGACGTGATCGGATCCACGACGCTGGCGCAGGGGCGTACTCCGAGCGAGGTCGTCGAGATCCTGAATAGGTTCTTCGCCGTGATCGTGGCAGCAGTGGAACGTGGTCAGGGGTTGGTGAACAAATTCGAAGGGGATGCGGTGCTCGCCATTTTCGGAGCTCCGCTCGAGATCGACGATCCGGCGGGTGCGGCTTTGATGGCGGCTCGCGACATCGCGAGCGGCCTGGCGCATGAGGTTCCGGACATCTCCGCGGGCATCGGCGTCAGCTACGGGACGGTGGTGGCCGGAAATGTGGGCGCCATCGAGCGATTCGAGTACACGGTGATCGGCGATCCGGTCAACGAGAGTGCGCGGTTGTCGGAGCTGGCCAAGCGCGATCCGCGCCGTCCGTTGGCTTCCGGACGGGCTGTGGATGCAGCCGACGGTGAGGCGACGTCATGGGAACGGCAAGAAAGCACAACGCTTCGTGGACGCAGCGAAGAAACGGTGGTGTACGCGGCGCTGTAGCGCATGCGTCAGCGCGGGTAGGTGACGATGACCTGTCCGGTGCGCGCGTTGCGCCAGGAGATGGTGCGGTCGGTGTGCATGGTCGGTATCCACGGCCCGTCATGTTTGCGGTCGTGGTCGGGGCGGCACAGGGGTGCGAGGTTGAAGGCCACGGTCCAGCCACCGGCCAACGGGTCGGCATGGCAGAACTTGAGCAGGTGGTCGAGTTCGCACTCCTCAGACGGTCGGCCGCAGTACGGATAACGGCAGCGCCGGTCCAGTTGGATGATCTCGGCCCGCAATGCGGCTGACGGTTTGTAGGTCAGTGCTCCGGGTGGTGGGGTGGCGAATCCGCCGTGGCCGGTGGGGTCGATGGGTGGGGCTGGTGTGTGGTTGCCGAAGATGATCAACCCGCTGGCGGTACGGGTTTCACTGGGGCGGGCGGTGATGGTGGTGGCGTGTGGTGCGATCCGTGCGGCGTGGGCGGGATCGATGGCGCCGTAGCCCATCAGGCGGGTCGGGTCGAGACCGGTCGGGTCATGGAGCAGGGTCAGGCCGGGGACGACGAGGCCGGGATCGGCGTCCGCGTCCGAGTCGGAGTCGCTGTCGGTTTCGGCGGAGTCGTCGGCCGGTTCCGCGTCGGCGACGTCGGTGTCGTGTTCGGCGGGTGGTGCGGTGATGAACTCTCGTCGCGGGTTCGGGGAGGGCGCGACATCCTGAGTGGTGTCATCGGCATGGGTTCCGGTGCCGGATTGGCTACTCTCGCCGTTGTTGTCGATGTTCGAGTCGCTGTCGCTGTCGACGGCAGTGTCGTCGTCGAGGTCGGCGAGGGTGATCGGCTGTTCTTCTGCCGCGTCAGGCCCACCCGTCTCGGGTTCGTCGGCGGTCTGGCCGGATGCGCTGGCGTCGTCAGCCGTGCTGGTGTCGACCGACGAGTCGCGCTCACTGTCGGTGCGCTCACTGTCGGTGCGCTCACTGTCGGTGACCGAACTCGAGGTGGAATCCGTGGCCTGCCCCCGGTTGCTGGTACGAGTCTGGCGGGCGGGGCAGGTGTCGTCGCCGCAGTGGCAGCGTAGTTTCGCGCCGGGGGCTTTGATGATTTCGGCGAACGCGGCCACGCGTTGGGCTTTGATGCTGCGCCCATCACGGCGACACACCCGTCGTCCGATGAGGGCGCTGATGCGGTCGCGCAGGTGTACGCCGTGTTCGGCGGGGATGCAGGCATCGACGGTCATGTGACCGAACGCTTCGTTACCGATCGTCACATCCCCGAACAGGTCGGTGATGTCATCGCGCGTCTGGGCCGCCCGATCGGGGTCGAGGCTGATGATGATGGCGTCGAGATCATCTCGCAGGGCGGTGTCGGTGGTGGGGCGGCTGGCCAGATCGAGCACCACATCATCGAAATCCCACGGCTCATCATCCTCGGCATCGTCACCGGCGGGATCGTCGGTGGCGGCGGGGTCGGTCTCGGACGCAGCATCATCGGAGCCGCCATCATCAGTGCCGCCGCCGTCGGTGCGCTCACCGTCGGTGCCGGCGTCGAGGTCAGATTCGGGGTCGTCGAGGTCGAGGGTGAGTTCCTCGTCGACATCCTTGCTGTCGGTGTCGTCGGTGGTGTCAGCGTTGTCGGCGAGTTCGCCCAGTCGTGCTCGCAGATCGCCGGTGGGGCCGGTGGCGGCGCCGCGGATGGCCACACCCAGCCGGTGGGGTCTCAAATCGCCGGCGCGGAAGGCGTCACGGATCTTGGGGTGTTCGTCGAGCAGTTCATCGAGACCGACCCATTCGCCGGCTTGACGTCGAGAAATACCCAACTGCAGCGAGATTTCGCCTTTCGCGGCCTTGTCGGCGGCGTTGCGGACTCGGTTCGGAACGAAATCGTTGTACCCGGCCAGGCGCTCGTTGTAAGTGGATTGCCCGATCTGACGGGCGATCTGCATCGCGATTGCCTGGGCTTGATTACTCAACCGCAACAGATCGCGACCGTACTGCGCCAACTCGTCGAGACTGCTGCTGGCCAGCAGAGCGTCGTCGGCAGCACGGTCGGTGAAGGTGAACACGAGACGCTCCTTTCCGGCGAAGACGGTCTCTGAGGTCGGGATGGGTTGGTGGGGGAATCGAACTGCTATCAGACTATCGGGCGGGTCTGACAACTTTTGGTGCGCTACGGGTGCGGTGTGGATGGACTCGATCGGTGAGCTGTTGGGTTCAGGATAGCGGCGGGGTCCGACAACTTTTCGTGGCTGAGTGTGGTTGCGTGGGTGGACCCTTCGCGACGCGGCCTCGCGCGCTCGGACGCTCCTCAAAGATCGGGGGGCGCGGGTTTGTAGGCTCGACCGCTACTCATGGTCAGAGGCTGCGCTCGTTCCTCGACTTGTTCCTTTGGGTCAGGGCGCTTCGCTTGTTCGTCGCTGCGCTCTTTGTGGCTCATGACAAAGCCCTTCCTTTCCGATTCTCTGATTCTCGGGAAACGTTGGTGGGGAACCGAACTGCTATCAGACTATCGGGCGGGTCTGACAAATTTGGTGCGCTGCAAGTGGGCTGTGGATGGACTTGTTCGGTGAGGTGTTGGGTACAGGATAGCGGCGGGGTGTGACAACTTCGTGCGTGAGAGTGGTTGCGTGGGTGGACCCTTCGTGACGCGGCCTCGCACGCTCGGACGCTCCTCAGGGGTCAGAAATGCGGCCTCGCAAGCTCGGCCGCTCCCCCGGGGTAGAAGGCAGGGGACGTTCCTCGCCCGCTTCCTACGCGGCGTCAGTCGGTGCCGCTCGTTGCATAAAGCCCGACCCGGAGAGGGACGATCGGGGATGATGGTCACCATGACATTCGCCCGGGGTGCGCAATCGGACGCTGATCGGCGCTGCGTCGAACTCGCGGCCATCGGGGCCGACATCAATGCCGACCCCGAGCCGCGCAACGGTGACCGCTCGGCGTGCGAGGAATGTACTCAACTCGGTGAACACCACTGGGCGCACCTACGGATCTGTCTGACGTGTGGTCATGTCGGGTGCTGCGACTCGAGCCCGCGGCGTCACGCGGCAGCCCACTTCGACGAGACAGGTCACTCGGTGATGCGCTCGGCCGAGCCCGGCGAGGTCTGGCGATGGTGCTATGTCCATCAGTCGACGGACTGATGCGGGGTGCGGGCCGCCGACGATGCGGGACCGACGCGATCTGTTAGCGGCCGTGCACTGAACTGCACGTAGGATCTGGTCATGACGTCAGACAGCGACAACGCTTCGCAGGCGTCGGCGCCGGCGGGCGGAGAGGCCGCGTCGGCGCCGGACGCACACGCTTCCACCCCGGCAGAACACGCGTCGGTGGAGCAACCGCCGGCCGATCAGACGCCATCCGACGCACCGGCCGACCACCAGTCCCCTGATCGTGGCCCGGAGCAGCACGTTCCGGCACCCGCCGTCGGACCGCCCGCGGTAATCGGCACCCCGCTGAGCCCGTCAGCAACCAAGGTGATGGTGCTCGGCGCCGGTGAACTGGGCAAAGAGGTCATCATCGCGTTCCAGCGCCTCGGCGTCGAGGTGATCGCCGTCGACAGGTACGCCGACGCGCCGGGTCAGCAGGTCGCACACCATGCCGAGGTCATCGACATGACCGACGCCGCGGCACTCCTGGCGCTGATCGAGCGCTACCGCCCGCATTACGTGGTCCCGGAGATCGAGGCGATCGCGACCGAGGCCCTCATCGAGGTGGAGAAGCGGGCGCTCGCCGAGGTCATCCCGACCGCACACGCTGTGGTTGCCACCATGAACCGCGAAGGCATCCGGCGCCTCGCCGACGAGGAACTCGGACTGCCCACCTCGCCCTATCTGTTCGCATCGTCGGCGGAGGAGCTCGAGGCGGCGGTCGCCGAGATCGGCTTCCCCTGCGTGGTGAAACCGGTGATGTCGTCGTCGGGCAAGGGCCAGACCGTGGTGCGTGCACCCGCCGACATCGGCGGCGCCTGGCAGAACGCGACGACCGGCGCTCGTGTGCAGGGCGAGCGGGTCATCGTCGAGGGCTTCATCGAGTTCGACTACGAGATCACCCTGCTGACGGTCCGCGCGATCGATCCCGTCACCGGTCGCCTCGCCTCCCATTTCTGCGCACCGATCGGTCACCAGCAGGTCGGCGGCGACTACGTGGAGAGCTGGCAGCCGCACGAGATGTCCACCGACGCGCTGGCCGCGGCGACCTCCATCGCGGCCCGCATCGCCACCGCGA
Organism: Gordonia tangerina; assembly: GCF_021556435.1. Classification (GTDB taxonomy): domain Bacteria; phylum Actinomycetota; class Actinomycetes; order Mycobacteriales; family Mycobacteriaceae; genus Gordonia; species Gordonia tangerina. Next base: position 79,065 of record NZ_JAKGCU010000014.1, read on the forward strand.
TGGGCGACGGGAAGCTCGGCGGTCGAGGTATCTTCGGCGTCGAACTCTTCGTCCAAGGCGACGACGTCTACTTCTCCGAGGTCAGCCCGCGCCCGCACGACACCGGGTTGGTGACTCTCGCCACGCAACGCCTCTCCGAGTTCGAGATGCACGCGCGCGCCATCCTCGGCCTGCCCGTCGACGTCACGCTGGCCTCGCCAGGTGCGTCTGCGGTGATCTACGGTCAGCTCGACGAACCGGCCATCGGATTCGCCAACGTCGCTCGTGCGCTGGCCGTACCCGAAACCGACATCCGGCTGTTCGGCAAGCCGCAGAGCTTCCACCGGCGCCGCATGGGTGTCATCACCGCCACCGCCGACGATGTGGCCACGGCCCGCCAGCGCGCCGTCCAGGCGGCGTCGCTGGTGACGCCGGTGGCGGCGCGTCCCTTCGAACGGACTGTCCCCGAGCCGCTGGGTAACCCGCCGGTGCCGCCACCGCCCCGCCGTCCGGGGCCGCCGCCCGGTGCTCCGAATGTGCCGCCGCACGCCGGTCCACAGCAACAGCGCCCAGCTGGCTGGGCCTATCCGGCCGGACCGCGTCCGGCCGGCGCACCGCCGATTTCCGGGCAGCCGCCGCGCCCGGGCCCGGGTGGACGTCCGCCGCGGCCGACCCCGCCGGGACCGCCGCCCGGTGGCCCACGGCCCGGCCCACCGCCGCAGCGGGGGCCGCAACCACCACGCGGCGGCGCGCCCGGACGCCCCGTCGGGCCGCCGCCCGGACGGCCCGGTCCGCCGCCGGGACCCACCCCTCCACCGGCATCGCGTCCGGCCGGGCCCACGGCGAATCGCCAGGCCGACGAACCGTCGCGCGCCTCGGTCGACTGACCCCAACCGACGATGTCGCTGGGTGGGGAACTGCTCATCGGAGCGGTCATCCTGGTCGGTCTGCTGGGCATCGTCTTCCCGGTGCTGCCCGGAAGCATCCTGGTGGCGCTCGCGATCGGCGTGTGGGCGGTCGCGGTCGGTGGCTGGGCGTGGGGCATCTTCGCCGCCGCCGCGGCTGTCATCGTCATCGGTGAAGTGGTCAAGTATCTGGTCGCCGGGCGGTCGTTGAAGGCCTCCGGTGTGCCGAACACCACCATCGCCGTCGGCGGGGTCCTCGGCATCATCGGGTTTTTCGTGATCCCGGTGATCGGACTGTTCATCGGCTTCGTCGTCGGCGCCATGATCGCCGAGCTGGTCCGCACCCGAAGCGCGCACGCCGCCTGGCGGGGCACCGTGTCGTCCGCAAAGGCCGCGGCCATCACCATCGGCATCGAGTTGTTCGCCGCGTTGCTCGGCACCGCGATCTGGCTTGTCGGGGCAGGGATCTGGTGACCCGGCCGGCTGCGGGGATCATCTCTGCCGCAACGCTGCTGCTGGTCGCCGGATTCGTCGACGCCATCGCCTTCATCTACCTGCAGGCAAACTTCGTGTCCTTCATGTCCGGCAACACCACCGTGATGGGTGTGTCGCCCAGCCTGGGGCACTGGTCAGATGTGGGGATATGCGCCGGGCTGATCGCGCTGTTCTTCGCCGGTGTGTTCGTGGGCTCGGTCATCAACCGCACCCGCCGACGCCCCCGGGAATGGCTGCTGTGGACGGTGACGGGCACCATGGCTCTGGGTGCCACAGTTGCCGGCCTGCAACCGGATTCGTCGGGACAAGGCATCGCCGGGGCGGGCGTGACCGGCATGCTGGTGGTGGCGGTCGCGACCGGCATGATCAATGCGATCTTCGAACGGGACGCCGCGGTGCCCTACGGACTCACCTACGTCACCGGCACATTGGTACGTTCGGCTCGGCAACTCGCCGATACGGTGGTGACGCGCGGGGATCACACCGACGCTCCGCGTCGGGCGTGGCTGAAATCGCTGGGAATGTGGTCGCTGCTCGCCGTCGGCGCCGTCGGCGGGGGCTACGGCTTCCGATGGTTGACGTTGTCCGCATTGTGGATTCCGGTAGTCGCACTGCTCGTCATGGCGCTCACGACCGCACTGGCGCGTGTCGTGAACCGAGCGGAATGATCATCGGCCCGCCGGCGACCGGGTCCTCCATCACGTGGGCCTGGAGACCGAAGGCGTCCTCGAGGAGGTCGGCGGTGACGACGTCGTCGGGTCGACCCTGCGCGACGATCTGTCCCGCCCGCATCACGAACAGTGAATCGCTGTAGCGGGCAGCGAGATTGAGGTCGTGCAGCACCATCACCACGGTCTTGCCGTGCTCGGTGCGCAACGTGTGTACCAAATCGAGGATCTCCACGGAGTGCGCGAGATCGAGGTAGGTGGTCGGCTCGTCGAGCAACAGCAGATCGGTCTCCTGGGCCAGCGTCAGCGCGATCCACACCCGCTGTCGTTGTCCGCCGGACAACGCGTCGATGGGGCGGTCGGCCAGATCGGCGGTCTCGGTCTGCGCCAACGCCCGAGCCACCGCGGCTTCGTCCGCCGCGGTCGCCTGCTGATACCACCGCTGGTGCGGATGACGGCCGCGGATGACCAGGTCGGCGACGGTCAGACCTTCGGGCGCAACGGGATTCTGCGGCAGCAGACCCAGCGCGCGGGCCACCGATTTCGGCCGCATCCGGTTGATGTCTTCGTCGTCGAGATAGACGGTGCCGGCGCGGGGCGGCAACAACCGCGACAGCGCACGCAGCAACGTCGACTTCCCACATCCGTTGGGACCGATGATCGTGGTGATCTGGGCGTCGGGGATGGCGATGTCCAGATCGGTGATCACCGTCCGCTCGTCGTAGCCGACGCTGAGCCCTTCTGCACGCAGCCGACACCGCCCGTTGTTCGGGGAGGTGACGTCGGTGCCGAAACCGTTGGTCATACGGTGGCCTTTCGGGACATGGTGATCATGAGGTAGATGAGGAACGGTCCGCCGATCGCGGCGGTGACGATGCCCACCGGCAGGTTGCCGGGCAGCACCGTTCGGCACAGCAGGTCGCCGCCGAGGACCAGCATCGCGCCGATCAGTCCGGACGCCAGGGGCGTCGGCTGCGACGATCCGGTGAGTCGCAGGGCGATCTGCGGTGCGAGCAGCGCGACGAACGCGATCGGTCCGGCCGCCGACACGCACAGCGCGGTGACGAACACCGCGACCAGCAGCACCACTGCGGTGACCCGGCCGGCGTTCACACCGAGCCCGCGGGCGATGTCGGGTCCGAGGCCCAGCACACCGATCGGGCGCGACAACCCGAGCACCATGGTCACACCGACCGCCACCGCGATCAGCGACGGCCACACGTCGGTCCACGTCGCCTGCGACACCGACCCCACCAGCCAGGTCTGTGCGCGTGCGGCGTCGGCGATCTGCGCGCGGGTCAACATATAGCTGGTGAGCGCCTGCAGCATCCAGGTGACGCCCACGCCGATGATGACCAGCCGGAACGGGTCTATCCCCGAATTCGCCCGCCGCCCCGGCCAGGCCAGGATGTACATCGCGATCGCCGTCACGAAACCGCCGAGAAGGGCTGCCGTCGGGATGCCGAGGCCGGCGAGCCAGGCGCCCCAGCTGGTCGAGAACGCGATGGCCGCCACCGCGGCTGCGCTCGCCCCGGCAGTGATGCCGAGGATGTCGGGGGTCGCCAGCGGGTTGCGGGCGATCCGCTGGGTCAACGCGCCGGCCATGCCGAAGCCGAAGCCCACCAGCAGGGAGACGAGCGCGCGGGGCAGCGAGACGTCGAAGACCACCACGTTCTCGATGCGGGTTCCGCCGCCGAGCAGGACGCGCGCGACATCGAACGGCCCCATCGGGTAATCGCTGACACCGACGCTGAGCAGGAACAGCAGCACGGTGATCGCGGCGCCCACGAATCCCACCGTCAGCATGCGCGGCCGAATCACCCACGACGACGGTCCGATCCGCACAACGCGCCGGGTGGCCCGCCGCTGACCGGCGGTGGTCTGGTCGGGTTCGGGGGCCGGCGGCTGCGGCGCGACGTCGACGGTCATACGCTCACCAACTTCCGTCGACGCACCAGCGCGATCAAGAACGGCGCCCCGACCAGCGCGAGCACCACACCGACCTGGATCTCGCCGGGCCGGGCGATGACGCGGCCCAGGATGTCACACACCAAGATGAGGATCGCACCGAGCAACGCCGAGTAGGGCACTATCCAGCGATAGTCGGGGCCGACGATCGCGCGGGAGATGTGCGGGACCACCAGGCCCAGGAAGACGATGGGGCCGCAGGCGGCCGTCGCGGCACCGATGAGCAGCGTGATGGTGAGGATGCCGACGGATCGGATCAACACCACCCGCGAGCCCAGCGCCTTGGTCATGTCCTCGCCGAGGCTGAGCACGTTGAGGAAGTAGCCGCTGCCCAGCGCCAGGATCAGTCCGAGGACGATGAACGGCAGACTCGCCGAGAACACGTCGAGGCCGCGGCCGGTGGTGGCGCCGACGTTCCAGAACCGCCAGGCATCCAACGTGACGCTGTCGGTGAGCACGATTCCCGAGGTGATGGCGAGTAGCAGCGCCGACAGTCCGGTGCCGGCCAGCACCAGTGTCAGCGGGCTCGCACCGGACAATGCGGACAGGCCGAACACCGCACTCGCGGCAATCAGGGCGCCCAGCAGACCGAAGGCCATGTAGGCGATCGGACTCTGGATGCCGAGCACGTAGACGCCGACCACCACCGCGCACGCCGCGCCGGCGTTCACTCCCAACATGCCGGGATCGGCGAGCGGGTTGCGGGTGTGGCCCTGGGCCAGCGCGCCGGCCGCGCCGATCGCGAGGCCCACGATCAGGCCGAGCACCGTACGCGGGAAACGGAGGTCCCAGACGATGCCGTACACGTCGTCGGCGCCGGGCGGGGGAGTGGGCGATTCCAGCACCAGCCACGGCACCCCGTGGAAGTCGGCGAGGGCCAGATGTGGCCAGCCGCCGGCCTGGATCGCGTCGAGAACCTCGCTCAAGCCGAGTTGGCGGGTACCGATGGCGACCGACGCGAGCAGCGCCACCACGAGAACCGCGGTGAGCAGCACAATCCCGGTCATTCGACGCACAAAGGGTTACCTTACCAACCTTTCCCGCCCCCGATGTCAGGGCCAAACGTTCCAATATCCGTTGTATAACGAATCACGCTCATGACTGTGAAGATGCTGAGCAGTGCGTAACGATTCGGCAGGCGCGGGCCGATAGTCACACCACACGTCGCAGAGACAACACGTCGCACGGACGTTGCGTCGACAGGCGCAACTCGTCGAGAAGTCGAAGCAATCGAGAAGTCGAAGCAATCGAGAAGACAACAGTCGAGAAGACAACAGAGGAGAGGGCGATGAGAGCATCACTCAAGCGTGCGGGGGCAGCCGTGCTGGCCACGGTCGGCATCGCGGCAGGTTCGCTGGCAGGCACTGCGCCGGCACAGGCCGCGACTCCGGGTGATCTGCAGATCCTGGGAGGCATCGAATGCCATTTCGGTCAGTGGGGCCAGCCGTGGAATCAGGCCTGGTACATGTACCGCTGGATGACGGTCCGCAACATCGGTGACACCACCATGCACAACGTCATCCTCAACGAGATCAACGGCGCGTCGGTGCGCGTCAAGGAACTCAAGCCGGGTGAGTCGATGTCCAAGTGGAACGGTAACCGCTGGGTCCGTCCGATCGAGACCCGTTGGTTCGGCTGCTTCCCGTCGTCGATCTCCGGCTTCACCTTCGCCAACGAGGCCGAGAACCTGACCAACAACTTCGGCTACTGGCAGAACTTCCGCCGGATGGACAACCCGGGCCAGCAGACCCCGCCCACCGGTAGCTAGGTCTCCCGCCGTCGGCGCTGGGTAGCGCCGACGGCACCCGGTTTCGCGCCGACAGAACCCGGTTTCGCGCCGACAGAACCCGGTTTCGCGCCGACAGAACCCAAAAAATCACCGAGAGAACCCACGGTCTGTGATGACCGGCCCGCGAACTTGTGCGGGTGGGTTCTCTCGGTGATTTTTTGGGTTCTGTCGGCTGCCGTGCTGAGCGCGTTGGCGAGGTGACTCGCCAACGCTCGGGACTCAGCTGGAGGGGCGGGCGACCTTGTCGGGCTCGCTGGCGGCGAGCATGTCCTCGCGCTCGACGACCTTGACGCGTTCGCGGCCTTCGGCGGCGCCCAGGGCGCGCTCGTGCTCGTCGAGGCGGTACCAGCCGTCCCAGGTAGTGAACGGGATGCTCTTGGCCTCGAGGATCTCGATGAGGGCGTCCTCGGACGGACGGCTCGGCGAGAGCAGAGCGCCGTTGGTCATGTCCTCGAGAATGCAGTCGACGGTTTCGTTGGCGTCGCCCTTCGTGTGACCGATCAGGCCGACCGGGCCGCGTTTGACCCAGCCGGTGGTGTAGATGCCGGTGAGTTGGCTGCCCTCGTCGAACACGCGTCCGGCCTCGTTCGGGATCACGCCTGCCTGGTGGTCGAACGGGATCTGCGGCAGGTTGTCCGACAGGTAGCCGACAGCACGGTAGACCGCGCCGATCTCCCAGTCGGTGTGCTTGCCGGTCGGCTTGACGTTGCCGGTGCCGTCGAGCTGGGTGCGCTCGGTGCGCAGGCCGACGACCTTGCCGTCCTCGCCGAGGATCTCCACCGGATTCTCAAAGAAGTGCAGGTAGAGCTTGTGGATCGCGCCCTGCTTGGGGTCGCGGATAGCGTAGTTCTCGATGATCGTGGCGACCTGGTCGGTGATCTTCGACCCACGGCGGGCCACTGCCGAACCCTCGTCGTACTCGATGTCCTCGGGTGCGACGATGACCTCGATGTTCGGGGAGTGGTCGAGTTCCTTGAGTTCGAGCGGGGTGAACTTGGCCTGCGCCGGTCCGCGACGCCCGAACACGTGCACCTCGACGGCCTTGTTGGCCTTGAGGCCCTCGTAGACGTTGGCGGGGATCTCGGTGGGCAGCAGTTCGTCGCCGGTCTTGGCCAGCACGCGCGCGACGTCGAGGGCGACGTTGCCGACACCGATGACGGCGACCTTCTCCTGGTCCAGCGGCCAGGTGCGCGGGAAGTCGGGGTGCCCGTCGTACCAGGCGACGAACTGGGCGGCGCCGTAGCTGCCCTCGAGGTCGATGCCGGGGATGCCCAACGCGCGGTCGTCGGTGGCGCCGGTGGAGAAGATCACCGCGTCGTAGAGGTCACGGAGTTCTTCCAGTGTGATGTCGGTGCCGTAGTCGACGTTGCCGATCAGGCGGACCTGCGGCTTGTCGAGCACCTTGTGTAGCGCCGTGATGATGCCCTTGATACGCGGATGATCCGGTGCCACGCCGTAACGGATCAGACCGAATGGTGCGGGCATGCGCTCGAACAGGTCGATACTGACGCCTCGGTCCTTGGCGGTGTCGGACTTCATCAACGCGTCGGCGGCGTAGATCCCGGCGGGACCTGCACCGACGATGGCAACCCGCAACGGGCGGCTGGTGTCACTCATGGAATAGGTGCTTTCCGTGGCTCTCTCGGTGACTTCCGGTGAAGAAGTCGGTGGCGGTGGCCGCTGACGCGGCGCCTATCCCTTCTACGGTAGGCGCTGATCGTCGTCGGCCAAAATCTCTTGTGAGGTAAACCTCACCTGTGTCCTCGGTGGTCAGCGCTGTGCGGCCGCCGAGATCGGCTCGACAGCCTGCTCGGCCACCCACGGGATGGTGAGCACAGTGGGCACCGACATCGCACTGCCCACCTGCTGATCGAGGTAGACCACGCGGCCCTCGGTAACCACCGGTAGCCGCGACCAGGCCGGATCGTTGCGCAGACGATCGTTGGCGCCGTCCCAGTCGACCGCGACCACGACGTCCACGCCGTTGAGCATGGACATGTTCTCGGCGGAGATCGAACCGTAGAAGCCGTTGGTGATGGCCGGTTGCAGTGACTCCGGAAACGTGAGCCCGTAGTCGGTGAGGGTCTGCCCTCGGCCGTCGGAGCCGGCATAGATCGACAGACCGCCGTCGGGCGAGGCCGTGACCACCACGCCGGTCTTGCCCGCGAATTCGGGATGCTGTTCGCGGATGTCGGCCAGGAATCCCTGTGTCTCGTCGATCTTGGCCTGCGCCTGTTCGGGTAGTCCCACGGCGCGACCGATCTGGGTCGTCTGCACGTCCCACGGCACCTGCCAATCGGGGTACTCGGCGGGGCGGGTGATGGTGGGTACCGCCTTCGACAGAATGTCGTATTGCTCCCGGGTCGGCGCGGCGCCGACGGCGGTGACCAGCTCCGGATCGGTCTGCAGGGCCAGCGGGATCTGACTGCCGAACTCTGCGGCGGCCTGCGGCAGGATCACCGGCTCCGCGTCGCCGAGTAGGTCGGCGTTCCAGGGTGTGCTGCGCTGGGTCGGATCGGCGAACGGCGCGATCGTCGTTGGTGTGATGCCCAGCGCCAACAGGGTATCGGCGTCGCCCACACCCATCGCCGCGACGCGTGAAGGCTGCTCGGTGACGGTCGTGGCGCCATACTCGTGGTCGATGGTCACGGGCAGGGCGCCGGGATCGGCGGCCGGCATCGACGACGATGCGGCGTTGTCTTCATCGGGTGCGCTGCATGCCCCGACCGCCAGTGCCGCGACGGCCACGAGTGACGTGATCGCGATCCGCACCGTGCGGGGGAGTGACCGATGTGCCTTCATGGGAGCCCTCACGTCGATTGGTTGGGTACCCTAGCCTAACCGCCTGTGGCGGGCCGGTGCCGCGGCCAGCGGGTCTGACGAGGGTCGATAGACTGCGCGCCATGGCCAAGCGTGCGGGTGATCAGGATCGTTCGGAGTCCGGTGGACCTTCCGACGGTCAGACCACGCCCGCGCCGACCTGGAAGGCGGCGTGGCCGTTCCTGGTGGCCCTGGGTGTGGTGGCCATCGCCGCGATCGGCATCGGCATCTCGTATCTGATCCGTCCCGCCGACGACCGGATGAGTACCGAAGCGCACATCCAGCATGCGGTCAACGATGCGTACACCGCTCGCAACGAGTTGGATTACACGCGCTACCGGGAGGCCACATGCGCTGCGGAACTCGCCTCCGACACCTTCCCGGACAAGGACACATTCGTCGAGCAGAACCGGGTCTCGTTCGAGGAGAACGGGCAGATCGTGATCCCGGAGATCGCCGACATCACCGTGAACGGTGACCGGGCGACCGCACAGGTACATTGGCATTTCGACGAGACGCCGGACTCAGAACAGGTCACGGATGTGGTCGTGGTGCGAGAAGACGGGGACTGGAAGGTGTGTACGTCGTGAGCTACGCGGGTGACCTCACGCCCCTGGAGGCGTGGAAGAAACTGGAGAACGACCCCAAGTCGGTGCTGGTGGACTGCCGCACCCGGGCCGAGTGGGCGTTTGTGGGTGTGCCGGATCTCGAGGTCATCGGTAAGAAGACGGTGTTCATCGAGTGGAACACCTTCCCGGACGGCCGCCACAATGATGCGTTCGTCTCGCAGTTGCGCGATGCGGGAATCGCCGATGACGACGAGGTGATCTTCATCTGCCGGTCCGGACATCGGTCCATCGGGGCGGCCGAGGCCGCGACCGCAGACGGGGTCGGCAAGGCCTACAACGTGCTCGACGGCTTCGAAGGTGGGCTGGACTCCGACGACCATCGCGGCAACGCGGGCTGGCGGGCACAGAACCTCCCCTGGCGGCAGTCGTGAGCCGGCAACTGCCCGAAGGTGTTTCGGCCGACACGCTGGCGGTGCGCGCCGGCCTCGACCGGTCGGGTTTCTTCGAGACCTCCGAGGCGCTGTATCTGACCAGTGGTTACGTCTACGACTCGGCGGAGGCCGCCGAACGCGCGTTCACCGGTGAGGACGAGCGCTTCGTCTACTCCCGCTACGGCAACCCCACAGTCGAGATGTTCCAGGAACGTCTGCGCCAGATCGAAGGTGCGCAAGCGTGTTTCGCCACCGCCAGCGGAATGGCCGCCGTGTTCGTCGCGCTCGGTGCGCTGCTGAAGGCCGGTGACCGCCTGGTGGCCGCACGCAGCCTGTTCGGCTCGTGCTTCGTGGTGTGCAACGAGATCCTGCCCCGTTGGGGTGTGGAGACGGTGTTCGTCGACGGCGAGGACCTCGACCAGTGGCGCGATGCGCTGTCGACGCCCACCACGGCGGTGTTCTTCGAGACCCCGTCCAACCCGATGCAGACCCTCGTCGACGTCGCGGCAGTGACCGAGCTGGCCCATGCCGCCGGCGCGAAGGTGGTGCTGGACAACGTGTTCGCCACCCCGCTGCTGCAGCGCGGACTCGACATGGGTGCCGACGTCATCGTCTACTCGGGGACCAAACACATCGACGGCCAGGGACGTGTGATGGGCGGTGCGGTGCTCGGCGAGCAGGAGTACATCGACGGCCCGGTTCAGACCCTGATGCGCCACACCGGGCCGGCGTTGAGTCCTTTCAATGCGTGGACGATGCTCAAGGGCCTCGAGACGATGCGGTTGCGGTTGGACGCCTCGGTCGCCTCGGCGTTGCGGATCGCCGAGTTCCTGGAGGCCGATCCACGGGTGGCGTGGGTCAAATATCCCTTCCTACAGTCACATCCGCAGTACGAACTCGCCAAGGCGCAGATGTCGGGCGGCGGCACCGTGGTGACCTTCGAGATCGCCGACCGTGACGGCGTCGGTGGCAAGAAGCGGGCCTTCGAGGTGCTCAACGGCCTGCAGATCGTCGACATCTCCAACAATCTCGGCGACTCGAAGTCGCTCATCACCCACCCGGCCACCACCACCCATCGTGCGATGGGTCCGGAGGGTCGAGCCGCGATCGGCGTCACCGACTCGGTGGTGCGGCTTTCGGTGGGGCTCGAGGGCGTCGACGACCTGATCGCGGATCTCGATCGGGCGCTGGGGTAAGGAAGTCGGCGGCCTGATCTCGATACGGCCCTCGGCTAGCGCCTCGGACCTACTCGATCACCGGAGAGTCAGCCCAACCGCTGGGCGACGTATCGAGGAGCGACGAACCTTCCTCCGGGTTGTGGGCGATCAGGAAGTCGTCAGGCATGCGCTATACCCAATGCGTTGAGGACGGTCGCGAGTTTGGCGGTGGTCTCGTCGAGTTCGTCCTGTGGGTCGGACTGGGCCACGATCCCGCCGCCGGCCCAGGTGCGCAGACTGTGGCGATCTGCGGCAAGCTGCAGGCATCGGATGGTGACCATCCACTCGCCGTCGCCGGCGTCGTCGCACCAGCCGACCGCGCCCCCGTAGAGCCCGCGTGGGTCTTCGACATCGCGGATCAACTGGGCGGCAACATCACTCGGTGTGCCACAGACCGCGGGGGTGGGACTGAGCAGCGCCGCGAGATCCAGCGCGGTGACCGACGGATCACGCAGCGTCGCACGGATGGGTGTCGCCAGGTGCCAGATCTCGCCCGTGGAGCGGACCTCCGGCGTCGACGGTGCATCCAGATCGGAACTCACTGGGGCAAGCCGGTCGCGGAGGTAATCGACGACGAATCGGTGCTCGGCGAGGTCTTTCGACGACGACGCGAGCGCCTCGGCGGCCGCACGGTCCGCGGTAAGGTCGGCGGATCGGCGTGCCGAGCCTGCGTACGGTCGGCAGGTGACGACCTGACCCGTCTTGCGCAACAACACTTCCGGGCTCGAGCCGAGTAGCCACGAATCGTCGCCGATGACGGCCCCTACGTCCACGGCGAAGGCGTTGTGGTCGACATTGCCGCCCGCCAGTGCGGCAAGCAGATCGGTGACCTCAACCGGCTGCCCGATCACGATGTCGACGGCGCGGGCGAGGACCACCTTGTCGACCACGCCGTCGGCGATCTGTTTGATGGCTGCGACCACCCGGTCGCGGTGGGTTCGTGGATCGGGGTGGGCCGTCATCGACACAGCCTCGCGCGGTGTCGGCGGCACCGGCGTCAGCGGTGCGGCGTCCACATCGAGGACTTTTGGTTCGACGAGCGCCGCATTGTCGGCCGGGTCGAAAGGGATTGCCCCGGTGATGGCCCGAACGTCACCCGTGGAGAGGGCTGCGCGGGCGGCGGCGGTGTCGGTGAACGCACGCCGACGACCACGGGCGCGGACGGTGCCGTGGGGTCGGGACAGCACGAACACCTCGCGGTCGTCGCCGTCGGAAGTGGACATGACCTCACGGTACCGGCGCGGCTCGCCGGGTTTCGCTCACGATGATCGGAAATTGACTCATCCGGGGCCGATGGGCGACTGTTGATGCGGGTCATGAGTGCCAGTGACAAGCCCCGGCTCGCTGGCCGGCAACCCTCCTCCGCGGTGGGGTGCTCCGGGTGACGACCCGGCTGTGGTCGAGGTGGCCACGGCAAGTGCGGATTCCCTAGGAGCGTTCATGTCCACTGTGCTGTCAGACCCATTCATCACGTCACTCGCGGCTGCGCCGCTGCCCGCGTGCCCGCAGCCGACCCCGATCCCGCCGCTGGCCGAGGTCGTCGGCGCCACCGCGCACGTTCCTCTGTGCTCAGGCGGGTCGGTGCGCTATGTGAACCTCGACTACGCGGCCAGTGCGCCGGCGCTGGCCGCGGTGGCCGGCGCCGTGCAGGCCGCGCTCGGCCAGTACGCGAGCGTCCATCGGGGTGCCGGACATCATTCGCAGGTCACCACCGTCAGGTACGAGTCGGCCCGCGAGTCGGTACGAGCCTTCGTGCGCGGACGGATCGACGACGCCGTGGTGTTCACTCGCGGCACCACCGACGCGATCAATCTGGCCGCCCGGGCCACCCGCGGCGATGTCGTCGTCCTGGATATCGAGCACCACGCGAATCTGTTGCCGTGGACGGCCCGCGAGCGCACCGGGGGCTCGCGGGTGGTGCGGGCGCGGTCGACTATCGAGGGCACCCTGGCTGCACTGGAGGCGGAGTTGGCGGCGGCGCCGGCTGCGTTGCTGGCGGTGACCGCGGCGTCCAATGTGACCGGTGAAGTGCTGCCGATCGGCCGGCTCGCCGCGCTGGCCCACCGACACGGCGCCCGCATCCTGGTCGATGCAGCCCAGCTCGTCGCGCACCGGCCGGTGTCGATGGTCAGCCACGGTATCGACTACCTCGTGTTCTCCGGACACAAGCTTTACGCGCCGTTCGGCGCCGGGGTGCTGATCGGCCGGGCGGACTGGCTCGACGCGGCCGACCCGTACCTCGCCGGCGGCGGTGCGTCGGCGGCAGTCACCCTCGACGACGCAGCGTCGGCGAGTGTCGAATGGCGCAGCGGCGCAGCTCGACACGAAGCGGGATCACCGAACGTGCTGGGCGCCATCGCGATCGCGGCGGCCTGCGAGGCGTTGGCCGGCATCGGCTTCGAGACCATTGGTACGCATGAGGCGGAGCTGTTGGGTCGCCTCGACGCCGGACTGGCCGGGATCGCCGGCGTCGAGCTGCTGCGGATCTTCGACGACTCGACCGACCGGGTCGGTATAGCCGGGTTCGTCGTGGACGGTCACGCGCCCCGTGAAGTCGCCGAACATCTCAGTGACACAGCGGGAATCGGCGTGCGCGACGGAAAGTTCTGCGCACATCCGCTGCTGCAACGGCTCGGCTTTCCCGATGGTGCGGTGCGCGCGAGCTTCGGCCTGGGGACCGGCGCAGACGACATCAACCGTTTGGTGGAGGCGCTGCACCGATTGCAGGCCTGACACATCCGCGCACCGAGCGCGCATCCGCGCACGTCTCGACATGCGCGGATGCGCGATAGATGCGCGCGAAGCTCAGGCCTCGCCACGCTCCCACTGCTCGATGAGCTCGGCCTCCGCATCGTCGGTCAACGTGCCGTACAGCTTGAACCGCGCCATCCCGCCGTCGGGGTAGATGTCCATGCGCGCCTCGGTCATCGGACGATCGAGGTCGATGACGAAGCGATGGCGGGTGTCGGGCTGCAGCTCGGTGCGGGGCAGGACCTCGAACCACTCGCCGTTCTCGCCGTCGCGACCCCGAACCGTCGCCGCACCGGGAGCGTTGCCGAGGAAGTAGCTGGTGTCGAGTTCGACGAGGCTGACCTGGCCGCGCCCGGCCAGCCGGACCTGGACCCAGTCGTTGCCGTCGTCTCGGCGCCGCGAGGTCTCCCAGCCCTCGCCCATGTTGCGGGCGCGTCCGGGCATCAGCAGATTGTTGGGGGAGCTGTAGAACATGTTGGAGCAGGCGGTGATCAGGCCGCCGTTTTCCAGTGCGGCGAGGTCGAAGTGGCCGTAGCGGAAGAAGTGCGGGTTGGGCACTCCGCGACCGTGCACGCGGAAGCGGGCCACGCCGCCGTCGGGGTGCATCGTCAGACGCACGTGCGTGAAGCGATTCTTGGCGTCCACCTTGAACGGGTTTCGGGTGTCACCCTCGGCGGGGGACTTGTCGACGATCGTGACCCACTCGACGTCGTTGAGCAGTTGATCGACTGAGACGACGCCCTCCACCGCGGCCGCCTCCACCGAGATGTGCGGAGGATAGTTGCCCTTGAACCAGGACGTGTCGACCACCACGCCGTAGATGACGCCGGGCGCGCCGAGTCGGACGATCGCCTGGTCGACCCCGCTCTGCCGCCGTCGCCGGGTCTCCCAGCCGTCGTAGACCTGGCCTTTGTGACCGAACGTGGCCGGCTGGTACTGCGCCGCCGGCGTCTTGATGAGGTTCTGCGCCTCGGCGAACAGGTCGTCGTTGGTCCAGACCACCGCGCCCCCGAGATCGCGAAGGGCGAGATCGGGCATGGAGGTGAAATGCGGACGGTTGCCCGATGTGGGAGGCGGCTGAGGAGTCACGTTTTCTGATCGTAGGTAACGGTTTGCCTTCCCACGAATCCGCGCGCATACTTGCGTCCGGCAACTAATTGCAGTGTGCAACTAATTGCAAAGGGAAAGTAAAGAACTCGAGGAGGCGTGATGCTCGACCAGAGAGCTCTCGACGAGCTGTTCGACACGCTCGCCCGATACATCCGCATCCGCGACCGTGCGGCACACACCACGTTCAAGACACCGGACGGCGAGTTCGAGTCGGCCGCCTTCAAGTCGCTCTTCCACCTGGCCCGCCAGCCCATGCGGTCACGGGAACTCGCCGAGAGCCTCAACGCCGACCCGTCGACGGTGAGTCGCTATGTGGCCCAACTCGTCGATCTCGGCCTGGTACGCCGCGAAGCCGACCCGGATGACGGCCGTGCCACCCAGCTCGTGATCACCGACGACGGCCGCGCCCGCGTCGAGGCGATGCGGACGGTGCGTCGTACAGCCATGGACAACGCCATGTCGGACTGGAGTGACGACGAACTGCGCACCCTGGTCGGTTTGCTCGGCAGGTTCGTCGACGCCGCCGAGTCCGTGATCGCACCCCCGTGCGCCAAGACGGGATCCGGCTCGCTCGAAGCGCTTGTGAAAGGACAGAAATGACAGAATCCACGGCTACGGCCCGCGACGACGACGTCGCCGGCGCCGGGTTGAGTCACCGTCAGATCCTGACGGTGCTGGCCGGCCTGATGAGCGCGATGTTCCTGGCCGCGCTGGACCAGACGATCGTGTCGACATCGATCCGGACCATCGCCGACGACCTCAACGGTTACGACATGCAGGCCTGGGCGACGACCGCCTACCTGGTGACGGCGACCATCGTCACACCGCTGTACGGCAAGTTGTCGGACATGTACGGCCGCAAGCCGTTCTTCATGGTGGCCATCTCGATCTTCGTGATCGGATCGTTCCTGTGCAGCATCGCGACGTCGATGTACGAACTCGCGGCCTTCCGTGCCTTCCAAGGCCTCGGCGCCGGTGGCCTGATGACGCTGGCATTGACCACCATCGGTGACATCGTGCCGCCGCGTGAGCGTGCCAAGTACCAGGGCTACTTCCTGGCGGTGTTCGGTACCTCCAGCGTCCTGGGTCCGGTGCTCGGTGGTCTCTTCGCCGGACAGTCGTCGATCCTGTTCGTCACCGGCTGGCGCTGGGTCTTCCTGGTGAACGTGCCGATCGGGATTGCCGCGCTGGTGCTGATCTACAAGGTCCTCAACTACGACCAGCAGAAGGGACAGGGTGGCCGCACAGATTATTGGGGCGCCACCGCCCTGGCCATCGCCGTCGCGCCGCTGCTCATCGTCGCCGAGCAGGGCCGCGAATGGGGCTGGACCTCCGGAGCTGCCTGGCTGTGTTACGTGGTGGGCGTCGTCGGCATCGCCGCCTTCATCTGGATCGAGAACCGGATGGGCGACGAGGCGCTGATCCCGCTACGGGTGTTCCGGAACCCGATCTTCTCGCAGGGTATCGGGATCTCGGTGATCGTCGGTGCCGCGATGTTCGGCGGCATCTCGATGTTGCCGCAGTACTACCAGGTGCTGCGTGGATCGAGTCCGATGGTCGCCGGCCTGCAGATGTTGCCGATGGTGCTGGGCCTGATGACCGGTTCGATCCTGTCCGGTCAGCTGATCTCGCGCACTGGGCGGTACAAGATCTTCCCGATCATCGGTTCGGTGCTCATCACCGTCGGTGCATTCCTGATGCACCTCGTCGGCGTGGACACCCCGTTGTATCTGGTGATGCTCATCGCCGCGCTGATCGGCTTCGGCCTGGGCAACCTGATGCAGCCGATCATGCTGGCGATGCAGAACATCCTGCCGCCCAAGGACATGGGCCTGTCGACGGGCACCGCGACCTTTTTCCGCCAGATCGGCGGCACCATGGGTGTGGCGGTGTTCTTCTCGGTGCTGTTCTCCCTGATGGGGCCGAATATCGCCGACGAGATGAGCTCGGCCGCCACACAGCCGGAGTATCAGGCGGCGGTGGCGCAGGCCGCGCAGAGTGACAACCCGCAGACCCGTGAGTTCGCGCAAGGTCTCATTGCCGCGGCACAGAACCCCGGCCAGGCGTCGGCGTCGTCGGACGTCATGTCGGACACGTCGGTGATCCAGGAACTACCGCCGGAACTCGCCCGCCCGATCAAGGAGGGCTTCGCGAACTCGATGGACAGCGTGTTCCTGGCCGTGTCGATCATGGCGGCATTCGCGATCATCGGGACGGTGACCTGGAAGGAACTGCCATTGCGGACGGGTCGGCCGATAGGACAGAAAGCCACGTAAGTCACGCTCGCACCGTGCCCAGCACGCTTTTCGTGTCGAGTGGGCGCTGTGTTGGTGTCGAGTGGGCGTCGAACTTCCGGCAGAACGTGCGGTTCTGTGGGAAGCGACGCCCACTCGACGGAAAACAGTGCCCACTCGACCGCCGTGCTGGTGTCGTGGCCAGCCGCAGGTGCGGTTGCTTAGCCGCGGGAGGGTTCGTTGGCGTGGTCGGGATGCGCGGCGAGGCGGTCGATGGCCTGCTGGGCGACCTTCTCGGCCTCGGCCTTGCCTACCCAACCACCCGGCTGAACTTCCTTGCCCGGCTCGAGGTCCTTGTAGTGCTCGAAGAAGTGGGAGATCGGGCCGAGCTCGTACTCGCTGACGTCGGAGATGTCCTGGATGTGGTCCCAGCGCACGTCGTCGGCGGGCACGCACAGCAGCTTGTCGTCGCCGCCGGCCTCGTCGGTCATGGTGTACATGCCGACCACACGGGACTTGACGATGACACCGGGGTAGACGGACTCGGGTAGCAGCACCAGCGCGTCCAACGGGTCGCCGTCCTCACCGAGGGTGCCGTCGATGTAGCCGTAGTCGGCCGGGTAGCCGAATGACGTGTACAGGTAGCGGTCGAGGTAGACCTTGCCGGTCTCGTGATCGACCTCGTACTTGTTGCGGCTACCCTTCGGGATCTCGATGGTCACATCGAATTCCACAGTTCCTCCTGGCACAGTTGTCGCTGGTGGTGACGGCAGCCGACGAGCAGTCGCCTGCGCAGATCGCCTCAACGATACTGTGAGGCGGACATGGGGGCCCGACCCCCACGGCGATCACCGGAGGTGGCGGAGCGTGCGGCTCGGATCGACGAGGCCCGACAGCAGGTCGGGTCGTTCGCTGCGGTCGCGTCGAGGAGTGCTGTGGGCGCTGATCTCGGTGGTCATCCTGGCCCTCATCGGTGGTGGCGCCGTCGCCGTCGCCCTGCAGATCGACTCGTCCGAGGAACTGCCACCCGGCATCCCGCCGCAGCCGGCCGCCATCGCGGTGAACCCGCAGATCAACCCGGTCCCGCCGAACGCGCCCGAACCCACTCCCGCCGGGGTGCGGCAGGCCATCGAAGAGGCGGTCACCGACCCGGCTCTGGGTGAGTTCACCGGGGAGATCAGCGATGCGCTCACCGGGCAGCAGCTCTGGTCGGACTCGCCAACCGAGCCGCGGGTTCCGGCGTCGAACGCCAAGATCCTCACCGCCGCCGCGGCACTGTTGGATCTGCCACACGATCAGCGGATCACCACCACGGTCGTCGCCGGCCCCGGCGGACAGGTGATCCTGAAGGGCGCAGGCGATCCCACCCTGTCGGCGCAGCCGACCGGCGCGGACACCTTCTACACGCGCGCCCCCCGCATCGCCGACCTCGCCGCGCAGATCCGCAAGGCCGGTATCGACGTCACCTCGGTGGCCGTCGACACCAGTGCCTACACCGGGCCGTCGATGGAGAGCACCTGGGACGACGGTGACATCGCCGGCGGCGACATCGCGCCCATCGAATCGCTGATGGCCGACGGCGCCCGCATAGAACCGCTCGACGAGTACTCGCCGCGCGTCGCCGACCCCGCCATCATCGCCGGGGAGTCGCTGGCCGCGGCGCTCGGCGTCGACGCCCCCGTCACCGAGCAGACCGTGCCCACCGGCGGACAGGTGATCGCGCAGGTGCAGTCGGCGCCGCTGGTGACGCGCGTCAACGACATGATGCGCTTCAGCGACAACGTGCTCGCCGAGACGCTGTCGGTCGAACTGTCGACCGCGCAGGGCGGCCCGGCGAGCCTCGCCGGCGGAGTGGCCGCCATCGAGAGCTCGCTGAGCCGGCATGGCTTCGACATGTCGGCGGTGACCCTGCGCGACGCGTCGGGGCTGTCGTACGCCAATCGGGTGCCGGCCGGAGTGTTGGACACCCTGATGGGCGCGGCGGCCGGGCCGTCGCAGCCGCTGATGCGGTCGTTGCTCGACGGACTGCCGGTGGCCGGCGGCACCGGCACCCTGACCGACCGCTTCGACCCGGACACCAATCCCGGCGCCGGATGGGTACGCGCGAAGACGGGAACCCTCACCGGGGTGAGTTCGTTGACGGGGATAGTCCAGACGATCGACGGCCGGGTGCTGGCGTTCGCGCTCATGTCAGGAGGCACGTCCCCGGCCGATGCACGGCCCGCGCTCGACGACGTGGCCGGCGCGCTGAGGGAATGTGGGTGCCGATGAACAGCAACGACACGACTCTCGACCAGGTCGACGCCGAGTCGATCGGTGCCCGGATCGATTGGGGCCTGGCCGCTGCCACCGGACGACGACTGGCCCGACCGGGACCCAAGACCACCGCCTACACGCTCGACGCCGCCCATGCCGAACTGGCCGATGCGGCCACCCGCGCCGAGGCGCCGGTCCGTGAAGTGACCGGTCTGGCCGACGGCCTGCGGGTGCCCACCACCCGTATCCTCGACCGCAAGCAATGGGTCGACGCCGCCTCCCGTTCGATGCAGTCGATGCTCGGCGTCAGCGGTGAGGCCGACACCTCTGGACTCGCCGGACTCTCCGCGAAGGCCGGGGGAGTGCAGGCGGGCGGGCTGCTCGCCTTCCTGTCCGGCGCCATCCTCGGGCAGTACGACCCGTTCACCCCCGACCCCGACACCGGTGACCCCGGCGTGCTCATGGTGGTGGCACCCAACATCATCGCCGTCGAACGGTCCCTGAAGGTTGTGCCCAGCGACTTCCGGTTGTGGGTGTGCCTGCACGAGGTGACCCATCGGGTGCAGTTCTCCGCCAACCCGTGGTTGCGCCAGTACATGATCGACAATCTGGAGATCCTCACCTCGGATGCGGGGGAATCGACCGGCGAGATCATCGGCAGAATCACCGAGACATTGCGTGGCGACAAACCCCGCGAAAAGGGCGTGCTCGGCGCGATGCAGTTGCTGCAGACGCCCGAACAGTACGAGGCGTTCAACCGCATGATGATGCTCGGCACCCTGCTCGAGGGCCACGCCGATCACGTGATGGATGCCGTCGGCCCCGTGCACGTGCCGACCGTCGCGAATATCCGCGCGGCCTTCGACAAACGACGCACCGCGCCCCGCAACCCGATCCAGCGCATCATCCGGGCTCTCATCGGCATGGACGCCAAACTGGCGCAGTACATCCGGGGCAAGGCGTTCGTCGACGAAGTGGTCGGCGCAGTCGGGATGGAACAGTTCAACACCATCTGGACCTCGCCGGAGACGATGCCGCGACCGAACGAGATCGACGAACCGCGCCTGTGGATGCAACGGGTGCTGTAACCCGCGCAGTCGCCGAATTCGCAGCTGCGTACCCGGGCGTCGGCGACGAGGTGTGCGTCGGGCTGTCCGGCGGACCGGACTCGTTGGCGTTGATGGCGTGCGCGGTGCGTGCTGGTCTGCGGGTGCGCGCGCTGGTCGTCGACCATGGTCTGCAGGCGGGATCGGACGCCGTTGCGTCCGAGGCAGTCGATGCCGCACGGCGGCTGGGGGCCGAGGCGACCGTGCTTGCGGCCCGCGTGGGCTCCGCGGGCGGGATGGAAGCGGCCGCGCGCACCGCTCGCTACGCCGCACTCGACGGCGCCCGCGCCGGCCGGCCCGTCCTGCTGGCGCATACTGCCGACGACCAGGCCGAGACGGTGCTGCTCGGCCTCGCGCGGGGATCGGGGACGCGATCGATCGCCGGCATGCGGCCATGGAATCCGCCGTGGGGCCGGCCGTTGCTGGGTGTTCGTCGAACCCAGACACTGGCCGCCTGCGCCGAGCTCGGACTGCGCCCGCATCACGACCCGCACAACCGCGATCCCCGCTTCACCCGGGTTCGTGTGCGGTCCGAGGTGCTGCCACTGCTCGACGACGTGCTGCACGGCGGGGTCGTCGACGCGCTGGGCCGGACGGCGGCGTCGCTGCGGGACGACAACGACGCTCTCGACGCACTCGCCGACGACCTGTATGACCGGGCGGTCATCGGTGCAGACTGTGACATCCCAGGAGCCGACATCCCAGGAGTCGACATCTCAGAACTCGGTGCTGCAGTACTCGACGCTGCGGTCCTCGCCGACGCTCCGGCGGCGTTGCGTACCCGGGCGGTGCGTCGCTGGCTGCTCGACGTCGGCGCCACCGAGCCCACTTATCGGGTTATCGTCGCCGTCGACTCGCTGGTGTGCGATCCCACCTCCCGAGCGCAGGTCGCGATCGGCGGCGACCCCACCGCGCGCCTCGTCGCCACCCGCACCGGAACGCGGCTACACCTCACCCGCCACCCCCGCTGACGTGCGCCGCGCCGCCGCGGGCGGTGGGCCAATAAGTTCTGGCTGCAGTTGTGGGTTCTGGCCGCAGGTGCGGCTCCAAGCCGGAAGCGGGAACTGCGGCCAGAAGTTCGCGACCACGGCAGGCCAACATCGCAGACTCAAGTGACGGTCCGCCTCGTCGATCACTGAGGCGGACCGTCGGGGTGAAGCGTCAGCGTGTCACTTCTTGGGTGGGACGAACGGGGAGTTGATGGTGTTGAAGTAGTTGATTGCGGAGTAGATCAGCGAGCCGCCGCCGCCGAGGCTGAGGCCGACGATTCCACCGAGACTCGCGCCCAGCGGGATCGCGGGGAGGCACCCGACGATTGCCGCGATCAGTCCCGTGAGGCAACCGATGACGCCACCTACGATCGCACCCAGCACAGTCCCGACCAGTGACGAGATCGACAGACCAGCACTCAACTCCTGATTGAACCGGGCCAGCGCCTCGTCATCCCGCTCCTGCTTCGTCTGCGGGCCGGCCGCCTTCTGCTGCTTGGCAGCCTCCACCCGCAGCCGCTCCACCTCGGCCGGATTGACCGGAACGGCCCGCGCAACGTCACGGGAAGGTATCAGCGTGGCGCTATTTCCCGAGGTCCGGGCATCGATGGGGAATTGCAGATATTCCTTGCGATAGTTCAGGGGCATCTGAAATGCGGTCGCACCGGCGTTATTGCGAATGGCGAGCACACCGTTATTGGTGCTGATCGAGCCGTTGTGCACGGTGATGGAGAACGACGTCGCTGTCGTATGAATGTCGTACGTCGTCGGCGCGGGCTGGGTCGGAGCGGCCTGCGCGACCCCGGCGAACGCCGTAATCGCCACGGTGACAAAGGAAAAGGCGGTCAGTAGGCGGAGGTGGCGACGAAGCCCGCGGCTGCGGGTGCGGGTGCCTGGGTGTGCATGCATATTGTGGTGTCTTTCAGGTCATCGACTCCGCGACGAGAGTCGGGGCTGGGCAGGCTGCATGAAGGAATCTCGTTCGCAGAACAAATGACCAGGCCCCCTGAAATCACAGCGTCTGCGGACGAATTTCACTTTCACAAATATCTGTTCACGGCTGGAGAAAAGTGTGTCGCGTGTGAATCATGTTGTCATTCGTGATCTTAGTGTGATGCGCGACATCCCGTTCCCACAAAAAATGTCGTACGAACGACCTACATCGTTACCAGGCCCACTGGGACGGTTGACCAACGCCACGCCGGCGACAGCGAATCCACCCGAGATTCGCGCGCGGATTCGGGTGGTCGTGGGCGTGCTCCGGCCGGGACATGACAAGCTGGAAGCGTGCAGTCCCCACACGGATCCGACACCACACCCGCCGACGCCGCACCTGTCGACAACTCACACGCCTACGGCGACGACATCGAGGCGATCCTCATCACCGAGGAGCAGATCAAGCTCCGCACCCAGGAGCTCGCCGAGTCGGTCGCGGCGCGCTACGCCGACATCGAGCAGGACCTCGTGTTGATCGGGGTGCTCAAGGGTGCGGTCATGTTCATGACCGACTTCGCGCGGGCGCTGAGCATCCCGTCGCAGATGGAGTTCATGGCCGTCTCGAGTTACGGGTCGTCGACTTCGTCGTCGGGAGTCGTGCGCATCCTCAAGGACCTCGACCGCGACATCACCGGCCGTGACGTGCTCATCGTGGAGGACATCATCGATTCCGGGCTCACGTTGTCGTGGCTGATGAAGAATCTCGCGACCCGCTCGCCGCGCTCGTTGGAGGTGTGCACGCTGCTGCGCAAACCCGAAGCGGTGCGTTCGCCTGTCGACGTCGCCGACGTCGGCTTCGACATCCCCAACGAGTTCGTGGTCGGTTACGGCCTCGATTTCGCCGAACGCTACCGCGATCTCCCCTTCATCGGTCGGCTACGCCCGACGGTGTACCAGAACTGACCGTGTACCTGCGGTGAGCAGCCGCGGACGGTGGGCGGAACGGTTTTCCCCGGAAGTTCGTTGACCGGTAGCCTCTACAAATACGGACAGCTGCGCTCGCGACGCGCGGCAAGCCGCGACGTCGACCGGGAAGGACAGTGGGAACGGCGCGGGCAGGACAGCCAGACCGGCCCGAACCACCACCAACACGCATGAACCGAAAGTCAGTCTTCCGCAACCTCGCCATCGTGGCGTTGATCGTGCTCGCCCTCTGGGGTTGGAGCGTGATGCGTGACTCCGGCCGCGAGTACTCGTCCGTGGACACCTCGGTCGCGTTGACGCAGCTCAACGTGAAGAACACCGACCGCATCGACATCGATGACCGCGAGCAGACGCTGCGAATCGAGTTGAAGAACCCGATCCAGGTCGACGGCCAGGACGTCACCAAGATCAGCGCCAAGTATCCCGCCGCGGCCGGCGACGAAGTGTTCAACACCGTCACCCAGACCGGCGCGCCCTATCAGACGAACGTGACCGAGGAATCGGCGCTCTGGCAGATCCTGATCTTCATCCTGCCGATGCTGCTGCTGTTCGGACTCTTCTTCTTCGTGATGAACCGCATGCAGGGCGGTGGTCGCGGCGGCGTGATGGGCTTCGGTAAATCCAAGGCCAAGCAGCTCACCAAGGACATGCCCAAGACCACCTTCGCCGACGTCGCGGGCGCCGACGAGGCGGTCGAAGAGCTCTACGAGATCAAGGACTTCCTGCAGAACCCGACGCGCTATCAGGCGCTCGGGGCCAAGATCCCCAAGGGTGTGCTGCTGTTCGGCCCGCCCGGAACCGGTAAGACACTGCTCGCCCGGGCCGTCGCCGGCGAGGCCGGAGTGCCCTTCTTCACCATCTCCGGTTCGGACTTCGTGGAGATGTTCGTCGGTGTCGGCGCCTCGCGCGTGCGTGACCTGTTCGAGCAGGCCAAGAACAACAGCCCCTGCATCATCTTCGTCGACGAGATCGACGCCGTCGGTCGCCAGCGTGGTGCCGGCCTCGGCGGCGGCCACGATGAGCGCGAGCAGACGCTCAACCAGCTGCTGGTCGAGATGGACGGCTTCGGTGATCGCTCCGGCATCATCCTGATCGCCGCCACCAACCGCCCTGACATCCTCGACCCGGCGCTGCTGCGGCCGGGCCGCTTCGACCGGCAGATCCCGGTCGGCAATCCCGACATCGCCGGTCGCCGCGCGATCCTGAAGGTGCACGCGCAGGGCAAACCGATCGACGACGACGCCGACCTCGACGGACTGGCCAAGCGCACTCCCGGCATGTCCGGCGCCGACCTCGCCAACGTCGTCAACGAAGCGGCGCTGCTGGCCGCTCGCGAGCACAAAGACACCATCACCGCCGAGATGCTGGAAGAGGCCGTGGACCGCGTCATCGGCGGCCCGCGCCGCAAGAGCCGCATCATCAGCGAGCACGAGAAGAAGGTCGTCGCCTATCACGAGGGCGGACACACCCTGGCGGCCTGGGCGATGCCCGACCTCGACCCGATCTACAAGGTCACCATCCTGGCCCGCGGCCGCACCGGCGGCCACGCTCTCGCGGTGCCCGAGCAGGACAAGGACCTGATGACGCGCTCGGAGATGATCGCGCGTCTCGTCATGGCGATGGGCGGTCGGGCCGCCGAGGAACTCGTGTTCCACGAACCCACCACGGGTGCGTCGAGCGATATCGACCAGGCCACCAAGATCGCGCGTGCGATGGTCACCGAGTACGGCATGAGCGCAAAGCTCGGCGCCGTGCACTACGGCCAGGAACAGGGCGATCCGTTCCTGGGCCGGTCGATGGGCAATCAGGCGTCGTACTCGGCCGAGATCGCCAGCGAGATCGACGAAGAAGTGCGCCGCCTGATCGAGGCCGCGCACACCGAGGCGTGGGCCATCCTGTCGGAGTACCGCGACACGCTCGACGTGCTCGCCTCGGAACTGCTGGAGAAGGAAACGCTCACCCGCAAGGACCTCGAGGGGATCTTCGCCGAGGTGCACAAGCGTCCGCGCATCACCACCTTCAACGAGTTCGGTGATCGCACCCCGAGCGACAAGCCGCCGGTGAAGACGCCGGGTGAAATGGCGATCGAACGTGGTGAGCCGTGGCCGCCGCCGGCGCCCGAGCCGGTTCCGGAACCGGTCGGCGCGGGCGGTCCGCCCGGACATCCGGGTGCCGCACCCGGCTACCCGAATCCGACACCGGGCCAGTCGTATCCACCGTCCTACCCGCCGCAGTCCGCGCCCGGCCAGCCCTACGGTGGCTCATCGGGTGGATATCAGGGGTCGGGTGGCTACTCCGGTCAACCCACCCACGGCACCCGGCCCGACTACGGCGCCCCGCGCGACTGGTCGGCACCGGGCTGGCCGCCGCGGGACGCTCCGCAGGGCGGCCCCAATGGGTCCTCGGGCGGCTATGGCGGTCAGGGCTACCCCGGCGACCAGGGCTACCCCGGCAACCAGGGCCACCCCGGCAACCAGGGCTACCCCGGCTACCCCGGCAACCAGGGTGCCGGCCACCACGGTGGTGGCCAGGGGCAGCAGCCCCAGGGGCAGCAGAACGGACACGGGTACCCCAACGGGACCAACGGCCACGGTGCCGGATACGGGTCTCCCGACCGGAATCCAGACGACCGGGGACCCGATGACTCCGGCACGAACGGTGCCGGATACCGGTAACGACCCGCGACACCAGGCGTCAGACCCCGCCGACGGCACCGACGTTCCCAGAACGGACCAGATGACACGATGACCATCAGTGAGCAGCAGGACATGGATCGCGCGGTCGACGAACTCGCCCCGCGCACGCCGAGCGGGCGACACTTCGATCAGCCTCGCGCCGAGGCCGCGATCCGAGAACTGCTGATCGCGGTGGGCGAGGACCCTGACCGCGAGGGGCTGCAACGCACCCCCACCCGCGTCGCCAACGCCTACCGGGAGATGTTCGCGGGTCTCTACACCGACCCCAGCGAAGTGCTGGCCACCATCTTCGACGAGAACCACGACGAACTGGTGTTGGTCAAGGACATCCCGATGTACTCGACCTGCGAACACCACCTCGTCTCGTTCCACGGCGTCGCGCACGTCGGATACATCCCCGGCGAAGGTGGCCAGGTGACCGGGCTGAGCAAACTGGCGCGGGTCGTCGACCTGTACGCCAAGCGTCCGCAAGTCCAGGAACGTCTCACCAGCCAGATCGCCGACGCCATCGTCAAGCGGCTCGAGCCGCGCGGGGTGATCGTGGTGATCGAGGCCGAGCACCTGTGCATGGCGATGCGCGGTATCCGCAAACCGGGTGCCACCACCACCACATCGGCGGTGCGCGGGTTGTTCAAGACCAGCGCCGTCTCGCGTGGCGAGGCACTCGACCTGATCTCGCGGACCTGAGCGGCCCACGCGACCCGATGCGTCTGGATGCCGACCGCACCCTCGTGATGGGGGTCATCAACGTCACCGCGGACTCGTTCTCCGATGGCGGCCGCTACCTCGACCTCGACGCGGCGATCGCCCACGGGCATGAACTGATCGCCCAGGGCGCCGACCTCATCGACGTCGGCGGCGAATCCACCCGACCGGGCGCCAGCCGCGTGGACCCGGAGGTGGAGGCGGCGCGGGTCGCGCCGGTCATCAAGGGCCTCGCCGACGCCGGTGTGCCGCTGTCGGTGGACACCATGCGGGCCGCGGTGGCCGAGGCCGCCATCGACGCCGGTGTCACCGTCATCAACGACGTTTCCGGCGGACGCGCCGACGCCGACATGGCGCGGGTGGTGGCCGACTCGGGCCTGCCCTGGATCCTGATGCATTGGCGTCCGGTCGACCGGGTCGCCGCTCATGCCGGTGCACCGTTCACCCACGGCGTCGACGACGCCGGCGGGTACCGCGACGTGGTCGCCGAGGTCAGCGGGGAACTGCTGGCCCAGGTCGACGCGGCCGTCGATGCCGGTGTCGACGCCGATCGGATCATCCTCGATCCGGGCCTCGGCTTCGCCAAGACCGCCGATCACAACTGGGCGCTGCTACACGCCCTGCCCACCCTGGTCGGTCTCGGTTTCCCGGTGCTGGTGGGGGCGTCGCGCAAACGCTTCCTGGGCACCCTGCTGGCCGACGACGGCGAGAGCCGGCCACCGGCGGGACGTGAGATCGCGACCGCGGCCATCTCCACCCTCGCCGCTGCCGACGGTGCCTGGGCGGTCCGTGTGCACGATGTGGCCAAGAGTCGCGATGCCATCGCCGTCGCGAGCGCCTGGCGCCGTGGCGGACGCCGCCGACCCACCGACGCCGGGTCGGCCGACCCGATACGTCCGACCAGAGCGAGGAACAGCCGATGACCGACCGCATCGAGCTGCGTGGCCTCGTCGTCCGGGGTAACCACGGTGTCTTCGAACACGAACGCCGCGACGGGCAGGACTTCATCCTCGACATCATCCTGTGGCTCGACCTGACCGCGGCGGCTGCCTCCGACGACCTCGACGACACCGTCGACTACGGTGCACTCGCCCAACGCGCTCACGACATCGTGGCCGGCGAACCGCGCAACCTGATCGAGGCCGTCGGCGGTGAGGTGGCCGACGCGCTGATGGACGACGAGCGGATCGCTGCTTGCGAGGTGACGGTGCACAAGCCGTCGGCGCCCATCCCGCTGCAGTTCGCCGACGTCGCGGTGGTGACGCGACGCTCCCGGAAATCGATGAGTTCCCGAAAGTCGATGAGTTGATGACGTATTCACGTGTCGTCCTCTCGGCCGGGTCCAATATCGGTGACCGCACGGCCCACCTGGCCGGTGTGGTCGAATGTCTCGCCGACGACCTCGTGGCCGTCTCGCCGATCTACTCCACGGCGCCATGGGGTGGCGTTGCACAGGACGATTTTCTCAACGTGACGATCATCGCGGAGGGCGAGCGTTCCCCCGAGCAGTGGCTCGAGATCTGTCACGAACTCGAGCAGGCCGCCGACCGTACCCGCGAGGTGCGTTGGGGGCCCAGAACTCTGGACGTCGACGTGATCTCCGTCAGCCGGGACGGCCACGTCGTAACCAGCGCCGATCCCGCGCTGACGCTGCCCCATCCCCGTGCGGCCCAACGCGCCTTCGTGCTGGTGCCGTGGCTGGCCGTCGAGCCCGACGCCACACTGTGGACCGCGCAGGGCGAGCGGCCGGTGGCCGACCTCGTCGCCGAACTCGACCCCGACGAACGCGCCGGAGTCGTGGTGGTCGACGAACTGCCCACACCGAGGCGGCGATGACCGCACCGAAACGTCCACCGGAGGAGAACCAGGAATCCGGGCTCGGCCCCACCCGGGTGCGAGACCTGACCGCCATCGCTGTCGTCGTGGCGATCGTGGCGTGGATACTGGTTCGCTACAACTACGGCAGCCTGCCGCCGATGCCCTTACTGGCCGGCCTGGTGCTGTACATCCTGGCCGCGCTCGAGGCGGTGATCGCGTTCATCGTGCGCGCCCGGGTCGCCTCGCGTGATGTCGGGCGCGCCCGCGGGCAGTTGCATCCGCTGACCGCGGCACGGGTGTTCGCACTGGCGAAATCGTCGGCGATCCTGGGCGCCATCGCGGTCGGGGTGTGGGCCGGGTTGCTCGTGTTCCTGTGGACCCGACACGATCTCGCCGCCGCGCAGCACGACCGGCCCGGCGCGATCGTCGGACTCGTCGGCGGCATTGTGTTGGTGGCGGCCGCCCTCTGGCTCGAATATTGTTGTCGTGCACCCGACGACCCGACCGATGACGCTGTCGAAGGGCATCCGGGGCCTGCTTGACCTCGCCCATAGCACCCGAGGGATTCGTGACTCTCCGCGGTGCTTGGGCAACTTCAGTGCGGTCAGGCGGTAAGTTCACGATCATGACGACCTCGAACGGCCGTTCCACGGAGCCGCGGCGCTCCGGAAGATCGGTGGGACAGTGGCTGCTGGGTCTGCTCATCGTGCTCGCCATTGTGGCCAGCATCCTGATGGTCTTCACCGATCAGTTGTCGATCAGTGGATCGCTGGCGGTGATCGCAGCGCTGTGGGCGGCCGTGATCGGCGCCATCCTGGTGACCAAATTCCGTCGGCAGGCCGAGAGTGCAGAGGCCAAGAGTCGCGATCTGCGGCTGGTGTACGAACTGCAGCTCGAGCGCGAGATCGCGGCCCGGCGCCAGTACGAGCTCGACGTGGAGACCACGATCCGCAAAGAGGTCAGCGCCGAGTCCAACGAGGAGCTCGCCGAACTCAAGGCCCAGGTGCTGGCGCTGCGGTCGAGTCTGGAGACCCTGCTCGGTGAGTCGTTGCCGGATCCGCGGGTCGCACTGCCGAGTGAGAAGTTGCGGGAGCTGGCCTCGGGGATCGGTCAGCCCGGCGGCTACGGCTCCGGATATGGGGGCGGAACCGGTTTCGGCGCGGACTTCGCCACCGACGACAGTGTGCGCGCCGCGCAGGACTTCGCCACCACCGCCCCGGCCGCGGACTCCGGTCGGCGTATCCCGGCCGACGTCGATCCGAACGAGATGACCGAGGTGATCCCGGTGATCACCGATGAGGCGCCCATCTCCGGACGCATCGCGACCGAGGTGCCCACCGACGTCACCGACGATCAGGTGCAGGATGCCGTCCTCGCCGACGAGGAGGCCGGCGCCGAGACGTCCGCGACCGCCGACGCCTACGTCGACGAGTCGCCGACCGACGAGTGGCCGCCCGCCCAGTCTGCGGCTCCGGCATCCGCTGCTCGCGAGTCTGCTACTCCAGAGTCTGTGGACGACCTGCCGGCCGACGCCGGGACCGATATCCCGGAGGCTGCCGACGAGGAGTCGGCCCCCGCCGAACCCGCACCGGGCAACACCCGTCCCGACCCGTCGCCGGAGTCGGCGTCGTTCGCTGCGATAGGACGGCACGAGGGCAGCGGCGACGAGTCGAACCCGGCCCTGCAGGGGCGTCGTCGGCGGCGGGGCGAGGACAGCGAGAGTGCGCACTCCGCCGGCCTGCCGGTCTCCGAGCTGCTCAGCCAGCTGCGTCAGTCGGGTGCGCCCGGCGGTGGTCGGCGGCGTCGGGAGGACTGACCGACCGCGTGCCGTGACGCGTGTCATCACGTGAAGCCTGTCACAGGCGTTGGCCCCGGGCGGTGTCGAGGGCCTAGTCTTGCTCTGCAACGTCTGGTACCCGAGCTCAGCCGGGACTGGAACATTTTCAGCGGAGGACAGTGGTGACCTCACCGAGCGATGATCTCGGCCCGTCCGGGCTGCACGGGGATGCCCCGTACCTGTCCGGCGTTTCCAATCTCCCCACCCCTGCGCGTCTGACCGTCGGATTGATCTCGGCCGGCCGAGTCGGAACCGCACTCGGTGCCGCTCTCGAACAGGCCGGTCACGTGGTGGGCGCGGTGGTGGCCCGTTCCGAGGCCTCCCGACGCCGCGCCGCCGACCGGCTCCCCGAATCCGAGGTCATGGACCTGCAGTCGGTGGTCGCCCGGTCGGAGCTGCTGATCCTGGCCGTCCCCGATGCGGCGCTCGGTGCCGTGGTCGACGAGATCGCCCACAGCGGGGCGCTGCGGCCCAACACGCTGGTTGCGCACACGGCCGGAGCCAGCGGCGTCGCCGTACTCGCGCCGCTCGCCGAACTCGGCGCCCTGCCACTCGCCATCCACCCGGCGATGACCTTTGTCGGCACCGCCGACGACACCACACGGCTGCGGCAGGCCTGTTTCGGTGTGACCGCCGCCGACGAGGTCGGGTATGCGATCGCGCAGGCGCTGGTGCTGGAGATGGGTGGCGAACCGGTGCGCATCGCCGAAGCCGACCGCGTGCTCTATCACGCCGCGTTGGCGCACGGCGCCAACCATCTGATCACCCTCATCACCGACGCGGTGGCCGCGCTCGACGCCGCGATCGACGGGCCCGCCGGCCAGGCCGGGCGGGCCGCGGCCACCGTCGACGGCAGCGGCGCGATGCTCGCCGAACGCATCCTGGGCCCCCTCGTGACGGCATCTCTGCAGAACGTGTTGGAGCTCGGGCCGCGCGCGTTGACCGGGCCGGTCGCCCGCGGCGACGCAAAGGCCGTCGCCGATCATCTCGGCGCGCTGCGGGGGCTGCCCGCCGACGACGCCGGTGCCACCGACATCGCCGAGGCCTACCGCGTGCTCGCCCGTCGGACCGCAGCCCACACCGCTGCGCCCGCCGAACTCATCGACGTGCTGGAGACGACATGACCACCGACCTCGGCGACAAGCCGTACACGCCAGGCGAACTCACCGTGCATCGGGATCCGGCGACGCTGCACCGGATCACGTCCGCGCTGCGTCGCGCGGGCAAGCGGGTGGCGCTGGTGCCCACCATGGGCGCACTGCATGCCGGCCACCTCGAACTGGTCCGGACCGCGAAGGCCAGCGGCAATACCGTCGTCATCGTGTCGATCTTCGTCAACCCGCTGCAGTTCGGGGCCAACGAGGACCTCGATGCCTACCCGCGCACGTTCGACGCCGACTGCGAGTTGCTGCGGCCGCTCGGGGTGGAGGTGGTGTTCGCGCCCACGGCCGCCGACATGTATCCCGACGGGCAGCGCACGATGGTCCATCCGGGCTCGGCCGGCGCCGTGCTCGACGGCGCGTCTCGGCCCACCCATTTCGCCGGCATGCTCACCGTGGTCCTCAAGCTGCTCACCATCGTCGCGCCGCATGCGGCGTACTTCGGGGAAAAGGACTACCAGCAGCTGGTCCTGATCAAGCAGATGGTCGACGACCTGAACCTCGACGTCGACGTCGTGGGCGTGCCGACGGTGCGGGAGAGCGACGGTCTGGCGATGTCGTCGCGCAACCGGTACCTCGACGAGGAGCAACGCGAGCTGGCGACCACGTTGTCGGCGGCGCTGGTCGCCGGTGCCCATGCCGCGGCCGGCGGACGCGACGCGATCCTCGCCGCTGCGCAGTCGGTGCTCGACGCCAACCCAGAGATCGAGGTGGACTACCTCGCGCTCACCGACCGTCAACTCGGCGAACCACCCGAACTCGGCGACGGACGGCTGTTGGTCGCCGCCCGGGTCGGCGCGGCACGCCTCATCGACAACGTGGGCGTCGCGATCGGCACCGGTTTCGCCGGCCGCGACCCCGAACAGATCCACCACTGACACCAGATCACCCACCGAAGGGAATCGCATATGTTCCGCACCATGATGAAGTCGAAGATCCACCGGGCCCGGGTCACCCAGGCCGACCTGCACTATGTGGGATCGGTGACCATCGACCAGGATCTCCTCGACGCCGCCGACCTGCTCGAGGGTGAACAGGTCACCATCGTCGACATCGACAACGGTGCCCGCCTCGAGACCTATGTCATCGCCGGCGAACGCGGCTCCGGTGTCATCGGCATCAACGGCGCCGCAGCGCATCTCGTACACCCCGACGATCTGGTGATCATCATCGCCTATGGCATCTTGAACGAGCAGGAGCTGCGCGAGTACTCGCCCTCGGTCGTGTTTGTCGATGACCGCAACCGTGTCCTCGAGGCCGGCGACGACCCGGCCCGTGTGCCCGCCGGCTCAGGGTTGCGTGACCCGCGCGAGCTCGTCGACACCGCGGTGTAGTCGCGTCCATGCTGCTGACCGTCGACATCGGGAACACCAACATCCATCTCGGGGTCTTCGCCGGCTCGGGCGAACACGCAACAATGGTGCGCGACTGGCGTATCCACACCGAGCCGAACCTGACCTCCGACGAGCTCGCGCTGCTGATCCGCGGCCTGCTGGGCTCCGACATCGAGCAGGTGACCGGTGTCGCGGCGCTGTCCACGGTTCCGTCGCTGCTGCGTGAGCTGAGAGTGATGGTGCCGCGCTACTTCGGCGACGGCCATCACCACATTCTGCTGGAACCCGGTGTGCGGACCGGCGTTCCGCTACTGGTGGACAACCCCAAAGAGGTCGGCACCGACCGTGTCGCCAACTGTGTTGCCGCCCACCACAATTATCCGAAGGCGCCGTGCATCGTGGTGGCCTTCGGCACCGCCACCGTGGTGGATGCGGTGTCGGCGAAGGGGGAGTTCCTCGGCGGTGCCATCGCCCCCGGCGTGAACCTCGCGGTAGAGGCGCTCTCCGAACACACCGTCACGGTGCGAAAGGTGGAGTTGATGCCCCCGCGCAGCGTGCTGGGCAAGAACACCGTCGAGGCGCTGCAGTCGGGCATCCTGTACGGGTTCGCCGGTCAGGTCGACGCGCTGGTGGACCGCGTGCGTGACACCGTCGCCGGCTTCGACGGCGACGACGTGTCCGTGGTGGCCACCGGCTTCCTGGCGCCGTTGATGTTCGACGAATGCGAAACGCTCACCGCCCATCACCCGTACCTGACCCTCGACGGGTTGCGGCTGGTGTACGAGCGGTCAAAGCAGCAGCGTCGGCGCTGAGGTTCCGATTGTCGCCGAACCTGATCTCGATACACTCCTCACTCCGTTCGTCGCTACTCGATCAGCGGAGTGGGTGCCTGTCGGTGCGCGAAGAGCGAGGCGTCAGCCGCCCTACGTGACGACTCTCCGCAGGGGTCGGGGTGCGACCCTCCGCAGGCTCCGGGTCTCAGGGGCCGGGGGTGACGACTTCCACCACGTCTCGGATCTGTGCAGGTCTGGTGCAGAGTGTGATTCTGTGGCACACTTTTCGCCGTGATCAAGAGCTGTCTGGAGTGTTGTCAGGGCTGAGTTCCGCATCTGCGGCCGCCCTTTTTCGACGACCCCCGCTCACTCGATTACTTTCAGGACCTCACATGACCGCCGTCCTCGGTACCCCCATCACCACTGTCACAACGTCCGCCGACGCCACGCCGCTGTCGGCCCAGGCCGCCGACTACGAGAAGCTGGTGCGCTCCGGCCACACACCCGTCGACGTCCGTAGCCAGCGCAAACGCCAGGCCGACGGTGTGCTTTCCGGGGCGCTGGCCGTCGACGCCGCCGAACTCCTCACCCGTCTCACCCCGGGGACGCCGGAGTCCCTGCGTTCGGCCCATACCGACGCCCGCTGGCTGCTGATCAGCGACGACGGTCACGAGGCCGAGTGGCTGGCCTGGCATCTGCAGGCGCGCGGCATCGCCGGGGCGGTGTTCGTGGTCGGCGGGTTCCGCGCCCTGCGCCGGGCGCATGTCGCCGGCACCATCAGCGAACAGGAACTCGCCGCGATCTCCGCCCACTGAACCGGCGCGGCGGGCTGCTCGACCGGGCAACGGGCGCGACACCTGATTCCGATAAGGTCTCGGGGGTGAGCAACTCCCCGACCACGCAGAACGCGCCCGTAGACACTGCCGACGACAACGCCCCGGAACAACTCCGGATCCGTCGGGAGAAGCGCGACCGCATCCTGGGCGAGGGGCGCGAGGCCTACCCGGTCTCCATCGCGCGTACACACAGTCTGTCGGAGATCCGGGCCGCCCATCCCGACCTCGAGGCGGGCACCGAGACCGGCGAGATCGTCGGGGTGACCGGCCGCATCATCTTCCTGCGCAACAAGGGCAAGCTGTGTTTCGCCACCCTGCAGGAGGGGGACGGTACCCAGTTGCAGGCGATGATCAGCTTCAACGGTGTCGGCGAAGAGGCGCTGACCCGATGGAAGGCCGATGTGGACCTCGGTGACATCGTCTTCGTGCACGGCGAAGTGATCAGTTCACGCACCGGCGAGTTGTCGGTGATGGCCGATTCCTGGGAGATGGCGTCGAAGGCGTTGCGTCCCTTGCCCGTCGCGCACAAGGAGATGAACGAGGAGACCCGGGTCCGGCAACGCTACGTGGACCTCATCATGCGGCCGGAGGCGCGAGCGAATGCGCGAACCCGCATCGCGGTGATGTCCGAACTGCGAAATGCGTTGTCCCGCAGAGACTTTCTCGAGGTCGAGACCCCGATGCTGCAGACGCTGCACGGGGGTGCCGCAGCCCGTCCGTTCGTGACGCATTCGAACGCCTTCGACATGGATCTCTATCTGCGGATCGCGCCGGAGCTGTTCCTCAAGCGGTGCATCGTCGGCGGGATCGAGCGGGTCTTCGAGATCAACCGCAACTTCCGCAACGAGGGCGCCGACTCCACCCATTCGCCGGAGTTCGCGATGCTGGAGACCTATCAGGCCTACGGCACCTACGACGACGCTGCGGTGATGACTCGCGAACTGGTGCAAGAGGTCTCACAGGGAGCGCTGGGCACCCTGACGCCGACGATGGCCGACGGTAGCGAGTACGACCTGTCGGGGGAGTGGACGTCGCTGCAGATGTACCCGTCGCTGTCGGAGGCGCTGGGGAGCGAGATCGTCCCGATGAGCGGCGATGCCGGCACCAGCGTCGACGAACTGCTGTCGATCGCCGATCGGGTGGGACTCGAGGTCCCTAAGGACAAGGGCTACGGGCATGGCAAGCTCGTCGAAGAGCTCTGGGAGCACATGGTGGGGCAACATCTGTCGCAGCCGGTGTTTGTTCGTGACTTCCCGGTCGAGACATCGCCGCTGGTGCGAGCGCACCGCACCGTCGCGGGGGTGGTCGAGAAGTGGGACCTGTATGTGCGCGGCTTCGAACTCGCCACCGGCTATTCCGAGCTCGTCGACCCGGTCATCCAACGGGAGCGGTTCGTCGATCAGGCGCGGCTGGCCGCGGCCGGCGACGATGAGGCGATGCGTCTGGACGAGGAGTTCCTCGCCGCGATGGAGTACGGTATGCCCCCGACCGCCGGCACCGGCATGGGCATCGACCGCCTGCTGATGGCGCTGACCGGTCTCGGGATCCGCGAGACGATCCTGTTCCCGCTGGTCAAGCCGCGTTCGTGAGCCTGCCGTCGCGCGTCGGGAGTTCGTCGGTGACCAACCCCCGACGCGCAGAGACCGGCTAGCTGTTGGTGGTCCAGAGTGGCGGCAGGAACGGGAAGAGCGCGTTGTGGGTACCCGCGATCACATCCCAGATCGGCAGCCACACATTGTTGTAGACATCGGTGCCGGACAGCCAATAGCCGAGCTCCAGAATTGATTCCGTACTTCCCACGTCACTTGCCCTTCTGCCCAGGTCGGTGTGCACGATTCGGCACGGTCGGAACAATATCGGACACCGATCTGCCGACCGGCAGTGGGGTTAGGTTTGCCTAGCCAATACTCGGCAACGACGTCTGTGGATCGCAACCACACGGAGAACTGGCATCCACACAGGTTGTAACCGCCGTGGATGTCAGTTCCACGTGTGGTTTGCGTTGCGTCCCCGCCTGCGTGGTCACGCGAGTGTGGGTAGTTGCCGTTTGAGGATCTTGCCGGCCGCGTTACGCGGAAAGGCTTCGACGAACACCACCGATCGGGGCACCTTGAAGTTGGCCAGGTGCTCCCTGGCGTAGGCGATGACCGACGACTCGTCCAGCTCGGTGCCGTCGCGCACGGTCACGTAGGCGCGGCCGACCTCGCCGAGGCGTTCGTCCGGCACCCCGATCACCGCGGATTCGGTGATCCCGTCCAGTCGTGCGAGGGTCTGCTCGATCTCGGCGGGATAGACGTTGAAGCCTCCGCAGATGTACATGTCCTTGAGGCGGTCGGTGATCTTCAGATTGCCACGGTCGTCGATGGTGCCGATGTCGCCGGTGTGCAGCCAGCCGTCGTCGTCGATCGTCTCCTTCGTCGCGGCCGGGTCGTCGAGGTAGCCGCGCATCACCATGGTGCCGCGTGCCAGCACCTCACCCTGCTCCGACAACGCGATCTCCATGCCCTCGAACGCTCGGCCGCAGGTATTGGCGACGGTCTCGTCGTCGTCATCGGGAGTGCAGGTGGACACGAACCCGCTGGCCTCGGTCAGTCCGTATGCGGTGATGACGGTGTCGACGCCGAGGTCGCTCTGGAGTCGCTCGATCAGGACGACCGGCACGATCGCGGCGCCGGTCACCACCAGCCGCAGCGACGACAGGTCGTGCTCGGCCCGCGTCGGGTCGTCAAGGATCGTCTGGAAGATGGTGGGCGCCCCTGGGAAGACGGTGGCGCGCTGGGTTGCGGCGAGCCTCATGGCCTCGGCCGGCGAGTACACCGCCAGCGGCAGCATCGTCGAACCGAACAGCGTGCACGGCAGGATGCCGGCCTTGTAGCCGAAGGTGTGAAAGTACGGGTTCACCATCAGGTAGCGGTCGTCGGCGTTCAGTCGGCCGTTGGCGCCCCACGCGTGCGAACCGGCGATCGTCTGCTGGTGTTCGGCCAGTACACCTTTGGACTTGCCGGTGGTGCCAGAGGTGAACAGTATGTCGGAGATGTCGTCGGGGGCCACGGAATCCGCGCGTTTCTCGGCTTCTGCGCGTGTCTCCGGGGTGGCGCGATCGAGAAAGTCCGTCCACTCGACGGCGCCGGCGGGAATGGTGGAGGAGTTCTCGAATACCACGCCGACGACGGTGTCGGGCATCGCGGCGCGGTGATCGCGCATCAGGTCGGCCAGGTGATCGCCGCCCAGGAACTCGGAGGACACGATCACCGCGCGGGCGGCGGAACGCTCGATGATCTCGATCGCCTCACCGGCGGTGTAACGGGTGTTCAGCGGCACCAGCGTCGCGCCCGCATACTGCACACCGAGCGCGGCGATCGGCCAGTGATAGCTGTTCGGAGCCCAGATGGCGACGCGATCACCCGCGCCGATGCCCGACGCGATCAGCGCGGCGGCGCAGGTGCGTACCTGATGGGCGAATTGTGACCAGGTCAATTCCAGATGTGGTGTGTCCGACGATGTCCACTGGTCGTCGATGATGGCGGTGCGTGCCGGCCAGGTCTGTTCGGCCCTGCGCAGGGCAGCAGGGGTCGTCAGGATCGCCTCCATGCCCCCAACCTAGCACTTGCTTGGTGCGCTAAGCTAGCGGCCATGACCTCGATCAACCTGGCCGACCGGGCGGTCGACCTCGGCGAATGGGCGCAATCTGTGCCAGATGCCGATGAACAGTTCGCTCG
This sequence comes from Gordonia tangerina, assembly GCF_021556435.1. Taxonomy (GTDB): domain Bacteria; phylum Actinomycetota; class Actinomycetes; order Mycobacteriales; family Mycobacteriaceae; genus Gordonia; species Gordonia tangerina. The sequence goes on from NZ_JAKGCU010000014.1 coordinate 117,150, forward strand.
TGCCGTGCGGACCTGGCTCGACGAGAACCTCGTCGGCGAGTTCGCACACCTCAAGGGGCGCGGCGGTCCGGGCAGCGAGCACGAGTTCTTCAGCGAGCGACTTGCATGGGATCGTCATCTGGCTCGGTCGGGCTGGACCTGCCTCGGCTGGCCGGCCCGATACGGAGGCCGGGGTGCCACGTTGGAACAGCGCATCATCTTCCATCAGGAGTACGCGCGCGCCGACGCCCCGGCGCGCGTCAACCACCTCGGTGAAGAGCTCCTGGGGCCCACCCTGATCGAGTACGGCACCGAGGAGCAGAAGCGACGCTTCCTGCCCGGCATCGTCGACGTCACCGAGTTGTGGGCGCAGGGCTACTCCGAACCCGGCGCCGGGTCCGACCTCGCCGGGGTCTCGACCAACGCTGCGCTCGACGACGCCGGAGAGCGGTGGGTCATCAACGGGCAGAAGATCTGGACGTCGCTGGCCCACGTCGCGCAGTGGTGTTTCGTCATCGCCCGGACCGAGAAGGGCTCATCGCGGCACGCCGGGCTGAGCTTCCTGCTGGTACCGCTCGAGCAGCCTGGTGTCACCGTCCGACCCATCCAACAGCTCACGGGTACATCGGAATTCAACGAGGTGTTCTTCGACGACGCGGTGACCGAGGCGGACCTCATCGTCGGCGAACCGGGTGACGGTTGGAAGGTCGCGATGGGCCTGCTGCAGTTCGAGCGGGGTGTCTCCACCCTCGGTCAGCAGGTCGGCTTCGAGCGGGAATGGCGCAACCTGGCCGAGATCGCACGACGCAACGGAGCGGCCCACAACCCGGAGATCGCTTCACGGTTGACGCGCGCCTGGATCGGTTTGAAGGTGATGCGCGCCAATGCCCAACGCACCCTCGCCGGCGACATCGTCTCCGGCGCCGGCGCCGCCTCGGTGTCGAAACTGTTGTGGGCCAACTGGCATCGCGACCTCGGCGAACTCGCGATGGCGATCATCGGGGCACCGTCGCTGATCGGCCCGACCCACACCGCCGAAGGCAGCGAGAACGACATCACCGACCCCGATCACGTCGAACTCGACGAATGGCAACGCCTGTTCCTGTTCACCCGCGCCGACACCATCTATGGCGGTTCGAACGAGGTGCAGCGCAACATCATCGCCGAGCGCGTGCTCGGCCTACCGCGAGAGGCCCGATCGTGACAGAAACCGCTGTCGATCCATCCGTCGTCCGTTCGCCGCTGGCAACACCGCCGGCCGAGACACCCGGACACGGACTGCTCCTCGGCCGCAAAGTCGTGGTGACCGCCGCCGCCGGCACCGGCATCGGCTTCGCCACCGCGCGCCGCGCGCTGCTCGAAGGCGCCGACGTGGTGATCAGCGATTGGCACGAACGCCGACTCGGCGAGGCGCAGGAAAAGCTCGCGGCCGAGTTCACCGATCGCACCGTCGGTCAGATCGTCTGCAACGTCCAGGAATCCGTGCAGGTCGATGCGCTGATCGAGGCTGCGGCAGGCGAACTCGGCCGCATCGACGTGCTGGTCAACAATGCCGGCCTCGGCGGCGAGACACCGGTCGCCGACATGACCGACGAGGAATGGGACCGCGTCCTCGACATCACGCTCAACGGGACCTTCCGTGCCACCCGTGCGGCGCTGCGCTACTTCCGTGGCGTCGATCACGGCGGGGTCATCGTCAACAACGCATCGGTACTCGGTTGGCGCGCCCAACGCGGCCAGGCGCACTATGCGGCGGCCAAGGCCGGCGTGATGGCGCTGACCCGCTGCTCGGCCGTGGAGGCCGCCGACTTCGGTGTCCGCATCAACGCGATCGCGCCATCCATCGCCAAACATCCCTTCCTGGCGAAGGTGACCAGCGACGAACTCCTCGACGAACTCGCTGCCAAGGAAGCGTACGGGCGGGCCGCCGAGGTCTGGGAGGTCGCCGCCACCATCGCCATGCTCGCCAGCGACTACACCACCTATCTCACCGGCGAGGTCGTCTCGATCTCCAGCCAGCGTGCCTGACCACAGAACAGGAGCCATGACATGACCACACCGCAGGCCTACATCGTCGACGCCATCCGCACCCCGGTCGGCAAGCGCAACGGTTCGCTCGCCAAGACCCACCCGGCGGATCTGGGTGCCCACGTGCTGACCTCTCTCGTCGAACGCACCGGGATCGACCCGAACGTGGTCGACGACGTGGTCTTCGGTTGCGTGGATGCCATCGGACCGCAGGCCGGCAACATCGCGCGCACCGCCTGGCTGGCCGCGGGGCTCCCGCTCGCCATACCGGGGACCACCGTGGATCGGCAGTGCGGGTCGTCGCAGCAGGCCATCCACTTCGCCGCGCAGGGCGTGATGAGCGGAACACAGGACGTCGTGGTCGCCGGCGGTGTGCAGAACATGAGCGCGATCCCTATCTCGCAGGCCATGATCGCCGGCCAGGAACTCGGCTTCACCACGCCTACCGCAGAATCCGCAGGGTGGCGCGAACGCTTCGGCGATGCCGCGATCTCCCAGTTCAACGGCGCCGACATGATGGCCAACAAGTGGGACATCTCCCGCGAGGACATGGAGCGCTGGGCGCTGCAGTCCCACGAGCGCGCTCGTGCCGCGATCGCCGAGGGCCGTTTCGACAACGAGACCGCGGCGCTCGGGGACTGCGTCGTCGACGAGTGCCCGCGCGAGACGTCGATGGAGAAGATGGCCGGGCTCGCCCCGTTGGCCGAGGGTTCGCGGCTGACCGCGGCGGTGTCGTCGCAGATCTCCGACGGCGCGTCGGCCACCCTGGTGGTCTCGGAGAATGCGCTCAAGGAGTACGGGCTGACGCCGCGCGCTCGCATCCACCACATGTCCGTGCGCGGCGACGACCCGGTGATGATGTTGTCGGCGCCCATCCCGGCGACCGCCTACGCGCTGCAGAAGACCGGCCTGTCGATCGACGACATCGACGTGGTCGAGATCAACGAGGCGTTCGCGTCGGTGGTGCTCTCGTGGCTGAAGGAGACCGGCGCCGATCCGGCAAAGGTCAATCCGAATGGCGGCGCCATCGCGCTCGGACACCCGCTGGGTGCCACCGGGGCCAAGTTGTTCGCCACCCTGCTCAACGAACTCGAGCGGTCGGGTGGTCGCTACGGTCTGCAGACCATGTGTGAGGGCGGCGGTACCGCGAACGTGACCATCGTCGAGCGGCTGAGCTGACTGCGCCCCGTCGCCTGGTTGTTGGAGGGCCGGCGATCGGGGGCCACCATCGTCGGCCGGGGGCTTCTGACTACGCATGTAGTCGTATATCCTGCTGTGACGCACTGCATAGTATGCTGGAACAAGTGCGGGGGATTGTTTCAAACAGCCCTCGTGTCGACCGGCACTACACGAAGGATCGCAATGACCAAACCAGCAGAGGTGAACACCGCGGCCGCCGGCCGGGTGTCGTCGGAAGCCCACTCCATGACCGAGCTGCTGGAGATCCAGCGCGCGGCGTTCCTGCGTGACGGCATCCCGGACGCGAAGACCCGCATCGATCGCATCACGCGCCTGTCGTCGCTGCTCCTGGACAACTCGGAGGAGATCGCGGCGGCCCTGGAGGCCGACTTCGGATCGCGGCCCCGTGAACTGTCGATGGCGACCGACATCGTCGGCTGCATGATCGACCTCACCCACCAGCGGCGGCACGCCGAGAAGTGGATGAAGGAGGTCAATGTCGCCAAGGGGCAGGGCCTGGCCGGCTTCAAGCAGCGACTGCGCCACGACCCGCTCGGCGTCGTCGGCATCATGGGCCCGTGGAACTTCCCGCTGAACCTGACCTTCGTGCCCGCCGGCTCGGCATTCGCCGCCGGTAACCGGGTGCTGATGCGTCCGTCGTCGGTCACCGCGCGCACCACCGACGTGATCGCCAAGCATGCGCCGGACTACTTCTCCATCGAAGAACTCGCCGTCATCACCAGCAAGCACGGCTCGGGGTCGGACTTCGCGAAACTGAAGGTCGACCACATGTTCTTCACCGGTTCGCCGGAGGTCGGTTCGTCGGTCGCGCAGGAGGCCGCGAAGAACCTGGTCCCGGTCACCCTGGAACTCGGTGGTAAGAACCCGGCCGTGGTGGACCCCGACGCCGACATCGACAAAGCCGCGAAGTTCTTGGCCGACGCGCGCATGGTCAACGGTGGTCAGGTCTGCCTGTGCCCCGACTATGTGTTCGTCCCCGAGGCCAAGCTCGGCGAGTTCACCGACAAGGTGATCGCGCGGTGGAAGGAGAAGTTCCCGACGATCCGGTCGAATACCGAGTACACCTCGACGATCAACGAGAAGAACTTCACCCGCATCGTCGGTCTGATCGAGGATGCCGAACAGCTGGGCGCCACCAAGCACCAGGTCATCCCGGCCGGCGAATCATTGCCGGACGCCGAGGCCCGTAAGATCCCGCCGACGCTGCTGACCGGGGTCAAGGCCGGCATGAAGATCGAGGAGGACGAGGTCTTCGGTCCGGTGTTGACGGTGTATCCGTACCGGGAGCTGTCCGAGGCGATCAGCCACATCAGCAGCCACCCGCATCCGCTGACGATGTACTGGTCCGGCGACGACAACGCGAACTACAAGAAGCTCATCGACGGCACCCGCAGCGGTTCGGTCAACGCCAACGACTTCGCCACGCATCTGTTCAGCTTGGAACTGCCGTTCGGCGGTGTCGGCAAGAGCGGCATGGGCGCCTACCACGGCCGCACGGGCTTCGAGACGTTCAGCCACGCGCGCGCGGTGACGGTGTCGACGCTCCCGGTCTCGATCGCCGAGATGATGTCGCCCCCGTTCACCAATCGGGACAAGAAGATGACCAACGGTCAGCTCAAGATGTGGGCGCGCTTCAACCGCAAGGCCATCAAGAAGAACAAGAAGCGCTGACGTAAGTTTCTCTCACAGGACTTCTCACCGGGAGTCGCTCGCTTGGCCGGGTTCGCATCGCGCGGGCCCGGCCAAGCGCTTGCTAGGGTGAACCCATGGCCCCACGTACCGGCACCGTCACCGGCTCCACCAGACGTGACGAGCTGCTGGCCACGGCCGGCCAGATGTTCGCCGAACAAGGGCTGCGATCCACCACGGTGCGCGACATCGCCGATGCCGCGGGGATCCTGTCCGGAAGTCTGTATCACCATTTCGACTCCAAAGAGTCGATGGTCGACGAGATCTTGCGCGGCTTCCTCGAGGATCTGTTTGCCCGGTACCGCGAGATCGCCGCGGCCGGTCTCACCGCCGCGGAGACGTTGCGTCGGCTCGTCGTCGCGTCGTTCGAATCGATCGATGCGCAGCGCAATGCGGTCGCCATCTATCAGGACGAAGCCAAACGTCTTGCGGCGCAGGAGCGATTCGGTTACATCGGTGAACTCAACACCGAGTTCCGGCAACTGTGGCACGCCGTGTTGCAGCGCGGCGTGGACGACGGTGAGTTCCGTGCCGACCTCGACGTCGAACTGGCCTACCGCTTCCTGCGGGACACCGTCTGGGTGGCGGTGCGCTGGTACCGGCCCGGGGGTGCGTTGTCGGCCGACGACATCGCCGAGCAATATTTGTCGATCGTGTTGGACGGCATGCTGCCGCGCTGACCCTCCCGAGCACCGAGCGCCACCACGCGGTCCCTGCGGAGCGGTTGATAGTGTGACCTGCGTTACGAGCAAAGGGGCACGCCATGACAGAGCGCTACACACCCACAACCGCCGCAGCCATCGACACGGTCCGTCAGCACACGCTCGGTGACCTGCTGCGTCGCACTGCATTGCGCGTGCCCGACAAGGTCGCGGTCATCAGCGGTGACACGACGCTGACGTACGCCGACTTCGACCGTGCGGCGAACCGCTGCGCCAACGCGCTGTCGTCGCGGGGCGTGGTCAAGGGCGACCGGATCGCGCTTGTCAGCCACAACTGCTGGCAGTTCGCAGTCCTGCACTATGCCTCGGCGCGTCTGGGCGCGGTGCTCGTCCCGGTGAACTTCGGCCTCGGCCCCGAGGAGATCAGTTTCATCCTCGACCATTCGGGTGTGAGTGTCGTGGTGACCGAGGACGCGCTGGCGTCGACGGTCAGCAAGGCGATGGAGTTGTCGGGATTGACCGACGCCGTCCGCGGCTGGATTCCGATGGGTGGGGTATCCGCGGAGGCGGGCTGGGAGAGTGTCGACGAATGGATGACCACCGGTGACGAGTCCGTGCCGCAGGTGGCCATCGCCGATGACGACCCGCTGCGTCTGATGTACACCAGCGGCACCGAGTCGCGACCCAAGGGTGTATTGCTGTCATCGAAATCCTTGATCAGCCAGTATGTCTCGTGTGCCATCGACGGCGGAATGAGTGGTGACGACGTAGAGATCCACTCCTTGCCGCTGTTCCATTGCGCGCAGCTCGACTGCTTCCTGTCGGTCGACGTCTACCTCGGCGCCACCAGTATCATCCTGCCCGGGCCCGACCCCGCGGCGATGCTCGAGACGATCGAGCAACGGAAGGTGACGAAACTGTTCTGTCCGCCCACGGTGTGGATCTCGCTGTTGCGGCACCCGGACTTCGACCGGCGTGACCTGTCGTCGTTGCGCAAGGGCTACTACGGCGCGTCCGCCATGCCCGTCGAAGTACTCCGTGAACTCGGCGAGCGACTCCCCGACGTCTCGCTGTGGAACTTCTATGGCCAGACCGAGATGTCGCCGTTGGCAACGATTCTGCAGCCACACGAGCAACTCGACCGGGCGGGCTCGGCCGGTCGTGCCGCGCTCAACGTGGAGACCCGGGTCGTCGACGACGAGGACAATCCGGTCCCCACCGGTGAGGTGGGCGAGATCGTGCATCGCAGCCCGCACGCCTCGCTCGGCTACTACAACGACGAGGACAAGACCGCGGCCGCCTTCCGCAACGGCTGGTTCCACTCCGGCGACCTCGGCATCATCGATGCCGACGGCTATCTCTCGGTGGTGGACCGAAAGAAGGACATGATCAAGACCGGCGGTGAGAACGTGGCCTCGCGCGAGGTGGAGGAGGCCATCTATCTGCTCGACGGAGTCGCCGAGGTGGCGGTGTTCGGTGTGCCGCACCCGAAGTGGATCGAAGCAGTGGCCGCAGTCGTGGTGCCCAAACAGGGGGTGACGCTGACCGAGGAGCAAGTGTCCGACCATGTGGCGGGCGTTCTCGCCGGCTACAAGCGACCCAAGTACGTGGTACTCGCCGATGCGCTGCCGAAGAACCCCAGCGGGAAGATCCTCAAGAAGGATCTGCGAGTGCGGCACGCGGACATCGCCGAGGCCTGAGCCGGCTCACGGCGCCCGCCGTCACCCCAACGTGCCGAGCGCCTTCAATCGGCCCTGCGCCTGCGTCATGATCGACTGGACCAGTTCGTCGCAGCTGGGCAGATCGTCGATCATGCCCACCACCTGACCGGACGCGAGCACCCCGGCCCGGGTGTCTCCCTGGACGAGACCGGCCCGCAACAGCATGGGGGTGTTGCCGGCCATGATGATCTGTTGCCAGCTGCGCTCGCCAGACTTGCGCATCGTGCGTCCGTCGCGGAGCATCGTCGTCCACTTCATGCCGGTCAACTGTTTGAACTCGTTGGCGTTGCGGGCCGCTGCGATCAACGCCGTGGCGCGGCTGCCACTTTCGAGGGCCTCGACCAGAGGAGTGCGCAGGACGCGATGCGGCATGCCGTCGACTTTCACTGACACCACGGTGTCACCGAGACCGCGGCCCAGGTATTCCTGTTTGACGGCGTCGGGGACGGCGCTGTCGGAGGTCAGCAGGAATCGGGTGCCCATCGCGACTCCCTCGGCGCCGTATGACAGCGCAGCCACCAGGCCGCGGCCGTCGAAGAATCCGCCCGCTGCCACCACCGGTATACCGTTGCTTCCCAAAGCGTCCAGCACCGACGGCAGCAGCAGGGTGGTGGCCACCGGACCGGTGTGCCCGCCGCCTTCACCGCCCTGCACGATGACCGCATCGGCGCCCCACGACGCCACCTTGACCGCGTGCTTGGCAGCGCCGATGGACGGGATCACCACGACCCCGTTCTCCTTCAGCTTCGCGATCAACTCCTGCTTCGGCGCGAGGGCAAAGGACGCCACTCGCACCCCTTCGCGGATCAGCAGATCGATCCGCTGCGGTGCGTCGGTGGCATCAGCCCGGATGTTGACGCCGAACGGCTTGTCGGTCAACGACTTCGTCTTGGCGATCGCCGCTTCGAGTTCGTCGTAGGTCATCGTCGCCGAGGCGAGGATGCCCAGCCCGCCGGCATTCGAGGTTGCCGAGGTGAGCGACGGCCCGGACACCCAGCCCATGCCGGTCTGCACAATCGGGTACTCGATGCCGACGAGTTCGGTGAATCGGGTCGACAATCCCGCCGCACGTGCTGCGGCACTCATTTCACTTCTCGATTCCGTACGCCCTTGGGATCGAGGACATCCCGGATCAGAGCCAGCTCCTCATCGGAGGGTAGACGTGTGTTCGGAGCGTCGGCGAGACCGGCGATGTCGAACCCGGTGTTCTCCGCGACCTCGTCGGCCGTGACGCCCGGATGCAACGACCGTGCCCGCATGGTGTGTTCTGGGCCCTCGAAGTCGAAGACGCCCAGATTGGTGACCACCCGCGGGATATTCAGATAGCGAAACGCCGGATTGTCGGGATCGACCTTGTCGTAACCGACCCCGGAGACGATGTCGACGTGCTCGGTGAACACCCGCGTGGTGTGGCGGGCCACCCAATAGCTCGTCGGGTGATTGATGGTGTTGCCGGGCGCGCCGCGCACGCCGAACATCTGGCGGGTCGGATGCTGCAACGGCCCGAAGGCCGACAGGTTCTGATTGCCGTAACGGTCGATCTGGTTGGCGCCCATCACCACGTGGCGACGTCCCGAGGCGACCACGTCGAAGACCTTCCGGAACGGCATCCAGCCCTCGATGGGTCCGGACTTGCCGATCGGCGGGGTGTCGGCGAGGACGAGTGCCTCACCATCGGTGATGAGCAGGTCGGGTTCGATGGTCAGTCGGGCCAGGCGGGCGCCGATCAACGGGGTCGGTGCCATCGGCGAGGCCATGATCTCGCCTGCACCGGAGAAGATCTCGGCACACGCCACGACGCAGATCTCGGCGCGGGTGATTTCGACTGGCTCGGTCGGTGAAGAACTCGTATCGGCGGCGGTGCTCATTGCTTGTCCTCCTGCTCGCTCTGCCATTCGGTGACGGCGCGCTGATAGTCGGCCTCGTCGACCTCGAGGAAGCGCTTGGCAAAGGCCGCCCACGTCTGCGGGTCTTTGGCCGATTCCACGTAGAACTGCTGGAACTTCTCATCACGGCCGTACTCGCCGGCAAAGGTGAAGTGTGCGCCGTTCGGTGCATGCACGACGCGATCGACATTCATCCGGTTCAGTAGCAGTCGTTGCGTGGGAACGGTTTTCACGAGCACCTCGGTGGACACGATCTGGTCGGTCTCCAGGTAGCGACGTTCGGCGGCGCCGCAGAAGATGTCGTCCATGTACGGATCGACGCCGGTATAGGCGGCGTTGCCGCGATTGTCGGCGAGATCGAGATGGACGAATGCGGCATCGAGGCGCAGCGCGGGCATGGCGATCAGGGTCTCGGTCCTCCCGTCGGCCGCCGGATAGGGGGAATCGACCGTCCTCAGTTCGCCGTCCCAGAAGTTGGGCACGTCCGAGCCGAGTCCGGCGCGGATCGGCAGGAACGGCAGTCGCGCGGCGGCGGCTTCGAGGCCGCACTTGACCATGCCCTCATCCATCTCACGGGCCTCGAGCGTGCCCGACGTGCGGGCCTTCGCGAACCACGGGTCGTAGAACGGCGCCGAGTCCAAGGACACGAAGCCGTAATAGGCGCGTCGGACCTTGTCTGCCGCGCAGAGCAATCCGAGATCCGGGCCGCCGTAGGTGACGACGGTCAGATCCTTGACGTCGGAGCGGGCGAGCGCACGGACCAGCGCCATCGGCTTGCGGCGCGAGCCCCATCCGCCGATGCCGATGGTCATGCCGTCACGCAGTTCGCCGATGACCTCGTCGAGGGAACTGGTCTTGTCGGTCGGGGTGGCCGTCATCAGGCGCGTCCTCCGTTGCTGTTCGATCCGGCAGTGTCGAGGACCTTGCCGGTGCTGACGAAGGCGTCGCGATGTTCGTCGGCTACGCCGGCCAGATTGAGTTCGAAGGTGAAGCCCTGCTCGAGTCGGTAGCTGCTCTTCACATCGACCGGATCGATGTGATTGATGGCCTCTTTGGCGGCCCGGATCACTCGGGTGTCCTTGGTGGCGATCTGCTCGGCGACCTCCATCGCCGCGTCCAGCAGGTCGGCCCGGGGCACGACGCGGTAGACCGAACCGAAGTGTTCGAGCTGCTGGGCGGTCACATTCTGCGCGGTGTAGTAGAGCGTGCGCATCATGTGTTGCGGTACCAGCCGGGCCAGGTGGGTGGCCGCCCCGAGGGCGCCGCGATCCACCTCGGGCAGGCCGAAGACGGCATCGTCGGAAGCGATGATGACATCGGCATTGCCGACCAGACCGATCCCGCCGCCGACGCAGAAGCCGTTGACCGCCACGATCACCGGCACCTTGCAGTCGTAGACGGCGGAGAAGGCAGCCGCGCATCCCCGATTGGCGCCGATCAGCGCGTCGAACCCGTCGGTCGCCTGCATCTCCTTGATGTCGACGCCGGCGTTGAACCCGCGCCCCTCGGCTCGCAGGATCACCACATGGGTGGTCATGTCCTCGCCGGCTGTGGTGATGGCGTCGGCCAGCTCGAACCACGCCGCCGACGGCAATGCGTTGACGGGCGGGTAGTCGACGGTCACCGTCACGATCCCGTTGTCGGTGCGTGTCGTGGTGATCGGCACACCTGCTCCTCTCGGTTTGTACAGCGCAACCAAGCAAGTGCTTGGTTGTTTGGTAGGGTAGCACTCATGAAGTCAGACGGGCAGGCCGCTGGTCAGGGCGTCGTCGGCGCCGGTGCCGCTTCGGTCGCCGCGCGTGGACCGGACATGGGTTTGGACAAGAAGGTCGTACTCGTCACCGGCGGGACGCGCGGGGTCGGTGCGGGCATCACGCGCGTGCTGGCCGAGTTCGGCGCGGTTCCGGTGGTGTGTGGCCGCCACCCCGGAGCCGACTCGGACGTCGAGTTCATCGCCTGTGACGTGCGTGATGCCGACGCGGTCGATGTCATGGTGCGTGACATCGTCGAGACGCACGGTCGGCTCGACGGGGTGGTGAACAATGCCGGGGGCTCGCCGTTCGCGCTGGCCGCCGATGCCTCACCGCGGTTCACCAGCAAGATCGTGGAGCTGAACCTGCTCGGCCCGTTGGCCGTCGCGCGCGCGGCTCACGCAGTGATGCGTGAGCAGTCCGGCGGCGGTGCAATCGTCAATGTGTCCAGCGTCAGCGGGCATCGGCCGTCGCCGGGAACTTCGGCCTACGGTGCGGCCAAGGCGGGACTGGACAACGCGATGACGTCGCTGGCGATCGAATGGGCGCCACATGTACGCATCAACTCCGTGGTGTGCGGGTCGGTGCTGACCGAACAGGCGCATCTGCACTTCGGTGACGATGCCGGCATCGCAGCGGTCGGGGAGACGATCCCGATGCAGCGACTCGCGATGCCCGAAGACGTCGGCAATGCTGTCGCGTTTCTGCTCAGTCCGCTGGCCGGTTACATCACCGGTTCAACGCTGACCGTGCATGGTGGTGGTGAGCGACCGGCCTTCCTGGCCGCGGCGACCGCCGACAACAAGGTATGAGCGCACCGCCCGAACCCGGCACGCGCGAACGAGGAAGGGGAGAAGCGTTGGTTGACAAGCTGAATGAGGGACGTGTCGCGATCGTGACAGGTGCCGGCCAGGGCATCGGTCGAGCGCATGCGCTCGCGTTCGCCGCCGAGGGTGCACACGTGGTGGTGAACGATTTCGACACCAACTCGGCGCATGCCGTGGCCGACGAGATCGTCGCTGCCGGTGGAAAGGCCGTTCCCGTCGTCTCCGATGTGGCCGACTGGGATGCCGGTAAGGATATGATCGCCGGCGCCGTCGAGGCCTTCGGTGGGCTCGACATCATCGTCAACAACGCCGGTTTCGTGCGGGACCGGATGCTGGTCGCCATGTCCGAAGACGAGTGGGACGCTGTGGTGCGGGTTCATCTCAAGGGGCATTTCGTGACACTGCATCATGCCGCCGCATACTGGCGCGCCGAATCGAAGGCCGGTCGTCCGCGAACCGCTCGGATCATCAACACCTCATCGGGCGCAGGCCTTTTCGGGTCGGTGGGGCAGGGCAACTACGTGGCGGCGAAAGCCGGTATCACCGCTCTGACCATTCAGGCGGCGGCCGAGCTGGCCGGCTACGGGGTGACGGCCAATGCGATCGCGCCGTCCGCGCGGACTCAGATGACCATGGGTGCCGGCGAGGCGATGGCAGCGCAGATGGCCGCACCCGCCGACGGCTCCTTCGACGCCATGGATCCCGCGAACATCTCGCCGCTGGTGGTGTGGCTCGGCTCGCCGGAGTCCGCCGGGGTCACCGGACGGGTCTTCGAGGTCGAGGGCGGGAAGGTCACCGTCATCGACGCATTCCAGCGCAGTGCCGAGCAGGACAAGGGATCGCGCTGGGCGCCGGGCGAACTGGGTGCGGTGGTCGAAGAACTCCTTGCGAAGTCGCCGGTGCCCGTTCCGGTCTACGGCGCGCGGTAGACGTGACGCCGGACCTGGACCCCGAACGGGCGGCGCAACGCGTCGCCGCCGCGCGTGCCTACGTCGACGCGCTCGTCAGCCACGATCCGTCCGGGGTGTCGCTGCATCCGGAGTGCACCCGGGTCGAGCTGGGCTTCAAGACCGGCCGCAACGGGCCGCACATCGCGCGCGGTCTCCGGCGGGGGCCGCAATTCCGGTTGATCCACCGGATCAGTGAGTTCTCGGCGGATGTCGACGGCCACATGGTGGCCACGCGGTACTGGGTGCATGTGCGGCCCAAGATGCTCGGGTTGGCCGCGCATGTGCACGAGTCGTTCGTGGTCGACGAGGACAACCGGATCCGGGCGATCGTCGCGAGATTCGGGGTGCCGCGCAAGCGCGGGTAGGGGCGCTCGGGTGCTGCGGTCTCGATACGCATGCTCGCCCAGGGGCTCGCAGGCTACTAATGGGAGCTACTGGGTCTGGTCGTGAGTTTGGGTCAGACTTGGTGTTGGTGGCTGCTGCTGGGTGAGCACTCGTGGCTACGGAACCGTTGATGGCGAGTTCTGGATCGAGACC
>NZ_JAKGCU010000015.1 GCF_021556435.1 Gordonia tangerina
CAACCCCGCACAACACCACCAGTGTTGGTCAGACGGGGACCGCCTCACCGCAAGGCGAGGCTGCCTGATGACACCGCAGACACAGCAGCAATGCTCACGTTTGCTCACCAGAAGGCAACGGTTGATGTCCGATGTGGCGGCGACTGTGGCTGCCTAGCGTCAGAGTCGACCGGTCCGAGCCGGTCGGCCAAGCCGACACCGATGTCGGCCGACGCAGGAGGACGCCATGAACATCGAACAGATCGACACCGTCATCGTCGGCGCGGGCCAGGCCGGCCTGGCCACGGCGTATCATCTCCGCAAACACGAACAACCCTGCGTGGTGATCGACGCCAACCACCGAATCGGCGACAACTGGCGCCGCCAATGGGACAGCCTTCGCCTGTACTCCCCCGCCCGATACGACGGCCTGCCCGGCATGCCGTTTCCCGCCGACGGCTGGTCGTTTCCCGGCTAGGACGACGTCGCCGATTATCTGGAGACCTACGCCCAACGCTTCGGGTTGCCGGTTCGGTTGTCGACCCGGGTACGCTCACTGGACCCCGATCCGCGAGGCGGCTTCGTGGTCGACACCGACGCCGGCACACTCGCATCGCGCACCGTGGTGGTCGCCACCGGAACCTTCGGGCGCACTCCCGCGATTCCGGACTGCGCGGCCGAACTCGATCCCGCGATCCTGCAATTGCACTCCAGTGAGTATCGGCGGCCCGAGCAATTGCGCGACGGCCCGACACTGGTGGTCGGCGCATCGCACTCCGGCGCCGACATCGCCTACGAGGTTGCGGCGACCCGTGCGACGACGCTGTGTGGACGCGACTGCGGATCGATCCCGTTCTATCCGGAGTCCTGGCAGGCACGCGTGCTGTTCCCGATGATGATCTTCGCGTGGCGTCACATCCTGACCCGACGCACCCCGATGGGCCGCAGAGAGCTTCCGAAGGTGCGGTTCCATGGGGCACCCGCGTTGCGCGTGAAGGCCGCCGACCTGCGCGAACGCGATGTGACGCGGATCGAGCAGCGAGTGGTGGGCGCCCGTGACGGTCTCCCGCAGACCGCCGACGGTGAGGTGCTCGACGTCGCCAACGTCATCTGGTGCACCGGATTCCGCCAGGTCTTCGACTGGATTCATCTGCCGGTGTTCGGCCCCGACGGCTGGCCCGACGAGATGCGCGGTGTGGTGGAAACCGCCCCTGGCCTGTACTTCTGCGGCCTGTCGTTCCAATACGCCTTCAGCTCCATGGTGCTGCCCGGCGTCGGACGCGACGCGGCCTACATCGCCGACCGGATCGCACAGCGGGCCGCCCTGCCGGAGCATCAAGTGACCTGAGCCGTGCACATCGGCCCCGGCGGGTTCTACGCTCGAAGCAGGAGGTGGCGAATCGATGACGATCGCCGGCGAACTCGAGCGGGCCCGAGGAGAGTTCGAGGCCGGCGACTGGTCGACGGCTCTGCGGCGCTGGATGGACATCGATCCGGCCGAACTCCGTCCGGACGATCTCGGCAGGCTCGGTGTCGCCGCGTATCTCGGTGGTCACGATCAGACCGCTCTCGACGCGCTGCACCACGCCTTCGCAGCCGAACTCGACAACGCGAACGTCCCCGCCGCCGTCCGGTGCGCGTTCTGGATGGCGATGATCGCCACGATGGCCGGCGACCCCGTCGTCGGCCAGGGCTGGACCGCGCGCCAACCGGCTGCTCGCCGATCACGACGCCGACGTGGTGGAGCGCGGCTACATCGAAATCGTGCGCATGTACGCACACATCGATGCCGCCCGATGGCCACAGGCGTTCGACTGCGCACGTGCCGTCGCAGGGACGGCTCATCCTGGAAGGAGGCCGGGTACCCGAGGGCCTGGCGCTGTTCGACGAGGCGATGACGAGGGTGGCCGCCGGCGAGGTGTCCGCGGTGTTCGCCGGCCAGGTGTACTGCACCATGATCGAGGGCTGCCAACGAGTGTTGGATGTCGGCCGGGCCGCCACCTGGACCGCGGCGCTGACCCGATGGTGTGACCGCCAACCGGGACTGGTGCCGTTCACCGGACAGTGCGCCGTGCACCGCGGGCAGATGTGCACGTTGTCGGGTGCGTTTCGCGATGCGATCGCCGAATTCGATGCGGCGCTGGCGCGATACCTCGACACGTCAGCGTCCGCAGCAGGTCTGGCCTTCGCCGAGCGCGGTGAGGTGTACCGCATTCTCGGCGATCTGGACAATGCGGAACTGTCGTTCTCGCAGGCAGGAGCACATGGCTATGATCCGCAGCCGGCCCTGGCCCGGCTGTGGCTGGCCCGCGGGCGAGCGCAGGCCGCGGCGGGCGCGGCCCAACGTCTGTTGCTGGAGTCCACCGAACCGGTGTTGCGGGCCCGCATCCTGCCCGGCGCAGTGGAGATCCTGCTGGCGACCGGGGCGGTGGCGCAATCGCGGCCGCTGGCAGCCGAACTCGCCGAGATCGGCGATCGGTTCGGGTGCGTTGCGTTGCAGGCCAAGGCGGCGTTCGCGTCGGGCACGGTCGAACTCGCCGACGACGATCCGGCCGGTGCCCTACCCTACCTGCGCAAGGCACGTCAGCAATGGATGGAGTTGCACTGTCCGTACGAGGCAGCGCGCTGCCAGGCAGCGATCGGCCGCGGTCTGCTCGCCCTGTCGGACTCCGATTCGGCCCGAGCCGAATTGGCCGCCGCCGGTCGCATCTTCGACGCTCTGGGCGCCCGACCGGACGCCGAGGCCGTCGCCGACCTACTCGGTCCCGACGCTCACCCGGCGGGCCTGTCCGATCGCGAGGTCGAGGTGTTACGCCTGGTCGCCACCGGACGGAGCAACGGTCAGGTCGCCGAAACGCTGACCCTGAGTGAGAAGACGGTGTCGCGGCATCTCTCCAACATCTTCGCCAAGCTCGACGTCAACACCAGGACCGCGGCAACGGCTTACGCCTACGAGCACGGCCTGATGTGATTCGGTGATCCGTGACACCAGGCCGGTGTCTCATGTCACTTGCCCATCGAGAACTCACACTCGCCGCGGGTTGCCGTGAGGAGGACGTAACACCGATTCGTCTTCATGACACAAAACCGACATTCCGACTCGATTGACTGACGCACATTCACCGTCAACCTGAGGAGTCTCATGTCGTACGTGAAGCCTGCCGAGTTCGTGAAACAGATGGTCGATGCCGGCGAGGCGAAAACGTTCCTGTCCACCCGGGATACGCTGATACGCGCGTACATGGCGGGCGCGATTCTCGCGCTCGCCGCGGCGTTCGCCGTCACCATCACCGTCCGAACGGGTGAACCGCTGCTCGGTGCGGTGTTGTTCCCCGTCGGATTCTGTTTGCTCTACCTGATGGGATTCGACCTGCTGACCGGGGTGTTCACGCTGGTACCGCTGGCGTTGATCGACAAACGGCGAGGCGTGACGTTCAAGAGCATGTTGCGCAACTTCGGCCTGGTGTTCGTCGGCAACTTCCTGGGTGCGTTCACCGTCGCGGTGTTCATGGCGATCATCGTCACCTACGGGTTCAGTACCGATCCCGATGCCGTCGGGCAGCAGCTCGGCGAGATAGGTCATTCCCGGACCGTCGGCTACGCCGAGCACGGCGCCGCGGGCATGCTGACCCTGTTCATCCGCGGCGTGCTGTGCAACTGGATGGTGTCCACCGGTGTGGTCGCGGCGATGATGTCGACGTCGGTGCCGGGCAAGGTGATCGCGATGTGGATGCCGATCATGCTGTTCTTCTACATGGGTTTCGAGCATTCCATCGTCAACATGTTCCTCTTCCCGTCGGGACTAATGCTGGGCGGTGACTTCTCGATCGGCGACTACCTGGTCTGGAACGAGATCCCGACGGTGCTCGGCAATCTCGTCGGTGGCCTCACCTTCGTCGGATTGATGCTCTACGCCACTCACGGCCGCACGGGACCGTCGCGACGCGTTCCGGAGGGCACCACCGAGATCGACGTCGCCCAGGAGGTGCAGGCGAAGAAGTCCGACGCCAAGGAGCGCGCGGTCGTCGCCGATTCCTGATCGTCGCCTCAGGCCAGATCCTGCACAACGTTCGTCCCCCGACACTCGCAACTCCCCGCCGAACTCGCGGTAGGTGTGGCGATAACCGGGGGACGAACTGTTGTGCCGGCTTACTCGCGGCGGGCGGGACCGGTGAACCGGCGGACCCGGGCGAGGCCGCGCGCGCCGAGCTCCGCCGGGGAACGCCGACGCGGCGGTGGCCAGCCGTTACTGGGGTGGGCCTTCTCGATCTCGGCGTTGAGTTCGGCCCCGAAGAGCAGCACGATGGCCACCGACCACACCCACACCAGGATCGCCAGGGGCGCGGCGAGCGGGGCGTACACCGCATCGCCGCCGAACGCGGTGTCGGTGTAGAGCCGCAGGAGCGCGCTGACCGCGAGACCCCCGCCGGTGGCCAGTACGGCGCCGGGCAGATCCCGAAAAAACGGGGTCCGCCGTGGTGTGGCCCAGTGGAACAGCGCCGCCACGACCAGAGTCAACACCACCACCGCCACCGGCCAGTAAGCGATTGTCCAGATCTCGCCGAGAGGCAGCGCCGCCAGACCCCACCGCCGTTCGACGATGTAGCCCAGCTGCGGGCCGGCCACCACCAGCGGCACCAGCACCACTCCGAGGATCAGGCCGATCACGGAGAACACCAGTCCCAACACGCGCGCCATCCAGGTGGGACGTTCCTCGTCCAGGTCGTAGGCGATCGTGACCGCCAGAACCACCACGCGCAGGATACGGCTGGCGGTGAAGACCGCGACCAGAAACGAGATCGAGAACACCGACGGGGACCCCTCGACCAACAGCCGGTCGAGCATCGCCGCGATGACATCGTCGACGGTCTGCTGCCGGAAGACTTGCGCGGCGATCTCTTCGATGCGTTCGATGAGTTGAGCCCGGGCATCCGAACCCAATACCGGGTCGAGCAGTCCGGCCAACGAGACCATGGCGATGGACACGGCCGGCAGGCTCAGCAGCACCCAGAACGCGATCTCGCTGGCGAGTCCGGTGATGCGGTCATCACCCGAGTCCTTGACCGTGGCGACGGCGAGGTCGACGACCGAGCGCACACGCGGCGGCAGCCGCGCCCTGAACCGTCTCCACACCGCGCGCATCGGGGGCAACGGTACCCAAGAGCACCCTGCCCAGCGAGGACATGGCCCAGTGTCGGCACCGCTGCGGCTCGCCTGCCGGCGCCCACGGCATCGTTTCGGCACGGCGCACACCGGATACTCCAGGTTCTACCCTGGGGACGACGTCCGGATTAGGACATATCGATGAGAGGCGCGATGTCAATGACCAGCCAGCTGAACAGACCCGCAGTGACCGACGCACCCGCGCCGACGCTGCCCTCTGCGCGCGGGCCGCTCTCGGCGCTGGTGATCGATCACCTTCGGGCCGATCCGACGGCCCCGCACGGCATCGCGGCACCGGAGGCGGTGTTCCCGGCCGCGCTGACGGAGGTCGATCCGTACGGCGATGATCTGCAGCTGGCCCTCTACCTCTGTTACGAGTTGCACTACCGCGGCTTCGCCGATGTCGACACCGAGTGGGAATGGCAGCCCGGCCTGCTAGCCCTGCGCGGCGAGCTCGAACGACACTTCCGCGCCGCGCTGCATCGTGACGTTCCGGTCACCGGTGGCGAGACCGCCGGGCACGCCATGGACGAGTTGAGCGTCGAGTCACCCGACGGTGACGGCGCCTCCTATCACCTGCGTGACGCGGGCACGTGGGACCAGTACCGCCAGATGTTCGCGCTGCGCTCCGTCTATCACCTGAAGGAAGCCGATCCGCACGCCTGGGCGATTCCGCGGCTGCGCGGCCACGCCAAAGCCGCATTTGTCGCGGTCGAGTTCGATGAGTTCGGCGGCGGACACGGTGATGCTGTCCACCAGGAGCTGTTCGCCGAGCTGCTGCGGGCGGCGCATCTGCGCGAGGACTACCTCGGCTACCTCGACATCGTCCCCGCCGCGGCTCTGACACCGGTCAATCTGATGTCGCTGTTCGGTCTGCACCGGCGCTACCGCGGCGCCGCCGTCGGTCACCTGGCGGCCACCGAGATCACCTCACCGCCGGGTTCGGCGCGTCTGCTGTCGGGGCTCGACCGGCTGCAGGCACCAGAGCCCTGCCGGCATTTCTATCGCGAGCACGTCGAGGCCGACGCGGTGCACGAACAGATCCTGCGCACCGACGTGGTCGGCGACCTGATCCGCACCGAGCCCGAGTGCGAGACCGACATCGTCTTCGGCATCCGCGCGTTTCTGTTCGTCGAAGACGCGCTGGATGCGCACGTGATGACCGCCTGGCGGGCGGGCCGCAGTGCCCTCGTCGGGGAGCTGTAGCTGTCCGAATCCGATCAGCGCCGCCGGCGCTTGCGATGGCTGGTGTCGCACAGCGGGTAGTTCTTGCTGCGGCCGCACGCGCAGATCGCGACCATGAACCGATCCGACTCGACACGGGTGCCGTCGGGAAGTTCGATGTCGATCGGGCCCTCGACCAGCACCGGGCCGCCGCGAACCACCCGAACTGTCCGCCGCTGGGCGGTCATCTGTGTCGCCCTCTCGCCTGCGCCGTTGTGTCCGGGGCCCTCGCCGCGATCACCACCAGCCGTTCGATCCGACGACCGTGTTCCAGTAATCCGCGGTGCTCGAGCCATCGAGCCCGGGCAGTCAGCACCGGGCCGAACGGGATCCAGCGTTCAGCGATCACCTGCGCGGCGAGGCCCGCACCCTCCAGGGCGACGATGGAGGCGTCGACGCCGGCGAACTCCGACTGCACCACCAGTAGCGTGCCGCCGGGCGTCAACAACGTCGGCGCGTGGCGACACAGGGGGTCGAGCACCGCACGCCCGTCGACCCCGGCATCCCAGGCATGCGCCGGTCCGGCCGGATGGAATGCAGGATGCGAAAGTGTCGGCGTCGGTACATACGGTGGATTGCAGGTCACAACCTCGAACCGGCCGTGCTCGGCGGCGAGGTCAGCGTGTCTCACCGTGACCGGTCGGCCTGCGGCGCAGGCCGCTGCCCGTGCGTGCTCCACGGCGCTGTGCGAGGAATCCACCGCCACCGCCTCGCGGGCTCCGCCCGCGGCTGCAGCGATTGCGACGGCACCGGTGCCCGTGCACAGATCGAGCACACGTGCTCCGCGCACTCCACGTGCATCCATCGCATCGATCAGCAGCGCAGTGTCCTCCTGGGGCAAATACACGTCGGTGCCGATCGCCGGCTCGCCGGCCGAGGCCGGCGACACCATCGTCATGACCTGACCTACGGTCCGCGGTGATGCGACCACGGCCGGGGACGGATCGCTCTCGCGAATTGGACTACGGTGTCTTCTGCGATCAACCTCACGCCTCACCTTCCGGCCATGCCATGCGGGAGATGACCACCCCGCACGGGAATGATTCCCCGCGGCACGGACCCCGAAACGCGGATGCGTAGATGTTCGGTTCAGCCCGTCACAG
Source organism: Gordonia tangerina (assembly GCF_021556435.1). Taxonomy (GTDB): domain Bacteria; phylum Actinomycetota; class Actinomycetes; order Mycobacteriales; family Mycobacteriaceae; genus Gordonia; species Gordonia tangerina. The sequence continues at coordinate 7,470 of NZ_JAKGCU010000015.1, forward strand.
CGAGCCGTGATGGACCTGGCCGTCGCGAGGTCGCAGCGTGCGATCGGCCCCCCAGCTGCGTTCGACGTAGCCGACCACTTCGGCGACGTCGACGGCCGGGACATCGGTGAGGGTGCCGTCCTCGAGCGGATCGGCGTGGAAGATGTAGAGCCGGGAGGCGAACTGGGCGAACGGCAGTGAGCCTTCCCCCGGTCGTTCACCGTTGCCGGCGGTGCCCACCACCACGGAGTCGCCCCAGTCCTGGCCACTGTCATTGTTGGGGTTGAAGAAGTAGACGCGGATGTCACCGTTGGGGTCCGCGGCGACCCGCAGGATTGTGATGGCGTGCCAGCCGACGTAGCGCGCTGCACTGTCGGTGAACGCGATCCCGGCCGGTTGAGGGTGGATCAGCGGTTGATTGCCGTTGTAGCGCGGGTGATATGCGGCATAGAACTGGCGGATGAAGTCGTCGAGGTCCACGATGTCGCCGGTCGCCACATCCACGTTGATCCGAAATCCCCGAGCCGACCACCAGCCGTGGAATTCCGGGTTCACCCAACGGTGCGGGTCGCCGGGACGGTCGGCACAACGGCGCACCATCTCGGCGTAGATGCGATCGAGGTGCGGAACCACCAGCAGCGACACCGGATCGAGATCGATCGGGTCAGCTGTCGCGACGCCGCCGACACTCTCGGCCGAGGAGATGCGCTGGCCCTCGAAGTGGGCGATCACCTCGTCGTCGCGGGCCGCCCACGCCACCACCTGCAGCAGGTAGTCGGGATCGTTGTACGCCCACATCGACAACGCACGCGCCGACTGGCACGTCGGGTTGTCACCCTGGCCCACCCCGAGTGGCTGGCCCAGCATCGACAGGAGACCGCCCAGCAACAGTCCCTCGGGTTCCACCGCCGGCCCGAAGGCCGAGTGCAGACGCTCCCGAACTGCTGGTGCGAGTTTCAGCGACACCTGACGCCACAGCGACGGCACCACCGGCGGCTGGTGCAGAATGCCGCGGTCGAGTAGCAGCGCCAGTCCATAGAGGCACTGCGCATGCTCGGGCGCGACGGTATGCAGGATCAACTGCTGCACAAGATCGGTGTAGCGGAGCAGACAATTGCGTCCCACCTCCGACAGGCCGAGCGCCTCGGGGAGGAGAAAGATGTTGTCGTCCACCAGGAACCGCACCAGGGCGGCGTGGTATCCGGACACCAGACCGGTGTCGTGCATGGCGCGGGCGAATCCGCGCGCCTCGAACTCCAGCCCCTCGGCGTCCATCGCCGACAACCGCGACAAATACACGTCGATGCCGGGGTCCTCGCGGCAGGCCTCGGTGGGACCGAACAGCGCGGTCGTCAAGCGGTCGAGTCCCTGCCCCGCGGCGCCCAGGTCGACGTCGGGGTTGTTGCGATGGACGGCGATCCGGGTGACCATCGCCTTCACATGATCTACCTGGATCGGTCGCTGGCGCAGGATTCGCCAGATCTCCTCCACCAATTCCTCGAGAACGCTGTCGTAGCCGATCTCGTCGACCACATAGTCGAACACGGCGCGGGCCACCCGCGCGCCGCCGTTTTGTCGTGCGCGGTCGGCTTCCGACATCGGCGCGAGCAGTAGATCCAGGTTCAGTGCCAGGACCTGCGACAGGAATCGTCGGGCATCGTCGGCGGTCATGTCCGGACGGGTGTGCTCACCGGCAGCGATCGCCACCAGTCGCAACTCACTCGTGGCCTCGAGTATCACGGTGTCGGTGTTGGCACCGCGCAGACTCGGACCCGCGAGCGCCGGTACCAGGATGTCGGGTTGATCCCAGTCGGAGCCGGCGAACACGCCTGCACGCTCCAGGGCCGCGGCTCGCGCGCGGACCGCAGCGCATCCGCCCGGTTGGGTCAGCACCCGGCGCAGCGCATCAAGCACCCGGCGCAGTTTGCCCGGTTTCGCGAACTCGGGCGCCTCGTCCATGGCAGTTGTGGCGTGGTCGAGTTGCTCGAGCCGAGACACCAACGCCCGGTCGGACTCGGGATGGTCGATAGATGTCACTGGCAAGGGCACCCTTTGTGGTTCTCGCGGGGTCGTGTAACACGCACCCTGGTGGGCCGCGGCGACTTCTCACACGTAGAAGTCGAGTTCTTCCTGACGCTTGAGCAGGTCACGCATCCGATAGGGATCCTCACCGAAGAAGTACAGCAGACCCCAATGGGTGCCGAAGGCGGTGCGTTTGGTGACGGTCTCCTCGAGTGGCTCGGAGAGGTCGTTGGTCTCGTAGTAGTCGTCGTCGGCGGTCTCCTCGGGGATCTCGAGATTGGAGACCACCCGGCGGCGTGGATACACACCGAAGCATCCCGCGACGCCGGCGGCGTCGACCACCTCACGCGGGAAGAAGGCATCGATCTCCTCCTCGGTGGTCTTCGGGTCGAAGGACAGCACCAGCGCTTGGTAGGCATTGAATCCGTACGCACGTTCCAGCAGCTCGAACACCTTGAAACCCGGTGGCCGGTAAGCGACTTCGCCAAAGTACATTTCACCGTCGTTGGTCACGAAGTATTCGGGGTGCACGAATCCGAAATCGATGTCGAAGGTCTTGATCAGCTTTTCGATCTGTGCGGTGATCGCCGGACGGTACTTCTCCAGTTCCGGGGTGGCGGGCACGAAGACCGAATAACCCAACGTCACGTATTCGGAGATGTTGAGAAACTTGATCTTGCCGTTGTGAATCCACGCCTCTACTGCGAACTCCCAGCCATCGAGGTGCGACTCCATCAGGACCGGGAACTCTTCTTCCGGAATGGTGTCGACCTCGTCGGGGGTACGGATCACCCGGTGTCCGAGGCAGCCGGCCTTGTCGAAGGCCTTGAGATGGATCGGGTCGTTGGGATCACCGTCGAGTTTGAGCAGGGTCTGATTCACCCGGCGCAGAAAGCGCACTACGTCATCACGGTCGTGCGCTTCTTCGAAGATGCCGACCCGGATACCACCGAGCTGGGCGCGGCGCTTCATCAGCGCTTTGTCACGCAACAGCATCGCCTGGCCGAACAGCCGCGGCTTGTTCATCAACACCGAATTGATGGCGCCCGCCCACTCGACGGTTTCCTCGAAGAGCGGGATCGCGACGTCGACACCCATATCCTGCAACGTCTCGGCGATCTCCATCGAGCGGTCGTTGAGGCGCTCGAAGTTCCAGGAGAGATACGGGATGTTGTGTTCGGCGCAATATTCTTCGGCCCAGTCGGGGGCCACCACCACGTAGCGGCGGTCGAATGAGTCGACCGCCTCGATGGCGCCAAGACTCCAGCCCAGCAAGGCCACATAGCCTTTGTCGGGGTTCTTGGGTGCCTTCGCGGGTGCGTCATGTGTTGCTGTGGCAGGCGCGGTCATGCATGTCCTTTCGCTGCAATTCGTGCGCGGTTCATGCTGCTTCTTCCTGAACCCAACCTACAGAGGACGCCCAGCGGCCTCCACCGGGTACGCGCCGATCGGGCCGATGACCGTGTCGAAAACGGCAGGCGGACGTCTGCAACTGCAGGTCAGAGCGCGGGTGACAGGGCCTGCCATAAGTGCGGCGATTCCTTGGCCAGCGAGCACGACCTGATAGAGCCCCTCGTCCGGGGTCACGTCACGCTTGATGTCCGCGGGCCCGAGCTGACCGGCACCGGCATAGAGGAACAACGTCTTTCCGCGGAGCTGGTCCAGACGACGAGCCGGGGCGTGATCGCGCCAACCGCCGGACCCGACGGGACCCCACATGTTGTCGGCGTTCGCACCGGTGAGCGAGGGCGTCGCGCCGCGATCGCCCGTCTGCCGTCGGCAGTCGAAACCCGCATCGATCAGTGGCGGCAGTTCCTGGGTCAGGAATATCTCCCACGTGGGTTTGCCGACTGATGGGTCGCGACGTTCCCAGTCGGTGTAGAAGGTGCCGTACGCGCCGGTCGGGAGCACCACCGTTACGTCTTTGTCGGCAAAGAACTCCTCTGCACCACCGGCCCGGAGCCAGTCAGATGTGCGCCCGCGGCGGCGCAGCCTGAGCTGTTCCCGCCGCTGCCACACTCAGTACGATCAGCGCGGCGCCGACGGCACGCCAAGCAGTCCGAACACAGAAATTCCTTCACGTTCTCCCCCGCCCCACGTGCCCGTGATCTATCCGAGAGGAGTTACCGCACCGCGGTGTGACCCACCGGACAAGGCGAGACGGACACCTCCGCCGTCGGACAGAGTCCGCCTCACACGGTCCCGCGCGCCGCCCAGGCGGTGGCAACCACCCGGAACGGTCCCGACCCCAGACGATCCCGCGCGACACCCTCGAGGCGTGCGCGTGCGTCGGCATCCAGTCGCTGGACGTATTCACCGGCCGGACCCACGCCGAACGTGTGGGGCTCCCACCATTCCTCGAAGGCGGGGTGTTCGATGTCGACCGCGATGGACTCCTCGACCACCGCGCGTAGGCCGACGTCCACGAACAGCTCGGTCAGATGGCCCCGGTGCGCTCCGGACAACAGCGCCTCATCTTCGGCGTCGGGATCGAGCACGTGTACCGCATCCCAGAACGGCGCCAGCGCACCGGTCGGCCCGTCCCAGACACACGCCGCGACCACCCCGCCCGGCCGCGTGACGCGGGCCATCTGCCGGATGCCGCGTACCGGATCGGTCATGAAATGAACCACTAACTGTGCCATCGCGGCATCGAATTCGGCGTCGCCGTAGGGCAGTTCCTCTGCCGTACCGGTCCGGACATCGACGTCGGGGAGCCGCTGCCGGACCGCCGCGACGAACGGCGGCGACGGGTCTATCGCCGACACCTCGGCCCCATTTGAACCCAGGTGCGCTGCCAAAGCTCCTGGGCCACAGCCGACGTCAAGTACCCGTTGGCCGGCGCGGACGCCGGCGAACGCCGCGAAGACGCCCGCCAACGGCTCCGCATAACGCCCCATGAATCGGGCGTATGCCTCCGACGGGACGGCAAAGCTCACCTGGTCATTTTAGGTCCGCAGGTCAGGACGAGGAACCGGTCCGTCGAATGACATCGAGGAGAACGACGCCCCACTCGCGGCCCTGGTCTGGAGATCAGGCGGGTTCGCGCAGGATGCCGATGTGGCGCACCGTCCCGGACAGTCGCGGCAGCGTTCTCGGCGGCGACCACGACCGCAGCCCGTCTGTGCTGTCGGAGTACAGGTACCGTCCGCTGCGGTAGGCGTCCAGGTAGATCCGCCAGGTTCCGTTGGGCAGCTGGGTGAGCACCGGCCCCTCCACGAACCGACCCCAGTTCCGGGTGGGCACAAATCGATACGGTCCGGCCAGCGACGGCGCCACCGCATGCTCGATGACCTTCGTCGTCTCGTTCTTGGTGAACGCGTGATAGGTGGCGCCGATCTTCACCACGGTGGTGTCGATGTGGTCGGCGCCGATCCCGACGATCGGTACCGGTGGACTCCACACCCGCAGCGACGGATCGAGCGCGGTCATCACGTAGGGCACGAAGCCGCCGCCGGTCGACATCGACAGGATCACGTTGACCCGGCCGCCGTCGACGAAGAACTCCGGCGCCCACGCCTTGGTGGTGAACGGCGACAACGACGGGAGTTCACTGGAGCCGGCCGACCCCGACGAGTCGGATCCGCTCGAACCGAACAGGCCCTTGCCGTCGCCGGTGCCGGGCAACAGTGCGCAACACAGCGGGACCGGCCAGTTGCCGATGGGCGTCCACGACACCCGGTCCCGGCTGCGCGCGAAACCGATGTTCGCGCCGTCGACCGTCGTGTAGGTGATGTAGTACCAGCCGTCGGTGTTGCGGAAGATGCTGGCGTCGCGCACACGACCGGCCGGCGGCCGGTAGGCCGACTTCCGCAGCAGCCGGAAGTTCGTGGCGTCGGTCGACGTGTAAACGTCCATGTCGCGGTCGGTGGCGTTGCTGAAGCCGACCATGGTGTAGCGCCAGCCGGACGGCGCGGCGTTGCCGGTGCCCTGCGCCGAGACCAGCAGTCCCGCGGCAGTCAGCACGATCGTCATGAGGGAGAACACTGTTCGCCTGGTACGCGTCACTGGTGCAGTATCGACGACGACACCTGCACCATGCACAACTTTCGGGATAGGTGCGCGAAGATCGTCCTGACGAGAACGGTTCATCGATGGCCGGAGCCACCGCATGCAAGATGACAAGATCGGCTCACGCTATGCCCAGGTCGCCGACCTCTACATCGACATGTTCGGCAGCCCGGACCGCGTGGACGCCGCCGACCGTGCCTTCATCGCCCGCCATCTCGGTGACGTCACCGGTCCGGTCCTCGACGTCGGGTGCGGACCGGGACATCTCACGGCCTACCTCGCCGATCTCGGTGTCGCGGCACGCGGGATCGATCTGGTGCCGGGCTTCGTACACAATGCCCGGTCCACCCGACCCGACCTCGATTTCACCGTCGGATCGATGCGCGCGCTCGATGTGCCGGACGGATCGCTGGGCGGAATCCTGGCCTGGTACTCGCTGATCCACCACGATCCGCACGAGGTCGGCGAGATCGCCACCGAGTTCCGCAGAGCCATGGTCGGTGGCGGCGTACTCGTCGTCGGATTCTTCGAAGGAGCCGTGGTGGAACCGTTCGACCACAAGGTCACGACCGCCTACCGCCGACCGGTCGACGACATGTCAGCGGTGCTGGCTGCGGCCGGGTTCGTCGAGATCGAGCGCACGCGCCGGGCCGGCACCGATACGGCGCGTGCACATGCGGCACTCGCCGTCCGCGCTCGGTAGCGGCCGCAGAGTCGATGCTGTGCCGGGGACCTTCAATGACGCTTCAGACCACCATGTCGGCCGGGAGTTGCAGCGCCTCGCCAAAATTGTCGTCGATCAGAAGCACGGCGTCCGACGGCGTCACTCGCACATCGCCCGGTCCCTCCGAAGCGGAAGGTGCGAGACGCTCGATCGGGCCGGATTCCACGAGTGCGCTGCGCCTACTGCGGGAACGAAACTCGATCCACCCGCCAAGACATCTAGGGGCGATTCATAACCGCAGGTGGCGAGCGATCTTAGACATTGAACCGAAATTCGACCGGTTTGCGCGACCGATAACGTGCGTCAGCCGCCTTCCCCGATCGTGACCGAGTACCGGCGTTCTATGCCGACCGTGGCGCGGCCCCACTCGCTCTCCGCAACTCGACCCTGGTGGAAGGCAAACGCGGACTCGTCGGCAAATCTCTCGGCAACCCGCCAGACCAATGGATCGTTGGTCCGATCGACATCGAAGGACAAGCAACCCGGCTCGCATCGGGTCAGTTCGAGGTGACGGCGCAAGTGCCGTTCGACAACGTCAGCCTCGTTGGAGTTCGCACAGACGAGATGACCCGTAAGGACGACCTCGCCCGTCATGCCGACTGCAGCGGAATGATCGCATCAATCTGCTCGGCGGCACGGTCCTCGGCGAGGTCAAGGTCGTAATGCGACTGCAAATTGAGCCAGAATTGAGCCGACGTGCCAAAGTACTTCCCGAGTCGCAAGGCCGTGTCAGCGGTGATCGCACGCTTGCCGTGCACGATCTCGTTGATGCGGCGCGGAGGCACACCGATTGACACTGCCAACCTGTTCTGCGTGATGCCGAAACCCTCGATGAAGTCCTCCATGAGGACTTCCCCTGGATGGATCGGCGCGATCTTGTCAGTGGTAGTCAACGATCTCCACCTCCTCCGGCCCAGTGTCCGCCCAGACGAAGCAGATTCGCCACTGGTCATTGATTCTGATGCTGTGTTGTCCCGCCCGATCACCTTTCAGCGCTTCGAGCCGGTTCCCGGGTGGGACCCTGAGGTCGTCGAGCGACTTTAAACCTGAACTCGACCGGATCACGCGACCAATGAACATCACTCGACCGCGGCATCCACCCCGGCCTCCACGGACACCGCACTCAACCGCTTATCCCGTGTCCACAGCCGCCCGCCATCAACGAGAAGCACGGAGCCCAGCAGCCCTGCATCGACTGGACTCAATCCGCGACCCCAGAGTCGCCGGGTCTCGATGAGATGAAGCGACTCCGCATGAGTGAGAACGGGAAACTGGACGAGATTGCCGAGAAGGTCGATCACTGCCTCCCGGTTCGCGATCGATCCCATCGCGAGTTCCTCGGCGACCGTTGGGTGACAACTGATCTCACCGTCCCCGAGCAGAGCGGTCAACCGTTCGTTCTTGGTATGCAGATGGTCGATCCAGACCGACGTATCAACGAGGATCATCCGACCGACGAACGGCGACGCGGAGCAGCCGCGGCCGTAGGATCTGTGCCGCCGAGCGCAGCGAGGCGACGCGCACTCTCCATGCGGATCAACGCCTGCAACCCTTCGCGAATGAGCGCCGCTCTCTCATGAACCCCGGTCAGCTCGGCCGCCTTCGCCAGAAGCTCGTCGTCAAGGGTCACCGTCGTGCGCATGCCGCATCTCCAATCGCATCAAACTATGTCGTTGATGATGCCATGGGCTCGGTATTCTCGTCTCGCCACGTGACCCTGCCAGCCGAGATTCCGGTGCTCACTGGAACCGATATTCGTTGCGACCATTCAAGGACGGCGACGCTTCGCTGATCATCACGGCATCGCACGACCCGATGATCCCGATGATTTCATCGGTCCGCAGCTCCAGTTCCACCGAGACCCCCTTGCTTCATCCACCGTCAACATGACCGTCTCCCAACCGGCATCGGCTACCCGTTCGCGATTGCGACGACCGAGGCCGACGTGGCCGTCGGGCAGATCGGACTGTGGACGCGCGACATTTCCGAGGGTCGCGGGTCGACGGGCTACTGGTTCGCCGAAACACGTCGCATCCGTGGGTATTGGCAGCGTGTGGGGGCCGAACGCCGCGACATGTTCGTCTACAGCCAACTCGCCGAGCACACCGTGAGACGTTGAATCGGCACTCGACTACAAGTTGAACCGGAACTCGACAACGTTCCGTGAGTTGGTGCCATGTGAGCGGAAGCGTCGGTCCGTCTAATAGTCCATGTTGTCGATCATCTCCTGACGATAGGCATGAGCGTCTATCAGCTTCTCCAGGTCCCCGTGGGTATCGAGACTGTTACACACCTGGGCTATGAAATCCGCGTCGAACCGGATGTTCAGCCCCGAGTCGATCCACGCCATGGCGTGAGGAAGGGTCCTGACCAAGTAGGCGTCGATGTCATCGAATAGGTCGAATACCCCCGCGATACCATTCTCCGAGACCGGGTGGAACGAGAACAGTGGGCTGTCGCGAATGCTGGACATGCCAACCGGAAGAGCCCCAAGGCCCGGCGTGTGCAGGTACACAGTAGCGCCATGCCCCTTCTCGAAACCGCCATGCGAGTACGGGTTTCTCCATCGTTCGACGACTTCCACCAGTCGCTCCCGGAGCCTGGTCGCCTCCTGGTCGGAACTGTCGATGACTCTCTGCCACTTGTCGCCCCAGCGAGCGCCGATGATCTTGGTCAGATTGTCCGAACTCGGATCAAAGTCGCGGAACGGGAGCGCCAGGACAAAATCGTGTTCCAGCACGCTCAGATAGGCAGAGATCGCCGCCACGAGGTCGTGAGAGGCGTTCAGCGCCATGACATTCTTGCCCGAAACGTGACTCCACCACTTTCCGCCGTCCGGACTCTCACCGCTCTCGTTGACGTCCTCTACAAAGTCGGGTTTGATCGCCCGCTGGCGGAAGTAGTCGTAGGCACGACGTAGTTGCAGGTGTTGGTTGACCACCGTGACGTTTCCGGAGTTGAGCGTATCGCCGGCCGTCTCGGTCAGCATCGCTTCAACAGTTCGGACCGCTGAGGTCAGCTTCTTCAGGATCTGCCTCAGGACGGCATCCGCTTGATCTTCGGTGAGGTCGCCGCTGATGCGAAGCCTCAGGCCGAACTTCTGGTGCGCAAGGCTGCAGGGGTGCCCCTTGTATTGGAACAACACCCACCACGCGACCTTCTCCCACGGCCCTGAGTGAGGTATCCCGATGAGAGCCAGCGCATGCCGGAGCAACACAGGTACCGGCGCATCCTGTGGCGACACGTTCAAGGTGAAGGTGGGAAGTGCGCTGTCCTGATCTTCGGCGAGAACGGGAGCACTGAAATCCCTCAGTGCGGTGGTGGACAGATACTCTCCTGCAGCTTCAGCCGGTGTCGACACGCAAAGAACGATGCCAGACGACTCGATCGAAAGCTGCGCAAATACTGCGTCCTCCCGGGATTCGCGTAGCCTGGGCGATAGAGGATCTGACGGAGTTCAAGCAGTGAACCCCTGAGCGCTTACTCAGGGTCGCGAAGCACGTCGCTTTGGTCTGGAACATCGTGCAAGCGTCAACTGGAAATCCACTGGTGGCCGATGGCCGGATCATTTCGACGCCTTGCGCGTCGATCTACGGACCGAGCCGTCGTCGATGGCACGTCCGGCTCGCTCAATGATGCAGACTTCCCTCATGGACGAGCACGACCTGAGCCAGATCGAAAGCCTCACGATGTTCCTGTCCGACAAGGTCGACGAGGACCCGGAGAAGGCTGCAGGGATCATCACTGCGATTGTCGGCCAAGCATTCGGCGAACCGCCGGTGCTGACGTCGTTCACAGAAGCGGCTGTTCTCACGAACGCAGGCAGCGTCCTCATCAACTCGGGCGCTCGAACCGGCAACGGGAAGGACCTCGCGACTGGCGAGATGTGGATGCAAGCGGTTGTTGACTCAGGGTTTCTGAACGACGAGGAAAGGGAATCTGCGGCACTGTACAACCTGGCGAATAGCCGCCTTGCACTCACGGACATCGCTTACTCGGAAGCGCTGGCTGGCAAAGACTACGAGGAACGAATTCGAGCAGTTGCAAAGCACCGCATATCTGACAAGGACCGACTCCGCCGTGCCCGGGTTGAGTTGACGCGAGCGGCCGCGCTGACCGCACACCCAAGGCAGAAGGGCATGCGGCTTTGCAATCTGGCGAATGCTCTGGACCACTCTGGGAGATGGGTGGAAGCGTACGACGCCTACGTGCGCGCACTGGATGCTGACCGGGAGAACGGCGCTGCTGCAGGCAACGCGGCTGTGCTGATTGAGAGGGCCATCGCGAACGGTTGGGACTTCGACGGTCATCTCTGCTCGCTTTACGACCACTATCTCAGGCTGGCGAAGGCCAACCGGGCTGTGACGGTAGCGGTTGCAGGTGAGCGCGCTGCCGCCAAGTACGACGCAATGGAGATGTTGGGGAGTGACGAGCCAGTTTTTGAGCCACCTCACGAGGACGAGTATCGGGACTGGGTAACTCGTCACCGACTCGCATTGATTGCTGCACTTGAGGGAACTGGGCGTCAGTCGGGGGACGGTCGTTGGGACGCCATTGGGCTTACGTCCGTTACCGACGTCCGCAGTTCCTCCATGGCGCCGCGAATCTTCTCCATCCTTAACGTGCTGAAGGGCGACTTTCTGGTAGCACGACGTTTGGCATTCGAAGCGGAGAAGGTGCTGGATGAGACCGGCGGGTGGCATCTACACGACTCCGATACCGGCACCTATACCGACACACTCCAGTACGAGGTTCACGGCGAAGCCGTGTCAAAACTCGTTCTTGCACACCGCGCTGCGCTTGATGTCCTCGACAAGACCGCCGTCGCCGTCAACGACCACCTTGAGGTTGGAGACGACCCGACGAAGGTGTGGTTCCGCAAGTTCTGGTTCGAGGACAGACAATGCACCCGCCTAAGGGAGGCACTGGTCGCTCACGACGGGTTGAGCACTGCCGTCCTTTCTCTAGCAGAACTCGCCCTCGATATGGCACGCGGCGGGATGTACGAGCATGCACAAGACGTGCGCAACGCGGGTACGCACAGATTCATCACCGTCCATCAGGGGATGTCCGATATCGAGTCGAATCTCACGATGCAGGCAATAACGCTGCCGGGGATGCGGGAAGCATGCCACCAATCCCTAGCCGTTGCTCGGGCCGCCTTCATCTATCTTGTCGCACTGCTCGCGGTTCACGAGTCTCGAAGAGGCCAGCCGGGCGAGGCGATTGTCCCGATTGTCCTCCCCGATGCCATCTAATGCTCACACTCGAGCCACCCGTTCCACGCGGCCCGCTCAAGAGCGCTCAGATGTCATAACGAAAATCTAAATTCCACCACGTCTCCGTCGGCCATCACGTAGTCCTTGCCCTCCATACGCACCTTGCCGGCGGCCTTGGCGGCAGCCATCGTGCCGGCGGCATCGAGGTCGTCGAAGGACACGATCTCGGCCTTGATGAAGCCCTTCTCGAAGTCTGTGTGGATCACGCCGGCCGCCTTCGGTGCGGTGTCGCCACGGTGGATGGTCCAGGCACGCGACTCCTTGGGCCCCGCCGTCAGGTAGGTCTGCAGCCCGAGGGTGTGGAAACCGGCGCGGGCCAGCGAACGCAGGCCGGGTTCGTCCTGCCCGATGGAGTCGAGCAGTTCCTGCGCGTCTTCCTCGTCGAGTTCGAGGAGTTCGCTCTCCACCTTGGCGTCGAGGAACACCGCGTCCGCCGGGGCCACCGAATCACGGAGTTCCTGTTTGCGCGCGTCGTCGGTGAGGACGGACTCGTCGGCGTTGAATACGTAGAGGAACGGCTTGGCGGTCATCAGATGCAGTTCCCGGACCGCGGCCAGGTCGAACGAATCCTTCTGGGAGAACAGCGTCTTGCCCTCGTTCAGGATCTCCTGGGCCTTCTGCGCAGCCGCGACCGTCTCGGCGAGGTCCTTGTTCTTGCGGGCATCCTTCTCCATCCGCGGCAGCGCCTTCTCGATCGTCTGCAGGTCGGCGAGGATCAGTTCGGTCTCGATGATGCCGATGTCGGCGAGCGGATCGACGCGGCCGTCCACGTGCACGACGTCATCGTCGGCGAAGACGCGCACCACTTGGCAGATGGCGTCGGCCTCGCGGATGTTGGCGAGGAACTGGTTGCCCATCCCCTCCCCCTCAGACGCCCCCTTGACGATGCCGGCGATGTCGACGAACGACACCGTGGCGGGCAGGATGCGCTCGCTGGAATGGATCTCGGCCAGCCGATTGAGGCGCGGATCGGGCAGTTCGACCACGCCGACGTTGGGTTCGATGGTGGCGAACGGATAGTTGGCCGCCAGCACGTCGTTACGGGTCAGTGCATTGAACAGGGTCGACTTGCCGACGTTGGGAAGCCCGACGATTCCGAGGGTGAGACTCACGGGCGTCCAGTCTATCGGCATCGGGATCGAGCGTCGGCGAGGGCATGGACGGGTCCGCGCTCGCACCGCGATCTGTCGGCGACATTCGGGGTTCTGTCGGCGACATTCGGGGTTCCGTCGGCGGGATTGCGGGTTCTGTCGGCGCTACTTCTCGGTGGAGGTGCCCGGATCGTCGACCGGCGCGTCATCGGCGGGTTCGTCGTCGGGGACGCCGATGTGCGCGGTGACCGGCGTGCTGTGCGGCGCCAGGGCCTCGCCGGCACGTTCGGCGATCTGCTCGTTGAGATAGCGCAACACCACAGCCAGTGCTGCGGCGGCGGGCACCGCGAGAAACGCGCCCGTGATACCGAAGAGGGTGCCGCCCAGGGTCACCGACAGCAGCACGATCACCGCATGCAGATCCATCGACTTCGACTGCAGCCACGGCTGCAGCACATTCCCCTCGAGCTGCTGCACCGCCAGGATGATGCCGAGCACGATGAGCGCAGTGGTCAAGCCGTTGGACACCAGCGCGATCAACACCGCCAGGGCCCCCGCGACGAACGCACCGACGATCGGGATGAAACCGCCGAGGAACGTGATCACCATCAGCACCGCGGCCAGTGGCACGCCGAGGATGAACAACCCGGCACCGATCAGGGCCGCGTCGACGAAACTGACGATCGCCTGCGTACGGATGAAACCGCCGAGGGTGGTCCACATCCGCAGCAGCACCTCGCCGATGTGCGCGCCCGAGGGCCTGCCGACGGTCCGGTCGAGCCACGGGAGGAACTTCGGGCCGTCTTTGAGGAAGAAGAACACCAGGATCAACGTGGTGAACAGGGTGACGAGAATCGACGTCGCGGTCCCGACGCCGCTGAACACACCGGCAGCGATCGTCGACGCGCTGGACTGCAACCGCTGGACCACCGTGTCGACGATGTTGTTGAGTTGCTCGTCCTGGACGTTGAACGGCGGACCCTGAACCCAGTCCTGCAGCTGCCGCACACCGTCGGTGGCGCGAGATGCGAACTCGGGCGCCTGATCCACGATCGACGGCACGATCAGACTGACCACGCCGGCCAGCACCCCGAATCCCAGCAACATCATCACCAGCGCGGCAACCACTCCCGGAACACCGCGATTGCGCATCCACCGCGCCGGCGGCCACAGCACCGTGGAGACGATGATCGCGAAGAGCACCGGCAGCAGGATCACCCAGAGCTTGCCGATCACCCAGAGCAGTACCCAGAACGCCGCGACGACCAACACGAACTGCAGGCTCACGATCGACGTGGAGCGCAGTCCAGCCAACACGACCTGGACGCGAGTGGGATGCGACTGCGCCGGTGGCGTCGAGCCGGCGGAGCGCGTTGCGTCGGGATCGGGCGCACCCGATTCATCTGTCACGCCCAAATGGTCACATACTTGCCGGACGCACGACATGAACCGATGACGACGAGTCGCACCGCGCCGCGTACCCGGGCGGGTGGATCAGTGTCGCTTCAGTTTGCGCTCGAGGTACTTGACGAGTTCGTTCATCGCCTCGAGTTCCACGATGAGCGGCGACGGCGGTGGGAGTGCATCGTCGCGGCGGGCAGAATCGGAACGGGCCGTGTCGCAACGGGCAGCGTCGTCAACACACTGTCCATCGATCGCCGGTTCACGCCGCTCCGGCATGTGTACCCGGGACTGATCACGTCGTGCCCGTTGAGGGCGCACCCGCTCGTGTGATACCTCCTCCCGCGCGCATTCGCGTTGGATGGTCTCGGGCCCGTAAAGAGCCATCATGATCTCGAGCCCCCACGCAGGTAGTTCAGCCAAGGCGGGTTCGTGGTCACGTCGTCGTTGACGGCCACCGAACAGAGCGGTCATGAGCCATATCGTGCCAGCATTTGTTATCTGCGTCACTATTTTCTGGTTATTACGATGCACCAGATCGCCATGTCTGATTCCCGCCAGGATCGCACCGCCGACCGTGTCAGAGTGGATGGGTGACCACCACGATCGACTGTGCCGGCGTTCTCGATTTCGACAGCTGCTATCGCGCGGTCTCCGCACGCGACAGCCGGTTCGACGGCCAGTTCTTCATCGCCGTGCACACAACCGGGATCTACTGCCGACCGTCGTGTCCCGCCCGGACCCCCCACCGACAAAACGTGCACTTCGTGCTGACCGCAGCAGCCGCTCAGCAGCAGGGATATCGCGCGTGTCGCCGCTGCGCACCCGATGCCGTGCCCGGCTCACCGAGATGGAACACCCACGCCGACCTCTCCGCGCGGGCCATGCGTCTCATCGCCGACGGCGCCCTCGAACGCGGCGGCGTCGAGGAACTGGCCGCCCGCCTGGGCTACACATCCCGTCACCTCACCCGAGTGCTCACGACCGAACTCGGCGCCGGCCCGCTCGCGCTGGCCCGCGCCCATCGGGCGGGCACCGCGCGCGTGCTGATTCAGCGCACTGCCATGCCGATGGCCGACATCGCGTTTGCGTCCGGCTTTCGCAGTGTGCGGCAGTTCAACGACACCATCCGCGACGTTTTCGGTCTCACTCCGTCGCGCATGCGGTCACTGGGCGCGCCCGCGGCCGCCGGCCGCCCGTGCGCCATCGGCGAGGTGTCGCTCCGGCTTGCATATCGACCCCCACTGCACCTGCCGTGGTTACGTTGGTTTCTCGGTGCCCACCTGGTCGCCGGTCTCGAGACCATGTGGACCGGCAGTGACCCGTACGAGTGGCGGCACAGTCGCGCAGTCGACCTTCCACACGGCCCCGCTCTGGCCACCATCGAACCCGCCCCCGCACATGTCAACGTGCGCATCGAGCATCTCGACATGCGGGACCTGGGCGTCGCGGTCAACCGGGTTCGACGACTGCTCGACCTCGATGCCGACCCGCTCAGTACCGACGAGGCACTCGGCGCCGATCCCGACCTGGCCCGCCTGGTACGTACTGCTCCGGGGCTGCGCGTCCCGGGAACCATGGACTCCGCCGAAACTCTGATACGCACGATGATCGGGCAACAGATCAGTGTGGCGGCGGCGCGCCGTCATGTGGATCGGTTGGTCGACGAGCTCGGCCGCCCCGCGCCGTGGACATTGCGAGACGACTCGCTTACGGGGGTGGACCTTCGTGACGCTCGCAAGCTCGCTCCTCCAGGACCAGACGACGCCCGCACGCTCACTCCTCAGCGACCAGATGACGCTCGCACGCCCGCTCCTCCGGGACCAGGTGACGCCCGCAGGTTGTTCCCCACGCCGGCGGCGATCGCCGAGCACGGTCACACAGTCCTGGCCGGCCCACGTCGCCGCATCGACGCGATTGTGTCGACTGCAGCCGTGCTCGCCGACAACCGGATCGATCTGCACCCGGGCCGCGGTGCCGCCGACCTCCGCGCGGAGCTGTTGACGCTGCCCGGAATCGGCCCGTGGACCGCCGACTACGTGACGATGCGCGTGACCGGGAACCCCGACATCATGCTCGACCACGATCTCGTGGTGCGACGCGCCGCCGCCGACCTCGACCTGGACCTCCAGCACGGCCACACCGCATGGTCGCCGTGGCGTTCGTATGCGTCGATGCATCTGTGGCGATCCCGACTGTCGGTGTCTGAGCCGATACTGGGTGACCAGACAGCGGACACGTCGATGTTGCCGAAGGATTCCATGCGGGCCCCCTCACCGAGATCGCGGATGACGCGATCGATACCCGCTCGGCCGGGCCAACCGGTCGGCACTCTCGAAGGAGCACCATGACCGCAACCATCTCCCCCACCCACTCCGCGACGACGACCGCACGCCGGGCCTCGGTCTCGACCCCCGATGGCACCTTCACGGTGATCGCCGACGACGCCGACCGTGTCCTGGCATCGGGCTGGACCGAGGATGCGGATTACCTGATCGACCTCGTCCATCGATCGATCCGCCCCGTCGCTGTACTGCACACCGAGTCCCTCGGAACCGTCACCGACGCCGTCGACGCCTATTACGCCGGTGAGCCGACGCGACTCGATGCCATCGAGGTCCACCAGCGATCGGGGCCGTTTCTGGGTCGGACCTGGCCCGTGCTGCGGACGGTCGCCCCCGGCAAACCGGTCAGTTATGCACAACTGGCCGAACTCGCCGGCACACCCACCGCGATACGCGGCGCGGCGGCCGCCTGTTCGCGCAACGCCGCGGCATTGTTCGTCCCGTGTCACCGGGTGCTGCGCAGCGACGGCTCGCTCGGCGGGTTCCGGTACGGGCTCCCCGTCAAGCGGTCGTTACTCACGCGCGAGGGATACGCGACGGCCTGAGCGGTTTGTCGTACCCCTCGGCCACGATGGCGGCCATGAACATCTCTGTGGTCGCCGGCGTCATCGCCGGACTGATGGTCGGGCTGGTGATCGGATGGTTGGCGAGTGCGTCACGTTCCACCGCCGCACTCGCCGCCGCCCGCGCCGAACTCGATTCCGTGCGGTCCGCGCAGGATCTGACGGCGCGCGCGCTGTCTTCGGCCTCCGAGGACGCCGCCCGACGTCAGTCCTCGGCCATCGGCGGGCAGGTGGCTCACATCATCGACCCACTGCGCGGTCTGCTGGCACAAATGTCCGAGGAACTGCGCCGAACCGAGCATCACCGGATCAACGCCTACGCAGGTCTCAGCGAACAGGTGCGCGGTATGCATGCAGCGTCGGCACAACTCACCGACCAGACCCGGGCGTTGACGAATGCCCTGCACACGCCGCAGATCCGAGGGCGGTGGGGTGAGGTCCAGCTCGAACGTGTGGTGGAGCTCGCAGGCATGTCCCGACATTGCGACTTCGCCACGCAGGTGGGTGCCGACGGCACCGCAGGCTCGGTCCGGCCGGATATGGTGGTCCACCTCGCCGGAGGGCGCACCATCGTGGTGGACGCGAAAGTTCCGCTGCACGCATATCTCCGCGCTGTCGACACCGACGATCCGGACGAGATCGCGCGGCTGCACACCGAACACGGCCGCGCGTTGCGCAACCACATCACCCAGCTGGCGTCCAAGGCCTACTGGTCGGCCTTCGACAACACGCCGGAGATGGTGGTGCTGTTCGTGCCGAGCGACCCGGTCCTGGAGGCCGCGGTCCGGGCCGAGGGGGACCTGATCGAGTTCGGCTTCACCAAGAACGTGGTGCTGACCACGCCTGCCACCCTCGTCGCGCTTCTGCGCACCGTCGCCCTCGGTTGGCGCCACGACGCGATGGCCCGCGACGCGGCGACCATCCACCAACTGGGGACCGAACTGCACCATCGACTCGGCGGGGTGCTCGGCCACCTCGACCGGCTGGGCGGCTCGCTGCGTCGTGCGGTGGAATCGTTCAACTCCACCGTCGGCGCGGTGGACGCACGAGTAGGGGTCACAGCCCGCAAATTGGCCGAACTCGACGCTCTGCAGGGTGAGGCCGAACACACCGGCCCGACGCCCATCGACATCACGATTCGCAGCGCTGGAGGCGTGCGGACCAGCGCAGACTCCCCCAACGACGACCAATGGGCAACATCACCCGGCGGTTAACGGATTTCTGCGGTCGACCCGGTACCGTCTAGATGTGTCTTCTGCCCAACAGCGTTCAGCGGTGCCGCTGGATCAGCAGTCCGTGCTGCCCACGGTCCGCGGAGTTCCCTGGTGGGGCGCCGTGTTGGTGGCCACGGTCATTGCCGGCATCGGAGCAGCGATCGACGCGAGCAATACCGACGGGCTCGGTGCCGTGTTCAAGTTCTGCTACCTGGTCGGATGTGTGAGTGCCGCACTGGCCGTCCGGCGCCGGGCCCTGTTCACCGCCGCGGCGCAGCCTCCGTTGATCGCATTCCTCGTCGGGGTCATCACCCTCTACGGGTTGAACGCCGAACAGGCGTCGTCGGGCCTCAAGAGCCTGATCTTCCAGGTGCTGCTGCCGATCGCGAACGACTTCCCGTGGATGGCGCTGACCTTCCTCGTCACGTTGGGTCTGGTGGTGGCCCGCTGGTACCTCACCCGAGATCGAGCCGCAGGCGACAAGAAACGACCCAGCGGCCCGGCGCGGCCCGCTGCTGCCAACGGCGCGAAGAGGTCATCCACCCGGACCGCCGGTCAGAGGCGGAGCAGCGCGAGGGCAGCGAAGGACACAGCCCCGTCGCAGTCCGGAACATCGAAGTCGGCAGCATCGAAGTCGGGGGCACGCGAGTCGGGGGCACCCGAGTCGAGCCGACCGGCCCCCGGCACGTCGAACACCACGCAATCGCGTGCGGCGCAATCTCGTGCGTCTCGACCAGGCACTCCGCCGGAAGGCGCCGACCGGTCGCAACGTTCAGCGGCTGCCAAGGCGTCGCGATCGGCAAAGCCCAGCTTGCGTCCGGACGACCCCACCCGTGACAGCGTCAGCCGACCCGACGCCACCGCGCGCACCGAACAGAGCCGGGTCAGCGCTACCGGCCCCACACGCAACGGCCACACACGCAACGGCGCCGTCCCGAACGGACGGCGTTCGACCGCCGGCGCGGTCTTCAGGGCCGGCGCGGGCGAGCAGATCGACGCGGTCGACGAGGTGATCGCGCCGGTGGCCGCACCCGCGCCCGCAACCACCGCGACGGCAGGCGAGGTCGCCGCGCGCGGACGCGTCCGCCCGGCCGCGGACGGGTATCCACGGTACGAATCGGCCACCGGACGAGCCCCGACCGCGCAATATCGGTCCACGCGCGCCCGCAACCGCGGCTGATCGCCGGGTCGGCGTTCAGCCGATCGCAGCAGCCCCCGCACACCACTCGCCGAGCCGGCGCGCCGCCGCGTCGACCACCGATGGCCAGTCCATCGCCGACTCGTCGGCGGCATCGCTGACGATCTTGACCATGCGGCATGGGATGCCGAAATCGGCGGCGACATGTGCCACCGCAGCACCCTCCATGTCCACGAGGTCGGCGTGGCGGGCGAGGACGTCGCGGCGCACCGGATCGGCCACGAATGTGTCGCCCGAGGCCAGCACCGTGCCGTCCCCGTCGGGCAGCTCCCACCGGTCGACCAGCGGGTAGCCCATCGCGCGCAACTCCGTTGCGGATATGTCGTGTTCGATCACGACCGATGGGAAGAAGATGCCGGTGTGTTGGGCGCGCAGCGCACCTGCCGTGCCGATGCTGATCAGTTGCCGAATCGGTTGTCGGCCGTCGCGCTCGGCCTCCACCAGCGCCCGGGTCAGCGTGGTCGCCGCGCGCACCTTGCCGATTCCGGTTACGAGCACGCGGGCGTCGGCCGGTAGGTGGTGCGCCTCGGCGCGCGTGGCGGCCACCAGCAGGGTCGAACGATCGAAGGGGTCTGTCGTCACGCAGCAGAACTTAGCGGGCCCGCTGGGCAAGCGCGACACACGTGGCGGGCGGCGCGGCCCAACGCGCTGCCGTAGGAGGGACCGTGACCGGCCGCGTGCACGGCCAGCGGGTGCAGTTGATGAAGTGGCACGCGCTGCTCCCATCCCGGCCGCAATGCATGTGTGTCCTGATAGCCGGTGATGACGACGTCGAGATGCGGACAACCGAAGAGCGCCAGCATCGCCAGATCGGTTTCGCGGTGGCCGCCGTGCGCAGCCGGATCGATCAGCACCACACCCGACGGAGTCCAGATGACATTCCCGTTCCACAGATCGCCATGGATACGGGCCGGCGGATCCGTGTCGTCGAAGGCACCGGCGGCGATCAACTCGCAGGCGTGCCGCGTGGCTGCGGCATCGTCGGATCGCAGATTGCCGGCATCGATGGCCGGCGCCAGGTACGGCAGCACTCGTTCCGCGGCGTAGAACTCCCCCCACCGATCATGGGTGTGCGAACTCAGTCGGCGCTCACCGATGTACTGCTTGCCGGTATGCCCGGCGGGCGGCGTGCCGAACCGGGGTGCCCCCGCGTCATGCATGCCGGCCAGCGCGGCGCCGAACTCTCGGGCGGCGTGCACGGTCGGTGGGGAGGAGTCGAGGTGGGCCAACGCGATGAAGTCGTCGCCCACATCGAGGACGTCGACGACCGGACCGCCGCCCTCGCGTAACCATCGCAGACCGGCCGCCTCCGCGCGGAAGAAGTCGCGATCGACGTCGGTACGTTGCTTGCGGTGTGTCGTCGGCATCTACGGTGTCGCGTCGGAGCCGTCGGGGGCGCTGGTACGGGAGCTCGACTCGGGCGAGCTGATCCGGGCCAGACGGTCGAAGCGGTCGTTGGCCACACGCATGACGATCTCGTAGGGCAACGCGAACTTGCGTGCCCACCAGTAGCCGAAGCGGACATCGAACGAGGTGTAGACGAGGAAACGGTTGCGCCGCACACCGGCCAGGATCGCCTGGGCGGCCTTTTCCGGACTCACCGCGACCTTGTGGAAATTCGCCACCGCAGCTTTGACACGAGGATCGGTGCGGTCGACGCCCACGATGTCCACGGTGTCCACCAACGGTGTGTCGACACCGCCCGGGCAGACCAGTGACACGCCGATGCCGTGGCGTCGCAGGTCGAAACGCAGGACCTCCGACATGCCCCGCACCCCAAACTTGCTGGCGCTGTACGCCGCATGCCACGGGAAGGCCAACAGCCCCGCCGCCGACGACACGTTGACCAGGTGCCCACCTGCACCTCGCCGGATCATCTGTGGCACAAAGCTCTCGATGACGTGAATGGGACCCATCAGGTTGACGTCGACCATCGTGCGCCAGTGTCGGTGTTCGAGGTTGTCGACCGTGCCCCACGCGGAGACGCCGGCGATGTTCATCACGACGTCCATCACGCCGACCTCCGCGTCGACCTGACGAGCGAATGTCGACACCCACTGATGATCGGAGATGTCACCGGCCTGGTGATAGACGACCTCGCCACCGGAGGTGTTGATGCGCTTGACCACGTCGTCGAGCGCATCGGCGTGCAGGTCGGTCAGCACCAGCTGTGCACCGTCGCGGGCGGCCGCTTCGGCGGTGGCGCGCCCGATCCCGCTGGCGGCACCGGTGATCAGGACCGTCCGGCCGCCGAGCGTGGGTACCGGCGTCTTCATCACGAGCAGGTCCTTGATCCCCATGGCCCCACCATAGTTGCGGTGCGCCGTCGCGGGTGGGACCTGCGAGGATCTGGGTGCGGGGCGTCAGCCGACCGGCAGATCGCCGTCGAAGAGGCCGTAGACGATCGTCAGCATCGCCTTGAGGACCTGCGCGGAGACGTCCTGTCCCTCGCCGAGCAGCAACTGCACCACCTCGGCGGGGTCCTCGGTGGCGAGCAACTGCTGCACGAACGGGATGACGATCTCCAGTCCCTGCTCGCCGTCGGTCGGCTCCGGGGTGGTGCTGGTCGGCGAGGCCGTGGCCCCGGGCGCAGCACCGGTCGCCGCCGGCGGATCGGCCGGTGTGGTGGCGGCGCCGCGCACATAGTTGAGGATGCCGTCGGTGATGGCCATCGCGTACTTGAGCTGGCCGTCCTTGCCCGACAGCGCCGCAGCCTCTTGGGGATTGGACAGATTGCCCATCTCGACGAAGACCGCGGGCACCTTGGTCAGGTTGACCGCCGCAATGTCCGACCGCGTCTGCAGGCCGTTGTCGACCCCGGCGTAGTTCGCGGCCGGGAAACCTGCCTTGACGAAGGCGTCACGCATGGTTTCCGACGCCTTGCGCCCTTCACCGCCCTGAACCCGGTTGACGGTGGCGTCCGGCACCGGCAGTGACGGCACGATCATGTGGAAGCCTTTTTTCGAGGCGTCCGCGCCGGCGGTGGTCGAGTCGGCGTGGAGACTGACCGCGACGGCCGCACCCGACCGACTCGCGGCATCAGCACGCTCGTCGATACAGCCGCCCCACCCGGTGTCGTCGGGCCGGCTCAGCACGACCCGCGCCCCCTGGCTCTCCAGACCAGCCTTGACGAGCTGCCCGATATCCCAGTTGACGGTGTGCTCTCGGGCGCCGTTCACCCCGGTGG
Source organism: Gordonia tangerina (assembly GCF_021556435.1). GTDB lineage: Bacteria > Actinomycetota > Actinomycetes > Mycobacteriales > Mycobacteriaceae > Gordonia > Gordonia tangerina. The sequence goes on from NZ_JAKGCU010000015.1 coordinate 30,484, forward strand.
CGCCGCTGGTCTGGCAGTCCTTCTTACCGCCCCTGCCGTCGGGCACCTGCGCGTTCAGGTCGTGTCCGGCAGCGCTGCCCTGGTGCCCCGGATCGAGGAAGACCGTTTTGCCGGCCAGCGCGTTGCCGGTCGGCGCGGGAGCAGGCGCTGCCGAAGCCACTGGGGTCGTCGCCGACACGGCGCCGGCGGTCAGTGCCAGCGCCGACATCGCGGCGACGACGAGTCGACGCCGACGACGCGGTGTGGCCCGCCGGACGGCGGTCGGGCGGGACGTGATCTCGGGGTATGTCATGCGTTGCTGGGTCATCGCTACATCGGGCGTCGGCCAGCCGAGACCGGGAACCGCCGCCACACTCCTTCCAAGACGCAACACTGGCCACATCAGTCACAGTTGTAACAAGTGAAACAGTCTGTCGTCCAGATGGGAAATCCGCGACCTGGGCTGACCGCAAACCGTTAGTGAGCTGTGACCAGGTGCCGGGTGACACTGAGGATGCCGTTGGGGTCGGGTTGCCCGTCGTCGACGAGTGCTTGCAGACGACGATCGACCAGGTCGGCGTCCATGTCGGTACCGATGGCGACCAGGGTCGACACCCTCGGCCGACCACCCCAGGTCTCGCGCTGCACGCGGACGAATCCGCCCACCGCGTGCACGACGAACCGCTGTCGGTGACCGGGAACGTCGAACGACACCACCCCTTTGATCCGGTAGCAGCCGGCCGGTGGTCGTTCCAGGAATTCGGCGAGCCGACGCGGCTGCAACGGCGCCTCGGAAGTGAACTCCACCGAGGTGAACGCGTCGTGAAGGTGTCCGTGCCGGCCAGCGTCGTCATGGGCACGTGGCTCGTGTGCACACTCGTCGAGCAATTCGTCGAGGGTCAGTTGCCGACTGCGCACCCGGTCGTCCTCGACGTCTCGCGGGAGCACGTCGAACAACGCGGTCGGGTCGATCCCGCCGTCGGTGGTCACCACCAGCGGTGCGGTGTCGTTGACAGCCCGTATGTCGGCCCGGATCCGGGTGAGTTCGTCGTCACCGACCAGGTCGGACTTGTTGACCACCACCAGGTCGGCGATCTCCACGTGCCGGTCGATCTCCGGATGCCGGGTGCGGAGCGAACTCCCGGAGGCGGCATCGACGAGATACACCAGTCCGCCATAACGCAGTCGCGGGTCGTCGAGTTCGGTCACCATCCGAACCAGCGTGCGGGGTTCTGCAATGCCACTGGCCTCGATCACGATCGCATCGATGGCTGCCCGCGGCCGTAGCAGCCGCGCCAACGCATCCTGCACACCGTCGGCATCGACGGCACAGCACATACACCCGTTCGACAGACTCACAGTGCTGTCGGCCTGACCCGCGATCAACATCGCGTCGACGTTGATCGACCCGAAATCGTTGACCAGTACCCCGATGCGAGCGCCGCCGGAGCTGCGCAGCAGGTGATTGAGCAGCGTGGTCTTACCCGAACCGAGAAAGCCCGCGACCACGATCACAGGCACCGTCGAGCGGGTCACGGGGCCGATCGCTCCACCGCGACGGTGCCCATCTCCTGTCGGCAATCGGCACACAGGACCGCGAGCTCTCGCCCCAGGATGTCGGGATAGTTCGCCACCTCGTTGGTCGGCGACGCACATCGCGCGCAGGTACCGACGATGGCGGCGTGCTCGGAGAACTCGACGGTCATCCGGCTGTCGAAGACGTAGAGGGAACCCTCCCAGAGGCCGTCGTCACCGAACTCCTCGCCGTAGCGCACGATGCCGCCGTCGAGCTGATAGACCTCGCGAAACCCACGCGCCCGCATCAATCCGCTGAGCACCTCACAGCGCACGCCACCGGTGCAGTAGGTGACGACGGGACGGTCCTTGAGGTGATCGAACCGCCCGCTGTCGAGCAAGGGGACGAAGTCGCGGGTCGTCTGGGCGTCAGTGACCACCGCACCGGAAAAGCGTCCGATCTCGGCCTCGATGCGATTTCGACCGTCGAAGAACACGACGTCCTCGCCACGTGCGGCCACCAGGTCGTGGACGTCGCGCGGGGACAAGCGCGCCCCACCGTCGACCACCCCGTCCTCGGCGGTCACCCTGACCTCCTCGGGCACACCGAAGGTGACGATCTCCGGCCGAACCCGGACGCTCAGACGGGGAAAGTCCTCGCCGGTGCCGTCGGACCATTTCATGTCCGCGGCAGCGAAGGCCGGATAGGAGCGGGTGGCCCTCACGTAGCGTTTGGCCTGCCTGATGTCGCCACCGACGGTGCCGTTGATGCCGTGAGGTGACACGATGATCCTGCCGCGCAGGCCGTGTTGCTCACACAGCGCCTGCTGCCAGAGACGAATCGCCTCCGGGTCGGCCAGCGGGGTGAATTGGTAGAACAACACGATCTTGGGGGTCGACACAATGCAAGGGTACGGACACCTGCGCCGCAGCTCGCTACAGCTGCCCGGCACCCTCGTTCTCGGCGCATTCATGCTTGCATCGGCCACCGGATGCGAAATCTCTGCCGACACCGGTCCGTCGGAGATCGTCTTGCCACCGACCGACGTGTTGTCGACCCAATCGGAAACCAGCATCGCGACCACAAGTGCCACGCCTCTTGTCGAGGACACCGCCGGCCCGCCGCTGCCCGATTGGACGATCGGTCGACTGATAGCCCTTGCGCCCCGCGTGGACAATGCCAAGTATCACCAAGGGTCCCAAACACCGGATTCCGCACTCGAGGACACTTCCGGCTTTCACTTCTCACCCCCGGACCGCAGTGTGAACTGCTCGACGATAGCCGCGGACACCGCGACGTTGGCGTGCCGACTGAACACAGAAATCCCGAACTCGGCCGCAGCGGTCACTCCTGACGGGTGCGACGGCGAGAACAACCTGATCGCTCTGACTTCACAAGGAACAGACCTGGCAGCCTGTTCCGACCGCAATCCGGTTCTCTACCGGAGCACAATTGTCGACTACGGTCACACGATTTCGATTTCGAGATTTTCCTGTCTCGTCGAGACCGCGGGCATGTTCTGCGTCGAGTCCCGCTCGGACAATGGATTCGCAGTCACTCCAACGGGTTTGACGGAAATCGAGGCGTCAGATCGAGCGCCTGCAGAACTTCTCGGTATACCCGAATCACGCGCCGGGTCCGCGTCGGCCACACCTGACACGGACGGTGATACACCGATGGACTCGACGACGTCGCCCCGCGTGGTCCCGACCCCCTGACCGCGCCGGTGGTAATGTCCGCAGCGATTATTCACATACATCTGAGAATGTGGGCGTTTCTCAGGGACCGCTTATTTTCTGACCGCTAGTATGTGACCATCGAAGAATTCGCAACAATGCTGCGCGGGACAGCCATCGGCACGTTGGTCATCCAATCCACCCGAGAACACATTGTCACGACGAGGAAAGACGGAGTTCACTATGGCGAAGAAAGAAATCGTCCAGGTCATCGACGACATCGACGGTAAGGTTCTCGAGGAGTACGAGACCGTGCGGTGGTCACTCGATGGAAAGACCTACGAATTCGACACATCGGCAAAGCACGCGGCACAGTTCCGTGATTCGCTGGCCAAATACATCTCGGTTTCCCGGGTCACCTCGGCAGCACGCGGCGTAAAACGTGCAGCTCCGGTGTCGGCCGGACGCAGCAAAGAGCAGACGAAGGCAATCCGTGATTGGGCAACCCAGAATGGATACGAGGTCAGCGATCGCGGCCGCATCCCGCTCAATGTCATCGAGGCTTTCGAAGCCGCGCACTGACTTATCCCGACCCGCACTACCGCCGGCGCCACCGATGGGGCGTCGGCGGTAGTGCGTTGGGGTCCGACTCGCCGCGAGCAGCACCACCCTCGGATTCTAAATGACAACGATTATCGTTTACGATAGAGCTATGAAGGTACGCAACTCAGTCCGATCCCTCAAGAAGCGCCCCGGGGCCCAGGTGGTCCGCCGACGGGGACGAGTGTTCGTCATCAACAAGAAGGAACCCCGGTTCAAGGCTCGCCAGGGCTGAGTCCGACGGTCCTCACCCCAAGGTCCCGCGGACGAGTCGATCGGCGAAGTCGGGGTGCGCGCCGAGCCATTCGACGACGGCGCCGTCGGGGTCGGACCGATCGTGACGTGCGACCATCAGGTACTCGAGATCGGCGAGTTCGGCATCCGACAGGATGAGATTGGCGAACATCTGCGCGGCCTTCGGTGCGGCGCCTGCGAATCCCTCCGTGGCGAAGCTCCAGATTCCCTCGGTGCCGCCCAACGCGCCCAGTGGATCATCGAGGTCGCGGATGTCGAACTCCGCGTAGGCCCAGTGCGGCCGCCAGAGCGTCACCGCTATGTTGCGTTCATCGACGATCGCCTGCTGCAGGGACCCGAGCATGTCCGCCGTCGAGGAACTGCGAAAGGTCAGATCGCCCAGACCGTATTCCGGGATGACCCGGTCGGTGACCAGCAATGTCTCACCGGCGCCTGGCTCGATGCCGACCAACGTGTCGTCGTAGGCATCGCTCAGGTCCTTCAGATCGGCAATCGACCGGGCCGGAGACGAACTGTTCACCGCGATGGTCAAGGTCGCGTCGTCGTACCAGCAGCCCAGCGATTCCAGCTGGGCTCCGTGTCGATTGACATAGGAACTATGCGTCGTGGGCAACCAGACGTCGGGGATGACGTCGATGTCCCCGTGTGCCGTCGCCGAGAACCCGGCCTGCACGTCCACTGTCTTCACCTGTACGCCGTAGCCGTTCGTCGCGAGGACATTTTTCATCAGGTAAGCGGCAGCGGCAGATTCGTCCCAACCGACGAACGCGCCGATGATGATGTCGCGATCCCCCACCGGCTCCGCAGTCGCATCGGCGATGCGGTCGGACACCGAGCACGACGAGAACCTGCTTGCCACATCGTCTTCCGGACCGCCACCGCATGCGGCCAAGGTCAACGTCGCGACCACCACACCCGCGACGGCTCGCCACCACCTTCGTCGCACCATCGCGTCCCAACTCGGGTCACCAGTGGCCGGAGCCGTCGGTATCCATGGGGCACTCCCGATGCTGAGTTGGCCTCGAATGCCAACGGTCACATGGTACCCCCGCAGCGAGACCCGCCGCTCCCGTCTCGCCGCAGGCAATCAGCTGCCCGCACCGCGCGTACGGCCTAACCTGAACCCATGATCACCGCCATGCACACGTTGATCTACTGCGATGACCCCGAGGCCGCACGCGCCTTCTTCCGCGATGTGCTCGGATTCCCCTACGCCGACACCGGCGGGGGCTGGTTGATCTTCCGGACCGGCCCCAGCGAGTTGGGCGCACATCCGAGCTCGTGGGAGTACCAGGGCACGACCGGCGGCACCGATCAACGTTTCGACGTCTCCTTCATGTGCGACGACCTCGTCACGACCATGGCCGATCTGACGGCGAAAGGCGCACAGTTCGTCGGCGAACCCGTCGACGAACCGTGGGGTGTGACCATCGGCGTCACGGTGCCCGGCGCAGGGCAGATCACGATCTACGAACCGAAGTACGATCCACCCGCCCTCGCGTGAGCGCGAACCTCACGACACCACTCGGTAGCGCAGCATCATGTCGTGGTCTTCGTGATCGAGGATGTGGCAGTGCCAGACATATCCCTGTAGGTCCTTGGTCACCATGCCGTGCACCGGCGTAGCTGCGGCGTGGCGGTGCTGTCCCGATGCGGATGGCGCCACCGCATGTCCACCCGACGGCCGGGTCCACGATTGTGTCGGATCGGAGGAGAAGATCGCGTCCGGATCGAACCCGAGCTCGTCGGCCGTCGGGAACCGCACGACAATCGAGGTGACGTGGCCACCGACGGCGTGCACCGTGTCCTTCCAGCCGGCCTCCCACGCGGCCGGACCGCGCATCGGTCCGGCGTAGAACGCGCTCGGATCCGGAGCCCAGCGAGTACCGATCGGAGGTTGCGGATTCGCGGCTTGATACGCGACAGTGCGCAACGGCCGACGCCCCAGGATGCGGAACATGACCAGGTGCAGATGAATCGGATGAGGGTCCGGGGTGATGTTGATGATGTCCCAGCGCTCCGTTGTGCCCGCGCGCGGCTTCTCGATCTGCGGATCGGCGTAGCGCAGATTGTTCAACGACATGATGGCCGGCGGGACGCGCAGCTCGTAGGGCTGCGAGACGCTGACGTGCCGGACCCGCTGTGGTGTCGCGATCGGCGGGATGCGGGCCGGTTGTCCCCGACCGCCGCGCAGCGTCGTCGGTACCGGCCGTCGGTCACCGCGGTCGGCGCCTGCTACGAACCGGCAGAACCGGGACATCACGACCTCACCGAGCATGGCCGCCTGAAACGGTGGTGCCAGGTCGTTGCACAGTTCCACCGTCTCCCCTGGCGCCAGCGAGCTGAAATCGACGAGCAGATCAAAACGCTCCGCCGGCGCCGCGGCGAATGAGCGAGTCCGAACCGGCGCATTGAGCAGACCGCCCTCGTTGCCGATCACCCAGAACGGCATGCGGTTGGAGAAGAACAGATTCCAGACCGAGAACGACGCCGCGTTGATCAGTCGGAACCGGTACAGCCCGCGATCGACCGTCATCGTCGGCCACACCTTGCCGTTCACCAGACCGCGGTCACCGACCGCGCCACCCTCCCACATACCCTGCGGCACAACCGGTGTCGAGCGCAATGACTGATGCCCGTCCACGCGGAAGATCTTCTCCTGCAGAATCAACGGGATCTCGTGTTCGCCGGCCGGCAGGCCCAGCGGATTGCCCGATGTCCCCGTGTCGTGGCCGTCGCGCAGTAAATACATCCCGGCCAGGCCGGCGTAGACGTTGGCACGCGTGATCGCCATCGCGTGGTCGTGATACCAGAGGTGCCCGGCTTCCTGGCGGTTGGGGAACTCGAACACTGCGGTGCCGTGGTGGGGCAGCATCAGGCGCTCCGGGTTACCGTCGAACTCCGGCGGAGTGACCCCGCCGTGCAGGTGCATCGAGGTGACGGGTTGGCCTCGATAGCGTTCGGTCACTCCGTGCAGCGAGGTGTCCAGATCCGCCGCGAAGATGTGTTCGGCGAGTTCGCTGCGATAGTGCACAGTGGTCTGCTCACCGACATGCGCCTCGACGGTGGGGCCCAGGTATGGCTCGTCGTTGTAGGCCATCGTCGGCACCCTCGGCTGATCCCGGTGGAATCTGGTGCTCGTGGTGCGCGCGACGATCTCGATCGGCTGCGTCGGCGATGAGGTGATGGTGCTCGGCACCGACATTTCGTCGACGTACTTGACCATCTCCGGCGAATGGAAGATGGTGGGCAGCTTGATCGGTGGCGCCGGATCGGCACCTGCCGGCCCGGCACCGACGCGCCCCACCAACACCCCCGAGGCAGCGGCCGACGCTGCCCCCCACAGGAATCGACGACGATTCATCCTCTGGCCCATTCGGTTCCCCCCTGCTCGGCCACGTCGAGACCGATGAACCATACCATCGGTATGGTTTGGCGCCATCCCGTGTCCGGTCCGCCCGGGCGTTGCCTCGGTCGCGACCATCACCCGCGTCGGTCTGAGAGAATCGACCGACCGATGACCAGCTCCCGCCGCACCAGACGTCTCAGCGCCACCGACTGGGTGGACGCTGCGTTGGCACTGGTCACCTCCGACGGTGCGCATGCGGTCACCATCGCCCGTCTGTGCACGACGCTGAAGGTCACGAAGGGCAGCTTCTACTGGCACTTCGACGACCTCGACGCACTGCGAGAGGCCATGGCGGTGCGCTGGCAGACAATGAACCGTCAACGCGTCGCCGACCTCGAAGCCTTGTCCGAGCTGCCGCCCGACGAGCGTCTCGCCGCGCTGTCGACGATGCTGGTCGGCGACGACCATCTGACGGTGGAGCGCGCCATCCGGAGTTGGGCGCGCAGCAACGACGAGGTCGCGCACACGGTTCGCAGCATCGACGAGGAAATCTTCGCCGCGGTCGATGCCACCCTGCGCGAACTCCAGCTGAGCCCGCGCCGAGCCCGCGTGTTGGCCGGGCTGCTGGTGTACGCCGGAATCGGTTACATCCACGGCCACGAGGGGCTCCCGCGCATTTCTGCGCAGGACGTGCAGCACACACTTCCCGGGCTGTTGTCGTTCACCGCCGGGCAGCCACCGACCGAGACAGACCCGGACGGCTCGCCGGATCACTGAGGCAACAATGCCGAGTTCCCCGCACAACTCGTGGTCCCGCACAGCGCGCATCCGTCGGCGGACGCAGCCGGCTCAGCGCTCGGTGACAACGCCTCCAGCGACATGCCACACGCGATTCGTACGCACTGTGGAGAGCATGCGCCGATCGTGGGTGACCAACAGCAGCGCCCCGTCGTACGACTCGAGCGCGGACTCCAACTGTTCGATTGCCGGGAGGTCGAGGTGGTTGGTGGGCTCGTCGAGCACCAGGACATTGGTGCCGCGGGCCTGAAGCAACGCCAGCGCCGCCCGGGTGCGCTCCCCCGGCGACACATCGTCCACGCTCCGCCCGACATGGTCGGCTCGCAGTCCGAACTTCGCCAGCAGCGTGCGGACCTCGGCCGAGGTGTACTCCGGCACGAGCTCGCCGAATCGATCGACGAGCGGTGCGGCGCCGGCGAATCGGCCCCGCGCCTGGTCGATCTCGCCGATCGCGACATTGGTGCCGAGCTGCGCGGTGCCCACGTCGGGGCCGATCACGCCGAGCAGCAGTCTCAGCAGGGTCGATTTGCCCGCGCCGTTGGGTCCCGTGATTCCGATGCGGTCGCCGGCATCGACTTGCAACGACACTGGCCCGAGCGTGAAATCGCCGTGTCTGACGACCGCATTGTTCAGCGTCGCCACCACTGAACTCGATCGGGGTGCGGCCCCGATCGTGAATTCGAGAACCCATTCCTTACGCGGCTCGACGACCTCCTCGAGACGTGCGATCCGACTCTCCATCTGCCGGACCTTCTGTGCCTGCTTCTCACTCGACTCGGTCGCCGCGCGGCGTCGGATCTTGTCGTTGTCGGGCGCCTTGCGTATCGCGTTCCGGGTGCCCTGGGAGGACCACTCACGTTGGGTCCTCGCGCGCGCCACCAGGTCCGCCTTCTTCTCGGCGTACTCCTCGTACTCCTCGCGCCGATGCCGCCGTGCGACCTCACGCTCTTCCAGGTAGCTCTCGTATCCGCCGCCGTAGACGGTGTTGGTGTGCTGTGCCAGATCGAGTTCGACGACCCGGGTCACGCTGCGCGCCAAGAATTCCCGATCGTGACTGACCAGCACCACCCCACCCCGCATGCCGCCGACCAGGTCCTCCAGCCTCGCGAGCCCGTCGAGATCGAGATCGTTGGTCGGTTCGTCGAGCAGGACGATGTCGAACCGTGAGCACAGCAGCGCGGCCAAGCCGACCCGGGCGGCCTGGCCACCCGACAGGACGTCCATCAGGACTGCGCCTGGTTCGACGGCGTCGACGTCGAGGCCCAGATCGGCCAGTACGCCGGGCAACCGGTCGTCGAGATCGGCGGCGCCGGTCGCGAGCCAGTGATCGAGTGCGGCGGCGTAGACGTCGGCTGGATCGTCGGGTCCGGATGATGCTGCCGGATCGTCGGCGAGCGCAGCCGCCGCGACGTCCATCGCCGCGGTGGCCGCGGCGCACCCGGTTCGGCGCGCGACGTACTGCGCGACGGTCTCCCCCGGGACGCGCTCATGCTCTTGCGGCAACCAGCCGACGAAGGCGTCGGCCGGTGATCTCGTCACCGAGCCCGCGAGGGGCGCCAGGTCGCCGGCCAGCACCCGTAGCAGCGTCGACTTGCCGGCGCCGTTGGCGCCGACGACCCCCACCACGTCACCCGGCGCGACCGTGAGATCGAGGTGGTCGAACAGTACGCGGTGGGCGTAGCCGCCGGAGAGATCCTTGGCGACGAGAGTGGCGGTCATGGGCACCATCGTCGCACTCGTCGTCGAACATCGAGACCCCGACGGGATCGGCTGCGAACGACTGAACAGTCGGTGAACCCCCTTGCCCTTGCCGTCCCGCTCGATTCGGATGGATGCATGAGCGACGAGTTGTTCGAACACGAGACCACGACCGAGATGACGCGCGAAGAAGCCGCACAACGTCTGCGCGACCTCGCCGATGCGATTTCGCGCCACAACGAGGTGTCCTACGTCGAGAACAACAAGACCGTGCGGGTCGACATCCCGCCGATGGTGCGGTTGACGGTCGAGATCGAGCGTGGCGACGAGTCCGAGATCGAAATCGAGATCTCTTGGTAGGTGTGACTGGCTGACCAACTCCGATCTGGCCACCGTCGGCGGCGCGGGTCGGGCACATAGGCCAAGACAGGGAGAAGCCCGCTTCGACGATGAAGCGGGCTTCTCCCTGTTTGTGGAGCTAAGGGGACTCGAACCCCTGACCCCCACACTGCCAGTGTGGTGCGCTACCAGCTGCGCCATAGCCCCGTCTTCTGTTGTTCACCCCGTTTCGAGGGCAAAGGCGAAATTACACCATCGCTCCGACTCCGACCAAATCGCCTGGACGGCTACCTGGGACCGGAGTCACCGACCTCAGCCCTGCTCGTTCAGCAGCTGGTCCAGCCAGCCCGTGCCGTCCATGATGCCGTTCACCGGCTCGCCGCCGGACAGCACCGTCGGCGTGGCCACCTGCCCGCCGGTGGCCTTCGCCAGCTGGTTCCGCGACTGTTCGGAGGCCTCCGTCGCCTCGGTCACCCTGGCGCCGTCCGCGACACACTGCTGGGTCTGTGGTGAGGCACCCTGCGCGCCCGCCAGCCGAGCCATGTCCGCGTTGCTGAGGTCGCTGTCCCCGCCTTCTTCCGGCTGATTGGTGAACAGCGCAGTGTGGAACTTCTCGAAGACTTCTTTGTCCTCTCCGGTGCCGACGCATTGGGCGGCCCCGGCGGCCCGCGTCGAGTAGTCGCCGGATGCCGACCTGTCGTCGAGGAAGGTGAGCATGTGGTACCGAACCCGCAGCGACCCGTTGTTGATCGCCTCGGTGATGGCGGTGCCCGACTGCTCCTCGAACTCCTGACAGACCGGGCACATGAAGTCCTCGAACACGTCGATCGTCTGCGGAGCCGAGGGCTCGCCGATGATCAGTGCGGCGTTCTCGCTGAGCACCGCCTCGTCGACGCCGCCGCCGTCGTCTTGACTGTTGTTCCACACCAAACCGCCGACGATGAGGGCCACGATGATCGCCACCGCCACCCCACCGAGGATGTACGTGGTGCGGCTCGACGTCGCGCTCGGCTGGTACTTCGAGTTCGCCGTCGAGGATTTCGGTTTGCGCTTGTCGCTCACCATGCCGACTCTAATGCGGCAGCGATAAGAGCTGTCTGAGTTGGTTCGAGGACTGCGTTGAGCACGCGGCGGTGACCCTCAAACCAGTACCGAGTCGACCAGTTCCTGGGCTTGCGCCTGCACCGTCGCGAGGTGATCGGCGCCCTTGAACGACTCTGCGTAGATCTTGTAGACGTCCTCGGTCCCCGACGGGCGAGCGGCGAACCACGCGTTCTCCGTGGTCACCTTGAGTCCCCCGATCGGCGCCCCGTTCCCCGGCGCCTCGGTGAGGACGGCCGTGATCGGTTCGCCGGCAAGTTCGGTCGCGCTGACCTGATCGGCCGACAGCTTCCCGAGAAGTGCCTTCTGTGCCCGTGAGGCCGGCGCGTCGACGCGGGCGTAGGCGCTTTCGCCGTAGCGGTCGGCCAGTTCCCGATAGCGCTGCGACGGTGTCTTGCCGGTCGTCGCGAGCATCTCCGATGCCAACAGCGCCAGGATGATCCCGTCTTTGTCGGTCGACCACGGCTTGCCGTCGAAGGTGAGAAACGACGCGCCCGCGCTCTCCTCTCCACCGAACGCGATGCTGCCGTCGAGCAGCCCGTCGACGAACCACTTGAAGCCGACCGGGACCTCGAGCAGTTTGCGGTCGATCCCGGCGACGACCCGATCGATCAACGATGAGCTGACCAGGGTCTTGCCCACCGCCGCCTGTGCACCCCAACCCGGGCGGTGCGTGAACAGGTAGTCGATCGCCACCGCCAGGTAATGATTCGGATTCATCAAGCCGCCATCGGGGGTCACGATGCCGTGACGGTCGGAGTCGGCGTCGTTACCGGTGGCGATGTCGTAGCGCTCGCGCGCCGAGATCAGCGACGCCATCGCGTTCGGCGAGGAGCAGTCCATTCTGATCTTGCCGTCGGTGTCCAGCGTCATGAACCGGAACGTCGGATCGACCGTCGGGTTCACCACGGTCAGGTTCGTCAGGTTGTACCGGAACCCGATCTCGGCCCAGTAGCCGACCGACGCACCACCCAATGGATCGGCCCCGATGTGGATACCGGCATCGCGGATGGCCGACATGTCGACCACCTCCTGAAGATGATCGACATAGGTTGCGGTGTAAGGATATTCGTGGATGAATTCACTGCTGCGGGCGCGTTCGAACGGAATCCGGTTGACGCCGGAGAGGTTGTCGGCGAGCAGTTCGTTGGCCCGGCGCGCCACCACCGAGGTGATACTCGTGTCGGCCGGCCCACCGCTGGGTGGGTTGTATTTGAACCCACCGTCGCGCGGCGGGTTGTGCGACGGGGTGACGACGATGCCATCGGCAAGCACACCGGGGTTGGCCTGGTTGAACCGGAGGATGGCGAAACTCACTGCCGGGGTGGGCGTGAACTTCTCGTTCTCGGCGATGTAAACGGTGACCTCGTTGGCGGTGAGTACCTCGAGTGCGCTGCGCCACGCCGGAATCGAAAGCGCATGGGTGTCGAAGCCGATGAACAACGGCCCGGTGATCCCCGCCGACCGACGGTACTCCACGATCGCCTGCGTGGTGGCCAGGATGTGGGCTTCGTTGAACGCCCCGTCGAGGCTGGACCCACGATGACCCGAGGTGCCGAACACCACCTGCTGCATCGGATCGTCGGGGTCGGGCACCCGGTCGTAGTAGGCCCGCTCGACCGCGGCGACGTCGATCAGGTCCTCGGGGAGCGCCGGTGTTCCTGCTCTCGGATGTGCCATGCCGCAATTCTGCCATCGGAACCGATCCGAACGTCGGCATCGTACGAATGATTACTGTGGGCACCGACTCAGCAGGCCCGCCCCCGAGCCCGGACACAGGAGGATCGTCTGGCATGCACGTCGTCGAGGCACGCACCGTCGCACAGGTGCGCCCACCGGCCACCCGGTCGTCCGCCAGAGCCGGCAGCTCGTCGTGCTGAAACGTGATCCGGCGACGTCAGGTTCGGACCGCACCGAGCTGGTGGTCCTGGTGTTGCCGGGCGGAACGGACCGCAGCTACCGGCCGTTCAGCCCACGCCAGCCGTCAGCGCTGCGGATGTACCCGTTCACGTGGTCGATCCGGGCGCGCTTTCGCAACCGGGTACGTGTGCACCAGGTGCGCTACCGCTTCTACGGATGGAACGGCGCACAGAACTGTCCGGTCCACGACGCCCGCAAGGCACTCGACGATCTGACGCGCGAGCATCCGGGCGTACCGGTGGTCCTCGTCGGCCACTCGATGGGCGGACGGGTGGGTGCGCACCTCGCGGCCGACAGCCGAGTCGTCGGACTGCTCGCACTGGCACCGTGGTGGCAGCATGCCGATTGGCGTCACATCCGCGACGGCGTCCGGGTGGTCGCGGTACACGGCACCGATGACACTCGGACCTTCGCGCGCCGGACCGAGCGAGGTGTGCACGAACTCGACGAACGCGGGGTGGACGCCACCTTCGTCCCCGTGCCCGACGGCAAGCACGCGATGCTCGATCACATCGGACTCTGGCAGAACGCCGCCCTCGATTTCGTCGGCACCGTCCTGCGCGCACATCACCCGTAGCCCGCGCTCCCAAACGCCACCAGCACGGCGGTCACGAAAGGCCCTAGACGCGCCTACAAACAAAACCAAGAAAAGCACGAAACCCCCGACCAGGCGGTCGGGGGTCTCGTCGGTGGAGCTGCCGGGAATTGAACCCGGGTCCTCCGTCGCTTCGGTAGGGCTTCTCCGTGTGCAGTTCGCTATGCCTCTACTTGAATCTCCCGGTCACGCGAACAAGCCGAGATGACGATCCCAGTCGCTGTTTGATGTCCCGCTGCCGTCCGCGACCGACGACAGCGGTGAGCTCCCTGAGATGATGCCGGCATCCGGGTGCGGGAGCAGACCCGGGCCGACAGACTAGCCTCGCTGATCAGGCAGCGAGTGCGTAGTCGCGCTGATTCTTATCGGCGCTTAATTGGTTGCTACGACGCTTAACGGTGGTCTCTAGCCTGCACCGACACGCTTCCCCTACCTCGACGCACGCAGTCGAAACCGATCAGCCCCGAGGTAGCACCCGCCGAATTTCGACGAGCACTTCAGTCTAACAACGGCTGCCGACGGTTTCATCCCGGTATCGCCTCAGTGGTGGAAGTGCGACCCCGTGCCCTCCCGCGGCATCGGCGACTCCAGGTTGTCGAGGAAGGCGATCTCGCTCTCGATGTCCCGCAACAGCGCGGCACCGAGATCACGACTCAAACCCGCCCGCACCACGATGCGCTGCAACGTCATGTCGGCGAGGTCATCGGCCATCGGGTAGGCCGGCACCAGCCACCCCTTCATCCGCAATCGGTCCGACAGATCGTAGAGCGTCCACTTGTCGGTATAACCGGGCTTGAGCTTCCACGCGAACACCGGGATGGTGTCACCCTTGCTGACGAGGTCGAACGGCCCCATGTCGCCGATTGCCGCGGACAGATACTGCGCGACGTCGAGCGACTCCTGCTGCACCTGCCGATATCCCTCACGACCCAACCGCAGAAAGTTGTAGTACTGCAACAACACCTGCGCACCGGGCCGCGAGAAGTTCAGCGCGAGCGTTGGCATGTCGCCGCCGAGATAGCTGCAGTGGAACACCATGCTCTCCGGCAACGCCGCGGCATCGCGCCACACGATCCAGCCCAGCCCCGGATACACGAGACCGTATTTGTGGCCGGAGGTGTTGATCGACACCACCCGCGGCACGCGGAAGTCCCACTCCAGATCGGGCTGGCAGAACGGCGCGATCATGGCGCCGGATGCACCGTCGACGTGGATCTTGATGTCCAGGCCCGTCGACGCCTGGATCTCGTCGAGTTTCGCCGAGATCTCTTTCACCGGCTCATACAACCCGTTGTAGGTCACCCCGACGATTGCTACCACGCCGATTGTGTACTCATCCACGTACTTCTCGAGTTCGTGGCCGTCGAAGACGAAATGCTCCTCGCTCACCGGCACCCACCGCGGCTCCACCTCGAAGTAGTTGAGGAACTTCTCCCAGCACACCTGAACGGCGGTCGACAGCACCAGATTCGGTTTCTCGATCGACTTGCCCTCGGCTTTGCGGCGCGTCTGCCAATGCCGCTTGAGCGCCAGGCCACCCAGCATCGCCGCCTCCGACGACCCGATCGTCGACGTCCCGATCGAGTTCTCCACGTCTGGCACATTCCACAGATCGGCGATGATCCGCCAACACCGATCCTCGATCGCGGCGGTCTGCGGATATTCGTCCTTGTCGATCATGTTCTTGTCGTAGGTCTCGGCGTAGAGTCGACGCGCCTCGTCGTCCATCCAGGTCGATACGAAGGTCGCGAGGTTCAGCCGCGCGTTGCCGTCGAGCATGGCCTCGTCGTGCACGATCTGGTATGCCGTCTCGGGCAGACTCATCTGGTCGGGAATCGTGAACTTCGGCAGCTCGGTGGATTCACCGGGGCGGACGAACACCGGGTTGAGGGTGAGGTTCGCGCCGATATTGGTCGTGTGCCGGGCATTGGTGTGTTTGCGGTCGGTCATCGTCAGCTCCTGAGGGTGGCGAAATCGATGAGTCTGCGTGTGTCGACGCGGGTCCACAGTGCCCTGACCTCGCGGCCACATCGGATCATATCGAGAACGCCGCGCCCACCGGCTGTTTCGGACAACCGGCGAGGCGTCAGGCGATCTGCAGCAGCACGGTGTCGTTGACCGCGACGTCGACGGTGAGTTCCCCGTTGGCGGCCTGGTATTGCCGGCCGGTCCAGGCATCGACGGCGCTGACGGTGGCGTCGCCGACCAGACCGAGACTTCCCAGTGAGACCGACATGGCGCGCGGATGATCGGCCCGGTTGGTCAACGACACGACGAGCCCCTTGTCACCGATGGCGCGGGCCCAGATCTCCGCGTCGTCGTCGACCGGCGCGCCGGCGCTGACCCGATCGTCTTGATCGATCACGATGACCGCGCGGTTGCCCAGCAGGTCGAGCGTCTGCGTCGACATCCGCGTGAGATCGTTACCGGCGATGAGCGGCGCCGCCATCATCGCCCACATCGACATCTGCGTACGCTGCTGGGCCAGGGTGAGGCCGGGGTTGCCGTCCACGCCCACGACGAGCATGTCGGGATCGTTGAACGCCGACGGCCCGACCCGGGACGCGAGCGGCGCCACGGCGTCGACGATGTCGATCACGCCCTGCGCGCCGGAATCGTCGGCGTTGGTCGACCACACAGGGGTGATGTCGTTGGTGACCCGGGTCATGGTCGCGACGCCACCCCAATCGAATTCGGCTCCCGGAACCGATTCCGCGACGCCACTGTTGGGGTTGATGCTGTACACCATGGGTCGCCCGGTGTCGCGGATCGCGTCGCGCATCGCGGTGAACGCCGACACCTGGTCGTCATGGTCGGCATTGCTCGAGCACCAGTCGTATTTCAGATAGTCGACCTGCCAGTCGGCGAAGGTCTGGGCGTCGCGGCCCTCGTGGCCGCGACTACCGGTGGCACCCGGGTAGGTACCCAGGAATTGGGTGCAGGTCTTGTCGTCGGCGCCGGCATACAATCCGAACTTCAGCCCGCGGTCGTGCAGATACTGTCCGAGTGCCGCCATCCCGGAGGGAAATCGACGCGGATCGGCCTGCAGCGACCCGTCGTCGGCGCGCTCAGGCGCGGCCCAGCAGTCGTCGACGACGACGTAGCGATACCCGGCGTCACGTAGCCCGGTCACCACCAGCGCGTCGGCCTGCTCGCGGACGATCTGTTCGGTGATATTGCAGCCGAAGGTGTTCCAACTGTTCCACCCCATCGGCGGGGTCACCGGCACACCGTCGATGGCGACTCCGTCACCGCCGATGCGGCCCTCCGGATCGGGGGTGCAGGCGAGGAGACCGAGCATCGCCATCACTACCACAAGCGCGAGTACGACGATGTGGCGACGACGTGGCGACAGGGCCTCGGGCTCCGGATCTCGGGGCACCTTTCACATCCCTTTGACGCGCCGACCGATCTCGCGCTCCACCTCACGCTGCGCCGTCCGGCGCGCGATGTCGTGGCGCTTGTCGTGGGCCTGCTTGCCGCGGGCGAGTGCCAGTTCCACCTTGACCTTGCCGTCGTTGAAGTACATCGACAGCGGCACCAACGTGAGATTGCCGTCGCGGATCTTGCCGATCAGGTTGTCGATCTCACGGCGGTGCAACAGCAGTTTCCGGTTGCGACGCGGAGCGTGGTTGGTCCACGACCCGCTGCCGTATTCGGGGATGTGCACGGCGCGCAGCCAGATCTCGCCGTCGTCGACGGTCGCGAAGGCATCGGCAAGCGATGCCTTGCCACCGCGCAGACTCTTGACCTCGGTCCCCAACAACGCGATACCCGCCTCGTAGGTGTCAAGGATGGTGTAGTTGTGACGCGCCTTGCGGTTGGTCGCGATCACGTTGCGACCCTTCTCCTTCGCCATTCCTGCACCTCCTCCTCGTCCCTATCTCTCCTGCCGATCTCGCCGGCCCCGATCATTCGCGCACATAAACCCGCAGTGTCACATACGAGGTGACACCCGACAGCAGGATTCCGGCCAGGATCAGCCACGGCGACACGAACAGCACGTCGGAGATCCCGATGCGGGCCAGGATGTTCACACCGTACAGATCGCGTAGGGCGTTGTCGAAGAAGAAAACCTTGGCCGCGAACAACCCACCGATCGCGAGGAACGCACCCACCAGCGCGGCGACCACCGCCTCGAGCAGGAACGGCAACTGCGTGTACCAGCGGGTGGCACCGACCAGGCGCATGATCGACACCTCGGTGCGGCGGGTGAACGCCGCGATCTGCACGGTGTTCACGATCAACAGGATCGCCGCCACCGCCAAGACCAGGGCGACCGCGAACGCGGCGTTCCGGGTTCCGTCGAGCACGCTGAAGATGCGCTGCACCAGCTCGCGTTGGTCGAGTGCGCCGTCGACACCGAGATCCTTGCGGTCCTTGTACTTGTCGAGCACCGCGCCGAACTGGGCCGGGTCGGACATCCGTACCTTGAGCGACGCAGGGATGGTGCCCTCGCGGATGTTGTTGGCGATGTCGGGATTGTCCTTGAAGGTCTGTTTGGCGGCCTCGAACGCCTCCTCACGGTCGATGAAGGTGACCGACCCGACGCCCGGCTCGTTCTCGATGTCGGTACGTAGCTCCGCACACGGCGACTCCTGGCAGTTCGGGTCGGCGTCGGAGACGGCGTCGTTGACGAAGAACTGCATCTCGACTCGGTCCAGGAAGATCTGCTGACTTTTGTCGGCCATCTGGATGACCAGCAGGCCACCGCCGAACATGCCCAGGGTGATCGCCGTGGTGAGGATCATGGCGATGGTCATGGTGACGTTGCGTCGGAAACCGTTCAGGACCTCGCTGATGATGAAGTTCGCTCGCATGGGTCTGTGCGCAGTCCTTACCGAAGTCGATGGTGCGAGAGTCGAGGTGCGGGCATTGCCGCGCACGGGGCCGGGCGCGGCAGCGGCGGTCAGCCGATGCCGTACACCCCTTGCGGATCGTTGCGGACCAGGTGGCCGTTGTCGAACTCGAGCACCCGTCGGCGCATGGCGTCGACGATGTGCCGGTCGTGGGTCGCCATGATCACCGTCGTGCCACGCCGGTTCACCCGGTCGAGGACGTCGACGATCTCCTCACTGGTCTCCGGATCGA
This sequence comes from Gordonia tangerina, assembly GCF_021556435.1. Classification (GTDB taxonomy): domain Bacteria; phylum Actinomycetota; class Actinomycetes; order Mycobacteriales; family Mycobacteriaceae; genus Gordonia; species Gordonia tangerina. The sequence goes on from NZ_JAKGCU010000015.1 coordinate 49,401, forward strand.
GGTTTCCGGTCGGTTCGTCGGCGAGCAGCAGCAACGGCCGATTGACGATGGCCCGCGCGATCGCGACACGCTGCATCTCACCGCCGGACAGCTCGTTGGGCATGCGGTCGGCTTTGCCGGACAGTCCGACGTAGTCGAGGACCTCTGGGACGATGCGCCGAGTCGTCGACGGTGACTTGCCGATCACCTCCAACGCGAACGCGACATTGTCGGCCACCGACTTCTGTTGCAGCAGTCGGAAGTCCTGGAAGACGCAGCCGATTGATTGTCGCAGCTTGGGCACCATCCGCCCCTTGAGCGTGTTGACGTGGAAATCTCCCACGTACACCTCGCCCGAGGTGGGCTTGTCCTCTTTCAGGAGCAACCGGAAGAAGGTCGACTTTCCCGAACCCGACGGACCGATCAAAAAGGCGAACTCCCCCTTGTCGACCTCGAGGGTGAGGTCGGTCAAGGCGGGCCGACTGGACGCCTTGTACTTCATCGTGACGTTCTCCAGCTTGATCACGAGAAGCCAGTGTAGCCACGGCCGCTGAGTTCTCCGCTCAGGTTCGGCGCGGCCAGGTCGCGGCTGGTCAGCGCTGCGGAACTGTAGTGGTCTCCGGCGTGCGGCCGAAATTCGGGATCACCACACCGGGTAGTCCCGGCACGGTGCTGCGCGTCTGGGTCCCCGTATCGCCGGTGCCCGAGCCCGGTTCGGGCTCTGTGTCACCATCGGGGCCGTCCACCGAGTCGGTTGTCGTGGTGGTGGTGGTGGTGAGCGAGGTACTCGACGGGGTCGAGGACCAGCTCGGCTCAGGGGTGACGGTGGTGGACACCGACGTGCGGGCCGGTGCAGCGGGCGGCTGGACCACCCCGTAGCGCTGCGAGGTGTAGCCGTACAGGATGCTCGAGCCGAGGAACGCGATCAGCAGAACCGCGGTGCTCGTTCGCAGGCGGGTCTTGTAGACGTGTCCCCAGTCCCGGAAGCGTTCCGGGATGATGGGGCGGGGCTCGTCGGCGCCATCTCGCTTGCCTCCCGGATCGGTCCCCGCACCGTCGCGCGTCGCGGGCTCTTTCTCGGATTCGTCGTCGGGCCGATCAGCCATTGCGATCACGCCCCTTGCCGGCCTCGTCGGCCATCGTCGCGGGCGGTCCGCCGCCGGCCTGGACACCCACGGGTGCGACGGTGATGCCCTCGCTTGCCAGCGCGCGCACGATGTCAATGCGCAACGCCCGGCTGACGTCGAACTGTTTGCCGGGTAGCGTGCGGGCGACCATCCGGACCGTGATCGAGTCGAGTTCGAGGTCGATGACGCCGAGCGGTGACGGCGAGTCGAGCAGGAGATCGTGCCAGCGTGGTTGCTCGTAGAATGCATCTCCGACGCGGTCGAGGACCTCGTTGACCATCGCGATGTCCGCGTCGGCCGGCACGGGCACGTCGACCACGGCGCGCGCCCAATCCTTGGACAGGTTGGTGGCCTTGACGATCTGCCCGTTGGGCACCGTGATGACCTCACCCTCGGAGGTACGTAGTTTGGTGACGCGCAGCGTGACATCCTCGACCGTGCCCTCGGCCTGACCGTTGGCCGACACGGTGAGAACCACCACGTCGCCGTACCCGTACTGCTTCTCGGCGACGACGAAGAATCCGGCGAGGATGTCCTGCACGATGCGCTGCGCACCGAAGCCCAGCGCCGCACCGAGCACGGCACCCGGTCCCGCCAGGCCGGTGATGGGTACCCCGAAGATCACCATGATGCGCACGATCACGATGATCGCGACGATCACGATGAGCGTCCACGCCACCACATCCACCAGTGCGCGCCGATGTTTGGCGTCCTCGGTCTGGACGATGAGGTCACTGGAGTCAAATTGGGTCTTGAGCCGGGCGGCATAGCCGTCGGCACCCCACCGGATGCACCGGATGACGAGCAGTCCACCGAGAATCCAGATGAGGATCTCCAGACCGTCGGTGGCTGCCCAGACATAGAAGCGCCCGAGCACCGCTTCGGTTGCGCCGGGAGCGAATGCCAACGGCGTCACAACGGCCGCCATGTCAGGCGTCGGCAGCAGCCATACGCCAGCGGATACCGGCTTCGATGAACTTGTCGATCTCCCCGTCGAGGATGGCGGTGGGGTTGTTGTCCTCCACGTTGGTGCGCAGGTCCTTCACCATCTGATACGGATGCAACACGTACGAACGCATCTGATTCCCCCAGCTCGAGCCACCGTCGCCCTTGAGCGCATCGAGTTCTGCGCGCTCCTCCTGGCGCTTACGTTCGAGAAGTTTGGCCTGCAGCACGCGCATGGCCGACGCCTTGTTCTGCAGCTGACTCTTCTCGTTCTGACAGGTTACGACGATGCCGGTGGGTATGTGGGTCAGCCGGACCGCGGAGTCGGTGGTGTTGACAGACTGACCACCGGGGCCCGAGGAGCGATACACGTCGACCTTCACGTCGTTCTCGTCGACGTCGATGTGGTCGGTCGTCTCGACCACGGGGAGCACCTCGACCTCGGCGAATGACGTCTGCCGGCGGCCCTGGTTGTCGAACGGGCTGATGCGCACCAGCCGGTGGGTGCCCTGCTCCACCGAGAGCGTGCCATACATGTACGGCGCCTTCACCGTGAAGGTGGCGCTCTTGATGCCGGCTTCTTCGGCGTAGGAGGTGTCGTAGACCTCCACTCCGTAGTTGTGCTTCTCGGCCCAGCGGATGTACATCCGCATCAGCATCTGCGCCCAGTCCGCCGCGTCGACGCCACCGGCACCGGATCGGATGTTGACCAACGCGTCACGTTGGTCGTACTCGCCGGCCAGCATTGTCTTGACCTCCATGGCCTCGACGTCGGCCTTCAGTGACGCCCGCTCGGCGTCCGCATCGGCCAGCGCGGCGGTCTGGTCGTCACCCTCCTCGGCCTCCGCCAGCTCGTAGTGCACCGGCAGGTCGTCGAGCCGCTGACGCAACTCGGTGACCCGTCGATACTCCGTCTGGGCGTGCGAGAGCTCGCTGGTCACCCGCTGCGCGTGGTCCTGGTCGTTCCACAGGTCTGGATCGGAGGCCTGCATCTCCAGCTCGTCGATCCGACGGCGCAGCTCGTCGAGGTCGAGCACCTTCTCGACCGTGGTCAAGATGGTGCCGATGGATTCGAGGTCTGCGGTTACGTCGGGATGCACGGTCATCAAGACTACCGTCGCGAAACCCGGCCGGGCTGCCCCCCGCCCTCGATCTGTCCCGAACCGCTCAGGCGTTCGGCATCGGACCCGGGTCCTGCGCCGGATCGGCGGGGGGCAGTTCGCCGAACCGCCACGACGAGGTCGCCTTGCCGGGCTTGTACACCACTGGTAGGTCCGCACCGATCTGCGGCCACGGATCCGCGTCACCGAGCACCAGCGTCCCGTAGACCTCGGCGGGCTCGGTCTGCGGACCTACGATCGTGCCGGACACGGTGCAGAACCGCTCTCCTTTGGCGTCCCCTTGGTCCGGACGCTCACTCACGCCGGTGACCGTGAAGGTGCCCTGCACGAACTGCGCCGCGCGCGCACCCGACAGCCCTTGCGGGCTGCGGCCACGCTGCCACTGCACGACGAGCGCCACCAGAACCGCCGCGATGACCACCGTGAAACCGACCGCAAGCAACATGTGCGTCAGCCTACCGGGCGGCGTCGGGCAAATCGGACGTTCGCCGGGTCCGCAGTGAGTGGTCCACGGCTGGGTGGTCGGCAGCCGGGTGGCGCTACCCTACCGGCATGCCACACGACAGCGCTGCCACCGGCCACGGGCTCCCCGACGATCTCGAGCTCGCGTTGTCGTTGGCCGATTCGGCGGATGCGTTGACAATGCAACGCTTCGGGGCGATTGACTTGCGGGTGGACGACAAACCCGATCTGACGCCGGTTTCCGACGCCGATCTGGCCTGCGAGACGATGGTGCGGCAACGCCTCGCTGCGCGTCGCGCCGACGACGCGGTCCTCGGCGAGGAGTTCGGCGGCGACGCGGTACTGCGCGGTCGGCAGTGGGTGGTGGACCCCATCGACGGCACCAAGAACTTCGTCCGCGGCGTGCCGGTGTGGGCCACCCTCATCGCGCTGCTCATCGACGGCCGACCCCGGGTCGGGGTGGTCTCGGCTCCCGCGCTGCGACGACGTTGGTGGGCTGCGGAAGGGCTGGGCGCGTTCACGGTGTTCGACGGGCAAGAGTTCCCGCGTCGGCTGTCGGTGTCGGCGGTCTCGGAACTGTCGTCGGCGAGCCTGGCGTTCTCGAGCCTGTCCGGGTGGGCCGAGCGAGGGATACGCGGTGAGTTCATCGCACTCACCGACCGCGTCTGGCGGGTTCGCGGGTACGGCGACTTCTACAACTACTGCCTGGTCGCCGAGGGCGCCGTCGACGTCGCGGCCGAACCCGAGGTCTCGCTGTGGGACCTCGCCGCACTCGACATCATCGTGCGGGAGGCGGGTGGACGCTTTACCTCACTCGAGGGCGCCGACGGCCCGTCCGGGGGCAGCGCCGTGGCCACCAACGGCCCGTTGCACGGCGCCGTAGTGGAAGCGCTGCGGCCGACGACCCGATAGCGCATATGGGTGATCCTGTCCGTTCGGGGAGTTCTGCGCGCCGCACTCGCGGCCTAACGTCGGGAGAGATGCACAGAGCAGCGCAACACAAAGGAGTGGCGCCATGGCTTTTCCCGCACTCGCGCATGTGGCGGTCACAGTGACCGACCTCGCGAACAGCACCCGGTGGTACGCGGCGCTGTTCGGCGCAGACCCCGTACTCGACGAAGACGAGGAGTCTGGCGACTTCCACCACACGGTGTTCGCCCTCGACGGCGGCATGCTCTTCGGGCTGCACACGCACACATCGGCGGATCCGGATGGTGCATTCGACGAACGCCGCCCCGGCCTCGACCATGTCGCGTTCACCGTGACGGCAGACGATCTCGAGACCTGGACACGGCGGCTCGACGAGCTCGGGATCGCCCACAGCGGCATCAAGCACGCGCACTACGGATCGGGGATCTCGTTCCGCGACCCCGACAACATCGCCCTCGAGTTCTTCGCACCGCCGAGCTGAGATCCGGGGGGGCGGAGCAACCGAATCAGAGTTCGGTTGCCGACTCCTCGTCGAGGACGACGAAGTCGGTGGAAGCCGCCTTCATGTCCGCGAGCCGGCCGTAGTGCACGCCCGAACCGGCGTCGGACAGGATGGCCTGGTGGATAGGAACCGCGACCCGCGGGGCCATGGCACGCAGGTAGTCGACTGATTCGCTGAGTTTCATCCACGGCGCCGCGGACGGCAGGGCGAGGACGTCGATCTTCTCGAACGGGATGTAGAACGAGTCGCCGGGATGCATGAAGCGGCCGGTCATCGACTTGGTGTCGAGTACGTAGGCGACGTTGTCGACCACCGGGATCTCCGGATGGATCACTGCGTGCCGACCGCCGGTGAACCGCGCTGTTACCGGGCCGACCTGAGTGTGCGAACCGGCGTTGGCGATGGTCCACGGACCGGCGACGTTGTCCTCGTTGAGCTGGGTGGCCGTCTGCGGATCGGCGAAGCGCACCGCCTGCGGGTTGGCCGCGATCAGGTCGGGCAGCCGGTTGACGTCGCAATGATCGGGGTGTTGGTGGGTGATGAAGACGGCGTCGAGGTCGGTGAGTCCCTCGAAGCCGTGGGAGAAGTTGCCCGGGTCGAAGAGGATCTTGGTGTCGTCGATCTCCACCAGGACGCACGAATGACCGAAGTGTGTGATCTGCATGCATCCCACTCTGCTCTCCTGCGCAGCCGACGTCACGTCACCGCGGCGGGTCGGTGTCACACCACGAGCAGAGTCACACCACGAGAGGGAAGAGACCCCAACCGAATCCGGCATCGAGTATTCGCACAAGTCCATAGCCCAGCCACACCACGAGCACCGACATCGCAATCCGGCCGGTCAGTACGTGCTGCACCCGCCGCAGAGCACCACCGCCGGTGAGTGCCGTCCACAGCGCGATGGCGGTGACGATCACCGCCACTGCCATGGACAGCGGCCCGAACCAGTTGAACCCGATCGCTCCGACGACGTCTCCGTGTCCGAGGGCCACCCAGCTGCGGGTCAGCCCGCAGCCCGGACACGGCAGACCGGTCAGATGCGCGAAGGGACACACTCCCGGACCGCTCGACAGAGTCGTCGGCGACACCGCGACGGCTGCCCCCATCGCCGCGACCCCGACCGCCGCAACCGCGACGGCGGTCCCCCGACCCCCGCCGGCCTCAGTTCGTCCCCCGGGTATCGCTTCGTCCCCCTGCGGCAGTGGGGGCGCGAAACGATACCCGGGGGATGAACAGCCGGGGCGAACAGTCACCCGACCAGAGTAGTGCGTGACAAGTTACTTACCGAGGAGTAAGGTCTGTACTTACTATCGAGTAAGATAGGGGCCGACGCCACACCCGGCACGACCCCGACCGCCCGAGAACAGGCTGGTGAACCATGACCTCACAAACCGAAGCGCGGCATACCGAACCCCGCGATACGTCCGCCGTCGGAAAGAACCCGCATCCACGCAATTTCATCGGCACCGCAATGCGCGTGCTGACGACGGTCACCGGGTCGGAGTTCGCCGAGAAGTACAAGATCCGCGAGCCCCTCAACCGTATCGCCTACCAGGGCACCAAGACCGGCTTCCAGACGCTGGGCGCGGCCAACCGCGCGTTCCAGGCGGCGCAGGGCGGATCGGGTCAGGCCAAGCGGCTGACCACCTCGCCGAAGGGGTACTTCAACCTCACCCCCGACGACGAGCAGCAGATGATCGCCGAGACCGTTCGGGAGTTCGCCACCGAGATCCTGCGACCGGCCGCGTACGACGCCGACAACGCAGCCGCGGCGCCCGAGGACATCCTCAAGCGTTCGGCAGAGCTCGGCATCACCATGATCAACGTGCCCGAGGAGTTCGAGGGCGCCGCCGCCGAGCGCGGCGTGGTCACCAACGCACTGGTGTCCGAGGCGATGGCCTACGGCGACATGGGGCTGGCACTGCCGCTGCTCGCGCCGAGCGGTGTGGCCACCACACTGACGAATTTCGGCACCGACGAGCAGCAGCGCACCTACCTGCCCGACTTCGCCGGTGAGGACGTACCGCAGTCGTCGGTCGTGATCGCCGAACCGAAGCCGTTGTTCGACGCCTTCGACCTGGGCACCAAGGCCACCCGCGTACCCAGCGGGTACCGCCTCAACGGCGTCAAGTCATTCGTCCCGGCGGCCGGGTCATCGGAACTGTTCATCGTGGGTGCACAGCTCGACGGTCGTCCGGCGCTGTTCATCGTCGAGTCCGGCACCAAGGGCCTGATCGTCGAAGCCGACCCGGGAATGGGTGTGCGTGCGGCCGGCATGGGTCGACTGCTGTTGCAGGATGTGGCCGTCCCCGAGTCCGCGCTGCTGGGTGGGGCCGACGGTGAGGCCGCGTTCTCGGCCTACCGCGATGTGGTGCGGCTGTCGCGTCTGGGCTGGTCGGCGTTGGCCGCCGGCACCGCGAAGGCAGTACTCGACTACGTGATCCCCTACGTGAACGAGCGCGAGGCATTCGGCGAGCCGATCTCCAACCGGCAGGCCGTCGCCTTCATGGTGGCCAACATCGCCACCGAGGTCGATTCGATCCGTCTGGTCACCCTGCGTGGCGCCGCCCGCGCCGAGCAGGGCCTGTCGTTCGCCCGCGAGGCGGCACTGGCCCGCAAGCTGACGATCGACAAGGGTCTGCAGATCGGACTCGACGGCGTCCAGCTCCTGGGCGGTCACGGCTTCACCAAGGAGCACCCGGTGGAACGCTGGTACCGCGACCTGCGGGGCGCCGGCATCGGCGAGGGCATCGTCGTCCTGTAAGGGCGCGACGGATTCGGTGAGGAAACCACTATGAGCATCAATCTCGAACTCCCCAAGAAACTGAACGCGACGATCGATCAGGCCCATCAGGCCGCGGCGGAGATCTTCCGTCCGATCTCGCGGAAATACGATCTGCGCGAGCACGATTACCCGGTCGAGCTCGACACCTTGGCCAGCCTCTACGACGGCCTTGCCGAGGCAGGCCAGGCAGGCGCAGGCGCCGACGGCGGACGCAGCCAGCAGAAGTCGGACAAGCCCCGCCCCGAAGGTGCGGTGGTCAACGGCGGCAACATGCAGTCGGTCATCAACACGATGGAGACATCGTGGGGCGATGTCGGCCTGATGCTGACCATCCCGTATCAGGGCCTGGGCAACGCCGCGATCGCCGCCGTGGCCACAGATGAACAGCTCAAGAGCTTCGGCAAGGTGTGGGCCGCCATGGCCATCACCGAGCCGAGCTTCGGTTCCGACTCCGCAGCCGTGTCGACCACGGCCACCCTCGACGGCGACGAGTACGTACTCAACGGAGAGAAGATCTTCGTCACCGCCGGATCCCGCGCCACCCACATCGTGGTGTGGGCCTCGGTCGACAAGAGCCTCGGACGTGCAGCCATCAAGAGCTTCGTCGTACCGCGCGAGCACCCGGGCGTCGAGGTGGTGCGCCTCGAACACAAACTCGGTATCCGAGTCTCGGATACCGCGGTGATCCGGTTCGAGAACTGCCGCATCCCCAAGGACAACCTGCTCGGCTCACCGGAGGTCGACACCAAGAAGGGCTTCGGCGGTGTCATGCAGACCTTCGACAACACGCGGCCGATGGTCGCGGGTATGGCGGTCGGCGTCGCGCGTGCGGCCCTCGAGGAGCTGCGTCGCATACTGGAGGAGGCCGGCGTGCAGATTGACTACGACCGCCCTGCCGCCGATCAGCACGCCGCCGCTGCCGAGTTCATTCGGATGGAGTCGGATTTCGAGGCCGCATACCTGCACACGATGCGGGCTGCCTGGATGGCCGACAACAAAGAACCGAATTCGCTCGAGGCATCGATGTCCAAGGCCAAGGCCGGGCGCACCGGCACCGACATCACCAACAAAGTGGTGGAACTGACCGGCACACTGGGCTATTCGGAGCGGCTGCTGGTGGAGAAGTGGGCTCGCGACTCGAAGATCCTCGACATCTTCGAGGGCACCCAGCAGATCCAGCAGCTCATCATCGCCCGTCGCGTGCTCAACAAGAGCAGCGCCGAGCTGAAGTAACGACGAACGTCCCGGGCCGCCCTCCGGTGGTCGAGTAGCCTTCCCTCCGGCAGTTGAGGCCCCCTCACTCCGCCGGTCGAGGCCCCCCTCCGCCGGTCGAAGCCCCTCACTCAGCTGGTCGAGGCCCCCTCGCTCGGCTGGTCGAGGCCCCCTCGCTCGGCCGGTGGAGGCCCCCTCCGCCGATCGAGGACCCTCACTCCGCTGGTCGAGTAGTCCTCGAGCCGCTAGGCGAGAGGGCGTATCGAGACCACCTGCGCCACAACTGGTCCGAGCGCGCCACCTGCTCGCTCGTTCGTCACGATTCGACGTCGGCGGGCACCACCAACAGCGGCGTCTTCCGGTTACCGATCAGCTGCTGCGACACCGACTGCCCCACCAGGGAATCCAGATATGACAGCAATCCGCCTCGTGGGCTCCCGACGACGACCATCAGCGCGCTGTAGCGATCGGCAACGGTGGCCAGCAGCTGCGCCGGGTCGCCGTGACCACTGTGGTAGGTCCACGACGCTGCGAGACCGTCGAGCAAATCCTTGGCCTCGGCGGCGTCGGACATCAACGTCGCCCGCAGCTGATCACCCCAGTCCGGGGCGTCCGGATCGATTGGTGTGTCGTCGATGTCGACCACATGCACCACATGGACATGTGCATCGAGCCTACGGGCCAGATCCACCGCATAGCGCACGGCAGCCGTGCTGGTCGGCGACCGGTCCCACCCGATCACCAGACTCGCCTGCGCGGGACGCCTCGCGGCGGGCCCTCGGATTCGTCTGCGCAGTGGCGCATCCCCGGGCCGCAGTCCGTAGTCGACGTCATCGTCGCTCATCGCCATCCCTCTCACTCGCCGCGGTGATCACACCGCCGACGCCAGTACCAGACCCGCGGCGCATGCCACCGCGCTGCCCACGACCGAGGCCAGGGCGTTGGCGGCGGCCGACAGCGACCGCCGTTTCTCCGCCAGCCGAACGGTTTCGAAGCTCGCCGTGCTGAAAGTCGTGAATCCACCACAGAATCCGGTACCGACCACCGCTTGCGCATCCGAATCGAGGGTGCCGAACATGACGGCGCCGGCGATCAGCCCCAGCAGGAACGAGCCGCTGACGTTGATCGCCAGGGTCGCCCACGGAAAGGTCGTCGCCCGCCGGCTCTTGACCGCGCCGTCGAGGACGAATCGCGCACCCGCGCCCAGCGCCCCGGCGGCCATCACGGCCAGGACGATCACGACACCTCCCCTGTCTGTCGACGCAGTGCCACTCCGGCCACCGCGATTCCCGCCCAGGCGCACACGATGCCGGCGACGACGCTCGCCAGTCCGTATCCCATCGCCAGTGGAACCGCTCCGCGATGCGACAGCAGCGACATCTCCAATGCGAAGCTGCTGTAGGTGGTGAAGGAGCCACAGAACCCCGTGCCCAGCAGCAGCCGCCACCGGCGACGCCAACCGGCGTCCTCACCGGACCGCGCCAGCCCCTCGAGGAGGGCCCCGAGCGCGAACGCCCCGATCAGGTTGACCGCGAACGTCCCCCATGGCCATCCGGTGTCGTGGTGGGGCAACAGGTCTTCGACCCAGTAGCGCAATCCCGTTCCGCAGGCACCGCCGAGCAGAACCCAGAGAATCGCCGTCGGCCGCAGATGCAGCGGTCGAACGGTGTCCGGATCTGTTGGTAACTCGGCGTGCGTGTCGGCCGGCAGTTCGTTGGGTGAAGTGTCACCCGAGATGTGATCAGAACCCATGCATCAGCCCCATCCGTCTGTCGGACCAGGAACTATCAGCCGGCGGCGGCGGTTCGGGCCCGTCGTCCACGACGATCGGGTCCGGGCGAGATCCATCACCCGACCGACACCCTACCGTCCACCGCCAGTCATCCGCCCGATCGACCCAACTGGTTCTGACCGACGTCGCACAGGTACCGAGAACGCTGCTGTCGTCTCGCGCCCTGAATCGCGGCTCAGCCGCCGAGTTGCTTGGCGAGATCGGCCAAGACGTCGGGGTCCTCGATCGTCGACGGCACGGTGTACTCCTCGTGGTCGGCGATCTGACGCATCGTCTTGCGCAGGATCTTGCCCGAGCGGGTCTTCGGCAGGGCGGGCACCACGGTCACGTCCCGGAAGGTTGCGACGGCCCCGATCTCGTTGCGCACCATGGCGACCAGCTCGCTGCGTAGGGTGTCGGATTCGATCTCGACGCCGGCCTTGAGTACGACATATCCGCTGGGCCGTTGCCCCTTGAGGTCGTCGTGGATGCCGATGACGGCGCATTCGGCCACGGCCGGATGCGAGGCGACGACCGCTTCGATGCTGCCGGTCGACAATCGGTGTCCGGCAACGTTGATGACGTCGTCGGAGCGACCGAGGACAAAGACGTAGCCATCGGCGTCGACGTACCCGGAATCACCGGTGAGGTAGTACCCGTCGAACGCGGCGAGATAAGACTTGTGGAATCGTTCCTCGTCGTGCCACAGGCCGGCCAGGGTTCCCGGCGGTAGCGGTAGTTCGATGACGATGTTGCCTTCCGCCCCGGGCCCCAGCTTCGTCCCACCGGCGTCGACGATGCCGACCCGATAACCGGGCACGGGCACCGTCGGCGATCCGGCCTTGATCGGCATCGGCTCCAGGCCACGCAGGTTCGCGGCGATCGCCCACCCGGTTTCGGTCTGCCACCAGTGGTCGACCACCGGGACCCCGAGGGTCGCGGTGGCCCACTCGAAGGTGTCCGGGTCCAGACGCTCCCCGGCAGCGAACAGCGTCCGCAGCGTGGAGGTGTCGTACTTGGCGAGTTCGGCGGCGTCCGGATCGGCCTTGCGGATGGCCCGGATCGCAGTGGGCGCGGTGAACAGTGCGGCGACCTGGTGGTCGGCGATGACCCGCCAGAATGCGCCGGCGTCCGGGGTGCCGACCGGCTTGCCCTCGTACATCACGGTCGTCGCACCGACCAGCAGCGGCCCGTACACGATGTAGGAGTGCCCGACCACCCAGCCCACATCGGATGCGGTCCACCACACGTCGCCGGCACCGATGTCGTAGATGTTGCGCATCGACCAGGTCAGCGCGACCGCGTGGCCCCCGTTGTCGCGGACCACGCCCTTCGGTTTTCCGGTGGTGCCCGACGTGTACAGGATGTAGAGCGGGTCGGTCGCCGCCACCGTTGTCGGGCCCGTCGGTTCGGCATCGGCCATCTGGGCGTCCCAGTCCAGCCAGCCGTCGTGGTCGGCCGCGCTGCCCGCGACCTCCTCGCGGTCCTTGACGATCACCGTCGCCGGTGGCGAGGCGCAGAGTTCGAGGGCCTTGGCCACCATCGGTAGGTACTCGACCGTGCGTCCGGGTTCCAGGCCGCCCGACGCCGTCACGATGGCGACGGGTTCGGCGTCGTCGATGCGTGCTGCCAGCTCGGGTGCGGCGAATCCGCCGAACACCACCGAATGCACCGCACCCACGCGCGCGCAGGCGAGCATCGCAATGGCCGCCTCGGGGATCATTGGCAGATAGATCACCACGCGATTGCCCGCCGCGACGCCGCTGGCCGCGAGCACTCCGGCAAACCGCGACACCTCGTCGAGGAGCTCGGCATAGGTATAGGTACGCACCGTCCCCACCATCGCCGAGTCCCAGATCATCGCGGTGCGGTCGCCGTGCCCGGCCGCGACATGCCGGTCGAGCGCGTTGTAGGAGGTGTTGAGGGTGGCATCGGGATACCACCGGTAGAACGGTGCGTCCGAGTCGTCGAGGGCGCGGGTCGGTGGGTTCACCCACTCGACGGCCTGTGCGGCGTCGAGCCAGAAGCCGTCCTGATCGTCGCGTGCCCGCGCGAACGCGTCGCTGTAATGCCCCATCGCCGTCGCATCCCTCTCCGAGTTGTCGGCCGCCGTAACCGTGCCGTGGTCGACTACGACCCTATCGATGTGGTCGTTGCCACGACGTTGGATTGCCGAGTGCGCGGTCAGCGGTCGCTGCGCTGCGACGGAAGGTGGCGATCGTCGCCGGGCTCCGTTCTGACCGCTTCGGTGACCTCGCGCAGAAATGCCCGGACCACCTGTCGGTGTTCGACAGAGAGGTCCGCCACCACACCCATCACGCGACCGATGAGCGGGCCGAAGAACTCCCATCCCATTGCGCGGGCGTCGTCGGTGACCCGCAGAATCACCCGGCGCCGATCGACCGGGTCCCGATGCCGCTCGACGAGCGGTCCCACTCCCTCCCGCCGCGCCGACATCCGGTCGACGAGGGCGGTCACCGACGCCGAGTTCAGCCGCAACCGGTCCCCCAGCCACCCGGGGGTGGCCACCCCACCTTCGCGCTCCCGATCCAGCAACGCGATGAGTGCACGCACATCGGTCGGGTGCATCGCACGCTCCGCCGCGAAGGCAGCCCCCTCCAGGTCGAGTGCGACGGTGAGCTCGCGGATGGCGTGGACGAGCTCGAGATCGGAGTCTGCGACCCGGTCGGGAGTCGATCGATCGGGCACCCTCCCACCTACCGTTTCTCTTGATCAGCGATTATCTTGATGAACAAGCTACCTCAGGGAGGACAACGCATGGCTCAACCGAAGGCGAAAACCGTCGCGGACTTTTCCGCGTCTGCAGCCGGCGCCGCATTTGACGATGCCTATGCGCGCCTCTTGCGGCGCTGGCCGGACGACACGACGACGAGCGAGACCGAGGGTCGGTTCGGCACCACGCACGTGACGACAGCCGGGCAGCCGAGGACAACCGGCGCAGCCGATGCACCTGCGCTCCTGCTTCTGCACGGGGGTGGCGCCACCTCGATGGCGTGGACCGCGTTGGCCGGCCACCTCGCCGGCGGCCATCGGGTGATCGCGCCCGACATCATCGGTGAGCCCGGGCGGAGTCGGAGCACCGGCGACCGGTTCCGCAGCACCGACGACCTCTGTGACTGGATCGACGAGGTACTCGACGACAGCGCAGCGCCCACCGTCGACGTGGTCGCGCACTCCTACGGCGCGATGATCGCACTGGCGTATGCACTTCGGCGTCCCCACCGGGTCCGGCGTCTGGTGCTGCTCGACCCGAACTCATGCTTCGCCGGAATGTCGGCGGCCTATCTGATCCGGGCCTTGCCCGTCCTGCTCCGACCCGACGCCGACCGGCAGCGTCGGTTACTGGTGTGGGAAACCCAGGGCGCCGACCTCGACCCCGATTGGCTCACCGTGACGACCACCGGCGTCGGATCATTTCCGTCGGCCCGGCCCGTCATCCCCCGCCGACCCCGACCACAGGATCTCCGGGCACTCGACGCCCACCGGGTCTCTGTGCTCCTCGCCCCCGACAGCCGGGTGCACGATGTCGCCCAGGTCGCGACGAATGTCCGCGCTGCGCTACCGACTGCGGCAGTGGTCACGTTGCCGGCCGGCACCCATCACACCCTCCCGATGTCGCCGAGCGACCATCTCGAGGCGGCACTCGACGCGGCCTTACGCTGAACTCAGTACAGCCACTTGCGGAACTCGGGTTCGGCGTAGGCCTTCTCGAGTTCGGCCTCGTCGAGTTCGGGCATCAGCGCCTTGGTGAGCTTGGCCGTACTCGGCACGGCGTCGGGTTCCCAGGTCTCCGGGCGCCACAGGTCGGAGCGGAGAAATGCCTTGGCACAGTGGAAGAACACTTCCTCGACGTCGACTTCCAGCGCCAGCAGCGGACGCACTCCCTTGACGGTGAGCGCGTCGAAGTAGTCTCCATCGTCGACGATGCGGGCGGTCCCGTTGATCCGCAACGTGTCTCCCCGTCCCGGGATCAGCGCGACCAGACCCACGTGCGGATTCTGCAGCACGTTCAGATACCCGTCGACGCGGCGGTTACCGGGCCGTTCGGGCAGCGCGACGCGGTGTTCGTCGAGGACGTGCACGATCTTGCCGGCTGGGTCCCCTTTCGGTGAGACGTCCATCCGTCCGGAGGCATCGGAGGTGGCCAGAAACACCATCGGACACGCCGCCAGCCACTCGACATGCACCCGATGCAGGGCGGGCCGAACCTTGTCGATCACCTTCTGATGCGGGTGTCCGACGATCTCGCGCAACTGCTGCTCGGTGGTTATCTGCACCCCACCATGGTCGCACTCAACAGAGTCACCGGATCGCCGAGTCCGCCATCGTGACGCTGGTGTGTACCTCGAGCTGGCCGGTGACGGTGCGGTGCACCGGGCATCGGTCGGCGATCTCACCCATGCGCCGGATCTGGTCGTCGTCGAGCGGGCCGGTCAGGCGGATCTCGCGATCGACGAACTCGATCCGACAGGGACGACCCTGTGCGTCGACGCAGTCCTTCGAGTGGCTTCGACGATGCCGCAACTGGACCGCCACATGTTCCAGCGGCAGACCCTTGCGTTCGGCGTACATGCGCAGCGTCATCGACGTGCACGCGCCCACCGCAGACAACAGCAGGTCATAGGGATTCGGACCGAGGTCGTCGCCCACCCCGAGCGGTTCGTCGGCGACCCAGAAGTGCCGCCCGGCCTGAATGCTCTGGGTGAGATGCCCGCGGTCGGATTCCTCGACGAGCACGGTCCCGCCGGGTGGCGGTTCGGATTCGGGTGCCACGACCGCGGGAAGGTATCGGGATGCCCACGCGGCCAACACGTCGGCGGCGTACTCGGCGTCCGCGTGTTTGCTGAGCAGATGGTCGGCACCGTCGAGCGCGACGAAGCTCTTCGGATGGCGGGCGGCGGTGTAGATGCGACGCGCGTTGTCGATGTCGACGACCTTGTCGAGTGGCGCATGCATCACCAGTAATGCGCGGCCGAGTTCGGGCAGGATCTTCTCGAGGTGCTGTTCATCGGCGTCGGCGAGGAGATCGGCACCCACGGTGAAGGTCCGCCCGGCCAGGGTCACCTCGGCTTTGCCCTGCTCACGGATCCGCCGCAGCGCGTCGTCGGAGAAGACATGCCGGATCTGCCCCGGGTTGAACGGGGCCGCGATCGTGACGACGGCGGTGATGTCGGGCAGACGCGGGGCCGCGGCCAACGCGGCCGCACCACCGAAGCTGTGCCCGATCAGCAGCCGCGGCGCCGCGTGGCGGGCGCCGAGCGCCTCCGACGCGAGGACGAGGTCTTCGACATTGGAGGTGAACGTGGTGTTCGCGAACTCCCCGTCGCTGGCCCCCAGGCCGGTGAAGTCGAACCGCAGCACCCCGAAACCTCGCTCCACCAGGCGTCGACTGATCCGGGACGCGGCCATCACGTCCTTGGAACAGGTGAAGCAGTGTGCGAACAATGCGTAGGCGCGGGGCTCGTCCTCCGGCCGGTCGAGCCGCGCAGCCAATTGCGTACCCGACGATCCGGTGAAGGTGAAGCGCTCGGTCCGAGTCATGGATGCCATCCTGCCCGACGACGTTGTTTACTCGGTCGTGGCGATCCACGTCTGACACCGCGGGCGCACTGCCATGATGGTGTTGGCCTGATGGTTACGCGGCGCGAAAGCAGGTAGGTGCGCATGGTCGACGTCATCACCCACATCACCATCCGACGGCCGGTCGCCGACGTCGCGACCTACGCCCAGGATCCGGCGAACGCCACGCACTGGTACGCCAACATCGAGTCGTCGCGGATGCGCACACCGCCGCCATTGGCGGTCGGCTCACAGATCGCGTTCGTCGCCCACTTCCTGGGCCGCCGACTCGAATACACCTACGACGTCGTGGAGATGGTGCCCGAGCATCGGTTCGTGATGCGGACCAGTGACGGCCCGTTCGAGATGGAGACCACCTACGAGTGGGAGCGGCTGGACACCGAGTCGACGCGGATGTCGCTGCGCAACCGCGGGCAGCCCACCGGCTTCGGAGCCGTCGCCGCCCCGTTCATGGCGTGTGCGATGCGCCGGGCGAACACCAAGGATCTGCGCCGGCTCAAGGCAGTGCTCGAACACTCCGACTGACCCCGCCCAACCGCACCACCGATAGCGGAAAAACATGGTGTGAGCAGTACAAACAGGGTTACGCGGAGCCCCCCGGGCGACTATCGTCAGGACATGGACCAGTCCGCGTTCTACGGGGTCGTCGCCGCGACGAATTTCACCCTGCTCGGGCTGTGGTGGGTGGCGATCAAGGACCGCGGCGACCTCGGCGGAGGAACGAGAGCCGGACGCCGCATGGCCTATCTGGTGTCCCTGCAGTTCGTGATCCCGGCCGCCGTGTCGCTGCTGGCGCAGGTGGCTCCCGAGATCGCCGATGTGTGGCGAGCGGCGTTCACCGTGGCCGGAATCCTGGGCGCTGTCGGCATCACCATGCTGGCCCACCAGTTCGCGCTGCGCACCGACGCGCGGGTGCTGCCGTGGATCTTCGTCTGCGCCGGTGTGCCGCTGTATCTCGCCGTTGTGGTGGTGGCCGTCTGGCCGGGGTTCGCCGACGCGGTGAATCTTGCGCTCACCCCGATCGAACTCGAAGGGCTGTTGTTGAGCCTCATCGTGGTGCTCGGCGTCAACGAGGCGTGGTTCGTCGCGATGACGCCCCGTCGCGGAATGCCGGTGCGCTGACACCGTGGGCGCCTGCAGCCCGCGGACCCGAACAACAAAGAACCCTGCCAGGCTTTGTCCGGCAGGGGTTCTCGTGGTGGTAGCGGGGACAGGATTTGAACCTGCGACCTCTGGGTTATGAGCCCAGCGAGCTACCGAGCTGCTCCACCCCGCGTTGCTGACCCCACTGTACACATCTCCCGCCGCGGGTGAAAATCGCGTCCCGACCGGCGACTGGACATGCGCGCCGAGCCACGTCACTGCCGCCGGCCACGTGTCTCAGAACACAGTTCACTTCATACCCCTAGGGGTATTATCGGAAGTGGAGCGGAAGGGATTCCCACAAAGGAGATGATGGCGATGTTCACCCTCCATCACACCGACCACGGCTATCACGAGGTCGCAGTTCTCGCCTACTTGTTCATGCTTCTCGGCTTCGCCGCGGGCGGCATCTGGATCGTCCTGCTCGCCGAGGCGACGACCGGCGCAGCGGTGACCGGAGTTGCCGCACTCGGCCTCCTCCTGGCTGCGACGACGATCCTGACGGTCATGACCAAGCGGTTGCACCACGACGCCCTGGTTCCCGACAACACCACCGTCGAGGTCGGCCACTACCTTCACGACTACCGGGACTGATGACTCTCGGGTGACCCCAGACATGCGAGAAGGCTCCGGAAGCACACTTCCGGAGCCTTCTCGAGTGGTAGCGGGGACAGGATTTGAACCTGCGACCTCTGGGTTATGAGCCCAGCGAGCTACCGAGCTGCTCCACCCCGCGTTGGTGAACACCACGTTACACACTGGTTTGCCGCGGGTGCAAATCGCTTCCGACGCCCCGTCGCGTTCACATGCCGACAACCAATCCCCCTGTGACACAGGGCACTTTGATCACTGCGGTCGGACTGCCGGAAATGCCGCTAGCTGCCGCGCCAACGGATTCAGGCACACCCGTCGGATCACCCACCGGCACCGATCCGCCTGGCCTTGGTTCTGACCGTCGTCCGGCGTACACCGCCGCCAACAGACCGACGATCGGTGCAGCCGCGGCCCGCACGACCGACAGCGCGTTCAGTATCCGACGACCCGCCCCGACCGGGCCGAAAGTCCCTGTCGGTGCGCCCGCTGCCGGCGCATCGTGAGGGAGACAGAAGGTGTGTTCGAAACAAAGGAGAACCAACCGTGACCAGCCTCGCCTCAGGCAACGCCACCGCATCCGACAATCGTCACCCGATGAGCATCGTCGCATTTCTGCTGGTACTGCTCATCATCCCGGCGCTCGGATTGGCGGTCACGTTCTCCGCCGAGGGCAACACCGGCGGCGCGGTGGCGTCGGGCGTCGCCGGCGCGGCATTCCTGGTCGGCGCTGCCGCCATCTACGCCACAATGGCGCGGCGGCTGGGCCACAGCCCACTCATCCCGGACGACAGCGACGCTGAAAAGCAGCGTTACCTCGCCGAACACCGCCGCTGACGGCTAGCAGAACACCCATCTCAATGTGATAAACATCACAGCGCGGTATCCTGGCCTCACAGATACCGCATACAGCGAGATCGAGGAGGAACGATGGCAACTCATCATCTGCCCCATCACGAGAGCCACGGAAATCATCCGATGAGCGTTCTCGGATATCTGTTGGTGCTCGGCGGGTTCGCCAGCGCCGCCCTGTGGCTGGTCGCGATGGCCGGCGGCAACGTCGTCCCGGCGATCGTGTTCGGGTTGCTGATGATCGGCGCGTTTGCCGGCGCGACCGCCATCTTCATGACCCTGACGCACAGCCACCATCACAGCCCGGTGCTGCCCGACAACACCGAAGCCGAACTCGGTCGGTATCGCCAGCGTTATCGCGGGTGATACGGCGCCTCGCACGCCGCTGAGCTGAGCGGACCCCGCTCGGCTGCCGCGGGCGGACTCGGCTGCCGCGGGCCGACTCGGCTCGCGCGGCTTGTCGACCACCCGCGGGTACCCAGCAGACCCTCGTCAACCCGAACCGCCCGCGTGAACATGGCTCACGCGGGCGGTCGGTTCTCACCAGTTGATGCTGACTAGTTGGGCAGTGCCTCGTAGCGCTGGACGGCCTCGTTCAGCTGGTCGAGGGCTTCGCCGTAGGCGGTGAAGTTCCCCGCGCTCTGCGCCTGCTCCAAAGCGTCGAGAGCCTCGCTGATCGCCTGCAGCGCGGCGTCGCGCTCCGCGGTCGAACCGGTCGCGGGCGGGGTCACCTGCTGTTGCTCGCCGGCCGGCGGCTGCTCGGTCTGCTCTGGCGCCTCCGGCTGCGGGGTGGTCTCCCCGGGAACCAGCGCGGCTCCCTGCGGGTTGATCCCCACCTGCGAGAGCGCACCCGCCGTGGTGGGCGCGTAACCGACCCGATTCTCATACCGGGTGATCACCCGGAACAGGCGCGGATACGTACCCTCACCGCGTGCCTGCGCATACATCGGCACCACATAGAGGATTCCGCTGTTACCCACCGGCAGCGTCAACAGGTTGCCGAACATGACGTCGACGTTGCCCTGGAAGTTGCGTCGACTCTCGGCGACGCGATCATCCTGCTGCATCGGGTTGAACGCCTGGCGCGGACCATCACGCTGGATGTTGGTCGGAATGGTCTTGACCGTGATCTGACCGTAGTCGGTGGGATCCGACGACACCGTCATGTAGGCACCCAGGATCGGGCGGTTCAGACGGGTCAGCACCGACGTCAGCTGGAAGGACGGCTGACCGTTCTCCGGCGAGGACGCCACGAAGAAGTACGGCGGCTGATCGAGGCCCTGCGCGTCGGCGTCCTCGTTCGTCGGGTCCGACGGCACCGACCAGAAGTCGCTGCCCTCGAAGAACTGCTGCGGGTTGGTGACGTGGTACTTCGTCAGCAACGAACGCTGGATCTTGAACAGATCCTCCGGATAGCGGACGTGATCGGCCAGCGATTCCTGCTGATCGAACTCCGCGCGCGATTTCACGGTCCCGGGGAAGATGTTCATCCACGTCCGCAACACGGGGTCCTGGTCGTCGAACTGATAGAGCGTGACCTCGCCGGTGTAGGCATCAACGGTGGCCTTCACCGAGTTTCGGACGTAGGAGACGCTGCGATTGACCTGGGTGCGTCCGGTCTGGCCCTGGTTCAGTTCCTGCGCGTCGGTCGTGGCCGCCTGCAGGGAGGTGCGCTGCGCGTACGGGTAGTTGTCCAGCGTCGTGTAGCCGTCCACGATCCACTTGATCGACCCGTCCGCCATCACGGCCGGGTAGGTCTTGGAGTCGACGGTCAACCACGGCGCGACCTTCTTGACACGGTCGCGCGGGTCTCGGTCGTAGAGCAGTTTCGAGTTCTCGTTGATCTCACCGGAGAGCAGGAAGTTGCGCTCGGCGAACCGGATCGAATAGAGCAACCGGTTGAAGTAGTTGCCCAGCGACACACCGGCATCGCCCTGGTAGGTGTACGTCGAGTCCTGCGTGTCGTACTCGCGGGACTGGTCGCTGTTGGAACCGACGATCGCGTAGTCGGGGTCGACCTGCGAGATCAGCTCGCCGAAGTAGATACGTGGCTGCGTGACCTTGATCGGCGCCTCGTTCTGATATTCCTCGGTCTGGTAATTCGACAGATCGCTGACGAAGAACACCGGAGAACCGCCACCCTCGACGTCGTCGGAGGCCGGTTGATTGACCCGGTTGGCCGGCGCCGCGACGAAGCCGTTGCCATGGGTGTAGACGAGGTGCTTGTTGAGCCAGTTCGTCTGGTTGCCGACCAGTCGCGCAGGATCGATCTCGCGGACCGCGACCACGAAATCGCGCATCTCGCCGTCGATGTCGTAGCGATCCAATGCCAACTGTGTCGGGAACCCGTAGAAGTTCTGTCGCTGCTGCAACTGCGTGAACGCAGGCGAGACGATGTTCGGGTCCAGGATGCGGATGTTGGACAACGTCGGCGTGTCCGCGTCCACCGACGGCTGGTTGACCGGTTCGGCCGTCCAGTTGGGTTGGGTGGTCACCTGTTCCGGACCTATCCCATAGGCCTGTTCGGTGGCGGTGATGTTTCGCGATATGTACTCGGACTCTTTCTGTGCCGCGTTCGGCTTGACCGAGAACTGCTCCATCGCCAGCGGCCAACCCACGCCGATCACCAACGCGGACAGCAGCATCAACGCGGTCGCCAGCGCCGGTACCCGCAGATCCCGCAGCACGATGCCGGCAAAGAACGCGACCGCGCAGATGATGGCGATGGCCATCAGGATCAGCTTCGACGGCAGCACCGCATTGATGTCGGTGTAGCTGGCGCCGGTGAAGATGTCCTGCTTGCGCTGACTCGAGAGCAACGAGTAACGGTCCAGCCAGTAGGCGGCCGCTTTGAGCAGCAGGAAGGTTCCGGCGAGCGCGGCCAGCTGGATACGGGACGCGTTGGAGAACGACGGTCCGTTGCCGTTGGCGCCACCGCCGGTCAGCCGGATGCCCCCGAACAGGTAGTGCGTCAGCAGGTTCGCGAGGAAGGCGATCACCACGATGACGAACAGCAGGTTCAGCACCAGCCTGATGAAAGGCAGGTCGAAGGCGTAGAAACTCACATCGATGCCGAACTGCGGGTCGGTGACGCCGAACTGCTCACCATGCAAGAAGGTCTGCACCGTGGCCCACGACCCCTGCGTTACCAGCCCGGCCAGGATGCCGATGATCACGGCCGGAACGATGGCGAACCACCGGGTACGGCCCATCACTGTGCTGCGGTAGCGCGCGAGCGGATCATTGGGTCCCGAGGCCGGCACGAACACCGGACGCGAACGGTACGCCATCGCGATGGCGCCGAAGATCAGCAGCCCGACCACCAGCGTGGTCACCAGGAACAGGATCACGCGGGTCCACATGACCGTCGAGAACACCCGCGTGTATCCGACGTCGGACATCCACAACCAGTCGGTGATCAACCCGACCAGACGGGGCCCCACCAGCAACAGCACCAGGATGCCGACGCCGATCCCGATGGCGATCTTGCTTCTGCGCGACAGTGTCGGCATACCAGCCGGCCCGCGAACGCCCACCTGACCCACTCTCCAAAGTTCTCATTCCGGACATCGGCCCGACCGGCGTGGACGCCCGCCTGACTCGTGCACCCAACTGTACTGGTCGGCTCCGGACAACGATCGACTGCGCCACACGGGCGCCGAGTACCGCTTCGCTCCGCGCCATATCGAGATGGCCGTCACGTGCTGCCGGATGTGCACGACACCCCGGCAACGATCGACCGACGCGGTGAGTTCCGCGTCACACCGACGCGAAACGGCAAGATGGGGGCCGTGACCGACGATTCAGGCCCCGCCAGCGACCCCGCCACGCTGTCCGTCGACGATCTCGGTGCCGCCCTGCGCGACATCGTCGAGTTCGTCGACCCGGCGGGATGGGGACAGCCACCGATGCTGTTCGCCCTGGTACCGACCGCGATCCTGGCGGCCTCACAGCCGGGCTTGATCGCCCCCGACGACGACTCCGTCCTGAGTCCGATCGCACAGGAACCCTTCCCCCGCGACACAACCGCCGACGTTGCGGCGGTGGCCTCCCGAGCAGACGAGGCGACATCCGGGGACACCGACCGCTCAAAGACCGACCTGACGGCCGATATCGAACGAGCACTGGCCACCACGAGTTGGCCTGCCGCGGTCGCCGGAGCGGCGTTGATCCAGGAGATCGTCGTCCTGCCGCCCGAGGCCGAGGGCACCGACACCCTCTCGGGAGCAGCCGCGCACCCCGAACGCCGGGTGGCGCGCCTCATCGTCGGCGCGCTGCGCTCTGGGACCACCCTGGGTCTGCTGCATCTACGTCCGGACCCCGCTGCCGACGTCACCGATGGCGACATCGAACTGCTCACCCGCCACGACCTCGCCGCCGACCTGCGGACCGCGCTCGCGCACACCTTCGACGAGAGCTGATCGCCACTCCACTCCGTGCGGAGCCGGCGACGATTCGCATCAGACGTCGATTCGTATCAGTAGTCGGCGTCGACGGCGCCGACCCGTCAGATGGGGAACCCTGTCGATCTCAGCAATGCGGCGCCGACCGGCCGGCACCGATCGCGTCCAACGCGTCGACCGCACCGTCCAGGTTCGCCACCTTCACCAGGGTGAGACCGTCGGGCGCATCGGATACGGCTTCGGCACAGTTGCGTTCGGGAACCAGGAACACCGATGCACCGGCGTCGCGCGCCGCCCGGGTCTTGTGGGTGATTCCGCCGATCGGGCCCACCACCCCATCCTCGGTGATGGTGCCGGTGCCGGCGATGAAGTCGCCGTGGGTCAGCTCTCCCGGGCTCAGACGGTCGATCACAGCGAGCGTCAACATCATCCCGGCCGACGGACCACCGATGTCGCCGACGTTGTAGGAGATCTTCAACGCCGGGTCGGCATTGACCACCTCCGGGGTGACACCGAGGTAGCCGACCTCCGGGTCGTCGGGCCGAGCGGCCAAGGTGACCGTCACCGACTGCCGCTGTCCGCCCCGATCGATGGCGATGGGCACCGAGTCGCCGGGTGCGCGGGACATCACCGCCTCCTGCATCTGCGCGGTCGTCGACACCGCCTGCCCGTCGACGGCCAGGACCTGATCACCCACCTCGAGTTCGGCGGCTGCCGGACCGCCGTCGGCGACTGAGGTGAGCACCAGCTTGGTCGGGCGATCCAGGTAGCGCAGTGCCGCCGCGGTCGCACTGTCCTCGGACCCGGTCATCTCCTGCTGGTTCTGCTCGCGCACCTCGTCGGGACTCTGGTCCGGTGGGAACAGCCGGTCGCGCGGCTCGAGGCTGTAGGTGCCCGACATCCACATACCCAACGCCTGGAACAACGACATCCCGTCGGTCACCGAGACCGTGGTCAGGTTGAGGTTTCCGGTGGTCGGGTCGGTGGGCACACCGGTGATGTCGACGACCGGTTTGTCGTCAAGCTCGCCCAGGGTGTTGACGGTGGGACCCGGCCCCAGCGCGACGAACGGGACCTGCACGGATGTACCGATGAACAGCAACGCCACGAACACCACCGCCGTCACGGCGACCGTCGCGAGCCGGCGGTGACCGGGCTGAAGACTCATTCCGCTCACAGTAGTTGACCTCCCCGACGGCGATCGGGGCCGCCGGTCCGGCCTCGGCGTGGCACCGTGAGCCGCCTACGCTCAAGGCGAACGCCTCCCCGGACTGCGGACGGTACCGTGGAGACCATGAATGATCTGCCCTTCGGCTTCTCCCCATCCGGTGATGGAGATGATGAGCGCCGCGCCGAGAACGAGCGCCGTAAGGATCAGTCCGGGTCCGGTGAATCCTCCGGCGGCACCCAGAACCCCTTCGGATTCGCCCTCGGCGGTGAGGGTTTCGATCCCAGTTCGTTCGATCCAGCTCAATTGGGCCAGATGTTCTCCCAATTGGGCAGCATGTTCAGCGGCATGGGCGCCGGGATGACTCCCGGCTCCGGCGGTGGCGGCCCGGTGAACTACCAGGTCGCATCGAATCTGGCGCGCCAACAGATCGGCAACTTCACGCCGGTGCTGGACAAGGAGACCAACGCTGTCACCGACGCGGTCCGCCTGGCCGAGGTCTGGCTCGATGATGTCACCACCTTCCCCAGCGGGGTGCGTCAGTCGGTGGCGTGGACGCCGGTGACGTGGCTCGAAGAGTCGATGCCCACCTGGAAACGGCTGTGCGATCCCGTTGCCGAGCAGTTGTCGCGGACCTGGGAGCAGAATCTTCCGGCCGAGGCCGCCCAGTTCGCCGGACCGATGATGGGCATGCTCACCCAGATGAGCGGCATGGCCTTCGGCACCCAGCTCGGTCAGGGACTGGGCCAGCTCGCGAAGGAGGTGCTGACCTCGACCGACGTCGGGTTGCCCCTGGCGCCGGAGGGTGTGGCGGTCCTGTTGCCCGAGGCGATCGCGAAATTCGCCGAAGGCCTCGAGCAGCCGGCCCAGGAGATCGTCGTCTTCCTCGCCGCCCGGGAAGCCGCGCATGTCCGGCTGTTCAGCCATGTCCCGTGGCTGCGCCAACGGCTGCTGTCCACGGTCGAGGAGTACGCCCGTGGGATCAGCATCGATTTCAGCGGCATCGCCGACATGACCTCGGGTGTCGATCCCCAGGAGCTGCTGTCGAACCCGGCCAAACTCGAGGAACTGATCGGGTCGTCGGCATCCTTCGAGCCGACCACCACCCCGGAGCAGCAGGCGGCCCTCGCGCGCCTCGAGACGCTCCTCGCCCTCATCGAGGGGTGGGTGGAGCAGGTGGTGTCGACCGCACTGGCCGACCGCATCCCGAGCGTCGGCGCGCTGACGGAGACGATGCGCCGCCGACGCGCCTCCGGTGGCCCCGCCGAACAGACCTTCGCCACCCTGGTCGGCCTGGAGCTGCGGCCGCGGAAGGTACGCGAGGCATCGGCCCTGTGGCGACAGCTGCTCGAGGCCGGTGACATCGCCACCCGTGATGGGGTGTGGGCGCACCCCGATCTGATGCCCGACGCCGAGGATCTCGACAATCCCGCCGCCTTCATCGACGGTGTCATCGGCGGCGGCGTGAGCTCGTTCGACGATCCGATCGCCCAGCTCGAGGCCACCCTTGCGCAGGAACGCGCCGAGAAATCCGCCGACGGGGCCGACGGTCGCGAGCCCTCTGACGACTCCGGCGCGGGAGACAACCCAGCCGGCAACGACACGGACCATGAGGACGGCGGCCGCGACGGTAATTCTGCATAACCTCCTCGGCCCCCTGCGCCTGTGGACAACTCCGGGGCATCCGGACCCAGAGGTGGCACAGTGACGCCATGTCCGATCGAGGTGTCCGATGTGTGGTTCCGGCAGGTGAGGGTGCGGAGGAGCCGGATGCACCGGCCAACGTCGCAACTCTGAGTCTGCCGCTGTTGCGTCCGGGCACACCGGTGCTGGTGCGGCCCGGAAACCGTGTCCATGTGGGCAGCGACCCACACGGGAGCCTCGTGATCGACGTGCCCTCGCCGGTGCGGGCCGCCGATGTCGCGGTGTTGCTCCGAGGATTCGCGGTGGTCACACCGGTAGCCGAGACACAACGCAGGGCACGCGCGATCGGGTTGACCGTCACCGACCTCACCGACATCGTCTCGCACCTGACCGCGGCGGGCCTCGCGACCATCCCGGCCTCGGGTCCGGCGGCCACGAGCTTGCGCATTGCGCTTCACGGTGAGGGCCCGCTGGCCGATCTGCTGATCACCTCGCTCACCGAGTCGGGTCTGGCGCCGCGCAGATCGGCGCGGCGGCCGCCGGTGGTCGCCGTCGACGGCTGGACCGCGAACCTCGTGGTGCTCACCGACTACCTCGTGCATGATCCGGAGGTCGTCAACGCGCTGATCGACGCGCGGATCGCGCATCTGCCGGTACGTGTACGCGACGGGGTGGGTGTGGTGGGTCCGTTGGTGTTGCCGGGCCTGTCGAGTTGTCTGCGTTGCGCCGATCGCCACCGGGCAGACCTCGAGCCGGACTGGCCGATGTTGGCGGCTCAGTTGGTCGCGCAGATCGGATTCGGTTCGGCCGGCATCGTGCGCGGCACGGCCGCACTCGCCCAGTCACAGATCGAGCAACTCGGGACGGCGCTGTGGTCGGATCGCACTGATCGTGCACCCGAGTTGATCGACCGGGCGCTGGAGTTCCATCCGGCCCCGGCCCGCCTGGTTGCGACCAGATGGCCGCCACATCCCCTCTGTCTGTGCCGACCGGCGGCGGCACGGGCAGGGTGATGCCCACGTGTGGCGGGGACCGGGTGCAGCGTCTGGTCCTCTATCCTGTGGTGGGGAAAGGACGCTATGAGTGACATCGCTCGGGGACAGGGACGGCGCAACGCAAGACTGGCGTCACTGCCCATCGGAATGGCCGGTCGCGCTGCGGCCGGACTCGGCAAACGCATGGTCGGCCGGGACAAGGACGAGGTCCAGCAGGAAATGCTGGAACGCGCCGCCGAACAACTCTTCTCCGTTCTCGGGGAATTGAAGGGCGGCGCGATGAAGGTCGGCCAGGCCATGTCGATCATGGAGGCCGCCATCCCCGACGAATTCGGGGAACCGTTCCGCGAGGCCTTGACCAAATTGCAGGCCGAGGCGCCCCCCATGCCGGCACCGAAGGTGCACAAGGTGCTCGATCAGCAACTGGGCACCAAATGGCGTGACCGCTTCCGCGAGTTCTCCGACGAGCCGGCGGCGTCGGCGAGCATCGGCCAAGTCCACAAGGGAATCTGGTCGGACGGTCGCGAGGTGGCAGTCAAGGTCCAGTATCCCGGCGCCGATCATGCATTGAAGGCCGACCTCAAGACTCTGTCGCGGATGTCGGGTGTGATCCAGAAACTGTCACCGGGCACCGACGTCAAGGCGATGATGGACGAACTCATCGATCGCACCGAGGCAGAACTCGACTATCTCGGCGAAGCGGACAACCAACGTGCGTTCGCGAAGGCCTTCGATGGCGACCCGGACTTCGTCATCCCCAAGGTCGTCGCCAGCGCACCGAAGGTGATCGTGTCGGAATGGCTTGTGGGCACACCTCTGTCGAAGATCATCGTCTCGGGAGATCAGGAGACCCGCAACGACGCGGCCGCCAAGATGGCCACCTTCGAAGTGAGTTCGCCGTTCCGAGTGGGCCTGCTCCACGGTGATCCGCATCCGGGCAACTTCTTCATCACCGCCGACGGCCGGTTCGGCGCCCTGGACTTCGGCGCCGTCGGACACTACCCCAATGGTCTGCCCAGCGAAACAGGACAGATCCTGCGTCTGGCCCGCGACAAACAGTACGAAGAACTCAAAGACCTGATGGTGCGCACCGATTTCATCCTGGCGTCGCGCGCCGATCGGGTGAGCGCAGCCGACATCGAGGCATATCTGAAGCCCTACGTCGATCCCCTGTACACCGAGTCCTTCCACTTCACTCGCAAGTGGATGCAACGAGCGGCCGGCAAGGCCACCGATGTTCGCGGCGATGTGTACAAGACGTCACGAAACCTGAACGTGCCCAAGAACTATGTGATGGTCTTCCGGGTGTTGGCCGGTTGTGTCGGGATCGCATCGCAGCTCGAGGCGGACGCGCCCTACCGGGCGATCATGGAGAAGTGGGTGCCCGGACTCGCCGACTGAGTCCGGACACCCCACCTCTCACGCGGCGGTCTTGCGGGGGCGGCCACGGGGGCGCTTCCGCGCGATCACCGCGCCTCGCTCGAGGATCTCGCCGCCCCAGACCCCCCAGGGCTCGGCGCGGTCGAGCGCGGCCTGCAGGCAGGCCTGCTGCAACGGGCATTCGGCGCACATGGCCTTGGCGCGCTCCAGGTCTCGGGGATCCTCGGCGAACCACAGATCGGCGTCGGCCACCTGGCAGGGCAGGTCCAGGCCGCCGACCGACTCGCGGTCCGCCGAAAGACAGGATTCGAGAACGTAATCGACAGTCATTCTGCTCTCCACATCTGCTCGTGTTTGGTGTGTTGCACCCGAGTCCCGATGTGGATGTCGACTGTGAAACGAAAGCCTCGGCACTCGCCGGTGTCGGACGAGGTCGTCAGAGGTGGTTCACGGTCGTACACAAAGGGGCCACGGGTTTCGCCTCTGCGATTCGCCCGTGGCCCGAAAGGTCGGAGTCAGTGACTCCGCGGATTTCGTATCTGCACGGGGAACCGCTGCGGCGCTCGCGCTGCGGCGGTTGCTTCGCCTGCGGGTGCCTTGGCTACCCGGCCGGCGATCGGATGGACGGCCACCGGCACGCGGGTCTCGTCGACCCAGAAGCGGGCGTGACGGGGTGCATCGATGGCCAGAGCCAGGCTCGGCTGCGCCGCGGGCATTCCGACGAGTGCCGCCTTGATGATTCCGTTCACTGATCCGCTCCTTCCTGTGCTCGAGGGCTTCCACCTGTGAGGTGACCCGTTACGGACATACGAGTCTCTCCCCGTGCTGACGAATCAAGAGTAGGCGGGGCGACGCGAATCGCACAACCTATTTTTGACCTGCGGTTTCGTGTCCTGGACCACCGGTCATCCGCGGCGAGCGCCCCCGCGCGCCCGGACCAACTCCACAACCGCGCCACCCAACTGCTCCAGCTTCACCGGCCCGATCCCGGGGATGGACCCCAACGCCGCGGTGTCGGCCGGACGGCGATCGGCGATCGCCTCCAGCATCGCGTCGGTGAGCACGGCCAGTTCGCCGATACCGCGCTCCTGTGCGTGGTCACGGCGCCAGGCGCGCAGTGCCGCCAGCAGTTCGTCACCCTGCTCTTCGATGCGACAGCTGCCGCACCGGCCACGCACCCGCGACTCCGGGTTCACCAGGTCGGCGCCGCACTCGACACAGCGACCACTGCGTCGCGGGTCCAGTTCGATCCCGTCCAGGAAGCGGGTCCGGCGACGCGTGACGCGACCCGCCCCGGTGCGCGACAGACTCCACGACAGGTACAGATGCACCCGCGCGCGGGTGATGCCCACATAGAACAGCCGACGCTCTTCCTCGATGGCCTCGGCTCCGTTGCTGATCGCCTGTGCGATCGGTACCGATCCCTCGGTGAGCCCGACGAGGAAGACCGCATCCCATTCCAGTCCCTTGGCCGCATGCAGCGACGCCAAGGTGATCCCGGTGCGTTCGGGTGTGTGGCGTTCCTCGGCACGCGTGGTCAGCTCGGACACCAGCCTGCGCAACGACATGCCCGGCTCGTCTGCGAGTAGTTCGTCGACGACGGACATCAACGCCCGCAGGGATTCCCACCGGGCCTTGGCGTGCGGGCCGGCCGGCTCGTCGGCGCCGAGTCCGAGCGGCGCCAGCACCGCGCGCACCACTCGGGCGGTATCGGCGTCCGCCGGCAGATCGTCGCGAGCGGCGACGTCGGTGAGTTTGCGCATGGCCTGCACGATCTCGGTCCTGGTGAAGAATGCCTCGGCGCCGCGGACCTGATAAGAAATGCCGGCCTCGGTCAGCACCTCCTCGAACCGCTCCGATTGCGCGTTGACCCGGTACAGGACCGCGATCTCGGCGGGCGGGGTGCCCGCGTTGACCAGGTGTTTGATCTGCGCAACCACCCCGCGCGCCTCACGCATGTCATCGGCGAACTCGGCCGGCCGCGGGGCCGGTCCCCTATCACGCTGACCGATCAGTTCGAGACGCGTACCCGGGCTGCGTTCCTCGGCCGCCCCGATGACCTGGTTGGCGACGGCGACGACCTCCGGTGTGGACCGATAGTCACGCTCGAGGCGGACGAGGGTGGCCTCCGGGAAGCGACGGGTGAAACCCAGCAGATAGTCGGCGGTGGCCCCGGCGAAGGAGTAAATGGTCTGGTTGGCGTCGCCGACCACGGTCAGGTTGTCGCGTTCGCCGAGCCAGGAATCGAGCAGGCGCTGTTGCACCGGGGTGATGTCCTGGTACTCGTCGACGACGAAACAGCGGTAACGGGCGCGGAAGTTGGCCGCGGCATCCGGCTCGCGCAGGATCTCGCCGGCATAGATGATCAGGTCGTCGAAATCGAGCAACAGGTGCGAACCATCGCGTTTCGCCGCCTCGTACGCGTCGTAGACCGCGGCGACCACGTCATGACCGAACGGCGCGTCCCGGCCGGCGGTGGCGGCGCGAGCCGGGTAGTCGGCCGGGCTGATGAGCGAGCCCTTCGCCCACTCGATCTCGGTGGCCAGATCGCGTAGCGATTCACTCGTGGTGGTCACCCCGACCCCGCGTGCGGCGTGGGCCACCACCGGCAGTTTGTGATCGAGCAGTTCCCAGGTCAGGCCGCGCGGCCAGAAATAGCGCAGTTGACGGAGAGCCGCGGCGTGGAAGGTCTGAGCCTGAACCGACACCCCCGGACCGCTGA
This sequence comes from Gordonia tangerina, assembly GCF_021556435.1. GTDB lineage: Bacteria > Actinomycetota > Actinomycetes > Mycobacteriales > Mycobacteriaceae > Gordonia > Gordonia tangerina. The sequence goes on from NZ_JAKGCU010000015.1 coordinate 80,734, forward strand.
TCTCCAACGCGCGCAGCCGCGACCGCAACTCGCCGGCCGCCCGGGTGGTGAAGGTCACCGCCAGAACATGGCCCGGACTCACCTGACCGCTGTCGATCAGGTGAGCGATGCGGCGAGTGATGGTGCGGGTCTTGCCGGTTCCGGCACCGGCCAGCACACAGACCGGCCCACGGGGTGCCATCACCGCCCGCTGCTGCTCGGGGTCGAGACCGTCGAGGATGCGGTGAGGATCGGGCACCGGTTCACTATGCCATCGGTCGCCGACATCGCGAACGGGCCCGCTCCGGGGTGGCTCAGACGCCGAGCTTGGCCTTGACCTCGGCCACCGACGGGTTGGTCGCAGTGGTGCCGTCGGCGTAGAGCACGGTCGGAACCACGTGGTTGCCGCCGTTGACGCTGCCGACGAATTCGGCGGCGTCCGGATTCAGCTCGATGTCCACTTCCTGCCAGGTCAGACCGAGACTCTTGAGCCCGGTCTTGAGGCGGGCACAGAAACCACACCAACTCGTGGTGTACATGGTCAGTTCGCCGGTGTCGGAAACCCGGGCCGAGGCGTCGTCGTCGATCACGTTGCTCATGTCCCCCATAACAGCACGAATCCCGCTGCTGTTCCCACTCATCGGGTTCGAGACCGGACGGCTCGGTGTCCGGACAGTTCAGTGCTCGGCGTAGGCCCACGCCGTGATCAGCGAACGGGCGATGGAGATCGAGCCGGGTAGCCGGAGTCGGCGTCCGTCGGAGCTGGTGCCCACCGCGCCGTCGCCACGGACCCACTCGCTGCCGTTCTCGAGCGCCTCGATCACCTCGGCACGCTCGAACCAGGCCGCGTCGCCGATCTCACCGTCCAAGAACTGCAGCGGCGTGGCGGGGTCGCCGAGAGCAGAGAAACCGAGCATCAGCGACCGCGGGAACGGCCACGGCTGGCTGCCCAGATACCGCGGCTCGGCAACGGTGATGCCGACCTCCTCGTACACCTCCCGCAGAACACACTGCTCCAGCGACTCACCGGGCTCGACGAATCCGGCGAGCGTCGAATACCAACCGTCGGGCCACACCGACTGTCGCCCCAACAGGACCCGGTCGGCCCCGTCGTGGACGACGGTGATGATCGCCGGATCGGTGCGCGGGAACTCGTCTACACCGGTGTCCGGGTGCCGGCGCACCCAACCGCCCCGCGCCGGTCGGGTGGGCGTGCCATCCACCGGCGAAAACGCCGCGGTGGCATGCCAATTGAGAATACCCAGGGCCGTCGCCAGCAGACCTGCGTCGTCGGCGGTCAGCCCGTGGGCGCCGCGGCGCGGATCGTCGGCGCGGCCGTCGAGTTCGCTGACCCGCACTGTCCACAGGTCGCTGCTCCCGACGCCGAGAAACACCGCGTCCATCGGCGGTCGGTCACCGAGGTCGGTGGCTTCGATCCATCGCAGGCCACCGTCGTCGGCCACCGGATACCGCCCGGCCTGATCGATCTGCAGCACCCGCGCCGTCGGCCAACCCGACTGCATCCGGTCCGGGTCGTCGCGGATCTCGTCGGCCCGGTCGAACCTGGCCTGCGCCAGCATCGGCGGGCGGGCCAACGTGAAGTGGGCCATCAGTCCTGACCTCCCTTGCGCACATACAGCAGTCGGTCGCCGACCTCGATTTGTTCGACCTCGCTGTCGTCCACGCGATGCAAGACGCCGTTGCGCACCACCCCGAGCACGAGGTCGCGGGTGTGCGCCGGAGATCCGCCGGTCTCGGTGGGGTCGACTTCGCGTTCGGCGATGGCGTAGCCGGCGTCGGGGGTGAGCAAGTCCTCGATCACCTCCACCACCGACGGGGTCATGGTGGCGATGCCGAGCAGCCGGCCGGCGGTCTCCGACGACACGACAACCGAGTTCGCACCCGACTGACGCATCAGGTGGGTGTTCTCCGACTCGCGGATCGACGCGACGATCTTGGCCCGGGGATTGAGTTCGCGGGCGGTCAGGGTGGCCAAGACCGCGGTGTCGTCACGGTTGGCGGCCACCACGATGCTCGCCGCATGGGCCACCCCCGCCAAGCGCAGGATGTCGGACTTGGTGGCGTCGCCGCGGACGGTGACAAGCCCGTCTGCGGCCGCGGCCTCGAGCACATCGGCATCGGCGTCGACCACGACGATCTCGGCCGGTTTGATGCCGTCACCGATCATCGCGTCCACCGCGGTTCGTCCCTTGGTGCCGAATCCGATCACGACGGTGTGGTTACGCACGCTGTTCCTCCAACGCTGGATCTTGAGGGCCTGCCGGGATCGCTCGGTCAGCACCTCGAGCGTGGTGCCGATCAACACGATCAGGAACAGCACGCGCAGCGGGGTGATCACCAGCAGGTTGATCAGGCGGGCAAACGGGGTCACCGGGGTGATGTCGCCGTATCCAGTGGTCGACAACGTCACCGCCGAGTAATACAGAGCATCCAGAAACGAGAGCTCCCCGCCTTGGGAGTCCTTGTAGCCGTCCCGGTCGAGGAACACGATCACCGACGTCAGGAACAGGGCGATGACCGCGAACACGACGCGCTTGCCGATCGCCCGTCCCGGACTCTGTTGCAGTTCCGGGATGCGGACGACCCCGACCAGTGCGTAGTCGGGCCCCTCCGACAAGTGCTCGGATCGTAGCCGGCTGCCGAATCCACGAGGTCGTCTCAAATGTGCCGCCGTTCGTTCACGAGGCGAATCTAGCTCATTTCGCGAGCAAAGCCGCGAGTGCAGGTCGATCGGGCAGGTCATCGGGTTCCAGGGTGTAGCCGGACCGCACGTAGTGAAATGCCGCGCGCACCTTCTCCAGCGGGACCCCGGCCAACTGCGCCCAGGCGATCCGGTAGGCGGCGAGTTGCACGAACAGCGACTCGCGGCGGGCCGGCTCGGGCACCGAACCGGTCTTCCAGTCCACCACCAGCCAGCCGCCATCGGATTCGGCGAACACCGCATCGATGCGGCCGCGGATCACGGTGGGACCGATGACCGTCTCGAACGGCACCTCGACCTCGGTGGGGCTGCGCTGAGCCCAGCGCGACGCGAGGAAGGACGCACGCAGCTCCTCGAGGTCGGTGTCGGGAGCCGCGGTGGCGTCGGCCGCACCGGGCAGTTCGTCGATGTCGAGGAGTCGGGTGGCGCCGAACCAGCCCTCCACCCAGGCGTGGAAGGCGGTGCCGCGGCGCGCGGTCGGGTTGGGTGCGAATGGGGTGGGGCGACGCAGCCGCCGCGCGAAGGCCGCCTCGTCGGCGTCGAGTTCGACGAGCTGGCTGACCGACAGGTGCGTCGGCAACGCCACGTCGACCTCCGCGGTGTTGATGCGGTGGTGCTCGGCCAGCAGAGCGTCCACCTCGGCGCGCCAGGCGGCGATCTCCCGAGCCGACTCGGTCAGGTCTGCTTCCGAGGTCACCGACGCTCCGGACCCGGGTGTGATGTCAGTGGCCGACGCCTCGAACAGCGTCGGTGTGCCGCGCGCGGCGATCGCGTCTTCCACCAGTCGTGCCGCGGCGTCGACCGCGTCTCGCCGCTCCCCCAGCACGTCCCGAGGCCACGGCGCGCTCACGATCTCGTCGGCCAACGGATTGGTTGCGTCCTGCGCCGGCTCGTCGGCGTCGACATCGATCGCCATGCCGGTCGAGTCGACGGTCGGATCGTCGATCGCCGCGGTGACGATCGCGCGGATCTCGGCGAAGAACTCCGACCCACCGCGCGGTCGGTCGCCGCTCTCCGACCAGTGGTGGGCGGAGATCAGCAACGTCTCCTTGGCTCGGGTGAGCGCGACATAGAGCAGCCGCCGGTCCTCTTCGAGCCGACGCTGCGCGATGGCCTCCTTGTGCTCGGTCAGCGCCACTTCGAGTTCCTTGCGGTCGGCGACCGCGTGCAGGTCGAGCGGCGGGAAGCCCTCCGCGTTCGCACCGTCGGCGAGGTCGCCGCGCAATTGCGCGGGCAGTTCCTTGGCACTACCCAACCAGGTGCTGTCGGCACGTCCGCCCGGAAAGATGTTGTGGCACAGATGAGGCAACACCACGACATCCCACTCCAGGCCTTTCGCGGCATGGACGGTGAGGATCTGCACGCGTTGTTCGGCGACCTCGATGCGACCGGGCTCGAGCCCCTTCTCGATGGTCTCGGCGGTCTCGAGGAACGCCAACAAGCCGGGCAGATTCGCACCCGACCGTTCGGCGTAGGTGGTCACGTACTCCGCGAATGCATCGAGGTGCTCACGGCCGGTGATCGCACCACGCATCCGGCGCGCCCGGATCTGCGCCTCCACGGCCACTCCGATGGTGTTCTCCACGTCGGCGACCAATTCGGGCAACGGCTGGCCGATCCGGCGGCGCAGCGACTCCAATTGGGCGCCGAACGTCCGAATACGCCGAAAACCCTCCTCGCTGTATCGATGTGGCTCTCCCGGGTCGACCAACGCATCGGCGATGCCTGCGCGATCCACGATCTCGGTGGGCAGCACCGCATCCAACGCGTTGTCGAGCGCCTCGCGCGAGGCGACGATCCCGTTGGCGGCAGTGAACTCGACGGCTGCGAGCTCGGTGGCCCGTTTCCACAGTGACGCGAGGTCGCCCGCACCGAGTTGCCATCGGGCGCCGGTCAGCAACCGCATCGCCGCCGTACCGGCCATCGGATCGGCGATCAGGCGCAGCATCGCCACCACGTCCTCAATCTCCGGCACGTGCAGCAGCCCGCCGATGCCGACCACCTCGGCAGGAATGCCACGGCTCTCCAGTTCGGCCGCCAAGGGCGCCGAATCGTCGTTGCGGCGCACCAGGATCGCGGTGGTCGGTGGCGGCTCACCGGCCGCCTCGGCGCCTCGGTAGAGGCGTTCGACCTGTTCGCCGATCCAGCGCCGTTCGTCGACGACGGTCTCGGTGAGGGCGAGGTCGACGGTGCCGGTGGGCGCGTCCGGCCGGGGCCGCAACACACTGACCGGGATGCCGCGGCGCCGCAGCTCTTCGGATGTCTGGTTGGCCAACCGCAGAGCGTGTGCCGAATTACGCCAACTCGTCAGCAATTCCAGGCGCACCGCAGGGGTGCCGTCGGACTGACGGAAGTCGTCGGTGAAGCGAGGCAAGTTGGCCGCCGAGGCCCCACGCCAGCCGTAGATCGACTGGATGGGATCGCCGACCGCGGTAACCGCGACCGATCCCCGCGCCGATCGTTTCGGCGCGCCCGGCGCCACGCCGAACAGTGTGGCGAGCAGAATGCGCTGCGAGTGGCCGGTGTCCTGGTACTCGTCGAGCAACACCGCCTTGAACGAGGTGCGTTCGGCAGCGGCGACTTCCGGGTTTCGCATCACCAGCCGGGCCGCCAGGGACATCTGGCTGCCGAAATCGAGGGCCGTCGCCGCCCGCATCGTCTCACCCAGCGCGATGACCATCGGGATGAGTTCGCGCCGCTCGTCGATGACGTCCTGGATCTTCAGCAACGCCTGAGTCGGGGTGTCGCGCTGACGCGGTCCCTTCGGCAGTGTGTCGATCAGCTGGTACAGGTCGTCACCGGCGCGACGGAGGTCGTCGAAGTCGACCAGGTGCTCGGCCATGTCGCCGTAGAGCTTCAGCACCGCTTCGGTGACGCTGGCCGGCACCTTGGTGGTCTGCAGCTCGCCGGTCCAGTTGGACACCACCGAGAACGCCATCTGCCACAACTCCGTCTCCGACAGGAGCGTGGAGTTGGGTTCCACCGGCAGCAGCAGACCGTAGTCGGCGATGAGCCGCCCGGCGTAAGCGTGATAGGTACTCACCTCGGGGTCACCGCCGCTCAGCCGGGCGGCGATGGCACCGTCGACATCCCAGCCGCGCAACGCCGAGGACCCCGCCAGCATCGACAGTCTTCGCCGGATCCGCGCGCCGAGCTCACTGGCCGCCTTCCGCGTGAACGTCAGGCCGAGCACCTCGTCGGGAGCGACGAGACCGTTGGCCACCAGCCACACCACCCGAGAGGCCATGGTCTCGGTCTTGCCCGCACCGGCGCCCGCCACCACCAACACCGGCTCCATCGGTGCCTCGATCACCGCGACCTGTTCGGGCGTCGGAGTCGGCAAACCAAGGGCAGCGGCGATCGCGACGGCCGAGATCGTGGGCCGCTCAGTCATCGATCACCATCTTCCCACGAAGCTGGGCCGGACAGCTCGACGCCAGCGCGCAATGACTGCATCCGGGATTGCGGGTGGCGGCGAACACCGGACCGACGCTGGCACGGGCGGCATTGCGCACCACCGAGATCCACTCGTCGACCTGCTCGGTGCTCAGTGGCTCCTGGACACGTTCGGCCGCGCCGGTGTTCTTGTTCGCCGACGACACGTACACCAGCCGTCCACCGCCGGGCTGCACCGGCTCGGACTGTCCACTCGTCGCCCCGCCGAGGGCCAACGCCAGCTGATAGGTGGCCAGCTGGGCGTGCTCCTGGGCGTCGGCCTTGGTGATCGCCGTCTTGGCCGTCTTCACGTCCACCACCACCGGACGGCCCTGATGATCGCGCTCGAGCCGGTCGATCCGACCCCGCAGCCGCACCGCCATCTCCTGCTCGTCCGCGTCAACCGGAACCGTCGCGTCGATATCGGCCTCCACCCCCACTTCGGACAGCTCGTCGCGTGAGATCCGCAGCCAGTCCCGGAAGTTGGTGAGCATCGCTTCGGCGCGTTCAAGTTCACGGACCGAGTACCACGCCGCGCCGGTGTCCACCCGATCCCAGATGCCGCGCAGCGCGGCGGTGACCTCAGCCGGTTCGATCTGGCCGGCGACCGCCTGGACGAGCGTGTGGACCAGGCTGCCGGTCAGCGCCGGCGTCCCGTCCCCGTCGCGGCCGCCATGACGCTCGAGCACCCATCGCAACGAACACCGGGTCAGCGCCTCGACGTTTGAGGGCGACAACGTCACCGGCCCCCGGTCGGGAGCCCACAACGCGATCTCGGCGCTGGGCCCGCCCAGGCCGTACCAGTCCCGGGGCGCGGCACCAGGGATATCGGAATCCGACAGTTGGGCAAGAAGTTCCGCGGCCGCGCGGGCCTTCTCTCCCGGACCGTCGGGACCGATGTCACCGACCACCTCGGAGCGCAGCGTCGCCACCAACGACGGCAGCGACAGCACACGGTCGACCCCCGGGTCCAGAGGCAATTCGGCCAATGCCGTGTCCGCCGTGCCGTCGGCACCGAGATCGTCGGCATCGGGCAGGGCGGTGCCCCGGAACCGACGGATGGCGTCGGCAATCTCGACGACGAACCGCGACGGCGAGGCATCACCGCCGCCGTCCTCCACCGCGGTGACGAGCAGTCGACGACGCGCGCGAGTACACGCCACCAGCAGCAATCGGCGTTCGTCGGCGAGCGCCGACCGCGACCGCGCGACCGTGTCCAGGGCATCCGGGTCGAGACCGTCGAGCAGATCGACGAGTTGTCCGGTCGCCAGCACGCTGCCACGACTGCGCAATGACGGCCACAGCCCATCGAGAACCCCGGCCACGGCCACCACGTCCCACTCGCGGCCGGCGGCAGCGTGCGCCGAGAGCACCGTGACCGCGTCGTTGGCCGAGCCGGCCAATCGACTGTCCCGCGGAATCTGCAGCGCCGCCAGGTACCGCACGAATCCGGCCGGCCCCGCCGCGGGCAAGGTATCGACGAAATTGGCGGCGGCCTCGAACATGGCCATCACGGCATCGAGATCGCGGTCGGCCTGCTCACCCGCCGGTCCGCCACGGATCGCGCTCGCCGCCCACCGTCGTTCCAGGCCGGTGGCCTGCCATGCCGCCCAGAGTGTCTCCTCGACCCCACGTCGAGCGCGATGGGCACGATCGGCGGCCGCTATGACGTCGAGAGTGCGCACCAGCGGGCGGGCCTCAGCCTCGGTCAGCGCCGCGATGTAGCGGGCGGCGACGTCAGGGTCGAGCAACGCCCGCCGAATCGCGATCAGCGAATCGGTGGCCGCGCCTCCCCCGCTGCGCTCGTCGAGACGCCGCACACCGCGACGTAGTCGGCGCATCGCGCCGGGATCGGCGCCACCGACCGGACCACCCAGTAGGGCCACCGCATCGTCGATCGTGAACTCATGGTCCGCGGCCGATCCGTCGTCCACCGCCGATTTGTCCACAGCGTCCGGCGCTGCCGGTTCGCCATCCGCCCTGTCGCGATCAGCCGGTTGTCCGGCCAGCTCCCGTTCGGCCGACTCCCGCTGCGCCAGATCCCGCGCAGCCACCACGCGTAGGACACCCATCAGGGCGCCGACGGCCCGTTGGCGATGCAACGGCAGATCGCTGGTGGGCGTCGTCACCGGCACCCCGGCCGAGCGGAAGGCGCGCCGCAACGCAGGCAAGGCCAGCGACACCGACCGCACCACCACCGCCATCCGCGACCACGGCACGCCACCGAACAGATGCGCGCGACGCAACAGGTCGGCGACGGCGGTCGCCTCCTTGGCCGCCGAGCTGAAGACCTTCACCTCCGCACCCCCGGGCAATGGATCCGTGTCATCGCCGTCGGCCTCGTCGGTCGGCCTCGGATACGGGTGCGACCGGGCGCCGGGCAGCCGAGCTGCGAGCGCGGCACCGACCGCCGCGATTTCGGGATGGTTGCGGAAAGTCTTTTCCAGCAGAACATCTCGCGGAGTGCCGAGGTCGGTCAGCTCGTCGGCGAATCGCGGACTGGCCCCGCGAAAACCGAACACCGATTGATCGGTGTCCGCTGCGATGATCGTCGAATCCGCGCCCGTCCCGATCAACGTCACCAACGCCGCCGCCTGCGGGTCGAGGTGCTGAGCGTCGTCGACCAGCAGATGCCGAATTCGTCGGCGCTGCCCGGCGAGCAGATCCGGATCGGTCGCAAACGCCGACAGCGCCGAACCGATGAGTTCGGCCGCATCCACCGCGGGCGCCGATGCGCCGGGGGCGTCGGCACCGACTGCGCCGCGCAACAACATGTTCTGCTCGTACTGCGCGTAGGCACGACCGGCCGCCACCCATTCCGGCCGGCGGTGTTCGCGTCCCAGCGCGGTCAGTTCCTCGGGTCCCACGCCACGCTCGGCAGCCCGCATCATCAGGTCGCGTAGTGCCTGTGCGAATCCATCGGTGCCCAGCGCCGGCCGCAGCCGTTCCGGCCAGTACCGGGCGCCGTCCTCAATGTCACCGGCCAGCAGTTCGCGCAGCACCATGTCCTGCTCGGACCCGGTGATCAGGCGGGGCGGCGGATTGCCGTGCGCGGAGGCCTGCAGCCGCAACACCGCGAAGGCGTAGGAGTGCACGGTGCGCACCAATGGTTCACGCAGCGCGCGGTTCTCGACGCCACCGTCCGCACCCCCCGAGGTCGCCGACAACACCCGTCGGGTGATCTCTTCTCGCAACGAGGCCGCGGCACGTCGGGACGCCGCGAGCACCAGAACGGACTCGGCATCCACATCGTCACGCAACAGCCGCGCGACCGCGGCGTCGACGATGACCGACGTCTTTCCCGTACCCGGGCCACCGTGTACCCGGACAGGCGACCACGACCGCGACGAATCCCGCGTCACCGCCGATTCGATCACTTCGGTGACCTCCGCGGGCCATTGCCGCGTACGGTCGTCGACGCCCGGTGCCGCGGTCAGTCGGGTACGCAGCGCCGTCCCCGCGGTGGGGTGGGAATCGCTGCGTCGGGCCATGTCCCCATGGAAGCACGCGCCACCGACAGCCTCGGCGAGCAGCACCGTGAAGATGGCGTGCCAACGCAGTCGCCACGCTGCTACGGCAGGATGGCGTCATGCCGTTGACCACCCACACATTCGGACCCGATACCGGCGACGCCGCAGCTGTCCTGGCCATCCATGGCCTCACCGGCCACGGCCGCCGGTGGGCGGCACTGGCCGGCGACCAGCTACCCGACCTGCGCCTGATCGCACCTGATCTCCTCGGCCACGGCCACTCGCCGTGGACACCGCCGTGGTCCTACGAAGACCACGTCGACGCGTTGGTCGCAGTTGTCGACGAGCACATCCCTGCCTCTGCGCGTCCGTTCGTGATCGTCGGTCACTCGTTCGGCGGAGCGCTCGCCGTCCGGCTGGCCCATCGTCTCGGCGATGCGGTCGCGGGGTTGGTGTTGCTCGACCCGGCGCAAGGTCTCGATCCGTCGTGGGCGCTGGAGGTCGCCACCGACAGCCTGGCCCACTGGGACTACGCCGACGCCGATCACGCCCGGTCGGCGAAACGCAGCGAGGGGTGGGCGGACATCCCGGAGACGCTGTTGGACAAGGAGATCGATGAGCACCTGGTTCCCCTGGCCAACGGCCGGGTGGGATGGCGGGTGAGTGCGCCGGCGGCGGCCACGGCGTGGAGTGAGATGGCCCGCGAGGCGTTGCTCCCACCGACCGGACTGTCGACGGTGGTCGTGGTGGCCGATCGCGTCCGGCCACCGTTCGTGGGCCCCGACTTCCTCGCATCCTGCGCGGACGCGGAGTCGATTCGGGTGGTACATGCCGACTGCGGGCACATGGTGCCGTACCTGGAGCCGGAACTCACCGCGACGTTGATCCGCGAGATTCTCGAGCAGGTCTGAGATGGCCGCCATCACTGATGACGACGTGGAGCGGGTGCGGGGACTGGTCGCGGCGATCCCGGAAGGCATGGTGACCACCTACGGTGACCTCGGCCATGCGGCCGGGTTGTCCAGCCCGCGGATCGTAGGCGCGATCATGCGGACCGATTCCGGTGACCTCCCTTGGCATCGCGTGGTCCCCGCCTCGGGCCGCCCGACCCCACACCTGGCCGAGCGACAGTTGGCGAGGCTGCACGCCGAGGGCGTTCCCATCCGAGACGGGCGGGTCGTCCTCCGCGAGTGCCGCTGGAGACCCGGCATCGATGACTGACCGGAGGTGATCGGCTCTCTGGCGGGACCGTGATGTGATCTCGATACGCCACTCACTCCGTTCGCGGCCATCCACCGGAGGTCGCCATTGGGGTCAGCCGCTGACCGGCGCCTGACGACGGTATGGGCTGATCGCGGCGCGCATGCGCGTGACGATGAGGTCCACGATGCGCTGATCGGCTCCGAGCGGATCGGCGACGACATCGGCACCGTAGGTGTGCAGTCGCTGATGGAACAACCCAGGCGCCAGCAGATAACTCGCGATGGCCACGCGGCGTCCGTTCCGCGATGCCCGTTCGACAGCTTCGGGAACCGACGGCGTCGCGGTGGTGATGAAGCCCACTTCGACACGTCCGCCGATGATCGACTCCAGCTGCCGGGCAGCGAGATGCACTTGGCCGCAAGCGCTCTCGTCAGACGAGCCGGCCGCGGCCAGCACCACCGAGTCACCCGGCTCCCAACCGGCCTCGACGAGCCGCAGGCGGGCCACATCGGCGATGGCCGGATCCGGCCCGAGCGCCCGGGTGACGATCGTGTCGCAACGCCCCGCTGCCTCGACATGCTGCGGCAGATCCTTGCGGACGTGATACCCCGACGCCAGGAACGCCGGTACCAACACCGCCGGGCGGTCGACATCGGCGATGACCTCGGCCGGGGTGGGGCCGAGCACGTCGACGAAGGCGGTGCGGGTGGTACCCACCTGCTTTCCGACGGCCTCGGCGATCTCCGCGATCACGCTGACGCCGTGCGGATTTCGGGTGCCGTGAGCGACCAGCACCGGGCTGACGTCACGCAGCCGGTCGCCGAACGGCAGGTACTGACGAGTGTGTCGATGCCTCATTCCCCGTCCTCTTCCCCCTCGTATTCCAGGTCGACAGCGAGTCGATATCCCCGCTTGACCACGGTCTGGATCATCTTCGGATCACCCAGTGCATTGCGCAGCCGGGCCACTGCCACTTCCACGGCGTGGGTGTCGGAGCTGTCGCCGGGCAGTCCGGCCAGCAGCTCGTGGCGCGAGACCACCCGACCGGGTGAGGCAGCGAGTGCCTTGAGCATGATCAAACTGGTCGCCGACATATCACGCAGCGCGCCGTCGACGATCACCGCCTGACCGCGGATGGCGGTGTCGTGACCGTGAACTCGCAAGTTGTGACTTCTCCGGGGCAACTCGTCGGTGATCAACCGCACCAAGGCGCCGAGTCGATACCGTTTCGGATAACTGGTCGGGATCTGCAACGCCTCCAACGGACCGGCGGTGACCGAACCCACGCACATCACCGGCACCGCCGTCCGCATCGCGTGCACGAACTGCGGCAGCTTGCCGAGTTCTTTGGCGCGCGTGAGGATCGACGCCGCGGCCGGCGCGCTGGTGAAGGTGATCGCGTCGAGATCGCCGCGTACCACTGCGCCGATCATGCGATCGATCCGATCGACGTCGGGATGCATGTTCCAGCGATACACCGGGATCGGTAGCACCTGGGCGCCAGCGGCACGCAGCACTGCGCAGAAGTCCGGCAAGGGCTCCCATTCGGTGGTCGCACCGTGTAACTGGACCGCGATCCGCACGCCCTCGACCCCCTCGTCCAGCAACCGGTCGAGCACCTCCGACGACGACTCGCTTCCCGGAGACCACTCTTCGCGCAACCCGGCCGCCCGAATCGCGCCCTTGGCCTTCGGTCCCCGGGCGATGAGCCGACTCTTTCCCAACGCGGTGATCAGCGGCTCGGCCCCGCCCCAGCCGTCGGCGGCCTCCACCCAGCCACGAAAGCCGATACCCGTGGTGGCGACCATCAGTTCCGGTGGATCGGCAATGATCGTCTCGGTCACCTGCTCGAGTTCGGTGTCGTCGACGAGCGGCAGGATCCGGATCGTCGGAGCGGCCATCACCTCGGCACCCCGGCGTTCGAGCAGCGCAGCGAATTCCTCGGCGCGCCGCGCCGCGGTGATCCCGATGGTGAATCCGGCCAGTGGTAGGGCCTCGGCGTCGTCGGCGAGGGCCGTGTCTTTGCTGTTGCTCATCGGCGCTGGAAGTACACCTCGACAATGTCGTCGACCACCCGTACGGCGTAGCTGGGCACCGACATCGCTTCGTCGTCGAGGCAGATGCCGGAGCGCAGCGAGAACACCTGCTTGCCCAGCGGGCTGGCAACGGTCGGCTCGCCACCGCGGTCGCCGGTGACGCCGCGGGACAGCACCGCTGCGCGTGCGAACGGGTCGATGTTGCCGATGGCGTACAGCCGGGTCCGTCCCACCACCGCTTCTCGGTCGGTCTCCACCGCCGGGATGCGGAAGAGCGCGGCCTGCTCGAAGTCGGGACCCAACACACCGGCCCCTCGTCCGATGGCGAGATCGGCCAGGGCGCACGCACGGATCCACTGTCCGGGTACGGCCTCGGCATGCGTGGTCGGGTCAGCGGGTTGGTTCGCCGTCGATCGCGCAGCGACTGTCATGTCGGCACTCCTTCACGTTCTGTTGCGTCGTTGGTGGCGGACTCGGTGTCGACGCGGCCGGGCATCGACGGCATGTCGAGCAGCACCGGGATCTTGCGCTCGACGTCGGTGTCGGTGAACTGGATCGTCGGATCGACCACCTCCGGTGCGTTGACGAACGAGACGAAGCGCTTGAGCTTATCCTCGTCCTCGAGTACCGCTGCCCACTCGTCGCGGTAGCCCTCGACGTGGCGTTCCATGGCCGCTTCGAGATCGGCCGCGAGACCCAGGCTGTCGTCGCAGACCACCGCCTTCAGATGATCGAGTCCGCCCTCCATCGCCTCCAGCCACGGCGCGGTACGCTGCAGGCGATCGGCGGTGCGGATATAGAACATCAGGTACCGATCAATGTAGGCGACCAGCGTCTGGTCATCCACTCCGCTGGCCAGCAGTTGGGCGTGTTTCGGGCTCTGTCCGCCGTTACCGGCCACGTAGAGGTTCCACCCGTTCTCGGTGGCGATGACACCGACATCCTTGCCCCGCGCCTCGGCGCATTCGCGGGCACAGCCCGACACACCGAACTTCAGTTTGTGCGGCGACCGCAGGCCCCGGTAGCGCTTCTCCAGAAAGACGGCCATGCCGACGGAATCCTGCACACCGTAGCGGCACCAGGTGGACCCGACGCAGCTCTTCACCGTGCGCAGGCTCTTGCCGTAGGCGTGCCCGGATTCCATGCCGGCGTCGACGAGGCGACGCCAGATCTCCGGGAGCTGGTCGACGCGGGCGCCGAAGAGGTCGATGCGCTGACCACCGGTGATCTTGGTGTACAGACCGAAGTCACGGGCGATCTCACCGATCACGATGAGCTGTTCGGGGGTCACCTCCCCGCCCGGCATGCGCGGGACGACCGAGTAGGAGCCGTTCTTCTGCATGTTGGCGAGGAAGTGGTCGTTGGTGTCCTGCAGGGACGCCTGCTCGCCGTCGAGGATGTGGTCGCTTGACGTGGAGGCCAGGATGGACGCCACCGTCGGCTTGCAGATGTCGCAGCCTTGACCGCTGCCGTAGCGGTCGATGATCTCGGAGAACGTGCGGATACCGGTGACCGAGATGATCTCGTACAGTTCGGCGCGCGACTGCTCGAAGTGCTCGCACAGGGCCTTGGACAGTTCTACACCAGAGGCCGCCAGTAGCGACTTGACGCTGGGCAGACAGCCACCGCAGGTGGTTCCGGCGCAGGTGGTCTTCTTGATGTCGGCGATCTCGCAGGCGCCGTCGGCGATCGCCGAGCAGATGGTTCCCTTGGAAACGCCGTTACACGAACAGATCTCGGCCTCGTCGGGCAGCGCGTCCACGCCGACCGCGGGACCCGAGGCCGGCGCGATCAGCGCAGCCGGGTCACCCGGGATCTCGCTGCCCACCATCGGTTTGAGCAGCGCGTATGCCGACGCATCACCCACGAGGATGCCGCCGAGCAGTGTCTTGGCGTCATCGGAGACCACCACTTTCGCGTACCGCCCGGCAACGGGGTCGTGGTAGACGATCTCCAGCGCGTTCTCGGTGGTCGCCATGGCGTCACCGAAGCTGGCCACGTCGACACCGAGCAATTTGAGCTTGGTCGACATGTCCGCACCGGGGAAAGTGGACTGCTGCCCGAGGAGTTGGTCGGCCACCACCTCGGCGGTGCTGTATCCGGGCGCGACCAGCCCGTAGCAACGACCCTCGACTGCGGCGACCTCCCCGATCGCGAACACGTCGGGATCATCGGTTCGGCATGAGGTGTCGACCAGCACGCCGCCACGTTCGCCGACCGCAAGACCGGCGTTGCGGGCCACCTGGTCGCGCGGCCGCACGCCCGCCGAGAACACGACCAGGGCGGCATCGATCTCGCTGTCGTCGCTGAGCGTCACGGTGAGCCCGCCGGAGTCGGAATCGGCGATGTCGGCCGTTCCGACGCCGGTGTGCACAGTCAACCCCAGGTCGGTCACCAGGTTCTCCAGGACCGACCCGCCCCCGTCGTCGACCTGCATGGGCATCAACCGTGGCGCGAACTCCACCACATGGGGGGCCATCCCCATCAGCTTCAGCGCATTGGCCGCCTCCAGTCCCAGCAGACCGCCGCCCACGACGATTCCGGGCGCACCCGGTCCGGCTGCCTCGGCGGCCGTCCGGATGGCGTCCAGATCATCGAGCGTGCGATAGACGAAACATTTGTCGTTGTCGTGTCCGGGAACCGGCGGGACGAAGGCATATGACCCGGTGGCGAGCACGAGAGCGTCATAGTCGATTTCCCGTCCCACCGACGTCACCACCCGCCGGCCCGCACGGTCGACGTCGGTCACGACTTCACCCAGGTGGGTCACGACGTGATCGTCACCCGCGTAGGTGTTGCCATCCAGTGCCAGCGAATCCCGCTGCCAGGAACCGACATACGAGGACAGTCCGACGCGGTCGTAGGCGGGATCGGCCTCTTCGGAAACAACTTCGATCCGCCAGGTGTCGTTGATGTCGCGGGTACGGAGGGTCTGCACGAAGCGGTGACCCACCATGCCGTGGCCGACCACGACTACGGTCTTGGATTCGCTGGTCACTGGTTACTCCTTGTTGATTCTGAGCTGGTCTGGCTCAGGCCATCGCCTTGTCGGCGGGCCCGGAGCCGTCTGTCGTCTCGCCGGCACCGACCGTGTCGGCGGCGACCTGCAGATCGGTGGTCTCGCTGATCACCATCGGACGTCGGACGTAGAACACGTAGGTGATGACTCCAGCGAGAACGTAG
This sequence comes from Gordonia tangerina, assembly GCF_021556435.1. Classification (GTDB taxonomy): domain Bacteria; phylum Actinomycetota; class Actinomycetes; order Mycobacteriales; family Mycobacteriaceae; genus Gordonia; species Gordonia tangerina. The sequence goes on from NZ_JAKGCU010000015.1 coordinate 96,762, forward strand.
AAGCCCATGAAGATCCAAAAGGCAACGGTCGCCGACTGATTCGACTGATAACTCGCCCGCAGCACCAGGTTGATGCCGACGCCACCGAGACCGCCTGCCGCACCGGCGATGCCGATGAGGGCACCGGACATGCTGCGCGACCACTTGGTCTTGCCCAACGCGTTCAGGCCGGTGAGCTCCTTGGACTTGTTCTCCCAGATGGTCGGGATGATCTTGTAGACCGAACCGTTTGAGATTCCCGAGAGCAGGAACAGCAGGATGAAGCCGACGACGAATGCGCTGAGCACACCCCCGCTGATCTGACCATTGCTGTCGGCGACGGTGCCGGCGATGACCAGGATCGCGGCGGACAGCGTCATCGCGGCAAAGCAGTACAACGTCACCTTGCCGCCGCCGACGCGGTCGGCGAGTTTGCCACCGTAGGGGCGCGACACAGAGCCGAGCAGCGGCCCGATCCAGGCGATCGTGGCGGCGGCCAGCGCGGGCTTCTCGGCGCCGGCCTCGGTGAAGCTGATGTTGAGGACCTGCGCGAAAGCGAATCCGAAACCGATGAACGATCCGAAGGTGCCGATGTAGAGCAGGCAGATCAGCCAGGTGTCCTTGTGCCGGAGGCAGTCGATCATCGCGCGGCCGCTGGAAGTCTGGTGATCGAGGTTGTCCATGTAGATCGCCGCGCCGACACCGGCCACGGCGAGAGCCACCAGATAGATGGCACAGACGATCTCAGGCTGATCGGAGGCGAGCCAGATGACCGCGAGGCCGATGAGCTGCACCACCGGCACACCGATGTTGCCGCCGCCGGCGTTGAGACCCAGCGCCCAGCCCTTGAGCCGCTGCGGATAGAAGGCGTTGATGTTGGTCATCGACGAGGCGAAGTTGCCGCCACCGAAACCGGTCAGTGCGGCGACGCCGAGGAACCAGCCGAATCCGAACTCGCCCGGGTTCATCATCAGCATCATGGTCAGCGCCGTCGGGATCAGCAGCACGATGGCGCTGAAGATCGCCCAGTTGCGGCCACCGAACCGCGCGGTCGCCTGGGTGTAGGGAATGCGCAGGCAGGAGCCGACGAAAGTGGCGGTCGCCGCGATGATGAACTTCTGATCGAGGCTGATGCCATACTCCGGTCCCATGAACAGGGCCATCACCGAGAACAGCGACCACACCGAGAAGCCGACGTGCTCGCAGATCACCGACCACACCAGGTTTCGCTTGGCGATGGCGGCGTTGCCGTTGTCCCAGGCAGTGCGGTCCTCGGGATCCCAGTCGGTGATCCGGTGGTCACGCGCGAGCGCGGTCCGCACGGATGCGGGAAGTACGGGCATGAGTCATCCAATCGTTGTTGTGGACGCAGTGACCGACGACTCTGTCGGACGATTGGACTCAAAGTTAGGCAGCGTGTGTTGCCGGGATTTTCCCTCGCGTGACCGAAGAGTCACGTTGTGCTCACATCGCGAGGGCGCGCGTGTGAGAAGGACCAGAAGACTCTGACCTGCGCCTACAGCATCAAGCGCACGAGATCCACGACCCGCTGCAGCCCGGGTAGTGCGCCGGCGGTGGCACGCGGATGTAACGCGTGGACCGCCAGACGGAACATGGTTGCCCGCAGCATCATCTGCGGCCATTCCGGCTGATCCGCCCAGCGTCGCACGAGGTCGTCGTCAGCGCCACCCCAGGCGAGCGAATCCACCACAACCACCGCTGACGCCCAGGACGCGGGCCGCCAGTACGGCACGATGTCGGTGATGCCCGGCGCGGCGGCACCGGCGAACAGGACGGTGCCGAAAAGGTCACCGTGCACCACTTGCGACTGCAGCGACACGTTCTTACGAAGGGTGGCAAGGGTTTTCAGCATCTCGACGCTCTGCGCACCATCCGGCGACGTCGGCTCCCCCATGCCGGCCGCCCGGGCCGTGCGCAACGGGACGTCCTCCCACGCCGCACGATCGGCGGCGGTGAACACGTCGACGTCGGTATGCGGCGGCGCCGGCGATTGCAACAGGAACCGTGGCCGGTCCAGCGTTGCGGTGGCCGCATGCAGGCGATCGGCCACCAGGACGACCTCGTCGTGCCGCGGCTCTGGCGCACCGGCGATATAGGTATCCGCTCGCCACCCGGACACAACATATCGGCCGTCGGTGGCGCGGAACGGTCGCGCGATCCGCAACCCCTCGACGTAGAGCGATTCACGGACCGACGCCGACCATGCGGCCCGCGCGTGGTCGGGCACCAAGGACAAGACGACTTCACCGACCCGCCAACCGCCGACCCAGGAATCGCCCATCTGAATCGGCGGATGTGCGGTCAGCCCGAACGTGTTCAGCACGTGTTCGGGCGGCTCGACGGTGTTCACATCTGCAGAGATTACCGAGCGATGCAGGCAGAATGCGGCAACGACGCGGGCATCTGGTCTCCAATCAAGTCCCGGACCACATGAACGCGCCCGATCAGTAGACCGGCAGCGTCTTGTCCACCTGGTTGGCCCACGCGGTGACCCCGCCCTGCAAGTGCGTGGCATCGGCGAACCCTGCGCGCTTGAGCGCGGCGAGCGCTTCTGCCGAGCGAACACCGGTCTTGCAGTAGAGCACCGTTGGGCGATCCTGCGGCAACTTGGCGAGTCCGACACCGGACAGGATCTCGTCCTTGGGGATGAGCGTGGCACCGTCGATGTGGACGATGTCCCACTCCACCGGCTCCCGGACATCGATGAGAGCGACACGATCGCCGGCGTCGATCTTCTCCTTGAGCTCTGCGGCGGTCAGCGTCGAACCGTCCACGGCATCGGCGGCCTCATCGGAGACCACCCCGCAGAAGTCGTCGTAGTCGATGAGCTCGGTGACCCGCTCACCCTCGGGGTCCTTGCGGATCTTGATGGTGCGGTAGCTCATGTCCAGGGCGTCGTAGACCATCAGGCGACCCAGCAGCGGTTCACCGATGCCACAGATCAACTTGATCGCCTCGGTACCCATGATCGATCCGATCGAGGCGCACAGAATGCCGAGCACACCGCCCTCGGCGCACGAGGGCACCATGCCGGGCGGCGGCGCCTGCGGATACAGATCTCGGTAGTTGAGGCCGCGCCCGTCCGGCGCGTCCTCCCAGAACACCGACGCCTGACCCTCGAACCGGTAGATCGACCCCCACACGTACGGCTTGTGCGCGAGCACGGCGGCATCGTTGACGAGGTAACGCGTCGCGAAGTTGTCGGTGCCGTCGAGGATCAGGTCGTACTGGGAGAACAGTTCGATGGCGCCTTCGGGTTCCAGGCGCTCGTCGTGCAGGTTGACCGTGACGAACGGGTTGATCTCGAGGATGGAGTCGCGGGCGCTCTCTGCTTTGGGCCGGCCGATGTCGGACTGTCCGTGGATGACCTGACGCTGCAGATTGGACTCGTCGACCACGTCGAACTCGACGATGCCGATGGTGCCGACACCCGCGGCAGCCAGGTACAGCAGCGTGGGTGATCCCAAACCACCCGCGCCGATCACCAGCACCTTGGCATTCTTCAACCGCTTCTGGCCGTCCATCCCCACATCCGGGATGATCAGGTGGCGGCTGTATCGGGCCACCTCTTCGTTGGACAGTTCCGCTGCAGGTTCCACCAGCGGGGGCAAGGACGACACGGGCGCCTCCTCCTACGTCGTTGTTCGAGAGCGGTCTGCTGATCACAACAGCCGCGGCGGCACGGTCATTCCGCAGCCACGGATGGCCGCATCACAGGTCGGGGAACGGCCACGGATTCGGCTTGCACACATAGCTGCGATTCGCCTGCATATCGGGGTCGAGCGCCATGATCTCGCTGTTGGCCACCCCGAACGACTGCTGCATCATCACCGGCGCCAGCGCGCCGTTCTCTTTACACGGTTCATGCGCCTCGTACCCGATGCCGTGCCCTGTCTCGTGGTTGATCAGGTACTGCCGGTAGAGAAGGTCGTCACCCTGATATGAGATGGCACCACGTACCCAGCGCGCCTCGTTGAGCGTCACCCGCTCCTCCGGCGGATAGAAGCACGACGTCTCCAGCTGGATCTGGTAGCCGCACAACTCACGTGTCGTGGCCGGCGATGCCAGCGTGATGCGCAGGTCCGGCTCACCGGAGTCAATGCGTCGGAAGCTGACCTTCCCGTCCCCGATCCAACTGCGCGGATTCGCCAGGGTCGCGTCGACCATCTTCGCGAACGACCGATCGCCGCCGAAGTCCTGCGCGTTGATGCCGTTCTCGACCTCGACGGTGTAGGTGTAGACCTCGCCGCCGGTGCCGACCTGCTTGCCGGCCCCGGGCACCACGTGGTAGACCTCACGCCCCTTTTCGGTGTACGGCCCGCCGGCGGGCAGTGTCCCGGCGGGCAATGCCTCGGGTTGGATGGTTCCGGTCGGGGCACCGATCGGCCCGGTCTCCTTGCTCACGTCGGTGTTGCGTGAGGCCGCATCGGGGTTGACGTCCGCGGCGGGCACGAAGGCGGTGTCGTCGGCGGACCGCACGGTGACCACGATGAGCACGACGGTCAGCACGATCAAGACCGGGATGGCATAGGCGCGCCACCCATAGGTGGCGACGAACCGACCCAATGCGCTCTGTTTCTTGCGCTCGGGCTGAGCATCGCGATCGACCCGGATCCGTCCGCTGTCGTCGGTGGGATCCCACCGGGCACGCAGTGGTTGGTCCGGCTTCGGTCTGGCCCGCGGGGGCTCCGCCGACGACCCGGCACCGGTGCGTATGCCCGTGGTCGTGCCGGTTGTCCGCCCGGCCCCGATCCCCCCACCGGTCGCGCCGGGCCCTCCGGCCCCGGGGTAGGGCGAGTTCGGCCCGCCTCCTGGGTGACTCACAGCTCAACCTTCTCACAGGTAAACGCGCAGGCGTGGAACGGTGTGTCGCGATGGGGCCGTGCGGCCACGGGACCCGGCATCGTCGCCGAGTACGCTCTACCCATGTCGACCACCACAAACCCGTCGAACGGTGCCGCGCGCAACACCCGACTGCCGCGCAGTGCCCGGCGTATGCAGCTGCTCGATGCAGCGAGCGAGATCTTTGTGGAGCGCGGCTACCACTCTGCAGGCATGGACGAGATCGCCGTGCATGCCGGAGTCAGCAAGCCGGTGCTGTATCAGCACTTCCCGTCGAAACTGGACCTCTACATCGCCGTCGTCGACTCCCACGCCGAGAAGCTCGTCAGCGACGTCAACCGCGCGCTGCTGACCACGACCGACAACAAGCAGCGCGTGCGTGCCGCGGTGGAGGCATTCTTCGACTTCATCGACCAGGACAACTCCGGCTACCGGCTCATCTTCTCCTCCGACGCCAAGGACCCCGCTGTGATCCGGCGGGTGGAGGGAGCCACCGAGGCATGCGTCGACGCGGTCTACGGGCTGGTCATGCACGACTCCGGCCTCGACCCGTACCGCTCGCGGATGCTGGCTGCGGGGCTGGTCGGCGCAAGCCAGGTCAACGCCCGCTACTGGCTCGAGGCCAAACGCCCGGTCGACAAGCGGGCCGCGGTGGACACCACGGTCGCCCTGTTGTGGGGCGGGCTGTCCCACGTGCCGTTGCAGGGCATCGGGACGGGCGACGACGACTCCGACGACCTGGCCTGAGAAGCTCCGAGAAGCGCTCGATACCGCCGCGCTCTCCCCGGAGCCGGCTGCGGAAACGACTTCGGCCGCCGTCGACACTCATCGACAGCGGCCGTACATCGGAGCCAATGGGTCAGGAGGCGACGAAGCCCACCCGCCGGTTCTCGGTACTGCCCACCTCGACGTAGGCGATTTTCGTCACCGGCACCAAGAAGCGCGCGCCCTTGTCGTCGGTGAGCGCGAGCAGTTGTCCGGAACCCGACAGCGCCGCCTCGACCTCCGAGTACGCCTTGTCACTGGTGAGCGTGGTCTGGATGGACAGCTCACGAGGACTGTCGGTGATTCCGATCTTCACTTCAACGGCCATGGCCACCCTTCCGAAGGTCATCCGCCGCGTCGCGGCCAACCGCGCACACGGCACTCAACTGTCTGCTGATCCAGGCTAGATCAGACCCGATCGCCGACGACATCGGCTCCGCTCACAGCGCAACACGCGAAGCCTCGACCCCACCCGACCTATCCACCGAGACCGAGTTCGGCCATCCGGGTGGCGTGGTCGGCGGTGATCGCATCGAAGAATCCGGCAATACCCTGAAGCGATGCCGAACCGGCGAACAGCAGGTCGGTGACCTCCTCCTCGGCGGCGAGCACCCACTGGGCGTGCGTGACGGCCTCGCCGAGCAATCTCCGGCCCCACAGGATCAGCGGCGATCTCAAGGACGGGTCGGCGGCGACGGCGGCCGCGACCTGGTCGCGCGCGAACCGGGAGTTGGCCGTCTCGGCCATCACCTCGCGGATGACGGTCTGCGCATCGGCGGGCAGAACTCCCGAGACCTCGGTGTAGAAGTCGGCCGCGAGCCCGTCGCCCACATACGCCTTCACCAGCGCCTCATACCAGGTCTTCGGGGTGGTAACACGGTGGTAGTCGTCAAAGATCGATCGGTAACGCTCGACCGCCGCGATCGGGTCGATGCCGCGCGCGCAGACCTGCTCGGCCAACGTGTCGTAGTGATTGATCTCCGACGCCGCCATCCGGGCGATGGCCACCTTGCTCGCGACGTCGGGTGCCATCCGGGACTCGTCGATGAGGCGATAGAAAGCCGCGTATTCACCGGCCAGCAAGACGGCGAACAACTTGCCGATGGCACCGCCATCGACGCTGGTCGCAGCGGTATCTGCGGGATCGGGGGAAACTCCGGATGGGTGCGGCGCAGTCGACATGCTGGTGATGGTATGCGGGCTCTCGACGTTCACCAAGTACACTGGACGACGGTGCACTGACGCGATCATGACGATTCGGTGGCGAACCGACCGGCAACGACTCATCACGGCCGGGCGGAGCGGCCCTTTCATCGCGCGGTCACCGGACAATGTGCGCGCACTGGTCGCCGGGTGACACTGCCCGAGCGGAGCCACCACACAGTCACCGAACGCGGTTTGCGCGGTCCGTCCCGGACCCACCGACGCGGCCCGACCAGGGCCCTTCCGGCGCAGGCCGCTCGACCCCACTGTGGTGCCTTTCGTGCGTGCGTGAAATGCAGAAAGGCATACAACCTCACATGAGCGATACCACCGGGACCAACTCCCGTGACGACGTCCAGACGACGATCGTCGACGAAACCCACACCTCCCCCACCTTCGCCGAACTCGGCGTGCACGACAGCATCGTCGAGGCACTCGCCGACGACGGCAAGACACATACCTTCGCGATCCAGGAGCTGACGCTTCCCCTGGCCCTGTCCGGGGACGACCTGATCGGTCAGGCCCGTACCGGCATGGGCAAGACCTACGGGTTCGGCGTACCGATGATGCATCGTCTCGCGACTGCCGAGGCATCGGGTCTCCGCCCACTCGACAACACTCCGCGCGCCCTGGTCATCGTGCCGACCCGCGAGCTGTGTCTGCAGGTGACCGGCGACCTCGAGGTCGCGGCCAAGAAGCTCGACGTCACCCTCGCCGACGGCACCACCCGTCCGCTCAAGATCACCTCGATCTACGGCGGGCGCCCCTACGAGTCGCAGATCGCCGACCTCAAGTCGGGCGTCGACTTGGTCGTCGGCACTCCCGGCCGCCTGCTCGATCTCGCCCAGCAGGGCCACCTCATCCTCGGCAAGGTCGGCGTGCTGGTGCTCGACGAGGCCGACGAGATGCTCGATCTCGGGTTCCTGCCCGATATCGAACGCATCATGGCAGCCCTGCCCACACCCCGGCAGACCATGCTCTTCTCGGCCACCATGCCGGGTCCGATCGTCACCTTGGCCCGCACGTTCCTGCACCGCCCGACCCACATCCGCGCCGAACACGCCAATGACTCGGCCGTCCACGAGCGGACCACGCAGTTCATCTACCGCGCCCACGCACTCGACAAGGCCGAACTGGTCGCACGCATTCTGCAGGCCGAGGGCCGGGGCGCCACGATGATCTTCACCCGCACCAAGCGCACGGCACAGAAGGTCGCCGACGACCTCGCCGAACGCGGTTTCTCCGTCGGCGCGGTACATGGTGACCTCGGACAGGTCGCGCGCGAGAAAGCACTCAAGCGTTTCCGCAACGGTGACATCAACGTGCTCGTGGCCACCGACGTCGCAGCCCGCGGCATCGACGTGGAGGATGTCACCCACGTCATCAACTATCAGTGCCCGGAGGACGACAAGACCTACGTGCACCGCATCGGCCGCACCGGACGTGCCGGCCGGACCGGCATCGCGATCACCCTGGTCGACTGGGATGAGCTGCATCGCTGGGAGCTGATCAACTCGGCGCTGGGTCTCGATGTGCCGGCGCCGGTGGAGACCTACTCGACCTCGGAGCATCTGCGCGAAGAGCTCTCGATCCCGGAATCGGCCACCGGACGAATCGCCACGCCGAAGCCATCCGGTGAGCGCGAGGAGCGCACGAGCAGGTCGCAGCGTCCGAAGTCGAACCGGGTGCGTCGACGTACCCGCGGCGGCAAGTCCTCCGACGGAGCGGCGCGGTCCTCGGACGACGCCGCCGACAATCAGACGTCGGGCAAGAACACCACAGACGCGGGGGCCGGTGCGGCCGACGGTAGCGATTCCGCCGGCGGTGAGCGCCCGCGTCGACGTCGTCGTCGTCGCGGCAGCGCCAAGCGCGGTGCTGCGTCGGGCGACTCACAGCCGGAGAAGACCACGACCGTCGCCGCAGCCGAGTGACCCGTTTCGGCGCTGGTCGACGTGTGAGTGGCGACCGGAGGGCACGTGGCCCGTATTCGACCTGAGCGTCGCACCCCGGTCGACCTGGCGGTCACCGCGGCGATCATCGTGGTCACCGTCGTCGTCGGACTGCTCGTCTGGGCGAACAGTCCGGTCCGGCAGACCGAGAGCGTTCAAGCCGTCGCGCCGGTACCCGAGGTCGAGCCGTCGGCGCAGGTGCCCACGGCCCTCACACCTTCGTGGCGGGCGCAGTCGCCGGCCACCCGGATCCCGGCCGTCGCGAACTCGACCGTGGTGACCGCCGACGGCGGCACCGTGGCGGGCCGCGACCCGCGGACCGGACGCGAACTGTGGCGCTACACCCGGAACCTGGACTTGTGCGCGGCGATCGCGGCGTGGCCGGCGAGCAACAACAAGGTGCTCGCCGCCTACCGCAACTCGCGCGGTTGTGGCGAGATCACCGCACTCGACGCTTCCTCGGGACAGCGTGCGGGCGGCCGCAGCAGTGACGCCGACGATCGGGTCCGACTCCTGTCGGACTCCGGTTACGTTGTCTCCCAGGGCCCTACACGTCTGGAGACGTGGGGGTCGAATCTGGTGCGCGGAATCGAGTACGGCCGGGTGGATGCACCGGTGAACCCGGATGTGCAGCCGGGCCGCTCTGACTGCCAGTTGCTGTCGTCCGCGGTCGGTGGTAGCCGCGTCGCGGTCATCGAGCGCTGCGCCGATGACCCTGGCTACCGGTTGACCGTGCTCGGTGCCGTCCTCGACGACGATGAAGATGTGCAGCAGTACGGTTCATCGATAATCACCGATGGTTCAGCGGGCCCACCGCCGATCCTGATCGCGATGACCAGTTCGACCATCGCGGTCTACGACGGCGGCGGCGACCCGCCGCTTCCCGCCGCGGACACCCCGACGCCTGACGGCAATCGAACGCCGACGATCCGGCAGTTCTCCTCGGACGGAGCACCCACCGCCACGAACACCGTCAACGGGGTGCAAGCACCCCCCGGTGATGGAGTCGTCGTCACCGGCGGCGGCCTGACCACCTTCTACACCGGCACGGCCACCGTGGTGCTGGACGCTTCCGATCTTCGGCCCATCTACCAGATCCCCGGCACCATCGGGACGGGCGAGGTCATGGCCGGCCAGCTGCTCCTGCCGACCGCCGACGGCGTCAGCGTCCGCGACGGGGCCACCGGCCGCGAACTGCGCGCGATGACCCTGCCGCGAGACGGCCGCCGCGACGAGCCGGTGGCTCTGCGGGTGCTGGGCGCCGACGTCATCGAACAGTGGGGGCCAACCGTCACGTCCTACTCCCCTGCCTGATCCCGGCCGTACGATGCCGGGTCGTCACACACCCCGCTCGGGAGCATCGTCGGCGCTGCGCACCCGGCTGGTCACGCAGGAGCGCTGCGCCGCTCGTAGATACAGATTCAGACGTCAGGCGGTGTCGAAAGTCTGGACCGGTGTCCCGGCCTCCCAATGCTTCCAGAGATTCTCCGCCAGTCCACGATAAGCGTTGGCGCCCTTGTTCTTCCGGCCGCGCATCACCGACGTGCCCGACGCCGACGCCTCGGCGAACCGCACCGTACGCGGTATCGGTGGGTCCAGAACCGGCAGGTCGTAGCGGTCGGCGACATCACCGAGCACGTCACGGCTGTGGGTGGTGCGCGCGTCATAGAGGGTGGCCACCGCGCCCAGGGTCGTCAACGCCGGGTTGGTGATCTGTTGCACCTCGTTGACTGTGCGCAACAGTTGCCCGACGCCGCGGTGGGCCAGCGTCTCGCACTGCAGCGGAACCACCACCTCGTCGGCGGCGGTGAGCCCGTTGAGGGTGAGCACACCCAGTGACGGTGGACAGTCGATCAGGATGACGTCGTAGTCCTCGGCGACCTCTGCGAGTGCGCGTTTGAGGGCGTACTCCCGCCCCGGCCGCATCAACAACAACGCCTCGGCGCCGGCCAGGTCGATGGTCGCCGGCAACAGCGTCACGTTGTCGTCGGTGTCGAGCAACACGTCGGCGATCTCCTCCTCGCCCAACAACACGTCGTGCACCGACGACTCCAGCTGGTCGGGGTCGTGCCCGAGTGAGAAGGTAAGACAGCCTTGGGGATCGAGATCCACGACGAGTACCGACACGTCAAGGTCGGCCAGCGCCGCGCCCAATGACGCGACAGTGGTGGTCTTGGCGACCCCACCCTTCTGATTCGCGATGGCCAGCATGCGGGTCATGGCCTCAACTGTACGGCCGATCACTCACCCCGTCTGGGGTAACCCGCGTTACCGACCGGCCCGAGTCGAACCGGCCGTGATCGGTACCGCCCGGGTCAGCGTCGTCGTCGCGAGCCGGCTCCCGACTCGGGGGTGTCGTCGGTGGTGTACTCGCCGACCAGCCATCGCGTGGATGCCGGACTGAAGATCAGCACCAGCACGGCCAGCGCCGCGATGGCCAGTGGGATACCGAACCACGGCTGCCCGCTGTCGGTCAGCAGCGCATAGGCAACCGGCAGTAGCAGGATCTGGGCGACCACCGAAATCGCTCGTCCCCATCGGCGACCTGTCAGCAGGGCGATGCCGCCGATCAACACTCCGCCGCCGATGATGCCGAACCATGCCGCAGTGCCGTAGCCGCTGATGAACGCCTCCCGATGGCCCGCCGCCTCGCGGATGGCGAGAACAATCGCGACGACGACGGCGACGGCGCCCTCCAGCGCGGTCACCGCACCGGCCGCCCGCACGGTGGTCGGCGGTCGCTGCGCCACCGCGGAATCGGCCCCCGACTGCCCGTCACCACCTGTTGCGCGACCGGCGCCCTGCTTGCTGCTCACCACTCCAGACTATGGGTGGCGAGCGACAACGGAGATGGGCGGGTGCACGTCACACGCCCGGACCCCATATCGTGGGATCTCGTGCGCATGATGCTCATCGTCAATCCCTTCGCCACCGCGACCACCCCGGCCGGCCGCGACGCTCTGGCGCACACGCTGAGTTCACGGTTCGCCCTCGACGTCGAGCACACCACCCATCGTGGTCACGCCCACGAGCTGGCCGCCCGTGCGGTCGACGAAGGATTCGACGTGGTGCTCGTCCACGGTGGCGATGGCTCGGTCAACGAAGCGGTCAACGGCATCCTGGGGCCGCCGAGCACCATGCCAGATCCCGACCGCCGGCTGCCGGCGCTCGGCGTCATCCCGGGCGGCAGTGCCAACGTCTTCGCGCGCACCCTGGGTATCGAACCCGATCCACTCGCGGCGACCGCTCAGCTCAGTGGACTGCTAGAGGGCGGCGGGTGCCGGCGCATCGGCCTGGGACACACCCGCGATCGGTGGTTCCTGTTCAACACCGGTATGGGAATGGATGCCGTCGTCGTGCATGCGATGGAGGACAAGCGGCATGCCGGCAAGGCGGCCACGCCGATGCGCTACCTGTGGACGACTGTCGCGTCCTTCCTGCGCAATGCGATGGACCGTTCGTCGTTCACCGTCGAATTGCCCGGCCTCGACCCGATCGACGGCGTCCGGTTTGCGTTCGTGTCGAACACGAGTCCGTGGACCTACCTGGGCGACTTCGAGATCCGCACCAATCCGACGACCGGCTTCGACACGCGACTCGGGGTGTTCGCGGCCACGTCGACAGGCGTCGCCCGCAATATCCCGCTGGCCGCCCGGCTGCTCAGCCATCGCACGCCGAAAGCGCGCCATCTGCATCGCAACGACGACGTCGCCTGGGTGCGGTTCCGCGCCGAGGAACCCATCGACGTCCAGATGGACGGCGACTACATCGGCGCCCATCATGCGGTCGATTTCGGGTATCGCGCCGACGCTCTCGCCGTGGTGGCCCCCACCCCGACGCCGAGCAGCACACCCAGCACGGCATAGGGCACCGCCGCGACGGCGAACAACACCGATGGGGGCCACCAGCCCGATCCCAGCGCCCAGGCACCGAACGCCACCACAGCGATCACCTCCTCCCCCACGCCGACCACCGACGAGGTGGTGGCCCTTACTTCGGACCGAACCCGCCGTTGCATCATCGCCTCGGCCATCACGAACGCCCAGCCGAAGATCGCGAAGGCACCCGCAACCACCACGATTCCGGCCGGATGGGCCCACCACGAGCCGACTGCCAGTGCCGCTGCGCCCAAGAGCAGCCACGGCGCCGTGCCCCGCGCGGTGAGCCGCTCGACTCGGGTCCGGTGTGCCGCCCAGCCACCGACGATGTCCCCGACGGCAACCACGATCATCGCAACGGGGACCCCGATGGAAGGGGGCCACCCCCACCGGCCCCCATGCCACATCTCGTCGGCGAGCAGCGGCAGATACTCGTCGAGTGCCGATACCCAGGTGAGCGCGATCACCAGCAGAAACAGCCCGCCCAACGCCCGGTCGGTGCACAGCATGCGGATGGCCGTCACCGAGACGGTCCACGCAACGCCGTGTTCGGCATCCGTTTCCCGGTCGGCTCCGTCGCCGTTGCCTCGCGCGAGATCGTGGACGTCACCGACGGGTGCCCGCTCTTCGGGCAGTGCCCACGACGCGACCGCGCAGACCACGCACGCCGCGACGCTCCCCGCGCCGGCCGCCTGATATCCGCCCCACGCCGCCAACGGCACCGCCGAGACCGTGCCCACGAGCACACCGCAGGCACCGAATGCGCGCAGTCGGCCGGCCAGCGCCGAATAGCGCACGGCGTGCCCTCGGGCGGCCAGGGTGTCGTAGAGCAGCGCTTGCGTCGTGCCGGAGCGCAGCGCCGAGCCCGCCGACCACAACACGAAGCCCGCAGCGAACGCCCCGAACGACGGCCACCAGGTCCACAGCGCAAAGCCTGCCCCGGTCACCAGCGGACCCACGACGAGCAGGGGGCGACGCGAGACACGGTCGGCAAGGAGCCCGGTCGGGATCTCGAAGAGAAAGGAGCACGCCGACCAGATGATGAACAGCACGGAGATCGACGCGGGTGAGAGTCCGGCCCCGACGACGTCGGGGTCGGCGAACATGACCGCATACAGTGGGTAGAGCGGGATCGCGTCCTCGGCCAGTGCCGCGACCGAGGCGGCCACGCTCAGCCGGTCGGCGCCCTCAGCCCGTCGCCGGGAGCGCGGTCGGTGTGATGAGGATCAACGTCGTCGTCGTGGCATGCCTCACAGACTACCGACTATGACTCGAAGACCACCAGGGATTTCTTTCGGCGACCAGCGAAAATCACACCAAAGCAGCCACAAACCCGAGTAGAGTAGTACATCGGTGCGCAACCAAGTGCAGCCACCCCCCTCGGGGAGGGTCACCGAACAGTGATATTGCACACGTGTTAACGGAACACCATTGACTTCGCCTGGATTCGTGAAAGTATTCACAAGCAACAGTGCGGAAACATTTGGTGGGTCCGCGTGAACTAGCGGTTACAGCCACAACAAACCAGACATTGGTAGTTGTCGAGTGGTGCGTCAAGCACCTGAAGGAGAAGGAATGGACTGGCGTCACAAAGCAATCTGTCGCGACGAAGATCCGGAGCTGTTCTTCCCGGTGGGGACCAGCGGACCGGCCATCGCACAGATCGCTGATGCGAAGCTCGTCTGCGCCCGGTGCCCCGTCACGGCCGAATGCCTCTCGTGGGCCCTGGAGTCCGGGCAGGACGCAGGCGTCTGGGGAGGAATGAGCGAGGACGAGCGGCGCGCGCTCAAACGGCGCACCGCGCGGACGCGGACGCGGAGCAGCGTCTGACAGGGGCCACAGCCTCCAGTCGCCACGGCGACATCGAAGAGACCCGGCCCCGGCCGGGTCTCTTCGTCTGTGGGACATACGATCTCGGCCATCAGCAGGTTCGCTTTCAGCGCAACGGGATCGTCACACTCACCTCGGCGCCCCGGCCCGCGGGATTCGCTCCCATGGCCAGGGTGCCACCGAGTTCGATCGACACCATGGTCTGCACGATCTGCAGGCCGAGTCGATCCGAGGTGCTCATGTCGAAATGAGCGGGTAGCCCGAAACCATTGTCACGTATGGCGATACGGAGTGTTCGGACATCCCGGTGGGCCACGATCTCGATCTCGCTGTCGGCGGCGCCATCATCGAAGCCGTGCTCGATCGCGTTCTGGATCAGTTCTGTGAGCACCATCACCAGCGGCATCGCGAGCTCCGCCGAGAGCACACCGAGTCGATCACGATGCCGCACTTGCACTCTGGCATCCCTGGAGGCGACGTCGACCAGGATCGGCACCAACCGATCGACGACCTCGTCGAGATCAACCTCCTCGTCGACACTGCCGGAGAGCAATTCGTGCACGAGGGCGATAGACGCCACCCTGCGTACCGCCTCGGTCAGCGCGCCGCGCGCCTCCGGGTTGGAGGTGCGCCGTGCCTGCAGACGCAACAGCGCCGACACCGATTGCAAATTGTTCTTGACCCGATGGTGGATCTCGCGGATCGTCGCATCCTTGCTGATCAACGCGAGGTCACGTCGTTTGACCTCGGTGACGTCGCGGATCAACACCACCGCACCGGTATCGACGGCCCGCGGATGCAGCGGTACCGCACGGATGAGCACGGTCGCCCGACTGGCATCGGCCTCCATCCGCATCCCGACGTCGCGGTACGGCGTCACCGGCGGCGCGGTGACCCCCGCTGCCGCATCGATCATGGTGGCCACGTCCTCGGATTCGAACCGATCGGTCAACAACGCCGACGTCACCTCCGACAGCCGGGTGTGCGTCAGTTCCGCACTCCACCCCATCCGGTGGAACGCAGACAACGCATTGGGGCTGGCATAGACGACCATCCCGTGCTCGTCGACCCGGACGAATCCGTCACCCGCGCGGGGTGTGGACAGACCGCGCGGATTGCCCTCTTGATGCGGAAAGGTCCCATCGGCGACCATCTGACACAGATCGTTCGCCGAGTCCTGATAGGCCAGCTCGAGAGGTGACGGCAACCGTGGATGGGTCAGATCCACCGCGCGCGTGAGAACCGCGATCGCTCCGTCGGCGCCGGGAAACCCCACCGGAACCGCTTCGCGACGAATCGCCACCGAACCGAACCACTCCGGGTCCTCGTCACGCAACACCCGGTCGGCGAAGAATGCCCGGTCCAGTTGCGAATTCATCGCGCGGTCGGCCACCGAACCGACCTCATCGCTCGGAAAGACGGTCGACGCGGTGTTCGGGCGACATTGTGCCACCGTCACCATGTCGCCGTTCTCGGTCCGCACCGACATCAGCAGGTCCGCGAACGACAGATCGGCCAGTAACTGCCATTCCGCGACCAGACGCTGCAGGTGGGCTGCCGCGGCGTCGGACAGCTGCGTGTGTTCTGCCAGAAGATCTGCCAGCGTCGACATAGCTGGGGCTACTCAGCCGAGCGGTCCGGCGAACGCAATCGCCTGCCCGCACCGTTCATTCGTAGACGGCGATGATGTCGCCGGCCTGGATCACATCGCCGACCACGACCTTGACATCGGCCAAGGTGCCCGGTTCCTCCGCCAGGACCGGGATCTCCATCTTCATCGATTCGAGGAGCACCAGGGTGTCGCCCACCTCGACCTGCTGCCCGGCGCTCGCCCGTACTTCCAGCACGCTGGCGACGATCTCCGCCACGACGTCTTCAGCCATGGTCATAACCTAGCCGACGCACACGGCGGCGCGACGACAGGCGATTGTGATCACGCATGCCACACGTGGGACAATCAGACCCGCACACAGTACGAAGGAGGTCCGTCATGGGCAAGCGCGGACGCAAGAAGCGCGCTCGTAAGAAGAACGCTGCCAACCACGGCAAGCGTCCCAACTCCTGAGTTTCGACTCGGGTAGCGAGCTTATTGGATGGGTTCGGTTCGACGGTCCGCGTCGACAGAACCCGGAAAAACGCCGAGAGCATCCACTGTTGGAACAGAGAGTCGCCTCTCTGCACAAGGGTGGATGCTCTCGGCGTTTTTCCGGGTTCTGTCGACCGCCGCGGGGCAGGTGACGGCGTGGATCTCGCGGGGTCGCTACTCCGGGCCCGACTCCCGCACGATCACGGTCCGACGGATCTCGACACGCAACCGCTCACGCAGCCCTTCGGGTGCGTGATCGCCGCCGCACTTCCGGTTGATCAGAGTCTTCATCTGCTGCTCGATGCCGTAATGGGCAAAACACGATGGGCAGGTGTCGAGATGCTCCTGCAGACGTGACCGTGCATCGGCATCGCACTCGTCGTCGAGGAGCAACCAGACATCCGCGATCACCGCGGAGCAGTCGAGTTCGACGAACTCAGGATCCATGTCGCCACCCTGATCATCACTTCGCTGTGTGCCGCTCATCTCTTCACCCCGCTCTCGGAGTTGCGTGCGGCGCGGTTGAAGCCGCGCTCACGGGCGACGTCGGCGAGTAGATCGCGCAACTGGCGCCGGCCACGATGCAGCCGGGACATGACGGTTCCGATCGGCGTGTCCATGATCTCCGCGATCTCCTTGTAAGGCAGACCTTCCACGTCGGCGTAGTACACCGCCATCCGGAAGTCCTCCGGGAGTTCCTGCAGCGCGGCCTTGATGTCGTCGTCGGGTAGGGCTTCGAGCGCCTCGATCTCCGCTGAGCGAAGTCCGGTCGACGAGTGTTCGGCCGTCGCCGCCAACTGCCAATCGGTGATCTCGTCAGTGGGATACTGCGCCGGTTGACGCTGCTTCTTGCGATATCCGTTGATGTAGGTGTTGGTCAGGATCCGATAAAGCCACGCCTTGAGGTTGGTGCCCTCCCGGAAGGACGAGAAGGCCGAGAAGGCCTTGACGTAGGTCTCCTGAACCAGGTCTTCGGCATCGGCCGGATTACGGGTCATCCGCAGTGCTGCGCCGTACATCTGGTCGAGCAACGGCAACGCGTCACGCTCGAAACGCTCCGTCAACGCCTCGGGCGACTCGCCCGGATCGGCTCGGCGCGGCGCCTGCGACCCGACTCCGGATGTGCGCTTCGAGTCCGCATCGGCCGCATCGGCGGGCGCCTGGTCCTGCGACTCGGGTTCGGTCACTACGATCCCTTCGGTGACGGCGTTCGCTGGGATCGAGGTCGGTGCCCGCAGCACCCATCGGGTGTCCGGGGCCACGATCCCGTTGGAGATCCCACTGTCGGACCAGCTTACCGATGCCGCGCCGGGCGCGACGCCCACCTGGGATGCTGACTCGTGAACCGCGCTGGTGGGTTCGACCAGACCAGTGCTACTCATATGGCTGTTCGACCTTCCGTGTGAGTCGGGAATGTTCGGTTGACGAGCGGCCACCGCCGGTTGCCCGCGTCGTCGACACATGCGTCAACAGTGTGTGCACGGCAAATGTTCCATGCGATGTACGGATCGGCAGCACAGCCAGCAGAACGGAGCGAGATGATGGCCGCAACACCGGCGGTGACGGCACTCGAACGCGCAGGTATCGCCTACAGCGTGCACCGCTACACCCACGACAAGAACAGCGACGCGTACGGCGCCGAGGCGGTCGCTGCGCTCGCCGATGCCCTCGGGATAAGTCCGGATCAGGTCTTCAAGACCTTGGTGATCGATCTCGGCGGTCACCTGGCGGTCGCAGTGGTGCCGGTACCGCGCCGACTGTCGCTGAAAGCAGCCGCCGCGGCGTTGGCCGATGTCACCAAGGGCACATCCAAGGCGGCGATGGCCGCCGAGAAGGCGGTCACCCGCTCGACCGGCTACGTCTTCGGCGGGGTGTCACCGCTCGGCCAGCGCACGGCGCTGCCCACGGTCGTGGACAGATCCGCGCTCGACTGGTCGACGGTGTACTGCAGTGCCGGTCGGCGGGGTATGGAGATCGGACTCGCTCCCGGCGACCTCGTCGCGGCGACGAATGCCGTGACCGCCGACATCGCGGTGTGAGTGATCGCCGTGTGAGGGGTCGCGGTGTGAGTGTCAGTGGAATCGTGTCATGGGTCCGTGTCGGGGGTTCGTGCCAGCATGGAGACCATGTGCGGACGATATGCGGTGACCACCGACCCGGCGAAGCTCGCCGCGGAGATCGATGCGATCAACGAGGTGCCCGTTCCCCTCGACCCGGCGGGCGACGAATCGGCTGATGACAAATCGGCGAAGGACGGGTCCGCGAACAATGAGCCAGTGTCGGCCGAACGAGGCACGTCCGGACGGTCCCCCGGCCCGAACTACAACGTCGCACCCACCACCACGGTGATGACCGTGGTGCGGCGTCACGCACCCGACGATGCCGACGACGACCCGGCGCTGCGCATCCGCGCGATGCGCTGGGGCCTGGTGCCGCCATGGGCCAGGGAGGTCGGCAAAGGCCCGCTGCTGTTCAACGCTCGCGCGGAGAGCGCGGCGGAGAAGAGTTCGTTCCGCTCCTCGGTGAAGTCCAAGCGGTGTCTGGTCCCGATGGACGGTTGGTATGAGTGGAAGAAGGGCCCCGCCGATGCGAAGGGCAAACCCACCAAGGTGCCGTTCTTCATGTCCCCCCACGATGGGACCCGACTATTCATGGCCGGTCTGTGGTCGGTGTGGCGCCCGAAGGACGCCGCACGGGACACACCACCGTTACTGAGTTGTTCCATCCTCACGACCGACGCCGTCGGACACCTGCGCGATATTCACGACCGCATGCCGCTGATCATGCCCTTCGAGAACTGGGATCCGTGGCTCGACCCGGACCACACCGCCCCCGCCGAACTGTTCGCACCGCCGAGCGAGGCGATCGCCGACGCGATCGACGTCCGCGAGGTGGCCCCGCTGGTGAACCGGGTTGCCAACAACGGGCCGGAACTGTTGGAACCGGTCTGAGCGGCCCGCGGTCAGTCGGGCACGAGGACCGCGGCACCGTCGAAGCGGCCCGCTTTCAGGTCGGCGAGCGCCTCATCAGCCCCCGACAGCGGATAGGGGTGGGTGGTCGCGTGCACGCCATGGCGTGCGGCAAGTGTCAGGAACTCCTCGCCGTCGGCCCTGGTGTTCGCGGTGACCGAGCGGACCTCTCTTTCGTAGAAGAGCTCTCGCTGATAGTTCAGCGGCGGAACATCACTCAGGTGAATGCCCGCAATGGCCAGGACGCCACCGCGATCGAGGGCGCGCATCGCCACCGGCACCAGCTCACCCACCGGAGCGAATGTGATGGCGGCGTCCAGTGGCTCCGGCGGGGCAGCGTCGGCGGCGCCCACCGACGTCGCCCCCAGGCGTCGCGCCAGCTCGCGTGACTGTTCGCCGCGGGTCATCACATGCACCCTGGCGCCCAGGGCGATCGCGACCTGCGCACAGAGGTGTGCACTGCCACCGAAGCCGTAAAGGCCCAGTCGGTGCGGGATCTCGAAGCCGAGCTCGGCACCCAGGTCGGGCCGGCTCGCCCGCTTGAGCGCACGATAGCCGATGATGCCGGCGCAGAGCAGCGGGGCCGCGGCGACGGTGTCCAGGTCGGCGGGCAGGCGATACGCGAACGGCGCAGGCACGGTGGTGAAGTCGGCATAGCCGCCATCATGGTCCCACCCGGTGTAGGACGATGCCGGACAGAGATTCTCGTCGCCACGCCGACAGTAGTCGCAGGTGCCATCGGTTCGGTGCAGCCACGCCACCCCGACGCGGTCACCGACGGCGAACTCGGTGACCCGCGCACCCAGCGCTGCCACCTCCCCCACTACCTCGTGCCCAGGGGTCACCCGATCTCGATGGAGTGGGAGATCCCCTTCGGCCACATGCAGATCG
Organism: Gordonia tangerina; assembly: GCF_021556435.1. Classification (GTDB taxonomy): domain Bacteria; phylum Actinomycetota; class Actinomycetes; order Mycobacteriales; family Mycobacteriaceae; genus Gordonia; species Gordonia tangerina. The sequence goes on from NZ_JAKGCU010000015.1 coordinate 117,175, forward strand.
GTGCGGCACACGCCGCATGCGAGGACACGAACGAGCAGTTCGTCGTCACCCACCACCGGCACATCTTTGCGCACCAACCGCAGCGGGTGGTGCTCGATCGGCGCCGGAGCGCTCACTTCCCAGGCACGCATGATTCCAGCATATGGCGGCATTGCTGCGGCGATGGGGGCGTCGGCAGCATGTCCCCGACCCAGCCCGCTGACGGTGGGTCAGCGGTACCGATAGTCGTCGAGCGGGAACCCGTCCATCTCGCGCCGCGTGGACAGAGTGGAACTCGGCCGCAACAACGCCGCCTCACCGTGCTGGTTGAAGTAATAGCTTCGGGCCGACGAACAGTCGCCGTTGTAGAACACCGAGGACTGCAACTTCTCGGTGACCCGGGCCAGGAATTCCGCGTTGGCCTCCTCGGTCACTTCGAAGGTCGTGTCCTGCCGCTGCCGCAACTCACCGAACAGCCGACGGATGTGGGTCATCTGCCCTTCGATCGTCGTGAAGTACGACAACCCGCTGTAGGAGTACGGACTGTTCAGCGAGAGCAGGTTGGGGAAACTCGGCATGGCGATACCCTCGTACGCCTGAAACCGGTTCTCTCGCCACCAGGTGCCGAGATCGCGTCCATCCCGCCCGACGATGTCGAACGCCGGAAAGTTGGTTCCCCAGAGATCGAAACCGGTGGCCAGGACCAGAACGTCGATCTCGGTGCGGTCGCCATCGGTGGTGATGATCGCTCCCGGTTCCACCCGGTCGATGGAGCTCGTCTGCAGAGAGACATGCGGATCGTTGAAGGCGCGCAGGTAGCTGTTGGAGAACGTCGGCCGTTTGCAGCCGAAGTCGTACGTCGGAGTCAGTGCTGCTCGGGTACTCCGGTCGCGCACCTGGGCGCGCAGGTGCGCACGCGCCAACAGCTCTGCTCCCCGGTTGCCGATTCTGACCTGCTTGAAGTGCAGGACCCCGAACACCATCAGGGCCTCGAGTGCGGCGGTGTTCACCATCCGGGCCAGGCGCTGAGTAATCGGCACGCGGGCGAAGATCTTCTGGACAGGCGCCGGGATTCCGAAATCGACTTTCGGCACCACCCAGATCGGCGTCCGCTGGAACACGGTGAGAGTTTCTGCCTGGCGGGCGATCTCGGGTATCAGCTGGACCGCGGTGGCGCCGGTGCCCACGATCGCCGCCCGCTCACCGGTGAAGTCGTGGCCATCCTCCCAGGCAGTGGTGTGGATGATCGTTCTGCCGAACGTGTCGAGACCCGGAAAGTCAGGCGTGTGCGGTTGGGAGAGAAACCCCGTGGCAGTGACCAGATAGCGGCACGTTCGCGTCGCACCGTCGGCCGTGGCGACCCGCCAGAGTCGTTCGCGCTCATCCCATTCCGCCCGCGTCACCGTGGTGTCGAACTGCATGTGTCGCTTCAGGTCGTAGCTGTCGGCGACGTGATGGGCGTAACGCTTGAGTTCGACTCCCGGCGCGAACAGCCGCGACCAATACGGGTTCGGTTCGAACGAGTACGAGTAGGTGACCGAGGCGATGTCGACGGCCAGGCCGGGATAGTGGTTGACGTGCCAGGTGCCACCGAGATCCTGCTCGCGCTCGAGGATGGCGATGTTCTCGAAACCCAGGCTCTTGAACTCGATTGCGGCACCCAACCCGCCGAAGCCCGCCCCGACGATCACCACATCGTGGTCGGGTCGTGCCGTCTCCGTCATCGCTTCCACCCCCGGGCCGAATCGTCGATCGTGCTGACCGATGTGAGTGTTACTCCCCGAAACACTAATCGACGAGACGCGACGTGACCAGACCCGTCGGCGACGTCGGTTATCCGAGCGGCTGTGAGGTTGGTGTTACCGGTGCGGCGACCCGTTGTGCCGTCGCGGTAATTGCCAGGTAACAGCGGTTCACCACGATCGTCGCATGGACAAAATACTTCTCCAGCGCAGTCTGGCGCTGGTGGACCTACCCGACGACGGCCTCACCGTCCGGTTCTATGAGGTGCTCTTCGAGCGATATCCCGAGGTACAACCCATGTTCAGTCGGGGCGTGCGTCCGCAAGCCGCGATGTTGCGCACGGCCATCATCGCGGTGGTCGATCATCTCGAGGATTCCGCGTGGCTATCGTCGACACTGGGCACGCTGGGCCGCCATCACGCCGAGTTGGGGGTGACCGAACCGATGTACGGCGCGGTCGCCGAGTGCATGATCGCCACCATGTCCGAAGTCGGCGCCCCGCATTGGACCGCGGAGATGACCGCGGCGTGGTCGGAGGTGCTGTCGGCAGTGGCGTCGCTGATGGTCGCGGCATACCCCGACGAGGCCGACGCGTCGGGCGCAGCCTGACGATCGCCGCGGCCGACACCGACATCGAAGTGGACACCGGAGCTGCGCGGGAATACGGCCGCGACATCCGACGCTGGCACAGTCATGCCGCAGACCGGGAGCAGCCACACACAGACGGCCCCAGCGCAACGACGAGAACGGTCACGTGGGCGTTCGTTCGCCGCGGCCGCACTCGCCTTCGCCGTCGTCATGCTCGGCACCACCCTGCCCACCCCGCTCTATGCCATCTACGCGGCCGAACTCGGCTTCGGCGTGGTCACCACCACGGTGATCTTCGCGATCTACGCCGCCGGCGTGATCGCCGCACTGATCGTGTTCGGTCGCTGGTCCGATGCGGTGGGACGACGGCCACTGCTACTCGCCGGCGCACTGCTCTCGGCAGCCAGCGCCGTGGTGTTCCTCACCGCAGGACCCGTGTGGCAGTTGATGATCGGCAGGGTGCTGTCCGGTTTGTCGGCGGGAATCTACGCCGGCGCCGCAACCGCGGCCATCATCGAACTGGCACCCCGGCGCTGGCAAGGCCGGGCACCCGCCATCGCCACCGCCGCCAACATCGGGGGTCTGGGGTTGGGGCCGCTGATCGCCGGACTCCTCGCTCAATTCGCACCCGCCCCGCTCCGCCTGCCATTTGCGCTCGATCTGGTGCTGCTGGCACCGGTCCTCGTCGGGATCTGGTTCCTGACGGAATCGGTTGATGTCCGCGCCGGGACGCGCCTGGGTTTGCAGCGGCTGTCGGTTCCCGCCGAGGTCCGAGGCGTCTTCGTGCGTGCGGCCATCGCGGCCTTTGCCGGGTTCGCGGTGATGGGCACCTTTACGGGTGTGACCCCGTCGTTCGTGTCGCAGATACTCGGCATCGACTCGCACGCGATCGCCGGCATCCTGGTGGCGGTGCTGTTCTTGACCTCGGCGTTGACCCAGATCGTCGGGCGTTCACAGCCCACGGAGCGGTCCCTGATCGTCGGATGCGCAGTCCTGGTCGTCGGAATGGCCGTGCTGGTGAGCGGGCTGCTGGTCCCATCGTTGGCCATCCTGTTCCTCGGCGCGATCATCAGCGGAATCGGTCAGGGACTCTCCTTCAGCAAGGGGTTGGCCGCGGTCGTCGCGGCCAGCCCATCCGACCGGCGCGCCGAAGTCACCTCGACCTATTTCGTGGTCGCCTATGTGGCGATCTCGATCCCGATCGTCGGTGAGGGTTTCGCCGCGGCCCACTGGGGGCTGCGCACCTCCGGGATCGCATTCAACATCGCGGTTGGTGTTCTCGCCCTCATCGCTCTGGTATTGACCCTGGTGGCGGTGCGCTCCGATCACGGCCCCGGGCCGCGGCACACCGCCTCCCGGGGTTACCACTCAATGTGACCCGACGCCCTGCTCCGTCAGTGCGTCGACCAGACTCGCGAAGCGCGCATTGCTGGCCAGATCCTCGACGAGAACCACCTGGCCGTTCTCGTCGGCGAGCGGGATGCACCAGTTCGGGTACTGCGACGAATCGGTGCCGGGCTGGTTCTGAATCCGACGCTCCCCCACCGCATCGACCAGCGCCACACTCAACAGCACAGACGGCGTCTGCGCGATGAGTCGGTACAGCGCTTCAACCGTCTCCTGCCCGGTCGGTGCGGCGTCGGGCGGTAGCAGTCCACGGGATCGGGCCAGATTCAGTACGGCGTCGCGGTCACGTTCGTCACGTGCGCGTTCGGCCGCCTCACCGGTCTCCAGCAACCCCAACCGAGAACGCAATTCGATGTGGTCACCGGCGAGGTAGCCCACCGTGGGTGGCAGGTCGTGAGTCGTCACCGACGTCAGGCACAATTGCCGGTACTCCTCCGGCGGCACCGGCGCATCGGCACCGTGTTCGAACCATAAGATCGAGGTACCCAGTATTCCGCGCTCGGTGAGCGCCTGCTGCACATACGGTTCGAAGACTCCGAGGTCTTCACCGATCACCACGGCACCGGCCCGTTCGGCCTCCAACGCCAGTATGCCGATCAGCGCGTCGTGGTCGTAATGGACATAGGTGCCCGCTGCCGGGCTCTTGCCGTCGGGAATCCACCAGAGCCGGAACAACCCCAGGATGTGGTCGACCCGCAGACCGCCCGCATGCCGCAGGACCGTACGCAGCATGTCGCGATACGGCTCGTATCCGGCCTCGGCCAGGCGGCGCGGGTCCCACGGAGGCTGGTCCCAGTTCTGTCCCTGCTGATTGAAACCGTCGGGCGGCGCCCCGACAGTCGCGCCACGGGCGAGCACATCGCCGAGCATCCACACATCGGCACTGTGCCGAGCCACCCCGACCGCGAGGTCGGCGATGATCCCGATCCGCATGCCCGCCGACAGAGCGGCATGCTGTGCATCGGCGAGTTGCTGATCGCAGATCCATTGCAGCCACATGTAGAAGTCGACGCGGTCGGCCAGCTCTCGACGCTTACGCTTGACGAAGTCCTTGTCCCGCAAGCGCGTCGTCCACTTGGGGCTGTCGGAGCCGAAATGCTCGGCCAGCGCACACCAGGTGGCGAAGCGGCGCAGCCCCTTGCCCTCACGCCGCCGAAACGATCGGTAGGCAAAGTCCCGCTCGTCTGATCGCGGCTGGTCGTGGATCATCTCCAACGCGCTCATCTTGGCCCGGAACGATTTGTTGCGCTTGATCTTGTCGGTGGCGAGGTTCTCGTCGAAAAAGGCTCGCTCCAGCGTCTTGAGGTGTTTACGTGCCCGTTTGTCCAGTCTCGCGACCTCGGGGATGTCGCCGACCCGGATGTAGAGGGGATTGACGAACCGCCGGGTCACCGGCAGGTACGGGGACTGTTCGATGGGTGCGGTCGGTTGCGCCGCGTGCAGCGGGTTGACCTGGACGAAATCTGCCCCATGACTACTGGCCGCGGCCTCGCAGATGCCCGCGAGGTCGGCGAAATCGCCGACTCCCCACGACCTCGACGAGCGGACCGAATACAGCTGGACGGCCACGCCCCAACGCCGACCGTCTAGCAGGCCATCAGCGGTCGACAGCCGCCGAGGCGTCACGATCAGCGGCCGATCCATGGTTTGTTCGGTGGCCGGATCGAGGGCATGCACCCGGTGATAGCCCGGTTCGATATTCGCGGGGACCTCGAAGGTCGCCCGACCGATGAGTACCCCGTCGACCTCGCGTGGTTCGACCCGCTCGTCGACCTGTGCGGGCTGCTCGGTGCGTCCGTCCTCGGTGACGATCCAGACATGAAGCGGATCCCAGTGCGGCACATGGGCGATGAACCGGGTCCGGGCGCCTTCGACGGCCACCGTCACCGGCGGCAACATCTCCCGCCACGGCGCATCGTCGAGGTGCGCGTGGGCCGCGGCGATCTCCTCGGAGCCATCGGCGGCCACGCCCAGCGAGGCGAGCACCGCCACGATCGTCTCCGAACTCACGTGATGGTCGAGTTGATCCCAGCCCACATACCGATCGGCGACGCCACAGCGTCGGGCCAGCTCCACCAGGTCCTCGCGCGCCCCATCGTCGGTCGTCACGAGATGAATGGTCTCAGGATTCGGTCGTTCGCGCGCGTCAGCCGAACAGCACGCCCGGGTTCAACCGGCCGTCGGGGTCCCAGGCACCCTTGATCGCACGCATCGTGGCGAGATCGACGTCACTACGCCCCAAGTGCGTCCACGCCACCTTTGCCCGGCCGATACCGTGCTCGGCGCTGATGCTGCCGCCGTTGGCGGCGACGATCCCGAAGACTCGCCCCGTCAGTTCCTCGGCGTTGCCTTCGGGCACATCGAGCAGGTTGACGTGGATGTTGCCGTCCCCGACATGCCCGAACAGGATCGACCGGCACGGGTGCTCGACGAGGTCGGCCACGGCGGCCAGTTCGGCAAGCGCCTCCGGCAGCGCCCGAATCGGCACGGACACATCGAGTTTCACCACCGGCGTGGTGGACGACCGCGAGATCGTCTCGGTGTGCCGCTCACGCGCCGCCCAGAGATCGCGGGCCGGGCCGGGTTCGAGCACGGCGTCGACGACGTCAGCGTCGTCGAGGACGTCGATCACCGCGGCCTCCACATCACCGGTGCCCGACACTTCCACCAGGGTGTAGAAAGGCGCGTGCGCGGCCACCGGCCGGCGCACGCCGTGCTCATGCACCAGTTCGATTCCCGCATCGGTCATGATCTCGGCCGCCTCGACGGTCAGCCCTCGCTCGGTCATGGTGTCGATGAGGGCGAACGAATCCTCTACGTGGCGCACCGCGGCCACCGTCACGATCGTCGAGGCAGGCGGGGCCACCAGCCGGAAAAGGACCCGGGTCACGATGGCGAGGGTGCCCTCGCTCCCGGCGAGCAATCCGGGGATGTCGTAGCCGACGTTGTCCTTGACGAGCGATGTCCACCTGCGCAACACCTGACCGTCGGCGCGTACGGCCTCGATGCCGAGTACCTGGCGACGGGTGTTGCCGTGCCGGATCATCCGCACCCCGCCGGCGTTGGTCCCGACCACCCCACCCGCGGTGGCCGACTCTCGCGACGCCAGATCCACCGGGAAGCGTAGGCCGTGCTCTGCGGCGCGGGAGTCGATCTGATCGATCGTCGCACCCGCCTGGACACCGACGCAGCGACCGCGGGTGTCGACCTCATCGATGTCGGTCATACGGGCAGTGCTCATCACCACCAGCAGGCCCCGGGACGCGGGCTCGGTAGGCGGCACCGACCCGCCGACCAGCCCGGTGTTGCCACCCTGCACGCAGATGGCCACGCCGTGGGCGGCACACGCAGAGACCACCGCAGCCACCTCATCGGTGGTACGCGGGCGGATCACCGCGTCCGCCGTCCCGGTCCAACGGCCGGTCCAATCGGTCAGATGGCCGGCCATCGCATCGGTGTCGGTCAACACATGCGCGTCCCCGACGATCGCCACGACATCGGACAGGAACGACGTGGCGTGTGTATCGGTCATGGTCCGATTGTCGGCGATGACCGGTGAGATCTCACGACACCGCGTCTGCGATGGGGGTGTCGCCGTCGTTGAACTCGATGCGCTTACCCACCGTCGCGGGGACGGCGAGTACGGCCGCGGCGACCTGCGCGACGTTGTCACGGCTCACCTCGTCGCCGGCCACCCGGTCCCCGCCGACCGTGATCCGGCCGGTGCCGGGTTGGTCGGTGAGCCGGCTGGGTCCGAGAACGGTCCACTGCAGATCGGATGCCGTCAGATGTTCGTCGGCGGCAGCTTTCGCCTCCGCGTAGGGATAGAACGAATTGTCCTCCGGCACACCATGGTCGGGCCCGGCTCCGAAATAGGACACCATTACATAGCGGTTCGCGCCCGCGGTGGCAGCGGCGTCCATCGAGCGGATCGCGGCATCGCGGTCGACGGCGTAGGTCCGGTTCGGGTCGCCACCGCCCGCGCCGGCGGAGAAGACCACCGCGTCCTGGTCGGTGAGTACCGAAGCGATCCCGGCGACATCGAGATTCTCCACATCGGCAACGACCGGCGTGGCACCGGCGGCCTCCACATCGTCGCGATGGGCCGGGTTGCGGATCAGCGAGGTCACTTCATCGCCCCGGTCGGACAGGATCTTCGCCAAGCGCAGAGCGATCTTGCCGTGACCCCCGATGATCGCGACGCGTGTCATGAACACTCCTCTCGTTGCGGTCCCTACCCCACCAACGTACCGACCGGACGCGACGAAGGGTTGCGGGTTCGACTTGTCATCTCGCAGGACATCGGTGTCACTTCCGCATCAAGACACTGGTGACAGTGTGAGGGGTCTTGGTGGTGACACTTCTTCATTTGGTTTCCGCCACGCACCGCTATGTGCCTTGCGTTGCGTGGCGCGGTTGCCGATGAGGGGGGGCTGACGCAGGTGCTCAACTGACCGCG
>NZ_JAKGCU010000016.1 GCF_021556435.1 Gordonia tangerina
CCCGCGTTGCCTTCGGATTCAGGTCTCCCGAGGCTCTCATCGCCTTGGCCATGCTCAACCTCGGCGGCCACCGACCAGTCCTCCCCGGCCGGTCATGACCCACGGATCGGTCAGGAGAGCCATATTTCTCCGACAACGACACGTGATCGGGTGGCTCCCACGAGATGGCGATCGTCTCATCGGTCTCGATGCCTTCGATGCGCAGTGCCTTCGACATGATCGCCGAGATCGCCGTATCCGCTACATCCAGCCGGTCTTTGGCCTTCAGGATCAGTGATTCTTTCATGGCCGCCGACCCGGTCGCGGACTGGTTCTGCGAGCCGGGAAGCATCCCCGGCAGAGGTGTCGCGGACACTTCCATCAGTTCGCGAAGGTCATCCTTCACGCCCTCCAAGAGGGGGCGGATGTCGGTGGGTTGCGACTCCCAGATGTCGAGGCCCTCGGGGATGTCCCATAGAGCGCCTGGGGCTGGCTCGAACACGGCAGCCCAGTCAATATCGTTGCCATCCGCATCCTTCTGCGGAAGCCCACCCTTCAACGCGCGCTGCCGCCACGCCTGCATCGCAGACGTCACACGCCGCTCCAGAATCCCCGCATTGATACGTGTGATCAGGTCGATGTGTGGTTCGAACTCGCCATAGCCTGACGGGTTGTCCAACACCACAATCGGTGGTGCTTCCCCAGTGATCTGGAAGTCACCGGCAGGGTCCCACCTGCCGGTACTGGCGCGATTGTTGCGGATGCGCCGGTCAACAGCCTCCATCGGGTTAATCCACACCGACCGCTTGAACAACTGCCAACCGATCTGACACCACACGATGGCGTAATCAGTTTCCGCATCAGAGTCGCGCCACCACTTGATAGCGGCACGAGCCTTCCACGGCTGCAACGGGTCGGTAGAGGCGTACATCATCTCGGGAGTGTCCGCCGTGATGATGGCATGCCCATTATCACCGGCCCACGCCGTCATATAGCTGGTGCGGTAGTTCAACATCAGACGGATGGCCTCTTTGACCACCACACCCTTCATGCGGTTGTCCCGCCAGATACGTTGAGCTGCCGCGACAGCCTCCGCATCGGTATTCGCACCGATGTCGATCCCGTTCGGAATCAACCGTTCAGCGACAGCGGAGGTGATTTTCACCGCCAGGTTGGCGCGGGATTGCTTCTGGAACCGCTGCCACGACGCCCGCACATTCTTACCCATCTCCGGGAGCGGGGCGTCACCGTCAACATGTCGGCGCAGCATATTGATACGCGGTTGCGCCGCGTCCAACCGTGCTGTGAGGATCGGTAGCCATTCGGCCGGCGTAACCGGTGTCAAGCACACCACCCCCAATAGGTTTTCAGTAGATACGTCGCGGCATGCCCACCGGTTGTGGTGGTCTCGCACCGGATTTCCGGGCGTCCAAACATGCCTTCCATGACAATGCGGCCGCCATCGCGGCATCAAACTTCAGGTCGGCTCGGCCGTCCTGCTTTTGCATGACGTCCAGCGGTTTTCCCTCATCGTCAGCGAGTTTCAGTTCCTTGCGGCCAGCGTTACCAAGGTGGCGGATCAGATCGTTGTGGCTTTTCTCGCCACCTCCGAACGTGACAGAGCCTGAGTCGATCGCTTCCCGAAACTCGCGCAGCGTGTACGCCATCGGCTTAGTGCGGGCCGTCCACCATTCCTCAACCCGGTCCGGCCACCGAGCCGCCCACGACCCGACAGTCTCAGTCCAATGCGGCGGGTCGGCGTACATCTTCCACACCGCGAACCGTGTCATCGCGTCAGCGACAACCGCAGTGACTTCGTCCTCGTCGACTTCCCACTCATCGACCTCGTCATCATCGGGGCGTTCCCACAACCCGAGAAGTTCCTGTAACCCCGACTCGACGCCCGTCGCAACAATCGCGGTGGCGTCACGAAACCGTGCCCCGTCAAAACCGAGAGTGACGAACTCGCCCTTCGGTAGCCGCTCCCCGCTCCGACACAAACCGGGCTGGATCTTCTTCATGTCGAACGCCTGATCGCCCTGACGACGCCAACGATTCAGCCACACACGCTCCAAATACGGGCCATCCGCGCCAGGCCGATCCCACTTCGACGCAATCTCATCGAACTGCCCTGGCCCGAACTCGCCTATCGGGCCGGTAGCCTCGCCGATCGCCCGAATGCGTTCATCTTTGTCCGACAGATCACGATCAGGATCGTCATCCGTGCGATACAGGTAGAACAAGTCCGGCCGCTCGATCTTGCCCTCAGCGATCCGCAACGCCTCGACGTGGATTTCCTCAGCCACCGAACCCTGCCCCGGTTGACCAGCGGTCCCCACATACAGCGACCACGGGTCATCCAACGGGCGCTTCGGCAGATTCGCATCCATCGTCTGATGCGCCTTCAACTGCCGCGGTAAATACAGGCGGTGAGGTTCGTCGAAACAGTTCAAAGTTGTACGCGCACCGTCACGCGAACCCGGCGAGTTCGCCAACGGCACCGCTTTACCATCAGCCCTGCCGCGCTCATTCAGGCGAACAATGCGTTCAAGAGTCACATCGAACAGATCCGCGTCGGGACCTTCCTCGATGATGTACTTCAACGCCCCGTAGGCGAGTTCCTCGACCTGGTCGACCGTGACCGCCAGCATCGGAATGTACGGCGATTTCACCGGACGTCCCACCGGATTGCCGTGAGCATCCCACCCGTCGAACCGTGTCGGCCCCTCCGGGTGAAGCTCGCAGAACGCGATCAACGCCTGCTTCTCGGTCTTCGCCAAACCCTTACGAACCGACAGCCCGACCCGCTTGAAACGACGCCGGCCGGCCCACTCATGGCCTCGCGGGTACACCTCGAAAGCACGGTAGATGAACGCCCGAAACTCGGGGTCAATCTCGTACGGCTCCCCCTGCAACGAACCCGGACCATAGATGGCGCGATCCTCGATCAGATCGCAAATCTGAGGTCCAAGCGTCGGCCAGGGTTCCGGATCTTCACCCGGAACAACCAGCAGCATCTACGTCACACGGCATACAAGCCGGAACGCGGATCATCCTTCGCCGCGGGCGGAGCCTGCGAACGTTCCGACCTACGCCGGCCACGTTCCTTCGACTCCTCCGCCGTCTCGATCGTCCACTCCAACCGGCGACGATCATAGGGAGTCAACCCGAACGCCTGCCGCTGCAAACGAATCTCAGCAGCCTTCGACGTCGTCGGCTCCTGCCAAAAATCGTCCACCAACGCCGCCAGAATGAACAGAGCATGCCGATCCGACGAGTGATACTCGGTAGCCATCGGCGCAGACCACAAATCGGTCCACCACTGCAACGTCTGCGGATGCCAATCACGCGACTCCGGCAACTCCGGACACTGCACCTGATGGTCATCAGTCAACGTCGCAGCAGTCGATGCCTTGTTCGCCCGAGCACGAGCACTCGGATCCTTCTTTCGCTGGGGCATGGGGATTCTCTCCATCCATTTCGGATGCGGCCCCACCATTTCGGTAGGGAGGTTCAAGAGCGCCAGATTCCTGGGGAACCGTAGGCAGAGGATTTAGCAGTGCCTTGCGGGGCCGGTTTGACCCCGGGGGCGGGGGTTGGGCCGGGAGGGGTCTCAGCGGCCTGCTGTGGCCTCGCGGCGAGTCTTCGGTGCGTGGCAGTCGGTGCAGAGTGTTTCGAGGTTGTGGAGGCTGTCAGGGCCTCCTGTGGCCCGGTTGTGTTTGTGGTCGGCGTGGAGTGTGCCGTCTCCGGGGAGTCCTCGGTGTCCGCAGCGTTGGCAGGTGTAGTTGTCGCGGCGGAAGCATGCGGTTTGTAGGCGGTGGGGGACGTTGCGTCCCCGGTTGGTGGGCCAGGTGATGCGGTGCTGGTCGCAGTAGGTGGTGCCGATGACCCGTGTGGTGCAGTCGGCGCGCCCGCACTTCTTTGGTGCCCTAGGCATGTTCGTGGTGTTCGCGGCCGTCGAGTGAGTGGTGGGTGATGACCCAGCCGATGCTGCCGTCTGGTCGTTCGACGGGTTCGGTGGTGGGTCCGCAGGTGCAGGTGTCGTTCTCGTCGTGGGCGGTGAGGTCGTCGACGGGTAGGACGTGGACGTCTGCGCCCGGTGTGGGCTGTGTAGCGAGCCAGGACATCAGGCGGGTCGGGTGATGGCGAGGCGTTCGCCGATCTTCTCCACCCACACCAACCGACCCTCAGCGATGAGGTGGTCGACGGCTTGGATGACTTGCTTGCCTTTGTCGCCGCCGTAGTCGTCGAATGCCACCACCGCATCCTCGGCGAGGTGTGGAGCCCACGCAGTGTAGTCAGCCAGGACGGAATCAAAGCGGTGTTCGGCATCGATGTAGAGACACCCGACAGGCGGCCCGTCGTACTCTGCTGCCGCTTGGATGGTGGTGTTGTGGATGAGAGTTGCGCCCTTCGCCACCCGGGCAGCCACCCGCTTATCAGTCAGCCGGTAGCGGTCCAGCATGTGCGGGCGACCCCGATAGATATCGCCCTGACCCCAAGCATCCACCCCGAACACCTGGACACTGTCAGATGCGCCGGCCACCAAATACTTGAGCGACCCACCACGATACGTGCCGAGTTCAACGATGGCTTGGCCTTCGGGGACGCAGGAGGCGGCAACCTCCAACCACTCAAGTGCTTCGGGTTCGGTCAGGGTTTCAACAGGCATCAGAGGTCCACGTCTCCAGACTCGATCGCATCGGCTGCGGCACGCAGCATGTCCACCACCCCAGCGGTCAGTGACGACGAACTGATGGAGTACTGGGCGGTTGCGCTGTCGCCGCCCACTCGGACGACGTGGATGGGTAGGTCACCTGTGCCTAGCTCGATGCGTGAGAACGCGCCGACACTCTCGATGGAGAGTGTCGCCTGGATGCTTCCGAGTGCTGCCATCAGGCGGGGCCGCCCTCGGTGTACTGGGCCTTCAGCGCGGCGAGGCGTTCGTCGTACTCCTGTCGAAGTTCGAGTGCCCGCCGGTCGTAGTCGCTGCGGGGCCTGCCGATCACGTCGACGTTGTGGCAGATGAAGAACACCGGCACATCGACGATCGACAGCCCACCATCTTCTGCGGTGACGGTGGGTGCTGCCTCGCGGATCGGGTACGGGATGGGTTCGCCATCCACGAGTACCTGACCTTTGGCGTGGTCGATGACGATGCGGTCAACGTCGATGTACTTGCCGTCCATCACTGCCTCTCGTATCGGCTGGGTGTCGGGTAGTCGTGGGCGAAGCGGGCAGCGAAGTGATGCCAACTTCGATCCTCCGTCGAATGGTATGGAGTGTGGATGTCGCCTGGCCCGTACATCTTCCCGTCATGATGCCGTGTCCCACCAATGCTGTGCATCGACCCGTACAGGCTGCGCCACTGCGGAGGATTGTCTGGTGTCACATGTTGGAACAAGCGCAGTGTGTCAGCCATCTTCTGGGTGTCGATGACGAACGGGGTGTGCAGCTCGTACGAGATGGGGTCGGCGATGCCGTGGGCTTGCAAACAGATCAGTGTGGTTTCCAACGATGTGGGCCACCACTGTCCTTTCGCCTTCTTCACCCTCGGTAACTCCAGATGCTCACGCAGAGTGGAGCGAAACCAGGTGGGTGGAGTATCCACCGGTTCAGTCACGTAGATGTCGTCGTTGAGCACGACTGCTGTCGGGGAGATGTCGGGGTGTTCGCAGGCAGCGAGGATGTTGCGGTACACATTCGCATGCCCGGTCGGACCTGTGTTGCCGGGAATGAACTCGACGTTCGTTACCCACGATGGTTTGTCGCCGACAATCCAAATGCGGGCGTGCGGTAGATGCTGCTCCCACGTCCGGAGCGCGAACCGTAGCTCGTCGTTGTCATCTCCCGGTCGCACCGGACATATCACGTCCATGACGTCGACAGCGGTCGTCACTTCGACTTCCGGCGGTCAATGGTGGGATCAGCAATCAACTCGGGATCAACACCATGCAGATCAGCGTTCTGCACCTGTTCGGCCTTCAACACTTGGCCGGGTGACATGCGGAGGAGTTTCTCCACCTCACGGTATGGCCAGTCGTTGACAAGCATCCGCCACACACAGCACGGTTCGACGGGGACGGGGCCGTCAGGCAGGTTCATCCTCAACCCACCACGTGCGGGGAGTGTCAGGATGGTCGGGGTCGAGGCGGCAGGTGCGGGAACAATGGCGGTGGCGTTGGCGTCCGCAGTCAGTGCACGTGAACACGATCGGCCCCCGAAACGCGCGGTCAGCCACGGCAGTCCTCCAAATGCTCCACACACCACCGACACTCCTGCGATGCACACGCCGCGCGAGCCAGGATCGCTGCCGCCGCCCGCTCGGTGTGGGCGCGCTGACGGTCCATCCACCAATTCACCGGCACATCAAACACACGAACCAGCGCAGACAGGACAGAGTCGATGACGACCATCAGCGGCCTCGATTCAACGAAAAAAGATGTGCGCGTGGTTTCGACCTTGATGCCAGAAGGTGTGAATGGACCGTCGGATGCGCGCTACCCCGCAAGAATGACGGAAGGCCGAGCCCCGGAACGGAACACGCCTTACAGGCGACAGCCTAGCACTAACCCCTGACGTAACGGGTGGATCATGACGCCTTCTTGCGTCTCGCGTGTCGGTGGTGCGCATCGAGGACATCACCAAGTCGGTAGAACTGGGTGCCATCCTCCGCGGGCACGCCGTTGGGTTTGAGCTTCCCGCGCTCCACTAGTGTCCTCACACGGCGGGCGTTGAGACCCTTGCCCATGTCACCGAGTCGTCGTGCCACGACCTCAACCGTTCCTGTCGTGACAAGTTGATGATTCGCCTGGGCGACACGGCTGTAGTCGATGTGCACGTAGTCATCCGGTGGGAGGTCGATCACCTTCATCAGGCGCTTCGCGGCAACCTCAATGGAGTCTGCCCACTCGGGTGAGCCTTCAGTCATGGCGAAGCTGATGAGGTGCTTACGCAGCCACTTCACCAGGACAGCCAGAGTCGACTCGTCATATCCAGGAGGAACGCGATTCTCTCCCGGTAGGAGTGGGCCAATGAACTCACCGTGACGGTGGGTGAATCCTACGGGAATGAAAGCCACGGCCCGGTACTCGCACGTGTGCCGTACGGCGGTGTGCAGGGAGTTATGTAGCGAGTTCGCCACATCCTGCGCCCCCTCGTCGACTGGAGGCCTGGATCGGAGCTTTTTTGGGCGTCGGTGGCTGTTGACATTCTTGCGGGCGGTCGATGCCTGGCGGGTGATGGTGTCCGCCAGGTCGTCGAGGTGGGCCTCGATCGAGTGGAGCGTGTCACGGAGTGTTGCTTGCCCGTGACGGTCCAGGAATGCGTTGTCACTCATGCCTTGTAGCTCCTTCTGCTCGACCACCGCGGTTTGAGGGTGTCGGTGTTGGTGCTGCGGCGATTGGTTCGGCCGATGTCGGCGAGGTCGGAGCCGTGCTTCTCCCGTAGCTCATCAACCAGCTTCTTGATGGGGTAGGACTCGCGGAACCACTCCTGCCCGAACACCAGTGAGTGGTTGAACTCCTTGTGTCGCGCCTTTTCGAGCTTCAGGTCACCCGGCTCGACGGCGAGCAACACGGTTCCGGGAGGGTACTGCTGCATCCGATTGCGGACATTGGTGGCGTACCCGATCTTGATGTGCTCTCCGACGCGGGCGTAGTACACCCAACCCGGCCGGTCGCCACGCTGTTCGTTACGGGCTTGCGCGCGGCTGCGAGTTGAGCGGCGGCGGCCGTCGGCGCGTGGGGGCATCGGGTCGCCGGCCTTGAGCCCGAGCGCGGTGCGGTCAACAAACTCGGTTGCTATGGCTGTGTGGGTGAAGCACAGGTACCACTCTTCCACCCGGTCCTGGACGAGCGCTTTTCCGTCGCATTCAGGCCAGCAGCAAGGGTGTTCGGCTTCGACCTGTCCGGTCATGTGCACCTCGTGGTCCGAAAGGCATGTCACAGCACCCATTTTACCTGCTCAATCCGTGTTTATCGTGTCACCACAGGGCTTTTCGAGGACCGCATTGACGGGTATTCCCGCATAAAACGGAGCGAGGATGTCGTCGATCGGCTCGTAGCCGTAGCGCCGCAACGTCCCATCGAATGCGGCATCCCCGTACAGGGTGATCATGATGTTCAACCAGCCGTCGAGTCCGTACTTTTCTATGTCAGCCAGCATCCGGTCGGTTCCTGAGTTTCGGGGGCGGAGTGTGGGTACACGATTCACAACACGACTCACGACCGAACCTCAAGAACCTTGTCCAGCTTGTACCGGTCCACCCACGAATAACCGGTCTCTACCGACACCGACTTTGCGTTACCCCGCACCACCTTGTGCCACCCCACATCGGTGCGGATGTACTTGGCGGACTTCAACTGTTCAGTGGTGAATGGGACGGGCTTGTGTGCTTCACGGTATGCCGCCAACTTCTGCCGATCCTGTTCGGCCTTCTCGGCTTCGTGTTTGGCGACCTCGGCTTTGGCTTCGGCGATGGTTCGGTTAATTTCTTGGGCTCCGCGGCGTGCCCATGCGCTGCGCTGGCTGAGTGTCAGCACTTCTTGTCCTTGCTGTAGATGGCGATGTATTCGGTTAGCGCTTCGCGGATGACGTCGGAGAGGGTTTCGCCGCGTGCCTGAGCGATGCGCAATGCCGGGTCCCAGATGTTGTCTGGGACCCGGACGTTGCGGTTGGGTGTTCCTCTGCTCACCGGCCGACCCATTCGGGCTTGGTGACTTCGGTGGCTTGTCCGGTGGCGATGGCGAGTTCGGCTTCTGCGAGGGGGATGCGGAAGGATCGGAATGCGGCGTGGCTGAAGTACCAGGCCATGCGGCGGCCGCTCTTGGTGGTGGTGAACCAGATTTCTTTGGCGTTGGTGTTCATTTCGTGTCCCTCTCTCTTGGTGTAATTACACTCTAGCACGGTGTACTTACACCACGCAACCCCTACGCGGCTTCTCCCGTGCATCGTTGAACATGGGTACGGAAACGCCGCGGGAACTCACGGGCGGTGGTGAACCACCCACACGAACACCACGACGTAGCCAGATCAGTACGGGACAGGTGATGCCCGCAGGTGAAACATGCGGGGGAACACAACGGCAGAAACGACGGCGACTTCACCCGCTCCACCCCTGCATCGAATGATTCCCCGCACGCTGTGCACGTCACCTGGACTTGGCCGGCGCAGTTGGAGTCCAACGGATACCGGCGACGATCGATCGTGTAGTCAGCCATCAACCGAGTCCTGTCCGTCGGATCGGATAGTCCGTGACGATGGGAGTGCCATCCGCGTTGGGGCCGCTGCGGGAGACGGTGACGAACTCGGTGCCGATATGCACATCCACTACCCCGTACGGGTCGATACCCATCATCTTGAGGGCTTGGTAGATGCGGCCGGAGGAGATCGACGCCTGAAGTTTCGGGGTGGGTTCTGGTTCTTCCATGCTGGTTCCTTCGTCTTGGGGTGTTCCGAACATCCAGTCGGACAGCCGCATGTGGAAACGGTCGATGTGGTGGATGACCTTGTCGCGGCGGTTCACGTGTTGCCTCCGAACACGCGGGTCTTCACTCGGGCGTCGCCGATCTGCGATGCCCATTGTTCCGCCTGCACTGCCAAGCCAATTCGGTTGTAGGCAGTGCTCACGGAGACCCAACTGGCAACACTCCGGTATGGCGGGTACACAAGCACTTCCCCGTAGGGCTTTGGGCGCGGGTTGTTCACCTCTGACTGGGTGCGCTCCTGCTCCATCTTCGCCTTGTAGGCCTTCAGCCCCTGCTCCCACTCATCGAGAGGGATGACACGACCGACCCCGTCGAAGGTGATCTCCTCCACCTCACAGAGCACGCCGTACTGGTCAACCACCGCGGTATCGGCTTCATAGCGCATCAATTCGAGGTCGTAACAGTCCGTGATGTCGTACTCCTCACGGACTTCGGTGCTGCCGTAGCGGGAGAACCACATCAGGTATTTCATGCGTTGTCTCCGTCTATGAGGTAGGGGGCCATCTGATCGCAGGCATCCGCAAACCCCTCGTGATACGCCTGAGACTCAAGAGTGGGGGCATCACACAACACTTTGCCGATGAACACGGTGATGGCGCGCAGGATGTTCATGACGGCCATCCGATGCGTTCGCGTTCCCCGTATTCGGTGACCAGGTTGATGACGCAGTGCTCGTGGTCGACGAGGAACCGCAACGCGTTCCGTAGGTATCGGTTGTCGGGGTAGTCGACCATCTCGTCCCGCAGCAGGGGGATGATGGTGTCGCGTTTGCGCACCATGTCCCGCACCTGGTCGAGGATCTCGGTGCCGGCGTGCTGCTCCACCTCGTCGTCGGATCGTAGGGGCGGGTTGTGGCAGGTGCATTCAAGGTAGTGGTAGGTACTCACGGTGTCTCCGATCCGCCCCAGCCCCATTCGCTGGGGAACTCACCGCCGACGATCTCTTGCAGGTCCCCCGCCACGCCGATCAATGTCTTGTCTGCGACCGAGTATTCGGAAATCTTTCGCACGATCGCTTCTAGTTCTCGTATCCGAGACACCAAAGCAGGAACATCGGCTTGCGATCGGGCAACGTCGTCCCACGGGCGTCCGCAGTAGTCGATGGACACCCATGCTGATGCTGCCCGCAATTCGACGGCAGCCAAATCGATATCGGTCACTGTTCCTCACCGCCGTACATTCCGATCAGGCGATCCACCTCTGCGCGAGCTTCGTCACGTTCTTTCGCCCAAAACTTGCCGTGCTTCACCGCCCGTTCGGCTTCGCGCTGCCAACCCTCCGCGTAGTGCTTGTGCCGCTCCACTCGCCTCCTGAGGTCGCGTACTTGTGCCACCAGAGCAAGGACATCATTGCGAGCATGGGCGATGAACCGTTCATCTGTGTCCCGGGTTGCTCGTGCTTCGATGGCATCCACATCAAGATCGGACATCGGCGATCCCCTCGAAGACCTTCCGCAACTCGACCATCTCGCCCTTGCGGCAATGGTTAACGCACACCGGAGTCGCGTGATAGCTGCCGTCGTGGGCATCCACCCATCGCAAGGCCACAGCAGGCTTGTCACACGGCTGTGCCTCTCCGCCCCGCGACACCATCATCGGGCAGGTGTCGGCGAACCTCTTCACCGTGTCGTGGTCGTAGACGTAGCGCCGCTTGATTCCGTCGCTCATTGATGGTTCTTCTCCTCGTTGTGTTGTTGTGTGTGTCTCGCTATGTCAGCCATCCACCCCACCAGCCCGAACCCGTTCGACCCCTGCACCACCGTGTACGGGCAGTCAGGGCACTCCCACACCTGAACATCGACAGCGTCAGTCATCGAGCCTCCTGTCGTAGAGCTTTCGATGTGGTGTGCCAATACCCACACGGACACAAGTAGGTGCGGCTGGGTAGCGGCTTGCCCTGTTTTCGGGGGCTGCGCCAAACCTGGTGCATCTCACGTTCCGCCTTCTCCTGCGACTTGAACCGATGCTTACCCGGTGTCGGGCACCGCTTCCGGTCGTTCTCCTGCTCGTCTCTCCGAAGGTTGACGTGGATGCGGTTCCACACCGTCACCGCGTCCAGCTTGCTCGGCACCCCACGCGCGTGCTGCCACCCACAGGTGCAAGCAGGCTGCCAGTGTTCCCCTTTCCTGTAGTCGGGGATCTCACTGATGGTGCAGACATGGCCGGGGATGGCGAACTTGTCGATGAGGTTGCGTATGCGTGCCGACTTGGTCATGTCTCCTCCTCGCATTGGGGTCCACACCCTTCCGGGGTGTCCCGGTCATCGATGCGGTCACACACCCAGCAGTAGCGATCCACGGTGGGTACCTCGGGAGCCTCATCAGGCACATACGGATTCACAGCGGATCGTCCCCGTCGAGGAAAATGGTCAACGCCTCCACGGCGCCAGCCCTCACACCGTTCAGGTAGTCC
Source organism: Gordonia tangerina (assembly GCF_021556435.1). Classification (GTDB taxonomy): domain Bacteria; phylum Actinomycetota; class Actinomycetes; order Mycobacteriales; family Mycobacteriaceae; genus Gordonia; species Gordonia tangerina. The sequence goes on from NZ_JAKGCU010000016.1 coordinate 11,878, forward strand.
CACATGTCGTGGAAGCTGTGGATTGATTGCCATGTTCCGAGTGTCAGCCCGTACATGCGGGGTACGTCCACGCCGTTGCAGGACAGCCGAGAGTGGTCATCGAGCGTGATACGCAGCGGCACACCGGCATCAGCGATGACCGCACCGGCATGCCACCGCAGTTTGTCCATCTCCGACCAGTCCGGGTCGAGTGGTGGTTCGATGTGGCTGCCTCCCACGTAGCGGACTCGGGTTACCGTCATCGGCTCGTACGTACTCATGCTGCGTTTCTCCTGCTCTTGTGTTTCACCGTGATCCTGTAGTGGTCTTCCACATCCAAAGCCACATGCGTCCCTAAATCCGGGTGCCGTGGAGTCCCGAACATCCACGTGTGGATGGAGGAGGTCAGAAACTCGTGCAACGTGGCCGCCGGAGGGTCCAACTTCATGACCGTTCCTCCACGATGGCGTCGTGGTCGCCGTACCCGCAGTCACACAACAGCCGCAGCAGATCGTCCAACGGCATCACCGCCAAATGGAGCGGAGGACGCCCACCAGAGCCGCGACGCTTCACCACCAGCACTCCATGCGCGGCGCGGGCTAAAAGTCGCTGAGCGTTCAACTCAGCCAGCCAAACACGCCATCTAGTTTCGCTCTGGTCCTTGCACTGGACGATGACCCCCGGTGCGAGGTGAATATCGCCCTCATCCTCACGACGCCCCGGACGAGTACGTTCCGCGAACGGAAAACCCGAACGGCGGGCAATCGCCAGAACATCCCGCTCGTACTGGTCACCCTTGGCTTTCATGCGGTTCGTCACGCCACACCATCCACCGACTTGCGATCCGCCAACTTCCGAATCTCAGCCATCAACTCGGCGCGACGCTCCGCAGACGCCGGCGGAGCCGCATCCAACGCCAACACATCCGAAACGGGCGCGGGCTGCCGAGACACCAGCCGCAACCGTTCGGTGATGTGACCGGGCATCAACCACTGCGACGTCTTCGCGTAATGCTCGTGCAGGGCATCCAACGCTTTCGGGAACGTCCAGCCTGCGCGGTGGGCTGCCTCCGACCACGCCACCACATCGCCCTCGCCGATGGTGCGGCGATCGTAGGCGGATGCGGCCGTGAGGAGATCGATCACTTCGTTGCGGTTCATGCGTGGCCTCGCAGTTGCAGTTGGTGGACGTTGTCGTCGGGGTCTTTGAGTGCTTGGGCGGCAGCGATGCGGGCATCGGTGGTGGATTGGGGGGCCGCTCTGGACTGCGGTCTAGGTCTGGCGTTCCTGATCCAGTTGCGCCACGTTCGGTTCCAGTCGACTTTCGTTGCGTCCTTCCCCGACTTGGACATCCAGTAGTCGACAAACTTGCGGTGCTCTGCTTCGAGGTCGATGTTCGGGCATTCGCCACGCATCTCGTCGATGACCGACTTCTCGGGCATCCATTCCTCATGGAGTCGTGTGCCGCGGTTCCGCGGCACAACTGGAGTACTCGTAGAGGTGACTTCACTACGTTTAGTAACCCCCTCCCCATCCCCATCCCCGCAAGGTTCGAGAGGGGTTCCCGAAGGGTTAAAGGGTTCAGGAAGGGTTTCAGCGTTGTCCGGAAGGATTCGAGAGGCCGCCTCGGAGGCATCCGAACGGCGCAGCGAATCCAGCTCCGCAGCCAGAGCTTTGCGCAGGATTGGAGACTCAGTCTGCTCTGCCACACGCAGAGCGTTCTTCATCACGTTCGGCTGCTTGATGATGCCGTCGTTGCGGATGAAGGTACGAATGAACAACTCCTCTGTGTCGGTGTCATAGCAGAGGAATCGGTGCGCCTGGAGTTCGTCGAGAGCGCGAACGATGTCGTCCTCAGTAGTGTCCGCGCACGCCCTCGCCCACTTGCGGATCATCAGCGGTTGCACGCCGGCATTGTTGATGTCCTTCTGCGCCAGCAGCATCATGTAGCAGCGTTGCGCCTCAACACTTCGGGCAACGAACTCCTTGTTGCGCCAGATGGACACGAGGATTCTTCCGTGTGATCTCACGCCACCTCCACATGGTCGCCTGATGGCAGAGTGGAGGCGACGCCCAGTATTCGAGATGCTGCACTGACCGTGCACACTGGATCGCCGCATACCGCTTCGTCGCTGTGTACACAGCGCGAGTACTTCGCTATCACGTCGTCCACTGCCGCCCCCCAGCGATCCGCCAAGGTCTCGGTTGCATAAATCCATAGATCTCCGACGTGATTCGGAGTCCACCAGGTCTGGATCGTCACTGTCTCTGAATCATTGGACTCGGCAACCTCGTCGGCCGCCATCATCTCGGCAACCTGATTCTGAACCTGTTCGATCCGTCGCCAACAGCATCCGCAGAAGTACTTCCAGGGGTCGCGGGACCTTGACTCCATTGCTACGTCGACCAACTCGTCGAGGTCGTCTAGGTCAAGGCCGGACGCGAGGAATCCGTCGACGCTAGTGCGCCAGTCGTTGGGAAGGTCGAAGTGTGCATTCTTCGATCCGTAGGTCCAGCGGTGCCACGAGTTGTCAAGGAACGAGGTGTGGTTACGTCGCCTCTCGTCGCGGGCGGAGGCACGTTGCGCTGTGACGATTTCGATTGCCTTTGCCCACCGCAGCGCGTCGGCGGCCACCTCGTCCACGAGTGGTGCGTCGGGGCTTGAGGATGTCTTGCCGGCGTTGCAGTCCTTGCACGCAGCTACGAGGTTGGACGGGTCGTTTGAACCGCCGAGCGCGACGGGGACGACGTGATCTACCGTAAGTGCCACATCAGGCGCGGAACCGCCGCAGTATCGGCACTGGTGGTTGTCCCGGCGCAGGACCTCATACCTGAGGCGCTTGGAAACAGGCTTCCGGGTATTATCTGTCATCAGTCGAACCTCCTATGTTCGGCGAGGCCCCGGGTCCACGGTGTTCCAGCACCGCCGGGGCCGACTCATCTGTACACCCCATCCTACCAGCGTTTATGTCTGAAACAGGTTGCGGCGGAACACAACGCAAACACCTCCGCCCCCACACATTCATCGGTGCACCACAGTCGACACACTCAGGCATAGCCGCCCCCTGTCCTCGTGTTGTGCTCGCACGGGCGGGCATTCGACACACGCCCCACCACATACAGGGCAACCACCAGAAGCGTCACCACAGTGACAACGTTGAGAATGTTCATGCGGTGTCCTCGTGTTCGCGGCAGTGTCGGGCGACATCCGCCTGGTGTGCTGTCCGGTCGCCGGTCTGCTCGATGCGATGCCCGCACCAGCGGGTCCAGATGTGTGGGTTCACGCGGACACCCCCAACGCGACCGGATGCAGCAGCGACATCGCATACGCCGCCTGCTGAGGCACCACACCATTCCCGAGCGCCTTCAACTGCTCATTGCGGGAGATGTCCACCCCGGTCACCCATCCGGCGGGTAGGCCCATCATCCACTCCACTAGAAGAGGTGACAGTCGTTGCCCGTTTCGTCCCCGTTCGGTGGGGTGGGGTGCGGGTCGCCCGATGATGTGTTCCCAGCGTTCGATTGCGGGTTTGTAGTCGCCCCAATCGACTTCGCCACCCCCGGCAGTAGTAGCTCGTTCGACCTGGCACCCGATCTCGTGAGGTGTCCCCCCATGCCGTCCGCAACACTCGGCGTCGGGAGAAGGTATTGCGGCCCAGCGATCTCGCCGATCAGCACCAGTGCGTCCGTCAGTGTCACGCCCGTCGAATGGCTTGAGTTCGGATTGTTCCGCCGCGACGTGCAGTTGCGGGTTCCGGTCGAGTCCGTGACCACTGGCGTGGGCAGTAGGTGCTCCACTTCGTCGGCCAGCGTCGGCCCATGACCGCCCGCCTTCCGCTTGTCGGGGTGTTGACTCCCGCCATTGATCGCCAACTGTGAGGTCGGCGTCTTCAACAACAATGAACAGTCGCTCTCGCCTGTGGGGTGCTCCGATGTCGGAAGCTCGTACGCTGACCCATCGCGCATGTAGCCCGTCTTCGGCCAGGTCCCCGAGTACTCGATCGAACCCCAGAGACCGGTGTCCGGCCACGTTTTCCAGGACTGTGTATCGGGGTCGTAGGTGGCGAATTGCTTCCCTGACGTAGGGCCAGAGGTGTCGTTCATCGTTGGTTCCTTGTCGTCTGCCGGCGGCACTGAACGGCTGGCACGGGTAACCGCCGGTGAGGATGTCGACCGGTTCGACCTGCGACCAGTCGACAGTGGTGACGTCGCCGTGGTTGGGAGTGTCGGGCCAGTGGTGGGCGAGGATCTTCGACGGAGCCTGGTCATATTCGACGAACCATGCTGTCTCCGAACCGAAGGCCGCATTTGCTGCCATGTCCAGGCCGGCGTATCCGGAGAAGAGTGACCCTGTTTTCATCCTGGGTATCCTCCTGACCGCCACATGATGGCGGCGATGGTGGCGATGGAGCCGAGGGCGGCGAGAACGGTGAGGGTGGCGGCCTGCGATAGTCGACGGGTCATGACGGGCCACCATCGAGGATGCGGAGGAGGTCGGCCACCTTGACCGCTGGCCAAGCTCCGGCGTAACAACTCGGACCTGACGCCAGCTCCCGCACCTGCTGGAGAGTGGACAGGGCGGCATCACGCTCGGCAACAACGCCCTTAGCGAGTTCCGCCACGTCGTGGTGACTCCATGTCGTCAGTGGCGGCGGATCGCCCTTCATCGCATTCACGGCATTGGTGAGCAGCGATCCCTGCCGATTGATGAGTTCGTGGTACCCCGACTCGACCCGTTCCAGTTCGGCGAGCAACCCGTCGACGAGCGCAGGGGCCACATCGTCGATGTCGTGTGATCCCGAGACGCCGTACTTCTCCCAGTGCGCGAGCGCTTGTCGGGCCTGTTCCCGTATGTCGGTCATGGCAAGTCCTCCAGTAGTTGAGCGGCGAGGTCGCCGAGGTCAGCGGCGTGGTCAAACCGGCTTTCGGCGAACGTGGGGACGTTCTCGGCCAGCCATCGGTTCCCCCGGCCAATCTCGGTACGCACACCGAGTGCCGCAATCCGGGCGAGCCTGACACGCACGTCGTTGGGGAGGCCCGCGATCTGTTTTGCCCGCGCCGGCGGGTCGAGTGCGAGGAGCTGGCCGTTGCTGGTCATGTCAGTTCCTCCGTGCTGTAGACGAGGCGAGCGGTGGCGCATGGCCACGGCTGATAGGTGAGTTCGTAGCTGCCGGTGACGGGCATGTGGCAGCACTCGGTGCAGTAGTGTTCGCCGCCAGCGGTGCGTTTGCGATGCAGCTTGCGCAAGGGTGCGAGGGCTTCGCGGGCGGCTTCCTCGGCGAAGTCGAACACGGTGGAGTACATGCCCGCACCCATGTAGTCGCCTTCGTCGTCAGTGCCCGCCCTCTGTGCGGCAGCGATGGCGGGATCGGTGTTCACAGTTCCTCCTCGGCGTACAGCAGTCGGTCGGTGCCGGTGGGCCAGTCGGCGTGTGCCCCATACCCGTCGCGGCACGAGGTGCACCGGTAGCTGCCGTCGGGGCGCTGCACCTTGTGGTGCTTGGCGCGCAGTGGTGCGAGGGCTTCACGGGCGGCGGCAACCATCGACTCGGGCACGTTGCGGTCCGTCCAGCCGTCCATGCGCCCAACCCATGCCCTGCGTGCGGCTGCGATGGCCGGGTCGTGGCTGTCGGCGGTCACTGGGCACGCTCCTCGGCATAGAGTTCGCGGTAGCGTGCGACGTACTCCTCCGCGTCCTCCCTGGTGGCGAAATGCCAACCGTCTGAGTAGAAGCGGGGTTGACCGGGGATGTCTACCGCCCAGCTTGGCCCAAGAGGCGCAACGCCCAGTGGGTGGCCATCGCACTTTCGGATTATCACCTCTGGCATATCGCTCATGACTGGTCTCCTTGCTCTTCAGCGGCACGGGCAGCAGCAAGGAGAGATGCGGCGACATTGCGCGCCTCAGTGCTGTTGATCTCGTACACATACTCGAACTTCGCTCCGACGAAGATGTCCGTACCCTTCTGCACCACGAATGGGTAGTCGTTCCAGTGCGCTCCGTCGGGTGAGAACTCGCCGGGCTTGGGGAGTTTCACGACCTCGTAGCCAGCCTCACGCAACCTGTTGACGCACTCGTCGGTGATGGTTTCCGCCGCTTCGGCGATCACATGTTCAGGGGTGTTCGGGTCAGACATCGGTGGGCTCCAAATCGGCGAGGAAGAGTTCGTGTGTGCGGCGAAGGTTCTTCGCGTTGAGCACCCGGCGGAACGCCTCGTCGCGCTCTGTCGGTGTCGCGAGCCATGCCTCGTCTGCGCTCATCTCGGCGATGACCGGGTACGCCGCCACCATCCGAGCCTTGTAGTCCACGGGGAAGTCGGCAGGGTTCAGGGTGTTCGGGTCAGACATCGGCGTCTCCTGACGTTTCTCGGTCAGGTCATCCATCGTGTGATTCCTTTGCGTTCGTCCTCGACACCACGCCGATACCCACGCGAGTAGGCGACGTCGAGGGGATGTTGTTTGCGGTCATACAGCCACTCATCGACCACGTCAGCGGCGGCGATGACGTTCCAGAAGGCGCCGAGGATGAGTTCGCCGATCATGTTGCGCAGGCGAGTCATGAGGTGGACTCGTCGAGCGTCAGTTGCGGGTGGAGCTTCCGGTTACGGCAGTCCTCGCACCGTCGGTACGGCAGAGCCGGTTTGGGGTGGTCCCAGTCGTCACGGTCGTCGTTGGCGAAGTCGGCCCATTTGACCGCGAAAAACGTTTTGCCGGTCGCAGTCCGGTGACATACCGAGCATTGGACAGTGGCGTTTGGCCGGTCGTGGGCGATAACTCCGGACACCTTGCCTTCCATCGTGGGTAGTGGACGGCCGGGATCGGCGATGGTGACTGCGCTCCTCATGTGTCACCGCCTGTCAGCATCCCGACGTCGTCGAGAGCACGAGCACGACCCCGATACCGCCGCCGCAATCCGCTGTAATCGTCGAAGGCGTCCCACGGTTCGCCGCCGCCGTTCTTCACATCGACCGCCCGGAGCACCTGCGCTGCCTTCTCGATGCGTTGTTCTCGTTCGGCGGACTCGGACCGCTCACGCTCCAAACGATCAGCCTCGTCGATCAGGTCATTGACGAGGTGGTAGTAGTCGCGGTCGTCCGTGCTCGCGTTGGACAGGCGGTTGGCGGTTGCCCGGAGACGCCACGACAGACTGGGCTCCGGCTCCGATCGCTCTGCGTACGACGCCTCCACCTGCGCCCGTAGTTCGGCGATGAGGGCGGCATCCGCGTCATGCTGGGCCACAGCCTCATCCCGCTCGGCCATGTAGCGGTCGCAGTCGGCAGACAGACGGTCGATGGTGGTGTTCGCCTTGTCCAGGTCCGCTTTCGGCACGAACTTCGTCAACGAACCATCCGCGTTTTCTACGCCGGCGACTCTGACGCTCTGACACATCACTCCGACACCTCCGCTTCACGCATGAGGTGGAAAGCGCTCAGCGGCAGGCGCGTCCACAGGTTCGCGTCGACGACGAACTCTCGGCGGCCCTCCAGTCGGTCAGGGTCACCGCCAGAGAATGCCATGAGACATGCCTCGCCGCGGCGAATGTTGGTGCCGTAGATGTGACCTGGAAGCCACATCTCACTCGGCATACCTGGAGTCGACAACTGCGGAGACGCCCGCAACTCGTCGAACCGCTTGTTGGCGTCGCTCTCGCGGTCGGCCTTGGTCTTCCGGCTCGGCACCAGATAGCCCGACTTCGAATCGATCCGCCACCCCTCCGGCACTGGCTTGTAGTCGGGATGGTTCTTCCACTTGCCCATCCCACGTGGGGGGTCGAAGCCGCGAAGCGCGCCTCCCATCCCAGAGGTGAACCATCGCTCGCAGCCCAGTTCGTCGCCGAGGTCGGCCACCTTCTTCTGATGTTTGAATTCGGCGTCAGACCATTCGTCGAACAGTCGGATCACTTCGTCGTCGGTGCTGATCCACCATGCAGCGGGAACACCACCACCGGGGAGTTTGTCGCCGATCAGCTTCGTGAGTTCGGCATGTGTGTAGTCGCTCATCAGTACAGTGCTCCGATCTTGGCGACCTGGCCGTCACAGTTCTTCTCACGCATCAATGACCACCACCGCAGCCTTCAGCAACTCCACACGACGTCTCGCAGCCCGCACCGCATTCGACTTCGTGTCATACGTTTTCGGGGACACCGCACCCACGGTGCCGCCGTAGTAGTTGCGTTCCTCCCACTGCCAGCCCTTGCGGGTCTTGAACACCCGCACCTTCACATCAGGATTCACCACGCCGCCGTTGGCGAACTCGCACGAGCCGGAGTTAACCGCGGCCAATACGCCCTTGCGGGCTTCCGCGTACTTCTTCGGAATGTAACTGGTCATTGTTCTGTCTCCTCTGGTTTGGTCCGTGCCACACACGGAAGTCTTTTCGACACCCCACTGATGGGGTTCACACACAGTTCGCCCACACGGGCAGCACACTCCACACAGTCACGAAAAATCGCATCCCACTCCAGGTAGGGGCGAGGAATATCAGCCGACATCGCGTTCCTCCTGACGTTCAAACCCGCCGAAGTCGTCCAACCACAGTCGCTGCTGCCGCCACACCACCGACTCCTGAGCCGGAGACAGGGCCTGCGGCACCCGCCACCCCTTCTCCAACGCCACCAACGGATGGGACTCAATGAATGAATGACACGGCCGGCAGACCGCCAAGCCGTTCGACGCGTAGCTCGTTTCAGGTCTCTTCGTTCCACCGGCACCCCTGGCACGCCGATGCTGAATCTCCACCGCCTGGTAAGTGCAGCACGGCAACATCACCTCACACATGCCCGACGACCGCGCCAGGATGATGTCCTGCACATCTTTCGGGAAGCCGGTCACGCCGCCTCCCGACGTTCAGCCGCCAGCATCCGCAACTTGTCGCGCTGCAAATGATGCATCCGATTCCCGGAGAAGGCGATACCCGCCCACACACCCCACGGATACAGTTGCCCCAGCGCCGTGTTAGCGCACTCGGCGATCACCGGGCACATCAAACACACCTGGCGGGCATCTTTCGTCAGCCGTTTCATCGCGTGCTCACGCGGTTTCGACTCCACCTCGTCAGGGGAAAACATGTCCGCTCTCCCCAGGCACAATGCGCGGTCACGCCAATGACTCATGCCGCTCTCCCATCACGGCGCATCCGGGCACGTTCCCGCACAGACTTTCCCCCCCAAACACCATGAGGCTCGTTGTTGTCCAACGCATACGACAAGCACTGCTCCACCACCTCGCAGTTGCGGCACACCGCTTTCGCTGCCGCAGCGGAATTCTTCTCCGGGAACCACGAGTCGGGGTCGGCCGCACCACAGCGACCCAACGCCATCCACTCCGGCACACGCGGCAGACTTTCCAGGATCGCTGCCATTCGGGACTCCACCGAACTGGCCATGCCAGCACCACGTAACCTCAGGCCGGTTGAGTACGCTTCGTCGGCGGTGGTGCGAGCGTGACGTTCACTCGCGATACGGGCACCTCCGACGCGGTGCATTCCGGCGTCCCCACGTTCAGGTTTCCCCGCAACTTGGTAGTAGGCACCATAAAGCTCGCTCATTGTTGTTCCTCCGCTCCGATAGCATCCGTAAGAGTCGCTTGCGCCGCATCGTGATCGGGTGCGCCGAGGATCGACGACCCTTCGTGTTCCACCCGCCGCGTCAACTCGTCCAACTTCTTCACATCCGTGCACTCACGAATGTTGAGGCCGGGGCCTTTCGCTGAGATAGCCCAGTCGGCGAAGTCTTTTGTGCTCATGCCAGCGTCGTTGACCGCGGCAGCGAGGTCACTCAACGCCACCTGCAAAGCCGACGGTTCCGTGGTTTCGCCGCGTTCCTCAGCCGCATCATGCAAATCACCTTTGTGCCACAAGTCGAGGGCGGCACCGAACCTCATGCCCGCATTCCGCAAAGCATCACCGATGGCTTCCTTCACCGCGTTGCCGCCGTTCTTACCCGGAGCATCCCCATACCCCAGGCGGGTCACCCCGGCGACGGTGAGTTTGATCCACAACCCTCCGTTGCGGTCGAACGCCGGCAACCCGTCAGGCCCGTAAGCGAGCGGTTCCCACGACCATTCGGGGTCGGCATTCAACAATCGGTCGGTGAGGGCGGCGTGACCCACATACTCCAGGTGCACAGCGGGCAGACCGTGGTAGCCGCCGCATTCGCGGCACTGACCTTTCGGTGAGTCCTTTTTGTACGGCTTGGGGAGGGTGGAGATTTGGTTGCCGGTGAACGGTTCCCGCAGTTTCGTGAGGGCTGTTTTGTCGGTCATGCGGTCACCCCCGCACCGAGGGCGAAGACCACAACCGCCAGAATCGCGGCCAGCAGAGTGCCGATCAGCGCTGCCCATGTGACGCGTGCCGGTTCATCGACGGAAACAGGGACGCCCACGAGGAGCCCAATGAACGCAGCGATGGCGCTGACCACACCGAGGCCATTGAACAAGACTTGAAGGTTCATGCGGCGGCCTCGATTCGGAAGTCGCCGGCCTCACACACAATCCGATCCCCAGGGAAAGCGTTCAACAACCCCTCAGGAGTAGGAACTTTCACCACAACCCGCCCCACCTCGACGAGGGCGATACCACCACACCACTCCCCCACCGCAGTCAACTCGGCCTGCGTCATATCGGGGTGGATGGTCCAGACTTGTTCGGGTTCGAATCTTCTGATCTCCGGGAGTCTTCTCATGACTCTTCCTCCACCGGAATCCGAGCCACCCCAAATATCTCCCCGTAAGCCTTGAGGTCAAGCATCGAGAGGATCGTGGGGCAGGGCCATAGTGCGTCGTTGAGCGGCCCGTATGTGTGGTGTTCAGCGGTTCTGCATGTGCGGCAGCGCAGTACGATCAGGCCATCCGTGTAGGGGGCTTTGTCGACGCTCGTCACTCGGTGGACGTAGGGCTGGTGCTCGAGGAATACGTTCCTTTCGCGTTCATGGGCGGCATCCGTGAGTTTCCTCTGTCGGTCGAGGAACTGTCTCAGCTCGGTTGCTTCGTCTTTCATGCTGTTCTCCGTTGGCAGTAGCAGGTGGGGAAAGGGGTTTCGTCGCCGCACCGTTGACACAGGTACGGGCCGCCCGGTTCGATGTCGTCGGGATCGGGAGGGGAGGTGTCACCCCACCCCGGAAGGTCGACAGGGAAGCGGAGGGAACGTTCGTGCCTCATGACGCATCCCCGAAATCGAGGGTGGGTTCCGAGAGTCTCGTCCTCAGCGACAAGTCGAGGTATTCGCGGCTCAGATCGATGCCGACGTAGCGGCGGCCGTGGCGGGCTGCGGCGAGCCCCGTTGTGCCGCTACCGCTGAATGGGTCGAGGACCGTCCCGTCTGGTTTGCATCCGGCTTGGATGCAGCGTTCGGCCAACGCAAGTGGCATGACGGCGAAGTGCGCGCCGGGGAACGGGGTGGTGGGGATCGACCAGACGTCCCCGGGGTTCCGGCCGAGTTCGAACTGCGAACTGTGCCGTGTCCCCGTGGGGATCATGTTGGTTTGCGGCGACTGGCTAGGGGGAACCGCGTGAGACTTCCGCCGCCGGTCCGACTTGCCGTTCGCGCGATAGCTAGGATCGGATGGATCGAGAGTCGAGCACGGTTCACGGATCGGGTCGAGGTCGAACCAGTAGCGCGCCGACTTGGCGAACATGAATACGTGCTCGTGCCGCTTCGACAGCCGGTCGGTGATGCTCTCCGGCATGCCATTCGGCTTCGACCAGATCACCTCGTTGCGGAGAATCCACCCGTCGTTCTGTAGCGCCAGCGCGACCCGCCATGGGATGCCGAGTAGACTCTTTGGCTTCGCCCATTCCGCGCCCGGATTGTCGAGCACTCGATCCGATGGACGCCTCGCCTCGTTCTTGAGGTCTGGTTGCGTCGGAGATCCCTTGCCGCTGTAGTAGCTGTCGCCGAGGTTGAGCCACAGGGTGCCGTCGTCGGCGAGTACCCGGCGAAGCTCCGCGAACAGCGCCCGCATCGTCTCGACATACTCGGCGGGAGATTCTTCCAGTCCGTACTGGCCTGGTTCGCCGTAGTCGCGCAGCCCGAAGTACGGCGGCGAGGTGACGATGCAGTTGACTGATTCGGATTCCAGCTGCCGGCCGATCCGTAGCGAGTCGCCAAGATGGAGCGTGGCCGTGTCGTCTTGGTAGTAGGGCTCGGTCACGCTTCCTCCCTCAGGTAGTCGAGGAAGTCGCGGGCAATCTGCTCACCGTGGTCCACGGTGGTCCACGGACCGCACCAGCAATGCACCACCCGCACCAACAGGTCATCCACCCCACACTTACGGGCTACGCCCCGAATGTGTTGTGCGGCTTCCTTCGCATCGGTTTCGGAGTGGAACACCATCGGCTCATCCGTGGGAATCAGGAACGGATTCGGGGCCAGGTCGGCCCTGGACGCCAGCTTGCCGTTAGGGAGTTGGATAGCGAACTCACGACGCAAACTCATGACTGCACCCACTTCGCATCAATCCACCTGACCCGCTGCACATGCACGAAATCTCCGTGATCCCGCCGCATGTACAACCACCCATCAGCACGAGTCTGGTTGCCGGCCTTCTGCTCCCGATCCAGGATGCGGCGACGGTTCACCGCATGATCGGCCCGCCGATACACGCGCCGCCACTGGTCGTCATCCACACCTGCCCCGTTGTCGAATCCCTCCTCGAGGATTTGGATCAGTCGCATGGGTCGACCTCCCCCTTGCGGGCGTGAACATAGAGGGCGTCGTGGTAGGCGTCCCACCATGCCCAGAAACAGGGCTCTTCAGCGCCGACGTTGGCGATATGCCAACACCCCTGCACATGCCGATACACGCGCGGCTTCTGCGATTTCATGCGTTCTCCGCTTCCAGCCACGCCACCAACAACTCCACGGCGGCAGCCCGTGACGGTGCGGACACCCCGTGATAGCGGCGGCCACACGCCGACACCTCACCGTGATAACGGCCGGAACGGAAATGCAACGCCACGTCGTAGCCGTGGCCAGAAGCTAACGCTTCGAGGTCATCCCACGCGCTGCGTTCGGCTCTAGCGTCCCGCATCGCCACCCATTCGGCGGTGGTGCGGGTGTTCAGGTTGATGACCTTCGCCAGTATCTGGTCGGCGTCACGGCGGTTACGTCTCCGAGGTAACGACTCCACACTCATGACGCGATCCTGAAGTTCACGCCGCGACGGCAGCGTTTGCACTTTGGACGCCGACATTTATCTCCACCACACAGGCGCATCTGCGCCATCAGCGACTCAACCAGCCTGGGGGTCACGGGGGTTGTGCTCATGCTGTTGCTCGTTTCTGTTCGTAGTAGCGGGAAGCGCACGGCCGGTCCGGGGTTTCGTGCACCAACCGTTTCGGTCCTCCGTGGGTGGCGGGTTCAATCCACGCCACCAAATGCCCGACCCCGGAGGTGGGGGATGGTTGGATGGCTGTGCGGCACAGGGGGCAGCGGCCAGGGAACCGGGCAGGAAACGCCATCAGTGGGTGTCCTCCCACCGTGTTTGACGGTCCTCCGAAATCGGGGACAGAGCGTTGTAGTACTCATCCGGGGACGGAGGATCACACCGCCTATCCACTGTGAACGCGAACCCGCAAAACCCGACCGCCGCAATCACACCCGCATACACGATGATGTGTTCCAGACTGGTGGGTGGGTATTGGGACCAGGCGAATCCGATGGCAGCCCACATCGGCACAGCGAACAACAGGCCGTTGACGATGCCCCTCACGACGCCCTCCGCATCCGCCGCGACCGAGGAGACACACCCGACGCCGGCAACGCCTTCGGCTCCCGAGGCTTCGAGAACTCTACATCCAACGCCGCCTGCACATCCGCCGCCGACATGTACCAGCCATGCCCGATTTTGCGTCCCGGCCAACGCTTATCCCGCAACCGCTGTTTGATCAGTTCCGGCGTAATCGGTCGACCATTCTTCGGGGAGATGAGCACAGACACCTCCTCCGGGGAGAGGAGTTGAAGGTTTTCCAAACTCATGCCGCAACCTCTCTTCTTCTGCTCATGACGTCGATGTGTTCGGACAACAAATCCCGCAACACGATTGCTTGCTCCCGGGATAGGTGAATGTCGTAGCGGTCCTGGTCGTGGCACACGATCGACACGGACTCGTCGCCGGTGGTGGATTCGCCGAGACCGATGTAGATGTCGCCGTGACGGGTCCCCACCGGGGCCGGTTCGGTATAGAAACTGAAGTGGCTCATGCGGCACGCTCCTCGGGCCAGATGATTTGGGATGATCGTTCGACAACTGCTGTCGCGCCGTACGATTCGAGTAGGTCCGCGCGTTTCTTCGCGGTTGAGTGTGACCCGTAAACCTTGTTGGTGACGGGCCACACGAACTCGTCGGTGCCCATGATCTCGATGTAGCGTCCTTCGGGTCGCCACCCAGGTGGGTGCCAGCCGGGGACAGGGACCATGAGATCGTCGTCCCACTCCGCATGCTCGTGCGAGCCATCCGGATAGGAAGTCACACGGACGCGGTACAGGTAGTCGCCGGAGAATTTCATTCCACACCTTCCTCGCTTAGGAGAGATTCGACGTGGTGTTTCAACTCGTCAGGCAGTGCGGACAGACGAGCGTCCTGCAACTTCTTCGTCTGGTCTCGAACGAGGTCTTGGAACTCGTCCCAGTGCTTCGCGGCAAGCTCTTCGAGTGCGGCCCGCTCCATAGCTGGCTCTTCTTTACTTGGCTGTGAACCGGTGAATCTGGCTGCGAGATGTCGTAGGCATGCAACCTTGGTCATGACCTTGATCTCGGGTCGCCCCCGGTAGTCAGTTCGGGTGGTGACGTCTTTGACCACCGCGACGGGGATGTCACAAGGCGTCGACCGCTGATTGAGGGCCATAGAGCAACGAATTCCATCACCCGGACTCCATGCCCGTACGGAAGTCTCACGGACGGAGGAGCCTCGTCGCTCGTGCTGCGGTGTCGCCCACCACTCTTCGACTGTCGTCATGCCGGATCACCGCCCCGCAGTTCGCGTGGGAGTTCCAGCGAGCCGTACTCATCAACGTGCTTCGTGATGCGTTTCCACGCATAGTCCTGACCACGGGCGGTCAACTTTCCCGTCGCCCAGGCATACCCGTTCTTGGCCGTCCCCTTATCGGTGAACGCCAACCCCCGCTTCATCGCATCAGCCGTGGCATGACCCGTGTCGGTGCGCTCCCCACGAATAAACAGTCCGATGTGGCCCAGGAACCGCATCACCTGCTCTTGCTTGATCGTCAGGTTCTTCTGCCGCAACCCCCACGTGATGACTTCGCGCGCGAACTCCTGACGGTGAACCGCCGAGTCGGAACCGGTATGCGCCTCAGCCTTCGCGACCAAGGGGGCATCCTTCTCGATCCGCGCGGCGAGGGCCTTCTTCTCGTTCTCGACCACCACCAGCTTGCGGGCGGTGTCGCGGAACATGTCGGCCATTGCGAGGACGCCGTCGGCAGTGGAGATGTCCGGGATTGCCGGCTGGGCCACTTCCGCCTCGCGGGTCCGGATCGCGAAGTACGCGAGGGCGGCGGCGACCTCAACCTTGCGGGGGTCACCACACATCGCAACCTGGTATGCGGCAAAGCGGGTCAGTTCGACGTCGGCGAGTTTTGATCCGCCGCCCTGGCTTCGCTGCACCACCTTCGTGGCGTCACGAAAGTGGTGGTCGTGGTCGCTGCCCTGGGCGTCGACTGCGATCTCTGCTCGGGCGATCGCCCTTGCGAAGTTCTCCCACCGGTCGTATCCGAGGAGCGGCATCAGGTCGCGGGCCGACCAGTACTCGCGGCCTTCGGGGGTGGTTCTTCTGATGGCGTCGAACGGTGAACCTTCACCGTCGATGGGGGTGATATTCTGGGTCACGAACTTTCCTTCCTCTGGTTGTTCACGGGCCGTCAGGTGTTGTCCGCACCTGGCGGCTGTTTTTATGTGCGAGGTTTGGTGCCCGACGCTGACGAGGCGTCGGGCTGTGCAGGCTGTGAGAGGGGATCGGCCTGCACGCTCACGCCCTGACAGCAGCCCGGACGCGAGTGGTCTGTGAATGGGGTGTCGTCGATGCGGGCGAGGATGCGGTGGAGGCGTTGACGTCGCATCCGCCGTGACGGTGCGGGTTCCGGCATCTGCGCGTAGAAACTGGCGGCGGTCACAGGTCACCGCCAAGGATTCGGCGCAGCATCTGGAGCTTTCCGTCGTACTCTCCGTTTATCCGGCGAAGTTCGGACGCGTAGAGGTCATGCACGTGGTAGTGATCGGGGAATAGCAGGTCCATGGCGGGGATCTCTAGCGCGAGTGCGATGACCTTTATCTGAGCCAGCGTGAATCCCGTTGTCACACCGGTTTCTATCTTCGAGATAGTGACTCGGTGGACGTGGAACCCCAACTCGGCTGTTCGGTCAGCTAGGCCCGATAGGGTCATCCCCGCTTTCTCCCGGGCCTCTCGAATCGCCTTACCTGTATCGCGCGCCCAGCTCTCCATGTCGGCGGTCACTCCGCACCGCCCATGATTCGGCGCAGCATCCGTCCCGCTGCGGGCGTCATGTCGCCGTTGGCGACACAGTCACGGCCGAACGCTTCGAGTTGCCGCGCAAGTCGGCCACTTCCCGTGCGGTCGATTTCCGCGTAGGCGCGGTCCAACTCGGCGAGCATCCCCTGCACCAACACGACGGCCTGCGACAGCTCGCAGTGGTCGTGTAAGCAGCCGGGGCTGCACGGTTCGGCCGACGCGATGAAGGCGGTGGCGTTGTCTCGAATGTCGGTCATGCCGCCGTGTCCTCGTCGTCGGGGACCACGACGAACAGGTCCGTGAAGCAGTCGCCGCCGAACGCCTCGACGCATCCAGCGATGAACCGGGGGCCGGGTGCGCTTTTTCCGGTGAGGACGCGGGAGACGGTGCCTGCGTCGACATGGATCTTCTGGGCGAACTCTTTGTCGGTTGTGGTCCCGGTTAGTCGTCGGACTTTTGCGAGGCCCGTGCGGTTCACCTGCAATGTGGCCAACACCGCTCACCTCTCTCTTTCTGGGTTGTGACCTGCTCTCTTGCGGTCATGCCGTCGACTGTACGCATGACTAGGCTTGTACGCAATCACCGAAGGTAACGATTTGATAACCGGGTAGAATTGAGTGGGCGCACCCCGGTTAACGTGCTGAAAAACAGCGGTGTAATTCGTCAACCAGTACCGTTGCGTGTGCGCAACGCTGTTTGAATGGTTGGCGAGTAGGCGCGCGTGCAATAACGTTGCGACCTGTGACAGAGAGCTACTGGGAATACCTAGTGCGCATCACCGACGGCGCATCAGGGGTTGCAATATCGCGAGCCGCGCAAGTGGACGCAGGGAACATCTCGCGCTGGAAGTCGGGTAAGACCAGGCCCAGCGCGGAGGCGGTCGTCAAGATCGCACGGGTATGGAAGCGCCCGCCCGTGGAAGCACTCGTCGCGGCTGGCTACCTCACAGCCAATGAGGCCGGCGGAACGGTCGAGATCGCACAGAGCATCGCCGACCTCGGCGACGACGAACTACTTACTGAGATCAGGAAACGGATGGAGGCACGTCATGGCGTGGAAGCTACGCAGGAATCGAATGCACCGGGCGAAGAGGACCAAGACCAGAAGAGCGGCCTAGACCAAGCGCAGGACGCGGCCGGAGACCTGGCGGCTGGATTGTTCAGCGACCAGCCCCTCGAGGTGGACCGTCAGCGCAAGTAGTTGATTGGTGCTGAGTTGGTGGATGTCGATGTCACGCAGGGCGATGGCCAGACAGCGGCCGAGTTCGTTGCGGTCGAACTGGTCGGCGATCTGACGGTTCCGCATGTGTCCCCCTACATCTGACAACGGGCGTTGATTGTTCGTACCACGTGCCAGGGACACCGTGTGATGGGTAGATCGGACACCGTGGGTATCGGTGGCCGGTTCGTGATTGTTGGACGGAAGTACCAATTCAGGCATGGGGGAGAACACATTTCACTATCAGGACTGGCCAAAGGTTCGTTGGCCAGTCGTTCAGCTGGAATACACGCAACGTATCGGCCATGTCCGACATCTAGTTACTTCTGACTCAACGGTAAGGGACTTTGGTCCTGAAGATTCACCCATCGGTGCGAGTTGCAATGAGGTTGCCTACCAACGGGTTACAACGGGCGTTGAGAATCAGGTGAACAGTTTCCCGATCGCGTCGGCGGCCTGCCTGAATCCATCCCGATCCAGATGCGTGTACACCTGCGCGGTGGTGGTGATGTCCTCATGCCCCAAATGGCGGGACACCACCACCAACGGCACACCCGCCGCGATCATCCACGACGCGCACGTGTGCCGCAGATCATGCACCCGCGGCTTCTTCCCCTCCCCCGCCTCATTCAGCAGGACTTTGCGGGCCTCACCCCACGCCTGGTTGTAGAAGTCCTGCGGCCCGACTGGGTTGCCGGCGAGGTTGTGGAACAGCCACTCCCCGCCCTGGCGTCTCTGCGCGATCTCCACAGCCTGTGGGGGGAGGTTGATGGTGCGGTCGGAGCGTCGGGTCTTCGTGGTTCCCAGGACCCGTTTGTATCCGCCTGAGTACTTCCATGACCGCGAGATCCGGCACGTCCCCTCGGCGAGGTCGACGTCTCCGGGTTGCAGGGCGGTGGCTTCACCGAACCTCATGCCTGTCGACACCAGCCACAGTGCGAGGTCTTTCCACAGGTCCCGTTTGATTGCCCCGTGAATCTGGTCGAACTCGGCCTTCGACAGGAACACCATCTCCGTCTTCAACGTGCGGGGGAGGCGTCTGTTGTCGCACGGGTTGCGGTCGATCCGCCCATCCCGGACAGCGGCTTTCAACGCGCCACTGAGGAAGGCGTGTTTGTTCTGGAGGGTTTTACCGGAGGAGGTTGATTCCATGCCGGCCACCCACCGCCCGATGGTGGCTTCGGTGACCGCCGAGAGTGGGAGGGTGCCGATGGTGGGGGCGATGTCGTGGTCGATGTAGGAGGTGTATCGGTCACGGGTGGCCTGCTGGATGCCGGTCAACTCTTGGGTGTGGCGTTTCAACCATTGGGTGAGGGTGAGTTCCCGGCCGACAGTGTCGACGAGGTCGAGCACCCGGTACGCCTCATCAGGGCCGTGGAGTTCCAGGTTGGTTTTGAACTCTTCGGCGGCAGCTAGGTCCCAGAAGGTTTGGTTCTTCTGGTCTTTGCCTTCGCGCCACAGCACCCGCCATCGTGGGGTGCCGTCTTTGAGTGGCCGCGACTGGATAGACGCCATCAGATGTTGCCGTTGCGGGGTGTGGTATTCCCCGCTTCACCTGCGGTGTTGGGGTGCGGCTGTTGCCGTCCGATGTTGCCTCGGAGTGTTGCCATAACCGGATCGTACCGTATTCACCGGGTCTGACCTGCGGTTTCTGGTGGAGCTAAGGGGAATCGAACCCCTGACCTACTCGATGCGAACGAGTCGCGCTACCAACTGCGCCATAGCCCCGGGCGGTCGTGTGACCGGCCGTTGGCCACTCTAGCAGCCCACACCCCGCTGCAACCAAACCACCGCACCGCCACGAAACCGGCTCGCTCACGGACTCGGCGAAATGTTTGCCGGCCCGGGAGCGGGCTAACCTCGCGGCATGGCGAAAATGTCCGATGACCAGGTCGCGGGGGTGCTCGACCGGGCCGTGGCCGGTATCAACCCGGTGCTCGACACGCTGTCCCGGCGCGACCCACTGGGGCTCAAGAAGCACACCTTCCACGACGACCCCCACCCCGACTCCCGAGTACAACGCGCGCTGCATCTACTCGCCCAGGGCCTCGACGCCGCCGACTGGCCGGGCACGCAGGGCTGGACGCGCCGCTCGATGCACGACCGCGCCGATTGGTGGGTCAATCGGATCGGCACCGTCAACACAGTGGCCGTGGCCTACCCCGGCGTCTTCGGCGGCTGGACGCGTCGACTTACGTTGGCCTCCGTGCTCGGCTTCGCCAATCAGGCCATCGTGCTCATCGCCATCGCCCGCGAGTACGGGGTCACCGACCGCGCCCACCAGGTGCAGCTGCTGGCGTCGGTGCTGTGCAACCGGGAGATGTCGGCCACCACGGTCGACCACGCTGCCGATCGCGCCGACACCGACGCGCACGACGCCGACCAGCACCACGGCGCCACGCTGATCGGCGCGATCTGGGAAATCGCCACGATCCTGCGCGGTCTTTCCGACGAGTTCGATCGACGTCCGCAGCCCGTCCTGCCATTGCGGATGCTCGCCTACATCCCGGTGGTCGGGGCTCCGGTGACCTATGTGGGGGAACGCCTCGCGTTGTCGCAGGCAACGCGTCGCGGCCGCAAGTGGATCGCCGATCACCCTGCGGCGATCAGCCGGCGACCCGCCTGAGGCCGTCGTCCTCGCGCATGATGCGCCGACGCTGGAACGGCGGCAGATGGTCGAAGACCGGGTCCTCGTCGTCGATCTCGAGAACTGTGGCACCCCCGGGTCGCCGCAACCGGGGCGGCGGCGGTGCGGATTCGAACGCCGCCGCCGCGTCGGCCCGACGCCGACGCGACGCGAGTTCACGTTCGGACCGGCGCGCCCGGGCGGCCCGCTGAGCGCGAATCTTCTGCTCCAGCGCGACGGTCCGGCGCAGGTAGCCGAGGTAGGCCACGAGCATCACGGCGAGGACACCGGTGGCGATCCAGCCGGGTAACCCGACGAAGAAGCCGACGCCACCGGCAATCACCAGCAGCGTCAGCAATCCGATCAGAACACGCTGACGTTCCCGGTAGCGGAGTTCGGACTGGCGGGCATCCGGCGAGTACACCGAACGTCGTCGCGACCGCGAAGCGGTATCCGCGCTTCGCGGTCGGGAACGGGCGGGTGCCTCGGCCACACCGTCGCGGTCGGTCTCGACGTCATCCGCCAGATCGTCGTACTCGTCGGCGTCCGCATAGTCGTCAGCGTCATAGTCGTCGGCGTCATGGTCGTTGGCGTCCGAGTCGTCGGCGTCCGAGTCGTCGAACCCGGCCTCGTCATACTCGTCGTCGGCGCCATACTCGTCGTCCACGTCGTAGTCATCGTCGTAGTCATCGGCGTCGTCGGTCGCGAACTCGGAATCGCTGTCCACGAACTCGTTATCGTCAGCCGAGTCCTCCAGGTCACCGTCATCTAGGTCGGCCGGCTCGTGCTCCCCGGTCGCCATCTCCTCCATCGAGGCGATCTCGGCATCCTCCACGTCGTCGAGTTCCTCGTCGACGTCGTCACGCTCGGCGTCGACGAATTCTCCGTCGAGGGTGATCTCCTCGTCGTGATCGGCATCGTGGTCCGCGTCCGACTCGTCTTCCAGGTCGCAATCGGCGGAGATATCGGAACCGTCGGTGTCGTCGACGCTCGGCGCAACGGTGTCGGCCACCCTCGCGCGCCGCATCGTCGTCTGGACTGCGTCGTCGTCGGCGTCCGCATCGGCAGAGATCGTGTCGTGGTCAGCGTCGAACCGATCGGAATCGACGTTCTCGACGTCGGACTGGTCGCCTTCGGCCCGCTCGTCATCCTCCTCGTCGAGGACCGTGGTGGCCGACTCGGCGCGGTCGGACTTCGCGCGCCGCGACGTCCACGACGGGTCATGCGGGTGAGATCCGGCCGAGCGTCGACGGTCGCTGCGGGTTCGCGTCCCGCCGCGGTGCAACAGACGCGTCTCCTTCGCGGCCACTGTGGATTTCCGCATCTGCGGTCGGCCCTTGATGACCATCGGAACCAGCACGAAAAGCCATACGGCCACGAGGCAGACCCACAAGACTGAGTTCGGCATGCGACTCTCCCTTCTTTCACTCTGGTTACACGAGGCCACCTCACAATTTAGGCGCACGGACAGTGCACCCAGCGCAGACGCGCCGAGGCCCATGAACATTCGACGGATTCACAGGGCGCTCTCAGCCCGCCGCGCGCGAGGGGGGCTCAGTGAAAGGAAGCGCGCCCGGACCGGACGAGTGTCTCTGCGGCACTGCCGGTGACCTCTTCGGCGGTCAACGCGAACAGGATGTGATCACGCCAGCGCTTGTTGACGTCCATGTAGCGCTCCAACAAGCCCTCGCGACGGAAGCCGACCTTCGTCAGGACCGCTTGGGAAGCGACGTTGGCGGGTTGCACGGTGGCATCGAGACGATGCAACCCGACCTGACCGAAACAATGATCCACACCGAGCGCCACTGCCGCGGTGGCGATTCCCTGGCCGACATGTGATGCGTCGACCCAATACCCGATCCACGCGCTGCGCACCGCACCGCGCTGCACATTGCCGATGGTGAGCTGCCCGATGTAGACGCCGTCCAGCTCGATCACGAAGGGCAACACACTGCCGCGTTTGGCCTCCGACCGGAGCACCGAGTACAGCGGTGGCCAGGCACTGGGTTGGTGACGTTCGGCCCACGACCCGATCCCGGTCGGCTCCCACGGCATCAGCGTGTTCTGGTTTCGGATGCGCAACGTGCTCCAGGCCTTGGCGTCGCGCATCTTGACCGGGCGCAACATCACCGCGCCCGCCTGCGTATGCAGGGGACCCAATGTCGCGGGCCAGCCAGGATTGATCTGCGCCCCCGACAACCACCTCAACACGAGAGTGAGTTTATGTCCGCGTCAACCGCGCTGCGCCAGGAACGCGACCTCGACCTCATCGCCGATGGCCAGTTCCTCCACATCCGGTTCGACGATGATCAGACAATTCGCCTCGGCGAGTTCGGCGAGCAGGTGGGAACTGCCCGTGGGCGACGCGCCGATCACCTGCACCAGGTACTCACCGGAACGCTCGTCGCGCATCAACTGGCCGCGCAGATAGCCTTTACGGCCCTGCACCGAGGCGATCGGTCCGATGGTCCGGGCGGTGATGACCCGTCGCATCGGCTGACGTTTGCCGAGTGCGATCCGGATCAACGGGCGCACCATCACCTCGAAGGTGACCAATGCACTGACCGGATTGGACGGCAACAGGAAGGTCGGCACCTCGTCGCGCCCGAGACGACCGAATCCCTGTACCGACCCCGGGTGCATCGCCACCCGGAGGATCTCGAGCTCACCCAGATCACTCAGCGCCTCGGCGACGGCCCGCGACGCACTGCCTCCCACGGCCCCGCAGATCACCACGATCTCGGACCGGATCAGTTGCGCCTCAACGACTTCCCGCATTCGGGAGATCTCCCGTTCGGCGATGCCCACCCGGTTGACGTCGGCACCGGCGTCGCGGGCCGCGGCCGCCAAGGCGTAGCTGTTGACATCGTAGATCTGTCCCGGCCCCGGCGAACGATCGATGTCGACGAGTTCGCTGCCGATCGAGATCACCGACAGCCGCGGCCGCGGATGGACCATCACGCGCGCCTGGCCGACCGCTGCCAGCAGACCCACCTGCGCGGGCCCGATGATCGATCCGGCACGCACCGCGACGTCGCCGGGCTGCACGTCGTCGCCGATCCGGCGAACATAGTCACCGCTCTCGACTGCGTGGCCGACCTTGACCTTCTTCTCGCCGCCGTCGGTCCACCGCAGCGGGACGACGGCATCGGCCAGTGTGGGCATCGGCGCGCCGGTCTCCACGCGGACCGCCTGGCGCGGCTGCAGCCGGGTGGGTGTGCGTGCGCCGGGTTCCACCGACCCGACCACCGGCAGGGACACGATCATCTCCGTGCCGGGTTCGAGATCCACCAGCTCCGCCCCACCGGGATCGAAGTCCTCGATGTCTTCGGGTGCGATCGTGCCGGCCAGGTCCACATCGACCGCCCGCACCGCATAGCCGTCGATCGCGGCCTGGTCGAAGCCGGGCATGGGCCGTTCGGTGACCACCTCTTCGGCACACATCAGGCCCTGCGCCTCAGAGATCGCGACACGCACCGGCCGCGGCGCCACCGCGGCAGCGGTCACCCGGGTCAGATGATCTTCGACCGAACGCATCTCACCTCTCGCCCCATCTCGGCTGACAGACTTGACCAGACATTAGCCGGAGGTTGCCGCCGAATGGCGCAGGCGCGCTGTCGTCGCCGTCGGTCAGCTGTCGGCGAGGCGCTTGCCGAGCCAGTCGCGGAGGTCGGGCCCGTAGTCGTCGCGATCGAGCGCGAAGTCAACCGCGGCCTTCAGGTACCCGCCCGGATTGCCCAGGTCGTGCCGCGTCCCGTGATGGACCACGACGTGAACCGGCTCGCCCTCCTCGATCAGCAGCGCGATCGCGTCGGTCAGCTGCAATTCCCCACCCGCGCCCGGTTCGATTCGACGCAACGCGTCGAAGATCTTGCGGTCCAAGATGTATCGCCCGGCGGCGGCGAGATTCGACGGCGCGTCCTCGGCGGCCGGCTTCTCGACCATGCCCTTGAGCCGCTTGACGTTCGGGTTGTTGGCGTCGGGCAGGTCCTCCACCTCGAAGACCCCGTATGCGCTGATGCGATCTTCGGGCACCTCGATCGCGCACAGCACCGATCCACCACGACGTTGTCGCGTACGTGACATCACTTCCAGCACCCCGCCCGGCAGCACCAGGTCGTCGGGCAGGAGCACCGCGACGGCGTCCTCATCGTCGTCCAGGTACGGCTCGACACAACCGACCGCGTGTCCGAGTCCGAGTGGCTTCTCCTGAACCACCGACGCCACCTCGAGTAGAGAGGGAGCCTTGCGCACCTTCGCGAGCATCGCCGCCTTCCCGCGCGTGGCAAGGGTGTTCTCCAGCACAAGGTCTTCCACGAAGTGCGCGACCACGCCGTCCTTGCCCGGTGAGGTGACGATCAGGAGTCGCTCGGCGCCCGCCGATTTCGCCTCCTCGGCGACGAGTTCGATTCCGGGAGTGTCCACCACCGGCAACAACTCTTTGGGAACGGTTTTGGTTGCTGGAAGAAACCGCGTACCCAGACCCGCTGCGGGAACCACCGCGGTTCGCGGGATCGGTGGGGTGTTGGGCACGGATTCGTATTCGGTGAACACGTCGGTATTCTGGCTCACGTCACTGGTGCTCATGCGACCACCCTAGTGCTGTTTGCCGGCAACATCCTGTCGTGTGGCCAGCAGATTCCCGGGTGCGATGTTTCACGGCGTGGTCCGACGAGGCGGACGAGGAGAGGGCGGTCGGGTGCGATCCACCAAGAGACGTTTGCGAGCCGAACTCGAACAGCGCCGGGTGGCGCGACCGTTCGCGGCACGCAAGCAGGCGGCCGACAACCTGGCCGGATGGGTCTCATCGGCACCCTTCCGGCTCGAGTACGACGTCACCGTCGCCGCCTATGTCCCGTTCGGCGCCGAGCCCGGCTCACCGGGTCTGCTGGACGCGCTCATCGACCGCGGGGTGTCCGTCATCGTGCCGGCGGTACCGGCAGGCGAACCCACCGCGCTCGACTGGGTGCGTTACGACGGCGCCGAGTCGTTGGCGCGTGGACGCTGGGGGTTGTTGGAACCGATCGGACATCGATTGGGCTCCGACGCCGTCGAGGCGGCGTCGGTCATCTTCGTGCCCGCCTATGCCGTGGACAAGACGGGAAACCGACTCGGCCGCGGAGCCGGGTATTACGACCGGACGCTGACCGGGCTGACCGCCGAGATCATCGCGGTGGTCTACGACGACGAACTCGTCGAATCATTACCCGCCGCGCCGCACGACGTCCGTGTCCGGTGGGCTCTGACACCCGACGGTGGGTTCCGCGAGCTGGGTTGACCCGTCGTTGCGTTGTGCCGCGCGGAGCGGGAAGCAGGTCAGGTCAGGACGCGGCCGGCGCCGCGGCCGACGTGCTGTCGGACTTCGCCGACGAACTGCTCGACGAATCCGAGGAGCTGCCGGACGACGAGCTGCTCGACGATTCCGACGTCGACGACGATTCGCTCGCCGACGACGACTTGCGCGAATCCGTGCGATAGAAACCGCTGCCCTTGAACACGATGCCGACGGAATTGAACAGCTTGCGGAGTCGGCCAGTGCACTGCGGGCACTCGGTGAGTGCATCGTCGGAGAACGACTGCACGATGTCGAACTTGTTGTCGCACTCCGTGCACGCATACGAGTAAGTGGGCACCGATAACCTCCGGAAGACTAGTGATCGTTGCACAGTGTAACCGATTTTGGCACTCCGCCATTCCGAGTGCCAACGATGTCCGTTCATCGTGCGGCCCGCCGGTCGACATGCGATTGTGTTACGCACATGAACTCCGGGTGCGGGGACCCGGGACCGGTCATCTGACTCCGAGAGGGCGGACTCCGCCGATGAGCGATTTTCTCAGCGATATCAACGGCTACATCTGGAGCAACGCACTGGTGTTCCTCTGCCTGGCCGCAGGCGTCTTCTTCTCGATACGAACCCGGCTGGTCCAGGTTCGTCAGATCCCGGAGATGATCCGGCTGATGTTCCGCGGCGAGAAGTCACCGTCGGGGGTCTCCTCGTTCCAGGCACTGACCATCTCCCTGGCGGGCCGCGTCGGCACCGGCAACATCGCCGGTGTCGCCACGGCCATCGCCTTCGGCGGTCCGGGTGCGCTGTTCTGGATGTGGGTGGTCGCCTTCCTCGGTGCGTCCACGTCGTTCGTGGAGTGCACCCTCGGCCAGATCTACAAGACCAAGGACCGACTGACCGGCGAGTACCGCGGCGGTCCGGCCTACTACTTCAGCCGGGCGATGGCCCACACCAACGCGAGCGGCGCATTCAAGGTCTACGGCCTGGTCTTTGCCGCGGTCACCGTACTCGCCTGCGGACTGCTGCTGCCCAGCGTCCAGTCGAACTCGATGGCGGTCGCCATGAACGAGGCCTGGGGACTTTCCGAATGGGTCGTGGCGGTCGGGTCGGTGATCGTGTTGGCGTTCGTCATCATCGGCGGGGTCAAACGCATCGCCAGCTTCGCCTCGATCGTGGTGCCGTTCATGGCCGTGATCTACATCTTCTTCGCCATCATCATCGTGGCTCTCAATGCCTCGGAGGTTCCCAACGTCATCAGCACGATCTTCGCGAGCGCCTTCGGAGCGGATGCGGCGTTCGGCGCCATCGTGGGCTCGGCGATCATGTGGGGCGTCAAGCGCGGTATCTACTCGAACGAGGCAGGTCAGGGCACCGGCCCGCATGCAGCGGCCGCCGCCGAGGTCTCACACCCGGCCAAGCAGGGACTGGTCCAGGCGTTCGCGGTCTACGTCGACACCTTGTTCATCTGCACCGCGACCGGGTTCCTGATCCTGTCCACCGGCGCCTACCGGGTGTTCGAAGGTGAATCCGCCGACGGTTCGGTCATCGCCGAGGGCGGCATCCTGCCGGCCGACGTGGCAGTGGGCCCGACCTTCGTCCAGACCGGTTTCGACTCGTTCTGGGGCGGCGCCGGTTCCTCGTTCGTGGCGATCTCGCTGCTGTTCTTCTGCATCACCACGATCATCGCCTACTACTACATGGCCGAGACCAACCTGCGGTTCCTTATGGGCAAGGCTGCGACGATCGAGATCAAGCCGCTGCGTAGCACGCTCGGCGCCAACCTGACACTACTGCTGCAGGCGCTGATCCTGGTGTCGGTGGTCATCGGATGCGTGTCGACCGCGTCGGAGGCCTGGACACTGGGCGACATCGGCGTCGGGTTGATGGCCTGGCTCAACATCGTGGGCATCATCATCTTGCAACAGCCCGCCTTCAAGGCGCTTCGCGACTACGAGCGTCAGCAGAAGTTGGGCCAGGACCCGACCTTCGATCCGAAAGCGCTCGGCATCATGGGCGCGACCTTCTGGGAGAACTACGACCCGGTCACGGGCAAGACCCGCGAGACCGCCGACGCTCCCTGAGCGCCCAACGGGCCATCGACCGACGAATCAACGGCCGTCTACCTCACGAGGTAGACGGCCGTTGTCGTTGCGGGACACGGTGAGGACCTGCGGCAGTTCGATGGTGGCTCGTCGTCGACGGTGCAGGCATGTGGGTTCCGTCGACGCAATTGCAGGTTCGGTCAACGGCATGGTGGGTTCCACCGGCGCAGCCACGGGTGCCGTCGGCGCGGCCGCGGGTGCCGTCGGCGAGAAAGAGGGTTCCGTCGGCGAGAAAAAGGGTTCCGCCGGCGCGAGCCGGTGGGAGGTCAGCCGCCGATGACGTCGATGTTGCGGTCGGGCACGTTGTCCCGGTTCATATCCGCCGCACGTGTCTGCCGCGCGTCCCACCGCAGCCACAACGCGGCCAAGGTCGCCGCGACCAGCGAGCCGACCAGAATCGCGGTCTTGGAGGCTTCGGCGTGCGGATCGGTGTCCACGAAGGACAGCTCGTCGATCAGCAACGCCACGGTGAAGCCGATCCCGGTCAGGAAACCGACCGGCAGCAGGTCACGCACCCCGATCGAGTCGGGCAACCGCAGCGGTGTGAACCGAGTCATCAGCGCGGTCACCCCCATCGCACCGATCAACTTGCCCACCACGAGGCCGAGGAAGATCCCGATCGACACCGGCTGGATGAGCTCGGCATCGGTACCCACCACGGTGACCCCCGCGGCGAGGAAGGCAAAGATCGGCAGCGCCACCGCCGACGACACGGGTCGTACCGCGTCGTCGAACCGGTGCGTGCGCGATTCCTTCTCTCCGTGCACATATTTGGCCGGCACCACGAAACCGAGGAGAACCCCGGCGACCGTCGAGTGCACGCCCGAGGCGTGCATGAATCCCCACGCGGCCACTGCGACCGGGATGAGCATCCACCAGTGGGTTTTCCGCATCCGCACGAGGAACGCGAACACCACGATCAGCGCGAGCGCGATCACCAACATCAGGAAGTCGATGGTCTCGGTATAGAAGGTCGCGATGATGGTGATGCCCAGCAGATCGTCCACCACAGCCAGGGTGAGCAAGAAGGTACGCAGCGCCAGCGGCAGCCCGCGCCCGAAGATCGCCAGCACGGCAAGCGCGAAAGCGATGTCGGTTGCCGTCGGGATGGCCCAGCCGTTCAGTGCGTCGGGGTCGCCGACGCCGACGATCACGACGTAGAACAGTGCGGGCACCACCATCCCACCCAGAGCCGCAGCGATGGGCACACCGGCCTGTTTCGGTTGGCGGAGGCTGCCCATCACGAATTCTTGTTTGAGTTCCACTCCGACGACGAAGAAGAAGATCGCGAGAAGTCCGTCTGCGGCCCACTCCTCCAGCGACAGATGCAAGTGCAGGCTCTCCGGCCCGAACTCGAATTCGGCGAGGGAGTGATATGCCGCCTCCCACGGTGAGTTCGCCCAGATCACCGCCACGACCGCGGCGATCAGCAACAGTGCCCCACTAGGGGTGTCGAGGGAGATCCACCGACGGAAGCGATCGGCGGCGGACGAATGTTGGTCACCAACTGTGGACATCAACTCTCCTGGTCATCGGTCGCAGGCCGGGCACACATGTATTACATCCCTGCCCTCTCGACGACAGGAGCCGACCAGACTTCCCGGCACACCGTTCGGTCATTCTCCCCGAAGCCTGCAACCGGGTCCAATCGGCCCACGACCCCGATGGGTATCGGCGTCGGGCTGTGACCATCTCGGTGTGCGCGCGTCACCTGATGGCGGCAGCGAGCTGTGAACGGTGCGGCCGCTGTCCACAGATCACTGTCGAGCCCGCGGGTCGCGGGACCGGCGGGCCTACCGTGACCGCATGCCGGCCTTGTTCCGCAGCGAACTGTCCCCTCGCCTTGTCGACCGCGTACGACATCTGACGCATCCAGGGTGGGCTCGGTCGATCATCATCCGCAGGGCGGTGTCGACAGCATTGGTGATCGCCGCGATCATCACGGCTGTCGTGGATCATCGCAGCGACGAATCGCGCGCGGTGGTGGTGGCGGCTCACGATCTGCTCCCGGGACACACCGTCGCTCCCGAAGACCTGACCGTGACCAGCGCGCCGGGTGGACTGGTCCCGACAGGCGCATTGCGAATGACTGCCGACGCCATCGGTCGCACCCTGGTGGGGCGTGTCCGCGGCGGCGAGATCCTCACCGACGTCCGACTCCTGTCCGCACACCTGCCCACACAACTCACCGGACGGCGGGACGCGCGGCTGGTGCCCGTCGCGCTCGCCGACGACACGGTCGCATCGTTACTACGCGAAGGCGACGTCGTGGACGTACTCACCGTGCGCGACAACGACTCCGCGCCGAGCGCTGTGCTCGCCCGTGGCGCGATCGTCGCCCTGACCGTCGGGCCGGGCAGCGCCAGCGCACTCTCCCCGGGGAGCGGACCCGGTCGACCCGTGTTGCTGGCCATGGACGAGGGCGACGCCCACCAGGTCGCCGCCGCCGGACTAGATGGCCCGCTCACCGTCGTCGTGCACTGACCTGCCAAAACGGCGCGCTTCCGGCGAAACAGTGCAATGGTCGTTTACGATCCTGGATAGGTTTGCCGAACGCGGCCTGCGTCTGGCGCACTCATGACCGTTGACCTGCAAGCGAAGTGAATACCGGACAGAGCGGGAACTGAACACGAGAGGACCGCACACCGTGCTCAAGGGCTTCAAGGACTTCATACTCAAGGGCAATGTCGTCGAGCTGGCCACCGCGGTCATCATCGGAGCGGCTTTCACTGCGATCGTCTCCGCCTTCACCGATCAGATCATCCAGCCGCTGATCAACGCGATTCCGATCGGGACCGACGCCGCCGAGGGTCTCGGCTTCCAGATCACCGACAACCCGTCGACCTTCGTCAACATCGGCGCCCTCATCACCGCGGTCATCAACTTCCTGATCATCGCGGCCGTCGTGTACTTCCTGATCATCGTGCCGTACAACAAGCTCTCCGAGCTCGGCGGATTCGGGAAGAAGTCGGAGGTCAGCGAGGTCTCGTTGCTCACCGAGATCCGGGATCTGCTCGATCCGGAAGGCACATCGAAGGCCAAAGAAGAGGCCCAGAGCGATCTGCCCGAGCATCTGCGGGAGCCGGGCGCACCGTCTGATCGCGCGGAACCGGGTGCGACACAACGACTCACCACTCCCCCGCCGGCAGCCGTGGAAGCCCATTCCCGCCCGGCCACCAATCCGCCGTATCCCACACCGCAACCCGCACCGGGGTCGTATCCGCCGCCGGGCAGTTTTCCGCAGGGCAACTACCCTCCCGGCGGCTATCCGCAGGGCACCTACCCGCCGGGAAGCCATCCGCAGCAGGGACAATTCCCCGGCGAGTACCCGCCGCCGGATGCACCGGGACGTCACTCCCGCTGAAACCGCAACGACTTCGGGCCGCGCTCTCCTCGAGCGCGGCCCGAAGTCGTTGCGGGGCAGCCGCATCGGCTCCCAGCTCATTGACAGCCGATCCGGCAGCCGACGACAAGGTTGCCTCCCTACTGTCGCAGGAGTCGACGGAGACATCCGCCGACACCGACAACAAACAATCGACACGGAGGTTGCACCAGCATGCCGCACAAGCCGGGCCAGAAGGGCCGCACCAACAATCGCTCCACACGTCGCACGCCGAGCCCCCAGCCGCGTCGTCGCCAGCAGCCGCAGCCCTTCTTCCCGTTCCCGTTCTTCGGGAGCTGATCTGCGCCGGAAGTCCGGCAACGCACACGCGCAAGGGGCGGGATCGGATTACCCGATCCCGCCCCTTGCGGAATGTTGTGGTGTCCGCGATCGCGGACCCCTATGCGATCAGCCCAGGCTGAAAGGCTTGCCGTAGAGGGTGACGACACCCTTAACAGCGGCGGTGTCGACTGTGACGGTCACCTTGGCCTTTGCCTCGGCGAAGCCAGCGCACTCGGAGATCTTGAAGGTCTCCTGGCTGTAGGCCACACCGCCGCTCCTCCCGGAGAACGTGTAGTCATTGACGGCGTCATCATCGTCGTCGGTCTCCTGGATCAGCGGGACATAGCCGGCCTGGCCGGGCCCCAGGGTGAACGATCCGCTCGCGCCCGGGGCGCCATAACCGTCGTCATCCCAGCCGAAGCTCGGACCGCCAGGCGCGTACTCATCGCCGGGGGCAGCCGTGTCGCCGAAGTCGTATCCGCCGGCGATTCCGCCGCCGACGCCACCACCGACGCCGATGTGGACCTGGCAGCCGACGATGTAACCGGCGGCGATGGTTCCGCCCTCCGCCTCGCCGCCGACGGTCACCTTGACCTTGCCGGACGCCCAGACCTGACGATCAAGCGCCGAACTGACCAGCGCCTTGTTGACGGTGACGTTCTCGTCGAACAGACGAACGGTGACGGGAGTGCCGTCGACCAGCGTCTTGCTCACGTACCCGCCCGGCAGCGGACCGGCCGCGGCACCACCGGCACCGAGGCTGGTCAGGCCCATCACAGCGGCACCTGCGAGGCCGACACCGGCGGCCACGCGAGTGTTGATCTTCTTCATGATTCCCCTTCGTGGAAAGTATTTCTGCTCGCGAGCAGATAAGTCTCAGAATTGCTGGTTATCTGCTGCCGCTCAGCTCACAAAGAAGGGCTGGCCGTACAGGGTGGACTGGATGAAGGAACCCTCGCCGGTGACTGTGTCATCGTCGTCGCTGACCTCATAGCCCGTGGCCGCGACCGTCTTGACCATGGTTCGCGCGGAAGCGTAGCCGCCGCAGTTCGGGAACTCGATTTCGTAGTCGGACAGCTGGATGGCAGCGGTACCACCCTCCGCGATGTCCTTGTCGGTCACCGAAACAATTCCGGCCTGGCCCGGGGCGATCGGGATCGAGATGCCGCCGCTCAACGAGACACTCGGAAGCAGCGACAGCGGATTCGAAGAGATAGGACCAAGCGAGAGACCGGAGCCGCCACCGATATTCAGATCACCCACGTCGAGCTGGCACCCGGCGACGATGAAGACCTTCAGTTCACCGGAAACGCCCGCGCTGGCCTGGGACCGGTAGACACCGGACAGCAGAGCGGTCCGGCCGAGGCCACCGTTGTAGGCCACCCGCGCAACAGAGTACTGCGATTCGCCGGTACGCCAGGTCTGTACCCGCTCGCCGTCGACGCCGGAAGCGGACTTGTAACCGTTGGCCAGCGGAGCCGCCGCTGCGCCGCCCGCCCCCATGCTGGACAGGCCCATGGCCGCCACAGCGGCCAAGGCACCTGCACCGACCATACGGCGCAGCCCAAGCTTGCTGAACTTGCTCATTCGTTCCCTCTCACAGGATTCGGTTGTTGCCCCGCAGCGCACACCTCTGTACGCACGGGTCGACCCTCGTGGGCTGCGGACCCCCGCCCCGCAACCGAACCCATGTCGGTTTCGGTTCGCTGGAAGTCACCTTCCGCACACCCCTGGTCACTGCTGCGTCGTCACTCGCGACAGATCGCAGGACTCCCCGTCGGTGCCCCCTCGAGTGCACCGCGCGCTTCGTCGTTGCGAACGTTATCGGAGCGATATCCAGCGGGGCAACAGCTACGTTCAGCCGTGTCTCAGGTTCCACAATGCCGATCTTGAACTTCACATTCGCCATCGCTAGATATGAGAATGTTAACGGAGGGAAAACACGCTGGGTCGGCTATGTCGCAGGTGGCTCGCTTATTCCCAATGAGGGGGACGATTCACCTCATACCAATCGCGCGTTACCCCCTTGTGACCTTCCTCACACTCGTCGGAAGTCACGTCCGGGAGATCGGTACCGAACACGTCGTCGATCCGCCGACGGGCACGCCAGCCGGTCCGGCGACGTGGTTCATCGCCGGAACCGCCGGTCTCTTGGGGATCCGGTGACTGTTCCACATCGCCGTTCACGGGTCTGGACAGGAAGAATCGGCGTCGACTCTAGAACTCGCTGATTTCCTCGATCACGTGCTTGGCCAGCGGGGCGACGGTCGCCATCCCGTCGCGGACGGCGGCGCGCGAGTTGGACAGGTTGACCACCAGGGTCTGACCGGAGATGCCGGCCAACCCGCGGGAGAGCCCCCCGTCCGCGGAACCCGCTGCCAGACCAGAACTGCGCACCGCTTCCTCGATGCCGCGCAGACGCCGGTCGAGCAGCGGCTCGGTGGCCTCCGGCGTGACGTCGCGCGCACCCACGCCGACCCCGCCGACTGACACGACGAGATCCACGCCGCCGATCACCGCGGTGTTCAGCGCATTACGGATCTCCACCTCGTCACCCGAGACGGCGACGGTGGCATCCACGTGGAACCCGGCCTCGGCCAGCAACTCACCTACGAGTGGCCCCAGCAGACTCTGCTCCTCCCCGTGCGCTGCGCGATCATCCACGAC
The DNA here is from genome assembly GCF_021556435.1 of Gordonia tangerina. Taxonomy (GTDB): domain Bacteria; phylum Actinomycetota; class Actinomycetes; order Mycobacteriales; family Mycobacteriaceae; genus Gordonia; species Gordonia tangerina. The sequence goes on from NZ_JAKGCU010000016.1 coordinate 45,896, forward strand.
CACGACCAGTGCGCGCCCGATCTCGTCGCCGCTCTCGGTGGGCCGGATGTCGTCGTCACGATGACGGGCGACGAACTCACGGGCGGCCGCGTCTGCGGCGACCACATCGTCGGGGTCGATGGCGGTGGATCCGGTGTCGCTCATTGTCTGCCTTTCTGCTCCCGTTCAGAAGAATCGTGCTCCGGGCGTCACCCGACCTGCAAGGTCTCCAAGGTGACCTGAGTGGTCTTCGTCTGGCCGTTGATGACGTAGGTGATGGTGACCGTGTCACCCGGGGCGTGCGACCGGATAGCCGCAACGAGTGCATCGCCGCTGGGGACGTTGCGGTCGTCGACCTTGGTCACCACCGCGCCCTGCGGTATTCCCGCCTTGTCGGCCGGCCCCCCCGCGGTCACATCGGAGATGTAGGCGCCGGGCTGGTCGACCTCGGTGTTGGCCCGCACCGACACGCCTAGGCCCGCTTGCGTGGCCTGGCCGGTCTCGGTCAGCTCATCGGCCACCCGCTTGGCCTGATCGATGGGTATGGCGAATCCCAGGCCGATGCTGCCGCCCTGCTGCTCGGCGGACGCCCCGAGGGTGGCGATCGCGGTGTTGACTCCGATGAGCGCCCCTTTGGCGTTGACCAACGCGCCACCCGAATTGCCAGGGTTGATGGCCGCATCGGTCTGGATCGCGTCGATCACCGATGTGGTACCCGATTCGCGCGAGGTCGACACCGGCCGATTGAGCGCACTGATGATGCCGGTGGTGACGGTGCCCTCCAGGCCCAGCGGCGCGCCGATCGCGATCACGTCCTGTCCGACGGCGAGGTTGTTGGATGTGCCCACGGTGATCGGCTTGAGACCGCTCTTGTCCACCTTGATGACGGCGATGTCGGAAATCGGATCGGCGCCGAGAACCCGGGCCGGTGCACGCGTGCCGTCGGAGAAGATCACCAGCACCTGACTGGCGGTGGCGGCGCCGGCCTCGGAGACCACGTGATTGTTGGTCATGATGACCCCGTCCTCGGACAGGATGACCCCGGATCCGCCGCCTTCGGCATTACCGGACCGCACGATGATGGACACCACCGACGGCAACACGTTGGCCGCGACTTCCTGAACCGATCCGGCCGGGGCCGGCACCACGCCCTGGTCACTGCTGTTCGGGTCACCACCCAGCGGGCCGTTGTGCGCCGACGACGAGCTGTCGTCGAGGACATTGGCACCGACCACACCGCCGATCCCACCTGCCACCAGTGCCAGCACCAACGCGCCGACGACCAGTGCCGCCTTGCCGCCTCCGGACTTCTTCTCAGGAGCTGGTCCCGCGGGCGGCGATCCGCCGACCCCGGGGCCGGGATACGGCTGCGCAGGCAGCTGACCGGTCCTCGGCTGCGTGTACGCCGGCGCAGTGTAGGCCGGTTGAGTGTAGACAGGTTGGCCGTATGGGTTCTGCTCATACGGGTTCGTCGGCGGCCCGCCATAGGGGTTCGTCTGCGGGGAGGGCGCGGCGGCGTGGTGCCCATAACCGCCCGGGTCCTGCGCGGCAGGCCCATACGGCGACGGTGATGCGTACGGCCCGGCTCCGTATCCCCGGTCGGGATCAGAACCCGGAGCGGCGTGCGCCCCCTGGCCCGAACCGTGTCCGGTGCCATACGGATCGCCATGCGAACCGCCACTGGTCATGTCCTGGTCCTCAGCTCTCTCGTACCTCGCCGCGGCGGCGGGTGTCCCGATCGATGTGCAGGTCTCGGCTCGCGACGACCCTGGCCCTCAACCCTAAGTGATCGAGGTGGTGGGTCGATGACCGAATGCCGGTCGGTCTGCGCGGCCGCGACCGTCACCCTTATTGACGAACGATCAGCGGAGAAGGTTCCTCAGGGGTGGGACTTCCCGGCAAGGTCATCCGGATCAGGGTTCCGCCCAGATCGGACTGCTCGGCCCGCACACTTCCGCCGTTGCGAGTGACCACCTGACGAACGATCGCCAGGCCCAGACCGGAACCGGGCATCGACCTCGACTGGGTCGATCGGTAGAACCGTTCGAACACCAATTCCCGGTCCTCCTCGGGGATCCCTGGCCCGGCGTCGGCCACCGTGAGTTCTGCTGTGTTCGCGTCGATCTGACTCAGGCTCACCAGCACTGGCCGACCACGCGGACTCCACTTCGCGGCGTTGTCGAGCACGTTGAGCACTGCCCGATTGAGGCCGTGTTCTTCCCCGAAGACGAACCACGGCGTCACCGTCGTGTGGAAGTCCACGTCGGTTCGGCGGCGACGCACCCGGTCCAACGATCGCGTGATCACCTCGACGAGATCGACCTCCTCGTGCACCACCTCCGGCGCGTCCTCACGGGCGAGGTCGACGAGATCTCCTACCAGCGTGGACAGTTCCTCGATCTGGGCCATCACATCCGAGCGCAGCTCGATCATGTCCTGCGGCGGCATCGCGGGTGCCCCCGGCTCACTCGCGGCGATCAGCAGCTCGAGATTGGTCCGCAGGGAGGTGAGCGGCGTTCGCAGCTCATGACCCGCATCGGCCACCAGCCGGGCCTGCCGATCACGTGAATCGGCCAAGGCGCGCAGCATCGTGTTGAAACTCTCGGTCAGGCGCGCCAACTCGTCGTTGCCCGAGACCGGGATGGGCGTCAGATCCTGCGTGCGCGCGACCCGCTCGGCAGCGCGGGTCAATCGGGCCACCGGTCGCAGACCGGCCCGCGCAACGGTGGTGCCAGCCAACGCGGCCAGTGCGACTCCACCGCCGCCGACGACAAGCAGCACCCAGGCCAGCCGCTTGAGGACCCGATCGGTGTGCAGCAGGCTCTGCGCCAACACCAAGGTGTTGCCGTCGGCGAGCTTGCGGGCGAGCACCCGCTGGTTGTCCACGGTCCGTAGGCTCTGCATGTTGTTGACCGGCCGCGGCGTCGACCGCGCGATGCTGCGCTCGACGTCTTCGAAGGGCACATCCCCGATGAGGTAGGTGCTGCCGTCGGGGTGCACGAGCGCCAGGGAGATGTTGGTGGAGAACACCGTGCCGGTGACCAGCGATTCGGGTCGTTCGTTGAGCAGGCCGGTCTTGGCGAGTACCGTCATGCCGTCGGCGCGGCTCTCCAGTTGCGAGTCGACCTCGTTGTACATCGCGCGGTAGACGACGAAGTAGGCGGCCGCGGCCATCAGGCTGACCGAGACGAGCACGACGGTGGCCGACAGCAGAGTCACACGCGTCGTCAACGACACCGCTCGGGTCAGCGGCATCGGCGCCCGCATCTCCTTGCGGTCATGCCGACGTATTCGGGCGATGGACCGTCGTCCCGGCATCGTCGTCGGTGCCGACCGAGGGGTCGAATCCGATGCGTCGGGGACCACTACGGCGGGGTCTCCCGCAGCACATAGCCGACGCCGCGCACCGTGTGGATGAGCCGGGGCTCACCTTCGGCTTCGGTCTTGCGCCGCAGGTAGCCGACGTAGACTTCCAGGGCATTGCCCGAGGTCGGGAAATCGTAGCCCCACACCTCTTCGAGGATGCGACTGCGGGACAGGACGCGGCGCGGGTTGGCCATCAGCATCTCGAGCAAAGCGAATTCGGTCCGAGTGAGACTGATGCTGCGTTCACCGCGTGCCACATCGCGGGTCACCGGGTCCAGCGTCAGGTCCGCAAACGACAGTTCCTCCGACTCGGCCGCATCGTCGGGACTGGCACGTCGCAGTAGCGCACGTAGCCGCGCGAGCAGTTCCTCCAGTGCGAACGGTTTCGGCAGATAATCGTCTGCCCCGGCGTCCAGACCCGACACCCGCTCGGAGACGGTGTCCCGTGCGGTGAGCACCAGAATGGGCAGGTCGTCGCCGGCCGACCGCAGCCGACGACACACCTCCAGCCCGTCCAGACGCGGCATCATGACGTCGAGAATGGCCACGTCCGGACGCTCGGCGACGATCTTCTCCAGGGCCTCGAGACCGTCGGCCGCGATATCGACGGTGTAGCCGTTGAACGACAGCGACCGACGTAGCGACTCGCGTACCGCCCGATCGTCGTCGACCACAAGGATGCGCATGCCTACAGTCTTATCGCGAACTGCTGAGATGTGTCTGAGGACGTACCGCCGTGTCCCGCGTCGATTGCTGCAGGTCGGGGCGCGCCGAGCCGAATGCAACGCCGCCGGTCGCGTCCGCGACCGGGCTGCGCACATGTGCGACCCACCCCTGTGAGGTCAAGTTGATAGGCGTGTAACTGGCCGATTCGCATCAGGAAACACACCCCGTCGAATGTGGAGATCGTGAAGTCCGTCGACATCGTGCATTCGCTGTGTGCCTACTGCGGGGTGGGCTGTGGAATGGACCTGGCGCTCGGCGCCGACGGTCAGGTCGCCAAGACCGTGGGCCGCAAGGATCATCCGACCAACTTCGGTCGGTTGTGCACCAAGGGTTCGACCACCGCGGACATGCTGGCCGCCGGCGGACGCCTGGTCACGCCGATGGTGCGCGACGAACGCGGCGCTCCAGCGCGGCCCGGCGACATGGATCAGGTGATCACCGAGACCGCGGCACGACTACGCGCCATCGTCGACGAACACGGACCGGACGCCCTGGCCCTCTACGTGTCGGGGCAGATGTCGATGGAGGCGCAGTACCTCGCGACCAAACTCGCCAAGGGCTACATCAGGACCACGGCGATCGAATCGAACTCGCGGCTGTGCATGGCAAGCGCCGGCACCGGTTACAAGCAGTCCCTCGGCGCCGACGGTCCGCCCGGTTCGTATCAGGATTTCGATCACGCCGACGTGTTCTTCGTGATCGGGTCGAATATCGCCGACTGCCACCCGATCCTGCACCTGCGCATGATGGACCGGATCAAGGCAGGTGCGAAGCTCATCGTCGTCGATCCGCGCCGCACTGCCAGCGCCGACAAGGCCGACCTGTTCCTGCAGATCACACCCGGTACCGACCTGGCACTGATGAACGGGCTGCTGCATCTGCTCATCACCGGCGGGCACACCGACGACGAGTTCATCGCGTCGTTCACCGACGGCTTCGAACAGATCCCCGAGTTCGCCGCGCAGTACCCGCCGGAAGTGGTCAGCGAGATCACCGGCATCCCGGCCGACGACATCCGCCGTGCGGCGGAGATGATCGGGTCCGCGCAGAACTGGATGAGCTGTTGGACGATGGGCCTCAACCAATCCACACACGGAACCTGGAACACCAATGCACTGATCAACCTGCATCTCGCCACCGGCGCGATCTGCCGGCCGGGCAGCGGACCGTTCTCGCTGACCGGGCAACCCAACGCCATGGGCGGCCGCGAGATGGGGTACATGGGCCCCGGCCTCCCGGGACAGCGGGCGGTGATGTCCGACGACGACCGTGCGTTCGTCGAGGACGTCTGGGGGTTGGCGCCCGGAACCGTGCGCACCGAGGTGGGCGGCGGCACCATCGACATGTTTCGCCAGATGGCCGACGGAGACATCAAAGCGTGCTGGATCATCTGCACCAATCCGGTCGCATCCGTGGCAAATCGGTCGACCGTCATCTCCGGGCTCGAGCAGGCCGAGCTCGTCATCACGCAGGACGCCTTCGCCGACACCGAGACCAACGCCTACGCCGACGTCGCGCTGCCCGCCGCACTGTGGACCGAGTCGACCGGCACCATGGTGAACTCGGAACGCAACGTGACATTGTTCGAGCCCGCCCTGACCGCGCCCGGTCAGGCGCTGCCGGACTGGCAGATCATCGCGCGCATCGCCTGCGAGATGGGTTATATCGAGGCCTTTTCCTATACCGACGCCGAACAGATCTTCGACGAGATCCGCCGGTTCGCGAACCCACGCACCGGCTACGACCTCCGTGGGATGACCTACGAGGGGCTGCGTCGCACCCCGATGCAATGGCCCAGCCCACCGGCCGATGCCGGGGTGACCCCGAACGGTCAGGGCCGCAACCCCATCCGCTACCTCAACGACGGCGTAAGCCAGACAATGCACACCGCCGAGGACGGGACCGTGCCCGCGCTCGCGTTTGCGACGCCGAACCGTCGGGCCCAGTTCTTCGCACGGCCGCACGTCGATCCCGCCGAGATGCCCGACGATGCATACCCCATCCTGCTGAACACCGGCCGTCTGCCACATCAGTGGCACACGATGACCAAGACCGGTCGGGTCACCAAACTCAACAAACTCAACCCGGGCCCGTTCGTGGAGATCCACCCCGAGGATGCGCAACGATTCGGCATCGGCCCCGGGGACCGGGTGGAAGTGGCATCGCGGCGCGGGCGTGCGGTGCTACCCGCGACGGTCTCCGATCGGGTTCGACCGGGCAATTGTTTTGTCCCGTTCCACTGGAACGACGTGTTCGGCGAGCACCTGACCATCAACGCAGTGACCTCCGACGCCGTCGACCCGATGTCGCAGCAGCCGGAGTTCAAGGTGTGCGCAGTCACCCTCACCAAAGTCGCGGGTGCGCCTTCGGCTCAGCATTCGTCCACCGAGGGTTCCGACAGCCTCACGACCGAGGCTCACCACGGTCTCGCCGGGCCGGTCGATGCCCTGGCGTCAGCGCTCGGGGTCGCCGACGTAGACATCAGGCCATCGGAGGCGGAACGCACGTACCTCGCCGGGATGATCGCCGGGCTCCGGACGCATCCACCTGTCGACGACCGTCCCGTGCTGCCGCCCGGGGCGCCGCTGCGTAGCGACGTCCACGCGTGGGCGTCGGGAGTGCTCGATGGAATCTTTGCGCGGGCACCGCTGTCGGGCGTCGGTACCGCCGGTGCACCGGGTGGCGCCGATGACGCGGTGCAGGCGGTGCGCGAGTCGATCACAGTCCTGTGGGCCTCACAGATGGGCAACGCCGAAGAGTTCGCCACCGAGACGGCAGATCACATCCGGGCCAAGGGATATGACGTCACGGTCACCGAGATGGATGCCGCCGACGTGGGATCTCTCAGCGGCACGACGCTGTTCGTCAGTTCCACCACAGGTGACGGGGAACCGCCGGACAACGGTTCGGCGTTCTGGGATGCGCTCAGCGGCGATACAGCGCCGGATCTGTCGGGACTACGCTATGCGGTGCTCGCCTTCGGGGACTCGAGTTACGACAATTTCTGTGGTCACGGGCGCAATCTCGACGAGCGCCTCGACGAACTCGGGGCCCGACGAATCCTGGAACGGGTCGATTGCGAACCAGACTTCGAGGAACACGCCGGGCAATGGCTCGACCGGGTCAATACGGTGATCACCGCAGACGAGAGCGCGGAACCATCAACGGATGGCGAACGGGTCACCGTCCTCAGCGAGCCGGCCGACTCATCTGCGCAGCCGTCGGTGCGTACCGCGCCCGCGTTCTCGAAGAAGAAGCCACTGGTCACCCAGCTGTCGCGCAATGTCAGACTCAACGGTGACGGTTCGTCGAAAGACGTGCGCAACTTCGGGTTCCATCTGCCCGGCGACACCTTGACCTACAAGGCCGGTGACGCCCTGGGCGTCTGGCCGCTCAACAGCAACACCCTCATCGACGAATGGCTCGACGTGACCGGCCTCGATGGCGGAGAGATCGTCAACGCGCCGGGTGGCGACGACATGCCGCTACGACGCGCACTGCGGGAACGTCTCGAGTTCGCCAAGGTCACCCCAGATTTCATGCGTTTCGTCGCCGACCGCAGCGGTTCGGCGCATCTGCATTCCCTTGCGGCGGCAGGCAACAAGCAGGAGCTGGAGGCGTGGACCTGGGGCCGGCAGTCGGTGGACGTACTCACCGAGTATCCGGTGAAGGCCGACCCCGAGGAATGGGTGTCTGTCCTGAAAACCCTTCAGCCCCGGTCATATTCGATATCATCGAGCCCATTGCACAACCCCGGAGAGGTCGAGCTCACCGTGTCGGCCGTCCGGTACAACCTGCACGGCAAGGCTCGCGGCGGCGTGTGCTCAACGTTCCTGGCCGACCACTGCGAAGGTCAGGACATCGGAGTGTTCGTCACGTCGACAACGCATTTCCGACCTCCGTCGGACCCCGATACCCCGATGATCATGATCGGTCCCGGTACGGGCGTCGCCCCGTTCCGCGGATTCCTCCGCGAACGGCAGGCATCGGGCCACGAGGGCAAGAACTGGCTCTTCTTCGGCGAACAGTATTCGGCCACCGACTTCTACTACCGCGACGAGCTCACCACCATGCTGTCCGATGGCCTGCTGACGCGCCTCGACGTCGCGTTCTCACGGGATCAGGACCGCAAGATCTACGTCCAGGACCGCATGCGGGAGCACGGCGAAGAGCTCTACCGCTGGCTGCACGACGGCGCACACGTCTACGTGTGCGGCGATGCCACGCGGATGGCCAAGGATGTCGACGCGACCCTCAAGGAAATCGTGGCTCATCACGGGCGTCGGTCGCCCGCCGGTGCGGAGTCCTACGTGAAGGCATTGGCGGCCGACAAGCGGTACGTGCGGGACGTGTACTGAGGTGTCGTCGGGACACGCGCTGCCCAGGTGTCCGGCAGGGCGCGCGGGCCACGGTAGCACCAGCGAGGTGGCATCGAGTTCGACCTCCAGCGAGGGGCGCAAGCTCTTCCTCCGCGAGCGCGTACGCCTCACCCGCGACGAGCGCATCGGCGCAGCCGGCCGTCCCGGCATCCCTTGCACCGTTCGGCACCGGCTCACCATCCTGTCGATCCCGATCGGAGAGGCCAACCCTCACCTTCGGGCCCGAGCGATACATCGTGCCGGACGCCACCGTCAACTGACCACGTGTCCCAGATGACACGCCAGCCGACCACCACCGGGCAGTGGAAATCTGCCGGGCTGCTGAGGTGTCATCTGGGACAGGGGTTATGGGTGCGCTCTGCACATTCTCGGATCTGTCCACAGATATCGTCCGGGAACCAGCCGACCACCTCGTCCGCGCCTCACCGGATGTCAGGCTGCACCCCATGGATCAACCCGACTACTCCGAGGTCCTCGCTGCTGGGTTCGGCGTCGCTTCGTGGAAACAACTGCGTGAGGCCGGCATGACGCGAACCGAACTCCGGGCCGCCCTCAAGAACGGCACACTGCGATGTCTGCGGCGAGGGTGGTACGCCACACCGTGGGCCGACAGTACTGTGGTGTCGGCGGTGGCCGGTGGCGGCGTGCTGAGTTGCCTGTCGGCACTACGACTGCTCAAGGTCTGGGTTCCCGGTACATCCGATACGGTTCACATCCGGGCCCGCGCCTGTGCGCACCGCACGCCCGGCGCGACGTTCTGCGAACAGTACGGCCGACCGGAATCGGAGATCACGTCCGTCGACGAACTGGCAGTCGCGCTGCGGCACGCACTGAAATGCCTGGACGACGAAGGCATCGTGGTGGTCTGCGACTCCATCATGAATCTGGGGCTGCTCGAACTCTCCGACCTCCGGGTCGTGTTCCGGTCCGCACCCGCGCGGATCCGCCGCCTGCTGGACCGATGCGACGGCAGTTCTCAGTCCGGTACCGAATCGATGTGCCGATTCCGGCTCCGATCACGCGGTATCGGTGTGCGCTCACAGGTCGACATCCCGGGAGTGGGCATCGTCGACCTGGTGGTCGGCACTGGCTTGATCATCGAGGTGGATGGATACGAATTCCACAGCAGCAAAGAACAATTCGAGAAGGACCGCGAGCGCGACCGCACAGCTGTCGAACTCGGATACCTGGTCATCAGACTGACGTATCACCAAGTGGTGCACGAGTGGCCGGCCGCCGAAGAGACGATCATGGACCTCGTGCGTCGGCGCGAACACCTCAAGCCACTGATGCCCACCAGGGAACTCGTCTCAGATGACACCTGAGCGCGACACGATCGCTGCTGAGACGACCGCGCGGCGCTGAGGTGTCAACTGGGACAACCTCACGGCCAGACGACGATCCTCCCGTCGCGATCCTCCACGCGGTACACGCCCAGCGAGCCGATCCCATCGGCGGTACAGCCGCCGTCGGAGAAGCGGAACACGTACTGATGCAGCGGACACACGACGTGGCCGAGGTCGAACTGGCCGTCGGCGATCGGGCCTCCCCGATGGGGGCAGACCGCGTCGGTGGCCCGCAGGGTGCCGTCGGTCATCCGGAACACCGCCACCTGGCGGCCGTCGACCGGGTAGGCCCGCCCTTCCCCCGGGAGAAGATCATCGATCGGACCGACCGGGACGCCGGTGTCGACGCTGGTCATCGGACCGGCACCTGCGGGAGCGGCAGCAGCGGCAACGCGGAGGTGAACTGGGCGGGCGATCGCGGCTCGTCACGGTCGAGCCACGGGTCGACGTAATCGGCGACCGCCTCGTCGATGCGCTCCTGCAGACCGCCGACGATGCCGTCGCGGTCCTCGACGAGGATCGCCCGCAGTTCCTCGATGCCGATCCTCGGCACGAACGCGTACGTGCGCTCGAGCCACTTGGCCTGCTCACGGTAGTACTGGATGAAGATGCCGCACAGGCGGATCACCTCCTCCGGTGAGTCGACCGTCGCCAGCAGGTCACCCTTGCGGATGTGCGCCCCCGCGGCACCGCCGACGAGGATCTCCCACTTGCCGTCGCCGATCGCCACCACGCCGAAGTCCTTGCAGAGGGCTTCGGCGCAATTGCGGGGGCAGCCGGTGACCGCGAGTTTCAGTTTGGCCGGCGACTCGAGACCCTGGTATCGCGTCTCGATCGCGATGCCCAGCGCCGTCGAATCCCCGAGTCCGAACCGGCAGTAGTCGGTTCCCACACATGTCTTCACGGTCCGGAAGGACTTGCCGTAGGCGTAACCGGACGGCATGCCGAGGTCGGCCCAGACCTTGGGCAGATCTTCCTTCTTCACACCGAGCAGGTCGAGACGCTGTCCGCCGGTCGCCTTGATCATCGGGATGTCGTACTTCTCCGCGACGTCGGCGATCTTGCGCAGCTGCTGCGGCGACGTCACGCCGCCCTTCATCTGCGGTACGACGGAGAACGTGCCGTCCCGTTGGATGTTGGCGTGCACTCGATCGTTGACGAACAGCGCACCCGGTTCGCGATTCCACCCGGTTCCCCAGATCACCCGCAGCAGCGACGACAACGGCATCTTCGCGGTGGCGTCCTCACCGTCGGGCGCCAAGTTCTCGAAAACCTCTGACACCGAACGGAGATCCTGCCGCTTGATGGCGTCGATCAACTCCGGCTTGGTCAGCGGGATGCACGGCACGTACCAGTCCGCCGACTTGTCGACGGTCAGCGCATCACCCGCGGCGAACTCGACGATGTCGCCGACGAGTGGCTTGCACGAGCCGCACCCCTTGCCGGCGCGGGTCTTCGCGCAGACCTCGCTGACGCTGGTGCACCCGGATTGTACGCAAGATACGATGTCGCCCTTGGTGACACCATTGCAATTGCACACCTGCACGTCGTCGGCGAGCTCGGCCGCACCGGTCTCCGCACTGGGCGTACCCATGTCGAAGAGCATCGAGATACGTTCTTCGGGCAGCGGCACCTTCTCATCGAAGGCCTGGGTGAGGAAGTTGGCCTTGGAGATGTCGCCGAGGAGCATGGCGCCGATCAGTTTGTTGTCGCGCACCACCACACTCTTGTAGGTGCCGCTGCGCGGCTCGTAGAACTGGACGAACTCGTCGTCCTCGCGTTCGGGACCCTTCACACCCATGGCCGCGACGTCGACCCCGGCAACCTTGAGCTTGGTGGTCAGTCGCGAACCATGGTACTCCGCATGGGGATTCGCACCCGTGATGACGTCGGCGAGCACCACCGCCTGCTCCCACAGCGGCGCGACCAGCCCGTACACCTCGCTGCGGTGCTGGCAACACTCTCCGACGGCGTAGATGGAACCCTCGTCCTCGCAGCGCATCTGGTCGTCGACGACGATGCCGCGTTCGATGACGAGCCCGGCGCTGCGTGCCAGTTCGACGTTGGGCCGAATTCCGGCGGTGACCACGATCATGTCCGCCGGCAGCGATTCGCCGTCGGCGAATCCGACTCCGCTGACGGTGCCGTCGTCAGTGCGCAGCACGGCGGTGGTGCGTTTGCCGGTGTGCACGCCGACCCCGAGTTCCTCGATCTTGTTGCGCAGCACCTTTCCGCCGCGTTCGTCGAGTTGCTGATTCATCAGGTGACCGGGCGAGTGCACGACGTCGACGTCGACCCCCTGGGTCTTGAGTCCATAGGCCGCCTCGAGCCCGAGCAGTCCGCCGCCGATGACCACAGCACGGACGTCGTCGCGCGCCGTCGCCATCTGCAGCATGCCGTTGGTGTCGGAGATGGTCCGGAATCCGAAGACGCCGCGCGCCAGTCGCCCATCGGACTCGCGCAGCCCATCCATGTTGGGGAAGAAGGTGTTGGACCCGGTGGCGATGATCAGGACGTCGAAGTCGATGACACGGCCGCTGGCGCAGGTGACGGTCTTGGCGAAACGATCGATGCCCTCGGCGCTGTCGCCCGAGTAGAGGGTGACCCCGTTCTCCCGGTACCAGGCCATCGGATTGAGCATCAGGTCGTCGTCGTCGAGTGTGGCCTCGCCGGAAAGGACGTGGCTGAGCATGATCCGGTTGTAGTTGCCGTAGGGCTCGTCGCCGATCATCGTGACGTCGAACAGTTCACTGCCACCGCGGGACAGGATCTCCTCGACGGTCCGTGCGCCGGCCATACCGTTGCCGACCACCACCAGCTTGCGCTTGGCGGTGGTTGCATCGTCGTGCGGCGTGACGTCGACAGGCATCAGAAGATGACCATCCCGAAGTCGATGACGACCTCACCGCTCGTCGCTTCCGGCGCCGCCAGGACCAACTCCAAGGTGGTGTCGGGATCGACGTCCTCCACCACACGCAGCGGGACGTTGACCGAGGACCGCGCCCCCATCGGGAAGATGCGCATGGGCTGGCCGTCCCGCATCAGCGTCACATAGATCAGTTCGCCCGAGCTGTTCCCGCCACGAAAGTAGAGGGGCTGTGCCGTCATGCCGGGGGGCACCACGTAGGTCAGGGACGGGTCGATGGGCGCCGGTTTCGTCAGCCCCGTTCCGGTGAACGCGTAGACGCCTTGCAGGAACCGCGGTGTGCTGGACATACGGCCACTATCGCTACCGCGCGTGAATCGCTTCTTGCCTGAGTGTTACAAGGCGATTGTCAGGACCTCACCGCGAAGGTCGGCCGATGTGATCTCGAGGTCGGGTGGTCGAGCCCCGCCGCCGATCGCGCGCCCCCTTCGCTGATCGAGCGTCCCCCCGCTGATGAGTAGCGACGAACGGAGTGAGGAGCGTATCGAGATCGCGTGCGGTGGTTTCGATACGGTCTCGGCTGGCGCCTCGGCCTACTCAACCACCAGAGCAACCAGGCCGCCTCGATCGCCGGTGGCCTACTTCTTCCGCCACCCGGCTGCGCCGACCATCTCCGACAACTCGGTGTATTTGACGCGGGGCCGACCCTGTGCGAGTCCGCGACGCCGTTCGCTGGCGTCGATCGCACGGACTCCGCGGTAGCCGATGACCTGTCGGGTGCGACGGCGCAGCAGGGCGGTGAATGCCTTGGCCGGATGCGTTGTTCGCGGGAGATGCCCGGCGGCTGCATCGCGAATGAAGTCCTCCACGGTTGCCTCGGCGCAGACCTTGTTGGTGCCGATGCCGCCACTCGGCCCGCGTTTGGCCCATCCCAGGACATAGACACCCGGGATGACATCGCCGCTCTCGGTGGTCATCCGGCCGTCCACATTGGGGAACACCCCACGTTCGTCGTCGAACGGGAGCCCGCCGATCGGCGTCGAACGGTAACCGATGGAACGAACCATCAGATCGGCGGCGATCTGGTGTTGACGTCCACCGGTCGCAACGGTGACCCGCTCGACGCGCGACTGTCCCGAGATCTCCTCGGGGGTGGTGTGGAAGAGGAAGGTGATCCGACGGTTGTCCGGATCGGCGGGCGCGCTGAAGTCCGGGAGGTCGGCGTCGGGGTCGTCGTGGACCACCACCTCCACCCCCGGGATCGTCGACAGCGCCCGGTACTCGGCAGATGTGTACGCGGCGTGCGCCTGGTCGCGGCGACCGAGCACCACCACCTCGTGGATGTTCTGTTCTTCCAGGATGCGCAGCGCACGATCGGCGATGTCGGTGGTGGCGAGCATCTCCGGCGGGCACACCAGGATGCGTGCCACGTCGAGTGCGACGTTGCCCGTGCCCACGACGACCGCGCGTCCCGTGCCGTCACGGGGGATCGGCGGAGCCTCCATGCCCGGCACCGCGTTGTACCAGGCGACCAGATCGGTCGCCGACGTCGAGCCGGGCAGGGCTTCCCCGGGGATGCCGAGTCGACGTGACTCACTGGCACCGACCGCATAGAACACCGCATCGAAGTGTTCGGCCAACTCGTCCGGCGTGATCTGGCCCTCGCCCGTGCCGACCTCGACGTTGGTCGCCATGGTGACGCGCGGATCGCGATAAAGCAGATCGAAACCCCGCAGCACGCCCTTGGTGCCCGGGTGATCCGGCGCGACGCCGGCACGCACGAGACCGCCTGGAGTGGGAAGCTTGTCGATGACGGTCACCGACGCCTCGGTGCGATCCAGGATCGTCCGCAGCGCATAACCGCCCGACGGCCCGGTGCCGACAAGCGCAACCCGTAGACCGGCCGGCAGTTTCGGGATGTCCGGATACGTGACCGACGACCACCCGGAGGCCACGTCCGGGTTGTTCTTGTAGTAGTCGGCGTTGATGTCGATGAACACCTTGTCGCGAGTGCCGAGCTTGTCTGCCGGATAGATCGCGTCCACCGGGCAGGCATCAGCACAGGCACCGCAATCGATACACGCCTCGGGATCGATGTGCAGAATGTCCGAACTGCCGAAGCCGCGCTCCTCGGGTGTCGGGTGGATACAGTTGACCGGGCACACCGACACGCATGCCGCGTCGCTGCAGCAGGACTGGGTGATGACGAACATCAGAGCATGTTCGCTTTCCGGTAGTAGTACATGGCCGGCTTGGTGAGCAGGCCGACTTCGTCGAGGAACTCCATGAGGTGAGCGCAGCTGCTTCGGATCATGGACTGGAAGTGCGAGTTGGAGCGCATCTCGGCCATGGCCCGGTCGGCGTCGAGCCCGGCATCGGCAAACGCCTTCTTCTGCACCAGGCTGGTGACGATGAAGTAGGCGCCCAGCGCAACGTAGAGAGCGCTGAACTGCCGACGCGCCCACCCGACGCCATCCATCGACTCACGCACCTCTTCTCGCGCGAAGCGCATGTGCCGCGACTCTTCCAGCACGTGGATCTCGTTGACGGTGCGGATGAACGGCAGCACCCGATCGTCGCGCATGCAACCGCGCTGAAAGACGTCGAGCACCTCTTCGGCGACCAGAATGCCGGCGTAGGCGACCTCGTTCTTGGCGGTGCGCTTGAACAGCTTGCCGAGTCGCCCGACCTTCTTGGTGGGCTTGTAGGAGGTACCGACCATCTTCTCGGATGCCTTGGCGAACATGATCGAGTGGCGGCACTCGTCGGCGACCTCGGTCAGCGCGAATTGGAACTCCGGGCTGTGGTAGGCGCCGAGGTACTGATCGCGGATGACCATCTCCTGCAGGATCATCTCGAACCAGATGCCGATGTTCATGATCGATGCGAACTCATGGCGGGTCACCGAAATGCGCTGGGACTCGGAGAGTTCCTCCCAGTAGGCGGTGCCGTACAGCGACGACCATTCCGGGCTGCACCCGTACTTGGTGGGGTCCATCGGGGCCGACCAGTCGATCTCGGTCATCGCATTGCGCGAGAGCCGAGCCGCCGAGGCGAGCAGGCGTTCGGAGACCTCGTCGGTCCCTTGGTCGCGCATGCTGACCACGTTCTGCGCTTCGTCGACACCATGGTGGGTGTCGGCCTGCGTGCGATCCATCGCTGCAGTCATCGAGTCTCGACCTCCGGGCCGTTGGTGAACAACTGTTCTTTCATGACAATGAGCACTGTTATGACAATGCGTGTTGTCACGATAGCATCAGAACGCGCGGAAGTGAACAAGGTCGGATATATACTCGCCAGTAAGTTTCGCGTGGGACACGTACATGCAGGTCAAAAGCAGGAGAAGCACATGTCATCGATCTTCATCACGGGCGGCGCCGCGGGCATCGGATTGGCTACCGCGGAACGATTCGGGCGCGCCGGATGGACGGTCGGTGTATTCGACGTCGACACCGATGCCCTGGCAAAAGTCCAGGCCAACCACCCCGGATTCATCACCGGGACGCTCGACGTACGCGATCCGAAGCAATGGGAGACCGCGCTCGCCGAGTTCACCTCCCACACCGGGGGCACCCTGGACGTCCTCGACAACAACGCCGGCATCCTGGTCGAGGGTCCGCTCCACGAGATCTCCCCCGACGCCGTGCGCCGACAGATCGACATCGATGCGCTCGGCGTCGCACTGGGCGCGCAAGCCGCCTACCCGTACCTCCGGGCGACACCCGGCGCGCACCTGGTGAACATCGCCTCGGCGTCGGCGATCTACGGACAGCCGGGCATCGCGACCTACAGCGCCACCAAGTTCTTCGTCGCCGGCCTGACCGAAGCGCTTGAGTTGGAATGGGAGGACGACGACATCCGGGTGGTCGGGATCTGGCCACTCTGGGCGAAGACCGCGCTCGCCATGAACGAGGCGAAGTCGACGAAGACGCTCGGCGTGCGGATCACACCCGACCAGGTCGCCGACAAGGTGTGGGAGTCGGTCCATCCCACGCGTCAGGACAAGCTGCTCCACCGCACCAGCTACTCGGTCGGCGCGCAGACACTGGTGCTCGGCAATGCGGCGAAATTCATTCCCAACTTCCTCAACCGGGCGGTCAACAAGCTGATCGCCCAGTAACACCCAGACCGGTTCGGGTGCGCGTCGCCCGGGTTCACCGCCGCCCGGGCGTCACCCAGTCGTCACCCGATATCCGCTGACTACTGGGCAGCGACGGCCTGTTCGACGATGTCGGCCGCGGTGGCGACCGCTTTGTCCGGCGCCACCATCTGCGCCGCAACGAGTTCGGCCGCTTCCCGGACCGGCGCCGACAGGATCGTAGCGAGCGCTTCGGCGGCCATCGTCTCGGTGAGAGCCGACGGTCGCATCGCGCAGCCCACCCCCAGGGTTTGTACACGGCGCGCCCAGAACGGCTGGTCGGCGGTCACCGCACAGATCAGTGATGGCAGACCTGCGCGCAGGGTTGCCGCGGTGGTGCCCGCACCCCCATGATGTACCGCGGCCACGCAGCGCCGCAGCACCGACTGATGGTCGATCGCGGCGACGACGAAGATGTCGCGGTCATCGCCGACGGCTCCTCGGTACTCGGGTCCGGCGACCAGACAGCGTAGACCCAACCGCCGCGCGGCGGCGCACAGCGTCGCGATGACGGTATCGCGGTCGGGCAGGGTCATGCTGCCGAAACCGACGAACAGCGGTCGGTCTCCCTCGGCGAGCCAGGTCGCCAACTCCGGTGTGGTGACATCGATCTCGGCGAGGTCGCGCCGATGCTCGGTGTCGAGGTCCAGGAACCCGACGACCGGCTTCGCGTCGCGCCATTGTTCCGCCAGTCCGGGTATGAGCGCTCCATCGAAAGCCTGGATCTGCACGATTCCGCGGTCACGAAGCCGCAACGACAATGGTCGCCGTGCTCGGCGAAGCTTCATCCGGCGCCGAAAGGAGTTCTCGTTCCAGCCGGTCGCAACCCAGGTCACCCGGTCGGCCCATCGCCACGACCACCGCCGAAGTGCAGGTGACATGTATCTGGAGAGAACGGGTACGGCGCCAACGACACCGTTTTCCGACATCGGCGCGTATCGCAGTACCACCAGTTGGGCCCCGATGCGTTGCGCGACCGCCAACGCACGGTCCTGGCACAGCGGTGCGGCCACGAGGATGTCCACATCGGACAGCGGAGCTCCGGGGACGGTGAACTCGTCCGCCATCGACTCGTCGAACGCGGCGAAGCCTGATCGCATGGTGCGTACGGCAAACCTCATCTGCGCCAACCTGCTTCCCTCTCGCGCAACGCTCAGCGCGGTATCCGACGACCAGGCCGCGTGGGAGTCGAGCCCCACTGCCACCACCGACGCAACTCCCGCGCTTCGCGCGAAATCCACCAGGTTCGGCGGAACCAGCACGGTCACCCGATGGCCCCGGCCCTGTAGTTCCAGAGCAAGACACACGCCGGGTTGGATGTCACCTCGACTGCCGTACAAAACAATTGCAACTCGAATCCGACTCCGGCACTGGCGCGACCACATCGGCATCGACCTCACCAGAATTCGTGGTCGAGTCGCCAGGAGGACAACTGCTCGGCGATGAGTTTCCGGACGAGCTCCGGATCTCCGAAATGATCGGGATGGATACCGAAGAAGGTGAGGGTGATCCGCTCGTCGTACTCCACCGCCCACGCCGCGATCGCCGGCCCCTGGATGCGCCGGCGCTCCGCGGGCATGCCCTGCATGAGGGCACGGATAGCGAACGAGTTGGCGTGTACCCCACCGAGTCCGAGCGCAGTCTCCGGCGCCACCCCAAGGTTCGACACCGTGGTGTCTGGACCTGCAATCCCCGCCATCATCCTGGCGATCAGCCGACGCGGCAGCAGCCGTACGATGGGCTGAAGGTTGTCGGCCACCTGCTCCGCACCCGACTGCGCGTACTCGACGAACGCCTGTTTGCTCAATGCTCGGATTCCACCGAGCGGACCCGGCGCGTCAACCCTGTCGGACAACCGGATCCACACACCGCCCGACGCGTTCGCCCGCTCGTCGGGTTCGCCGGCCCGGTTGTCGACAGCGATACACACCCGTAACTCCGGCCCCGTGGGGTACCCCGAACGCTGCACGACGCCCGCCAACAACGCGGTGAACAGGCTGTTGGCCGTACCACCGTGCTCCCGGGCCCGAGCATGCCATTGACCGCGGTCGACATTCACGATCGCCAGCGTTGTCTCCGGCCCATCGGACGGCACGGGCCGCGGCGCGCTCGGCACCGGTGACGTCGGCGCCGGCGCCGTCGTCGACTCACGATTGCGCCACGCCTCGCGAAGCACGATCCGCAGCGACGATGCGGCGGCGGCAAGTTGCCGACCTGCATCGACGACATCCTCGGTGACCGCACGTGCGCCACGAGCCGATACCGGGTCCGGCAGTGCGCCGGAGTTGCCCGCGTGTGCTGCAGCGAGCGCACGGTAGACCCCCTGACCGTCGGCGATCATGTGCGACACGAGTAACGACACCACTCGACGTCCATCGCTGGTCAGCGCGGAGTCCAGCTGCCACCCCGCGCCGTCGATCGGCCGCAGCGTCGTGTCGCGTACGTGCGCGTCGGCCCAGGTCCCGACCTCGTCGTCACCGATGCGATCGGTGTCGGAACCGACAGCAGGCAGATGCGATCGCACCCAGCGGTGCCGCGCCATCGGGACCCTGGTGCGGCGAACCGCCCGGTGTATCGACCCGGCGGCCAGCCTTGCGCGCAGTTGCTGCACCGCCGGAACTCCGGGATCGCGATCGAAGACCCAGACGAAATGCATCGGCGCGTTCAGCCCGAACAATTCCTCCGCCAACAGATACGCCTCGTCGCCACCGGTCACCCGGGGCATCGCGGACACACGCTCATACCAACTCGTCACGGTCACCTCACCAGACCTCGTGCACGAGACCCCAGGCGGTCAGCTCGTCGTCGAGCAACGTCCGGAGGTGCTCATCGGAATCGAAATACTCTTCATCACAACCGAAGACGGCGAAGGTGACCCGGTCATCGGTACGCGTCAACCAGGACTGCACCCCGTCGCCGAACCGGTACGGCAGGTCCGGGTCGACTCCCTGCGCCATGCCCCGGAACACGAATCGACACGCGGTTGCACCGTCGAGTTGCCCCGCTGCCGCGGGTACCGCGCCGAGGTTGGACACCATCGCGTCGGGCATACCGTCACCCGCAGTCACCATGCCGACCAGCCATGCGGGTGGAATCAACCACACCATCGACTGCAGATGGGCGATCGCCGGCCGTTGTCCCGCTGCCAATGCGACGAACGCCTGCTTGCAGGCACGCCGGATCGTGTGCAGGGTGCCGCCGGGCACCGGTTCGTCGGTCAGCACGATCGACACCCCGGCGGTGGCATTGGTACGCGGATCGTCCTCGCCGTCGCGTCGATCCACCGGGATGCCGACCTTGATCGGGTCACCCACGGGCGCATACCCACTCGACCGCAACAATCCGGTGACCGTGGCGATGAACAGGGAGTTCGCTGTTCCGCCTGCGTTCGCCGCGACCCGGTCCCACTCGGACGTGGGCACGGACGCGGTGGCGCGGGCCCAGCGAGCCTGCGGTGATCGCTCGATGATCGGCGCCCGGTTCGCCGCGACCGGCTCAACGACACCGGCGCCGCCCCGCAACGTGGAGCCCGCGACACGCGCGAGCCCGCCTGCCGCAGCATGGACCTGGGCCGCGGCGTCGCGGGCGTCGGAGACGAGGCTGTGCGCGAACCGGGACCATCGCCGCTCCGCGGCACCGGCGGGCGGGGCCGGAGCCGGCGCGCCGCGGTCGGTGGCCGCCATGGCCGCCGCAGCTGCGGTCACCAAGGTGCGGCCGTCGGCGACGAGGTGCAGTGCGCACAACGAGATCACCGTCGCTCCTGATGCACAGCGAATCGCGCGCAGGCGCCAGCACCGTCCCGCCTCGGCATCGAGGCGCACGGTGGCCATCTCCTCGGCGGCCCAGTCATCTGCCTCGGCCTCGTCGATCTCCGCGTGATCGACGACCAGCGCCGGGGCCTGGTATGCGTTCGTCCAGACCGGACGCGCCCCTGGCATCCGCGGGACGATGAGGCGTCGATGGAGCCGACCGGCGGCCAACTGCCGGTTGAGCAGCGCCAGCGTGTCTGGCGCGATCGGCCCGTTCATCACCCACACGAGTTGCAGCACCACGTCCCACCCGAGTGCACGGTGCAGAAACCAGTAGGTGGTGTCAGCGTCATTGAGGCGGATGTCACGCCGCGACAGGTCGGTTCGATACCGGCCATGCGAAGCGGAGCCGTCATCGACAGGCTCGGCGGTGTGATCTGTCGCGCGGATCGCCGACGCGGCCCTCATGCGACGATCCGCATCGGTCGGACCGAACTCTCGACCACGTCCGCGGCGTGGTCGGCGGCCTGCTGCGCACCGACCAGCGCACTCGGCATCGCCCGCGCACGCTCGACGCAGGCGGGATCCAGCGAGGCACGCAGGCCGGCGGCCAGTCGCATCGCGTCCAGCTTCCGAAACCGAAGCGAAACACCGACTCCGAGTCGCGACACTTCGGCGCCCCAGAACGGTTGGTCCGAGCTGAACCAACACACGACTGACGGGACACCGGCCCGCAGCGCCGCCGCCGTGGTCCCCGCACCACCGTGATGGACCACCACCGCGCACCGCGCCAACACGGCGTGATCGATCGAATCCACCACCTGCACAACACTGGTGTCGCACACAGCTGCCGCCATGTCGTCGACCCGGTTCCAGCCGGCGCAGATCAACGCACGTCGACCGACGCTGCGGCAAGCCCATTCGACGATGCCGACCACTGCGGCCGGGTCGCGTAGCGGCATGCTGCCGAATCCGACATAGACCGGCGGCTCCCCGCGGCCGATCCAGGACATCACATCGGCAGACGCGGTGCCGCGCATCTGGCTACCCATGCGTTGCCGAAGCCGGCCGGGAATGTCGAGGAACCCCACCACCGGCCGCGGTCTGCGGCGGGAGTCGCGGTCCCACACCGGGTCGTCGTGCACCGCGAACATCGGGTCGTACGCCTGGATGTCGGCGCCAGGCGCCCGACGCACCCTGGTCCAGCCGGGGCCGTCGTCGGGCACGCCACCCACCCTGCCGGCCAACTCCCGGTCTCGCCGTCGGGTCATCGCGGTCAGAGCGCGGTCGGCGAGCGCCCATTGCAGACGGTTCAACGACGTCGAACGTGCGCCGATCGCGGGTAGCGGGCCCACACTGAGATTCGGACGGATCGGCGCGTGGTGCAGCGAGATGACCGGGATCGCCGCACGTAGCGCGTACACGGCGGCGACCTGCTCGGTGGTGAACCCGGTGACCACGACGTCCGCGCCCTCGACCACACCCGCCATGTCACCGACGATCTCGGCCCAGCCGAGATCTCGGACCTCGGCGAGCATGCGCTGCAACTTGATCGGATCACGCCCGGCCGCAGCTCGTGCTCTCGACACGTGGTCGAGTTGCGCCTGGGTGTCGAGTCCCAGTCGGCGAACGTGCATCCCGGACCCAGCGATGGCGTCACCGAGGTTGGGCGGTATCCCCAGGATCACATCGTGGCCCCGTTCGGCAAGCCGATGCGCCAGCACCGCTGCCGGCTGCACGTCTCCGCGAGTTCCATTGACTGCAAAAGCAATTCTCATCTCGTATCCGTCCCATGGTCATCGGTCGGTGGCGCGCCGTCGAACTCTTCGCCCCCTACACTGGTCGCCATCGGAAACAGGAGGAGCCCGATGAGATATGTGTTTGCAGCCGGCGGCAGCCGTGGAGATGTGCAGCCTGCGGCCGCTTTGGCGACCGAACTGCGCGTTCGCGGACACGAGGTCACGCTCCTGGTTCCGCCAGACAGTGTCCCATTCGCCTCTGGCACAGGCATTCCCACTCTTTCCTACGGCGAGAGCACACGAGCCGCGCTCGATTCCCCCCTGGTGCGCGAACGGATGCGGTCCCGTGATCCGCTCACTCGGGTGCGGGCTGCGACCGAACTGACCATCCGCGGAGGAAGCGTGATGCAACGGCAACTGCTCGACGCGACGCAGAACGCCGATGCGATCATCGCCGGTAGCGCGGGGCAGGAACGGGCGCACAACGTCTCGCGGGTCCGTGGAATTCCTCACATACCACTGCATCTGTGCCCGATCCGGCGCAACGGGTCGACGACGCTGCTGGCCCACGCCGGCATCGATGTCGGCCCACGCACGGCTCGGATGAGTTGGCGGCTGGTGGAGCAGGTGCTGTGGCGGGCGGGCCGGCGCGCCGAAGACGCGCTGTGCGCAGATCTGGGACTGGATCCGATACCGGCCACCTTCGCCGCCCAGATCGCCGCGACGGGCGTGCCGGAGATCCAGGCCTATGACCCTGTCTTGTTCCCGACGCTGACATCCGAGTGGGGGCCGGCGCGTCCGCTCGTCGGCTTCTTCACTCTGCCGCACGATCAGCGATCCGGCGTCGGCGACGATGCCGGGTCCGACCTCATCGAGTGGATCGACCGCGGCACACCACCCGTGTACGTGGGATTCGGCAGCATGATGGTGACCGATCCCGATCATCTCGCGACCACGGTGCTCGCCGTCGCAGCCGAACTCGATTTGCGTCTGCTGATCGCCGGCGGCTGGAGCGACTTCATGTCGGGGGTGTCCGACGACCGAATCCGGGTCGTCGGGCATGTCGACCACGATGCGATTCTGCCCCGATGCGCAGCTGCAATGCACCACGGCGGCGCAGGTTCGGTGGCCGCCGGCCTGCGTGCCGGCATCCCAACCGTGGTCACCTGGGTGGGCGCCGACCAGCCGATCTGGGGGCGGGCCGTGATGGCATCGCATGTGGGCACCTCCCTTCCGATGTCACGGGTGAACACCACCCGACTCGTCACAGCCGTGCGCTCAGCGCTGTCACCATCTGTTCGTGAAGCCGCAACCACGCTGCGTGACAACATGATTCCCCCATCGCTGGCAGTCTCGCATGCGGCCGACATCGCCGAGCGCGTCGCCGATCGCCACTCACGGCAAGACGCGATCTGAGGCCAGTTGCCGCGGTGACGTCGAGAAGCGACCGGTCTCGTCGTCATACAGTCGGATGGCCACCAACCGCATCGCGTGGACAACCGTCAGAGCAGGGACGTAGACCAGCGCTGTCCCGGCCGCGAGCGCAACCCGCCGGTGAAGAGCAAACGTGCGTGGCAGGAAGCTCATGTAGGTGACGAACGACATCAGGCCGGTCTCCATCCGGCGCGAGGAGACGCCCACCGTCAACGAAGCAAGGAAGGCGTTGCGTCCACCGCTCTCAGTGACGCACAGGCCCATGTCGACATCTTCGAAGATGTCGCGCCGCATGCTCACCCGGGTCCGGATCGTCGCCCAGACCTCCCGCCGCAACACCATGTTCGATCCGTACAGAACGGGGATCTCGGTGACCGCGCGATGTGCCTGCCTGCGACCGAGCGGATGTACCCGGATCTTCCACCGATCGAACCTCCCTTCCAGTGGCACGCCATAGGCTTCGCCACGACCGCACAGGGCCGACCAGCTGCGCGCGGTATCGGCCGTGAAAAAGTCGATGATCGTCTGCGCCCAGGTCGGACCGACCCGTGTGTCCGCATCGATACGCGCGATGAGGTCTCCGGTTGCCGCGTCCAATCCCCGGTTACGCGCGAACACCAACCCCTGCCGGGGCTCCGTCACGACGTGAATCCTCGTGTGCTCGAGGGCCAAGGAGTCGACGATCTGTCTACTGCGGTCGGTGGAGTTGTTGTCCACCACCACGATCTCGGTGATCTCCGGCTGGGCGACAAGTCTGCCCAGGCACTCTGCGATGGACTCCTCCTCGTTGTAGGCCGGCACCACCACCGACAGAGTGGGCCGCGGGGCATCGGTCGATTCCGGAACGCCAGGGGGCACGTCACGTCCTTCGCATGTAGGTTCGCAAGGTCACGGGTACAAAGATTGCGAGTACGGCCGCAGCACCGATCAGAGTGGCGGCGATCTGCGGTCCTGCCGCACCACCGGAGGCCAGCTCTCGGGCGGCCGAGACCAGGTGTGATACGGGATTGGCGGTGGCGCACTTGCGCATCCACTCCGGCATGGTGTCGACTGGCACCAGGGCGTTGGACACAAACGTCAACGGCATGAGGACCAGCATCGAGACGCCCTGAACCGTCGACGCCTTGTCCAACAGCACCCCCATCAGCGCGAAGATCCAGCTCAATGTGAAGGCCACGATCACGATCAACACACATGCCATCGCCAGGCCCACCGCGCTTTCCGGGCGGTAACCCATCGCGACACCGACCGCCACGGTGATGACCGTCGCCACCACATAGCGCACGGCGTTGGCCAGCAATGCCCCCGCCAGTGGCGCGATCCGGGCGATCGGCAGCGATTTGAAGCGATCGAACACTCCTCGATCGAGATCCTCGCGCAGTTGCACACCGGTCGTCACCGACGCCGCGACGGCGACCTGAACCAGAACGCCCGGGATCAGCAGAGGCAGGTATCCGGCGACATCACCGACGATGGCGCCACCGAATATCGTCGAGAACATGACCGTGAAGACGATGGGCAGCACGATCACGTCGAAGAGTTGCTGCGGATTGTGTTTGATCTTCAGCAGACCCCGGAAAGCCATGGTGAGTGACTGTCGGACCGTGGCACGCAATGGCACACGATCGCTACCAAGGCCGGGGTGTTCTACCACGAATGTCGCGGCCGCGCTCATGCCGCAACCCCCGGTTCGGCATCCCCGGTCAGCGCAAAGAACACTTCGTCGAGGGTGGGCCGCTCGACGTTGACCGCCACCAACTCGATCTGTGCGGCGCGCAGGGCCAGCAACATCTCAGGTAGGGATTCGAGGTCGGGCATCGGTACCATCACCCGCCGTTCGGCCCCCTCGAGCAGCACATCCTCCTGTGCGAACACCGCACAGACGGCAGCGGCGGCGGGCGCCAGGTCCGGATCTCGCAGATCCAGCCGCACACAGTTGTCCCCGATCCGCGCCTTCAGTTCGTCGGCCGTCCCGTCGGCCACGATGCGGCCGTGATCCATCACCGCCACACGATCGGCCAGTTGGTCTGCTTCCTCGAGATACTGAGTGGTGAGTAGGACCGTGGAACCGTCGGCCACCATCCGGCGAACCGTCTGCCACATCTGCTGACGCGTGCGTGGGTCCAGGCCAGTGGTCGGTTCATCGAGGAACAACAGTCGAGGCCGGGTGATCATCGAGGCGGCGAGGTCCAGCCGTCGCCGCATCCCGCCGGAGAAGTGACGCACAGCGCGGTCGGCGGCCGCACCGAGACCGAACTCCGCGAGCAGTTCGTCTGCGCGTCCACGCGACTGCCGACGGGACGCGCCCACCAATCGGGCGAAGATCGTCAGGTTCTCCGTAGCGGTGAGATCCTCGTCCACCGAAGCATACTGGCCGGTGACCCCGATCAAGGAGCGAACTCTGCCCGCGTGCGCGACCACGTCGAGGCCGAATACGCGCGCAGTGCCGGCGTCCGGACGAATAAGCGTCGAGAGCATGCGTACCGTCGTCGTCTTACCCGCCCCATTGGTACCGAGCAGCGCATAGACGCCCCCTGCAGGCACCTGCAGGTCCACACAATCGACCGCAGCCGCGCGGCCGTACGTCTTGGTCAAACCCCTCGTATCGATTGCGAGCAACGGACCCGTCATCTGCACTCTCCAGAACACTCGACGTACCACCGACCTGAAAGGTGCTCGCTCACCCGTCGACGATGACGAGCAGTCAGAATCCGAGAAGCAAGAATCCGGTCAGAGAACCCGGGCGCCATCGCCCTCGCACCGATCGGTGAGCAGTGCGGACCCCTCCCCTTGCCAAGCCCCGCCCCCCGACAGCTGCTGAGGCCAGGCTATAGCCGCAATCCCGCACGGCGCAAGGGACACCGAGCCCGCGTCGGGTTGATTCGACATCCCATCGGTGAAGCGATCCGCCTTCGGCATCCACGACCGGAGGTCGCACATTGTGCGTCTGACGTCGGATGATTCTGTGCGGTGCGATCTTTCACAGCCACTGCGGTCCACGGAAGTTAACCGAACGGAAACACTGAGGCCATCGCGACCCTCCAGAGGTGGATATACGACTGAATAATGCTGCGTGACTGCACCTTTCGAACATTCAAGGTATTGCATCCGATTGTTAGTGTGACGAACGACACCGTGCCCGGCCAGTGTGCCCACTCCTCCGACGTGCCTACTATCGAGTCAGACCCGAGGCGGGACCGTTCACGCCTCAGACTCCCAACCACCTCTCTGCGCGTCGTCGCGCAGCGGGCGCATACCACCGGCGTGCCCCCAACAGAGGCATCGCTGAAAGATCTGCACGAACCAGGCGTTACGTTCCATCCGGATGCTGCCGACCAGGCTCCAACGGACGGGCGAACCGCCGAAACATGAAACGGCGTTGTGGGAATATGGATATACACCAATGAAATTCACTGAGCTGTCCGCCTGTGAACTGGCCGGGGGAACAGTCACCGAATGGTCGGCGCACACCGAACTCACTCCCGACCACTGGGCCGTCGACCACCGACCTCTGACGTATGAGCACGAAGCGCTCGTGACTCGCGCGGCCGACGCCGAGACCCACGGCCGGCGCCAGACGGATTGGCTCGGTGCCGCTTTCGAAGTCGAGGGCGAACTGGACCAGAACGCGATGGAGCGCACACTGCTCATCTGGACCGTGCGCCACGAAGCCTTTCGGACGACGGTGACGATGGACATCGACATCCATGGTGACCCACGCCCGACACGGCGCACCGCCACGCCCGAGATGGTATCGGTGCAGCGCCGCTTCCACGGTCGTGTCGCCGACCACGACATCGACGCGCACCTCGGCGACGTCTTCGACTCCCGGGTCACCTCGCTGGTGTGGCCACACTGCACGGTGATGACCGTCAACGACGCGAGTACCGGAACCGGCCGACCCACTTGCTTTCGTGTGGTGTTCGCCGCCGATCACAGTGTGATGGATGCCTATTCGATGCTCCTGTCCATCAACGAGCTGCAGCGGATCTACGAATCGGAGGCGGCGAACCACCGAGTCGAGGCGCCTGCGGTCGGCAGCCATGTCGACTACAGTTCGGCCAATCGCTGCGTGGGAGAGCAGATCGACACCGCCCACCCCGCGCTGGCCCAGTGGCACGGGTTCTTCGCCGAGTCGGACGGACGCTTCCCACGCTTGGGTATGCCCCTCACCGAGACCCTGTCCGCAGTGGCCGACTCCGCTCGACCGATCGGTCGTCGACAGCGCGGCTCCGCGGAAGTCGTCGCGACCGCCGACGAGGCGGCTGCCGTCGAGGCCGCCTGCCGGGCTGCCGGTCACAGCATCCAGACCGGCATCGTGGCCGGGCTCGCGCTGGCACATCAGGAACTCACCGGCGATCGGCGCCTCCGGGCCGTGATGCCGATGCACACCCGGCACGAACCTCAGTTCGTGGAGTCGGTGGGCTGGTATGTCGGCCTCGGACCGCTGGATGTGGATCTGTCCTCGGCCGAGACGCTCAGTGACGCACTCTCGGTTGCGGCTGCCGCCACCCGTTCGGCCAAGACATTGGCGCGGCTACCGTTTCCCCGGTTCGCGCAGCTGTTGGACATCACGCAGGAGCCACAGTTCGTGGTGTCTTATCTCGATCTCCGCATGGTTCCCGGGGCCGCCCACTGGCCCGATTGGCGCGCGCAGACCATACGCAGTGCCACTCACTCCGATTCCGAGGTCTACGTGTGGATCGCACGCACTCCCACCGGTATCACCGTCTCCACCCGCCATCCCGACTCCGATGCGGCTGCGGCCAGCATCCGGCGGCTGATCGACACGACGTTCACCATCATCGCCTCGGTGGTGGACGGCGATGCCGGTCGCGGTTTGGCCCCCGACCCCCTACCCGGTCGCGACGAGCGCCGACCGGCCTGAACACGAAGGGTACACATGGAGATCACGGCAATGGGTTGGTGGCATCCGCCATCCGGTACCGCTCTGCGCTGGCGACCGACGCGGCACTGTGCGCAGGCGGCCGAGGCCACACCCGCGGGACCCGGTGCGACCACCTTTTTGGCCGAGAACCACGTACGGAGCGCTCATCTCGCGCGCTCTCGCGGCGACGCCCATCGTGCGTACCTCGGTTCGGGAACCGAGGTGGACGGGGAGCTCGATGCGGCCGCGATGACCCGCGCGCTGCACACCTTCGTTTCCCGCCACCCGATACTGCGTACCTGGTTCGACACCGACGGCAGCACTGTGCGCACCCATGTGGTGGCTCCCGAGGACATCGCGTTCGTCGTCGAAGACCTGGGCCACATCGAGTCCGGCGAGCAGTTCTCCGATCACCTCCGCCAACGTTTCGAATCCGAGGCCGTCAGCGACAGCTTTCCCGGTTTCGCATTCGGGGTGATCAGCCGGCCGGGCGGATTCGCGATCTTCCTGGGGTGCGACCACGCATTGAGCGACGGCGCCTCGCAGGCACTGGCACTCTCCGAGATCATCGAACTGTACGCGGCATCTGTGGGAGTCGATGCCGAGCCCTGCCCGGCCGCCCCGGCGGTCGACGGACACGGCGATTACGCTGTGATCGAGCATGAGCTCGCTGCTCAGTGCGCGGCAGGTACCGACGAGACCACCGAGTGGAGGGAGACGTTCATCCGCAACGGTTTGCGCATGCCGGGTTTCCCGCTGGACCTCGGCCTGGCCCCGGGTGAGACCGCGCCGGTCCGGCCGTTGGAGATGACCATGCTCGACCGCGACGGGATCGCCGCTTTCGACTCGGCGTGCAGGTCGGCCGGCGGCAGCGTGGTGTCCGGCATCTACACCGCGCTGGCGATCACCGGCCGCGAGTTGGCCGGCCTCACCACCTACTACGGGATGACCGTGCTCAACACCCGGGCGATGCTGCCGCGCTTCGCGACATCACAGGGATGGTTCTGTTCCTTCGCACCGGTCGAGATCGACACCACCGGCGCGACCCGGTTCTCCGACCTCATGGCTGCCTCGCGCGCCGCACAGCAGCGGGCCAAACGCCTTGCGATGGTGCCGGTCCAATCCGTGCTCGCGGAGATGATATCGGCCGGAGCATCCATGGATGCGGTGGTTTCGGCGCCGAACCTGCTGTCGTACATAGATTTCCGGAAGTTCCCGGCGGACGGCACGCCCGCCTACGATCGGGGCGTCATCTTCACCGGTGAGGGTCGGACCGCGAACGCCTCGACGTGGATCAACCGGGATCACGATCGGCTGTACCTGGGCAGCCAGACCCCGGACACCCGGTTTGCCCAAGCACAGGTCAATCGCTACTACGCGCACCTGTGCGCCGTCGTCGCGGCCGTGGCCGCAGACGGAGACCATGTGATCACCTCGCCGCCGGCCCCTGCCCGCATCCCCATCCACGACCATGATCTCCCGACAGCAGTATCCCAGGAGCGCGCACTTGCACGTCACCACCATTGACCGCTTCCAGCCGGACCCGGGCGAGCTGCTGATCTGGTCGGTGGACTCGTCCGAGGCGAAGCCCGAACGTTCCCGGATACCCCCGTCGTTCAACCAGAGCGTCCACCTCGCCGGGGCCGAGGACCACAGCACGTGGCTGGCCGCCTCCTTCCGGGTCGACGGCGCAATCGATCGACGCGCCCTCGGCCTCGCCTACCACGCACTGATCGCCCGTCACGGGACACTGCACAGCGCGTTCACGAAGTGCGGCGACGGCATCGTGCGCGAAGAGTTCGATCCGCATGCGCTCAGACTCAAGGTCGCCCCGGGCGTCCGGGCCGCCTCCGACACCGCGATGCAGCAGATCCTCTGGGCAGCACTGGACGCCGCCTGCCACCCGTTTGGCTTTCCCGCCTACCTGCTGGGCGCCATCGACCGGCCCGAGAGTTCGACGATTCTCTGCGGGTTCGACCACTCACACGTGGACGCCTACTCGATGTCGATCATCGTCAACGACCTGCACCACCTCTATCACCGATTTCGACACACTCGCAACCACGTTGCTGCCGAAGATCTCCCGATGATCGGGAGCTACGTCGACTACTGTGCCGCCGAGGCCGAGATGACCGAGATCAGTGCCTCGGATCCGAGACTACTGGCGTGGCTGCGATTCTTTGACGAGCACGACGGTCATCCCCCGACGTTCCCGCTCGACCTCGGTGTCGGTGAAGGTGAGACCGCGCCCCAGGGGGTGGATGTGCGCCGGTTGCTCGACCCGACGCAGACCGAGGAGTTGACGGACTTCTGCCGCCGCAACGGCTCGAGTCTCTACGGGGGCGTGCTGTCTGCGATGGCGCAGGCTGTCCATCGTCTCGGCGGGGGCCCGCAGTTGGCGCTGTTGTTCCCGATGCACACGCGCCGCGGTGAGCCCTGGCGCAATGCCGTCGGCTGGTTCACCACCAACGCACCGATCCGCGTGGTCGGCACCGGAGATCTCGGTACGGGCGCCCAGCGCACCGGTCCCGAGTTGCGTCGCGCGGTACGACTCGGCGGCGTCCCCATTGCGCAGGTGATCGCGGCACTCGGCGGGTTCACACCGGTCCGCAACGACATCTTCATGGTCTCCTACGTCGATTACCGCGGTCTGCCGGGAGCCGACCTACACGACGAGATCGACGCGCACCACATCTCCAATGTCACCACCGCCGACGATGCACAGTTCTGGATATCCCGGACCAACCACGGGCTGGCCATCCGGAGCCGGTTCCCCGACACCGCGGCGGGCCGCGCCTCGGTGGGCGGGTTCCTCGACCAGGTGGACAGCATCCTGTCGTCCGCGACGCGCGCCGCTGGGCAGGTCGCGTTGGTCACGCCCCTCAACGGCGGCGGCGCCGCCCGGCCGGCGCCGTCGGAAGGCGCCACCCGAAGATGAGGCCCGCAATGCGCAAGCCGGTCGCCACGATCGTGCCGGCGACAAGCCAGATCCACATCGGCACCGATGTGTACCCACCACCGACAGCGACGACCGCCGCACCCAGTAGGGCGGGGACTGCATAGAGGTCGGCGGGTTGCAGCAGCAATGGGATCTCGTTGGCGAGCACGTCGCGCAGGATTCCACCCCCGACAGCGGTCAGCAGGCCGACCAGCGTGGCGGCGAAGGCACTGACCTGTTGATCGACTGCGATCGCCGCGCCGCTGGTCGCGAAGACGCCCATGCCGACGGCATCGAAGAGCAGGACGCTTCTGCGCAGCTGCGCGAACGCCGGATGAAAGAAGAAGACGAGGACGCTGGTGGCCGCAGCGATCACGATCGGCGGCCAGTTCTGCAGGGACGACGGTGGGGTGATCCCCAATACGACGTCGCGCAGGATCCCGCCGCCTACGCCGGTGAGGGCGCCGACGGTGACGATCCCCCAGAGGTCGAAGTCCTTGCGAACCCCCAAAAGCGCCCCGGATGCGGCGAACACCGCGATGCCGACGTCGTTCAGAATCTCTTGCAGCATCGGCTCACCGTGATGATCGTTGTCGGCTCGGTGGGTTACCCGGGCACGACGACGACCGCCTCGGAATTCCGAGGCGGTCGTCGATGCAGGTCTATAACGTGCCGCGACTCCCACCGGGAGTCAGCAGACAATGCTCAGCGACGATCCAGGTCGATGACGCCGGCCTTGGCAGCCTTCACCAGCCGACGGGGAATGCGCTGCGCAACGCCGTTCACCTTCACCTCTTGCAAAGCGGGGTTGTCCGCCTTCCACTGCGAACGACGGCTGCGGGTGTTCGCCCGCGACATCCGGCGCTTGGGTACAGCCATTGTTGAGCCCTTCTCCTACGTATGAGTCCGCTGGGGTCCGCCGACATCGGTCGGACCCGCCGATCGGTGTACCCGGTCTGTCACAGCCTTGGCCGGTCAGACGCGGAACACAACCCGATCAGACTACCGGTCGCACGCCGTATCCTCCAAAACGCCTCCTCATCAGTGTGATCTCATACCGAGGCGACCGCGCCGATGATCAGTGCGATCAGCACCACGAGCAGGGCCGCCACGACCAGCGCGATCGAGATCCACCCCAGGATGACACCGGCCTTCGCCATGCCCTCGCCTTCCTGGGTCCCCGCCGAACCGGCGATTTCGTCGCGGGCCGAATTGCCGAGGATCACCGCGACCACACCGAGTACCCCCGGACATGCCAGGAACGAACCGATCCCACAGATCAGCGCCGCGATCGCCTTGGCGTTGGTCTGCCGGACCGGTGCGAAACCGCCCGGTGCATACGGCGCCCCGTACGGCGCTGACCCGTAAGGCGCCGCACCGTATGGCGCAGCCCCGTAGTTCTGGGCCCCGTACTGGCCCCCGTACCCCGGTGACCCGTACGGCTGGTCTGGGTACGAGGTGCCGCCGGATTGGGGAGCGCCGTACTGCTGAGCCCCATACTGCTGGCCGCCGTACTGGTGAGCCCCTGACTGCGGCGTCCCGTACGCCTGACCCTCGTACTGCTGACCCCCGTACTGCTGACCCCCGTACTGGGGCGTTCCGTATTGGGGCGTTCCGTACTGCTGGCCCGCGTCCTGTTGGGCCGCGTCCTGTTGACCGCCGAACTGCTGGGAACCGGACGGCTGGCTCCGGGTGTCTTCCGGGTGCGGTCGCCAGTCGTGTTCGGCAGCGTCGGTTTCACCCTCGCGATCGGGTATTCCGTCAGTCGGGTTGCTCATCGGCTGTCCTTCCCCGGGTTTCGCCCGGCGTCGGGGATCGTCGGCGGTCTCGGCCCACGCATACGGGCCGAGGTGGTCGTTCCAATGTAGGGCAGGCCCGGGTCAATCCGCGGCCGCCCACGTCGGCGACATGGTGCCCAATACACTCGACCGGTGTCTGGCGTGGTCTCGGGTTTCACCGTCATCTTCATCGTGGTGGGTGTCGGTTACCTGCTCGGCCGCACCAGGGTGCTCGGCGACGGCGCCCACGAGGTCCTGTCACGACTGGTGTTCTTCGTCTGCACACCGGCGCTGCTGTTTCATTCGCTGGTCACCTCCGACCTGTCGGCGATCTTCTCCACGACGCTGGTCATCGCCGGCGGCAGCGCGGCCGCGATCGGCGTGATCTACGTACTCATCGCTCGTCTGTGGTTCCACCGCGACATACCCGAACTGGCGATCGGAGGGCTCGCGGCGTCCTACGTCAACAGCGTCAACCTGGGCCTTCCCATCGCCATCTTCGTGCTCGACGACGCGTCGTTCATCGCCCCTCTCCTGCTGTTCCAGATCTTGATCTACTCACCGATCGCGTTGATCACTCTCGACCTGACGGTCACCGACCCCGCGCTCGGCCATGAGTCCCGGTCGACCACGATGCGTGACGCCGTCGTCGCCCCGCTCACCAATCCGATCGTGCTCGGTGGCGTCGCTGGGCTCGTCGTGTCGGCATGGGGTGCGCAACCACCTGCTGCGGTACTGGAACCGATGAAGATGTTGGGAAATGCCTCCGTGCCATGTGCCCTGCTGGCCTTCGGCCTGTCGCTCACCGGTGTGGCGGTGTTCAAGAAGGGCGAGAGCCCCCGCCGTGACATCGCGCTGGCCAGCGTGTTGAAGATCGTGGCGATGCCGGTGGTGGTCTACGCCATCGCGCGCTGGGGTTACGGTGAGACGGGACATGAGCTCTTCGCGCAAGTGGTGATCGCAGCATTGCCCACCGCTCAGAACGTGCTGGTGTACGCGACCCGATATCGACGGGCGCAGATCTTGGCTCGCGACACCGCGTTGATCACCACGCTGGGGTCGATCCCGGCGATCGCCGTGATCGCAGCGCTACTGGCCTGACTGTCATCGCCGCAGCTCGCGGTCCTTGCGCTTGACCTCGACCGCTCCCATCAACGCCAGGCCGACGACGCGAACGGTCGGCGCACCGGGCGTACCGGGGCCGGCCGCCCGTCCGCCAAAGCCTCCCATGACCGCCCAACCGTCGACGTCGACCCCCACATCAGGGGGCACTGTGATGTCGATGCCACCCATCAACGCAGTGCAGCGAATCGTCAACATTGGCGCGGTGAACTCGACCTCGCGCAGGTCGATGTCGATGCCACCCATCACCGCGGTCGCCGTGAGGCCGTCGCCGACGGTGGCATGGCCGCGTAATTCGGTGCCCGACATCAGCGCGAATTTGTGTTGTACCGGTCTACGGTCGGCAGACGAGTGGATGTGGGTGACGGTCGTCGCCCCGACGAAGGGCATCGGTACGCCGAGTTGCCCCACCGGCAGATCATCGGTGAGCGCGTCGAGGTCCCCGAATGTCTTGGCCGCCACGGCTTTTCCGGCACGTTCCTCGTACTCGCCCAGAGTCAGACTGCCCCGCTCCATCGCCGCGGACAGAATCCGATGCACCAATTCACGATCGGCATCCGCCGCACGCAGCCGAGCCCGAGCATCATCTGGCGTCGGAGGATCATCAGGAGCGTTCACACCGGTGAGCCTACCGACGATCGCCTCCGGCAACCACCCTGATCTTCGCTGTGCGTCAACGCTTCCGAGGCAGGGAAAACCCTGAGACCCCACCCTGACTCAGCCGCGCCGACCCCGCCGGGCACGCAGGTAGTCGCCGACGACGGCCGCGCCGAGCCCGTCGATGTCGGGGGCCACCACACGACCGCCGATCCGGCGGGCGATCTGATCCATGAAGTGCGCGAGGCCGGGGTCGTCGCCCAGCCGGAAGAAGGTGACCTGCGCACCGAGCCGGGAGACGTGATCGAGCTCGCGAACCGTGAGCGCGATGGTCTGCGGGTGCGGCGGGTAGAAAAAGAACGGTTCACCGCTGGGATCGAGATGCGCGGTGGGCTCGCCGTCGGTGACCACCAGCACCACCGGCTGGGCGTTCGGGAACCGACGCAGATGCCGCTGGGCCAGCAGCAGCGCGTGATGCAGGTTGGTGCCCTGTTCCATCCGCGGTTGCAGGCCGGTCAACTCGGCGATGTCGATCGAACGTGCGTAGCGGCCGAAGGCGATCAGATGCAGCTCATCGCTGCGGAACCTGGTGGATACCAGGTGGTTCAGCGCGATAGCGGTACGCTTCATCGGCGTCCATCGACCCTCCATCTCCATCGAGAACGAGGTGTCCACGAGCAGCACCACCGCGGCCTGGGTGCGGGCCTCGGTCTCGGCGGTCTCCACGTCGCGCACGTCGATTCGGACTCCGCCGCGCGCCATCTCGCCGGCGGCCAGCGTCGGCTCCGCGCTCTCGGAGATAGTGCGAAGCACCGCGTTGGAGACCGTGCGGGTCACATCCCAGGGGTCTGTGTCGCCGAACTCCCACTCGCGCGACGCCCCGGTGGGCTCGCCGAGCGCGCCGCTGCGCCGCGTCTGACGGTCACCCCGACCCGACAGTTGCTCGGCGATGTCGCGGAAGATCGACTGGCCCAGTTGCCGCATGGCCTTCGGGCTCAGCCGCAGCTGCCCATCGGAGGTCCGATCGAAGAACCCCTGCTCCGACAACGCCTTCTCGAGCTCTTGCAGCGTACGGACGTCGACACCGGCCTGCTCGCCGAGCTGACGTTCCAGCGCATCGATGTCGATGTCGTCCATCTGCGCGCCGGCATACTGCTGAGACAGCTGTTCACTCAGGGCTTCCAGTTCGGAGATGTCGCGCAACGCGGCCGCGCCCTCACCGAGGCCAATCGGACGATCACCGGAGAACGATTGGGCGTTGTCCCAGTCCAGACCCGGCCGCGCCTGGCGCAGCGCCGAATCCATCTGGGCCAGTTGGCTCATCAGGTCCGGTGAACCGAATGCCTGCTGAGCCAGCTGGTCGAGTTCGGCACGTTGCTCCGGACTCAGCGAGTTGTAGAACTGTTGCGCTGCCGCCGCTCGCTGCGCCAGCGAGTCGATGAGTTCCTCGGTGTTGCGCGGGTTCTCCGGAAAATACTCGCCGTGCTTGCGCATGAAGTCGTCGAACTTCTCGGTGGTGTCGTCACCGCGGTTGTGCGCGTCGAGGAGCTCGTTGAGGTCGGTGAGCATCTCCGAGATACGTTGGCGGTCTTGTTCGCCGGCACCCTCGAGCGCTTCTTTCATACCGGCGAACCGCTGATCGAGAAGTTCGCGGCCCAGCAGATCCTTGATCTTGTCGTAGTCCTCGCGCGCCTGCGGGCTACGCCAGTTGTACTCCGAGAGTTCCTCGACGGCTTGCGCGGTCGACGGCGGCAGGCTGCCGATCTGCATCTCGGCGAAACGCGCGTCGTCGTCGAGATCACGCGCGAGTTGCTTGCGCTCCTCCAGAACCGCCCGGTCGAGCAATTCGCGGATCTCGGCGAATGTGCCGTCGAGATTGCGATTCTTGAGCATCTCCTGACGACGACGGTTGACCTGCTCACGCAGCCGGTCCAGTCCACGCATGTCCTGGGTCCCGCGTCGCAGAAACTCGCGCAGGGCACGTTGCGGGGAGGCGCCGGCCATCACGTCGTCACCGATGTCGCGCAGCGCTTCGCGCAGGTCGACCGGCGGTGCGAGTGGGTCCGGACCACCTGTAAAGCGCTGATATCGGGATCGGTGCGAGGTTCTCCGGGCCATGCGGTGCCCCTTACTTCTGTTGCAGCGACTTATTTCTGTTGCAGCGAGGGTATGGACGGGTTCGCACACCCGTTCAGCCGTAGATCGTCTGGCCGCTCTCGTCGGCTTCCTTGCCGATGCGTCGGGCCAGGTAGAGACCTTCGAGGGCGAGCTCGACGGCACTGGCGCGTTCTCCCTCGGCCTCGGCATCGAGGCGTTGCGCGATCTGGTCGAGGACATCGGCGGTGCTATCGGGATCCGGGATGGAGTCGAGGAGATCATGCGCGGTCACCCGGTCTCCGGTGACCACGGGCTCACCGTCCTCCAGGGCAGTCACCAGCGACGCCATGTCGATCCCGCCGAGGTGGGCGCGAACGGTGTCGGCCACCGACTTGCGCATCAGATGCTCGAGGATCTCGAGTTCGCGACCTTCCTCGCCCGACTCGAACTCGATCTTGCCGCGAAGCACCTCGACCACCGACTCGAGGTCCACCACACGCGCCACCGCGACGTCTTCACCGGTGACCGTCGCGCGATGCAGGGCGGCGGCGGCAACCGTCTCGGCGCCCGCGATGGAGAATCGGGCCGACACCCCGGACCGCTGATCGATCGAGGGGTGATCGCGCGCATACCGGGTGAATCGCGCCAGGATCTCGGTGATGAAGGTCGGCACCGTCGCGGTCAGATCGGCCTCCTGCTCGATGACCGCGATCTCGTCGTCGAGCTCCAACGGGTAGTGCGTACGGATCTCCGCCCCGAACCGGTCCTTGAGTGGGGTGATGATGCGACCGCGGTTGGTGTAGTCCTCGGGGTTGGCGCTGGCCATCACCATGACGTCGAGGGGCAGGCGCAGCGTGTAGCCGCGCACCTGGATGTCGCGCTCCTCCATCACGTTCAGCATCGACACCTGGATGCGTTCGGCGAGGTCGGGCAGCTCGTTGATGGCGACGATGCCGCGGTGCGCACGCGGGATGAGCCCGAAGTGGATGGTCTCCGGGTCCCCGAGACTGCGGCCCTCGGCGACCTTCATCGGATCGATGTCACCGACGAGGTCGGCCACCGAGGTATCCGGTGTTGCCAGCTTCTCGCTGTAGCGCTGGCTGCGGTGACGCCACTCGATCGGCAGGTCGTCGAGCAGGTTGGCCGCTTTGCGGATCGACGCCGGGGTGATCGGCTCGTAGGGATGTTCACCCAGATCGGAACCGGCGATCACCGGGGTCCATTCGTCGAGCAGGCCGACCAGGGTACGTAGGATGCGCGTCTTGCCCTGCCCGCGTTCGCCGAGCATCACGACATCGTGGCCGGCGATCAGCGCGCGCTCGAGTTGCGGGATGACCGTCGCCTCGAATCCGACGATGCCGGGCCACGGATCGCGGCCCTCGCGCAGCGCGGTCAGCAGGTTGTTGCGGATCTCGTCGCGCACATCACGCTCAACGTGGCCGCTGGCGCGCAGTTCACCGACGGTGCGGGGCGACGGGTGGCGGGTCTCGGTGGTCTGGGAGGCGTGGGTGGTGAAGTTCTCCTCTGGCACCTTGTCCACGGTACTCCGGTGACCGCGAAGTGCACGGGCGGTTGTCGGAGGCCCCGACCGGGCGAGGACTCAGCAAACGGGCTGCCAGGCGGGATCGCGACCGATGAAACCGATCAGCCGGGTGACCGCATCGGCATCGGCGGCCACGGGCACGGCCGGTCCGTACTGCCCGGACGAGCGCAGCAGGTCCTCAATACCCGACATGCCGTCGAGCAGACTCTGGGCAAAGTCGGGATCGAGACCTGCGCCGCGGCCGGCTGCGGCCGCCAGATCCCAGGTGTGCATGTACACGTCGGCGGTGTAGAACCGGTCCACGGCATCGGCCAGACGGTGCTCGCCTGCCATCGGGTGGGTGAACGTGTCCTCGGCCGACGGGCCGCCGAGCAAGGCCTGTACCACGGCGGCGTGTGCCCGCCATGCGGAGACCGGATCATCGGCGACGGCCGGCCCCGTCGGCAGCGTCACTCCACCGCCGGCGAGGAAGCCGGGCAACCACTCGACAAGGTGGGTGACGACGTCACGCGCCACCCACCCCTCCACCGGCGCTGGGGAGTCCCAATCCGACACGGCAGCAACCTGTTCGGCAAACCCTTCAGCGACGACGCGATGACGGTCCGCCGGCGCCAGCGCGACGATCGACTCGGCCATCAGCTCAGATCTCGCCCGCGCCGAGGAGCTTGTCGAGTGCGGCATAACCCTCGTTGACTCCGACCTCCATGCCGGAGGCCAGCCAGCCGTCGCGCGCCTCGAAGCTGTCGCACAACGACTGTGCGTGCAGCCGGGTGCTTCCATCGCCGAGGTCCTCGAACCACAACGTCTCCAGTGCCACCTGGTCGGGCATGCCCTCGAAGGTAAAGGTCTGCACGATTTTGTCGTCGGAGACGGTGTGGAAGCATCCGCGGAAACCGAATTCTTCACCGTCCCTGGAGGATACGTACCGCCAGCTACCACCGTCGCGGACGTCCCAGTCGATGATGCGGCTCCCGATGGAGTCCGGGCCCACCCACCGGACGAACAACGCCGGATCGGTGTGCGCTTTCATCAACTGGGCGGGCGTGCCGCGGAAGTCGCGGGTGATCCGGATGATCGGGACCTTCGGGTCGGCTTCGATGGCCGCCTCGCTGTACCGGCTCTGCACTGCACTCATGACGCCTTTCCTCTCTTTCGGGGTTTCTCGTCCTCGCGACGGTGCGCCGCGGGTCCGTCGTTCATCTCCACGAGCAGGTCATCGAGACGCTGATAGCGCTCTTCGGCCTGCCTGCGGTATCGCTCGATCCACTTGGTCATGAGGTCGAACACCTCCGCTTCCAGGTGGACCGGACGGGTTTGCGCCTCCCGGCCACGGCTCACCAGCCCGGCGTCCGCCAGCACCTTGAGGTGCTTGGACACCGCCTGGATGCTGACGTCGTAGGGTTCGGCGAGCTGACTGACCGTCGCATCGGAGACCGCCAGCCGCGCGACCATGTCGCGTCGTGTCGGGTCCGCGAGCGCGGCGAACACCTTGGACAACTCGTCTGCCACGCGCCCTCCTCAACCATCCGGTTGAATAAGACTGTGCGCCGAATCGAGGGTTTTGTCAACCTCTTGGTTGAATACGAGGGCAGTGTCTGTGGGCGGGCAGGTCCGTTTTCTGCGCGCGGGTTGTTGTGGGTCGCGCATGTGGTCGCGGTCCGCGTAAACCGAGCCGACCCGCGCGCACCGAGTCGGCCCGCGCAATCACTTGGTGATCAGCCGAGCGCCAACCAGACCGCGAGTCCCAATCCACCGAGTCCGACGACGATGCGCAGCGGCTCGGCCGGAAGACGTTTGACCACCGGCGGCCCGCACCAGCCACCGGCCAGGCAGCCGATCGCCATCGCCAGGGCCGCAGTCCAATGCACCGGTCCGAAGAGCATGAAGCCCACCGCCGCCACGGTGTTCGCGATACCCAGGAACAGCGACTTCGACAGCGTCGCACGCCACAACGGTTCGCTGGTCAGGACCAGCATCAGAGCGAGCACCATGATGCCGGCGCCCGCACCGAAATACCCGCCATACACCGAGATCACCACCAACCCGAACATCCACACGCCCGGCCGGTCCTGGTGACGAGTGGCCCAGCGACGCAGCATCGGCTGCGTCAGCAACGCCACCGCGGCCAGCGCCACCAGGAACGGCACGATCGCCTCGAAGGCGTCGGCCGGGGTGAGCAGCAAGGTCACCGCGCCGATCGCGCCGCCGACCAGAGACGCCACGGCACCACCGATCAGGCGACGGCGGTCACCGTCGAGCAGCACCCGCCCGGACTGCGCAGTACTGCCGATCCCGACGGCGACGAGCGACACCGTGTTGGTGACGTTGGCCGAGATCGGGCTGAGCCCGACAGCAAGCAGCGCAGGGTAACTCACCACCGACGCGAGACCGGTGATGTAACCGATCAGACCCGCCCCGAATCCAGCGGCGATCAGGAAGACGACGTCGACCGGACTCACCGGTCGGCGAACTCAGTGCGCGAAATGGCGTGCACCCGTGAGATACAGGGTGACACCGGCCTCCGATGCCGCCTCGATCACCTCGTTGTCGCGGATCGAGCCACCGGGCTGGACCACGGCCCGCACCCCGCCGTTGAGCAGGACCTGCAAACCGTCCGGGAACGGGAAGAACGCGTCGGAGGCCGCGACACTGCCGGATGCGCGCTCGCCGGCGCGGTTGACGGCGAGATGTGCGGAGTCGACCCGGTTCACCTGGCCCATACCCACGCCCACCGACGCGCCGTCGTGCGCAAGCAAGATCGCGTTCGATTTGACCGAACGGCATGCACGCCAAGCGAACAGCAGGTCGGCGAGCGTGTCCGGGTCGGCGGGTGCGCCGGCCGCGAGGGTCCAGTTCGCCGGATCGTCGCCCTCGGCGTCGAGCACATCGCGCTGCTGCATCAGCAGTCCACCGGAGATGGGTCGGGTCTCGACGCCGGCGCGATCCGGCGCCGCGGCGGTGAGCACGCGAATGTTTTTCTTGCGCGTCAGCACCGAGAGGGCACCGTCGGCGAACCCGGGGGCGATGATGACCTCGGTGAAGATCTCGGCAACCTGCTCGGCCATCTCCACCGTGATCTCGCGGTTGGCGGCGATCACCCCGCCGTAGGCGCTTACCGGGTCGCATGCGTGGGCCTTGCGATGCGCTTGCGCGATGTCGGCGCCCACGGCGATGCCACAGGGGTTGGCGTGCTTGATGATCGCCACGGCTGGAGCATCGAAGTCGTGCGCGCTACGCCATGCGGCGTCGGCGTCGGTGTAGTTGTTGTAACTCATCTCCTTGCCGTGCAACTGCTCCGCAGACGCCAGGCCGCCACCGGCTCCGGCGACGTAGAGCGCCGCAGCCTGATGCGGGTTCTCGCCGTAGCGCAACACGGCCGACCGATTCCAGGTCGCGCCGACCCAGTCGGGGAAGGTCGACGAATCGGCGGGCGGTGCCACCACACTCGACATCCAGGACGCGACCGCGACATCGTAGTCCGCAGTGTGGCGAAATGCCTGTGCCGCCAACTGACGACGCTGGGCGAGATCGAACCCGCCGGCACTGACGGCGTCGCGGACCCGGCCGTAATCCGCGGGGTCGACGACAACGGCCACCGACGGGTGATTCTTCGCGGCCCCGCGCACCATCGACGGGCCGCCGATGTCGATCTGCTCGACGCACTCGTCCGGCGTGGCACCCGAGGCGACCGTCTCGGTAAACGGATAGAGATTGACGACGACGAGATCGAATGCCGCGACACCGAGTTCGGCCAGCTGCTCGACGTGGGTGTTCTTGCGGGTGTCGGCCAGGATTCCCGCGTGCACCTTGGGGTGCAGCGTCTTCACGCGTCCGTCGAGACACTCCGGAAAACCGGTCAGCGCCGACACCTCGGTCACCGGCACACCCGCGTCGGCGATCTTCTTGGCCGTCGAACCGGTGGACACGATTTCGACGTCGGCCGCATGCAGGACGGTGGCGAGTTCGTCGAGGCCACTCTTGTCGTAAACGCTGACCAGCGCGCGACGGATAGGCCGGCGGGTGTCGTCGGCGGGGCTCTGTGTGTTCACGGGATGTCGGCCTTTCGTCCGTCGATCACTACACCTTTGGTGACGAGCTTCGTCACCACGTCGGCGAGCAACTCACGCTCTACCGATTTGATCCGTTCATGCAGGGTGGCCTCGGTGTCGTCGGAACGGACGGCGACCGGCTGCTGCGCCAGGATGGGGCCGGTATCGACACCTGCATCCACCAAATGCACCGTGGTACCGGTGACCTTCACGCCGTGCGCCAATGCGTCGGCCACACCGTGGGCGCCGGGAAACGAGGGCAGCAGTGCGGGATGCGAATTCACGATCCGTCCGCCGAAGCGGGACAGGAAGGTGCTCCCGAGGATCTTCATGAAGCCCGCGGTGACCACCCAAGCCGGCGCGTGGTCGGCCACCTGATCGGTCAGCGCCGAGTCCCAGGCGCCACGATCGGGATGATCGCCGACCCGGCAGTCGATCACCGGGATGCCGTGCCGGCGCGCGATGTCAGCGGCGGGACACTGTCGGTCCACCACGACGGCCACGATCCGGAAGGGTGCCGGCTCGTCGGCGCGGGCGATCAACGCGGCGAGCAACGATCCGGTGCCCGAAGCCATCACGACGATCGGCACACGAGCCTCAGAGGGTACGCGAACTGCGGACTCCGATGGCCCTGCAGCTGCGTTCACACAAGGGAGCCTAGTGGTCGACGCCGATCCGCTGGTCGCCGGGGTTCGCCGCGCGAACGAACTCAGCGAGAGTCGGCCGAGTACTCGTCGGCGAAGTGGGCGTCGGACTCGGAGTCGGCAACCCGATCGCCGCCGACCATGTCATCAGCGGCGTGGTCATCGTCGAAGTACTCATCATCGTCGGCGCCGGAGATCTCATCGGTTCCGACATCGGCGACCTCGAGATCATCGAACCCGAAGTCATCGGAAAAGTACCCGTCGGTGAGGTACTCGTCGGTGAGGTACTCATCATCCGTCAGGTATTCGTCGTCGTAGCCGCCGTCCGGGTCGACGTCGAACTCGTCCATCCCGCCCAACGCGGCCGATCGGCGGGCCTGCCGCGTCGCCGGCAACGCCGCATGGATCACGCCGACCACGAGTCCGACCACCACGAACCAGCCCAGAGTGAACACGCCGGCGGTCGGCACCGTGACCCCGGCCATGCCGAACTCACCGAGTTCACCGCCGGCGAGAGTGCACATGACGACCATCGCGGTTGCCGCCACCGCTCCGGCCAGCGCCACCGAACGCAGATTGGCCATCGGATCGAGGTCGCGACAGCGCAACCCCACCACCACGGCGATCGATGCCGGGACCACGAATCCGAGGACACCCAGGGTGCCGACACCTGCCTCGGGCAATGCCCCGAGCAGTGGCA
Organism: Gordonia tangerina; assembly: GCF_021556435.1. Lineage (GTDB taxonomy): Bacteria > Actinomycetota > Actinomycetes > Mycobacteriales > Mycobacteriaceae > Gordonia > Gordonia tangerina. Next base: position 89,974 of record NZ_JAKGCU010000016.1, read on the forward strand.
GTGGTGGGACGGGACCGCCCTGCACATCGACGAGGTCGATGGATGCCGTACCCAAGTGCACATCGGCGCCGACCAACACTGCCGCGGCGCCGACGATCACGTTGGGCAGATACAGCAGCGACAACACGGCCAGTCCAAGGTATCCGTCGAAATCGTTGCCGCCGGCGATGAGGTCGCCCACGGTCTGCCACCGCATCACGAGTCGGACCACCACCACCGCTGCTGCCGCGGTGAGCAGCGCGCACACCCCGGCCGCGCCGTACCGTATCCCCCGCCGCACCGAGGGCGGAACGGCGAGGCGTTCGTAGATGTCGGTGCGATATCGCCAGCCGATGCCGGCCAGCGCAGCACCCCCATGGATGCCGAGGGTGGCGCCGAAGGCGACGAGCGCCGGTGGACTCTGTACCGGCAGCACCGACGTCCCGTCCATGACCACCGCCAACGACAACGCGGTCACGAGCAGCGGTCCACCGATGGCCGAGAACACGATGGCGATCAGTTCGCTCGGTGGACGATGTGGACCGGAGGCCGAACCGGCCATCCGCACGGTGCCCGCGGCGACCAGGAGCGTCGGCAACAAGGGCAGTACGCCGATCGTGACCCCGCTGATGGTCACCGGCACCTGGTGAATCGCCAGCCACATGCTGCCGACGGCGGGACCCAGACCTTCCAGTCCGCTACCTGCGAAGAGCAGCACGGTGAGGGTGACCACCGCGATGGTCAGCATGGTGACCACCGGTACCGCGAACGCCACCACGACGAGCTGACGTGCGGAGCCTTCGCTCACCGCACGCTGCGCACGGTTGTGTTGTCGCATCTGTCGAAGACGCGACGCAAGGCTGTCGGCAGTCGGTGAGGGCATCGGCTACGAGCGTGACACGGCACCGGCCGTGCGCCGAGCTGACGCGCCGCAAGGACCTCAGAAAGCGACAGACGCCTCAGCCGTCGCAGGTCTCGCCGACCCTGTTCGGGCTATCGAAACGACCCGATGCCCCACCGGTGAGGCCGGGGCATCGGGTCATATACGAGCTGACGCTGTCTGTCAGCGGCCGCCGTGCTGTTCGGGGCGGCTGATCTTGGTCGTCGCGTCCGACCCCTCGGCGGCCTGCGGGTAGCCGGCCGACGATCCACCAGCATCGGCGGCTCCTGCGGTGGGTTGGTAAGGGTTGGTCTCCGACGAGGTCCCGGACCCGGGGGTGGGCGTCGACGGGCTCTGCGTGTAGGCCGACGGATCGTAGGTCGGCTGGGCCACTGAGCTCGCGGTGGCCGACGTGCCATACGCGGTGGCCTGGGCATCACCGAAGGCTGTCGTCTGCGGCGCCGGCGTCGGCGTGGCGCCCGTGGGCTGCGCCGCCACCCCGGCGGCGTCCGCGGTGACGTCGTCCGACGCCACCTTCAGGGTCCCGACGACGACGAGCAGCCAGAACAACGCGAGTCCCGCGGTGATGATGCTCAGTGTCAGCTGGGCGTAGTCGACACCCGAGTTGGTGATGATGCCGGCGCCCTGAGAGGACGTGTAGATGACGTCGTAGATCTGCGTGATTGCCGTCGCCACGGCCGCGGCGGCCACCACTGGGGCCACGACCTTGGCCTGGATCTTCGGCAGCAGTGTCAGCAGCGCCAGCATCGCGATGAACACCAGGTAAGGCAGGTAGGAACCGCGGTTCCAGAAACTGACCAACGCGTCGACGGCGGCGACCGCACCGATGGCGATGGCCAGCAGCTGGCCGATGTTGCCCGGCAGGCCCTGTCCGGCCGGCTTCGGCGCGGTGTATCCGTGCTGGCCGTAACCCTGGGGATAGTGCTGGCCGTAGCCCTGCTGGGGATACTGCTGGGTCTGGCCCGCGTACTGCTGGCCGTATCCGGCTTGTCCTTGACCGTAGCCGGGCTGGCCATATCCCTGCCCGTAGCTCTGCCGGCCCGTCCCGGGCTGGCCGTACCCCTGCTGGCCGTACCCCTGCTGAACGGAGCCCGGCTGCGACTGACCAGCTTGCTGACCATATCCGGGAGCGCCGCTCGGCTGACCTTCGGCCGCTCCCTGGCCGTAGTACCCCGGATATCCCTGCTGCCCGTATCCCGGCTGCTGGCCGTGCTGGCCGTACCCGCCGCCTTGCTGGTAGGTCATCGCATCTCCTGCTCGGTCGTCTTCGCCCCCGCGGTGAGCGCGTGTCGCGCCCCACGGTAGTACATGCCCGGGTCGCGGCCTGGTGGCGTGCGCACCCGCTCACCACCGATGAGTTCGACCCTGTTCGGCATACCAGTCGATGAGGCCGTAGTCGTCCACCGACTTCGGATCGATGGCGACCTCGGCGCGGCCGGCGAGGATGCCGGTGACCGGAACCTCGAGCTTCTTGCCGGTGCGCGTGTGTGGGATACCCGGCGCCTCGATCACCTCGTCGGGGACGTGCCGGGGCGACAGCCGCGACCGCACCTCGGATGCGATGCGCCCGCGCAGCGGGTCGTCGAGGGTCGCGCCCGGCACCAGGGTGACGAACAACGGCATCCAGTACTTCCCGTCCGGCCCGTCGACCCCGAGTACGAACGCCTCCGCGATCTCCTCGATGCCCTCGACCACCTCGTAGATGTCGGCCGACCCCATCCGGATGCCGTGGCGGTTCAGGGTGGCGTCGCTGCGACCGTGGATGACCAGCGAGCCGCGGTCGGTGACGGTGACCCAATCGCCGTGACGCCACACCGGACGGTCGGCGGGAGAGTCCCACTCGTGCTCGAAATACGCGCGGCGATACCGCGCCCCGTCCGGATCGTCCCAGAACCGGACCGGCATGGACGGCATCGGTGCGGTGACCACCATCTCCCCCACCTCCCCGACCAACGGCGTGCGGTCGGGAGCCCAACTCTGCAGTGCCACGCCGAGGTAGCGGACCGACAGTTCACCCGCGACCACCGGAACCCCGGTGGAGCCGCCGGCGAAAGCACTGACGACATCGGTGCCGCCGCTGATCGAGGAGATTGGCATGCCTGCCTTGACGTTCTCCTCCACCCAGGTGAACAGGTCGGCGGCCAAGGTCGATCCGGTGCTCCCCAAGATGCGCAACGGCGCGAGATCGTGCTCTTTGCCAGGAACCAAACCCGCCTTGCGGGAGGCCTGCAGCTGCCCCGGGCTGGTGCCGAAGTAGGTGACGCCTTCGGATTCGACGAGCTGCCACAGCCGGTCGGCATCGGGATACAGCGCCGAGCCGGAGTAACAGACGATGCGCGATCCGCACAGCAGTCCGGCGACCTGGAAGTTCCACATCATCCAGCTCAGCGCGGTCTGCCAGAAGAAGACATCGTGTTCGCCCAGATCACCGTGCAGTCCGGCCGCTTTGAGATGCTCGACGACGACCCCGCCGTGCCCGTGCACGATCCCCTTGGGCTTGCCGGTGGTACCGGAACTGAACAGCACCCACAACGGGTGGTCGAACGCCACGGGTTCCGGCTGGAGTCCGGAGCCGTCGGCGGCGCGCGCCGCGTCGAAAGGGATCTGTTCGACGCCGCCTCGCGATGCACTCGTCGAGTCACCGACCACGATGTGCGCCACCAGGTCCGGCAGCAGCCGCGCCAAGGCGTCGCTGTCGGCGACCTTGTCCACGTCCTTGCCGTTGTAGCGGTAGCCGGTCGCACTGACCAGCACCTTGGGTCGCAATTGGGCCAGCCGTCCGGCCGCCCCCTCCGGCGCGTAGTCCTGGCCACATCCCGACCAGATGGCACCCACGTATGCCGCACCGAGGAAGGCGACGACCGCCTCCGGGATATCCGGCAGGTATGCCGCGACCACGTCACCGCGTCCCACACCGAGATCGGTCAGAGTCCGCGCGAACCCGGCGGTGGCATCTGCCAATTCGGACCAGGTGAGTTCGCTGCGTCGCCCATCCTCATCCAGTCCGACGACTGCCGCACCGGGCAGTCCGCGATGCCGCAGCACAGCTGATACATAGTTCAGCTTCACATGCGGAAACCATTGCGAACCAGGCATTGCTGCGTCCGCGAGGACGTCGTCGTCGGTTGCCACCGACGGCGAATCGCCGGCGATGGCCCCGAGATCGTAGAAGTCCCACACCGCCCGCCAGAACGCGGCCGGTTCGTCGACCGACCACTGCCACAACGATGCATAGCCTTCGATCGCCCGATCGGTACGTGAAGTGATGAATCGGGTGAATGCGTCGATCTGGGTCTGGCCGGGCCGCGAGTCCACCGCGGTCACCGACGTCGCTCCGCTACCGATCCGATGCCCAAGATCTCGACGGCTTCCGCACGCATCTCGACCTTGCGCACCTTGCCCGTGACCGTCATCGGGAACTCCTTGACCACATGGACATAGCGCGGGATCTTGTGCCGCGCGATCTTGCCGTCGGCGAACGCACGCAGATCGTCGGCGGTGAAATCTGTTGCCTCGTCACGGAGCCGCACCCACGCCATCAGTTCTTCGCCGTACTTGTCGTCGGGCACACCGATCACCTGGGCATCGAGGATGTCCGGGTGGGTGTAGAGGAATTCCTCGATCTCGCGCGGGTAGATGTTCTCGCCGCCGCGGATCACCATGTCCTTGATCCGTCCGGTGATGCGCACGTAGCCGTTGTCGTCCATCACCGCCAGGTCGCCGGTGTGCATCCATCCCTCCTCATCGAGGGCTTCTGCTGTCTTCTCGGGCTCGTTCCAGTATCCCGTCATCACCGAGTAACCTTTGGTGCAGAACTCGCCGGTCTCACCCCGCTCCACCGTGTCGCCGGTCACCGGGTCGATCACCTTGATCTCCAGGTGCGGTCCCACCCGACCGACGGTACCGACCCGCAGTTCCAGCGGGTCGTCCACACGGGTCTGGGTGGATACCGGCGACGTCTCGGTCATGCCGTAGCAGATCGACACCTCACGCATGTGCATCCGCTCGACGACCTGACGCATCGTGTGCTCGGGACACGGCGATCCGGCCATGATGCCCGTCCGCAGGCTGGACAGATCGAATCGGTGGTCATCGCCGAGTTCGTCGAGCAGCGCGAGCTCGGCGATGAACATCGTGGGCACCCCGTACAGACTGGTGCACCGATACTGCGACACCGCCGCCAGGGTGGCCTGCGGGTCGAAGGCAGGCGCCGGGATCACCATGGCCGCACCATGACTGGTGGCCGCCAGGTTGCCCATCACCATGCCGAAGCAGTGGTAGAAGGGCACCGGCAGGCAGATGCGGTCGGCGTCGGTGTAGTCGAGCAGTTCACCGACCAGATAGCCGTTGTTGCCGATGTTGCGGTGCGTGAGCGTCGCCCCTTTGGGGAAACCCGTTGTACCCGAGGTGTATTGAATGTTGATGGGATCGTCGGGGCCGAGAGACCCGGCGATCTCGGAGAGCCGACCCATCTCGGCGGCAGTGGGTTCGGCGAGGAGTTCGGCCCACTGGGGCGACTCGAAGAGCACCACCTCGCGCACGTCCGGACACCGGGGGCGGGCCTCGGCGAGCATCGACGCGTACGCGGAATCCTTGAACCGCTCTGCGGCGAAGACCACTGAGGTACCCGATTGGGTCAACGCGTACTCGATTTCGTTCTGCCGATAGGCCGGGTTCAGGTTGACCAGGACGGCGCCGATCTCTGCCGCCGCGTACTGGGTCAGCACCCATTCGGCCCGATTGGGTGACCACAGTCCCACCCGGTCGCCGGGATTCACCCCGAGCCGCAGCATCCCTGCGGCGAGGGCATGCACATCGCGGTGGAACTGCGTGTATGTCCACTGCCGTGACGTCGCGGCGTCGACGAGTGCCAGGTTGTCGCCGTACGACTCGACCGTGCGGGCCAGGGTTGCGCCGATTGTCTCCGTGAGCAGGTCGGGGACGCTCTCCCCGTGAGAGTAGGCCGGTTGCGCCATGATGTGCTCCGATTCAGGGTTGTCGCCGCCCGTCAGGCGGAATGTTCCGGGAGGTCGCCAGAAGCTCCGGCCCGGGTCAGCACGGCCTCGGCCTGGCGCAGCACCGGGCCGTCGATCATCTGACCGTCGAGGGTGAACACGCCACCGGCGTGCTCGGTCGAGCCGTCCACCACACGTCGTGCCCAGAGGACCTCGTCGTCGGAGGGCCGGTAGCCCGCGCGGATGTGCTCGACCTGCGACGGATGTATGCATGCCGTTGCCGTGTAGCCGAGGGCGACGGCATCGCGGACCTCCGCGACGAGACCGGACACGTCGTCGATGTCGAGGTGGACGGAGTCGACCGCGAACTTCTGGTGCGCAGCCGCCGCGATGCGCACGGTGGACCGGACCCAGCGCGCGACGTCGCGGTACTGGCCGGCTCGCTCCTCCCCCGGCCCGAACCGACTCGATTTGCCACCGAGCCCGGCCACCAGATCCTCGGCACCCCACATCAGTCCGATGCAATTGACCGCCGCAGCGATCTCATTGACCCTTGTCGCGCCCAGCGGCGTCTCGATGAGCGCCACCGTCTGCAGGGCGGTGTCGATGATGGAGTCGACGTCCTCGGCTTTTGCCTGCATCACCACGCGGTAGTTGGTGTCCAACACCGCAGTCAGATCGCGGCGATAGTCGCCGGTCCCGGCCGGGTTGATCCGAACGATCGTGCGGTCGGGGTCGATCGGGTTGGCCACCAGGGCTTCGCGGGCGGCGACACGACGTTCCGGCGCGACCGCGTCCTCCAGGTCGAGGATCACCACGTCAGCGCGGTCGAGGGCTTTCTGATATCGCTCCGGACGGTCGGCCGGGCAGAAGAGCATTGCCGGTCCGGGTGGTGTCCAGGCGTTCGCGAATTGCATCATCACTCCGTTGGCTGTCGTCGCACCAGCGTGGCCCTTGCGGCGCGCGCAACGACCTCGCCGTGCTGATTGCGTCCGATGTGGGTCAAGTTCACCACGCCCTCACCCGGCCTTGACCTGGATTCCCGTTTACCGGTGCATTCGGTCTCGGCGTACAGTGTGTCGCCGGCGAACAACGGGGCCGGGAAGGCGACCTCACTGAACCCGAGATTGGCCACCAGGGTCCCCTGCGTCAGTTGCGACACCGACAGCCCGACGATGGTCGAGAGCGTGAACATCGAGTTGATCAACCGCTGCCCACCGAAGCCCGGTTGCTCCGCCGACCATGCAGCATCGAGATGCAGGGCCTGGGTGTTCATCGTCAGCGTGGTGAACAGCACGTTGTCGGCTTCGGTCACCGTGCGTCCGGGACGGTGTTCGTAGACGGTACCCTCGGCGAACTCCTCGAACCACAGGCCGCGCTGGATCACGCGGACGCGTTCGGCCGCATCCTGCTCGGTCATGCGAATCCCAACTGCCGCGCGATGAGCATGAGCTGCACCTCGGTGGTGCCCTCCCCGATCTCGAGTATCTTGGAGTCGCGGTAGTGCCGGGCGACGGGGTACTCGTTCATGAAGCCGTAGCCGCCGTGGATCTGCGTCGCCATCCGAGCGTTGTCCATCGCGGCCTCACTGGAGATCATCTTGGCGATGGCCGCCTCCTTCTTGAACGGCTTGCCCGCCAGCATCTTCGCGGCGGCATCGTAGTAGGCGGTGCGGGCCACGTGGGCGCGCGCCTCCATCCGGGCGATGGCGAACGACACCGACTGGTAGTTGCCGATCGATTTACCGAAGGACTGTCTTTCCTTGGCGTACTTGACGCTTTCGTCGACGCAGCCCTGCGCTGCACCGGTGGCCAGCGCGGCGATCGCGATTCGCCCCTCGTCGAGGATGGACAAGAAGTTGGCGTATCCACGGCCACGTTCGCCGAGCAGGTTCTCGGCCGGAACCCGCGCATCGGCGAAGGTCAGCGGATGGGTGTCGGAGGCATTCCACCCCACTTTGTTGTAAGCGGGTTCGGCGGTGAAGCCCGGGGTGTCCGACGGCACGACGATCGTCGAGATCTCCTTGTGCCCGTTGTCTCTTGTCCCGGTCACCGCGGTGACGGTCACCAGAGAGGTGATGTCGGTACCGGAGTTGGTGATGAACTGTTTGGCACCGTTGATGATCCAGCTGTCCCCGTCGCGCCGTGCGGTGGTCGCGGTGGCACCGGCATCTGACCCGGCACCGGGTTCGGTGAGGCCGAACCCGGCCAGCGCGGCGCCGGAGGTCAGGTCCGGCAGCCACTTCTGCTTCTGCTCTTCGGTGCCGAACTTGTAGATCGGCATGGCGCCGAGGCCGACCCCGGCTTCGAGGGTGATCGCCACCGACTGGTCGACCTTGCCGAGCTCCTCGAGCGCAAGCGCAAGCGCGAAGTAATCGCCGCCCATGCCGCCATACTCCTCGGGAAACGGCAGACCGAACAGTCCCATCTTGCCCATCTGGGACACGACCTCATACGGGAAGCTGTGTTCTTCATCGTGTTTCGCCGCCACCGGCGCCACCACCGACTGCGCGAAGTCGCGCACCGTGTGGATCAGGTCGATGTGGTCCTGGTTGAGTTCCATCAGTTCTCCTTCTGCACGTCTGCGAGCGTCTGGCCGGCAGCGACCTTGTCGCCGACGCGGACCGAGACGGCCACCACACCGTCGATCGGGGCGGTCAAGGTGTGTTCCATCTTCATCGCCTCCACGACGACGACCGGATTTCCGGTTGCGACGACGTCGCCCGCCGTCGCCGGTACCGCGACCACGGTGCCGGGCATCGGACTCAGGATCTCCCCGGCATTGTCGTCGGCCGCCTCGTCGAGCAACGCACGTGCGGGTTCGAGCTGCCAGGTGCCGTGCGGGCCCGACACCCACCACGTGCCGGCGATCTGCACCTTCGACCAGGACTGGCTGACCCCGTCGACGATGAGCCGCCGAGTGCCATCACCGTCGGTGCCGCCGCGGCGAATGCGGCGGTACTCGATATCGGCGCGCCACGGGCCGCGGTCGGCATCCTCGTAGGTGACCTCGGCCCGACCGGACACACCGTCCTCGGTCGCCGTGCTCACCGCGATGGCAACGGTGAAATGCTGCGCACCCCAGGTCAGTCGGGTGGTCACCGGTGCCACGTCGCCGAGTCGCCAGCCCACCGCCGACTGCCATACGTCTGCGCGGTCGCGGGGTCCGATGCGGGCGACGGCCGCCAGCACGAGCGCCTCTGGTTCGGGCTCGGCCACCGCGTAGTCGACGACGAGCCGATCGAGCAGTTCGGTGTCGAGGTCGGCGTTGCGGACCTCGGGTCGGGCGAGGACGAACCGACAGAAGTCGACATTGGTCACCACACCCAGCACCCGGGTGTGTGCAAGCGCCTGATCCAGCCTTTCCAGGGCCTCTTCCCGGTCGCCGCCATGGGCGATGACCTTGGCCAACATCGGGTCATAATCACTGCCGACAATCAGCCCTTCAGCCATCGCCGAATCGACGCGGATACCGCTGCCGGGTGCGGTATCGGGCTGGACCAGGCGGGCGATCGTGCCGCCGGTGGGTAGGAAGCCGTTGGCAGCGTCCTCGGCGTACACGCGTGCCTCGACTGCGTGACCGGTCAGGGTGATGTCGTCCTGGGCCAGGCCCAGCACCTCACCGCGCGCGACGCGAATCTGCTGTTCGACGAGGTCGACGCCGGTGACGAGTTCGGTGACGGGGTGCTCGACCTGCAGGCGGGTGTTCATCTCCATGAAGAAGAACTGGTCGGGGTGGTGGGCGGAGACGATGAACTCGACGGTGCCGGCACCGGAGTAGCCGACGCTGCGGGCGGCGTCGCAGGCCGCCTCACCGATCCGCGCGCGGGTCTGCGCATCGAGCAGCGCCGAGGGCGCCTCCTCGATCACCTTCTGATGGCGGCGCTGCAAAGAGCATTCGCGTTCGCCGAGGTGGATGACGTTGCCGTGGTCGTCGGCAAGGATCTGTACCTCGATGTGACGGGGCGTATCCACGAAGTGTTCGAGGAACAGGCTGTCGTCGCCGAACGCGGAGCCCGCTTCGCGACGCGCGCGTTGCAGCGCCGCGGGCAGGTCTGCGGCGTTCTCGACCCGATGCATGCCTTTACCGCCGCCGCCGGCACTCGGCTTGATCAGCACCGGGAATCCGATGTCGGGTGCGGCGGCGATCAGGTCGTCATCGGACAGGCCGGGTCGCGACAGTCCCGGCACCACCGGGACATCGCGCTCGGTGACCGCGGCGCGCGCGGTGATCTTGTCGCCCATCGTCGCGATCGCCTCGGCCGGAGGTCCGATGAAAATGATCCCGGCATCGTCGAGGACGGCCGCGAATTTCTGGTTCTCCGAAAGGAATCCGTACCCGGGATGCACCGCGTCGGCACCGGTGTCGAGCGCGGCACGCACCACCGCGTCGATGTCGAGGTAGCTCTGTGTGGCGGCGGCGGGGCCCACCCGCACGGCGACGTCGGCCTCTCGGACATGGCGGGCGTCGGCATCGGCGTCGGAGTAGATGGCGATGCTGCGGATACCCATGCGCCGCAGGGTGTCGATGACACGGCAGGCGATCTCGCCACGGTTGGCGATCAGCACACTGCGGATGGGGCGGGCGATGGTGGGGCTGGTCTGGTGCATGGTCATCACATCCGGAAGACGCCGTAGCGGGGTTCGGTCAGCGGTGCGTATCTGCATGTCTCCAAGGCGAGTCCGAGGAGTGTGCGGGTCTGCGCGGGATCGATGATGCCGTCATCCCACAGCCGCGCGGTGGAGTAGTAGGCATCGGACTGGTGCTCGAACTGCTCTCGGATCGGCGCCTTGAAGGCTTCCTCGTCGTCGGCCGGCCAGTCGTCACCGGAACGTTCGATCTGGTTGCGACGCACCGTGGCCAGGGTCTCGGCGGCCTGCGGTCCGCCCATCACCGAGATCCGGGCGTTGGGCCACATCCAGAGGTAGCGCGGCGAATAGGCGCGCCCACACATCGAGTAGTTGCCGGCGCCGAACGATCCACCCACCATGACCGTCAGTTTGGGTACGCGTGCGCATGCAACGGCGTTGACCATCTTGGCGCCGTTCTTGGCGATGCCGCCTTCTTCGTAGGCGCGGCCGACCATGAAGCCGGTGATGTTCTGCAGGAATATCAGCGGGATGCGTCGCTGGTCGCACAGTTCGATGAAATGCGCACCCTTGAGCGCGGATTCGCTGAACAACACGCCGTTGTTGCCGATGAAGCCCACCGGATGGCCGTGTACGTGTGCGAAGGCGGTGACCAACGTGGTGCCGTAGTTGGCCTTGAACTCGGTGTATTCTCCACCGTCGCTGATGATCTCGATGACCTCGCGGACATCGTACGGGGTGCGCGAATCGGTGGGTACCACGTCGTATAGGTCAGTCTGCGGCCGCAACGGTTCCCGGACGGGAACCGTCTCCCACTGATGTTGCTCGCGCGGCCCCAGCGTGGCGACGATCTCACGCACCTTGGCCAGTGCCTGTTCGTCGTTGTCGACGAGGTGGTCGGTGACGCCGGAGACCGACGAGTGCATGGCACCGCCGCCGAGCTCCTCGGCGGTGACGTCCTCACCGGTCGCGGCCTTCACCAGCGGCGGACCGGCCAGGAAGATGGTGCCCTGATTCCGCACGATCACGGTCTCGTCGCTCATCGCGGGCACGTAGGCGCCACCGGCGGTCGACGAGCCAAGCACGGCGGCGATCTGCGGGATGCCCGCGGCACTCATCGTGGCCTGGTTGTAGAAGATGCGGCCGAAGTGTTCGCGGTCGGGGAACACCTCGTCCTGCTGTAGCAACATTGCTCCGCCGGAGTCGACGAGGTAGATGCAGGGCAGCCGGTTCGCGGCCGCGATCTCCTGGGCGCGCAGATGCTTCTTGACCGTCATCGGGTAGTAGGTGCCGCCGGAGACGGTCGCGTCGTTGGCCACGATCATGCATTCGCGGCCGGTCACCCGCCCGACACCCGCAACGACACCGGCCGACGGCACCCGGCCGTCATACATGTCGTGGGCGGCCAGCGGCGCCACCTCGAGGAAGGGAGAACCGACGTCGAGGAGTCGATCCACACGGTCGCGGGGTAGCAGTTTTCCGCGGGAGATGTGACGCTCCCGGGCCTTGTCGCCGCCGCCGCGGCGCGCCATCGCGAGGTGGTCGCGCAGCGTCTCGACATTCGCCAGGTGCGCAGCCCGTGGGCCGGGCGCGTTGCCCTCGACTCCGGGAGCCTCGGCGATGAACGTGCTGGTCACCATCGACCTTTCAGTTAGCCGTCATTAACTGAATGCATCGTACGACACAACAGGTCGCCTTGTCACGCACTGATCGAGCCGCCATCACATTGTCGCAGCCAACGTGACGTGGCTCACGACTATTGCGTACTGTGAAGGCAGGCCCACCACCCCTCGGGCCGCGACAACCGATGCCCGCAGCGCCCACACCCACGGCGTCTGCGGACCGATATATGAAGAGAAGGCCAGGTAATCCCATGACCCTCGCAGATGATCGCGCGCACCGCCTCGGTGCGCCCACCGACGAGACCGCGACGTTGTCCCGGACCTCGTCCTCGGCTGCCTCGTTCTCCCTCGACGACCGCTACACGCGCGAAACCGGGACCATCTATCTGACCGGCATCCAGGCCCTGGTCCGTATGGTCCGTGACCGCGCCCGCATCGACCGCCGCCAGAATCTGCGCACGGCCTCCTTCATCTCCGGCTACGAGGGCTCCCCACTGGCCGGCTACGACCTCGAGATCGCCCGCCGAGCTGCGTACCTCGAACCGTTCGACATCGTCCACCGGCCCGGGCTCAACGAGGAGATCGCCGCGACGTCGGTGATGGGGTCGCAGGTGGCCGGCCAGGTGGCAGACCTCTCGCCCGACGCCGACGGGACGGCACGCGACGGCGTCGTGGGCTACTGGTACGGCAAAGCGCCCGGCCTCGACCGCGCTACCGACGCGCTGCGGCACGCCAACATGATCGGCACCCACCCGTCCGGTGGAGCGGTGGCACTCGTCGGCGACGACCCCGGCGCCAAGAGCTCCACCATTCCGTGCGCGTCGGAGATGGCGCTGGCCGATCTGTACATGCCGATCCTCTATCCCGCCGACTCGCAGGACATCCTCGATTTCGGCGTGCACGCCGCGGTGATGAGCCGGGTCAGCGGACTGTGGACGTCGATGAAGATCTCCGCGCATGTCGCCGACGGAGCGTCGACAGCACTGGTCGACACCAACCGGATCATGCCCGTGTACGGCGACCTCGGTCGCAGCCCGCACGTCCCGAGCGGACGATTGCTGGGCGCCAGCCTGATGGAGCTCGAGCAGAATCAGCTCACCACCCGCATTCCGCGAGCGCTGGAATACGCTCGGCTCAATGGCCTCAACCGCATCGTCACCTCCAGCCCGGACGACCGGATCGGCATCGTCGCGGCCGGCAAGACGTATCTGGACCTTCGGGAGTCGTTGCGGCTCATCGGTATCGACGATGATCAGCTCAATCGACTGGGCATCCGCATCCTCAAACTGGGCATGGTCTATCCGCTCGACCGCGACATTCTCGACCGGTTCATGTTCGACACTGCCACCGGCGACCTCGACGAGGTCATCGTGGTGGAGGAGAAACGCGACTTCATCGAGACGATGATGCGCGACATCCTGTTCCGTCATCCCCGCGCTCCCCGCATCGTCGGCAAGACCAATGAGGACGGTTCGACCTTGTTCTCGAGGTTCGGCGAACTCGATGTGGACGCGGTGTCACGCGGTCTGGCCACCCGGCTGGCGCGTCACCACCATGTCGATGCCGCGCAGGACTGGCTGGAACGGAAATCCAAGCGGCGCGGCCGGATCGAACTGCCGCTGGCCGTCCGCACGCCTTACTTCTGCTCCGGCTGCCCCCACAACAGCTCCACCAAGGTCTCCGACGACACGCTGGTGGGCGCCGGGATCGGCTGCCACGCCATGGTGCTGTTGATGGACGAGCGTCAAGTCGGCGACATCGCCGGCGTCACCCAGATGGGCGGCGAGGGCGCACAGTGGATCGGGATGGCGCCGTTCGTGACCGCGGATCATTTCGTGCAGAACGTCGGTGACGGCACGTTCATGCACTCCGGCTCGCTGGCGCTACGCGCCGCGGTCGCCTCCGGCGAGAACATCACCTACAAGCTGCTCTACAACGGCACCGTCGCCATGACCGGCGGTCAAGACCCGGTGGGCGCGATGAGTCTGCCGCGGCTGACCTCGCTACTTCTCGACGAAGGCGTTAACCGCATCGTGGTCACCTCCGACGACGTGGCACGCACGAAAGCGCTCGGCCTGCCGAAGGACGTCACCATCCGGCATCGCGAGGACATGCTCGACGTGCAGACCGAGCTGGCATCCGTTCCCGGCGTGACGGTTCTGGTCCACGACCAGCACTGTGCGGCGGAGAAGCGTCGCAAGCGCAAGCGCGGCACCATGAGCACGCCGAACCGACGAGTGATGATCAACGAACGCATCTGCGAGGGATGCGGTGACTGCGGCGAGAAATCCAACTGCCTGTCCGTACACCCGGTGGACACCGAATTCGGCCGCAAGACGCACATCGACCAGAGCTCATGCAATCTCGACTTCTCTTGCCTGAAGGGCGATTGCCCGTCGTTCGTGACGGTGACGCCGGGAACCGAGCGGGAACGTCGCCGTGCCGACAACATCGCCGCGTCACTGATGCCCACGCCGGGGGTGCCCGCGGTGCGCGAGTCGTTCGCGATCCGCGTGACCGGGATAGGCGGGACAGGTGTGGTGACCGTGTCCCAGGTGCTGGCCACGGCCGCGGTGCTCGACGGCAATGCGGCGCGCACCGTGGACATGACCGGCCTGGCGCAGAAGGGCGGTGCGGTGGTCAGTGATGTCAAGATCACCCCGCAGATCGTGGAGCAGGCAGGCAAGGTGGCTTCCGACGACTGCAACCTGTACCTGGCGTGCGACCCCTTGGTGGGCACCGATCCGGTTAACCTCAAGGTCGCCGATGTCGACAAGACGGTCGCCGTGGTGTCGACCACCAAGATCCCGACCGGTGCGATGGTCATCGACACCACAGTCGGTTTCCCCGCCGACGCCCAGGTCCATTCGGCCATCGACGACAAGGTGCGTCGCGCGGTGTACCTCGATCCCGGGGAACTGTCGACGGACCTGTTCGGCGACGAACAGTACGCGAACATGCTGATGGTGGGTGCGGCATATCAGGCAGGTGCGCTGTCGATCTCGGCCGAGTCGATCGAGCACGCCATCGAACTCAACGGCGTGGCCGTAGACGCCAACATCCAGGCATTCCGCCGCGGACGTCAGGTGGTGGACAACCCGGATGCGGTGGCGCACACACTCACCGGGCTGCACGGTCCCGCCACTTCCGAGATCGAGCCGAGTGAGTATGCGATGTCCGTCGTCGGTGAGTTGGGCTCGCTCGAGGCCGACCTGGCACGCACTATCGCCATCCGCTACGACGAGCTGATCGCTTATGCCGACGAGCGTTATGCACGTGAGTATTTCAAGTTCGTCTCCCGGGTCCAGCGCGCCGGTCACGGTCCCGCGTTCACCGGCGCGGTTGCTCGGAACCTGTACAAGTTGATGGCCTACAAGGATGAGTACGAGGTCGCGCGGCTGACCCAGGACCCGACGTTCGCGGCGCAGATCGCGGAGCAGTTCGGCGACGACGCGCAGGTGGCCGTCCGCCTGCATCCGCCGACGCTGCGCAGCATGGGGATGAGGGAGAAGTTGTCGCTCGGCGGCTGGGCAGACCGGCCGCTCTCGGCGCTGGCAAAGATGAAGCGTTTGCGGGGCACCAAGCTCGATCCGTTCGGCCACAATGAGGTCCGGCGGACCGAACGTGCTCTGATCGGCGAGTACCGCGAGACCGTCGAGGATCTGCTGGCCGGCTTGGCCGATGGCCGCGTCGGCGCGGATCGGGTGGGTTCAGCCGTGGAGCTGGCTGAGCTGCCCGACATGATCCGTGGCTACGAGGGCATCAAGATGGCCAACGTCGCGCGCTACCGCGCGGAGGTCACGGCCCGCCGACAGACCCTCGGCATCTGAGGCGTCACCCCGGCGATCTGTTTGCGCGAGCGCGCACCGGTCCCGCTCGCGCGCATGTCGAGACATGCGCGCGAGCCGATCGGGCGCGCGCAGGCGGATCGTCGCGGCGGCCCTCACTCCCAGCGGGTGCGGTTGCGTTCCAGGCCATCGAGCACCACCTCGAGGCCGAGGTCGAACTCGTCGGCGTAGGAATACCCCGGCGCCATGACATGCGCGGTGGTCATCTCGGTGAGATGCGGGAGGTCGGCCGGGTCGATTCCGGATTGGATCGATTCGGCGACCTCCCGCGTGTCGGCCGCATCAGTGGAGTCGAACGGCATGGTTGTCTCCTGCAAGACAAAGCCGTAGAGGTAGCTGTCCAGCAGGGAGAACGCGTGTGCCGCGCCGCCGATCGTGAAGCCGGCTCGACGCAACACCCCGATCACGGCGTCGTGATGCCGCAGTGTTTGCTGCCCGGGACTGCGCCGAGAGTCCATCAGCCCCAACGCCCACGGGTGGCGCACCAATGCGTCTCGCGCAGAAGCGGTTCGCACCCGCAATGCCTCGCGCCAGTCGGCCTGGGTCGGGATCTCGATCTCCGCGAACACGTGATCGACCATCACGTCAAGAATGCCGTCCTTGTTGCGGACGTGGTGGTAGAGCGACATCGCCTCGACTCCGAGTTGTTGGGCGATCTTGCGCATCGTCACCGCGCCGATCCCCCCCTCGTCGGCCATCTGCACCGCGGTAGAAACAACCGCTTCACGGGTCACCGGCTTTCGTGTGGTCACCAACTTTCCTCCTCCTCTGGACATCGGTCCACCTTACCGCGTAAGGTGACCTTACACCGTAAGGATCATCGCCATCGAGAGGACCGCCCAATGACCATCGACGACACCCCCGACACTCGCCCGCTGCGGGTATGCATTGTCGGCGCATCCGGGAAGCTGGGGCGGTACATGATCCAGCACTGCCTGGACCGCGACTACCAGGTGGTCGCGGTGTGCCGCCCGGAGAGCGTGCCGAAACTCGACGACGTCGCCGACCGCATCGAGATCATTCCCGGCCGCACCGACGATCGCGCGGTGATCGCCCGCGCTGTCGCCGGTTGCGATGGCGTCTTGACCGTGCTGGCCCCGTGGGGTGTGCACGACTACTCCTCGGGCACCACCCGAGCGGTTCTCGAGTATGCAGAACCCGATGCGCGACTGATCTTTTCGTGTGGATGGCACATCACTCGTGATGGCCTCGACCGATACTCCTGGCAGCTTCGCTACATTGTGCCGATCGTGAGCACGCTGGCGAGGTGGGCGCGTGTGGTCGACGTTGACGATCAGGTACGGGCGGCCCGTCTGATCTTCGACTCCGACACCCGCTGGACCGTGGTGCGCGGCAGCGATCTCGAGGAAGGAGAGAGCCAGGGCCTGCCGGTGTGGAGCCGGCACGTCGGCGATCCGATACTCGCCGGCAACCTCACCCGGCGCATCGACTTCGCGTTGTTCATGGTTGCGGCATTGACCAACGACACGTTGGTGCGCGAGGCGCCTGCGATCAACGGGTGTGCGACAGAGTCGGCAAGGGCGTACGCGGGCAGGCCTGCGCAACCGGCGCACTCCCCCTGCCGCTGACAATCAAGTCGCTCGTTCAGGTCCGCGCGGTCAGCGTTTGTTGTCGAATATCAGCAGTGCCAGGCGTGCTTCGACTGCCGAGATGGGTTGGGGGATCATCTCGGTGAGGGTGTAGTGCTTGTGTTGTGGTGGCGGCGCCTGTGCTGGTGGTGGGTGGATGCGGGCGCGGGCTTGTTCGAGGTTGCGTAAGAAGAGGGCGGCGATGTCGGGGCGTCGGTTGTGTTGTTGCGGGTTGGGTGGTGCGTCGGGTTCGCTGTTACGGCGCCACCACACGCGGCCGGCGTCGGGGCCGTCGGTGTAGACCCCGGTGGTGAACTGGCCCGGGTTTTTGCCGACCATCCGGTTGTGCGGGCCACAGGCGGGGGCGAGGTCGACGATGTCGGTGTTGCCGCCGTCGGCGAAGTCACGCACGGCGTGATGCATCTCCACGTGGGCGGCGGGCTGATCACAGTCGGGTGCTGAGCACACGTGCCCGTCGGGGCGGGCGAAAGACACCAACCGTTGCGCGCGGGTGGCGAGTCGTTTGGCCTGCCCGAAATACAGCGGTATCGCACTGTTGTCGGCGAACACCGCCAAATACTGTTGCGCGTCGGCGGCCAGCCGGATGACATCGGCCATCGGCAGACTCGACCCGGTGGCGGTGACCGCAACTCCGGATTCACGGATCAGGTCGTTGAGGTCGGCTTTGATGATCAACTGCACCGGCAGACCACGATGCGATTTTCCGAGCAGTCCGTCGTCGAACACCGCCCGCAACAGGGCCGCCAACGCATCGTGTTTGCGTTGCGCCGGGGACCGCAAATCACGCCCGGCCGCAGCTTCCAACGCTTCGGGGTCGGCATCGTCGACCCCGCCGGTCGGCGAGTCGGGGTCGTCGGGATTGTTGAGGCCGGGTGTGGCCCATACCGCCCACAGCGTTTCGATCAGGGCGCGGGTTTCCGGGTCGAGGTGACCGGTCAGTTTCGACATCTGCTGGGCGTCTTGCCGGTTGACCCACACGTTACGACGTCGTTTACGGTCACTGTCGTCGGCCAACTCGCCGTCGGGGTCGAGGTTGTCGAGTAGCCGCTGCCCGAGTTCACCGATCTCGGCGGGCGTGTGCTCACACGCCAACCCGGCCAGGGTGGCCTCGGCAGCCACCTTCTTGTCGTGGGGCACCTGGTGGGGCAGCGCGTCGAGGAACTCCACGGTCGTCTCGAGGTGGGCCGGCCCGACCCGGCCGTCGGCGAATGCGTGGGCCAGGGTGGGATACTTCGGCTCGGCCGGCTGCCCGTCGAGGTGACGGAACTGGCCGGTCGCGGTCATCTGTCCTCGGCGACGAGCAGGGTGCGACACCCGCAACACCGCGTTCATGAAGTTGGGCAGACTGCGATACCCCATCGACCGGGGCACATCCCGATCCGAGATCTCCACGATCTGCCGATTGCCTTGGAACACCATCCGATTGATCGTGCGTTCCTGCGCGGTGGCCACCGCCACCAACTCGGCATCGGTGCACTTCGACAGATCAGCAGCAGCCAACCGATCCACCACCGCATCCAGCTCGGCCAGCAGACCCGGCACCTCCGACAACGACACAGCCGAATCAGCCGACCCCGAACCAGCCGGCGCAGCATCAGGGCGCGCAGCATCGACCCCATCAGACTCACGAGGCTCGGCCATACTCACCCCCCGAACTGACCGCTCCGAACGTATGTTCGAGAGTAACCCTTGTCGAAGGATCGCGCAACCACTCGGGCGAATTGGCGCATCGAGATTGCGATTCAAGCCCGCGAGATGATCACCTTCAACGCATGCTCGTCGGCCGCGTTCGAAAAGGTCTCGTAGGCAGCATCGATCTCATCGAAGGTGAATCGGTGGGTGATGAACTTCTCCGGTTGGATCTCGCCCCGTTGGATCCGCTCGAGCAATTCGGGAGCGGTGGTGGCGTTCACCAGCCCGGTGGTGATGGTCAAGTTGTTGATCCAATCGCGTTCGATGGGAAAGTTCACGCTCTCACCGTGGACGCCGACGTTGGCCACGTGACCGCCCGGCCGGACGCTGTCGAGCGCCAGAGTGAAGGTGGCCGGTATCCCGACAGCCTCGATCGACACGTCGACGCCGAGTCCATCGCGACTGAGTTCCTTGAGCTTGGCTACGACGTCGTCTCCCGCATTGACGTCGATGGTGTCGGTGGCTCCGAAGTCCCTGGACTGTTCCAGCCGAAACTTGTTGCCGTCCACCGCGATGACTTTGGACGCACCTTGGGCCGATGCCGTCATTACCGCAGCCAGACCCACCGGTCCGACACCGACCACGGCGACCACATCACCCTTCTTGACCGCGCCGTAGAGAACACCGATCTCGAATCCGGTCGGCAGGATGTCGCTGAGCATCGTCCCCTGTTCTGCGGAGACGCCATCCGGAAGCGGGATGAGTCCGTTGTCGGCAAAGGGGACTCGGACGTACTCGGCTTGCGTTCCGTCGATCAGATGGCCGAAGATCCAGCCGATCCCGCCGACCGTCTGACAGTGCGAGGTCATCCCGGAACGGCAGTACTCACAGGTCCCACATTTGGTGACGCACGAGATGATCACCCGATCTCCGACCTTGACCTTGCTGCAGTCAGGACCGACCTCGGTGACCACGCCGACGCCCTCATGGCCCAGGACACGTCCAGCGGTGACCGCGGGGACATCGCCTTTGAGAATGTGCAGATCGGTACCGCAGATCGTGGTGGTCTCCATGCGTACGACGGCGTCGGTCGGGTCGATCACCGTCGGGTCCGGAACGCCTTCCCAGGCTTTCTGCCCAGGGCCGTGATACACGAGCGCCTTCATGTCGGGGTCCTCCGTCGTGGTCGAGGCGCGCAATAGTGCACGCAGTCCCACGATTGCGCTCGGATCCGGAAGCCGCACGGGATTCGCGCTGTCGTCTCATATTGCGACGGTTGCAGGGTCCCGGCCGTTCGCCGAACAGCAAGCCCGACCTGGCCCACGCACACCACGAGACGACCGCTACGCCAACAACGCCGACCATGCCATCGTCGTCAGCACCGATCGCAGATCGTCGGCCCCGAATGCCGGCAACCGCGGCGATGAGTTCAGCAGCCCGAACGTCGCGTGGACTCGTACCCGCGCCTCCGCCCGGGTCAGATCCACGCCACGTTCGCCGGCGAGCGCGAGCAGCACGTCCACCCACTGTTCGACGTAGCGACGTTGCAGTGACCGCACCTGGTGGTTCGCGGAGTCGGTCATCGATGTGAGATCTCGGTCCTGCACGGTGATCAGGTCCGGTTTGGTCACCAAGACGTCGATGTGGAAACCGATCAGGTCACGCAGCGTCTGGCCCGGTTCGGCGGCGCGGCCCACCACCTCCACACCCCCGTCGTGCAACCGCTGGCTGATGTCCACCAACATCTGATCGAGCAGGTCGGTCTTCGACGAGAAGTGCCGATACATGGCCGGGCCGCTGACACCCACGGCGCGTCCGATGTCCTCGAGGGTGACGCCGGCGAAACCGCGCTCGGCCATCAGCCGGGCCGCGGCCTCGAGGAGCTCGGCGCGGCGCGCGGCCTTCGCCTGACCTCGGCGCGTACGCGGAGGCTGCTCGGACGACGGGGACGTGGTCATGGTGACATCGGACTCTACCGCGCCCGAACTCACCGCGACCGTCCGCTCACCACCCGTTGATGTGCAGGATGTCGTCGAGCGGTTTCCGGCCGGCCGGTTTGAAGTCGGTGCCGGTGTAATAGGCGACCGGAAGCAGCACACCCTGGTGGATGTTCGCCGGTATACCCAGGATCTCGGCGACCTCTTTTTCGTAGACCAGGTGCAACGTGGTCCACGCCGAACCCAATCCGCGGGCACGCAACGCCAGCTGCAGACTCCACGCGCCCGGCAGCAACGACCCCCACAGGCCCGCCTGGTTGCCCTCGGGCAGCTCTCCTCCGCTGTAGATGGCGCCGATGACCAGAACCGGCACCTGCGCCATGGTGTCGGCGAGGTACTGGGCGCTCGACGCCACGCGGCGAGCGGTGTCGTCGCGGCGGGATTGGTTGGCGGAGTATGCGGCGAACGACTTCGCGTACAGGTCGGCGACCTTCTGCTTGAGCTCCGGATCGGTCAAGACGATCCAATGCCAGGTCTGACTGTTGCTGCCGGTTGGCGCCTGCAGCGCCACCTCCAGAGCCTCCTTGACGACTTCCAACGGTACCGGCCGCGCAAGGTCGAGACGTTTGCGCACCGACCGGGTGGTGGTGAGCAGCTCGTCGGGATTCAGGGGTAGCAGGTCGGTCATGTCGTCCTCTCCGTTGCGGCTGTGCGCATCAAACCATGTCGTTCGAGGTGCTCGATCAGTCCGGCGGTCAGCGGTAGCTCGCCGAGTTCGGCCACCGACACCCATCGTGCATCGGCCGCGTCGTCGCCGGCCTGCAACGTGCCCGCACGCACCTCGGCGACGAAGTCGTGCACCTCGAACACCACATCGTCGTCGGCGGGAATGTCGACCACCCAGGCCTTCTCGCCGACGTCGACGCGCAGGCCGGTCTCCTCGGCCACCTCGCGGGTGACGGCCGCGGATAGGGTCTCTCCGGGTTCCAGCTTGCCGCCCGGAACTGTCCACCGCCCAGCCTGCGGCGGGTGTCGCCGTTGCACCAGCAGCAACCGATCGTCGGCGTCCCAGACGATGGCGCCGACACCGACGATCCGGCGGGTCACCAGTCTGCTCCGGGTGTGCGGGTGCGCCGTCGCATCGACGGACGCGTGCGGGTGGCCAGCGCTTCGGCGACGACGCTTCGTAGTGCTCGGACACCGCTGTCGGCAGTGACGTCGACGATCCGATCGACGGTGCCGTTCGCAGACAATGCGGCAGCGGCGATGCCTTGGTGATCCGCGAGCTCGGCGGCGTGCACGGTGTCGTGGTGGACGATGACGCTCGCACCCTCGGGGGGTAGTGGCGACAGCCACGCGTCCGCGGCGGCTATCCGCGTATCCGCGGGGAACAACGCGAGGGCGGCCCCACCCGCTCCCTGCCCGAGCAGCACCGACACGGTCGGCACCGTGAGCTGCACCAATTCAGATGTGCAACGGGCGATCTCACCGGACAGTCCGCCTTGTTCCGCGTCAACCGACAACTCTGCGCCCGGGGTGTCGATGATCGTCACCACCGGCAACCGCAGATCAGCGGCCATCGCCATGCCGCGGCGAGCGACGCGCAGATCGGCCGGCCCGATGAGTTGCCCGGCCGCCTGACGCACCCGATCCTGCCCGACGACAACCGCTGTCCGACCGCCGAATCGACTCAGCGCCAGCCAGATCGGAGCATCACCGCGGAGCACCACCGAATGGTCGGGATCGAGGACCTCGGCGAGCCCGGGCCGTCCCGGCGACCGGGTGGCTACCACCGCAGACCAGGCGTCGGACATCGGCGGGTCGTCGGGCAGCGCGGACACGGGCTCGACGGCGACGGGTGCGAGCAGCGCCAGTAGCCGTCCCGCATGGCTGCCGAGCCTGTCCAATCCGAACACGGCGTCCACGAGTCCGTGTGCGAGAAGATTCTCCGACGTTTGCACCTCGGCCGGAAACGGCTCACCGTAGAGCCCCTCGTACACGCGCGGGCCCAGAAAGCCCACCAGCGCCGACGGCTGGGCCCACGTGATGTGGCCGAGCGAACCCCAGGAGGCGAACACACCTCCGGTCGTCGGATGACGTAGATACACCAGATAGGCGAGCCCGGCGGCCCTGTGCGCGTTGACCGCACCGGTGATCGCCACCATCTGCAGAAAGGCCGGGGTACCCTCCTGCATCCGGGTGCCGCCCGACGACGGCAGCGCGAGCACCGCAATCCGTTCCCGGGTCGCCCGTTCGACGGCAGCCACCACGCGCTGTCCCGCGGCCCGACCGATCGACCCGCCGAGGAATCCGAACTCGCTGATCACCATCGCCACGCGATGTCCGCCGATCAGACCGCAGCCGGTGACAACCGATTCGTCGACACCGGTTCGGTCCCGCGCGCGGTCACGTGCGGCTCCGTAGTCGGATTCGTCCGACCCCGGATCGGCTGGTCCGTCCCAGGACTGCCAGGTGCCCCGGTCGACAACGAGGTCGACCACTGTGCGGGTATCGACGCGGCGTTGGTCGGTCACGATTCCACCCTACGGGCGCGTCGACCGATGAACTCCCGCATCCCCCTCGGTCATACTGCATGCACCTACCCCCGAGCAGGAGAAACACCATGGGCGAGTACACCGTGACCCGGAACACGACGATCGCGGCGCTGCCAGATCGGATCTACCCGCTCCTCGTCGATCTGCATGAGTGGCAACGGTGGTCACCGTGGGAGGACCTCGATCCCGATTTGCACCGCGACTATTCAGGCGCCGACAGCGGAGTCGGTGCGAAGTATGCATGGTCGGGAAACCGCAAGGCGGGCAAAGGCACCATGGAGGTCATCGAGGTCACCGAACCCACGCGAGTGGCCGTGGCGGTGGCGTTCGAGAAGCCCATGTCATCGACCAGCACCAGCGTGTTCACTATGGCACCCCGGGGCGCCCAAACCGAGGTGACGTGGACAATGACCGGCCCGCACTCGATGTTCTCGCGCATCGCCGCACCGCTGGGACTGTTCGACCGGATGATCGGCAAGGATTTCGAGAAGGGGCTGGCCGCCTTGAAGTCCGTGGCCGAGGTGTCGGGCGGTCAGCGCGAATAGACCACGCGGGTGCGCAGAACCATGTCGGCCACCGATCGCCGCTCCGGATGCACTGCCACCCAGGCCAATCCGACGGCGAAGAACACGCATAGAAAGGCCCGCAGCAGCGCGGTGACCGGGCGCATGCGTCCCCCCTTACGCCCGACCACACGCAGACCCATCGCCACACACCCGAGAGTGCGTCCCGACACCGCCCAACACAGCGCCAGATAGCCGACCGACACGACGATGAAGCCGGTTGCGGTGAAGACCGCATTCGGTTGCGGGAACGCGAAATCGCGGATGCTGAACAGCAACCGCACCATGGCGTACCCGAGATAGGCGCTACTCAGAATCGCCAGCACCACCAGCAGATCCAACGTCGCAGCGACACCTCGACTGACGATGCCGGCGCTCTTGGTGGTGTCGTGGATCGCAGGCATGTGCGTGTGCCGAAGCGGTCCGACCCGATCGGTGTCACTCATCGGCGTGACTGCTCTGAGCTGCGTCGACGACGCGCCGCCGCAGGATGCGGCCCACCACGTTGGCGACCGCGTCGTCGGCGCGCTCGCTGGTGCTGCGCACGTCGGTCATCACATCCGCGGTCACCGACGTGGACGCCTCACGGATGATGTCGGGCAGATCGACACCGTCGATGATCTCATCGGCCAGCCCGATCATGTCCACCCGACCGAGGATGGCTTCGATGTCGATCCGCGCTGCAATGGCGTCGATGTCGAGCGTGGCCGCGATGGCGTCAAGGTCCACCAGGGCGACGGCGCCGTTCAGATCAAGGCGGTCACGGATCACGGCATCCAGGTCGACTCGATCCAGGATCGCCTCGATATCGAGGGCTGCGGCGACCTCGTTCAGGTCGACGTTGTCCCGAACCAACCCGGTCAGATCCATCTCGGCGATGATCGCGGACACCACGGCGACCACGATCGCCTTGCCGCGGTCGATCACCTTCGGCGCGAGCGCAAGTACGCGTTCGCCTTCGGCCTCGAGGCGATCGAGGCCGCGGCGGCCGGCAGACCCGATGACCGGAAGACGAAGCGCCGTACGCACCGCAGACCTCGACAGCCGGGCGGACATCGCGACCGCGCGAGCACCGACTGCCGCCGCGCCGAGGGCGAGCACGACCTCCCGCGGCACCTCGTTGTCTTCACCCACGGATGAATCGTAGTCGCCCGCAGGGACAGCGCACTGCACAAAACGAGGTGGCCGTCATCCCCCGGACGGGGACAACGGCCACCTCGTTGTCGAAAGCGTTACGTCACAGGCCCTGGTAGAGCTCCCGAGCCAGCTTGGCGGTCTCGCTCGGCGTCTTGCCGACCTTGACGCCGGCGGCCTCGAGGGCCTCCTTCTTGGCCTGCGCGGTGCCCGAACTGCCCGATACGATGGCGCCGGCGTGACCCATGGTCTTGCCCTCGGGCGCGGTGAAACCGGCAACGTAGCCGACGACCGGCTTGGAGACGTTGGCCTTGATGTAGTCGGCGGCGCGTTCTTCGGCATCGCCACCGATCTCACCGATCATCACAATGACCTTGGTGTCGGGGTCCTTCTCGAACGCCTCGATGGCGTCGATGTGGGTGGTGCCGATGACCGGGTCGCCGCCGATGCCGATGGCGGTGGAGAAGCCGATGTCACGCAGTTCGTACATCATCTGGTAGGTCAACGTGCCCGACTTGGACACCAGACCGATCGGGCCGGTGCCGGTGATGTTGTTCGGCGTGATGCCGACCAGCGATTCACCCGGCGTGATGATGCCCGGACAGTTGGGTCCGATGATGCGGGTCTTGTTGCCCTTGGACTGGTTGTAGGCCCAGGCGTAGGCGCTGTCCTGCACCGGGATTCCCTCGGTGATGACCACGAGCAGCGGGATCTCGGCGTCGATGGCCTCGATGATGGCGTCCTTGGCGAACTTCGGCGGCACGAAGGCGATCGACGTGTCGGCGCCGGTCTCCTTCATGGCCTCCGACACCGAACCGAACACCGGCAGCTCCACGCCGCCGTCGTGGCTGACGGTGGTGCCGGCCTTGCGGGCGTTGACGCCGCCGACGATGTTGGTGCCGGCCTTGAGCATCAGCGCGGTGTGCTTGGTGCCCTCACCGCCGGTGATGCCCTGGACGATGACCTTGTTGTCTTTGTTCAGAAAGATGGACATTCTGCTGCTCCTACTTGCTCGCCAGTTCGGCGGCCTTGTCGGCGCCGGAGTCCATGGTCTCGGCCAGCGTCACCAGCGGGTGGTTCGCGTCGGCCAGGATCTTGCGGCCCTCTTCGACCTTGTTGCCGTCCAGGCGGACGACCAGAGGCTTGTTCGCCTCGTCGCCGAGCTTGTTCAGTGCGCCGACGATGCCGTTGGCGACCGCGTCGCACGCGGTGATGCCGCCGAAGACGTTCACGAAGACGCTCTTGACCTGCTCGTCTCCCAGGATGACGTCGAGGCCCGCAGCCATCACCTCGGCCGAGGCGCCGCCGCCGATGTCGAGGAAGTTGGCGGGCTTGACACCCTGGTGAGCCTCACCGGCATAGGCGACGACGTCGAGGGTCGACATGACCAGACCCGCGCCGTTGCCGATGATGCCGACCTGGCCGTCGAGCTTGACGTAGTTGAGATCGTTCTCCTTGGCCTTGAGCTCGAGCGGGTCGGTGGCCTCTTTGTCCTCGAACGCTTCGTGGTCGGGCTGACGGAAGTCGGCGTTGGCGTCGAGGGTGACCTTGCCGTCCAGAGCGAGGATCTGGTCGTCGGGGGTGCGGACCAGTGGGTTGACCTCGACCAGGAGAGCGTCCTCGTTGATGAAGACCTCCCACAGCTTCTGGATGGTGACCGCTGCGGCGTCGAGCACCTCGGCGGGCAGTTTGCCGGCCTCGGCGATGCTGCGCGCGAACGCGAGGTCGACGCCCTTGACGGCGTCGACGGGGATGCGGGCGAGGGCGTCGGGGTTCTCCTCGGCGGTGACCTCGATCTCGACGCCACCCTCCACCGAGCACATGGCCAGGTAGGTGCGGTTGGTGCGGTCGAGCAGGAAGGAGATGTAGTATTCCTCGGCGATGTCACTCGCCTCTGCGACCAGCAGCTTCTTGACGACGTGGCCCTTGATGTCGAGGCCAAGGATCGACTCGGCGTTCGCGACGGCTTCGTCGACGTCCTTGGAGTACTTCACGCCGCCGGCCTTGCCACGGCCACCGACCTTGACCTGGGCCTTGACCATCACCGGCTTGCCGATTTCCTCGGCAATCTCACGTGCCCCGGCGACCGTGTCGGTAACGCGGCCGGCCGAGGTGGGCACCTCGTGCTTGGCGAAAAGTTCCTTCGCCTGGTATTCGAAGAGATCCATTCAGCTCACCATCTCGTAGATTTGTCCGCAGAAGGATGTAACACCGCAGGGGTGTTGTGCGGGCCATATCGGACTCTAAACCTGCCGCGTATGGGCTTTGTCGGCGCACCCACCGCTTGTGCGACAGATCACTCGGTCGGTCGGCGATCCGGCACCCTCATGACCCCTGCACCGACCTCGCCGCGAGGCCTGTGCTCTGATAGGTCGTCCGCCGATGGACCGACAGTGGGTACACGATGGCGAAGTCTGCCTTCGCGACACCTGAGCGCGCAGGGTTTTGTTGTGACCCGCCTCACAGAACACGGGGTTTTGGGCCCACACCGTTGGACTTGCCGCAATCATTTCGTTACCGTCGGCTGGCAGATCACAAAAGGATTACAGGCGGTAACGGGTAGTCCTCGCTAACAGAGAGATGAGGTGGACGATTTGACGGGACGTGGCTACTCCAGCCGGCCGGTCGCGACCACCGGGCACCCAACCGCCCGCGACGAGGACAACGGCACCGAGGTCACCACGATCATCCCGATCGATGAGTTCGCCGACGCCGCACCTGCGTGGGAGTCCACCGACGAGACCTGGGATTCGAGCACCTGGGACCGCTACTACCGCCCCACTCGCTCCGAGATCACCCAGGACATCCTGATCCCGGAGAGCGAGTTCGACGGCTACGAGTACGACGAGCCGTTCGACATGGAGGGCGCTCGCCCCGACACCTTCTCCCTCACCAGCACCGAGAGCGGCGAGCTGCCGCTACCGCTTTCCGACGGTGAGAAGCCGTTCCGTACCCGCCCGTCCTCCGGCGCGACGCGTAAGGGCGGCAAACACCGCATCAGCGCCCCGCCGACGGCCCTCAAGGGTGGGCGGGCCGCACTCATCGCGATGGCGGCAGGCGCTGCGGTCGCCGCCGTGGCGCAGGTGGGCTCCGCCGACAACGCCTCGGCTCCCGCACCCTCCAACACGGCCAACGTCGGCACCACCGGCCAGACACCCGACCTCGGGCCGGGCCTGGCCGCCACGACGCCGACCAAGGACCTGAGCACCTTCACCGACCAGCTGGCTGTCGGCGAGGCCCGCGCCGCCGCCGAGGCGAAAGCGGAGGCGCTCGCTCGTCGGCCGATGTTCGAATCACCCATCCCGCTCGGTGCCTACGACTTCACGTCCACCTTCGCGATGCGCTGGGGAACCTTCCACGGCGGCATCGACCTGGCCGCCCCGCTGGGTACTCCGATCCATGCCGTTACCGACGGCGTCGTCGTCGAGGCCGGGCCGGCCTCCGGTTACGGCAACTGGGTCCAGATCCGCGCCGACGACGGCACCATCACCATGTACGGCCACATGTCCTCGTCCGGGGTTCTGGTCCAGCCGGGCCAGCACGTCACCGCAGGCGACGTCATCGCGCTGGTCGGCAACGAAGGCTTCTCCACGGGCCCGCACGTTCACTTCGAGGTGTGGAAGAACGGCACCACCAAGATCGACCCCGCCCCCTGGCTCGCCCAGCACGGCGTCACGCTGTCCGGCTACACCGGCGGATAGTCGCCGCCCTCCCCCGGCTCCCCAACGCGCCCAGCACGGCAGCCGACAGAACCCAAGAATTCGCCGACAGAACCCTCCCCGAGTTTCCAGCGAAAGGCGGATTCAACCGGTCGCTGCAACAGGATCGGACGGGTCTGATCGTAGTAGCTCGTCGAGTTTGGCGGCGGGCGTGAGCCAGCCGTGTCGTTTGCGGGGTCGGGCGTTGAGTTCTGCGGC
>NZ_JAKGCU010000017.1 GCF_021556435.1 Gordonia tangerina
TGCGGCGTGCGGATCGATCGTGATCGCAACGCCGCGATCAACCTCGCCCGACTCGGCGACACCCACACCCTGGGTGAACAGAGTCCCACCGAGAGTGGCTCGGTGGCAGGACGTGGAGCCAGCCAGGAGACCGACCCCGCGCAAGCGGGCGACGCAGGAGGCGATGAAACGTCAACCCCGCACAACACCACCAGTGTTGGTCAGACGGGGACCGCCTCACCGCAAGGCGAGGCTGCCTGATGACACCGCAGACACAGCAGCAATGCTCACGTTTGCTCACCAGAAGGCAACGGCACCAGCTCAGGCGCGCGGCGGCACCTCGTGCATCACCCGACGACGCATGTCGATCGGCAATCCGTCTGCGGGGGTCGGTCCGGTGCCGTAGGTCAGATCGAGTCGGTAATCGGCCGGGACGGACCACTCGAAACGCTGCAGCAGCTGGTGCATGATCGCCTTGACCTCCATGCCACCGAAGTAGAGGCCGATGCACTTGTGGGCGCCGCCACCGAACGGTGCCCACGCGAATCGATGGACCTTGTCCTCGCGGCGCTCTGGGGAGAACCGGTCCGGATCCCAGTGGGTCGGGTTGGGCCACCACTCCTCGCGCAGCATCGATGCCCACGGATGGATGCTGACCAGGGTGCCCTTGGGCACGTAGTGCCCGAGGATGTCGGTGTCGGCCACCGTCTTTCGGAACAACATGCCCACCGGCGCGTTGATGCGGAGCGTCTCCTTGAAGGCCAGGTCGAGGCTGGGCAGTTTGTCGAGGTCGTCGTAGTCGATGGTTGATTTGCCCAGCGCCAGCGATTCGTCGCGGAGTCGCTGCTGCCACTGCGGGTGGCGACCCAGGAAATAGGTCATCATCGACAAGGCGATGGTGCTGGTGTCGTGGGCGGCCATCATCACGAAGATCATGTGGTTGACGACGTCCTCGTCGCTGAACGAATTGCCGTCCTCGTCCTGGCTGTGGCAGAGCACGCTGAACAGGTCGTCGCCGTCACCGGCGCGACGAGCGGCGATCTCCGAACGGAAGTAGTGCTGCAACGCTTCTCGTCCACGCAGCCCCCGCGCCCAGGTCCAGTCGCGGACGTCCGCGCGCACCATTGCCTGTCCGCCGCGGACCGCGGCCTCGAAGGCGCTCTCGAGGCGATGCGTTTCGCTCTCGTTGAGTGACGCACCCATGAAGACTTCGGTGGCCAACGACAGAGTGAGGTCCTTGGTACGTGAGTACATGGGGAACCCGGCGCCCACGTCCCAGTTCGCCAGGGTCTTCTCGATGTGCGGTGTCATCATGTCGAGATATCCGTTGAGTCGAGGCCTGGTGAAGGCCTGCTGCAGGATTCGACGGTGATGCATGTGCTCCTCGAAATCCATCAACATGATGCCGCGACGGAAGAAGGGGCCGATCATCGGTTCCCAGCCCTGCTCGCTGGAAAATGCCTTCTCGCGGTTCATCCATCCGCATTCGATGGCCTCGGGGCCGATGAGCGTCACGATGTTCATGTTGAGCGAACCCGACCACGAAACCGGGCCGTACTTCTCGTACCGCTCCATCGCGCTCGCGAGCGGGTCGGCGAGCGCTTCGAGTGTGTTGCCGAGAAACGGCATGCCCGCATCACCCATCACCGGCTTGAGGCCCGAACCGGCCGGCGGTTCGGCCAGCGGCCGCGGCTTACTCGGGTAGGCCTTGCTGACCTTGCCCAGCGTCGACTGCATCGTCTTCTTCGCGTTCACTCCAGCGCTCCCGCCCATGTCATCACCCCCGGTGCTCCGATCCCTCCGGACCGAGTAGCGCAGGAACGGAGCACCAAAGGAACGAATCGCTACAGATGTTTCAAAAGTAGTCTACGACGGGTATCCGGCCACGTCACCGAAATCTGCGAAGCACACCGAACTACTGCGTCGCGACGTAGTCGGCGAGGTGTGTGCCGGTCAGCGTTTTCGGATCGGCGATCAAGTCGGCCGGGGTGCCCTCGAAGACGATCCGGCCGCCGTCATGACCCGCACCGGGGCCGAGATCGACGATCCAGTCGGCGTGCGCCATGACCGCCTGGTGGTGCTCGATCACGATGACCGACTTCCCGCCGTCGACCAGTCGATCGAGCAACTCGAGCAGCTGTTGCACGTCGGCCAGGTGCAGGCCGGTGGTGGGCTCGTCGAGGATGTAGATGTCGCCCTTGTCTCCCATCTGAGCGGCGAGCTTCAGCCGTTGCCGCTCGCCACCAGACAGTGTGGTGAGCGGTTGACCGATGGTGAGGTAGCCCAGCCCGACGTCCCGCAGCCGGACGAGGATCTTGTGCGCCGCCGGGATCTTGGCGTCGGCCGACCCGAAGAACTCCTCGGCCTGCGTTACGGACATGGTGAGGACCTCGCTGATGTCCTTACCGCCGAATGTGTACTCCAGCACGTCGGCGGAGAACCGTTTGCTTTCGCACACCTCGCAGGGTGTGGCGACACCGGCCATCATCGCCAGGTCCGAGTAGATGACCCCTGCGCCGTTGCAGTTCGGGCAGGCACCTTCGGAGTTGGCGCTGAACAGTCCTGGTTTCACCCCGTTGGCCTTGGCGAACGCCTTGCGAATCGGATCGAGCAACCCCGTGTACGTGGCCGGGTTGCTGCGTCGCGACCCGCGGATGGCGCCTTGATCGATCGACACCACTCCGTCGCGAGTGGCCAGCGACCCGTCGATCAGCGAACTCTTGCCCGAGCCGGCCACCCCGGTCACCACAACCAGTACCCCGAGCGGGATGTCGACGTCGACGCCGCGCAGGTTGTGCATATCGGCGCCGCGAATCTCCAGGGCGCCGTCGGACGTCCGCACCGACTCCTTGATCCGGGCTCGGTCGTCGAGGTGCCGGCCCGTTCGCGTGTCGGCCTGACGCAACTGCTCGACTGTCCCCTCGAAGACGATCTCGCCGCCGTCCCGTCCGGCGCCGGGACCGAGATCGACCACGTGGTCGGCGATCGCGATGGCCTCCGGTTTGTGTTCCACCACCAGCACGGTGTTGCCCTTGTCGCGCAATTGCCGGAGCAGGTCGTTCATCCGTGCGATGTCGTGCGGGTGCAGACCGATCGTCGGTTCGTCGAACACGTAGGTCACGTCGGTCAGCGAGGATCCCAGATGACGGATCAGCTTGGTGCGCTGTGCTTCTCCCCCGGATAGCGTGCCCGCCGGGCGTTCCAGGGACAGATAGCCCAGGCCGATGTCCACGAACGAGTCCAGCGTCTGGCTCAACGTACCGAGCAGGGGTTTCACCGAGGGTTCGTCGAGCTGACGCACCCATTCGGCGAGGTCGCTGATCTGCATGGCACACAGGTCGGCGATGCTCTTTCCGGCGATGGTGGAGCTGCGGGCCTCCGCGGTCAGCCGGGTCCCGTCACATTCGGGGCAGGTGGTGAAGGTGATCGCGCGATCAACGAAGGCACGGATGTGCGGCTGCATCGCCTCACGGTCTTTGGACAGGAACGACTTCTGGATCTGCGGGATGAGGCCGAGGTAGGTCAGATTGATCCCGTCCACCTTGATCTTGGTGGCCTCTTTGTAGAGCAGGTCGTCGAGTTGGCGCTTGGTGAACTTGCGGATCGGCTTGTCCGGATCGAACCAGCCACAACCCCGGAAGATGCGCCCGTACCAACCGTCCATGCTGTAGCCGGGGATGGTGAGTGCGCCTTCGTTGAGCGACTTGGAGTCGTCGTACAACGCGGTCAGGTCGAAATCCGAGACCGAGCCCCGTCCCTCGCAGCGCGGACACATGCCGCCGGTGATCGAGAAGCTGCGGCGCTCCTTGACCTTTCGACCGGCCTTCTCGACCGTCACCGCGCCGGCCCCGCTGATGGACGCCACATTGAACGAGAAGGCCTGCGGTGAGCCGATGTGCGGTGTGCCCAATCGGCTGAAAAGGATGCGCAGCATCGCGTTCGCATCGGTCGCGGTCCCGACAGTCGAACGCGGGTTGGCGCCCATTCGTTCCTGATCGACGATGATCGCGGTGGTCAGTCCCTCGAGGACGTCGACGTCGGGCCGCCCCAGATTCGGCATGAAACCCTGGACGAACGCGCTGTAGGTCTCGTTGATCATCCGTTGTGATTCGGCGGCGATCGTGCTGAAGACCAGCGAACTCTTCCCCGACCCGGAGACGCCGGTGAACACGGTCAGTCGACGCTTGGGGATCTCCAGGCTGACGTCTTTGAGGTTGTTCTCGCGCGCTCCGGTGACCCGGATCAGGTCGTGGGTGTCGGCGACGTGGGTGTCAGGCGACGTGGGTGTGGATCGTGACGTCGTGCTGGGGGCGCTCACAGGATCTCCATCTGGTCGGGTCGGCGCACGTGGTCAGGGCAACTCGTTGTGATGCACTGTCGGTCAGGGTCTCCGGTGGCGTCTGGTGGCTTGGCGTCGACAGGTGTTCGACGACGGCATGCCCGGTTCGGTATCCACACATCTTCGTGGCGGCGGGACTGTGGTCACTGCAGTTGGTCGATACGGATCAGGTTGCCCGCCGGATCGCGGAACGCGCAGTCGCGGACTCCGTACGGCTGATCGGTGGGTTCCTGCAGCACCTCGGCGCCGGCGGCCTCGAGCTTCTCGAACAGTCCGTCGAGGTCATCTGTGGCCAGGGTGACCGCGCCGAAGCTGCCCTTGGCGATGAGGTCGAGAATCACCCGCCGTTCGTCGTCGGTGATCCCGGGATCCGCGGCAGGTGGGTGCAGCACGATCGAGGTCTGCGGTTGATCCGGTGGTCCTACGGTCAGCCACCGCATCCCCTCGTATCCGACGTCTTTGCGAACCTCGAATCCGAGGATGTCCCGATAGAACCCGAGGGCGGCGTCCGGATCGGTCTGCGGCAGGAAAGTGTACTGGATGACGATGCTCATGGGACTCACGCTAGACGCGGAGAACGGCTCGCGGCTTCTCGATTCCTGACCGGTCTGGTGACCTGTTTGGCCAGACACGCCGGTATCCCCGCGGTGGATTCGGCCCCGCTCTCCCGTTCCCGGTAGACACTCGGGGGCACACCGACGAGTTCGGTGAATCGGGTACTGAACGTGCCCAGCGACGAACAGCCGACCGCGAAGCAGACGTCGGTCACGGTCAGATCGCCCCGCCGCAGCAGTGCCATGGCACGTTCGATGCGCCGTGTCATCAGGTACGAGTACGGGGACTCGCCGTAGACCCGTCGGAACTCGCGGCTGAGGTGTCCGGCGGACATGTGGGCGCCACGGGCCAATGCTTCGACGTTCAACGGCTCGCCGTAGTCGCGATCGATGCGATCGCGAACGCGTCGCAGCCGCGCGAGGTCGCGCAGGCGATCGGCTTCAGACGACTCGGACACGTTGTGATCGTGCCATGCCCACCGCCTGTTGCCCAGGTCGAACGAACCTCCGTCAGGGCAACCAGCGGCGGGTGGCCAGCTCACCCACGTCGTCGACCACTTCCACCGCTCCGGCCGCCGTCAACTCGGCTTCAGAGAAACCGCCGCTGCGGACCGCCACACACCTGGCGCCGAGCCGGTTGGCCGATTCGACATCCCACACTGTGTCGCCCACCACCACCGCGTCGGCGCCGCCGGCCCGCTGCAGTGCCGTCGCCAGAATGTCCGGCTCGGGCTTGGATCGGTCCACATCCTCCGACGAGGTGACGGCCGCGAACTCGTCGCCGGCCATGCCGAGCATCCGCAGCGCGGCCTCGGTGAACTCTTGGGCTCCGGACGAGGCAAGCGCCACCCGGTGGCCGGCCTGCTGTAGCTGATCGATCAACGCGCGGGCACCCGGAAACACCCTGACCTCGGGGAGCAATTGCCGGTAGCGATCGGCCCAGTCCGCCCGCAACTCGTCGCCGAGCCGGTCCTCGACCTCGCGGCCGCAGACCTCGCCGACCAGGAGGTCACCGCCCATGCCGACGGTTCGATGCACCCGCCACCAATCCGGGGTCAGGTCGTGGGCTGCGAAAGCGCGTATCCAAGCCAGCGCATGAAAGTAGGTGGAATCAATGAGGGTGCCGTCGACGTCGAGCAGCACGGTGTCGGCGAGGGACTCATCGCGGTCGGGTGATTCGCGGTGTCCGGATGCGTTCGTCATGCTCTCCCCTGGGTTTGGATGTCGACTCGAGGTGTTACCCCGTCGGTACTGCAGGCAATCACGGAGGACGACTGATTCCTCCGATGCTCGACGAAGGAGCGCACCCCATGCCCACACGCTTCGGCTACACATTGATGACCGAGCAGGCCGGACCCAAAGAACTCGTCCGGTACGCGGTAGGCGCCGAGGAGGTGGGCTTCGACTTCGAGGTGTCCAGCGACCACTACTTCCCGTGGCTGTCGGCGCAGGGCCATGCGCCCTACGCGTGGAGTGTGCTCGGGGCGGTCGCACATGCGACCGAACGCGTGGACCTCATGACGTATGTCACCTGCCCCACCATTCGCTACCACCCCGCCGTCGTCGCGCAAAAGGCGGCCACCCTGCAGTTGCTCGCCGACGGGCGGTTCACCCTCGGCCTCGGAGCCGGTGAGAACCTCAACGAGCACGTCGTCGGGGAAGGCTGGCCGGCCGTCGGCGACCGTCAGGCGATGCTCGCCGAGGCGATCGAGATCATCCGCGCGTTGCACACCGGGGACCTCGTCGACTTCCGTGGCGACTACTTCCAGGTGGACGCCGCGCGCATCTGGGATCTGCCCGAGACGGTGCCGCTGGGCGTGGCCGTGTCCGGCGCGCAGGGCATCGAGGAGTTCGGTCCGCTCGCCGACCACCTGATTGCGGTCGAACCGAATCCGGGTCTTGTCGACACCTGGAACGCGACGGACGGCACCGGGACGATCGGCATCGACAGCCGCGCGATCGGTCAGATCCCCATGTGCTGGGATCGTGATCGCGATGCCGCGGTCGCCCGAGCCCACGATCAGTTCCGCTGGTTCAGCGGCGGGTGGGATGTCAACGCAGACCTGCGGACCACCGCCGGGTTCGCCGCGGCGACCCAATACGTTCGACCCGCGGATGTGGCCGAATCGATTCCGTGCGGGCCCGATCTCGACGCCGTCGTCGACGCCGTGCGACCTTTCTGGGAAGCGGGATTCACCGATATCGCACTTGTCCAGATCGGTGGCGAATCGCAAGCCGAGTTCCTCGAGACGGCCGCAAAACCGTTGCTGGACAAGCTCCGTTCCGCCGCGTCGGGAGGTGGGGCCCAGTAGTGTGATCACACGACGGCAAACAAAGCGGTTCGATTGCAACATCATTCACACCCAATCCGTCGACGGGCCCGGCAACCCACGACCGCGCGACACGCGGCCGGGGTAGCATCGGCCAAGGACCTCAAACAGCTCGGGTCCGCACAACTGCACAGCCCTTAGACGGATGAGACCTTCTCGGAGGCGATATGTCCGACGACAACACGTCGATCTACACAACCCGGGATTCCGGGGCACCGGCCGGCAGCGACGAGCATTCGCTGACCGTCGGCGCCGGTGGGCCCATCGTCCTGCACGATCACTATCTGATCGAGCAGATGGCACAGTTCAATCGTGAGCGCATCCCCGAACGCCAGCCCCACGCCAAGGGCAGCGGTGCGTTCGGCACATTCGAGACCACCGCGGACGTGTCGCAGTACACCTGCGCGGGGTTGTTCCAACCCGGTGTCAAGACCGAGATGGTGGCTCGCTTCTCCACCGTTGCCGGTGAACGCGGCAGCCCCGACACCTGGCGCGACCCTCGCGGATTCGCACTGAAGTTCTACACCGACGAAGGAATCTACGACATGGTCGGCAACAACACGCCGATCTTCTTCGTCAAGGACCCGATGAAGTTCCAGCACTTCATCCGCTCACAGAAGCGTCGCGCAGACAACAATCTGCGCGACCACGACATGCAGTGGGACTTCTGGACGCTGTCGCCGGAGTCGGCGCATCAGGTCACCTGGTTGATGGGTGACCGGGGTATCCCCAAGACGTGGCGGCACATGAACGGTTATTCATCGCACACCTACCTGTGGGTCAACGCCGAAGGTGTGAAGCACTGGGTGAAGTACCACTTCATCTCCGATCAGGGTGTGGAGTTCTTCACGCAGCACGAAGGCGACCAAATGGCCGCGGCCGACACCGACTTCCACACACGGGATCTGTTCGAGTCGATCGCCGCGGGCGATCACCCGAGTTGGACCCTCAAGGTGCAGTTGATGCCGTATGAGGACGCCACCGGTTACCGGTTCAATCCCTTCGATCTGACCAAGGTGTGGCCGCACGGCGATTACCCACTGCACGAGGTGGGAAAGATGACGTTGCACACCAATCCCACCGACAACCACGCCCAGATCGAGCAGGTCGCGTTCGAGCCGAACAACGTGGTGCCGGGAATCGGCTTCAGCCCGGACCGGATGCTGCTGGGCCGGGTGTTCTCTTACGCCGACGCACATCGTGCGCGTCTCGGCGGTAACTACAAGGAGATCCCGGTCAATCGGCCGCGCAACGAGGTGCACAGCTACACCAAGGACGGCCACATGCGGATCACCCCCGTGTCCGATCCGGTGTATGCGCCGAACTCCAAGGGCGGGCCGGCCGCGAGCTACGCAGGCCAGGGCGAGCCGCAGTGGGCAGCGGACGGCGACATCGTCCGTAGTGCATATGTGGACCACCCCGAGGACGACGATTGGGGGCAGGCGGGCACGATGGTGCGCGAGGTGCTCGACGATGCGGCACGCGAACGCCTGGTCGACAACGTCGTGGGCCATCTGCTCAACGGTGTGTCCGAGCCGGTCCTGGCCCGAGCGTTCGAATACTGGTCCCGAATCGACTCCGACATCGGTGCTCGCATCAAGTCCGGCGTGACCGAGAAGAAGGACCAGCCCGACCCCAAGGTCGACGAGCAGGGCAACCCCGCCCGTAGCTCGATGCAGGCCAAGGTCTGACGGACTAGTCGAACGGGTGGTGTGGCAGCAGGCCACACCACCCGTTTCGTATCAGGAGGTCGCCCTCAGCGCCGTCATCACGCGGTGGGTCTTGGATTCCCGGAAATCCGCGATCGACAGGGCGCGCCGGGTCACCGTCGCGCGGATCGCTCGGTGCGCGGACATCGCGCGGACCTCGAACTGCGCTGCGGTCTCGCCAGGGTGCGGCTGCAGACGCACCGCGAGTTCGAGCAGGTCGACGTCGGCGACCGACCACCTCTCCACCTGAACCGAGCAACCGTCGAGGTCCACCTCGGGCCAGGTCTGGCAGGTCACCGGTCCCAGCGTTCCCAGATGGTCGATGGGTATCCCGCGCGGAGTACAGGTGACCACGAATTGTCGCTGCGCCGCGTCGAGGATGTGTGCCGGATCCGCGCCGTCGCGCAGCGCGGTCGCCACCGAGCCCGGCGGACGACGACTGATCGCCGCGGCCGCGACCTCTCGACGCTCCCCACACCAGTCCCGTTCGAGTCGATAGGAGAAATGTGTCTCCTCGAACGGGGCACGCCACCGTCCGACCAGACGATCGGTGTCACATGGCCGCACCCCGACGGTGACGTCGTCCCGATCGCCGCTGCGCAGGCGGATCGTGAGACGACCGGCCAGCAGCGGGAGTGCACCCACATCGTCACGTGCCCGCGCCTCGGCGAACCACATGTCACGCCACAGCGGTGGCGAGTCGAGCAGATCCAGCGCCACCAGCGAATCGGTCACCGGGGACGCCACGTTCACCTTGATCTCGACGGGTGCGATCACCAGAGCACCTTTCTCCCAGCAGGCCGCGTGGCCGCGACCTCCTTCATCGTCGTCGGCGGTGTCGGTGACGACACGAGTACGTCGCTACCTGGGTGCGGCACCGATCCGCGGGCCGGGTGCGAGTACTTCGAGTAGTCGATTACTCGTGCCGTTCGGTCGACGTGCCCGCATACTCGGAACCGGACGAGTCGGAGGTGGTCATGGTCGGGATGATTCGCTCGGTACGCACATCCGCGCGCGTCGCACCGCGGGTGCGGAACCGACACCCCGTCGACGGAGCGCCACCGCTCGTGGACTCGCGCAGACTGCAGAACGTGTCGATCGCGTGGTCGGTTGGTCACGATTGTGGTCGCCGGTCGGGCTCGCCGTGCTGGTGGGACTGCGCAGCCAGCTGCGCGCGTACAACCTCGTCGACACGGGCCGACCGGGCGCCCGGCTGCCGGTCGGCACGCCGGACGAGCACCGGGCGCGGAGCGTGGACGGCACCTACAACGATCTCGGCGAGCCTCGTGCGGGTTCGGCCGGGAGCCGCTTCGGCCGCAACGTGCCGTTACCGCGCACCGCACCCGAGAACGCTGATGACATCTGCGAACCAAATCCCCGACTGGTCAGCCGAAGGCTGTTGACCCGTCGCGAGTTCCGCCCGGCCACCACGCTCAATCTGCTGGCAGCAGCCTGGATTCAGTTCGAGGTGCACGATTGGTTCAACCACGCGCCACAGGCCGGAAATCCGTGGCACATCCGGCTACCCGACGGTGACGACTGGCCGCATGACCCGATGACATTCGCGCGTACCGCGGTCGACCCGACCGGACCAGACGATCAACCGCCCGTGTTCGCCTCGACGGTGTCGCATTGGTGGGACGGCTCGCAGATCTACGGTGAGACGGCCGACTACGCGGAGAGCATCCGCACCCACGACGGTGGACGGATCGCGCTCGACGACGTCGGGTTGCCGCCCGCGGAGACCGAGGCACTGCTCGACCCGAATGGGCAGGCCGCCAATTTCTGGGTGGGTCTTGCCCTGTTGCACTCGTTGTTCTTGCGCGAGCACAACGCGATCGCCAACCGGTTGGCGTCCGCCTACCCCGCCATGACCGATCAACAACTATACGACTCCGCCCGATTGGTGAACGCAGCGTCGATGGCCAAGATCCACACCGTGGACTGGACCCCGGCGATCATCGCGCATCCGACCACGGTTGCGGCGATGCGCGGCAACTGGTTCGGACTTCTCGGCGAACGGATGTCGGGACGCATCGCACGTTTCACCGACAACGAGATCCTCTCCGGCATCCCCGGCTCGGCGACCGCCGACAACGGCGTGCCGTTCGCCCTCACCGAGGAGTTCGTCGCCGTCTACCGCATGCATCCGCTGCTACCCGACACGGTGGAGTTCCGCAGTGGACTCGACGACCGCGTCGTGGCGCGGCACGCGATGGCCGATCTGCTCGCCGCGGACGTACGACGACATCTGACGTCGAACACCGCCGCCGATCTGCTCTACTCGTTCGGGCGCGCACACCCGGGTGAACTGTCGTTGCACAACTTCCCGCGTTCCCTGCAGAACCTGGCACGACCCGACGGGACGCCGATCGACCTCGCCACCGTGGACATCATGCGGGTCCGCGAACGCGGAGTGCCGCGTTACAACGATTTTCGCCGCGCCCTGCGGATGGCACCGGTGACGACGTTCCGTGAACTGACGGTGACGACGCGACCGCCACCGAATTGGCGGAGATCTACGGCGACATCGAGCCGCTGGATCTGATGATCGGGCTCTACGCCGAAGCCAAGCCGCCCGGATTCGGCTTCAGCGACACCGCCTTCCGGATCTTCATCCTGATGGCTTCGCGCCGCCTGTCCTGTGATCGCTTCTTCACCAGCGATTTCCGCCCCGAGGTGTACACCGAGGTCGGTATGGCATGGGTCCGGAACTCGTCGATGCGCTCGGTCCTGCTGCGTCATCATCCGATCCTGACACCTGCGTTGCGCTCAGTTGCCAATCCATTCGCCCCCTGGAGATCCGCAGCGGCATCGAGAGAGGACCGATCCCCATGACCGACATCGTCTCCGGCGGCCGGACGTATGTGCGTTTCCACGAGGACATCGAATCCCCGCGGGCCGACGAGGCCGACGACATCGAGAAGATCGTGCGCGTGCTGCGCGCGAACAACGAGCGCGCATATCGCGTGTACAAGCGAGGGTTGCGCGACGCGCACGCGAAGGGTCACGGCATCCTGCGCGGCACACTGGAGGTACTCGACGAACTGGACCCGGAGCTCGCGCAGGGAATGTTCGCCGCGCCTGGGACCTACTCGGTGATCGCACGACTGTCGAGCACGTCCGGGCCGATCCGCAGCGACCAACTGCGTGGAGTTCGGGGACTCGGCATCAAGGTGATCGGCGTATCGGGGCCGCGCGCGCTTCCCGACGACACCGCGCGGACCCAGGACTTCATCATGGTCACCCATCGCGAATTCCTGTTCGCCGACGCGCACGCATACAGCCGCAGTGGGATGTGGACGGCGTGGGCACTGGCCCGGCTGTCCGATCCGGCACTGCGACTCGGCAGTGAGGCACTCGACGCGCTGAACAAGCACGTGTTGCCCCGGTTCGGGCGCAGGCTGCCCGACAACCTGGCGGTGTTCGTGCAACCGAACACCCATATCCTCGGTGACACCTTCCACACGTCGGCGCCGCTGCGCCATGGTGACCACATCGCCAAGATGCGTCTGATCCCACGGTCACCGGAGGTGCGTGCGCTCGCGGGCGCGCCGATGCCGCCCAACGGTGAGGTCAATGCCTTCGCCGAGTCGGTGATCGACTTCTTCGCCTGCCACGGGGCCGAATACGAACTACAAGTGCAGTTGTGCACAGACCTCGCGGAGATGCCGATCGAGGATGCGACAAAGGAATGGGACGCCGCGCGCTCGCCGTATCGTACCGTCGCGCTCCTCCGATATCCCGTGCAGGACACCTATACCCCGCAGCGCCGGGCGTTCGGCGACGAGGTGCTGTCGTTCAACTCGTGGCGGGGTCTCGACGCACACCGCCCGCTCGGATCGATCAACCGGCTCAAGCGGCGTGTGTACGACGCGTCGAGTCAGTATCGTCATCGCGTCAATCACGCCCCGATGCTCGAACCCGCCGACGAATCGGAGCTGCCGATCTGACCAGCCGGTGACCGACCGCCGACGACGCCGTGACCCGACGACCAACACCTGGCGACCGATCCGTGTCCCGATCTGCCGTGCCAGGTCACAACCAGTCGTGCGGCGCTTCCGCGTTCATCACAGTGGTCGTTCACGACGCCGCAGCGGCGCGCGGCACCTATACTCAGGACGCATGGACGGCGGTTGGCAGCTGCTCGGCCGGCCCTCCGAACATCAGGCGATCCTTTCCGCCCTGACCGACGGGGGAAGCGGCGTCATGCTGGTCGGACCCCCTGGGGTCGGCAAGACGACATCGGCACGAACGGTGACCGATTCGCTGCGTGCCCCGGTGCACTGGGCAGCCTGCACGGAGTCCTCCCGGGCGATTCCACTGGGTGCTTTTGCGCCGTGGGTCCGTCTGTCGCCGAGCACCTCCCGCGATCCGATCGCCGCACTCGTGTCGGCGCGAGAGGCATTGATCGCCGAGCCGAACACCGTGATCGGCGTCGACGATGCTCACCTGCTCGACCAGCTCTCGGCAACGCTGCTACACCAGATCACCATCGAACACGCGGCTCGTGTGGTGGCCACCGCCCGCAGCCGCGAGACCGTCCCCGACGCCATCACGACGCTGTGGAAGGACGGGTATCTCACCCGGATCGAGCTCGACCCGCTGACCAAGGAGCAGTGCACCGAGCTGGTCGAGAAGGTGCTCGGCGGGACTCTCGAAGGTCTCAGCGCCGACGTGATCTGGGAATCGTCGGGTGGTAATCCCCTCTTCCTGCGGAACATGGTCGAGGGTGCGCTGGCGGCCGGAAACCTCACGGAGAACAACGAAGTCTGGCAGCTTCGTGGCCCCACCGCCGTGCCGTCGGGACTCGTGGCATTGATCGACGAGCGACTCGATCGGGCCGGTGACGCCGTGGTGGATGCGTTGAAGTTGCTCGCATTGTACGAACCACTCGATCTCGACACGCTGGTCGAACTCGGACCCTGCGTTCACGGATCGTGGCGGTCCTGCGTGATCGTCCGATCACCTCGGCCGCCGAGCGGATCCGGCTCGTCCGGCTCTGCGTCGACGGTGATCAGGACATCGAGCCCAAGCTGTTGATCTCGGCCGCCAAAGATGCGGTGGCACTGACCAATCTCCCGCTCGGTGAACAGCTGGCCCGCGCCGCCCACGAACGCGGCGGCGGTGTCGCAGCAGCCGAACTGTTGTCGCGGGCACTGCTGTGGCAGGGTCGGATCGCCGACTCCGATGAAGTGCTGGCCGGCTACGACCCGGACGATCTCGACGAACTGCAGTTGGTGCAGTGGGGCGTTCCGCGGATGAGCCGGCTGTTCTGGTCGATCGGCGACGTTGCGCAGAGTGGCCGGCTGTTGCAGCTGATGCGTGACAGGGTGGGCCATCGGGCGCTGCGCTTGGTCGTCGATGCGGCCGGCGCTGCCATGGCGGTACACGAAAACCGCATCGACGAGGGCATCGAGGCGGCCGAGAAGGTTCTCGCAGACGCCGAATCACCCTCTCAGGCAATAGACTTCGCGGCATTCGGCGCAGGTTTGGCGATGCCGGTCGCCGGTCGTGGACTGAATTTCGAGCCGATCGCGGCGCGATGCCGTCCGGAGCAGAAGGCCACCGACGGCATGATCAAAGTGATGATCCGCTACGGCGATGTGCTCGCGCTGGCGACTGTCGGTGACCTCGATGCGGCCGACCGCCGCACCGTAGAGTACGCCGAGTTCTCGTCGTCCGGCCAGTTCGTCGGCTGGGCGATCGCCAAGATCATGCCGGGTCTCGTCGCGACCCACCGCGGTGCCTTCCGCACTGCGGCGAAGGCGATCGAGCAGGCACTGGCGGCGCTCAACGCCGAGACATCCCTGCCGTGGCAGCTGCCCGCGCGGCTGATCCTGGTCCGGGCCTACGCTGCGCTCGGTGAGGTGGCGAAGGCGCAGCAGGTGATCGACGACGCGGAGGAACACTCCGGACCGCACCTGCGCCTTCACGAACCGCAACGCACGATCTCGCGTGCCTGGATCGCGGCATCGACCGGGAGCCCTCGGGAGGCGATCGAGTTGTGTGGTGAGGCTGCGGAATCGGCCCAGAGCTCGGGGCAGTATGCGGTAGCCGTCGAGGCGTTGCACCATGCGGCTCGGTTCGGCGACCGCCAGAT
The DNA here is from genome assembly GCF_021556435.1 of Gordonia tangerina. Lineage (GTDB taxonomy): Bacteria > Actinomycetota > Actinomycetes > Mycobacteriales > Mycobacteriaceae > Gordonia > Gordonia tangerina. The sequence goes on from NZ_JAKGCU010000017.1 coordinate 15,015, forward strand.
CGCGCAGCGTCTCACCGACGTCGGCCGGTTGGTCCAGGGTCCGGTGGTCGGCCTCTATGTGCAGCATGCGGCCGCGGTCGCGAATGCGGACCCGGCCGCGCTCTGCGTGGTAAGTGGGCGGTTTGAACAGATCGGTCTGATGCTCTCGGCCGCCGATGCGGCCGCGCAGGCGGTTCCGTTGTACGACCGGGCCGGACGACGACGCGAGTGTGCCGAGGCGACCGCGCGCTCCGCACGGCTGGCCGCACGCTGCGACTCGGCGACGACACCGGCCATCCGTGCTGCCGCGCGGCCGCTGCCGGTCACCGCGCGGGAGCGGGAGATCACCGCGCTGGTGGCGCAGGGGCTCAGCAACCGAGAGATCGCCGAGCGCCTCACCGTGTCGATCCGAACCGTGGAGGGGCACATCTACCGCGCCTGCATCAAACTCGACGTCGCGGATCGGGACGCCTTGGCCCGCATCGTGTGGAATTAGGGTCCTTCGCGACGCCGCTGGGCAGGCACCGGGGCTCCTCACCGAACCGGCGGCCGCTCGCGTCACGAGCCAGTGGGTTACGCATCAGGCGGCTCGCGGGACACTAGGCTGGCACACCGTGACAGAGTCCGTGGACGTCGTGGTGGTGGGTGCAGGTGTGATCGGTCTAGCCGTGGCGCGCCGGCTTGCCCGGGACGGTCTCAGCGTGGTGGTCCTCGAGCGTGAGGACGCGATCGGCACCCAGACCAGTTCCCGCAACTCCGAGATCATCCACGCCGGGATCTACTATCCGTCGGGCAGCCTGAAGGCACGGATGTGCGTGGCCGGCCGCGAACTCCTGTATCGCTACTGCGCCGATCACGATGTCGCGCACCGTCGGACCGGCAAACTGATCGTCGCCACCGACACCGATCAGCTCGCCGCACTCGACGGTATCGCCCAGCGTGCGCGCGAGAACGGCGTCGACGATCTGCGACGGATCGGTCGGACCGAACTGGCGGAGATGGAGCCCGAAGTGAGCGGCGTGGCTGCGTTGTGGTCGCCGTCGACCGGAATCGTCGACGCCCATGGTCTGATGGGTGCGCTTCGCCGCGACGCCGAGCAGGCAGGGGCGGTGATCTCCTTGCGCAGCGACGTGACAGGGGGCCGCGTTCGACCGGATGGTCGGATCGAACTCACGGTCCGCGACATCGGTGCCATCGTCTGCGCGACGGTGGTCAACTGCGCGGGTCTGGGCGCCTGGGGGCTCGCGCGATCGCTGACCGGGTTCCCGGCCGAGCGGGTGCCGCTCCGGCACCTCGCCAAGGGGAGCTACTTCGGCTTGCGAGCCGGTCGAGCACCATTCGAGCGGTTGATCTATCCGGTGCCAGTGGACGGTGGCCTCGGCGTCCATCTGACCGTCGACCTCGACGGCATCGCACGTTTCGGTCCCGATGTGGAATGGGTCGCCCACGCTGAGCATGTCGTCGATCCGGCCCGGGCCGATGCGTTCTACGCCGCCATCCGCCGCTACTGGCCCGGATTGCCCGACGACGCCCTGCAGCCGGACTTCGCCGGCGTCCGACCGAAGCTGACCGGCCCGGGAGAACCGGCCACCGACTTCCTGGTGCAGGGGCCGACCGACCATGGCGTCGCCGGTGTCGTCAACCTGTTCGGCATCGAGAGTCCGGGCCTGACGTCCTGTCTGGCGCTGGCTGCCCATGTTGCCGCGACGATCGACCGTGACCGGCTACGGTGAACTGCACGGAGCCGTCGCGACGGCGGTCTGATGTGGGGAGCAGCATGAAACTCGGGTTACAGCTGGGATATTGGGGTGCACAGCCGGCAACGAACCATGCCGAGCTGGTCCGGGCGGCCGAGGCCGCCGGATTCGACGCCGTCTTCACCGCCGAGGCGTGGGGATCGGATGCCTATACCCCCTTGGCGTGGTGGGGATCGTCAACCGAACGCGTCCGGCTCGGCACGTCGGTGCTGCAGCTGTCGGCACGTACCCCGACCGCGTGCGCGATGGCCGCACTCACCCTCGACCACCTGTCCGGCGGCCGCCACATCGTCGGGCTCGGTGTGTCGGGTCCGCAGGTTGTCGAAGGTTGGTACGGTCAACGATTCGCCAAGCCGCTCGCGCGAACCCGTGAGTACATCGACATCATGCGGCAGGTGTGGGCCCGCGAGGCGCCGGTCACCAGCACGGGCCCACACTATCGGTTGCCGCTGACCGGGGACGACGCCACCGGACTGGGTAAACCACTCAAGCCGATCACGCACCCGCTGCGTGCCGACATCCCGGTGATGCTGGGCGCCGAAGGCCCCAAGAACATCGCCCTGGCAGCCGAGATCGCCGACGGCTGGCTGCCACTGTTCTACACGCCCCGACTCGCCGACACCTACAACGAGTGGCTTGACGAGGGATTCGCACGGCCGGGGGCCCGGCGCACGCGCGCCGACTTCGAGATCTGCGCCACCGCCCAGATCGTCATCACCGACGACCGGGCCGCCACCTACGAGGCGATCAAACCGTTCCTCGCGCTCTACATGGGCGGGATGGGCAGCGAGGACACGAATTTCCACGCCGAGGTGTATCGGCGGATGGGCTACGCCGACGTCGTCGACGAGGTGACCGCGTTGTTCCGCAGCAACCGCAAAGACGAGGCCGCACAGGTGATACCCGACGAAGTCGTGGCCGATTCGGCCATCGTCGGTGACATCGAGCACGTGCGGTCGGAGGTCAAGCGGTGGGAGGCCGCCGGCGTCACCATGATGCTGGTGTCGCCCGGCAGCGTGCCCGAGATCGAGCAGCTGGCGACGCTCATCTGAGCAGCCAGATGTCGCGCCAATCGCCGTCGGGTCGGGTCACCGCACTCGTCCGGGTCACATTCGCCTACCTGCTCGCCATCGCGGTCGCGGTGCTGTGGTTGCTGTGGGGACCCGCGACCGGTGTGTTGTGGCTCGATACGTTGATCGCCGACCTGCTGGCCACGGTCGTCATCTTCGGTTTCAGCCGGGTCCACCACAACAGCAGCTTCTACGACGCGTACTGGAGCGTGATCCCGCCGCTGCTGCTCGGGTACTGGTGGTGGCAGTCAGACCTCGGCGTCGACGATCTCCGTACCTGGCTGTTGTTCATCGTGGTTGCGGTGTGGGCGGTCCGCTTGACCGCGAACTGGGTCGGTACGTACCCCGGTCTGCACCACGAAGATTGGCGCTACGCACAGCTGCGCGCCGACGCCGGTCGGTGGGAGCTGCCGGTGGACCTGTTCGCCATCCATGTGATCCCGACCCTGCAGGTGTTCGCCGGGATGGTGCCGGCCTATGTTGCGGTGACCCACCCGGCCCAGGGCCCGACCTGGTTGGTCGTCGTGGCGTTCCTGGTGGGGTTGTCGGCTGTCGGACTCGAGACGATCGCCGATGGGCAGCTGCGCCGGTTCGTCCGGTCCGCTCGCGGCGGCGATGTGATGGATCGTGGCGTCTGGGGATGGTCGCGCCACCCGAACTATTTCGGTGAGTTCTCGTTCTGGTTCTCGCTCGCGCTGTTCGGGGTGGCGGCGTCTCCGGCGGACGCCTGGTGGCTGTTCATCGGCGCCGCGGTGATGCTCGCTCTGTTCGAGGGCGCGAGCATCCCGATGATGGAGCGGCGCAGCCTCGCCCGACGACCCGGCTACCAGTCGGTGATCGACCGGGTACCGCGGTTCGTGCCGCGGCCACCGCGCGCGGGCGGTGCCGTGCGGACTCGCCGATGAGCGCGCACCGACGGCGACCGCGGGTCGTGATCGCCGGCATGGGTGACAGCGGGTTGCTCACCGCGCTCCATCTGGCGCGTGGCAGATCGCCGGTTCCGTTGTCTCGGTCCGGTTCTCGGGCGGCTATCGACATCGTCGGGATCTCGTCGAAACCCGGGCTTCTCAGCGGGCAGGAACTGGGCACCCGGATTGCGCGACCCGACGTGTGGAGCCGCGATTATTGGATCGGGTTCGACCGCTTTCGCGGACTCGACCGGGTGCGGACCGTGCACGGCACACTCGTCGGTCTCGACACCGGTCAGCGGCGGGTGGAGGTTGTGCGCAGCGACTGCTCGACCGTCGCCGAACCCTACGACGTGCTGGTGATCTCCACTGGGGTGCGCAACGGCTTCTGGCGGCAGCCGACGCTGCAGACCGCGGCCGACATCGCCGACGACCTCAGGCGGACACATGCACGTCTGCGCGCTGCGACGAGCATTGCGGTGATCGGCGGTGGGGCGGCCGCGATCAGCAGTGCGGCCAACGTGGCCGCGGTATGGCCCAACAAGAACGTGCACCTGTACTTTCCGGGCTCCCGGGCGTTACCCGGTCATCATCCGCGGGTGTGGCAACAGGTGCGGGCCCGCCTCGAGGGCTATGGTGTCGAGCTGCACCCGGGGCATCGCGCCCGACTTCCCGCCGGCTCCGGGATCGACCACATCGGTACCGGACCCGTTCAATGGAGCACCGGTCAGCCATCGGCACATGCCGACGCCGTTGTCTGGGCGGTCGGAGCGGTGCGTCCGAACACCGAGTGGCTGCCCGCCGATCTGCTGGATGAACACGGGTTCGTCCGCGTCGACGACGATCTCGGCGTGACCGGGCACGAGCGCATCTTCGCGCTCGGCGATGTGGCGGCGACCGATCCCCTGCGCAACTCGGCGCGTAACCGGGCCGACCGACTGGTCGCACACAATGTGCGCGCCACACTGCGCGGTGGCCACCGGCGCCGTTATCGTCCTCGACAGCATCGCTGGGGGTCGGTTCTCGGTGTCCAGCGCGACGGACTGGAGATCTTCACCCCCGATGGTCGAGGGTTCCGGCTGCCCGCATGGTCGATCGACACCGTCCTGCAGCCTTGGATCGTCCGCCGCGGAATCTATCGCGGGGTGCGCGATCAGGAGTGGGAAGTCTAGGACGTCTGCGCTTCCCGCAGAGTGGCCAGCCAGGTGTGCACCAGCGGGACGACGCTGGCCCCTTCCCCACTGGCGGCGGCGACTCGCTTCATCGACCCCGAACGGATGTCGCCGGCCGCGAACAGGCCGGGTTCGCTGGTGGTCAGTTCGGCAGGCGGAACGTCGCCAGGCCACCGCTGCCGGGGTACGTCGCGGCCGGTCAACACGAACCCGTCATCGTCACGTTCCACCACCTCGGGCAGCCAGTCGCAATGTGGGGAGGCACCCAGCAGCAGGAACAGTCCGCCGGCCGCGCATCGTTGCTCGCGTCCGGTGCGATTGTCGCGCAACATCACCCACTCCAGCCTGCCGGAACCACCACCGTCGACGACCTCGCTTGACCCGCGCACGGTGATGCGTGGATTGAATGCGATCTCCCTGACGAGGTAGTCCGACATCGTCGAACTCAGATCCGGGCGCCGCACCACGATTGTGACCGAGCGCGCATGGCGCGCCAGGTGGATGGCTGCCTGACCGGCGGAGTTGCCGCCGCCGACCACGAAGACATCCTGCCCGTCCATCTCGCGTGCGGCGCTCATCGCGGCGCCGTAATGCACGCCGACACCGACGAGTTCCTCCAACGCGGCCACGCCGAGGCGTCGATAGGCGACGCCCGTGCTGATGAGGACCGACCGAGCGCATACCTCGCCGCCGTCGGTCACGAGACGATAGGGCGCCAGCGCCTCCTCGATCAGCAGACGCTGCACCGGCCACCCGGTCAGGAACCGCGCGCCGAAACGCAGCGCCTGCGTCCGTGCCCGCTGCGCGAGTCGCATCCCGGAGATCCCGCGTGGGAACCCGAGATAGTTGCGGATCATCGAGCTGGTACCTGCCTGCCCGCCCACCGCCTCCGACTCGATGACGACCGTCCGCAACCCCTCGGAGGCGGCGTACACGGCGGCTGCGAGACCGGCCGGTCCGGCCCCCACCACGGCGAGGTCGACAACGGTGTCAACCGAGATGTCGGAGGGTCGGCCGTAGAGCAGCACCGCGACGTCACGGACCGACGTCGGCGCGATGACCGAGGTGGTGTCACCGCGCAGTGAATGGACCAGGGTGTCGGGAACTGGTGTGCGCGAATCGGTCCGGCTGAACAAGTCGATGGTGGCGCGGCCCTCCGGACTTTCCGGCATGTGCGTGCGGTACGGCATCCCCATCCGGTCGAGGAAGTCTCGGATGGACATGGTGAGCGCCGTGAGTTCGGTGCTGACGATCCGGATGACCTCCACTTCCGGTGCGGCGACCGTTGCTCCCCAGTCGGAGAGCAGTTCGGTGATGGCGTAGTGGAATTCTTCGTCGCGCGGGCCGCGCGGGATCAACAGAAATGTGTCGAACTTGCCCTTCTGCAGCGCGGGCCGCAGAGTCTCGGATCGCTCCATGAACACCGACCAGTGGATGCCTACCACTCGTCGTGCGGTCGGCACGATACTCCGGAAGGTCGCGAGTGCCTCGAGCAGGTTCATGTCGGGCAATTCAGACTCGACCACGATCATCGCGATGGGCCGCCCGTCGCTACGCAGCCTGCTCAGCTGTGTGATCGCCTCGATTGCCGATGCCGCACAGGTGATGTCGTAGTCACGACGGTAGCGATCGAATTCGCCCATGAGGGTCGCGGCATGGCCGGAGGCCACCACGACGATCGATGGCGCACGTGAGTTGTCCGCAGCTGGCGTGGTCACCGAACCAGTCTCCCACCGACGGGGCGGTCAGGTCGGGCCGATCACCACGGTGCGGGTGGCCAGTGCGCGATCGCGGACGGTGAACAACCGCGTGCCGGGTTTCTGACCGATCCGGATCTCACTGATCGCCATGCCCACCGAGGTCAACCGGTCGTGGGTCACCGCGATATCGGGGGCAGACCACGCGAGGCCCCACAATCGGCACGTGGGCCCATGGGCCGGATCGGCTCCGACCACGACCTCGACGACGAGATCGGCGGCGCGAAAGAACAGTTGGCGAGTATCGCCGCCGATGTGGCGATCCAGGCGGAAGTCGAGGTCCAGGGTAGCGCCGAAAAGCGCGAGCGCATGATCACGAGTCGGTGCTGTGAAGACGAGATGATCGAGCCTGGGGATGTCGGCATCCGGCCACAGCGGTAGGTCGATCCGATCGGTCACGCCGACGGGTTCGTCAGGGTCCAGGCCTCGGCGCTTGGTCAGCCGCTGCGCGTCGGCGAGATTGTCGACGCCGAAGCTCACCCGGTGTCCTGCTGCCCCATCTCCGTGAAACCGCAGCAATGCGTTACCGAACCCGAACGCCCCGTTCGTGGACCCACGACCCAACAGGGACGTGTACACGGCGTGGGTCGCAGCGACGTCCGGTGACATCAGGTCGACGTCGACGCCGGTCGGCGGTGCTCCGTTCACGGCCGCAGCTTACTGGTGATGTGCCATGCGCCGCAGACACATCGGTAGCACCGCAGCGTCGGCCCGGAGCCGGTGTGGCGGCGGACGGCAACGATGCTCTCGCGGGCGAGTACGTCGGAGGCAAAGGCCACCTTGTCCGGGGTGGGGCACGATCGCGGTGGGGCCGCTTTCGAGACCCCGGCGCGCCGACGCTTGCGAGCCGGAGTCGCGGCGGTTCGAGCTTCGATGGCGCGATAGAAGTTCTCGAGTTCGGCGTCGGTGAACGACGAGGACTCGGGCTGCCGGCCGTTGATGTCCTGCGATTTCGACGGTTCGGGTCGCACTGGACGACCCGAACGGCGCTCGTCGGTGCGCTGCTCGATCTCACGATAGAACGCCTCGAGATCGTCGTCGGAGAACGGCACCCCACGAGTTTAGTGCACCGCGCGCGCAGAGCACCGTGTCAACTGATCACCGCCGCCCGGCCCGTGGCTGCCGGTCGAGGCGATCCCGCATGTTGGCTCAGCCGGCGGCTTTCGCCACCTTGTAGGCCGCTCCGGCACCTTCCCGCTGCTTCATCTTCACGATCGCGTCGTGGTGACGTCGCGCGTGGTAGGCCAGCGGGAAGTAGGTCAACCGCTCGGGCAGTACGCGATAGGCGGCGCGAATCGCCGCGTGGAGGCGCTCGAGTTCGCGCTGTTCGCCGTCGGTCCAGGTGACACCGAGGATCTCTCGGATGCGTGCGTCCATCACGCCGATGGTGGTCAGATAGTTCAACTTCTGGGCGGGCACCGAGGCATAGCGTGCGATGGTGTTGGCGAACCGGACCAACGGTGCGGGGACTGTGCCGTCGAGCCGCGGCGCCGTCTGCATCTGGCGGACCAGTTCCACCGCCGTCGGGTGGGCGACCAACACGTTGTCGATCATGTTGTCGAAGTAGGGGGTGAACTCCTCGATCGTCTGCGGGAACCCCTTCATGGGCACCTGCACGATCTTCGCGATCCGGACGTTGTCGCGGTACACCTCCTCCTCTTCGACCGGGGTGAACTCGCGACCGAGGACAAGCGGTGCTGCCGTCACCGACGTCGGAAAGGCAGTGGCGATGACCCACTGATAGGCCTCGGGGTTGAGCGCGCTGATGTGCTTGCCCTCCGCGTTGCGCATCTGTAGCGGCTGATGCATGCGCCGCAGCCGTTTGCCCTCCTCGATGGCCTCCTGCCCGCCATACACCCAACGCATGACCGAGTCGATCGACCGGATGGCCCTACCCATCGGGTCCGTGCGGTACACCGAGTACTTGCCGACGACGTCGCCGATGACCGGATGCATCACCTGCATCACGAACGCCGCACCGTTGACCGGCAGGAACGTGTAGCGGCCAACGAGTTCGGCGGTCAGTGAATCGGGAGAAATGAGTTCGATCTCGTCATCGCCGTGCGATATCACCGGTTCGTCGGCCAGCATCGGGGACGGTTGGGTGATTGTCATATCGGACCTCCACGCGTTCTGACTCGTCTCAACGAGCGACCTCATTCTGAGGACTTATGTAGTCAGATTAACGTGTGAGCTCGCCCACGTCGACACCTTTGCGAAAAAGGTTGCGCGTTACTCGGTCAAGTCAGCGGGCCATCCAGCGCCGTCGTCGGATGACACCGCGCATCCGACGCAGCTCTCCGGAGGTCAACGTCGCGGGCGGATCGTCGGCGACGATGCGGTCGACCTCATCGAAGAACTCCCTATCGGTGAGTCCGAACTGTTCGGCGATGGCGCTCGACGAGCCACCGCCGAGTTGATACCAGTGCTTCTCGAAGTCGATCATTTTCTGCTGCTTGTCGTGCGGTGTGTCGAGCCGCTGCTTGTCGCGCACTGTCACTCTGCCCCTGAGATGTCGCCGAGAATCGTCGGATGGAACCGGCACCCGCGCTGACTGTTCAACACCGGCCGTTCGACGCCTGTCGCCCATATTGTGCCCTCGGATGATGGCGTGTGTCACTGCCTGGAATCAACGGGACGTGAATGTCGCGTGGCGTGTCGCCGCAGGGTCGGACATTTCCCCCGAAACGTCCAAAAGTCCGCGCGCACCGGATATTTCGTTCGCTCCACTCACTGCTCGTAGCGAGGGACCACCGCGTAAACGACGAGATCCGATGGAACGCCCTTGGCTTTGAACCGCCGCTTGCGACGGTGGTAGCGCTCGGCGTCCGCGTTGTTCAGGGTCGCATCACTGGCGAACAGTTCGCCGGGTCCCGCGGCATCGGCCACCCGGGCCGCGATGTTGACATCGACGCCGATGAAATCGTCCCCCACCGCGCGCGGGGTTCCGGTGTGCAGCCCGGCGCGCAGTTGTGGCCGGTAGCTGTCGATGGTCAGCGCGCTCACTGCGCAGATGGCCTCGTGGGCTGCTTCGATCGCCTCGGTGCCGTCCAGGAACACCGCCATCGTCCCATCGCCGAGGTACTTCACCACACTGCCACCCCGCGCGGAGATGACAGATTCGGTCACCGCGTTCACCTCGGACAACAGCCGCAACACCTGGTCGTCGCCCGCCCCGAGAGCCCACGTGGAGAAACCGACCAGATCGGTGAACAGGATGGTTGCGGGCACCGGTTCGCGCCCCCGCCCGCCGCGTCGGGCGAGCATCGTCTGCCACATCTGCAGCGCACCCAGGCCCAGTTCGCGAATGACGCTGGGCTGCTCGGGACGAGCCTCGTTGATCAATCGGGCCAGGCGATCGGAGGTCCGGCCCCCCACCTGCGGTGGCGAGCCGGGCAGCAGACCGCGTGCCGCACGCGCCGCCCGAACCGCTCGGGCGTTGGCATCCGAACGAGCCAGTGCGTCGGCGGCACGGCGTGCAGGCCCAAGGTTGCCCGAATGCCGCGCCGAGGAGGTGGGCGTGACCGCGTCGGTGGGGTCGGCAGCATCGCCGTGCTCGTCGCCGGCATCGTCGGTCCGCGTCACGTGGGCCAGTGTATTCCGCCGGCCGGAGGGCTCCGCCCGGATGTGGGTCACGGGCGGTCAGTGGGTGCCGGCAGCCTCGTGATCGGAGCGGCGGCGGCCATCACGGCGGTTCGCGCGCACACTGCTCGCCATCGCAGCGCCGATGAACGCCACTCCGACCAAGCCCGTCACCACCTCGTTGACCTCGATCTGGATGCTGAGAAGAAGGATGACCGCAAGTGCCCCGATCGCCCAGTGCGCGCCGTGCTCCAGATAGCGGTACTGGCCCAATGTGCCCTGCCGAACGAGATAGATGGTGATCGAGCGGACGAACATCGCGCCGATGAACCCCAGCCCGAGTGCGATCAGGATGGGGTCCGGGGTGATGGCGAACGCGCCGATGACTCCGTCGAACGAGAACGACGCATCGAGTACCTCGAGGTAGAGGAACAAGAAGAATCCGGCCTTGCCCACTGCCACCGTGGTGGGGTGGGGATCGCGACCCGTACGTGTCGACGTATCGGTATCCATCGCAGACGCGTCGCCCGGCCCGTCGTCGGGCGAACCGCCGAACACACCGGGTTGGCGACGTTGGAACAACGAGCTGAGGCCATCGACGAGGAGGTAGGTGACCGCTCCCAGTAGACCTGAGATCAGCACGGTGGCCCGTGAGTCGTCAGGTGACAGATACTCTGCCACCACCACCAGAACCACCATCGCGATCACGACGGCGAGCTGATCGAGACGACCGAGCTGCCCCAGTGGCCGCTCGATCCACGACAGCCACGTCAGGTCACGGTTGCTGAGAACGAAATTGAGGAACAGCAGCAGCAGGAACATGCCGCCGAATGCGGCGATCTGCGGGTGGGCCTCCAACAGAATCGCCTCATAGCTCGGGCTGCCATCAGGGAAATGGTCGGCACCATCGGGCGGCGGATTCATCGCGAGCCGGAACGCCTCGGCCGGGGCGAGGCCCCCGGTGATCCAGACGATGGCCAGCGGGAACAGCAGACGCATGCCGAACACGGCGATCACTATGCCCACCGTCAAGAACATCCGTTGCCAGAACAGACTCATCCGTTCCAGCACCGTCGCGTTGATCACGGCGTTGTCGAAGGACAACGACACTTCGAGGATGCCGAGGATGGCGCACAACGCCAGTCCGGTCCAGCCCCGGTACAGGAAGGCGGCAGCCAATGCGGCGAGACTGACGAGAACCGACAGCCCGAAGACCCGGACGATCACCGCAGGCGCTCGGCTTCGCGGGCCAGGCCGAGCAGGTCGTCGGTCAGCGATTGCAGCGTCGGGGTGTCGGCGCATTCGGCCACAGCGGTCACCAGGTCCTCGGCGGCGCAGCGTAGCGCGAACATGCGGTCACCGAATGCGTCCGCCTCGGCCGAGGTGAGGATGACCGCGTCGTCGGGAATAGAAGTGCCCTGTGTGAGCGCTCTTTGTTCGTAGGCACGTTGCCTACACGAACGTTTGCAGTACTTGCGGCGACGACCGAGGTCGGAGTCGATCATGCTGCGACCGCACCACGCGCAGGAATAGGGCCGTCGGCGGGGGTCGTCCACGGAGTAGACCGTACCGGGGCCCGTGGGCGGGTGTGGGACGTGGCGTCCCCGCCGATCGGGGCCGAACGCGTAGAATGGTCGTGTTCAGCGCCGGTTCAGCCCGGATCGCCGTGCGTGAATGTCACGCGCGGGGGTCCGGCTGCGCCCGGACCGACGAGATGTTGAGAGGAAAGTCAATGGCAGATCGAGTGCTACGGGGTAGCCGACTCGGTGCGGTGAGCTACGAGACCGATCGCGATCACGACCTCGCCCCACGACGCATCGTCCAGTACCGGACCGACAACGGTGAGATCTTCGACGTCCCGTTCGCCGACGACGCCGAGGTGCCGTCTAAGTGGCCGTGCAAGAACGGCATGGAGGGCACCATCCTGGAAGGTGCCGAGCCCGAGGAGAAGAAGACCAAGCCGCCGCGCACGCACTGGGACATGTTGCTCGAGCGTCGTTCGGAAGAAGAGCTCGAGGTGCTGCTCAACGAGCGTCTCGAACTGCTCAAGCAGCGGCGCAAGGGCGTCACGAACTGATTCGGTACAGACGACGCGCGACACAGGGCCGGGTGATGTTCACCCGGCCCTCTGTCGTGTACGCCCAGCATGGGCATTCGCTTGGAGGTGGAAGTCCTCTGGAGGGGAAGGTGGTTTAACTCCTAGTCGATGGCAACTGCGTCACTGCGAGGTGGGGTGGGAAGGAAGCCGGAGACGAAATCCTGCACCGAGGGACACGAACCGCATATGAGGCATGTCGATCGGGGTAAGCCAGCACGAGATGGTGAAGCCCGTTCCACCGAAACGGTCGGTGTGTAAATGCGGCGGCGGCAGGAGGACAGTGAATGTTCTTATCTGGGGAGATCTGTCCTGGTGCGTCGACGATTCGTGTCGACGCGGTACTGCTCGGGAGGGTGGTGCTGACGGGGCAGAAGTAAGCAGAGGTCGTAGTACCAGCGGGAATCAGGTGAGTGCTGGGAAGGGCTGAACGCTGAGAATTGACGGTTGTGACCAGCATTTCTCGCGACGACGACGATGATCGCCGCCAACCCGCTTCTGGCGGGGCAGACCGATGAGGAGGTACCGGTGAATCCGGAAGGGCCCTCGGCTGTGCGTAGTGGTCGTTCGGCGGGTGCTGGGAACGATGTCAGGGATGGCCAGGGGCTGTGGGAGCAGGTGTTTAGCCCACAGAACCTGGGTGTTGCGGTGAAACGTGTCGAACGTAATCGGGGCGCGCCCGGTGTGGATGGCATGACCACGGAGCAGTTGCGTGGGTGGTGTCGGGAGCATTGGGGTGAGGTCACGGTGGCGTTGGATGCGGGCACGTATCGTCCGTCGCCGGTGCGTCAGGTGTTGATTCCCAAACCTGATGGTGGGCAACGGAAATTGGGGGTGCCTACGGTGCTGGATCGGCTGATCCAGCAGGCTATCGCGCAAGTATTGACCCCGATCTTTGATCCGGGGTTCGTGCCGGTCTCTTATGGGTTCCGGCCGGGCAAGAGCGCCCACTCTGCGGTCAAGGTCGCCCGTACGGTGATCGAGCAGGGGTATCGGTGGGTGGTCGAGGTCGATCTCGATGCGTTCTTTGATCGGGTCAACCACGACATCCTCATGTCCCGGGTTGCGCGGAAAGTGAAGGACAAGCGGCTGCTGAAGCTGATCCGCGCCTATCTTGAGGCGGGGATTATGGTCGATGGGGTGCGACAGCCGACGGCGGAGGGAACCCCGCAGGGGTCGCCGTTGTCGCCGTTGTTGTCCAACATCATGCTCGACGATTTCGATCAGGAGATGTGGGCGCGTGGGCATCGGTTTGTCCGGTATGCCGACGATATCCGTGTCTTCGTGAAATCCAAGCGGGCCGCTGAACGGGTGCTCGAGACGAGCACCGTGTTCCTAGAGCGGCGGATGAAGTTGAGGGTGAACAAAGACAAGTCCTCGATCGCTCCGGCAACGACAGCTGTGTTGCTGGGGTTCGGGTTCTTCTTCACCACGGCGGGAGTCAAGATCAGGGTGGCGCCGAAGGCGTGGTCGCGGGCCAGGGCCCGTCTCCGGGTGTTGACGTCTCGGCGGTGGAGTGTGTCGATGTCGTATCGCATCATGCGGCTCAACCAGTATGTGCGGGGTTGGATGGGGTATTTCCGCTTGGCGGACACGCCACGCAAGCTCTCCGACCTCGATGAATGGTATCGCCGCAGGCTGCGCCAAATCCGGTGGAAGGAATGGAAACGTGGCCGTACACGGGTCGCGAATCTGCGTGACCTCGGGATTCGGGCTGATCTGGCCTGGCAGTGGGGCATGACTAGTCGTGGCTACTGGCGGATCGCGAAGTCGCCCATCCTGCACCGGGCTCTCCCGACGAAGTACTGGGAGGGCTTGGGCCTGATCTTCTTTCACTCTGCCTGGGCCAGGTTTCACTGACTCAGCGAACCGCCGTATGCGAGGTCCGCACGTACGGTGGTGTGAGAGGAGGGCCGGGAAACCCGGCCCTCCTACTCGATTTCTGTGCACTCGGTTGGTTCGGTCAGCGGCGCAGACCGCGCAACCGTTCGATCCGGCTCTCGATCCCCCACCGGGCTACCATCACGAACGCCTCGCCCATCACACCACCGCTCATCTTCGACTCCCCGATCTCGCGTTCGGTGAAGGTGATCGGTACCTCTCGGACGTCGAACCCCGCGCGGACGGCCCGCCAGGCCAAGTCGATCTGGAAGCAGTAACCGGCCGACTCGACGGTGTCGAGTTCGATCTTGTCGAGCACCTGGCGGCGGTAGGCACGGAAGCCGGCGGTGATGTCGTGCACCCTGGCACCGAGCGCCAGTCGCGCGTAGGTGTTGGCTCCTCGGGACAACATCTCACGATGACGTGGCCAGTTCACCAACTGGCCACCGGGAACATAGCGTGACCCGATCACCAGATCGGCACCGTCGTTGACGGCGTCGAGCAGGCGGTGGAGCTGCTCGGGAGCGTGACTCCCGTCGGCATCCATCTCGATGATCGTGGCGTAGTCACGGTCGAGACCCCACGCGAAGCCGGCCAGGTAGGCCTTGCCGAGGCCGTCCTTCTCGACCCGGTGCAGCACGTGGACTCGGTTGCGCGCATCCTCGGCGGCGAGACCGTCGGCCACCTCGCCGGTACCGTCGGGACTGGAATCGTCGACCACCAGGAGGTGGATGCCGGGCAGGGCCGCGTGCAGGCGTTCGACGATGACGGGTAGGTTCTCCCGCTCGTTGAAAGTCGGGATCACCACCAGCGCGCGTTCGCCGTACGGGCCGACGACGCCGGGCGCCGTCGCGTCCGCGCCGTTCTCCGGTTGTCCATCACCGGCTGTCGGTTCACCCAATGCCACCGAGCTCCTCGTTCAGTCCCGCAGTGGTCGATCCTGTGGTGGTCGATCCTGCGGTGGTTGATCCTGTGGTGTTCGACCGTGGGGCGTTCAACCCTGTGCCGTCCAATTCTGCGTCGCTGTCGATTCCGTTTGCGTCGCCTCGGGTGCTCGTCCACGCGCGCGGCGTGCGCCCGCCGTGAACCACCTCAGAGAGAACCTAGTATGCCGTCTCACCGCGAACAAAAACCCGATGACCGCGATCACGATGGCCACGGTGAGAGGCCAGTCCCCCAGCCGCGTCGCGAGCGTGCGGTCGTTGTGCAACGGAAGCCGACTCGACAACACCGCCGGCGTGAAGATCCCGCTCTCTGCGATGATCATCCCGTCGGGGTCGATGATCGCGCTGACGCCGCTCGTCGCGGCCACGACGGCGGCGCGGCCGTGTTCGACCGCACGCACCTGGGACATGGCCAACTGCTGGTAGGTCATCTCGGTGCGTCCGAAGGTCGCGTTGTTGGTCGGGATGTAGAGAATCTGCGCGCCGTCATCGACCGCCTTGCGCGCCGACCGGTCGAAGGCCACCTCCCAACATGTCGACACTCCTACCTGCACCGATCCCGACCGTCCCGGCACGGTGAGACTCGAGGACCCCGAACCCGGCCGAAAATCACCCGCGAGGTCCGCATAAGACGAGAACAGGCGGAAGAAGCCACGCCACGGCAGGTACTCGCCGAACGGCTGGATGATGTGTTTGTCGTACCGGTCGACCGGACCGCGTTGTTGATCCCACACCAGCACCGTGTTCGTGTAATGGCCGTCGGGGTTCATGACCAGAGTGCCGACCAGGATCGGTGCGCCCACCGACACCGACGCCGCGGTGATCTCTGCCGCCGCGTCCGGGTTGGTGAGCGGAGAGATGTCGGATGCGTTCTCCGGCCACGCCACGAAATCAGGTTGATCGGCGGTGCCTGCGCGGACCGCCGCCGCGAGCATCTCGGTTTGCCGGACGTGATTGTCGAGGACCGCGCGACGCTGGGCGTTGAAATCCAGACCGAGGCGCGGGACGTTGCCCTGCACCGCCGCGACACGCACCGATGCCGATGCCACATTGCGATCGACGGTGTCCGGTGTCAGCGCGATGGCGGCCACCGGACCGACAAGGGCCAACACCACGGCGATCGCCGCGGTGCGGACGGTGCGGCGGCCATGATGCTCACCGTCGCGGACCGCCCGGATCATCACCTGACACAACCAGACGATCGAGGCACCCAACAACGCGACGGCGGCCGAGAGCCCCGGCGCGCCCGCAACCGAGGCCAACGGCAGCAGCGGGCCGTCGACCTGGCTGAACGCAGTCCTCCCCCAGGGAAAGCCGCCGAACGGGAACGCCGACCGTAATGCCTCCACCAGTAGCCACGACAGGGTGAACCAGACCGGAGGCACGGGTAGCCGCATGCTGACCACGGCGATGAGTCCGAACAGGGCGGTGTAGACGGCCAGGGCGGCGGCGAGCGCGAGCCACGGCAGCGGCCCGACATACACGCCGATCCAGGGCAGCAATGGCACGAAGAATGCCGCTCCGAACACGAAGCCGAGCCACAGTCCGGTACGGGCGCGCGGACGTCCGGTACCGAGAACAGCGGCGAGCAGTCCGAGGCCGACGACGGCCAGGAACCAGAGGTTGCGCGGTGGGAAGGCCGCCCACATCGCGATACCGGCGACCACGGCGACCAGTGTCCGCAGCAGCAGGATCATCCGATCGGAGCCGGGTCGCCACCGGCCGCCGGTCACGTCCCGCCGCCGTCGAGGACCCCGATGTCGAACAGCACGTCGTCGCGGTGCACGGTCCGCACGCAGCGGGGCAGGCGCGCATCGGGCGCGATGTCGGGCAGTGCCGGGACCCGCGATCGCGGGTCGGTGGACCACCGCTGCACACTCGCACGCGACCCCGCGACCACGAGATCGTCGATATCCCACACCGCGTAGCTCGCCGGAGCCCCAGGCACCAGGGTGCCGGTGAGCCCGTCGTTGACCCCTGCGGCGCGCCAGCCGCCCCGGGTCGCCGCGGCAAACGCGCCGCGTGCCGAGATCGCATTGTGCGGTTGATGATGATGGACCGCCGCGCGGATCGACGACCACGGGTCGATCGGGGTGACCGGTGCGTCGGAGGAGAACGACAGGACGACGCCCTGCCGGGCGTGTCCGGCGAAGTTGTTCAGCCCCACCGCCCGCGCACGTCCCAGCCGCTGTTCATACAGGTCACCACTGCCGCCCCAGGCCGCATCGAACTGCGGCTGCATGCTCGCGACGACGCCACAGCGCGCGAGGACCGCGGCCTGCTGGTCAGAGACCATCTCGGCGTGCTCGATGCGGTGCGCACATCGCGCCAGCGCCGGAGTGCCCAGTTCGGCGGCGAGTTCGTCAAATGCCGCCACCACCGACGCAGTGGCGGCGTCCCCGATCACGTGGAAACCGGCTTGGATGCCGATGTCGGTGCAGGCCCGGATGTGGTCGCGGATCGTCGCGTAGTCGAGATAGCTGATACCGGTCTGCCCGGGTTCATCGTGATAGGGCTCGGTCAGCCATGCGGTGTGCGAGCCGAACGCCCCGTCGATGAAGAGGTCACCGGCCAGCGCGTCGGCACGACTGATGGCCAGGAGCTCGCGGGCATGATCGGCGCTGCCGACCGGCTGACCCCAGTATCGGCGCACCTCCATCGGGTGATCGAGATCGGCGAGGGCGAGGAAGTCGTCGAGCCCACTGATGTCGGGACCGCCGTTCTCGTGAACGGCCACCACCCCGTGTGCCGCGGCATGGTCGAGCGCACGCCGTTGCGCGCGGGCGCGCTGCGCGGCCGTCACCAACTGGCGAGCAGCGCCACGGACCAGATGGTGGGCTTCGGCGACCAGCGGCTCTTCGGGGTGATAACCGGCAGCATCGGCCAGATCGGGCACCAGGCGTCGCAGCGCGCTCGACGCGACTGCCGAGTGCTCGTCGATCCGTGCGAGATAGGTGGGGAGGTTGCCGACCACCGCGTCGATCTCGGTCGTCGTCGGAAACCGGCGATCATCGGGATCGGTGCCCGACCACGACGAATCGTCCCACCCGAGACCCCAGATCAAATCGCCCTCGTCGGTGCCGGCGGCGTACTCGGCAACCCGGCGCAGACAATCCGATCGGTCAGTGGTGCCGCTGAGGGCCAGCCCCGCCAATGCGAGTCCGGTGGAGGTCAGGTGCACGTGGGAGTCGACGAAACCCGGGGACACGAAGCGGCCGCCGAGGTCGATGATCTGTGCATCGGGATGCAACGCCCGGCCGACTTCGTCACTGCCCACCCAGACGACGACGCCGTCGGTGACGGCCATTGCCGTCGCATCGGGAGCGGACGGCGAATACACAGCTCCACCGAGAAGCAATTCCGTGGTCACGGTCGTCCAGTGTGCCCTGCCACGGGTCGGGACGGGTCAGTGGCCCCGCGGCAGCCGACGGTCATCGGGGTTGGTCCTCGGCGGTGTCGAAACCGTCGCCTCGGAGTCCACCACGGTTCCGTCGACGACAGTGCCACCGCGCACATAGATACCCGAGGCATACAGCCCGGCTCGATCCATGCTCGCGGCGAAACTCTTGGCGCCCGCCGCGGCCACCACCGGGCGCAGGGCCCGCCGCACGGGCGGAATCAGGAGCAGCAGGCCCGCCGCCGTCGAGACGACGCCCGGGATCACCATCAGCATCGTCGCCCCGGCCAGCAGCGCGGTGTCGGTGAGCGGCCCACGTGGGTCGACCTCGTTGCGCGAGGCCCGTCGCAGTTGAGCGAAGACCTTACGTCCCTGCTGCCGCAGGAGCAGCAGGCCCGCCGCGACTGCGCCCACCGTGATGAGCACTGCCCAGCCGAAACCGAGGAAGTGGGTCATCGCGACGAATGCGCCGATCTCGATCGCGATATAGGCGATCACTAACAGCATTCGCATCTTCAGCACTGCCTTCCCGGGACCATCCGCACACCGACCACCCGTCGGTGGGTGTCTCTCTGATGGGTACAACGACGCAGTGCGGTGGTTCTCTCCCGATTCGACCGATTTTCTCGATCCGGAGCGGTCGGCCTCAGCCGTCGCGGCCCTCGATATCACCTTCGGTCTGCAGGTACACCTGCCGCAACCGATCGAGCATCTCTGCCGGTGGCGCCTCCCAGAGATCCCGTTCCACCGCCTCGAGGAGTCGTTCGGCGATGCCGTGCAGAGCCCACGGATTCGACTGCTGCATGAACCGCTGATTGTCCTCGTCAAGGACGTAGGACTCGGTGAGCTTCTCGTACATCCAGTCGGCGACCACATTGGTGGTGGCGTCGTATCCGAACAGGTAGTCCACGGTCGCCGCCATCTCGAACGCACCCTTGTAGCCGTGGCGCTGCATGGCCGAGATCCAGCGGGGATTGATCACGCGGGCCCGGAAGACGCGGCTGGTCTCCTCCGACAGCGTGCGCGTGCGCACCGAGTCCGGCCGCGTGCTGTCACCGATGTAGGCGTCCGGATCGTTGCCCGTCAGCGCGCGTACCGTGGCGACCATGCCGCCGTGGTACTGGAAGTAATCGTCGGAATCGGCGATGTCGTGTTCGCGGGTGTCGGTGTTCTTGGCGGCCACCGCGATGCGGCGGTAGGCGGCGCGCATGTCCTCGACTGCCGGGACTCCCGCCAGGTCACGCCCGTAGGCGTAGCCACCCCACTCCGTGTAGACCTGGGCGAGGTCGGCGTCGCTACGCCATTCGCGGGAGTCGATCAGCTGGAGCAGACCGGCCCCATAGGTACCCGGCTTGGACCCGAAGATGCGGGTCTGCGCCCGTCGCCGGTCACCGTGTTCGGCGGTGGCCGAGCGCACGTGGGCCGCGACGAAGTTCTGCTCGTCGGGTTCGTCGGCGGCCGCGGCCAGCGCGACTGCGTCGTCGAGCATGGTGACCACGTGCGGGAAGGCATCGCGGAAGAAGCCCGAGATGCGGACGGTGACGTCGATACGCGGCCGACCGAGTTCCTCGAGCCCGATCAGCTCCAGGTCCGACACCCGGCGCGACGCCTCATCCCAGACCGGCATCACGCCGAGCAGGGCGAGCACCTCGGCGATGTCGTCGCCGGAGGTGCGCATCGCGCTGGTACCCCACACCGACAGGCCCACCGAGGCCGGATAGGTGCCGTGATCGTCGAGGTAGCGCGTCAGCAGCGAGTCGGCCAGCGCGCGGCCGGTCTCCCACGCCAGCCGGGAGGGCACCGCCTTGGGATCGACCGAGTAGAAATTGCGACCGGTCGGCAAGACGTTGATCAGACCTCGCAGCGGTGAACCGCTGGGACCGGCTTCGATGAAGCGGCCGTCGAGTGCCCGCAGCACCTGATCGATTTCGCGGCGGGTCTGACGCAGCCGCGGAACCACCTCGGTGGCTGCAAACGACAGGACGTCGGCGACCGCGGCCGGGTGCTCGGCAGCAGCATCGGCGACCGACGCCGGTGACCAGTCATCCTTGGCGCACGTGGCGACCAGCGTGCGCGCGGTGGTCTCGATGTCGTCGACGCTGCCCCGGGCGGCCGAGCCGTCTTCGGCGAGTCCGAGTGCCTCACGCAATCCCGGCAATGACTGGGCGCCGCCCCAGATCTGACGGGCCCGCAGCATCGCGAGCACCAGGTCGACCTCGTTGTCATCGGTCGGTGCCTGCCCGAGCACATGCAGGCCGTCGCGGATCTGGACGTCCTTGATCTCACACAACCAGCCGTCCACGTGCAGCAGCATGTCGTCGAACACCTCCTCGTCGGGGCGTTCGGTCAGTCCGAGGTCATGATCCATCTTGGCGGCGGTGAGCAGGGTCCAGATCTGCTGACGGATCGCCGGGAGCTTGGCCGGATCGAGTGCGGAGATGTTGGCGTGTTCGTCGAGCAGCTGCTCGAGGCGGGCGATGTCGCCATACGTTTCGGCCCGCGCCATCGGCGGGATGAGGTGGTCGACGAGCACGGCGTGCGCGCGGCGCTTGGCCTGGGTGCCCTCGCCGGGATCGTTGACGAGGAACGGATAGATCATCGGGACGTCACCGAGTGCGGCGTCGGTACCGCAGTCGGCCGACATGCCCAGCGTCTTGCCGGGCAGCCACTCCAGGTTGCCGTGCTTGCCCACGTGCACGATGGCGTCTGCGCCGAAGCCGTCGATCTCGCCGGGTGCTCGGCCGGTGAGCCACCGGTACGACGCCAGGTAGTGGTGCGACGGAGGAAGATCCGGGTCGTGGTAGATCGCCACCGGATTCTCGCCGAATCCGCGGGGCGGCTGCACCATCAGCACGATGTTGCCGAACCGCATCGCCGCGACGACGATGTCGCCGTCCGGGTTGACCGAGCGGTCGACGAACAGTTCGCCCGGGGCCGGACCCCAATGCTCCTCGACCGCGGAACGCAATGGCTCTCCGAGCGTGGCGAACCACCGGCGATAGTCCGCGGCCGACACCCGGATCGGGTTGGCGGCCAGGGTTTCCTCGGTGAGCCAGTCCGAATCCTGTCCCCCGGCCTCGATGATCGCGTGGATCAGTGCGTCGGAGTCGGCCTCGGCGAGGCCCGGGATAGCGTCGGGTCCCTGACCCGGCCCGATGTCGTATCCCGCGGAGCGCAAGGCGTCCAGCAGATGCAGCAGGCTGCGTGGGGTGTCAAGTCCCACCGCGTTGCCGATCCGCGCGTGTTTGGTCGGATAGGCCGACAGCATCAGGGCGATGCGGCGGTCGGCGGGTGCCGTGTGGCGTAGTCGGGCATGGGCGACCGCGATACCGGCCACCCGCGCGCACCGCTCGTGGTCGGGCTGGTACCAGGGCAGCCCGTCGTCGTCGAACTCCTTGAACGAGAACGGCACGGTGATGATGCGGCCGTCGAACTCGGGTACCGCGACCTGAGTGGCCACGTCCAGCGGCGACAAGCCGTCGTCCGTGGCCGCCCAGTCGGCGCGCGAACTCGTCAAACACAAGCCCTGCAGGATCGGGACGTCCAGCGCGGCCAGGCGCTCGATGTTCCAGGCGTCGTCGTCTCCACCGGCGGCTGCGGTCGCGGGGGTGGCACCGCCCGCAGCGAGCACGGTGACGACCAGCGCGTCGGCGGTACCGAGCAGCTCGATCAGATCGTCGGGTGCGGTTCGCAGCGACGCACAGAAGATCGGCAGCGCCCGCGCGCCCTTGGCCTCGATCGCTGCGCAGAGGGCATCGACGTATTTCGTGTTCCCGGCGAGGTGCTGGGCGCGGTAGTACAGCACGGCAACGGTCGGCGCGCTCGTATCGGGTGTCGCCGCGGCGCGATCGAGCACGCCCCAGGCCGGTGTCTGCGCGGGCGACTCGAAACCGATGCCGGTCAGGAGCACTGTGTCGGACAGGAAGTTGTGCAGGTTGACGAAGTTCGCCACGCCCCCGGCGGCCAGATAGTTGTGTGCTTGCGCCACCACCCCGGCAGGCACCGTCGATCGCGCCATCAGGTCGGGATCGGGCTGCTGTTCACCCGAGCACACCACCAGTGGTTTTCCTGTTGCCGCGACCGCGGCCAGGCCGTCCTCCCACGCCCGGACACCCCCGAGAATCCGGACGACGATGAGATCGGTCCCGGCCGCGAGCTCGTCGATGTCATCTACGAGGATCCGGGAGGGGTTGGCACCGCGCAGCTCCGCGCCGCTCGCGGCAGCAGTGATGAGGTCGGTGTCCGAGGTCGAGAGCAGCAGGATCATCAGATCTCCTCGCCGGGAGGCGCGCCCGGTGCGTCGTGGAGCCCCGATTCGGGCTCTGTGGGGTGTTGGCGTGTGGTGCGGCGAGGGGGTAGGTCTGACTCCGGCCTTCCGGCCGTCACAGTGGCGCGACCGTGCCGGACTCCCACCGGCTTCTGCCGCCCTCGATGCGTTCAGCCTAGGACAGTGACCCGCGGTGCAGGCGCCTACCCTGGAGGATGTGCCCGAAGCCGACCGTCGTACCGCCGCCGACCGCTGCCCCGGGGTGTTCGACACCCACGCGGCGGCAGATGGCGCCGTCGCCCGGATCCGGCTACCGGGTGGACGGCTGCGTCCCGACCAGTTGCAGCGACTCGCACATTCCGCAGCCGAGTTCGGTGATGGTTTTCTCGAGCTCACCGCGCGCGCGAACCTGCAGATCCGGGGCATCAACGATGTCGACGGCGTGGCCGGCGAGGTCGTCGCGGCGGGTCTGGCACCCAGTGGTGCCCATGACAGGATCCGCAA
The DNA here is from genome assembly GCF_021556435.1 of Gordonia tangerina. GTDB lineage: Bacteria > Actinomycetota > Actinomycetes > Mycobacteriales > Mycobacteriaceae > Gordonia > Gordonia tangerina. The sequence goes on from NZ_JAKGCU010000017.1 coordinate 38,328, forward strand.
CATCGCCCTGAGCCCATTGACGGGCCGGATCGGCGGGTTGGTGGACGCTGTGCCGGTCGCCGACGCACTCGATGCGCGACTGCGGGCCGACGCACGTGCGACGAGCCTCTCGGGTCGTTTCCTGTTCGGCGTCGACGACGGCCGCGGCGACGTCGTCGGGCGTCGGCCCGACGTCTGCGCGGTGGTGCGCGAAACCGCGACACCGGACGCCGGAGCGCACGTACCGTCTGCAGATCAAAGCCCTACAGATCCGAACCCGGCCGACCCGAACCCTGCCGACCTGATCGGGGCGGACCTGGTCGTGGGCGGCGTACCGGTCGGTTCGGCACGCGGCATCGATCCTATCGTGGCGGCGATGTGTGAGATCGCGCTCGACATGCGTGACATCGATCCGAACGCCTGGCGGGTCGGTGACCTCGCCGTAGATGAGCGCACCCGCCTCGAGAGCCGGGCGCGTGCCCGGTTGGCTCCGCCCGTCGGTGGCTCACTCGACCACGAACCGGCGGCGCCAGTCGTCGGATGGTTCGACCAGGACGACGGTCAGGTCCTGTTGGGCGCAGTGGTGGAACTGGGTCGATTGCCGGCCCGATTGGCTGAATTCCTGGCCGCCGTCGACGCCCCGATCGTGCTCACCCCCGATCGCGAGATCCTGTTGTGTGATCTCGGTGAGGGGGTGGCGGAGACGGTGGTCCGCGTGCTCGCGCCGATGGGGTTGATCTTCGACGCGTCCTCGCCGTGGGTGCGGGTGACCTGCTGTGTGGGTTCGCCGGGTTGCGCGAAGTCGCACGCCCCGGTGCGAGATGACCTACTGGCCCGAGTGCGGTCCGGCGACCCCGTCGACGACCGCGAGCACTGGGTGGGTTGCCCGCGTGGCTGCGGTTCGCCCACCGGGCCGCACGAGTACGTTCAGGCCGGTCCCGACGGCGAGTACCGCTCCGCCCGTCGATAGGCTCTAGCGCACCATGACCGACTACCTGCGTGACGGCCCCGCGATCTATCGCCAGTCCTTTGCCACCATTCGTGCGGAGTCTGATCTGTCCGCGTTCTCCCCCGACGTGGCGGGCGTGGTGGTCCGGATGATCCATGCCTGCGGCCAGACCGACCTCACCGACAACGTGGTCGCGACCGACGGCGTGGTCCCCGCAGCGCGAACGGCGTTGCGCGGTGGGGCGCCCATCCTCTGCGACGCATCGATGGTCGCCTCCGGGATCACCCGCAAGCGTCTGCCCGCCGACAACGACGTTCGGTGCCATCTGTCCGAACCGACGCTGCCGAGCCTCGCCGAACAGCTCGGAACCACCCGAACCGCAGCCGCCCTGGAGTTCTGGCGGCCCAGCCTGGCGGGCGCGGTGGTTGCGATCGGCAATGCGCCCACCGCACTGTTCGCATTGCTCGACATGATCGACGCCGGTGCGCCCCGGCCGGCCGCGATCGTGGGTGCGCCGGTCGGATTCGTCGGCGCCGCAGAATCCTGCGGGGCGCTGGCAGCGCGCGAGGACCTCGAATTCATCACGGTGACCGGCCGGCGCGGTGGCTCGGCCATCACCGCCGCGGCGGTCAATGCGCTCGCGAGTCCCGAGGAGTGACGATGAGCGGAAAACTCTGGGGCATCGGACTGGGCCCCGGCGACAGCGAACTGGTGACCGTCAAGGCCGCCCGGGTGATCGAATCCGCGGATGTCGTCGCCTATCACTGCGCACGTCACGGCAACAGCATCGCCCGCTCGGTGGCGCAGCCCTATCTGCGTGACGGGCAGCTCGAGGAACGTCTGATGTACCCGGTGACCACCGAGGGCACGGACCATCCCGGCGGCTATGACGGGGCGCTGCGCGACTTCTACACGGCCAGTGCCGAACGGCTCGCCGGCCACCTGCGGGCCGGTCGTGATGTGGTCCTCCTCGCCGAGGGGGATCCGTTGTTCTTCAGTTCGTACATGCATATGCACAAGCGGCTCGCCGGTGAGTTCGACGCGGAGATCATCCCCGGCGTGACCTCGGTCAGTGCCTCGTCGGCCGCGGTGGGCATCCCGTTGGTGGAGGGCGAGGAGACGCTGACCGTGGTGCCGGGCACGCTGGGTTCGCAGGCGCTGATCTCCCGGTTCCGCACGGCCGAGGCGATCGCGGTGATGAAGCTGGGCCGGACGTTCACGCGGGTGCGCGATGCCCTCGAGTCGGCCGGTCGGCTCGACGAGGCGTGGTACGTCGAACGTGCCTCCACCCGGGTGCAACGTGTACTTCCGGTCTCGGAGGTGAACCCTGAAGAGGTGCCGTACTTCTCGATGATCGTGGTGCCCGGGCCACGCAACAACCCACGCCACGACGAAGCCTCGGGGCGCGGTGAGGTCGTGGTGGTGGGACTCGGTCCCGGCGCCGACGAACACACCACACCGGCAGTGCAGGTGGAACTGGCGCTGGCAACCGACCTCGTCGGATACAAGACCTATCTCGCGCGGGTCACCCCGCGACCGGGCCAGCGGATTCACGCCAGCGACAACCGGGTGGAAGCCGAACGCGCGGAATTCGCGCTCGATCTCGCCGCCCGCGGCGCGCGCGTTGCCGTGGTGTCCTCGGGCGATCCCGGGGTGTTCGCGATGGCCAGCGCCGTCGCGGAGGTCGCGGCCGAGTCCCGCTGGCATGACGTGCCGGTCCGCGTCCAACCAGGTGTCACGGCCGCGAACGCGGTCGCGGCGGCGGTGGGCGCCCCGCTCGGTCATGACTACGCGGTGATCTCCCTGTCCGATCGCCTCAAACCGTGGGACATGATCGAGCATCGGCTTCGTGCTGCGGTGGGTGCCGACCTCGTGGTGGCGATCTACAACCCCGGTTCGGCCGCCCGCACCTGGCAGGTCGCTCGGCTGCGCGAGGTGCTGCGGGAAATGGTGTCCGATGACCGGGTCGTGGTACTCGGACGCGACGTCGGCGGGCCGGAGGAATCGTTGTGCACCACCACGGTCGGAGCACTCGACCCGGCGGTCGTCGACATGCGCACGTTGCTGATCATCGGGTCGCCGGCCACCACGGTGGTCAGCCGCTCCGGTGGCGATCTGACCTACACCCCACGGCGCCACGACGCCTGACCCACCTCGCCCCGCTCCTGCCTCGTCGAGTGGGTGCCGTTTTCCGTTGACTGGGCGCTGTTTTCCGTCGACTGGGTATACACGCAATTGCAGACGGCTTGTCGCCGACCGTCCGCGGAGCGGGATCATGCATTCAGGTGCGCGATCCACTCCTTGGCCGCCGCCGCAGTGTGCACCGCGGTGCCCAGAGCCGGTTCGGGTGGCCGCTGCACCATCACCACCGGCACACCGAGCTCGGCGGCCGCGGTGAGCTTCGCTCGGGTCAGATCTCCTCCGCTGTTCTTGGCGACCAGGACGTCGATCGAATTCTCGCGCAACAACGTCAGCTCGCCGCTCAGGTCGTAGGGGCCCCGCGACCGGACAATCTGATGGCGCGGCGGAAGTGGGCAGGTCGGCGGATCGACCACCCGGATGAGAAACCAGGCGTCGGCATTGTCGGCGAATACGCCCACGTCCTGACGTCCGGTGGTGAGCAAGACCCGAAGACGCCGCCCAGCCGAGTCCATCCCAGACGGGTCCACCCCCGCGAGATGGGCGACTGTGCGGTCGGCGACCGCGCGTGCGGCTTCGCCGATGTCGGCCACCTGCTCCCACCGGTCACTCTCGGATGGCTGCCATGCCGGCCGGCGCAGCCGCAGCAACGGTGTGCCCAGTTGTTCGGCAGCACCCGCCGCATGCTCGGACATGGTCCGGGCGAACGGATGCGTGGCATCGACGACGGCGGCGACGTCGTGCTCACGTAGCCATCCGACGAGGCCCTCGACTCCGCCGAACCCGCCGATCCGCACCGGCCCGACCGGAAGCCGCGGGTCACGCACCCGACCCGCCAGGGAACTCACGACCGGGATGCCGGCGGCGTGCAGGTCCGCGGCGAGCGAACGCGCCTCGGCGGTCCCGCCCAGAAGCAGGACGGGCCGGTCAGCCATCGGTGCGCAGCTTGGTCATCCGGGCTTGTGAGTAGAGGTAGCTCTCGCTGAGGCCAGGCTGCGAGTCCGGGTCGAGGATGTTGCCGACGAAGATCACCGCGGTCCGCCGGATCCCCGCGGCCGCCAGCGCATCCGGCAACTCGTCGAGCGGGCACCGCACGATCTGCTGGTCCGGGCGGCTGGCGAAGGCCACGGTGGCCGTGGGACAGTGCTTGCCGTAGTGGACAGCCAGGATATCGGCGATCTCCGTTGCACGGTGCGCGGCGAGATGCAGAGCCAGGGTGACGCCGGTTGCCGCGAGGCGGTCGAGTTCCTCCCCCGGTGGCATGTCGGTCGACAATGTCGACACCCGCGTGATGAGCAGGCTCTGGCCCACCCCTGGGACGGTGAGTTCGGCGTCGAGGGCTGCCGCGGCGGCGGCGAAAGCGGGTACGCCGGGCACGACCTCCACGGGTATCCGGTGCGCGGCGAGCGCACGTCGCTGCTCGGTCATCGCCGAATACAACGACGGGTCGCCGGAGTGTAGACGGGCGACGTCGTGACCGGCTGTGTGCGCGTCGACGATGTGGGACACGATCTGTGACAGGGGCATTCGTGCGGTGTCGATGAGGTCGGCGCCCGGTGGGCACCGGTCGAGCAGTTCGGTGGGGACCAACGAACCGGCATACAGGCAGGTCTGACACCGGCCGAGGACTTCCGCGCCGCGGACCGTGATGAGATCGGCGGCGCCGGGACCGGCGCCGATGACGTAGAGGGTCACGGGCGGTCCACCACCCACTGCACGATCGGCAGGGCGGGCCGCCAGGTGGTCATCGAGCCCAGTGCCGCGGCCGTCTCCACCATGTGGCGTCGCAGCGATCCACCATGTCGCGCATACCATTCGGTGAGCAGCGTTTGATTTTCCAGCGTCACAGCATTGGCGACGAGCCGCCCCCCGCTCGGGGCCAGTTCCCACACTGCGGTGAGCAGGTCGTCGTCGAGTCCGCCGCCGATGAAGACGGCATCGGGCTCCGGGGCGGTGGCGCAGTCCGATGGCGCGGCACCACGGACCGTGAGCCGCTCGTGCACACCGTGCCGGACGGCGTTGTCGTGAAGTCGCTGTCGGCGTTCGGCATCGATCTCGAAGGCCATCGCTCGCCCGGTCGGTTCGGCCCTGAGCCATTCGATGGCCACGCTGCCCGACCCTGAACCGATATCCCACAGCAGTTGTCGCCGACTGGGTGCGAGGGCCGAGACGGTGAGGGCGCGGATGGGTTGTTTGGTGATCTGACCGTCGTGGTCGTAGCCGTCGTCGGGTCGCCCGGGAGCCCGCGACCGGTGGGGGCCGACGCAGCCGATCGCGATGATGTTCAGGCGATCTCCGGGCGGTTCGACCCACGTGCGGGCGACGCCACGCATGACTCGCTCGTCGGGTCCGCCGAGCTGCTCCAGAACTGTCATCGATGACCAGCCGAAGCCGTTGGCGGTCAACAGTTTCGCCACCTCGTGCGGGGTGGTGTCGTCTCGGCTGAGGATGAGTAGTTCTCGATCGTCGTCGAGTTCGGCGCTCAGGGTCGCCACGTCGTGGGTGACGAGGCTGACCACCTGCACGTCGGTCAGATCCCAGCCCAGCCGTGCGCAGGCGAGCGCGGCACTCGACACCGTGGGCAGCACCCGGACACGATCGGAGCCGACAGCGCGCACGAGGGTGGTGCCCACGCCGTGAAACATCGGATCGCCGCTGGCCAGGATATGCCGCACACCGTCGTCTTCGTCGGTGATCAACCGGTTCAGGTGGGTGCTCATCGGCGATGTCCACGCCTCGGTACGCGCCGGCAGGTCGGGTAACAGGTCCAGCTGTCGGTGCGACCCGATGATGATCTCGGCGCCGGCGAGTTCGTCGCGCGCGCGGCGTCCGAGGCCCTCCCATCCGTCGGCGCCGATGCCGACCACCACAAACGTGCCGGTCACCGGGGCAGCCTCCGCCATATCGCGCGCGGCAACAGTCGCATGCCCACGAACACCGGACGCAGGATCGCCGGAATCCACACTTCCCCGCGGCCGCGCCGATAGGCGCGGGCGACGTCGACGGCCACCCGTTCGGCGTCGACCGAGAACGGTGCCGGCTTGACGCCGGCGGCCATCAAGTCCTTGGTCATCTCCCCGATGACGAAGCCCGGCCGGGCCAACAGCAGGCGGGCACCGCTGCCGTGTAGCGCATCTGCCAGCCCGCTCGCGAAGCCGTCGAGCCCCGCCTTGGTGGATCCGTACACGTAGTTGGCTCGGCGAGTACGGATTCCGGCGACCGACGAGAACACGATGAGCGTCCCGGAGGCCTGCGCTCGTAGCACCTGAGCGAGGGGGGTGAGCACGCTGATCTGCGCGAAGTAGTCGGTGTGCGCGATCTGCAGCGCGTGCGCGGTGTCGGTCTCCGCACGTGCCTGATCTCCGAGAATGCCGAACGCGATGATCGCGGCCTCGATGGGACCGTATCGGGCGGCGATCTCGCCGACGAGCTCCGGATGCGCGTCGGTGTCATCGGCGTCGAAGGCGACGGTGTGCACGGCGGCGGCGCCGGCAGCGAGCAGTTGCGCTGTCTGGGGCTCTAGATCGTCGGGGCGGCGGGCGGCGAGCACGACCTGCCGGCCGGCGCCGAGTTCGCGGGCCAGCGCCACCCCGATCTCACTGCGGCCACCGAACAAGACGATCGTCGCGGGCGTCGAAGTCGGGGCCATGGCTGTCAGTATCGCATCGCCCGCTAGCGTTGCAGCCATGACCCGCTCCGCTGCAGACCTGGGAATCGCCGCCACCGAGTTCCTCGCCGAACGTCACCTCGCGACGTTGGCGACGCTGCGCGCCGACGGTTCACCGCATGTGGTGGCGGTGGGGTTCACCTGGGACGGCGAGCACGGGCTGGCGCGCGTCATCACCTCCGACGGCAACCAGAAGGTGCGCAACGTCGAACGCACCCGCCGGGTCGCGGTGACCAACATCGAAGGGCCGCGCTGGCTGACGTTGGAGGGCGAGGCGGTGGTTCGACGCGAGCCGGATCGCGTTCGGGAGGCCGAGCGACGCTATGCCGAGCGCTATCGCGAGCCGAAGCCCAATCCGCGCCGCGTGGTCATCGAGATCACGGTGACGAAGGTGCTGGGCTCCTCGCGGATGTTCGCGTGATGTGACCGCTTTCGCGAGCCTCACAGCACCTGGAGGTCGTGCGGCCGGGTGTTCATCGGTTCGCAGCCGTCCTCGGTCACCACGACGATGTCCTCGATGCGCGCTCCCCAGCGTCCGTCGAAGTAGATTCCCGGCTCCACGCTGAACGCCATCCCGGCCCGCAGTTCGATGTCGTTGCCGCGCACGATGTACGGCTCCTCGTGCACCGACAACCCGATCCCGTGGCCAGTCCGGTGAATGAAGGCGTCGCCGAGACCGTGGTCGCGCAGATGGTCACGGGCAACGGCATCGATCGCCTCGGCGGTGACGCCGGGCCGCACCGCCTCGACAGCCTTGCGCTGGGCCTCCTGAAGCGCCGCATACGCATCCGCCACATCGGCGGCGGGTGCGCGGAAACAGTAGGTGCGGGTGGAGTCCGAGTTGTAGCCCGGGTCGACCGGTCCGCCGATGTCGATGACCACGATGTCGTCACCCTCGATCACCCGGTCGGAGAACTCGTGGTGCGGATCTGCGCCATGCGGCCCCGAACCGACGATGATGAACGCCGCCTCGCTGTGCCCCTCGTCGAGGATCGCGGCGCGGATGTCGTCGGCCACGGCGCGTTCGGTGCGCCCGGGAATGAGCCACTCCCCCATGCGGGCGTGCACCCGGTCGATGGCTGCGCCCGCGTGTCGCAACGCGTCGATCTCGCTGGTGTCCTTGGTCATTCGCAGCTCTCGCAGCACGTCAGTGGCCAGGGCGGGTATGGCACCGGTGCGAGCGGCGATCGGCACGACATGCAATGCCGGCATGGTGTCGCAGACCGCGACGCGGGCGGCTGCGGGCAGTCCCGCCAGAGCCATCGCATAGGGGTCCTCGCCGTCGACCCAGGCTGCCATCTCGATGTTGAGGTCGGCCAGCGCCGAATCCCGCACCGATGCCAACTCGAGTCGCGCGACGACGAGTCGCGGGTCCGCATCGGCCGGCACCACCAGTGCGGTGAGGCGTTCGAAGGTGTCGGCGCGCGAACCGGTGAGGTAGCGCAGATCCGGTCCGGTGGACACGACCAGCGCATCGAGACCGGCGGCCCGGGTGAGGGTGCGGGCGCGATCGAGCCGGTGTCGGTACACATCCGAAGCAAAGCGGTAGGCCATGGGCGCAGCCTACCGGCGCCGGTCGGTGTCACGTCACGCATGCCGGGCCACGGCGCATCCGACCATGACAGAGTTGGAGTATGTCTGGATCTCTGATGCTGCTCGACGGCGCGAGTCTGTGGTTCCGGTCCTACTTCGCCCTGCCGGAGAAGATGACGTCACCCGATGGCAGGCCGGTGAACGCCGTCCGCGGATTCGTGGACACCATCGCCGCGCTGGTCACGCGGGAGCAACCCACACGGCTCGTGGTGTGTCTGGATCTGGATTGGCGTCCGGCGTTCCGGACCGACCTGATCCCGTCCTACAAGGCGCACCGGGTCGCCGAGGAGGCGCCGCCCACCGCGGATGCAACCGAAGGCGGGCCCACCGGTGAGCGAACCGTCGACATCGAAGAGGTCCCAGACACCCTCACACCGCAGGTCGACATGATTCTCGACGTACTGCGCTGCGCCGGCATCGCGACCTCGGGGGCGCTCGGTTGTGAGGCCGACGATGTGATCGGCACCCTCGCCTACGACGAGTCGGTGGATCCGGTGGTCGTGGTCAGCGGTGACCGCGACCTGTTGCAGGTGGTCGCCGACGACCCGGTCGCGGTTCGGGTGCTCTACGTGGGACGCGGTCTGTCGAAGGCGGAGATGATGGGCCCCGTCGAGGTGGCCGAGAAATACTCCCTGCCCGTCGATCGGGCGGGTATGGCCTATGCCGAGATGTCGATGCTGCGCGGAGACCCGTCCGATGGGCTCCCGGGGGTCAGCGGGATCGGCGAGAAGACCGCAGCAAAGCTCATCACGGAGTTCGGTTCGCTCGATGCGCTGGAGGCCGCGGTCGGCGACTCGACGTCGTCGTTGACGCCACGAAATCGCAAGGCGTTGACGGCCGCGACGGAGTATCTCCGAGCCGCCCGGACCGTGGTCCTGGTGCGGACCGACGCGGAGACCATCGACAGCGGTGCCGACAGCCTGCCCACCGAACCGGCCGACGCGAACGGACTGGCCGATCTCGTCGACGAACTCGGCATCGGCGCCTCGGTGTCGAGGTTGGCCAAGGCACTCGGGTGGCCGACCACGCCGCGTGCGACATGAAGGCGAACAGTGCCCGGCGTGAAGATCTCGCCGAACCCCACCGGGGGCCGACGGATCGTACCGTCGGCCATGTGGATTCCGTTCAGTTCGTGGGCCGCGACACCTCGTATGTCCCGTCATCGTCGAGGAATGTGACCGTGACGGTCTGCTCCTGCCCGCCGACCGTCGCGGTGCAGTCGAAGGAACTGCCCTCCTCGACGAGCTGACCCGACGGACACGAGACGGCAGATACGTCGCTGGCCTGATAGTCCTCGGTCAACACCTGTCGGACGCCGTCCTGGACGGCGTCCTGCGAGATCGTCTTGGGAGCCCAGCCGGGGATCACGAAAGCCGTGAACAACAGGATCGCGGCGATGAGCACCACGGCGCCAACGCCGATGAGCAGGACGGTGCGCCGGCCGTGCTTGGCGCGCGGAGTGGCCATGGCACTGAACTGATCCCCCCCGAACTGGCCGCCGGCCTGGGTCGGCTGTTCGGCGGTGGTCGGGTACCCCGCATGGCCGCCGGGCTGCACGGTTCCAGCCTGGGGTGCGCCATACTGCGGGCTCTCGTACTGGGGTGCGCCATACTGCGAGCCCCCGTACTGCGGTGCGGCATACTGCGAGCCCCCGTACTGGGGTGCGCCGTACTGCGGGCTGCCGTACTGTGGTGCGCCATACTGCGAGCCCCCGTACTGCGGACCCCCGTATTGCGGAGCGGCATACTGCGGACCCCCATACTGCGGGCCGCCGGGCTGCTCACTTCCGTACTGGGGAGCACCGTATTGACCCGGAGGTGCGGTCTGGCCGCCTGCCCCGTAGGGGGGGTATGTCCCGGGGGCTCCTGAGGCGTCCTGCGCCGGGGCGTCGTGGCCACCAGGGGTGTTCGCTGCGCCCGGTGCCGGTGCCGGTGCCGTGGGGCCGTCTGGCGCAGCCGAGGCGGTGGCGTCATCGGACACCGGACCGTGGGGGTCCGACGTCTGTAGGTCCGGTCGACTCGGATCGCTCGGCTCGCTCATGTTCGATCTCCCGCTCCGCCCGCGACAAGGGCACCGCAACGCCAGGACACCGGTCCGCCGAAGCGGGCCGCAACCGTGTTCCCGCAGCACTGTTCCCGCAGCTCACCGGATCCGCGCCGGAACGGTCCGCCCCGCTTCACGACCGCGACGTGAACGTTACCCCACTCCGGGGGCGGGATCAGTGAACTGGCCCGCCATGTGCGCGGCGTGCGACGTCGAAGACCCCGAACTCAGCCCAGCTCGGCTGCCACGACGCCGCGACGGATGCCGGCAACCGCGGCTCGCGCCGAATCGGCGAGCCGGGTGCCGGGTCCGACGCAGAGCCGGATCTGCTCCAACAGATCGACGACCTGCCGATTCCATCGCACGAAGTCTCCCGGTGACAACAGTTGGCCGCGCTCACCAGCCGCCGCCAACGATTCGGTCAGCGTGCGACCCGACGCCCACAATGAGACCGCGACAGAGAATCCGGTGTCGGGTTCGCGCGTCGCATCGACCCGATGACGTGATTCCAGCGCCGTCAGCGCCCGCCAGATGTCGACCGTGTCGGCGAGCGCACGGCGCAAAGCCGCATTGCCGGGCATCGCGTCGGCACCTGCGAAGCTCTCCCGCCGTGCCTCGAACACCATCGCGGCGACCACGGCCGCGAGTTCGTGCGGGGCCAAGCGATCCCACACCCCGGCCCGGATGCATTCGACGACCAGCAGGTCACTCTCGCTGTAGATTCTGCTGAGCAATTCGCCGGATGCGGTGACGGTCACCTGCTCGGTGCCGGACCGGTCGGATGCGATCTCGATGTAGCCGAGTTCAGCCAGCACGGCAACGATGCGGTCGAACTGCACACCGAGGGTCGAGGTCCGCTCGGTGATGACCCGTTCGGCAGACACGATCTCACGGACCACCCGGTTGCGTCGTTCGGCGAGCCGAAAGAGGTCATCGGACCCGTCGAGACGGTGCGCCGGATGTGCCCGCAGCGTCGATCGAAGCCGGCCGAGTTCGCGGTCGTCGGCAGCCGCAGCACGTTTCTTGGATCGACCGCGCGGCATCTCGATCCCGGTGGAGCGCAGCGCCGACGCCAGATCGCGGCGGCCCCGCCCCGTGCGACGGTCGACGTGTTTGGGTAGCCGCATGTTCCCCAGGACCTGGGGCGGATTGACGAAATCGCGGCTGCCGACTCGCCCACACCAGGCGTCTTGCGCAAGGACGAGCGGTTTGGGATCCACCGATTGGGCAGCCGGTTCGAGGACGACTGCGATACCTCGGTGCCGCCCGCCGTGCAGGCCGATCACATGCCCCCGTTTGAGCGCGGCGAGATCGGCGACCGTCGACTGATTGTGCGCGGCCCGCCGCTCGAACTTGAGATCTCGTTCGCGGCGTCGGATGTCCTCGCGCAGTTGCACATACCCGAGAAACCCGCCGTAGGGTTGCGCGTCCGCCGCGTCGGCCTCATCGAAATCCTCGTCGTTGCCCGAAGGGTCTTCTGCGAGTGCGCCACCGGGCTCGAGGCCGCGGTCCTCGGCGGCCCGGATCAATTCCAGATCCAGTTTGCGCAGTCGCCGCTGCGCGTCATCGACCTTGCGGGCCTGCCCCACCACCGAACGATCGGCCTGGAACTGGGCGAACGATCGGTTCAGCAGTTCACGCGATCCGGCGAGTCCCAGACGACCCAACAGGTTGACGGCCATGTTGTACTCGGGTTGGAACGAACTGCGCAACGGGAACGTCCGCGCGCCGGCGAGGCCGGCGACCTGATCCGGAACCGTTTCCGCCGTCCACACCACGACGGCATGTCCCTCGATGTCGATCCCGCGGCGACCGGCGCGCCCGGTCAGTTGGGTGAACTCGCCGGGAGTCAGGTCGACGTGCGCCTCGCCGTTGAACTTCACCAGCCGTTCGAGGACCACCGTGCGGGCCGGCATGTTGATGCCCAGCGCGAGCGTTTCGGTGGCGAAGACCATCTTGACCAAGCCGTGCACAAAGAGTTCTTCGACCGCATGCCGAAAGGTCGGAAGCAGTCCGGCGTGGTGCGCGGCGAAACCGCGCCGCAGTCCGGCACGCCATTCCTCGACGCCGAGTATCTCCTCGTCGGTGGGCGACAGTTCTTCTAGGTGACGATCGACGACGGCGTCCACCGTCTGCGCCTCATCGGGGGTCAACAGGTGAATGCCCGACCGCAGGCACTGAGTCAACGCGGCGTCGCAACCCACCCGCGAGAAGATGAACCCGATGGCCGGCAGCAGCCCTTCGCGATCGAGCCTGGACACCAGGTCCGGTCGCGACGGCCCGCGCGCACCACCGCGCCGGTGGCCGCGCGGGCCGCCACCGCGGCGGCCACCACCCCGGGACCGTCCGTCGGAGTCGTCGGCAAGCAGCATCCGATGCCGGATGTAGCGCTTCAGTTCCGGATTGACCTCCCGCCGGGCCGGCCTCTTTGCAGCCGACCGGGTGACGGACGGGTGAGCTGGCTCGAACAGGTCGAACATCCGGGTGCCAACCAGCATGTGTTGTGAGAGCGGCACCGGGCGATGTTCGTCGACGATGACCGTGGTGTCGCCGCGCACCGCCTGAATCCAGTCGCCGAACTCCTCGGCATTGCTCACGGTGGCCGACAGGCTCACCACGCGGACCGACGGATCCAGATGCAGGATCACCTCCTCCCACACCGCGCCACGGAATCGGTCGGCCAGAAAGTGCACCTCGTCCATCACGACGTAGGACAGCCCGTCCAGCGCCCGCGAGTTCGCGTAGATCATGTTCCGCACGACCTCGGTGGTCATCACCACGACCGGCGCATGCGGATTGATCGAGTTGTCGCCGGTGAGCAGGCCCACGGAGTCCGAACCGTATACCGCCACCAGATCGGCGTACTTCTGATTGGACAGCGCCTTGATGGGCGTCGTGTAAAAACACTTCGTGCCCGAGGTGAGCGCAAGATGGACGGCGAACTCGCCGACGATGGTCTTGCCGGCGCCGGTCGGGGCGCACACCAATACGCCGTGCCCGGCCTCGAGCGCCACGCATGCACGCTGCTGAAAATCGTCGAGGGCGAACGCCAACCGCCCACTGAACTCGTCGAGTCGAGTCACAGGATGTCGTCGAAGGTGTCGCGTTCACGGACGGAGGTGCGCGCCGACGGGGCCTGTGCGTTCTTCGATGCGCCGTGACCGGTCGGTGATGTGGTGGTGCGGTCGAGTCGCGACGCCATCGGCGATGGTCCGGTGGCGGGCAACGGGCTGGCCTGATCGTCGGGGATCGCCGCCCAATCGGGTGTGGAGCGTTTGCGGCGCCGGTCGTTGAACCGGGCGAATTGGATGGCCAGTTCCATCAGCACCGTCAGCGCCAACGCCAGTGCCAGCATGGTGAACGGATCCTGACCTGGCGTGACGATGGCGCAGAACACGAAGAGTGCGAAGATCAGACCACGCCGCCAGCTCTTGAGCTTCTCGTAGGTGAGGACACCGATGATGTTCAACGCCACGATCAGCAACGGCAGTTCGAAGCTGACACCGAAGATGATCAGCAAGTGCAGCATGAAGTTGAAGTACTGGTCGCCGGCCAGCGCGGTGACCTGCACGTCGTTGCCGACCGTGAGCAGGAAATGGAACGCCTTGGCGACCACCAGATAAGCGAGCACCGCACCGCCGACGAACAGCACGGCCGCGCTCGAGACGAAGCCGACCGCGTACCGCCGCTCATTCGAGTGCAGACCTGGGGTGATGAACTGCCACAGCTGGTAGAGCCAGACCGGACACGCGAACACCACTCCGGCGGTGAGCGCAACCTTGAGCCGCAGCATGAACTGGTCGAACGGCCCTGTGGCCAGCAGGCGGCACGAGTCGTCTTCGGTCAGTACTGCCCGCGACTCCGGCGGCAGATCGCAGTAGGGCCCGCGGAGCAGGTCGCCCAGCGACGGGATACCGAGGAAGCCGTGGGTGTACCAGACGAACCCGAAGATGGTTGTCACGACGATCGCAATCGCCGAGATGACCACTCGGGTCCGCAGTTCGTAGAGATGTTCGACCAACGACATCGTGCCGTCGGGATTGACCTTGCGCTTACGGCGCCTCGGGTCCAGAGAAATGCGCACGCGGGGGCCTGGCCTCAGGTCGACGACAGATGATCAGGCAGATTTCTTGACATCGTCGGTCGAGGTCGGCGCCGACGTGGGCGACGCTTCACCGGGCGGCAGTTCACGTTTGGCGGACTCGCCCGCATCTGCGGAGTCCTTGCCGTCGTTCTGCATTTCCTTGACCTCGCTCTTGAAGATCCGCAGCGACTGGCCCAGTCCCCGAGCTGCGTCGGGAAGCTTCTTGGAGCCGAACAGGATCACCACGACGAGCAGGACGATCACCCAGTGCCACCAGGACAGAGCACCCATATTCTCCACCTCCGAATTCCGACGTTGCCAATGCTACCCGAGCCACCCCGACGGCAGCGCCCAGCGGGCGCCCCTAGGTATACCGTGCTCGGGCCGCGGCCGCTGAGGAGATGACCGAATCGGCGATCGCCGAGTCGGAGATCACGCGCACCCGGCCACCGAAGCCGAGTAGGAACCGGGTCAACCACTCCGGCGACCCGTACACCAGCCGGGCACGTACAGGTGCCTGCGGGTCCACCCGCGTCTCGAGCGATTCCAACGGCTCGATGAGGTAGTAGTCCAGAACCCACAGTTCGCCCGGGTCGATCTCGATCTGCACCGAGGGCAGGTCGGGATTCTCCGACAACACCGCGCGTTGGGGGTGGGCCTTCGCTTCCTCCGGAGGTGACGCCGGTTCGTCGAGCTTCTCGGCCTCGTCGACCCGGTCGAAACGGAACAGGCGCACACCCTCACTCATCCGGCACCACGCCTCGAGATAGGTGTGATTGTCCATCGTCTGCAGCCCGATCGGGTCGACGATGCGATCACTGACGCTGTCCCGGGTGGCCGAGTAGTACCGGATCCGCAGGGCCCGCCGCGCCGTCACGGCTTCCCGGATGCTCGCAAATGTCGGGTTGTCGGAGTCTGTGGATCCCGCAGGCATGCGCACCGCGGTGTCCGACGAACCGACGGCGGCCTCGATCTTGGCGATGGCGCGTCGCGCGGCCTCCTGGTCGACCGCGCCCGGCAGATCGAGAAGCGCTTGCAGCGCGACCAGCATGGTGCTGGCCTCCGCGCTCGTCAGGCGCAGCGGCCGATCCATCCCGGCGGTGAAGATCACGTCGACGAAGCCGTGCTCGAACTGCAGGTCGATCAGCTGGTGTGGGAAGTAGCCCGGCAACCCACAGACGAACAGCAACTCGAGGTCTTTGGTGAGTTGCGTCTGCGAGATACCCAGGTCGCGAGCGGCCTGATCCAGTGCGATCCCGTCGCGGGTCGCGAAGTAGGGCACCAACGCGAGCAGGCGGCTCAGTCGGTCCGGTCGTGGTGTCATCGGCTGGTCACCCCGCTCAGCTGGTCGAGCGCACCGATCACGTTGTCACGCAACTCCGGCGGCGACAGGACCACGGCGTCGGCCCCGGCGCCGAGCACCATCCGGGCCAGCGTGGTCAGCGACCGGATCTCGATGGTGACCACATCTCCCGGCTCGCCGTCGAGTGACTCGGACTCGATGCGCGTCGCGATCCGACGCAGTCCGGCGGCTCGGTCGTGGGCCAGCCAGATGCGCGCGGTGCCGGTGTCGGCGCCCGCCGCGGAGTCGACGGCGGTCGCCACGATCTGCTGGATGTCGGTTCCGTCCGGAACCACGACCTCCCCGTGCGTCCCCGTCGGTGTCACCTCCGAGATCCGGGACAGCCGAAAGGTACGGGTGTCCTGCCGGTCACGGTCGTGGCCGGTGACATACCACCGCCCGCGATGGGTGACGATGCCCCACGGTTCCAGCGTGCGGCGGGTCGTCGATGCCGCAGCGCCGGGACGGTAATCGAAGGTGACCGCCGTGGCAGCGTCGATCGCGGCGAGCAACGCTGCCAGTGCGGCCTCCGACCCGACCGTCTTGGGCGAGAGACTGGCGGAAACCACCAGTTCATCGTCTGCGCGGACATCGAGCCCGGCGGCGCGCAGCTTGAGGACCGCGTTCTGCGCGGTCGCAGCGATCTCCGGGGCCTCCCACAGCGCCGCCGCCATCGCCACCACCGCTGCCTCGGCGCGGTCGAGTTCGATGTCGGGCAATTCGTAGACGTCGCGGTTGATGCGATAGCCCTCGGCGTTGCCCGACATCCGGTCCCGGCCGGTGATCAGCGGTATCCCGAGATCCCGGAGCTGGTTCTTGTCCCGCTCGAACATCCGGTTGAACGCCTCGTCGGACTGGCCATCGTCGTTGTAACCGGCGACATGTCGGCGGATGTAGTCGGCGGTCAGGAACTGGCGTGTCGACAGCAGGCAGATCACCAGATTGAGCAGGCGCTCGACTTTCTGCGTTGCCACCCCGCCAGCTTACGATCACATGGACGCGATCAGCCGATCGACTCGCTCATCGACACTGCGGAATGGGTCCTTGCACAGGACGGTGCGCTGTGCCTGGTCGTTGAGTTTCAGATGGACCCAGTCCACGGTGAAATCCCGCCCGGCCTTCTGCGCCGCGGAGATGAAGTCGCCGCGCAGTTTGGCACGGGTGGTCTGAGGCGGTTCGTTGACCGCGGTCTTGATCGCCTCGTCGGTGGTCGCGCGCGCGATCAGGCCTTTGCGCAGCATCACGTCGAACACGCCCCGACCACGCTTGATGTCGTGGAAGGCCAGATCGAGTTGGGCGATCTTCGGGTCCGAGAGATCCATCGAGTAGCGGTCCTGGTACCGCTGGAACAGCTTGCGTTTGATCACCCAGTCGACCTCGGTGTCCACCGTGGAGAAGTCGCCGCTCTCCACCGCGTCGAGCATCCGCCCCCACAGGTCGACGACTTGATCCATCTCCGGGTCCGGGCGACGGTTGGCCATGTGTTCGACCGCACGCGCGTGGTACTCGCGCTGGATGTCCAAGGCGCTGGCCTGTCGGCCACCGGCCAGTCGCACGGGCCGACGCCCGGTCGGATCGTGGCTGACCTCGCGGATGGCGCGGATCGGGTTGTCGAGGGCGAAGTCACGAAACACCACGCCGGCCTCGATCATCTCCAGCACCAGCGCCGCCGAGCCGACCTTGAGCAGGGTCGTCATCTCCGACATGTTGGAGTCGCCGACGATGACGTGCAGACGCCGATACTTCTCGGCATCGGCATGCGGTTCGTCGCGCGTGTTGATGATGGGCCGCGAGCGGGTGGTCGCCGACGACACTCCTTCCCAGATGTGCTCGGCACGCTGCGACAGGCAGAACGTGGCCGCCTTGGGGGTCTGCAGGACCTTTCCGGCGCCGCAGATCAGCTGCCGGGTCACCAGGAACGGCAGCAAGACGTCGGAGATCCGGGAGAACTCGCCAGCGCGCACCACCAGATAGTTCTCGTGGCAGCCATAGGAATTGCCCGCCGAATCGGTGTTGTTCTTGAACAGGTAGATGTCACCGCCGATCCCCTCATCGGCGAGCCGCTGCTCGGCGTCGACGAGCAGATCCTCGAGGACGAGTTCCCCGGCTCGATCATGGTTGATCAGCTGGATGAGACTGTCACACTCGGCGGTCGCGTACTCGGGATGCGAACCGACATCGAGGTAGAGCCGCGCGCCGTTCTGCAGGAAGACGTTGGACGATCGACCCCACGAGACGACCCGCCGAAACAGATACCGGGCGACCTCGTCCGGGCTCAGTCGGCGATGGCCATGGAAGGTACACGTGACACCGAATTCGGTCTCGATACCCATGATTCGACGCTGCACAGGTCAACCCTACCCGCGAACAACGCCACAGACCCGGCGACGCGACGGGTGCTCGCGTGGCCGGGTCTGCGGTGATGTGCCGGTATTCGACTCAGGTATCCGGATTCGACGATGTGTCACCATCGGCAGCGGACGTGCCGTCTGACCCCGAGCCATCCGATTCGTTCGACGGTGACGCTGATGTCGTGGCGGACGGCATCAGCTCGGCCACGGCCGCTGCGCTGAGTCGGCGGAATGCGCGGCGGGGCCGATTGCGATCGAGAATCGCGACCTCGAGGTCGGTGGCGGCGAGTTCGCGCGGAGTCGACGGTGCCGACGTGGACGATCCGGTCGAGGATCCATTGGTGTCCGGTGGGGTCGTCAGTGCAGCCACCGCCAGCGCGAGCGCCGCCGGCAGGTCCAGATCGGGTGCGTAACTCTCGCGCAGTGCGGCCGTGATCGCCTCGTTCGCACCGCCCATCACCAGAAAACGCGTCTCGTCGGCGATGGACCCGTCGTAGGAGATGCGATACAGCTGTGACGGCCGCGGCTTGCCGTACTTGGCCACCTCCGCCACGCACAGTTCGACCTCATAGGGCTTGGCCTGTTCGGTGAACACCGAGCCGAGTGCGTTGGCATAGGTGTTGGCCAACGACAGTGCCGTGACATCGGCGCGGTCGTAGCTGTATCCGCGCATGTCGGCGAGCTGGATGCCGGCCTTGCGCAGGCTCTCGAACTCGTTGTACTTGCCGACTGCGGCGAAACCGATCCGATCGTAGATCTCGCTGGTCTTGCGCAGAGTGTTCGACGGATTCTCGGCCACGAACAGCACGCCGTCGGCATAGGTCAGGGCGATGACGCTGCGGCCCCGGGCGATGCCTTTACGCGCCAGCTCCGACCGATCGCGCATGATCTGTTCGGCACTGGCGTAATACGGGAACGTCATCGCGAGCCCCCTTCATGCTCTGCGGCACGCCGTTCGATGATGACGCGGGCCGCCGCCTCGATCTCGGCGGTGTCCACCTCTCGCGCGCCCTCGGCGGTCACGACGACTGCCATCGGGAAGATCTTGCGCACCAGGTCCGGACCACCGGTGGCCGAGTCGTCGTCGGCGGCGTCGTATAGCGACTCGATGGCGATCGCCAGCGCCGAACCGGTGTCGAGGTCGGGCCGGTAGAGCTTCTTCAGCGACGACTTCGCGAATACCGATCCAGAGCCGATGGCCTGATAGCCTCCGAACTCCTCGTGCCGGTCACCGGCGACGTCGAAGGAGAAGATCCGGCCACGCTCGGTGGGGTCGTCGTGGTCGATGTCGTACCCCACCAACAGCGGAATGGCGGCCAGGCCCTGCATCGCGGCGCCGAGGTTGCCCCGCACCATCGATGCCAGCCGACTGACCTTTCCGTCCAGGGTCAGCGGGACGCCCTCGATCTTCTCGTAGTGTTCGAGTTCGACCGCGAACAACCGCACCATCTCGATCGCGATTCCCGCGGTGCCCGCGATACCGCACGCCGAGTACTCGTCGGTGATGTAGACCTTCTTCACATCGCGGGTGGCGATGAGGTTGCCCGCGGTGGCACGACGATCGCCGGCGAGCACCACGCCGCCGGGATAGGACACCGCGACGATGGTTGTGCCATGCGGGATCTCATCTGTGGCGTGCGCGCTCATACCGTCCCACCGATGCTGCGGCAACTGCTCGGGCGCATGGTTGCGCAGGTAGTCGGTGAACGACGAGATGTCGGCACCCAACGACGATGTGGTGGCCGGGATGGGTCGTGCGGGTGAGTTGTGGGTGTGCAGTGAACCGAACCGATCGCTCACTGGCCGCCCTTCTGTACGTAGGCACGTACGAAGTCCTCGGCGTTCTCCTCGAGCACGTCGTCGATCTCGTCGAGCAGGTCGTCGGTGTCCTCGGCGAGCTTCTCGCGGCGTTCCTGACCGGCGCTGCCGTCCGAGCCGACGTCACCGTCGTCGCCGCCGCCATCACGCCTGGTCTGTTCCTGCGCCATCTGCTGCCTCCTTCATCTCGCCGGACACACAAACTGCGAATCCGGCCCGATCCACCCTGACGGGCGCCGATCCGGCTATGGGTCACCGGATCTGAAAAACCGCGTATTTCACACACTACCGGTGTGCGAGCCGCCGCGGGTGGAAGCGACCGGCCGCGCTGCGGGCAGTCGCTGGGCCCGGTCAGGTGGTGGTCAACTGATCGACGAGTTCGGCCGCCGAGTCCACCGAGTCGAGCAACCTGCCGACGTGTGCCCGGCTGCCGCGCAACGGTTCGAGGGTGGGAATACGCACCAGCGAGTCGCCGCCCAGATCGAAGATGACCGAATCCCAGCTCGCCGCGGCGACGTCGGCACCGAAGCGGCGCAGACACTCGCCGCGAAAATAGGCACGGGTGTTCTGCGGTGGTTCGCTGATGGCGCGGGTGACATCGCTCTCGTCCACCAACCGCTTCATCGATCCGCGCGCGACGAGCCGGTTGTAGAGGCCCTTGTCGAGCCGCACGTCGGAGTACTGCAGGTCGATCAGGTGCAGACGTGGCGCGGACCACCCGAGGCCTTCACGCTGCCGGAAGCCCTCCAGCAACCGCAGCTTGGCGGGCCAGTCCAGGATGTCGGCACATTCCATCGGGTCGCGCTCGAGCCGATCGAGGACGTCGGCCCAGGTCTCCAACACGTGGGCGGCCCGGGTGTCGTCGCTGTGCTCGGACTCGTGGAACTTCATACAACGCTCGAGGTACTCGCGCTGCAGGGCAAGCGCGGTGAGCTCTCGGCCGTCGGTGAGTGCGACGGTCGCGGCGAGGCTCGGGTCGTGGGAGATGGTGTGCACCGCCTGTACCGGCCGCGCGAGTTCGATGTCGGAGAAGTCGACGCCGGCCTCGATGAGGTCGAGGACGAGTGCGGTGGTTCCCACCTTCAGGTAGGTCGCGGTCTCTGCGAGGTTCGCATCACCGATGATGACGTGCAGCCGACGGTAGCGTTCGGGATCGGCGTGCGGTTCGTCGCGGGTGTTGATGATCCCGCGCTTGAGGGTGGTCTCCAGGCCGACCTCGACCTCGATGTAGTCCGACCGTTGCGACAACTGATAGCCCGCCTCATCGCCGGATTGTCCGATGCCGACGCGGCCGGCTCCGCAGATGATCTGCCGGGAGGCGAAGAATGTCGTCAGTCCGGCGATGACGGCGGTAAACGGCGTCTCCCGGTTCATCAGATAATTCTCGTGGGTCCCGTAGGATGCGCCCTTGCCGTCGATGTTGTTCTTGTAGAGCTGTAGGCGTGGCGCACCCGGCACACTCGCCACATGGCGTGCGGCCGCCTCCATGACCCGCTCACCGGCCTTGTCCCAGATCACCGCATCCATCGGATCGGTCACCTCTGGTGCCGAGTACTCCGGGTGAGCGTGGTCGACGTAGAGCCGTGCGCCGTTGGTGAGGATCATGTTCGCCGCGCCGATCTCGTCGGCGTCGATGATCGGCGCCGGTCCGCTGCCGCGACCGAGGTCGAACCCGCGGGCATCACGCAGCGGCGACTCCACCTCGTAATCCCATCGGGTGCGCTTGGCGCGGGGCACGCCCGCGGCCGCGGCATAGGCCAGCACGGCCTGGGTGGACGTCATGATCGGGTTCGCGGTCGGGTCCCCGGGCGCGGAGATCCCGTACTCGACCTCGGTGCCGATGATTCGCTGCATGCTACGAGCCTAGATGTTCATCTGTGAGCGGTCGCAGCGTCGTCCTGCTCTGGGTAGCGTCTACTGGGGTGAAAGCCTTCCGCCGGTTCACCGTTCGGGTGCCGCTGCCCACCGAACTCACCCACCTCACCGTGCTGGCGCACAATCTGCGCTGGGTGTGGCATGCACCCACCCAGGATCTGTTCGCCACCATCGACCCAGCATTGTGGGACGCCACCGGCGACCCGCTGCGACTACTCGCAGATGTCGAGCCGGAGCGATTCGCCGCGCTCGCCGCCGACCCCGCCTTCCGGGAACGCCTGACCGCCGTCCGCAACGATCTCGAGAGCTATCTGGCCGGGTCGCGATGGTTCGGCGACACCACCGACGAACTGGGCTCGGCGCACCTGGCCGCGACCGGGATCGCCTACTTCTCGATGGAGTTCGGCATCTCCGAGGTACTACCGATCTACTCCGGCGGCCTCGGCATCCTCGCCGGCGATCACCTCAAAGCAGCCTCGGACCTGGGTTTACCGCTGACCGGGGTCGGTCTGTTCTATCGCTCCGGGTACTTCCACCAGAGTCTGTCCCATGACGGCTGGCAGGTCGAACGGTATCCGGTCAACGATCCGACCTCACTGCCATTGGAGCTGCTCACCGATGCCGGTGAGACCGTGATAGTGACGATCTCAATGCCGGGTGGCCGGCAGTTGTCCGCCCGGATCTGGGTCGCCACCGTGGGCCGGATCCCGCTGCTGTTGCTCGACTCCGACCTACCGGACAACGACGAGGAACTGCGCGGCATCACCGACCGCCTCTACGGTGGCGATCAGGACCATCGGATCAAGCAGGAGATCCTGCTCGGCATCGGTGGTGTTCGGGCCGTGCGGGAGTATGTCCGCGTCACCGGTCGGGCCGAGCCGGCCGTGTTCCACATGAACGAGGGCCATGCGGGCTTTTTGGGTGTGGAGCGCATCCGCGAAATGGTCGGCCGCCCCGGGACCGAAGCGCTGGACTTCGACACCGCCGAGGCGGTGGTGCGGGCGTCGAACGTCTTCACCACCCACACCCCGGTGCCCGCCGGAATCGACCGCTTCCCACGCGACATGGTGCGCTACTACCTCGATGCCGACGACGCGGGGATGTCGCGGCTGCTGCCCGGCCTGCCGGTCGCCACCGTCCTCGATCTGGGCGACGAGGCCGACCCCGGTGTGTTCAACATGGCGCACATGGGTTTTCGACTCGGCCAACGCAGCAATGGTGTGTCTCGGTTGCACGGTGCGGTCAGTCGCGAGATGTTCGCCGACCTGTGGCCGGGATTCGACGCGGACGAGGTGCCGATCGGCTCGGTCACCAACGGTGTGCACGGACCGACCTGGACGGCGCGGACATGGCTCGATCTGGCGGTCGACGACGAGGCCGGGCAGGCCGCGGCCATCGCGGCGATGTCGCCCGAGAACATCTGGCAGGTGCGATCGGAGTTGCGCACGCGTCTGGTCGAGGAGGTCCGACGCCGCGCCCACGACAGCGCCCGAGGCCGCGGATTCACCGAGGCCGAACTCGGGTGGACGGCCGAACTCTTCGACACCGACGCACTCACGATCGGTTTCGCTCGGCGCGCGGCCACCTACAAACGCCTGACGCTGATGTTGCGTGATCCCGAGCGTATGCGCCGCATCCTGACCGATCCGCAGCGTCCGGTCCAGCTCGTCATCGCGGGAAAGGCACACCCGGCCGACGACGGCGGCAAGGCACTGATCCAGCAGGTCGTGCGGTTCACCGAGGATCCCGAATTGCGCACGCACATCGTTTTCCTGCCGGACTACGACATTTCGATGGCCCGCGACATCTACGCCGGTTGCGACGTGTGGCTCAACAATCCGGTGCGTCCGATGGAGGCGTGCGGAACATCCGGCATGAAATCGGCGATGAACGGCGGGTTGAACCTGTCGATCCTCGACGGCTGGTGGGATGAGATGGCCGACGGGGAGAACGGCTGGGCGATTCCGTCGGCCGAGGGTGTTGCCGACGATCACCGTCGCGACGACCTGGAGGCCGAGGCCCTCTACACACTGCTCGAGGAGACGGTCATCCCGCTGTTCTACAACCGCTCGGCGAGTGGGGTGCCCGAACGATGGGTCCAGATGGTGCGTCACACGCTCACCCGGCTGGGCCCGCAGGTGCAGGCCGGACGGATGGTCCGGGACTACACCGCCGCACTCTATGTGCCGGCCGCCGACCAACTCGCATCCATCTGCGCCGATGACTTCGCACCGGCCCGCGATCTCGCCGAATATCGCCACCAACTCGAGCGCTCGTGGCCTGCGGTGCAGATCGCCGGCATCGACGAATCCGGTGCGGGGGACTCGCTCGACGCCGACGGCCCGCAACGGGTCAACCTCACCTTCACCGCACACGTCGCGCTGGGCGAGTTGAGTCCGCAGCGGGTGTGTGTGCAGGCACTGGTCGGACGGGTCGACGGCAACGGCGAGATCATCGACCCCGAGGTGGTGGAGATGTCACCGACATCGGAGACCGATCCCTCCGGCCGGACGCTGTTCCGGGCCACCGTGGTGCCCACGCGTTCTGGTCGCCACGGCTATACCGCACGGGTTCTCCCGCGCCACCCGCAGCTTTCCGACGATGCCGAACTTGGGTTGGTGCGCTATCCGGTGGGCACGGCCGAGGACGTGGGTCCGGGGAGCGGCTCCGGCTCGCTGCCCGAGCCTGCTTGACCCGCCTACGGACCTCAGAGGTCGGGGCGGTCACACCAGTGGTGCGACCGCCCCGATTTCTGAGGAGCCCGTGACCTACAGGTATTGCCCGGTGTTGGTCTCGGTGTCGATGGCGCGGCTGGCACCCGCGCTCTTGCCGGTGACCAAGGTACGGATGTAGACGATCCGCTCCCCCTTCTTGCCCGAGATCCGTGCCCAATCGTCGGGGTTGGTGGTGTTCGGCAGATCCTCGTTCTCGGCGAACTCGTCGAGGATCGAATCGAACAGGTGCTGCACCCGTAGACCCGGCGCACCGGTGTCGAGCTGCGACTTGATCGCGTACTTCTTGGACCGGTCGACGACATTCTGGATCATCGCACCGGAGTTGAAGTCCTTGAAGTACATGATCTCCTTGTCGCCGTTGGCGTAGGTGACCTCCAAGAACCGATTGTCGTCGCTTTCGGCGTACATCCGCTCGACGACCTTCTCGATCATCGCGTTGACGCATGCCGTCCGGTCGCCGCCGAACTCGTTGAGGTCGTCAGCGTGCACCGGCAATTGCTCGGTGAGGTACTTCGAGAAGATGTCCATCGCCGATTCCGCGTCGGGACGTTCGATCTTGATCTTCACGTCGAGACGGCCCGGACGCAGGATGGCCGGGTCGATCATGTCCTCACGGTTGGACGCACCGATCACGATGACGTTCTCGAGTCCCTCGACGCCGTCGATCTCGCTGAGCAGCTGCGGGACGACGGTTGTCTCCACGTCGGACGACACACCCGAACCGCGGGTACGGAAAATCGAGTCCATCTCGTCGAAGAACACGATCACCGGGGTGCCCTCAGACGCCTTCTCCCGCGCACGCTGGAAGATCAGGCGGATGTGTCGCTCGGTCTCACCGACGAACTTGTTGAGCAGCTCGGGGCCCTTGATGTTGAGGAAGTAGGACTTTGCCTCCTTGGCGTCGTCGCCGCGCACCTGTGCGATCTTTTTTGCCAGCGAGTTGGCCACCGCCTTGGCGATGAGCGTCTTGCCGCATCCGGGCGGACCGTAGAGCAGGACACCCTTGGGAGGACGCAGCGCGTAGTCGCGGAACAGGTCCTTGTGCAGGAACGGGAGCTCCACGGCGTCGCGGATCTGCTCGATTTGACGGCCAAGGCCGCCGATGTCCTCGTAGCCGACGTCGGGCACCTCTTCGAGCACGAGGTCCTCGACCTCAGCCTTGGGTACCCGTTCGAAGGCGAACCCGGCCTTGGTGTCGATGAGCAGAGAATCACCGGGTCGCAACGTGCGTTTCTTGCCGTCCTCGCCGTCGACCTCGCCGAGGAGGGGTTCGGCCAGCCATACCACTCGTTCTTCGTCGGCATGTCCGACCACGAGCGCGCGGCGGCCGTCGCCGAGGACCTCGCGCAGCGTGCTGATCTCGCCGACGGAGTCGAACTCGCAGGCCTCGACGATCGTCAAGGCCTCGTTGAGACGAAGAGTCTGACCCTTGTGCAGGGTCTCGACCTCGATGTTCGGTGAACACGTCAGGCGCATCTTGCGGCCGGAGGTGAACACGTCGACGGTACTGTCGGGATAGATCTCGAGGAGTACGCCGTACCCGCTCGGCGGCTGGCCGAGCCGGTCTACCTCTTCGCGCAGCGCGACCAACTGCTGGCGCGCCTCCTTGAGCGTGTCGAGCAGTTTCGCATTCCGGGTGGTCAGGTTATCGACCCGCTCCTGGAGTTCGGTCACATCAGCAGGGCGGCCGGTGCCGGGGCGTGCGCCGCCGCGCAGCGATTCCGGACGGGCCAGAGGGGCCGTGTAGGCAGGGACGAAGTTATCCTCGGGCATCTGGCCGGTGCCGTCCTGTTCGGGTCCGTGGTCTCGCGCACCCGAGAACCCGAGGTGGTCGGCGCCGCTGGCGCCCTGGCGGTCAGATTCGGTCATTGCTGACTCCTCTCCCCGGCAAACACTTCTCTCATGGTGTCTTCATGGAGTGTTTGCGCCGTAACCCCACGCTACCGGTGTGAACCGGAAATCGCCCTGCACCGCGCAACACTCGGTGTTGACGACGTGTTAAATCTACGTCTTCGCAACGTATTCGCGACGTTTCGCCGAGTCTTCCGGCAGGGTCGGATCAGCGGCGAGATGTCGTCATCCGCGCGTGGGACGACGTTGTGGACGCAGGGTCGTGACGCCGTCGGCGAGGCGGCGCGTGGTGATCAGAAATGCCGTGTGGCCCTGCATTTTGTGTTCCGGCCGCACGGCGAGACCCACTGCGCTCCAGTCCCGGACCATCGATTCCCAGGCTCGCGGCTCGGTCCAACACTCCTGGTCACGCAGTGCTTCCATCACGCGGGACAACTGTGTGACAGTCGCCACATAAATCACCACGACCCCGCCTGGTTTTATCGCCCGACGCACCACGTCCAGGGGTTCCCAGGGCGCCAGCATGTCGAGGATCACGCGGTCGAATCGCTGGTCGGGGGCCACTGCATCGGCGTCCAACGTGGCCAGGTCGTCGATCACGATCTCCCAGTTGCCGGGCCGGCCACCGAAGAAGGTCTCGACATTGCGGATCGCGTGTTCGGCGTGGTCTGCGCGTATCTCGTAGGACGTGACCGTGCCCCGATCTCCGACCGCTCTCAGCAGCGAGCACGTCAGCGCACCGGAGCCGGCGCCTGCTTCGAGGACGCGGGCGCCCGGGAAGATGTCGCCTTCGGTGACGATCTGAGCGGCGTCCTTCGGATAGATGACCTGCGCCCCTCGCGGCATCGACAGCACGTAGTCCACCAGCAGCGGCCGCAGCGCCAGATACTGCGTGCCGCTGGTGGCTGCGACGATGCTGCCCTCGGGCGCTCCGATCAGATCGTCGTGGGCGATGGCTCCCCGATGGGTGTGGAAGAGCTTGCCCTCCTCCAGGTGAACGGTGAACTTGCGACCTTTGGCGTCGGTCAATTGCACGCGGTCACCCACGGCGAAGGGGCCGGTCGTCGGCATCGGGCTGGAGTCCTTCCGGCTGGTCGCACGGGTGTCGTTTCGCGAACCTGTCACTGTCGCGACCTACCCTGCCAAATGTGAGTATGACGATGGACGCTGGGTCGCCTCAGCAGACCGGCGACGACACCGCAACACCCGGGTCGAGCGTGGTGCGCCGACCGTTGGCGTTGTCCCCATCACGCGCTGCCGACTTCAAACAGTGTCCGCTGTTGTACCGATATCGCGCCATCGACCGGTTCCCGGAGACCCCCACCCCAGCTCAGACCCGCGGCACGGTGGTGCACGCCGCGCTCGAGAACCTCTTCGACATGCCGGCTGAGCTGCGCACCCAAGAGTCGGCGGATCTGCTGGTCGAAGGCGCCTGGGCGGCGTTGTGTGAGGCCGATCCCCTGCTGGCGGAGATCATCGGTGAAAGCGGCACCGACCGATTCGTCGCCGATGCGCAGAAGTTGATCGCGACCTATTACACGATGGAGAATCCGACCGCCTTCGAGGCGGACGCCTGCGAGGAGCACGTCGAGATCACCGCCGACGACGTGGCGATGCGGGGTTTCATCGATCGGATCGATGTCGCGCCGACCGGCGAGATACGGGTGGTCGACTACAAGACCGGCCGATCCCCTGGCGAGGCCTATGAGGCCAAGGCGCTGTTTCAGATGAAGTTCTACGCGCTGGCCGTGCTGCGTATCCGCGGCGTGGTCCCGGCGCGGTTGCAGCTGATGTACCTGTCCGATGGTCAACAGCTCAGCTACACACCCGACCGCGAAGAATTGGAACGTTTCGCCCGCACGCTCAAGGCCATCTGGACGGCAATCCGCGCCGCGGTCGCCACCGGCGACTTCCGCCCGCACCGCTCCCGGCAGTGTCGCATGTGCGAGCACCAGCACCGCTGTCCGGAGTTCGGCGGGGAGATCCCCCCGTATCCGGGGCCGCCGCCGGGCTTCACCGGATGACCAGCTGAGGTCACGCAGCCCGACCCCCGACCGCGTCGGTTATGACGGTAGGCATACTGTGATTGTCGTGGAGTCCTGCTACTACGTGCCGATCGATCCGCCGGCCTCTGCCGGCAACACCGGCCACGAATACTTCCAACCCACCGAGGCCACCCAGAGCGTGTGGGCGTCGACGATGCAACACGGCGGGCCACCGTCGGGTCTGATGATGCGCTCCCTGCTGCGCTGCGATGCCCAGCCGGGCCAGCAGTTCACCCGCGTCACCACCGAGATCCTCGGGCCGATCGGACTGGGTGTGAATCGGATCCGCGCGGAGGTGATCCGGCCCGGCCGCCAGATCAGCCTGGTCGGCACCGATCTCGAGGTGCAGCAGGCTGATGGCTCGTTTCGCCTCGCGGCTCGATCGGTGGGCTGGCGGCTGCGCACCGCAGACACCGCCGACATCGCCGAAGCCCCCGAGGCGTTGACGCCGACCCCCGACGACCTGACCCCGGTGCATGGCGTCACCGAGAACTCTGATCTCGGAGTGGACTGGGGCACAATTGGTTTCATTGGCTCGATCGAGTCGGCGACGGCACCGGGCCGCACCGGCGACACCCCGGCGGTGTGGGTCCGGCCGGCGATCGCTCTGGTGGGTGGCGAGGAGATCTCCGACCTCGAGTCGATGTTCACCGTCATCGACATCGCCAACGGTCTGGGCACCCGGCTACGCACCGATCAGTGGACGTGGATGAACACCGACACCACCGTCCACCTCACCCGCATCCCGTCGGGCCCGTGGGTCGGCATCGACGCCGACATGGTGCAGGGGCCCGACGGCTTCGGCGCGACGTTCGGTGACCTCCACGACCGCCACGGCTTCATCGGCCGATCGGCGCAGACCGTCCTGCTGAATCGGATGGCCTGAGGCGCGGTGCCGGACCGTCAGAACCGGCAGGACCGGATGTCGGTGGCGAGGATCGCCTTGGCCCCGAGTTCGGACAGTTCGTCCATCAGGCTCTGGTGGATCTTACGCGGCACCATGGCCCGTACCGCGACCCAATCGGGGTCCGCCATCGGCGCGACGGTCGGTGATTCCAGGCCAGGCGTCAGTTTCGATGCCTCGGCGAGCAGTGTCCGCGGGCAGTCGTAGTCGATCATCACGTACTGCTGGCCGAACACCACGCCCTGAACGCGGGCGACGAACTGCCGCGCGGCCTTGGTCTGCGTGATCCCGGCCTGCGAGATCAGCACGGCCTCCGAGTCGCACAGCGACTCGCCGAAGGCGGCCAGCCCGTGCGCACGCAGCGTCCGCCCGGAACCCACAACGTCGGCGATCGCATCCGCGACACCGAGCTGGATGGAGATCTCGACGGCGCCGTCGAGGCGGATGATGGTGGCCTCGACCCCGCGACCGGCGAGATCAACTGCCACGAGATTTGGGTACGACGTGGCGATGCGCTTGCCCGCCAACGACTCGACCGACCAGCTCTCCGCCGCGGGGGCTGCGTAACGGAAGGTCGATGAACCGAAGCCCATCGACAGTTGTTCGTCGACCGACGCCCCCGAGTCCCGCGCCAGGTCGCGGCCGGTGATGCCCAGATCGAGCGTGCCGGCGCCGACGTAGATGGCGATGTCTTTCGGGCGCAGGAAGAAGAACTCGACGTCGTTGTTGTTGTCGAGGACTGTGAGGTCCTTGGCGTCAGTACGTTTCCGGTAGCCGGCCTCGGCGAGGACGGCGGCCGCAGATTCGGAGAGTGCCCCCTTGTTGGGCACGGCCACACGCAGCATGTCGAGTTCCTTCTGGATTAGGTGGGGGTCTGTGGTCGAGGTGTCGATCTGTGTCTGACGATGTCGGTGTCCGGGGCGCCCGGTCACAGATGTCGGTACACGTCGGCCGGCGTCAGACCCCGCTTGATCATCATCACCTGCAGCCAGTAGACGAGCTGAGAAATCTCCTCGGCGAGCGACTCGTCGGATTCGTGTTCGGCGGCGAGCCAGACCTCGCCGGCCTCCTCGATGATCTTCTTGCCCAGTGTGTGAACTCCGGAGTCGAGGGCGGCGACCGTCCCGCTACCGGGGGGACGAGTCTGTGCCTTGTCGCTCAGCTCGGCGAACAGCTCCTCGAAAGTCTTCACGGTCCCTCATCTTTGCATGTCACGCCCGGCTGGAAGATGGCCGGGGTGTTGCCCGGTCCATGCATCGACGACGTCGGCGATCGTCAGGCCGACCAGCGAGCGCCGAAAGCTGCGCAGACTGCCCTGAGGCACCGGGGCCGCCGACGGGATCACCAGGGTCGGGCAGCCCGCTGCGGTCGCCGCCGCGGTTCCCGCGGGCGAATCCTCGACGGCCAGACACTGGTCGGGCCGCAGGCCCACGAGTGACGCCGCGCGTAGGTACGGGTCGGGATGGGGCTTGCCGAGGGCCACTTCGTCGCCACACACGGTCGCGACGAAGCGCGTGGCGTCGAGTGTCTCGAGTGCCACATCGGTCAGCTCCCGCACCGTGTTGGTGACCAACACCATGGGCAGGCCCGCCGATCGGACCAGCTCGAGGGCGGCGTCGGCGCCCGGACGCCACGGCAGCCCCTTGTCGAACATCGCGGCGACGTGGTCGAGCAACCACCGTTCATCGCCGGCACGGTCCTGTTCGGCGGCGGGGATTCTCGCTGCGGCGTACACTTTGCTCAGCGCATCGGGAAGTGCGTTGCCCAGGGTGGACTCGCGTAGCGCCGGGCTCATCGTGATCCCGTGCCGTAGCGCGAGGTCGGCCATGGCCACGTCCCACAGCGGTTCGGAGTCGAGGAGCGTCCCGTCCATGTCCCAGAGCACGGCGGCCGGGCCGGACAGGGACGAAGCAGAGAAGGTTGAGCCACCCGCGGCAGGGGTCGATGCTGAGGTCGTCGGTCGGTCGGTCACGTCAGCATCATCGCATTGCGTAAGCCTTCATTCGCGACAGCCGTAGGCACGTTCTATTCGATCGCGAGCATCGGGAACCCGAGAGCGAGCAGCATCAATGCCAGCAGGAACCATGCGGCACCGTGCCAGATAGGCCAGGTGCCGCCGCCGCGGTACACGCGATAGGCGATGACGAGCGCGGCGAGTCCGCCGAGCCCGAGCACCGCCGGCCCAACGACCGCCCACACCAGGTTGTCTCGTCCCGTGCTCATGAATGCCACGACGCCCATCGCGGCCACCCCGACGACACCGACCACGTACAGCGCGGCCCGACGGAGCGCGCTCGGGTCGTCCCAACGCTTCTCGACGTCGCGCCGTTGCCGACTCTGATCGACTTCCGTTCCGCGATCACGGGCCGGCTCCATCGGCGTTGCAGAGGGATCTTCGGTCATGCAGTTGGGGTACCCGCACAACCCCACCCGAAACCGCATGCCGGCGCCCGGGGCATCGGCTCGCTCATGTTTTGGCGAACAGACATGTGGCAACCCGGCAACCAGGACAACGCGATCGAAGGAGATACGCATGCACACCGACCTGTTCCGGGAGCTGCCGACCGATTCGGGGCCGTTCGTCTCTGTCTATGTGGATGGCTCGCACAATACCGAGAATGCCACGCACAGTATGGAATTGCGGTGGCGCAGCCTTCGCGAGCAGCTGGAATCAGACGGCGCCCCGACAGCTGCATTGGACCACATTCAGACCGCCCTGTTGGACGGCGAGCGTCCGGTTGGCGTCAGTGGTCGCGGGTTGGTGGCCACCGCGGAGCGGGTAGTCCTGGACCAGCAGCTCATCCGTCCGCCTACCGCATCTGTCGCGCGGTACTCGACATTGCCCTTTCTGGTTCCGCTGGTGACCCATGCCCGCGACGTCGGCTCTCATATGATCGCTGTGGTTGATCACCGCGGCGCCGACATCCAGATTGTCCACGGCGATGATGTCGCCTACTCCGAAACCGTCGCCGGCGAGGGCCATCCGGTGCACAAGGCAACCGGCGCAGAAACCCCAGGATACGGTGACCCGCAGCCACGCGCCGAAGAGCAGGCACGCCAGAATATCCGTGACGTCGTCGACCGGCTCACCTCCCTTGTCGATCGAGAACGACCGGACGTGCTCTTCGTGGTCGGTGAATCGCGGTCGGTCAGCGATCTGACCGCGCAATTGCCGCAACGCATCGAGGACGTCGTGGTCAATCTCGGCCTCGGAGCGCGCGGTAGCGTTGCCGACAGCGAGATCTCCGGCGCCGTCGACGCAGAGTGGTTGCGACGGCACAACCGAGTCCTCGCCGAAGTCACCGATCGCTTTCGCGCCGAACAGGGGCGGTCCTCGGGTCTGGCAGTCGAGGGCCTGACAGCCGTGTGCGGTGCGCTACGCGCCGGCGAGGTTCAGACTCTGCTGATCGGCGACATCGACGATGCCACGGTGGTCGTCGGAGAGGACCTGATGATGGTGGCGCCCTCACCCGAGAACCTGTCCGAGCTGGGTGCCCCTCCGAACGACGTGGTACGAGCGGATGAAGCACTGCCGATGGTCGCGGTGTGCACCCATTCGGACCTGGTCAGTCTGGATGAACGCCTTGCGCCGAAGGACGGGATTGCGGCTCTTCTGCGGTACGCCCCGCGCACGTCGGCAGGCGGTTGAGATCCGAGAATGTAGGTCCATCAGCGCGCGAAGGCGCGCTCGGTGGTGTCATCGGCGGGATAGAACAGCTCGATCGTCATCTCCTCGAGCGTGATGTCTCGGGGTGAACCGAACGTGGTCAGCGTCGTGAAGAAAGACAACACGTTCTCACCAGACCGGATCGCGAATGGCACCAGCAGGCCCGGATCCCGCTCCGCGGTGCGTGGGCTACGCCGTTCCAGGTCGTCCACGGTCGGGTAACCGGTCACCTCACGCTCAAGGTCGACCAGACGCGGATCGCCGGTGATGCTGACGAGCCGGCGCAGCGTCGTCAGCAGGTACGAGGCCCAGATGTCGAAGTCGACGGTGATCTTCGCGAACCCGTCTGGGTGCAGCGACGCCCGGAAGAGGTTGAACGGCGGACCGGTGAGATGGGGCGGCAACATCGCGGCCAGCGACCGCGCAGATTCGTTGGCCAGCACAACATTCCAAGCACGGTCAAGTGCCAGCCCAGGAAACGGATTGTGCGCGTCGAGAACCCGCTGCACCGATGTCCGTACCCGATCCATCGACGCGGCATCGAGCGATTGTTCAGAATATCTCGGCGCGTGACCAGCGGCGACGAGGAGCGCATTGCGCTCGCGCAACGGAATGTCCAGACGCACCGACAATGCCTCGATGAGGTTCGGGCTGGGTATCGACTTGCCTGTCTCGACGAAACTCAGGTGTTTGGGTGACACACCCACCTCGTAGGCGAGGTCGAGTTGACTCATCGATCGCTGTGATCGCCACTGGCGCAACATGGTGCCGACATCCGCCGTCATGGGCCCATGATAAATGGCCGACCCGATGAGATCGACGACGCGCGGCAAGCCGCTACCGGAGATCGGCGTTAGAACGGTGGTGGGCCGGCGTCGGTGACGCGTTTGCGGTTGCGGGCGCGTTCGGCGCGTCTGCGGGCGTGTTTGTTCGTCACCCGTGTGTTGACGCGGGTGCTGCGTTCGATCGTGCTGCCGGTGCGCGGGGGTGGGGCCTGGGCGGGTGCGGTGAACCGGATCCTGCGCAGTCCGGGGAACAGATCTTCCTGGGTTTCGGCTTCGCCGGGCAACACCAGGCCTTCGGGGGTGATGTATTCGGTGACCACCCGCCCGTCACCGTCGCGCCACTGATCATCGACCCAATCGCCGAAGGTCTTCAACAAGTGTCCGGGACGACATTTCGCGTTCAACCCCACCTCAGTGGTCTGCCCACCTCTGTGCGGACACGCGTGGTCGTACTCATCGACATAGTCGAGATCCCCACGCCACGCCGAGGTCAGACATCCCGGTTCGGTGCAATAGCCATCGCGCAGCCGGATGAAGGTATCCAACGCCGCCGACGGCGATACGGATCCGACGGCAGATGCGCCGGCAACGTGAACGTGCCATCGGGTTCCGGTTGCGTGTTCGGCGGCACCAGATAGGAGACCTTGGTGTCGGCACGCGCGGCGATGTCGCGCACATGCTCGCCCGAGATCACTCCGTGGCCGTCCATGAAACCGGCATGGTTCGCCATCCCTTTCACGGTGGCCTCGTCGGCGACGACGTGGAGGACGGCCTTGCAGTCCACCGGCGGCACCACCCCGGGCTCCGGGATGACCGCGGTGCAGTCGTCACTACCGCAGTCGCATTCGAACGCGGTGCCCGACAGCAGGCAGAACATGGCATCGGATTGTCGTTGCGGCTTGGTGCGCGGATCGTGTTCACACACACTGTCGGCCAATGCGGCCACCGCGGCGGCGGCGATCCGCACGTTCTCCGCCGACATCACCCCGGTGATCTCGGCGGTGCCGTCCTCGCGCGGGTGGGTCCACATCCGGCGGTCATCAAGGGCCTGCTGCCGACGTTCCCGCACCGCGTCGGGGTCATGACGAAACACGATGCGGTCTAGCATGTCGCGGAACCTGGCTTTGCTCCACGTCCCGCGTTTGGTGCGTAGTGTTCGGGCGATGTCGGCATCCACCGCCGGGGCGGCTGATGATTCGGCCAGCAGGTCGGTACGGCTGACCGCCTTCTGGGCGTGCCACGGCCCGATCACGCCGTCACGCAAACATTCCGACACCTCCGGCAGCCGGTCACGTAGCGCCACCGCATCATTCAACAGCGTCTCGGCAGCACCCCGCGAGGTGCCGCGGAGTTTGGCGATACGTGCAGCGGCGTCCGCGAAGCCGTCGACGACGAAACCGTCGGTGTCTTCACGCGCAGCGACCAGCCGGTCGTAGAGCACGGCCACCGAACGATATTCGGCGTACGCGAGATAGGCGCGACCGCGGTCAAGCTCGGCCATCCCCAACAGCAAGTCGTTGGTCGGGTCCTCGTCCGGGTAGGCCGCATCCACACCACCGAGATAGTCACGCGGCAACTGCGGCCACGGCGACGGCGAGGACAACACGGACGACACGAAAGACCCCTCACGGATCTGATCACAACCAACTGATGCAGGATCACTTCCGATATGCCACCCGCCATGACCAACCCGACCCCGAGACCGGATTCAGCGAGTTCGCGCCCACCCGTTTCGCATCAACTCATCCTGCACACACCAATCTAGAACAGACCACCGACAAGAATGATCACCGCAGTTCAGAGGCGATTTCGAAAGGGACTCCCGGTATCCCGCTCGTTCCGAGCGCGACCGCGCCGAACGATATCGAACACCGCGTACACCACCCCGAGCGCGGCCAGACCCATCATCGAGGCGTAGATCGACAACGCGGCGTCGCCGCGACCCGAACTGTAGCCATCGTCGCCGCGCGACGGTCCCTGGCCCGACGATCCCGGCCCCGACGACGCACCCCTGTCGCCGCGACCCGGCCCGCCGGCCACCGTGCCATCGAATGCGGCGCCGCCGCCCGGCCCGCCGGGTCGCGCCGCGGCCCCGCCGCCCGGTCCACCCATCAGCTGTCCCTGGTCGCCCGTGAGCGATGCGTGATACACCCCGATCGCCGCAGCCTGGATCAGGATCGGGATGAGCACGAACCGCAGCGGTAGGTAGAAGGCCAGTACCACGCTGAGGATCTCCGCGGTGTAGAAGTATCGATCGTGCATGGCCGGCAACAGAAATGGCACCAGCACCGAGGACGCCGTCGCGACCGCGAGGATCGACGTGGGGGTGACCGCCGGGCGCTTCCATACCGACCACACTAGGAACGCGACGATGATCGCGGCGGCAACTGCGATACCGAGTTGGGCCAGCCAGGTGACGTCGCCCGAGACCGGAATCAGTTGATAGAGGTTGGCCGCGCCCAGAGTCAACTGCTGGTAGGAGCCTGTCTGATCGAGGTACACGGTGAGAGCCTCGTGCCACGGAGCCCCAGCGACCAGAGCCGGCAGGTCCAGGAGCACGTAGACGATCGGGATGGCGAGCAGGCTGTACCACGGCAGGCGCTGTCGGATCAGCAACCACAGCAGCACCGGCATGACGAAGACCGCCTGCAACTTGAACGCGATCGCGACACCGAACATGACGCATGCCCAGATCGAGTTCATTCGTGACGACTGCGGCGTAGCCCTCATCGCCCTCATCAGGAAGTACACGCCACCGAGCACGAACGCCGAATAGATGGCATCGGCCTGCCCCCAGTACGCGCTGTTGGCGATCACCGACGGCAGCAGTAACACGATGCCGAACGCCAACGCCCGCAGCGAGAATCGTGGTGTGCGCAGCGCGACGATGCGGTAGGCGAAGAAAGCCAGCAGGACGTCGAAGGCGATCGAGATGACCTTGATGCCGATCAATGCCGGCATGTTGAGCGCCGTGAGTATCCAGATCAGATACAGGTAGGGGTAGTTGTAGTCCGCGAATTTCTCCCGGAATGCGCCGAAGCCCTGCGTGTCGAGAGTCTCGTACCAGCGGCTCAGAAAGGCTCGATAGTCAAGGGTCTCGATGTCGAGGAACTGTATGCGGATGACCAGCGCCACCACGATGAGCGTGATGAGGGTGGCCCAGCGGAGCCACCGTGGCGGCGTCGTGCGTGCGGCTTCGGCGGTGTGCTCTGCGCTCGCCGGCGGCGCTGGTGCGAGGGTTGGGGATGCCATGCGACCACTGTCCTGCCACAGCCTGGCAACCCGATGTCAGCGAGCTATGAGATCGGTGCTGGTGTCCATCCGGGCGGCTCATCATGAACCGTCGGGGCGTCGGACGCGGGTGCGTGCTCACATCGGGTCGCGTTGGATGCGTTCGCGCGTTCGCTCGGCGGTGGCAGTCGCCCACCTCGTGGTCGACACGAACCCGACGGCCACCAGCGCCGCACCACAGAGCGCCATCAACACCCAAGCCGGATGCGCGGCGTCGGCCAGATCATCGACCACCGATCCGGTGACACCGGAGAACGCGACGGCGCCGAACACCGCAACGCCGAGCGAGATACCGACCTGCCGACTCGTCGAGGCGATGGCCGAGGCGACCCCGGCCTGCGCGCGGGGCATACCCGAGACCGCTGCGTTGGTGATCGGGGCGTTGACCAGCCCCATCCCGACGCCCAATGCGAGGTAGGCGCAACCGAGGTACCACATGCTCGTCTCGGTGCCGGCGCGCGTCAACATCACGCCGCTCACCAGCACCATGAGGCCGGCGCCGACCATCGGGAGGCGCGCGCCACGGTCGCCCACCAGCCGCCCCGACAGCGGTGAGAACACCGCGTTGGCCACCGCCATGGGCAAGGTCATCAAACCCGCCTGCAGGGGAGTCAGGCCGCGGACCTGCTGGAGATAGAGCGTGTTCAGGAACAGGAAGCCACCCATCGCACTGAAGGCCACGATCGCGCCGATGACAGAACTGCTGAATGGGACGCTGCGGAAGAATCGCAGGTCCAGCAGTGGTTCGCGCCGTCGCGATTCGACGACGATCAGACCCGCCAGGCCAGTCGCCGCCAGCACGAACGCAGCCGACACCGGCACCGACGACCACCCGAGTGTTCGGCCCTCGATGATGCCGTAGGTCAGCGCAGCCAGAAACACCAGGATGAGGATCTGGCCTGCCGGATCGGGGCGCCGGATGTGCGGCGCCCTGGACTCGGGGACGAGAACGGCGGTCAGGGTGATCGCGACGACACACACCGGCACGTTGAGCCAGAAGATCGCCTCCCAGCCGATCCCGTCGACGAGAATGCCGCCGACCAGCGGACCGAGGGCCATGCTCACGCCGATGGCCGCACCCCACAGTCCGATGGCTCGCGCCCGCTCGCGGGGCTCGGTGAAGATGTTGGTGATGATCGACATCGCGACAGGGTTCATCATCGCGCCCCCGATCGCCTGCAGCATCCGGGCGCCGATGAGCATTTCGGGTGTCGCGGCCAGCGAGCACAGCACGGATCCGATGCCGAAAACGCCGAGGCCGACCTGGAACACTCGTTTGCGACCGAGCCGGTCACCCAGGGAGCCGCCGAGCATCAGCAGACTGGCGAGTACCAACGTGTAGGAGTCGATGACCCACTGCAGCTGCGACGACGATGCGCCGAGAGCCGCACCGATGGCCGGAAGCGCGACGTTGACGCCAGAGGTGTCGATCCCGACGATGAACAGACTCAGACAACAGGTGGCGAGGACCGCCAACTGTCGCCGCCGACTCAATTCGCCGGCCTCTGATGCGCCGCGGGTGACGGTTGCCCCGCTCATGCGTCGGCCCGGGCGCGCAGCAGACCGAGCAGGCCGGCGAGTTCGCGACGTTGAGCCTCGTCGAGGGCGTCGAACATGTCCGGGGCGATCGCCGGGTCGCTCACCAAGGAATCCACCACGGCTCGCCCCGCATCGGTGATCGCGACGACTTTGAACCGGCGATCGTCGGCGCGTGGTTCTCGGGACACCAGACCGCGATCGACGAGGTCGTTGACGATCACGCTCGTCGCGGGTGCGTCGATGCCCAGACGCCGGGCCAGCTCGGATTGCGTGAGTTCACGTGTCGCCACCCGGCGCAATGCGCGAAACCTGCTGAACGGCATGTCGATACGGGCATCAATCCGACTTCGCGACTCTGCGGCGTGGTCGCGCACCAGACTGTTCATGGTGAACCACAACTCGGTGGCCGATGGTGCGGTCTCCGGCGCCTCGGCTTCCGCACCGCCGACACCCCGCTCAGTTGTATTCATACAACTATTGTAGATGCACAACTGAGTCGCGCACACCTACCGTCGAGATCGAGCGCAGCTTCCCTCACCCCGCCGGCACCTCGATGACGGCGGAGTGCGGTGAATGTTGCGGATACCGGCACGTTGACCGCACTGCGCGGCGTCACGTACCTCAGGTGTTGAAGTACTTGGCCTCCGGGTGATGCAGCACGAAGGCGTCGGTCGACTGTTCGGGATGCAGTTGCAGTTCCTCGGACAGTTCCACACCGATGCGGCCCGGTTCGAGCAGGTCGATCATCTTGGCCCGATCCTCGAGATCCGGGCACGCACCGTAGCCGAACGAGAAACGCGCACCGCGGTACTCGAGATCGAAGAAGCCCTGCGCGTTCTCCGGGTCCTCGCCCGCGAAGGAGGCTCCCTCGACGGTCAGTTCACCACGTACTCGCTGATGCCAGTACTCGGCGAACGCTTCGGTCAGCTGCACACCGATGCCGTGCACCTCGAGGTAATCGCGGTAGGCGTCGTCAGCGAACAGCTTGTTCGCGAAGTCGGCAATCGGCTGACCCATCGTCACCAGCTGGAACGGCAGCACATCCACCTGCCCGACACTCTCGCAGTCCTCCCGTGACCGGA
The DNA here is from genome assembly GCF_021556435.1 of Gordonia tangerina. GTDB lineage: Bacteria > Actinomycetota > Actinomycetes > Mycobacteriales > Mycobacteriaceae > Gordonia > Gordonia tangerina. The sequence goes on from NZ_JAKGCU010000017.1 coordinate 78,067, forward strand.
TGAAGTCGGCCACGCACAGGAATCGGGGACGTTGCTGGCGCGGGAAGGTGAAGCTGTGCCGCACTGGTGCATCGGGGCGTGGCTCGGTGAGCACATGAACCGTGTCGCCGTCGCTGACCGCCGGGAAGTAGCCGTAGACGACAGCGGCGTGCTGCAGGATATTCTCGGTCGACAACCGGTCGATCCAGTACCGCAGTCGTGGCCGTCCCTCGGTGTCGACGAGCTCCTCGTATGACGGGCCCTCACCCCCGCGGACGCCGCGTAACCCCCACTGCCCTAAGAACAGAGCACGTTCGTCGAGCAGTTGCAGGTATTCGGCGACCGGTACCCCCTTGACGATCCGGGTGCCCCAGAAGGGTGGTGTCGGGATCGCGTTGTCGGCGGCCACATCCGAGCGTGCCGGGACCTCGACCGGTGTCTCGGCGGCCTTGCGCTTCTCCGCAATCCGCTTGGAACGCTCATGCCGCGCTTTGCGTTCCTGCGCCTTCTTCTGCGCGGCGAGCGCCTCCGGGCTGTCGGGGTCGGGCCCCTCCCCCCGCTTGGTCGCCATAATCTCGTCCATCAGACGCAGACCCTCGAAAGCGTCCCGCGCATAGTGGACATCACCCTCGTAGATCTCGGCGAGATCGTTTTCGACATAGGTGCGGGTGAGCGCGGCGCCGCCGAGCAGCACCGGGTAGCTGTCGGCCACCCCGCGGCCATTGATCTCCTCCAGGTTCTCCTTCATCACCACGGTCGACTTCACCAACAGCCCGGACATACCGATCACGTCGGCGCGCTTGTCGGCAGCCGCCTCCAGAATCGTGTTGATCGGCTGCTTGATGCCGAGGTTGACCACCTCGTAGCCATTGTTGGAGAGGATGATGTCGACGAGGTTCTTGCCGATGTCGTGCACATCGCCCTTGACGGTCGCGAGCACGATGCGGCCCTTGCCGTCCTCGCCTGTGGACTCCATATGCGGTTCCAGGTGCGCAACAGCGGTTTTCATGACCTCTGCGGATTGCAACACGAAGGGCAGCTGCATCTGACCGGAACCGAACAGCTCGCCGACGGTCTTCATACCCGACAGCAATGTCTCGTTGATGATCACCAGCGGCGGCTTCTCGGTCATCGCCTCGTCGAGGTCCTCGGTGAGACCATTGCGTTCGCCGTCGACGATGCGGCGCTCGAGCCGCTCGAACAGAGGCAGTTTGGCGAGCTCGGCAGCCCGCGACTCGCGCGCCGATGCCGCCGACACACCCTCGAACAACTCCATGAGCTTCTGCAGCGGGTCGTAACCGTCGCGTCTGCGGTCGTACACCAGATCCAGCGCAACCTCACGCTGCTCCTCCGGGATCCGCGCCATCGGCAGGATCTTCGACGCATGCACGATCGCGGTGTCGAGGCCGGCCTGCACGCACTCGTGCAAGAACACCGAGTTCAACACCTGCCGGGCGGCCGGGTTCAGGCCGAACGAGATGTTCGAGATGCCCAGGGTGAAGTGCACCTCCGGATGGGCCTCGTGCAGACGCCGGATCGCCTCGATGGTCTCGATACCGTCGCGGCGGACTTCTTCCTGTCCGGTGGAGATCGGGAAGGTGAGGGCATCGATGATGATGTCCTCTTCGGCGAGTCCCCAGTTGCTGGTGATGTCGGCGATGAGCCGCTCGGCGACGCGCACCTTCCAGTCGGCGGTGCGGGCCTGACCTTCCTCGTCGATGGTGAGCGCGACGACGGCCGCGCCGTGCTCCACCACCAACTCCATGATGCGGGTGAAACGCGACTCGGGACCGTCGCCGTCCTCGTAGTTCACCGAGTTGACCGCACAACGGCCGCCGAGTGATTCCAGACCCGCCTGGATCACCTCGGGCTCGGTCGAGTCCAGCATGATCGGCAGCGTCGACGAGGTCGCGAACCGACCGGCCAGCGCGGTCATGTCCGCCGAACCATCGCGACCGACGTAGTCGACGTTCAGGTCGAGCATGTGCGCGCCGTCGCGCGTCTGGTCCTTCGCGATGTCGAGGCACTTCTGATAGTCCTCGGCGATCATCGCCTCACGGAAAGCCTTGGACCCGTTGGTGTTCGTCCGTTCGCCGATCACCAGGAAGCTGGCGTCCTGGTCGAACGGCACCGCGCTGTAGAGCGACGACGTCTCCGAGACATGATCGGGCGTGCGCTCGGCGGGTGTCATCTCAGCGACCCGCTCGGCGACGTGTCGGATGTGTTCGGGGGTCGTGCCGCAGCATCCGCCGACGAAGGACAACCCGAAATCGCTCACGAAATCGCCGAGGGCGGTGGCCAGCTCATCGGGCTGCAACGGATACTCGGCCCCGTTGGCGCCCAGCACCGGCAGACCTGCGTTGGGCATCACCGACACCGGGATGCGGGCGTGCTTGGACAGATAGCGCAGGTGCTCACTCATCTCGGCAGGCCCGGTCGCGCAGTTGAGACCGATGATGTCCACGCCGAGCGGCTCGATGGCCGCGAGTGCCGCACCGATCTCCGATCCGAGCAGCATCGTCCCGGTGGTCTCCACGGTCACGTGGCTGATGATCGGGATGTGACGGCCCATGTCGCTCATCGCGCGCCGGGCGGCGACAACCGCGGCCTTGACCTGCAGCAGGTCCTGCGAGGTCTCCACCAGGACGGCGTCGGCGCCACCCTCCAGCATGCCGGTGACGCACTCGTAATAGGCATCGCGGATCACGTCGAAAGTGGTGTGTCCGAGGCTGGGCAACTTCGTACCCGGTCCGATCGATCCGAGCACGAACCGTGCAGTGCCGTCGGCCGACGGACCGATCTCGTCGGCCACTCCGCGGGCGATGCCGGTGCCCTTGTAGGCGAGCTCCCGGATGCGGTCGGCGATGTCGTAGTCGCCGAGGTTGGACAGGTTGCAGCCGAAGGTGTTGGTCTCGACGGCGTCAGCCCCGGCCTCGAAATAGGCACGATGGATGTCGGCGAGGACGTCGGGGCGGGTGTCGTTGAGAATCTCGTTGCAGCCCTCGAGGCCGTTGAAGTCGTCGAGGGTGAGATCGGCGGCCTGCAACATCGTGCCCATGGCACCGTCGCCGATCAGCACGCGACGCGACATGGCGGTGAGCAACGTCGTGTCGTAATCGGACGGGCGCGGCGAGCGAGCCCGATTGTCCGGGTCGGTGATGCGGGTCGACATGGATGACAGCGTAGTTCGCCCTCTCTCGGGGTTCGGTCGTAGGCTGGTTCAGTGAACGCTGAGCAGAGGTCGAACCTTCCCCAGCTGCGCAGGCCTGTGTTGTTGGCCGCGTTCGAGGGGTGGAACGACGCCGGGGACGCGGCGAGCAGCGCCATCGAGCATCTGGCGCTGACCTGGGATGCCGTCTCGTTGGCCGACATCGATTCCGACGACTACTACGACTTCCAGGTCAACCGGCCGATCGTCAAGCAGATCGATGGGGTGACCCGCCGGATCGATTGGCCCACCACGTCCGTCTCGTATTGCACCCCCCAGGGTGCGGACCGTGACATCGTACTCGTTCGCGGGATCGAACCGAACATGCGTTGGCGCGGCTTCTGCGCGGAGATCGTCGACCTCGCCCGCGACCTCGAGGTGGAGACGACGGTGATGCTCGGCGCGCTGCTTGCCGACACCCCTCATACGCGTCCGGTACCGGTCACCGGCGCCGCCTACAGCAGTGAATCCGCGGCACGGTTCAACCTCGCCGAAAGCCGCTACGAGGGTCCCACCGGGATCACCGGGGTGCTGCAGGACCTGTTCGTGCAGGCGGGGCTGCCGGCGGTGTCCTTCTGGGCCGCCGTCCCGCACTACGTGTCGACGCCACCCAACCCCAAGGCGACTGTGGCCTTGCTCAACCGTGTCGAGGAGGTCCTCGACATCGAGGTACCGCTGGGTACGTTGCCCGAGCAGGCCGAGGAGTGGGAACAGGCGGTCACCGAGATGACCGAGGACGACGAGGACATCGCCGACTACGTCCGGGGACTCGAGGAGCGCGGGGACGCGGAGATGGACGCCGATGAGGTGATGGCGAAGATCGACGGCGATGCGCTCGCCGCCGAGTTCGAGCGGTACCTCAAGCGCCGTGGCCCGGGCCCGGGTTCGGGGCCTGGCTCGTTCCGGTGATCGGTGCGGGGGCTCGGTGCGGGGGTCTCGATACGCTGCTCGGCTAGCGCCTCGCAGCTACTCGACCAGCAGAAAGAGGGTCCTCGGCCAGCAGAAAGAGGGTCCTCAACCAGCAGAAAGAGGATCCTCAACCAGCAGAAAGAGGATCCTCGGCCAGCAGAAAGAGGGTCCTCGGCCAGCAGAAAGAGGGTCCTCAACCTGCAGGAAGAGGGTCCTCGGCCATCAGAAGGAGCCGAGCACGATCCGGCAGAATCCCGTTCAGCCGATGCGCTCGATGGACACCACCGGAGTGGTGATCCGCCAGGTCCGCACGTCCGGATCGTCGGCGGCGCGCACCCAGAATTGGGCGGACTCGCCGATCCGGCACGATTTCACACCCAGCAGCGGGATGTCCTCGGAGTCTCGCCGCAGTCGGCTGACGGCCCATTCCTCGCTGTCAGTGCCGCCGACGCCGGGGGCTCGGAGAAGGGTCATCTCCTCGAAATCCAGCAGATAGGTCGAGGTACGGGTCACCACCGTCCAAACGCCCGCGGTGGTCTCGGGTGCGATCTCCTGCGTGCGTGCCACGGGAGAACCTTACAAGGCAATGCCGGGCAATTCGCCGGGGGTGTTTGCCCAGGCGGGGAGAAAGTGCCGTGAATCCGAGTCGCCTTTCGACCCGAATCAGCGGCACAATGCGCGGCCGGTCGCCTACGTGAGGTCGACGCCGAGGAGTGCGTCGACGGCCCGCGCCATGTCCGCCGGCGCCTGGGCCGAGCTGCCGAGACCGAGGTCGACATCGCTGCACCAGGCATCGATCGCGGCCAGCGCTTTCGGGGTGTCAAGGTCGTCGGCCAGATGCTGACGCACGCGGGCGATGGTCGACGCGGCATCGGGACCGTTCGGAGCGGTCACCGCCGCCCGCCAGCGACGCAGGCGCTCGCGGGCCGCATCCAGAACGCCGTCGGTCCACATCCGATCGCCACGATAGTGCTCCGACAACAACGCCAGCCGCACCGCGGCCGGATCCACCCCGTCACGGCGTAGGTGCGAGACGAACACCAGATTGCCGCGACTCTTCGACATCTTCTCGCCGTCGAGGCCGACCATCCCGGTGTGGACGTAGTGCCGGGCAAACCGCCGGGAATCGGTCAGGGCCTCACCGTGCGCGGCCGAGAACTCATGATGCGGGAAAATCAGATCGTTGCCACCGCCCTGAATGTCGAACTCGACACCGAGCCGGTTCAACGCGATGGCCGAGCACTCGATGTGCCAGCCTGGTCGCCCCGGGCCATGCGGCGAATCCCACGACGGTTCACCGGGACGCGCCGCGCGCCACAGCAACGCGTCGAGCGGATCGCGCTTTCCGGCTCGGTCGGGATCTCCACCACGCTCGGCGAAAAAGCGGTCCATCGTGGCGCGGTCATATCCGGACTCGTATCCGAACTGCTCGGTGGCATCGACCCGGAAGTACACGTCGGGGTACTCGGCGTCGTCGACGACATACGCCGCGCCGGAGGCGAGCAGTTTGTCAACCACCTCGATCACCTCATCGACGGATTCCACGGCCCCGATGTAGTCACGCGGCGGCAAGACCCGAAGGGCGGACATGTCCTCACGGAACAACTGGGTCTCCCGCGCCCCGAGGTCACGCCAATCGACACCGTCCCGGTCGGCTCGCTCGAACAGCGGGTCGTCGACGTCGGTGACGTTCTGCACATAGTGCACGTCGTGGCCCAGATCGCGCAACACCCGGTTCACCACGTCGAAGGTCACGTAGGTGGCGGCGTGGCCCAGGTGGGTCGCGTCATACGGGGTGATCCCGCACACGTACATGGTCGCGGTGGCGCCGGGGCTGACCGGGCGGACTTGTGCATCGGAGGTGTCATGAAGACGAAGTGCCGGCCCGGTACCCGGGATCACCGGCAGGGCGGGGTCAGGCCAAGACTGCATGGGTCCACTGTATTGGCCCGCCGATTCCGACCGTGAGCCCGGCCTGATCAGCCAGGTGAACAGGACCGTTCAGAACGGCGGCCAGGGAATGGGTCGGTGTCCCGGTGGGTGCGGCATCGTGCCGCGGGTCGCGAGCTCTGTCACTCGCTCGGCCAGCGCGATGATCTCGATCTCGGTGATGTGTTCACCCAGCTCTGTGGTCACCGGGTGATCAGACGTGGCCAGGTGATCGGCGAGGCCGGCGAGGTCGGCGACCAGGTGCCCGGGAATGGTCTCGCCGGCCCATCCCCACAGGACCGTGCGCAGTTTGTCGTCGGAATGCAGACAGATCCCGTGGTCCACCCCGTACACACCGCCGTCGAGTCCCTCCAGAACGTGCCCGCCCTTGCGGTCGGCGTTGTTGAGGATGACGTCGAGGACCGCCATCCGCTGCAATCGTGGGTCGTCGGCGTGCACCAGCACCACCGGTTCGCCCATCCCGTCCAGCGCCCGCACGATCGGCCGATATCCGACCGGCACCGTATCGGCCGGGCACAGATCCACGAGGTCGACCTTGGGAGTGGGCAACTCCTGCGCCGGATCGTGTCGGGTGCCGGGATCGGAGTTGTCTGCGGTGAGCACCCAGCGCTGCACCATCCCCCGGCCCAGCGGGCCGTCGCGATACACGGTGGTCGGGATGACCTGCCAGCCGAGCGCGTCGGAGATCAAGAAGGACGCCACCTCCCGGCCGGCGAGCGTGCCGTCCGGAAAATCCCACAACGGCACCTCGCCACGTTCCGGCTTGTAGACACAGCGCACCTCGGCGCCGTCGAGGACGGCATCGCACACCAGGGTTGCATTGCTCGCGGTGGGGATGCGTCCCAGAATGACCAGCTCGCCGTCGCGCAACGGGTCTGCAGTGGGGATGGTGGGCGCATCGCCGCGCGGCGTTGAAGTCGAGCGCGCCTCCGCCTGGCCACCGCCCGCATCTGTCGGTTCGCCGACGGTCACATCAGTCCTGGTTGTCCGAGCCGGGGTCGGCCTCGTCGTCCGGATCGGTCTCCAGGTAGTCCGTGTCATCCTGCATCGCCAGGTTCCGGAACACGTCGGGGTCGACGAAGTCCAGCGACTTGGACAGCTCCGCACCTCGCTTGTATCCGTTGGTGCGCACACAGAGATGCCCGTCCGGATCCAGTGGCTCATGACAGAGTGGGCACGGCTGACGCCCCGCCGAAATGACCCTCGAGGACCGAGCAGCGAACTCCCGGGCTGCGTCGGTGGTCAGGAACACACGGACCGCGTCGGGCCCCTCATCGGTGTCGTCCAGAACGACACTCTCGTCGAATTCGCCCTCGGTGATCGCGAGCAACTCCACCACGACGGCTTCGGACTCGGCATCCCATCCGAGTCCCATGGTGCCCACCCGGAACTCGGCGTCGACCGGCATCACCAGCGGGCTCAGGTCACCGACGCGCTCGATCTCCGGCGGCACCGGTGTCCCGAATCGTCGGTGGATCTCCTCGAGCAACGCACCGATACGGTCCGCCAGGATCGCGACCTGTTGCTTCTCCAGCAACACACTGATGATCCGGCTCTCGTGTACGGCCTGGAGGTAGAACGTCCGGTCCCCCGGCTGACCGACGGTGCCGGCGACGAATCGATCCGGACTGCGGAACACGTGAATCGCGCGTGACATCACACCTCCTTGACTGTCTGGTCCATTATCCGCGCGCCAGCGAGGTCTCGTCAGCGTGGGCGTCGCGGTGGTGGCCGTCGACGCCGGTGGCGCCACCCACCACCGCGTCTTCGGCCGCCGCAGCCTCCCCCGTGTGATGCTCCGGTGAGTCCACGGGTCGTTTCGGTGGGGCGGGCACCGACAGTACGGCGGTGGAGTTGACCGTGTGCACATAGGGCCGGGTGGAGCCGTAACGGATGACGCTGATCGATGCGGGTTCGACGACGACGCGCTGGAATGCATCGAGATGTGTCCCCATGGCGTCGGCGATGATCGACTTGATCACGTCTCCGTGCGAGCATGCGATCCACACACCGCTGCCGTCGTCTCCACCGTAGCGACGGTCGAGGTCACGGATGGCGGCGACAGCACGCGACTGCACCGCCGCGAGGCCCTCGCCGTCGGGGAAGACCGCCGCCGACGGTTGCTGCTGCACGGTCTTCCAGAGGGGTTCGGTGACGAGGTCCTTGAGCGGCCGGTTGGTCCACGCCCCGTAGTCGATCTCGGCGAGATCGGGAACCACCACCTCGGGGACGTCACGCCCGAGTTCGGTCTGCAAGGTCGCGAGCAGCGGAGCCACAGTTTGCGCACAGCGCTCCAGCGGCGACCGGGCGACGGCCGCGATCTCGCCGATACAGACGCCGAGACGATCGACCAGAGCCTGTGCTTGGTCGCGGCCCTTGTCGTCGAGACCCACCCCGGGCGTCCGGCCGGCGAGCACCCCCGAAGTGTTGGCGGTCGAACGTCCGTGTCGCACCAGAATCACGGTCATGTCTCAACCATAGGCGTCACCGGCGACCGGTATCGGTCGTGCCTCAGGTCGCGCTGATCACGCCCGCCGACAGCAGACCCATCACGGTGAGTCCGAGGATCACCCGATAGGCGCCGAACCAGTTCATCGAGTGCGAGCTGACAAACCGCAGCAGCCAGGCGATCGATGCGTAGCCGATCACGAACGCGACCAGTGTCGCGACAAGCAGTTGTGGACCGGTCGCTTCCATACCTTCGCCGCTGGGGTCGAAGGCGTCCGGCAGGCTGAACAGTCCGGACGCGGTGACCGCTGGGATGGCGAGCAAGAACGAAAAGCGGAAAGCAGCCTCGCGTTCCAGGCCGAGGAACAGACCGGCGCTCGCGGTGGCGCCCGAGCGCGACACACCCGGGATCAGCGCGAGACACTGGGCCAGACCCATCACCAGGCCGTCTCGCAGGGTGAGTTGCTGCATGGAACGCTGCTTGGTGCCGTAGCGCTCGGCGAGCCAGATCACGCCGGCGAACACGATCAACACCGTGGCGACGAGCCACAGGTTTCGGCCCACGGTGCGGATCTGGTCCTTCAACAGGAAGCCGAGCACACCGATGGGGATCGTCGCGAAGATCACGTACCACCCGATCCGGTAATCCAGTCCGCGCTCGGCGCGATCGGTGAGCCCACGGAACCAGGCCGCCACGATGCGGATGATGTCGCGCGCGAAGTACACAAGAACCGCGGCCTCGGTGCCCAACTGGCTGACCGCGGTGAACGATGCCCCGGCGTCGTCACCGAACATCAACTCGGAGGCGATCCGTAGGTGTCCCGACGACGAGATCGGCAAGAACTCGGTGACGCCCTGCAGCGCGCCGAGCACGATCGCCTGGGCCCAGGTCATGGTGTCGCTCACGGCCGCAGATGCTACGGGAAACCGTGGCCCACACCGTGCCGCCGCACGACCCGAACCCTGGCATCACCGGCGGATCCGGCGCGGTCTGGTCGCCGACCCCGATCATCGGTCCGAGCGGGCCTCCCGCAAGATGGTGGCATGCGTCTGCCGAGATCCACGACCGTGCCCAGACCATCTCCGCAGGTGCAGCGGTCTCGCCTGCGTCTCGGAGCGCTGTGCGTGATCGCGGCGACCGTATTACTGACCGGGTGTGGTTCCGGCGACGACTCGTCGACACCCGATGTGCCCACTGTCACACCGGCGAGCGCGTCGCCCGCCCCGGCCGGCGCGGCGGCCTCCCCCGCCGGCACCGTGGTGGCCACCCCGGTCGGAAGTCGCGGTCTCGCCCTGTCCGGTGACCTCGTCGCAGTCCTCGACCCCGCGGGCACCACAGTGCTGCGCTTGCGGGCGAACGACCCCACCGCGGCCCCGCAGCCTGTCCAGACCCCGGCTCTGGCCAGGCTCATCGGCTCCGGCGACGGCGCCTTTCTCGGGGTGGGTCCCGGGGTCGTCGTCGAAGTGGCCGGCGACGGCACGGTCACGACCACCGAGGTCGACACGAACGACCCGACCGCGCTGGCCCGCACCGCGAACGGCGACGTGCTGGTCGGCACCGCCGACGGGCGTGTGTTGGTACTCGACACCGACCTGTCGCCGGTGCGCGAGATCGACGGATTCGTGCGGGTCGACGACATCACGGTGGCCCCGGACAGCGCCGACCTGTCCAGCGAACAGGTCGTCGTCCTCGACCGCGCACAATCGTCGGTGACCCCCATCAACCTCACCGACGGCGATCTCGGGCCTGCCCTGCGCGCCGGCAACGGTGCGACCAACTCGACTGTCGATCACTTCGGTCGGGTGCTGGTGGCCAACACCCGCGACGGTGAGATCATCGGGTTCTTCGGATCCCCGCTGGTCATGCGATTCCGCTATCCGGTCCCGGGCGGGCCCTACGCCGTAGACTACGACGACGAACGCAACCTGATGTGGGTGTCGACGACGGCGAACAACGAGGTGGTGGCCTATGACCTGTCCGGTGGGGAGCCCGCAGAGATGCGACGGCTCCAGGCGGTCGCCCAACCGGACACCATCGCCGTCGACGACGCCACTGGCACCGTCTACGTGCTTTCGCAGCGAGGTGGTCTCCAGATCATCGGAAACGGTGAGTGACGATGTCGCGTGAGGCCAGGTTCGGTTCGCGCCACCCCCAGGGTTGGGAGGTGTCCACCGACGAGCACGAATGCGTGTTGCTCACCCTGCCGCCGGATGTGACCCGGGTGACCGCATCGATGCGCTTGTCGATCGAGGCCGAGTTCGGGGGGTGGGAACTCAAACGCGTTCGCCGATACTCCGACGGGACTCGTAAGGTGCTCCTGCGGCGGCGCAAACCCCCGCGGGCGCGCGGTGACGGCGAGCCAAACGGCCGACAGCGAACGGTTGGCGTCCCCGGTTACCCCGACTCGGACGCAACCGCATGCTGAGCCGGGTCAACCGCGTCCTGTATCCGGTGGTGCTGCGGGCGATGTTCCTGCTGTCACCGGAGCGCATCCACACGATCGCGGCCCGCATCATCGGGATCACCGGGCGCACTCCGGGACTCCGCGACCTCACGGCCAAGGTGTTCGCCACGCACGATCCGGTTCTGCGTCAGCGCGTTTTCGGCGTCGACTTCCCCGCCCCGCTCGGTCTCGCGGCCGGCTTCGACAAGTCGGCATCAGCGGTGAACGCCTGGGGCCAACTGGGATTCGGCTATGCCGAGATCGGCACCATCACCGGTCGACCTCAGCCCGGAAACCCGACGCCCCGATTGTTTCGTCTACCTGCCGACCGCGCGCTGATCAACCGAATGGGCTTCAACAACCCTGGCGCCACGGTTGCGGCCGCACACCTGGCCGGCCCGCGGCCGGGTCCGATCGCCGTGCCAATCGGGGCCAACATCGGCAAGACCAAGGTCGTCCCGGTTGCGGACGCCGTCGACGATTACCGCTTCAGCGCTCGCGCTTTGGGACCACTGGCCGACTTCGTGGTGGTCAACGTGAGCTCTCCCAACACGCCGGGACTGCGTGACCTGCAGGCCGTCGATTCGCTGCGACCGATCCTGCAGGCCGTCCTCGAGGAGGTCACGGTGCCGGTGCTGGTCAAGATCGCCCCCGACCTCGCCGACGAGGACATCGATCAGGTAGCCGATCTGGCCGTTGAACTCGGGCTGTCGGGGATCGTGGCCACCAACACCACGATCTCCCGCGGCGGGCTGACCTCGCCGGCCGACGAGGTCGCCGCGCTGGGCGCCGGCGGGTTGTCCGGGGCGCCGCTGGCCGACCGTTCCCTGGCTGTCCTGCGTCGTCTGTACGCGCGCACGGGCACCGAGGTCGTGCTGATCAGTGTGGGTGGCATCGAGACCGCCGATCAGGCATGGGAGCGTATCTGCGCGGGCGCGAGCCTGCTGCAGGGTTACACCGGATTCATCTATGGCGGACCGTTGTGGGCCAAAGAGATCCACGAGGGGATCGCCCGACGTGTACGCGCCGGTGGCTTCGCATCCTTGGCCGACGCGGTCGGCAGCGACGCCAGCAACTCCTGACCCCGATCTTGTAGTACGGACCGGACAGAAGACGCCGGTCCGTACTACGAAAACGACGGGGTGTCAGACGTTTTCCGAGGGCTGTTCGTAGGTACCGACCAGCGTGGCCCGGGCGATCGCGTGCGAGAACAGGTTGAACCCGAGATAGGCGGGTGTGGCGGCCTCGGGAAGTCCCAGCGACTCGACGTCGACCGCGTGCACGACCACGTAATAGCGGTGCGGTCCGTGACCGGGAGGCGGTGCAGCACCGACGAAACGCTTCATCGCCGCGTCGTTGGCCAAGGTGACAGCACCCTGCGGCAATCCGCTTGCGTCCTCATCGCCGGCACCCTCGTCCAGCGAGGTCACCGAGACCGGGATGTCGGCGACCGCCCAGTGCCAGAACCCGGAGGCTGTAGGTGCGTCGGGATCGTACACAGTGACGGCGAAACTCTTGGTGCCGGAAGGAAACCCAGACCAACTCAGCTGCGGCGACAAGTCTTCGCCACCGGCCCCCATCAGGCCACTGACCTGCTTGTTCGGCAAGGGTTGGCCGTCGGTGAAGCTCTGCGACGTCAGTGTGAAACCGGGGAGATTCGGAAGGGAATCGTACGGGTTGGACGACATGGATCACCTTTCTCACGTGAGCGCGGGACGCGCCTGGTCAACTGTGCATCAAGAAGTGTTCGAAGACTCTGGTTCCGAAAACGACCGCATCGACCGGTACCCGCTCGTCGACGCCGTGAAACAGCGCGGCGAAGTCGAGTTCGGGCGGAAGTTGCAGTGGGGCGAAACCGAAGCAGCGGATACCCAGCTTGGCGAATGCCTTCGCATCGGTGCCCCCGGAGAGCATGTAGGGCACCGTTCTGCCCTGGGGATCGTGGGCCAGGATCGCATCGTTCATGGCATCGACGAGGTGGCCGTCGAAGGTCGTCTCGTACGAGTCGAGATGAGTTACCCATTCGCGCGTGACGTTGGGCCCGATCAGCTCGTCGATCTCCTTCTCGAAGGCGGCCTGGCGTCCGGGCAGCACCCGACAGTCGACAACGGCCTCCGCCTTCTGGGGGATCACATTCGCCTTGTAGCCGGCCTTGAGCATCGTCGGGTTCGCAGTGTCCCGCAGGGTTGCGCCGATGATGCGGGCGATGTTGCCGATCTTGAACAACGTGGTGTCCAGGTCAGGGGCGTCCGGCCGCAGGTCGAGGCCGGTCTCCTCACCCACCGCCGCGAGGAACTCGCTGACCGATTCGGTCATGACGAGCGGGAAGGTGTGTCGGCCGATCCGTGCCACTGCCTCGGCGATCTCGGTCACCGCGTTGTCGTCGTGCAGGAACGATCCGTGGCCGGCTTTCGCGCTCGCCGTCAGCCGCATCCAGGACAGACCCTTCTCGGCCGTCTCCACGAGGTAGAGCCTGCGCTGCTCGCCGTCGGGCCGGTCGACGGTCAACGAGAAGCCGCCGACCTCACCGACCGCCTCGGTGATGCCCTCGAAGAGATCGGGACGGTTGTCGACGAGCCAGTGGGCACCCCACGTGCCACCGGCCTCCTCGTCGGCGGTGAACAGGAAGACGAGTTCGCGTGGCGGCACCGTCCCGTCTCGCTTGAACTGTCGGGCCAATGCCAGGGCCATCCCGACCATGTCCTTCATGTCGACGGCGCCGCGACCCCAGATGTAGCCGTCGGAAACCGATCCGGAAAACGGATGCACGCTCCAGTCGGACGGCTCGGCGGGCACCACGTCGAGATGCCCGTGAATCAGAAGAGCGCCGCGCTCGGCGTCCGGCGGGCCGGCCAATCGCGCGAACACGTTGCCGCGTCCCGGACGCCCCGACTCAACATACTGAGTCGTGTAGCCGACCTCTTCGAGTTGTTGCGCGACCCACTTGGCGCACTCTTCCTCACCCCTGGTGGTGTCCGGCTCGCCGGTGTTGGTGGTGTCGAATCGGATGAGTTGACTGACGATGTCGACCACTTCGTCGACTGCGCGGGCACCCGCACGCTGGGAAGTCACACCCCACTCCTACGGGATTTGGGATAGACGGGCAACCTCGGTTAAGGTTGTCCCCGCTGCGAACGCAGGTCCGAGTGGCGGAATGGCAGACGCGCTAGCTTGAGGTGCTAGTGCCCTATTAACGGGCGTGGGGGTTCAAGTCCCCCCTCGGACACCACTAAGAGAACCCCGGTCATCGACCGGGGTTCTCCTGTTCGTCAGGGCGGGCATGTCACGGTGTGCCGTTTCCGTTTCCGAGTAGACCGGCGAGGCGCCCCTTCGGGTACGGCAGCTCGATGCCGTGTTCCTCGTAGGCGCGCAGGATGTCCTTGCGGATGCGCCGCTGCAGCGCCCACTGCGAGTTCGCCTTGGTCTTGAGCGTCATCCGCAGGGTCACCATGTCCGGCGACACCTCCTGCACGCCAAGCATCTCCGGCTGCCCGAGGACGTCGTCGGCGACCTCCGGCGCGGTGACAGACGCGGTGGCGGCCTCGAGCGCCACCTGCTGTGCGAGGTCGATGTCGGCCGACAACGAGACCGGAACCTCAATGCGTGCCACCGCATACTCCTGACTCATGTTGCCAACGCGCAGGATCTCGCCATTACGTACGTACCAGAGCGTGCCGTCGATGTCGCGCAGCGTGGTGATCCGCAGACCGACTGTCTCCACCTCGCCGATCGCCTCTCCGAGGTCGACGATGTCACCGACGCCGTACTGATCCTCCAACAGCATGAACACTCCGGAGACGAAATCTCGGACGAGGTTCTGCGCGCCGAAGCCGATCGCCAACCCGACGACCCCGGCGGATGCGATGAACGGTGCGATGTTGACGCCGAGCACACTGAGGATCGACAGCACCACCCACACGAGCAGGATGATGGACACGGTCGACTTGAGTACCGACCCGATGGTCTGAGCACGCTGCGCACGGCGTTCGGCGGCCGCTGCGCCTCCGCGGACGCCGGCGGGAGTCCGATCACGCAGGTGCCGGATCAGGGGCGGTCTGCGCGACTCCACGGAGGTGTCCGGCGCCGCGGGCTTGGGCCGCCGCGTCATCCGGTCGATGACCCGGTGCAACAGGTAGCGCACGATCAGCGCCACCACCACGTACGCGACGATCCGGATCGGGTTCTCGATCAGCCACTCGCGATTAGTCTCCGTCCATTCGAAAGCGATGAGTTGAGGCGTCATGGCACCGACCGTACGGATGACACGCCGCATGTCCACCACCGACGACGCGCGCACCGCCGTGATCTCGTCGTGACCGGACCAGATGAGGCGAATCTCACGATGTCGGCCCTTCGGCGCGCGCCAGCGAAGGTGGACGACTACTCGCCACAGGCGACAATGGTCACGTGATCCGCATGTTCCTCGACTGTGACACCGGCATCGACGATTCGGTGGCGCTGCTCTATCTGTTGGCACGACGCGACGCCGACGTGGTCGGGATAGCTTCAACCGCCGGAAACGTACCCGTCGATGTGGTGACGGCCAACAATCTCGCGTGGCTCGAGTTGTGCGGCCGGACCGATGTGCCGGTCCATGTGGGTTCGCCGGTACCGCTGGTGGCCGAACTCATGACGACCGAGGACACCCACGGGCCGTTGGGCGTCGGCTACGCCGAACTCCCGGTGGCCACCGCCGGCCCGAGTACCACCGATGCCGCCGATGCGTGGATCGAGGCTGCGGCGACACACCCGGGAGAGCTTATCGGCGTGGTGACCGGACCGCTGACGTCGTTGGCGACCGCGATCCGTCGTGACCCGGCGCTGCCTGGCCGCCTCGCCCGGTTGGTGATCATGGGCGGCGCGTTCCACGTGCACGGCAACACGACGCCGACATCGGAATGGAACATCGCGGTCGACCCGGAGGCGGCCGCCGAGGTGTTCGCGGCGTGTGGTTCGGAGGGTGTCGGCGCCCCGATCGTGTGCCCTCTGGATCTGACGGAGTCGGTGGCGCTCACCCCCGATCATCTCGTCCGACTGGCCGCGGCGGCCGGCAGCGAGCCGGTGGAATGTCCCGATCCCACCGACGAACCAGGATTGCGATCCGTTGCCGACAATGAGGTGATCCGTCACCTGGTCGACGCCCTGCGCTTCTATCTCGAGTTCCACCACGCCCACGACGAGGGCTACCTCGCCCACCTGCACGACCCGTTCGCGGTGATGGTGGCGCTGGCTCCCGACATCGTGGAGACGGTACCGGCGCGGGTCGACGTCGAGTTGGTCGGAAGGCTCACCCGGGGAATGACCGTCGCCGACGAACGCTCCATGACCGGTGAGCCCAATGCCCGTATCGCCACGTCGACCGACGTCGAGGCCGTGCTCGACGACCTGATCGAGACGATCGGCGGTTTCGCCAAATCGGTTGCCCAATCAGGCAATCCGGGCATCGTGACCGGAGGGGGCATCGATCCGGTGCACTGAGGTCGGGTGCGGGCGTAGCGTCGAGGTGTGACCAGACTCGGCTATCAGATCCCCAATTTCACCTATCCCGGCGTTGCGCCCGACCAGCTGTTCGGCACTGTCGTCGCCCAGGCGGTCGACGCCGAGAACTCGGGCTTCGACACCGTTCTGGTGATGGACCACTTCTACCAGTTGCCCATCCTGGGCGAACCCGACGAGCCGATGTTCGAGTGCTACACGTTGCTGTCGGCGCTCGCTCAGCACACCTCGACGGTTCGTCTGTCGTCGCTGGTGACCGGGAACACCTACCGTAATCCCGCCTTGCTCGCAAAGACGGTCACCGCACTGGACATCGTGTCGGGTGGCCGCGGCCAGCTCGGCATCGGTGCCGGCTGGTTCGAACTCGAACATGATTCCCTCGGTTTCGAGTTCGGCAGCTTCTCCGATCGGTTCGAGAAGCTCGAGGAGTCCTTGCAGATCGTGCTGGGCATGTTCGACGGCGCTCGGCCGAGTCTCGACGGCAAGTGGTATCGCGCGCACGAGGCCGTCAATGTGCCTGCACCGCTGTCAAAGATCCCGGTCATGATCGGCGGCGGCGGTGAGCGTAAGACGTTGCGGTTGGTCGCCCAGTACGCCGACGAGTCGAACCTGATCTGCGCCGTAGAGGACATCGGTCGCAAACTCGAGGCGTTGGCCGGGCACTGTGCACGCCTCGGCCGCGACCGGTCGGAGATCAGCGTCAGCCTCCAGACCTCGGCATGCATCGCACCCACCCACGACGAGGCCGTCGCGGAGTACGAGGCATATCTGGCCCGCAATCCGGCTGCCGAGGTGCGCCGCGGATCCGCCGTCGTCGGCGATCCGGATGAGGTCGGCGCCCGCTACGCCGAGTTGCTGGCCACCGGCGTGGACGGTTTCACCGTCAACGCTCCGGCCAACGGCCACGTGCCCGGGCGGGTGTCACTTCTCGGCCAGACCCTCGCGCCACTCATCAGCTGACACCGCCCCCGCCGGCCGGGCGCTACATTCCGGTGGTCACTCGTCACGCTGATCGAACGCGTCGACGATCTGTTGGGCTGCCAGCGCCGGCGTCAGATCGCCCGTGCGCACCTGCTGCTCGACGTCGCGCCGGATCGCGCGCACCTGCGGGCTGTCGGCCAGGCGCGTCAGCACGAAATCGTTCACCATCGCCCAGGTCCAGTCGATCTGCTGCTGATTTCGGCGGGCCGCGAACTCGCCTGCGTCCGAGAGGGTCTGGTTGTGTTCGCACACCGCGTCCCAGTACTCGGCGACGCCGGTCTGCTCGAGCGCACTCATCGTCAGCACGGGCGGAACCCACAGCGCGTCGTGCGGATAGATGAGTTTCAGCGCGTTCGTCAACTCTCGCGCAGCACCCTTGGCCTCGTTCAGGTGTTTGCCGTCGGCTTTGTTCACCACCACGACGTCGGCGAGTTCCAGCACGCCTTTCTTGATGCCCTGCAACGAATCCCCGGTACGCGCCAGCGTGAGGAAGGTGAAGGTGTCCACCATGTTGGCGACCGTCACCTCCGACTGTCCCACCCCGACGGTCTCGACGAGCACCACGTCGAATCCGGCGGCCTCGACCAGCACGATCGTCTCGCGTGTGGCCTTCGCGACGCCGCCCAGTGTGCCGGAGGTGGGCGATGGGCGGATGTAGGCGTTCGGGTTCGTCGAGAGTCGACCCATTCGGGTCTTGTCGCCCAGGATCGATCCGCCGGTCCGCGTCGACGACGGATCGACCGCCAGCACCGCGACCTTGTGGCCCTGGTCGATCAGATGCATGCCCAGGGCCTCGATCGTCGTCGACTTGCCCACCCCGGGCACCCCGGTGATCCCGACCCGGAACGACCGGCCCGACCGTGGTGTCAGCCGCAACAGCAATTCCTGAGCGGCCGCTCGATGATCGGCGCGTGTGGACTCGACGAGTGTGATGGCACGCGCGAGGTCGGCGCGCCGATCGTCGAGCACGCCCTTCTCGAGCGCGTCGACGTCGATACGCCGTCGCGCGGCCGCCGTCGCGCCGTTGGGGTCGGAGGTCACTCGGCGGCGACCCCGGCCAGTTCGTGTCCCAGACCGGCGGCGAGCTTGGTGACCAGTTCCACCGCCGAGTCGGCGATCACAGTGCCCGGCGGGAAGATCGCCGACGCACCTGCCGCGTAGAGCTCGTCGAAGTCACCGGGCGGAATGACGCCGCCCACCACGATCATGATGTCGGGCCGGCCGACGTCGGCGAGTGCCTGTTTGAGCGCCGGCACCAGGGTCAGGTGACCGGCTGCGAGAGAAGAAACGCCCACCACGTGCACGTCGTTGTCGGCCGCCTGCGCGGCAACCTCCTCGGGGGTGGCGAACAGCGGGCCCACGTCGACGTCGAAGCCGAGGTCGGCGAACGCGGTGGCGATCACCTTCTGACCGCGATCGTGACCATCCTGTCCCATCTTGGCGACCAGCACACGAGGCCGACGTCCCTCGGCGTCGGCGAACTGCCGGACGACCTCGGTCGCCGCGTCGACGCTCTTCACCTCGCCCGCCTCATGTCGATACACCCCGCTGATGGTCTTGATCTCTGCCTGATGGCGACCATAGACCTTTTCCATCGCCTCGGAGATCTCACCGACGGTCGCCTGGTGGCGAGCGGCCTCGATGGCCAGGGCCATCAAGTTGTTCTCCAGCCCACCCTCGTCGGACGCCGCCGCGCGGGTGAGATCGGCCAGGGCGGCCTGCACAGCGGTCTCGTCACGCTCGGCACGCAGCCGCTGCAGCTTCTCCAGCTGTTCGGCACGCACCTTCGAGTTCTCGACCTTGAGGACCTCGATCTCCTCGTCGTCGGCGACCTGGTATTTGTTTACGCCGACGAGCGGCTGACGTCCGGAGTCGATACGAGCCTGGGTGCGGGCAGCCGCCTCCTCGATGCGCAACTTCGGCAGCCCCTCGTTGATGGCCTGCGTCATCCCGCCGGTCTCCTCGACCTCACGAATGTGCGCGCGCGCCTTCTGCGCCAGCTGGTGCGTCAACCACTCGACGTAGTTCGAGCCGGCCCACGGGTCGATCGAACGGGTGGTCCCGGATTCCTGCTGCAACAGCAACTGGGTGTTGCGCGCGATGCGGGCCGAGAAGTCGGTGGGCAGCGCGATGGCCTCGTCGAGCGCGTTGGTGTGCAACGACTGGGTGTGCCCCTGTGTCGCCGCCATCGCCTCGACGCACGTGCGCGCGACGTTGTTGAACACGTCCTGCGCGGTCAGCGACCAACCGGAGGTCTGTGAATGTGTACGCAGCGACAGCGATTTCGGATTCTTCGGAGAGAACTCGGCGACCAGCTCGCTCCACAGCAGTCGCGCGGCACGCAGTTTGGCGACCTCCATGAAGAAGTTCATGCCGATACCCCAGAAGAACGACAGCCGCGGCGCGAACTTGTCGATGTCGAGCCCGGCTTCCAGTCCGGCGCGGATGTACTCGACACCGTCGGCGAGGGTGTACGCCAACTCCAGATCGGCGGTCGCACCTGCCTCCTGGATGTGGTAGCCGGAGATGGAGATCGAGTTGAACTTCGGCATCTTCTGGCTGGTGTACTCGAAGATGTTCGAGATGATCCGCATCGACGGCTTCGGCGGATAGATATAGGTGTTGCGGACCATGAACTCTTTGAGGATGTCGTTCTGAATGGTCCCGGCGAGCTTCTCCGGCGGCACCCCCTGTTCCTCTGCTGCAACGACATACAGCGCGAGGATCGGCAACACCGCACCGTTCATCGTCATCGACACCGAGACCGAACCCAGGTCGATGCCGTCGAAGAGTTGACGCATGTCGAGGATCGAGTCGATGGCCACGCCGGCCATGCCCACGTCGCCGGCGACCCGAGGATGATCCGAGTCGTAGCCGCGGTGGGTGGCCAGGTCGAAGGCCACCGACAGGCCCTTCTGGCCGGCCGCCAGGTTGCGGCGGTAAAACGCGTTGGACTCCGCGGCGGTGGAGAACCCGGCGTACTGGCGGATGGTCCACGGCTGGTTGACGTACATCGTCGGGTACGGGCCGCGGATGAACGGCGCCTCACCTGGGACAGAGTCCAACGGGTAGGGATGCTCGTCGTCGGCGGTCACCGAATCGCGATCGGACCGGGTGTAGATCGGTGCGACATCGATCTGTTCCGGAGTGCTCCAGGTGATCTCGTCGACGGACTGACCCTGCGCCTGCGCCAGACGCTCCAAGGCGGGTCCCCGCGACAGATCGCCACCGGGGGTGGTCGAGTTGAGGTCGACCCCGGCGAAACTCGGTACGGCACCGAAATCCTCGGCGGCGCGGGTTGGTTCGGTCTGGGTCATGATGTCGCTCCCGCCGATGCGTTGGTCAGCTGATCGAGAAGTCCGCGGAGGGTGGCGACGGCATCGATACCGATGCGCAGTGACCCGTCTGGCCGTTGATCATCCGGCCACTCCTTCTCCGGCCCGGCCATCAGGACCGAGGACAGGTCGGTTGCCCGCGCAGCGGCCAGAGCGGCCGCGCCGTCGTCGGCGTAGCGTTGCTTGCTCGCGCACAGCACCGCGATCGAGGCCTGGTGCTCGCGGACCAGTTCGCCGATTTCGTCCGCGCTGACGGGTCCCGGATTGATCGCCGAGATCCCGCCGGCTGCCAGCAGATTGGCGACGAAGGTCGTCCGCGCATTGTGTTCGGCCACCGACCCGAGGGGCAGCATCAGCACCGACGGACGCGCACCGGTAGCGGCCAGGACGCCGTCGGATCGATCCCGCAACTCCTCGAAGACCCGTCCGACCCGTGCGAGCCGTGGCGTGCCCAGCGGTAGGTCTGCGGTGTCCGCGGTCGGCGCACCCAGTGGTTTCTCGTCGAGGTTCGGGAACTCGTTGACGCCGGTCACCGCGATGGTGCGGTGGGCGACCGACTCGTCACGGCGCGCCAAGGAGGCGCCGACGCGATCGCCGATCCACCCTGACTCGAGAACCCGACGGTAGCCGCCGGCGGCCTCGATCTCACCGAATACCGTCCATGCATTGGCGGCCATCTCGTCGGTGAGGGTCTCGACGAACCAGGAGCCGCCGGCCGGATCGAGCACGCGGCCGATGTTGGACTCCTCCAGCAGCAACAGTTGGGTGTTGCGAGCGATCCGGCGCGAGAAGGTGGCACTGGACGTGCGGTGTTCGGCCGGAATCGCGGCGTCGAAGCCGAGGACGGTGACCTGGTCTGCGCCACCGATTCCGGCTCCGAAGGCCGCGATCGTGGTGCGCAGCATGTTCACCCACGGATCACGCTGAGTCTGCATCGACAGATCCGTGACGGCGTGGGTCGCGGCCGCGCCGGCATCGGGGGCACCGACGACCTCGGCAACGCGCGACCAGATCCTGCGCAGGGCACGGAACTTGGCAATGGTGGCGAACTGGTCGTCACCCGCTGACACGGCGAAGGTGATCTGATTCAGGGCGTCCGCCGCCGACATCCCCGCTGCGGTCAGGTCACGCAGGTGGGTGACCGCAGCGGCGACGATCAGTGCGAGTTCCAATCCGTGGTCGGCGCCCGCGGTCGCGAAATCGGTGCCGTCCACCCGGAAGGTACGGACGCCCGCGATCGCTTCGGCAGCGATGGCGGTGGCTTCATCGACGTCCGCATCGGGTCGGCCGGAGAATGCTGCGGTGAGCGGGGAGAAACCGAATGAAGTGATGGTGGCGACGGTGGGCGTCGGCGCCTCGGGTGCGGCCGAGGCTCGTTGTTGCTGCTCGAGGAGCGCGCGGGCAGCGGCGATGCCGTCGGCTCCGGCGTCCACGGTCACCGGAATGAGGTCGAGGTAGACCCCGTCGAGCACGGCATCGAGATCGGTGACGGTCAGCGCACCACCGATACGCAGCCAGAGACCGCTGGTGCCGTTCTCCAGAGCTTCGAGTATCTGCCGATTCACTTCACCCGGCGGGGTGTCGTCATCACCGAACCGCTCGGTGACGCGCCATCCGAGGGTCACGTCGCGGTCGGGGTCCGCACCGCGGACGAACGGAAACCCACCCGGCAGGCCGGACTCAGCGGTCTCGTCCTTGCGCGTATAGAGCGGACGGATACGCAATCCGTCGATGGTTTCGGTCGACAGAAGCTCCTCGGCCGTGGCGGGCAACTCCTCGACGGTCGTCCGTCGAGACTTCGCCACGACCGCGGCTGCAGCCTGTGACCAGGACTGATAGACCTCATCGAGCGACCGGTCGGGCCGGTCGGATGTCGACGCAGTGGTCTGCGACATGGGGCTTGGCACCTCCGTGATGCTCGGGTCGAGCGCGTACCCGACTTTAGCCGAACGCTCGCTCGGCCCACACGGGTGGGCTGTTGTGACAAGGCACACTGCCCCTGCGCAGCTAGAGTGTTGCGGTGCCATCCGAGCCTGCCACCGCCGCCCACCGGCGCCCGTCCGACGACGCGGCGTCCGGCTCGACGACGCGTCGCCGCATCGATCGGCGGGTGGTGCGCCCCGCGCTCACCCTGACCGCAGTGGTAGCGCTGGTGCTGGTGGGTTCCTACCTGATCCCGATCCCGTCGATCGCCGCAGTCCGGACCTGGGGCGAAGGTCTCGGCCCCGCCTTCGTCTGGGCCTTCTTCGGCGCCTACGCCGCCATCACCGTCTTTCCGATCCCCCGGTCCCCGTTCACCGTCATGTCGGGGATCTTGTTCGGCCCGGTCGTCGGGATCACCGGCGCGATGATCGCCTCGACCGTGTCGGCGATGGTGTCGTTCTGGTTGGTGCGCAGAATCGGCCGCGAGCGGGTACGGCCCTATCTGACCAAGCCGGTGGTGCGCTCGGTGGAATACCGGCTACGCAGGCGGGGCTGGTTGGCCGTGGGGTCACTGCGCCTGATCGCCGCCTGCCCGTTCTCCGTGGCCAACTATTGTTCGGCGTTGTCGTCGGTCCGCGCAATTCCCTACCTGTTGGCCACCGTCGTCGGCATGGCTCCCGGGACCGTTGCGGTGGTTCTGCTCGGCGATGCGATGGCCGGGCAACGCAATCCGTTGCTGCTCGTGCTCAGCGCGTGTTTCTTCGCGGTCGGCATCACCGGACTGATCCTCGATGCGCGGCTGCCGGTGTCGGCCCCTTCGTGACACTCGGCTGGCGCCTCGTTCCTCAGGGAGCAATGTGAGGACACGCTCCACGGGGAGCAATGTAAAGCCACGTTCTCAGCGGCTGGTGGGGCTCTCATCACCGGCGTCGGACAGATCCTCTGCCGGACTCGCGCCCCGCTGCCGCTCGGCTTCGAAGGACAGAGCACGGGTGGCCCGTGCGGTGACCTCGGGCGCCACCGGTTTGCGTGCCACTGCCTCTGCTTCGGCGACCGCCTGGGCCACCTTCGGATCCGACGCGAGCGAGAACCAGTCTTCGGTCTCGGATTCGTCGATCGCCGACGGCTCGTCGGCAGTCGGCTCGTAGCGGAACACACCGTCGTCGCCTTGTGCTCCGAACGATTTGGCGAAGCCCTGGAGCGCCGAGCCGAAGTCCGACGGCACCACCCACACCTTGCTGCCCTCGCCCTTCGCCATCTCGGGCAACTGCTGCAGGTACTGGTAGGCCAACAATTCGGGCGTGGGTTTGGCGGCCTTGACCGCCGCAAAAGTCTTCTCGATCGCCTTGGCCTCACCCTGCGCCTTGAGGTACGACGCGGCTCGTTCGCCCTGCGCGCGCAAGATCGTCGACTGCCGATCGGCTTCGGCGCCGAGGATCGCGGCTTGCTTGGCGCCCTCGGCCGCGAGGATCTGACTCTGCTTGTTGCCCTCGGCGGTCTTGATGGCCGACTCACGCTGTCCCTCCGCCGAGAGAATGGTCGCGCGCTTCTCCCGGTCGGCCTTCATCTGCTTCTCCATCGATTCCTGGATCGACGGCGGCGGCATGATGCTCTTCAACTCGACACGGGCCACACGCAATCCCCAGCGTCCGGTGGCCTCGTCGAGCACACCGCGCAGTTGGCCGTTGATGGAGTCGCGGGAGGTGAGGGTTTCCTCGAGCGTCATACCGCCGACGACATTGCGCAGCGTGGTGATGGTCAATTGCTCCACACCTGCGATGTAGTCGTCGATCTCGTAGACCGCCGACCGCGGATTGGTCACCTGGAAGTAGACGACGGTGTCGATGGACAGCGTGAGGTTGTCCTCGGTGATCACCGGTTGCGGGGGAAACGACACGACGCGTTCGCGGATGTCCACTCGGGCGCGGATGCGGTCGATGAAGGGCAGCAGCAGGGTCAGCTGACCCGAGACGGTACGGGTGTAGCGACCGAGTCGTTCGATGACCGCGGCCTCGGCCTGCGGGATGAGGGCCACCGACTTCGCGAGCACCACCACCACGAGCAGTACCAGCACGGCGACCACGATCAGTCCGATGTACTCCATGAGCTACGTCAACCCTTCCATCCGGTCAGCCTTTCCATACGACCGCGGTTGCACCGTCGATCTGCACCACGGTGACCTCGATACCCGGTTCGATGACCTCACCGGGATCGAGGGTCCGCGCCGACCACACGTCACCGCCGATCTTGACCCGGCCGTCGTGTTCGTCCACCCGTTCGGTGACAACCGCGTGCCGCCCCTCGAGGGCTTCGGTGTTGGTGAGCACCGAGGGCCGATTGAGCATGTGCCGCCGGGCAACCGGGCGAACCACGCCGAGCAACAGCACCGAGGTGACCGCGAACACGACACCGTCCACCCAGATCGGTGTGTCCAGCGCGAAGCTCACACCCGCCGTCGCCAATGCACCCCCACCGAGCATGAGCAGGACCAGATCGCCGACGAACATCTCGGCGATCACGAGGAGCATCGCGGCCACCAACCACAGCAGTGCGGTCATGTCTCCAGTGTGCCAGAGACCACAGGCGGCGCGTTTCGCCCGAATCGGGCAGCGGTCACTGATCCCCGTCGGCGGCGGTGACGAAGTCGATGAGCTCTTCGACTGAGCGCAGAAGTTCGACCTCCAGGTCGCGATAGTCGTTGACACCGGCCAGTACCCGACGCCACCCGTCCTGCGGAGTACCCCACCTCAACTGGCTGCAGATGCCTGTCTTCCAGTCGATTCCGCGCGGGATCTGCGGCCAGGCTTCGATGCGGACCGACGCCGGCTTCACCGCCTCCCACACGTCGATGAACGGATGCCCACACACCAACACGTGCTCGCCGACGGCACCGGTCAACCGCATCTCCTTGGATCCCGCGACCAGGTGATCGACGAGCACGCCCGCACGGCGATGCGGTGCCGGCCCGAACTCGGCGAGCACTCCGGCGAGATTGTCGAGACCGTCGAGACTCTCCACGACGACACCCTCGGCGCGCAGGTCGTCGCCCCAGACCCGCTCGAGCAGCGTCGCGTCGTGCACCCCCTCGACGAATATCCGACTGGCCCGTGCCGTCCTGGCCCGGGTGCGTGGCGCCGACCGTGACCCCGACGCGGTGGTAGACGAGACCTGCGGTCCCCGGGTACGCGGGCGCACCAGGGTCACCGGCCGACCGTCGATCAGGAATGCGGCGGGATGCATGAGGAACACCCGGGTGATGCCATGGCGGTCCTCCAACCGCACGAGATCACCGGAGTAACTCTTCTCCAGGCCGACGACAGCACCACAGAATCCGGTCGCCGCGTCCTCGACGACCAGATCGCGCTCGGCGGCGACCTCCGGTGCACGAGGTTTGGCGCGGCGCGGGTTCGCCAGCACATCACGTCCGTATCGGTCTTCGCTCACGATGAGCCACCGTAGAACCCCGCGCCGCCGATTCGGCGCGGGCACGCCGAGTCGGCTGCCATCCAGTGACTCACCTATCGTGGAGAAGCCATGACCAGTACTGACCTCATCACCTCCGGACCACCCGCGTGGCCCGGCTGTGCGCTGGGAACGTGGGCCGCGGCGTGGTTGGCGGGTCGCTGCGCGCCCGACGACGTGACCGACACCCTCAGCGAGTTCGCCGACCGGCACGATGTCGTCCGCACCGCCGACACCAACGGGCCCGACGAACACGCCCGTCTCGGACTCCTCGCCCTGCTCCGTGGCGGCCAGGGACTGTCGGTGCGGCTGCCGACGGCCGGTGATCCGCAAGGCCTGCCGCCGGGTCCGGCCACCGCCGCGGCGCTGATCGCCGGGGAGATTCTGTTGGTGGAGGAACAATCCGACGGCACCACCCTTGGTCTGGTACCGACCTTGGTCGGCGAGACGTGTCGATGGTCGGCGCACCGGTACGACCGCCCGGTGGCCGCCGCCGCGTCGGACTCGTTGGGCCAGATCGAATACGACCTGCGAGAGGCTGTCCGGGAGACCGCCGACATCGTGGGCACGCTGGGCAGCAGCGGAATCCGGATGAATCCGTCCGCACTGCGCTCGGCTTTGGCCATGCTCACTGCGCGCCACCAGATCACGCTGCCACCCCACGACGACGCGCGGGCCGGTAGGGTGATCGACTCGGCGGCGCGTGTGGAGGCAATCGTCACCCTCGCCGGCGCGCAGGCACCGACATTCGGGATGACCGCGGGACACGTCGAACTCGCCGACGCCCGCCTACGCCGACTCGGTGCGCTGGCGCGGTCCGCCCGTGCGACGGCGGTCAATCAGGTGATCGCCGAGTATCGCCGGCCGAAGTAGGCTCCACTGCGCCAGGCGCGGCGGACGGTCGTGACACCGGCACGCAGCACTCGGAGCGGCATGTTCGGCCGTTGTCGGCACACCCCAGCGCCGTCAAATCCCCACCGCCGTCGGCGTAGTCGGCCACCAGATCGGCGATCATCTCGATGAAGCGCGGGTCGGTGCCGACAGTGTCGGCACGGACGTAATCCAAGCCCATCTCCCGCGCCTTCTCGGCAGCCTCGTTGTCGAGATCCCAGACCACCTCCAGGTGATCCGAGACGAAACCCACCGGCTGCACGACAACCTGCCGAACACCTTGGGCCCGGAGACTTTCCAGGTGGTCGCAGATATCCGGTTCGAGCCAGGGTACCTGCGGTGGCCCCGAACGCGACTGCCATACCTGATCGAATTCACGGTAGCCGGCTCGGGTGGCCACCGCGCGTGCGGCGGCCGCGACCTGACGCGAGTACAGCCCTCCCCCGTCCGCGGCCGGGCCGGCCGCGCGGTCCGCGGACAACGGAATCGAGTGCGCTGTGAACACCAGTCGCGGTGCGACGTCGACGGCCGGCAGCTCTCCACGTGCTCGTCCGATCGCGTCTGCAGCGGCCGCGATCATCGCCTCGGCATCCCAGTATTGCGGGATCTTGCGCAGCAGGATCGGGTCGTCGTCGATACTCGCGGGCACGCGCTGCCCGAGGGCGGCGAGCGCACGCGCGATGTCCTCGTGATACTGACGGCACCCGGAGTACCCGGCCCATGCCGACGTGGGGAAGACCAGCACCCGGCGATGACCGTCGCGATAGATCTTCTCGACGGTGTCCTCGGCCAACGGATGCCAATTGCGATTGCCGAAGTACACGGGCAGGCCAATGCCGCGTGCGGTAAACACCGCGCGCAGGGCGTCGATCATCTCGAGATTGAGCCGATTGATCGGCGACACCCCACCGAAGTGCAGGTAGTGTTCGGCCACCGCCTCGAGACGTTCGGGCGGCACGCCCCGGCCCCGGGTGACGTTCTCCAGGAACGGCATCACGTCCTCGGGTCCGTTCGGTCCCCCGAAACTGAGGAACAGGACGGCGTCGAAAGCCTCTCCGGAATCGCTCACTGTGCCGAAAAGTTCTCCGGGAACCAGGTGTTGTGGCTGGCGCCGCCGTCGACGTAGACGATCGAGCCAGTGGTGGCCGGTAGCCAGTCCGACAGCAGCGCGCACACGGACTTCGCGACCACGGTCGGATCCTCGACGTCCCAGCCGATCGGCGAGGCACCGTCCCAGTAGGTGTTGAGCATGTTGAGCTGTTTCGCATCGTCGGTGGCAGTGCCCGCGATGGCCTTAGCCGCCAACGTCTTGATCGGCCCGGCCGCAACGAGATTCGATCGGATCCGCTTGGCGGTGCCCACTTCCCGGGCAACATAGCGGTTCACCGATTCCAGTGCGGCCTTGGCCACGCCCATCCAGTTGTAATACGGCAGGGCGGTGCGTGGATCGAAGTCCATACCGACGATGGAGCCACCCTCGTTCATCACCGGTAGCACGGCGCGGGCCAGCGAGGCGTAGCTCCACGCGGAGATCTCGAATGCCTTGGCGGCGTCAGGTCCCGGACCCTCCAGGAACGGCTTGGCATCCGGCCCCATCAGCGTGCGGGGAGCGAACGCGATGGAGTGCATCACGCCGTCCACACCTTCGGGGGCATGTTCACCGATGCGGTCGGCGAGCGCGGCCAGGTCGTCCTCGCTGGTGATGTCGAGGCCGATGGCCGGCGGCACCTCCTGCGGCAGGCGCTTGGCGATCCGGTCGATCAACCGCAACCGCTCGGGAATACCGGTGATGATGACCTTCGCACCCTGCTCCTGAGCCATCGCGGCAGCGTGGAAGGCGATCGAGGCATCGGTGATGATGCCGGTGATGAGG
The DNA here is from genome assembly GCF_021556435.1 of Gordonia tangerina. Lineage (GTDB taxonomy): Bacteria > Actinomycetota > Actinomycetes > Mycobacteriales > Mycobacteriaceae > Gordonia > Gordonia tangerina. The sequence continues at coordinate 106,966 of NZ_JAKGCU010000017.1, forward strand.
ACGGTCTTGCCGTCGAGAATTCCGGTCACGGTTCGCTCCTGAATCTGAGGTGGTGGGTTCGGCGTGCCATCGATGTCAGTTGCCCATGCCCATGCCGCCGTCGACGGGCAGCACGGCGCCGGTGATGTAACCACCTTCGTCGGAGGCGAGGAAGCTGATCGCGGCGGCGACGTCTTCGGGTTTGCCGGTCCGGCCCAGCGGGATGGCCTGCTTGGCCATCTCCACGTAGCGGTCCTCCATCGCAGCGGTCATGTCGGTGTCGATGAAGCCGGGGGCGACGACGTTGGCGGTGATGTTGCGTGAACCCACCTCGCGGGCGATCGACCGTGCCAGCCCGATCAGTCCGGCTTTCGAGGCAGCGTAATTGGCCTGTCCCGGAATGCCCGAGGTCGCGACGACCGAGCCGAGGAAGATCATCCGGCCCCACTTGGCGCGCTGCATGCCCTTCGTCGCGCGTTTGGCGCAGCGGAATGCACCGGTGAGGTTCGCGTCGACAACCTTTTCGAAGGACTCCTCGGACAGTCGCATCAGCAGCATGTTGTCGGTGATCCCTGCGTTGGCGACCAGCACCTCCACCGGACCCTGATGCTCGGCGACCTCGTCGAACGCCCGTTCGACCGATGCGTTGTCGGTGACGTCGCACTGCACTGCGAACAACCCGTCGGGGGCACCGGAGCCGCGATGGGTGACCGCCACCTTGTGTCCGTCGGCGGCCAGGCGCCGCGCCACGGCGAGGCCGATACCGCGATTGCCACCGGTCACCAGGACCGAGCGAGAGACCTGCTGAGCTTCGTTGCTGTCTGCCATGTGGGCCAACTTATCCGTTCGTGCTCTGCGCCAGAGGCGGTGGGATGGGTTTGATCGGTCGCGCGGCTCAGGGCAGGCGTCGGTTGATGGCCAGCGCGGCGAACGCCGAGAGCAGCGCCAACAACGTACCGGCGATCAGCCATGGCCGGGAGTTGTCCCCACGGCGTTTCTCGTAACCGATCTGCTGCTGCAGGGTCTCGTAGACCTTGTTGAGCTCGTCGAGGCTGGCCGCGGTGAAGAACTGACCACTCGAGAGGTTCGCGATCTTGCGCAGCGAATCGTCGTCGACGGGCACCGGCACCTGATCACCTTCGAGGTCAACCGTTCCGGTCATCGTGCCGAAGGAGATCGTCGAGATCGGAATCTTCTCCTCTTTCGCCTTGCGCGCGGCGGTGAATGCGCCACGCGGATCGTCCGGGTCGTCCGGGACGGTTTCCTTTCCATCCGAGAGCAGCACGATCCGTGCGGGCGGCGCCGCCTCGTCCCCACCGAGCACCGCATTGAGGGTCTTGATCTGCTGGATGGCCGCGAAGATCCCCTCCCCTGTCGCCGTGCGGTCGTCGAGCCGCAGTTTGTCGACCGCAGCCTTGGTGGCGTTGTGGTCAGGCGTCGGCGACACCAGGGTCGACGCGGTACCGGCGTAGGAGATGAGACCGAGGTTGATGCCGTCGGTCAGTTCGTCGGCGAAGGTGCGCGCCGCGTCCTGCGCAGCGCGGATACGCGACGGCGCGACATCGGTCGCGTTCATCGATCGCGACACGTCCATCACCAGGATCACCGTCGCCTTGTTCCGCGGCACGCGTCGGTCGGCCTGGGGCGCGGCCACTGCGACCACGAGCAGGGTGAGCGCCACCAAGAGCAGCGCGATGGGAACGTGGCGCCAGCGGTTGCGCTGCGCCGGCGCGACCTGATTGAGCAGGTCCAGATTGGCGAACTTCAGCGCACGCTTGCGCCGCAGCCGCTGAACGTAGATGTAGGCGGCGGCCAGCCCGGCCACGACGAGCAGCAACAGGAGCCACCACGGGCTCGCGAGAATCGACACCCGCTCACCCGACCCCGGCGGCCAGGCCGCGCCGACGCTGCGCGACGAATTTGACGGTGTCGGTGATCCAGTCCCGGTCGGTCTGCAGACTCAGCACCGGCCCGCCGCAGCTGCGGACCGTTCGATGCACCTTCAGTTGGTGATCGCGGGCCGCGGCAGCGAAGTCACGCCGCACCGCGGGGGTGACCGTGATGTCGCGCACCTCGCCGGACTCCGCGTCGGCCAAACTCACCTCACCGACGTCGGGCAGCGTCAGATCACGCGGGTCGAGGACCTCGACCGCGAGCAGTTCGTGATGGGCACCGATGGCCCGCAACGACCGCTCCCAGTCGATCGGGCCGAGGAAGTCACTGACGACGACCGCGAGACCTCGTCGACGTTGCGGTCGGCGAAGCGCCTCGATACCGGCGTGCAGGTCGCCCCGCACGCCGCTCGACGCCCGCGTGGTGGTCGCGAGCGCCTTGAGTAGATTCTGCGCGTGCGCCCGGCCGGCGCGGGCCGGTATCCGCACCACCTGATCGCCGGTCACGACGATTGCACCGTGCCGGTTGCCGCCGCCCGAGGTGAGGTGGACGATGGCTGCCGCGGCCGCGACCGCGAGGTCGCGCTTGGTGCAGTTGACTGTGCCGAAATCGAGGCTTGCCGACGCATCGACCACCAGCCATGTCTCGAGCTCACGGTCGGCGATCATCTGTCGTACGTGTGGCTGGGTGGTCCGCGCGGTCACCGACCATTCCATCCGTCGGATGTCGTCGCCGGGCTGATAGGCCCGCGCCTCGCCGGGTTCAGAACCCGGGCCGGGGATCAGACCTAGGTGTTCGCCCTGCAGGACGCCGTCCAGTTTGCGCCGCACGGTCAGCTCGAGCGTCTTGAGCGCAGCGGTCAGCTGCGGTTCGGACAGCAGGCCGGCACCGAGCGACGGCAGATCGCTATTGGCCGGCATACCGTGGCGTCTGGTTCACCGTCGCGCCGTTCGGGTGACCCGGATGCTGTTGTGGCCCAGGGGTAGTCGGATGTTGTCCCGGCGCCGGACCGGTGTTGACCGGTTGTGCGCCGACCTGTGGCAGTCCCACTGTCTGCAACACCCGGGTGATCACCTGATCGGCATCGACCTCGTCGGCGAGCGCGTCGTAGCTCAGCACAAGTCGATGCCGGAGCACATCGGGCACGATTTCGACGACGTCCTGCGGGATCACGTAGTCGCGGCCGCGGACCAGGGCCAGCGCGCGGGCGGCGGCGACGATACCCAGAGTCGCGCGCGGCGATGCCCCGTAGGACAGCCACGCCGCGACGTCACTCAGGCCCAACTCGGCGGGACGGCGAGTGGCGTTGATGACCCGGACGACGTAGTCGACGAGGGCGTGATGAACGAAGACGTTCGCCGCCGTGCGCTGCAGCCGGATCATCGCCTCCGGGTCGAGGACCTGCGATGCCGACGGCGGCACGTTGCCCATCCGGTAGACGATCTCGCGCTCTTCCTCGACCGACGGGTAGTCGACGAGGACCTTGAACAGGAAGCGATCGCGTTGTGCCTCGGGCAGCGGGTAGACGCCTTCGTTCTCGATGGGGTTCTGGGTGGCCATCACCAGGAACGGATCCGGCATCGGGTACGTGGTGCCGCCGATGGACACATGCCGTTCGGCCATCACCTCGAGCAGCGCGGACTGCACTTTGGCGGGGGCTCGGTTGATCTCGTCGGCGAGCAGGAAGTTGGCCACCACGGGACCGAGTTCGGTGTCGAACTCCTCTTTGCCCTGCCGGTAGATTCGCGTGCCGATGAGGTCGGTGGGGACCAGGTCCGGCGTGAACTGAACGCGGGAGAAGGTGCCACCCACCACGGTCGCGAACGTCTCCACCGCGAGGGTCTTGGCGACGCCCGGCACACCTTCGAGAAGGATGTGTCCGCGTGCCAGCAAGCCGACGAGGATGCGTTCGACGAGCTGATCCTGCCCGACGATGACCCGCTTCACCTCGTAGATCGCGCGTTCGAGCAGCTTGACGTCACTGTCGGACAACATGACCGATCCGTCGGGGCCGACTCCGCCCGCGGAATCGGCCGGGGGTTGCGATGAGGTCAACCGGTACTCCTGTTCCATCTGCGTGCGCAATCTCGGGTCACGTGCGCCGTGCCTCAGTAGGACCTGCCCCGTCCGGGCGGCCTGTCGGTGCCAGCGTAGTCGCGTTGGCTGAACTGCGGCCAAGAAGGTGCCGCGACCGGCAGCGTCGATTCAGAGCAGGCGAACGACGTTGGGCATCGCTCCCGCGGTGCGCAGCGGCGAGACCTTGACGACACTGCCCGACTGCGGCGCCTCGATCATCTTGTTGTCGCCGAGGTACAACGCGACGTGCTGGCTGGCGTTCGGGCCGTAGAAGATCATGTCGCCGCGTTGCATCTGCGACAGCGGGAACTGTGGACCGGAGGTGTACTGGTAGCCGGTGTAGTGCGGCAGTTCGATGCCCACGCCCGCGAAGGCGTAGATCATCAGTCCCGAGCAGTCGTACCCGATCTTGTTGTAGTCGCCGTAGCTGTCGGCGACACCCCCGTCACGGATGCCCCGGGTGGGACCGTTGGCGTCGCCGCCACCCCACGCATATGGCACGTTGAGCTGCGAGAGCGCCCGATTCACGACGATCTCGATGGCCTGGGGACCGCGGAGACCGGGCCTTACCATGCCGCCGCCGCCACCGGACGAACTGCCGAACAGCGAACCCAGGCTGCCGTTGCCGATCACCGAGCTCAGCGAGTCGGGGCCGCTACCGGTCATGTCGGAACCGCCGATGCCGAGCTCGTCGAGGAGTTCTGAATGCGGCATCTGCTGTTGCCCGACGAGTTCGGCCAGCACCTTCTGACCGACATCGAGAGCGAGTTTGGCCGCAGCCGTGGCCGCCACGGCCAAGGCCTGGTTGTCGCCGCCGGGCTCCGCGGGCGCGCCGGGCGCCGCGGGTGTCTGCGGCGAATCGGGGAAGAGGTTCTGCAAGAGCTCGCCGGCCGTGGGGCCCTCGACCGTACGTCGCGGCGCGACACCCCGGATCTTGTCGAGCGACTGCTGGACCTTGTCGCGCTTCTGGATGAGGGCGGACCGACGCTGCTGCTCCGAGGCGACCGCCGAACGCGCCTGGCTGACCGCGGCGAGCGCGTCGTCCTTGCGGTTGGCTGCGCTCTGGGTGGCGAATGCTGCCTGGCGTTGCGTCGCCTGGACCGCGGAGACCCGGTTGGCCTGTTGGTTTCGGGCCACCTCGAGCCGCTCGATGGTGTCGCGCTGCTGCTTGCCGAGTCGGTCGATGACGGTCATCCGGTCCAGTACGGCACCGGGGTTGTCCGATGAGACGTACTCGGCCATGGAACTGCGAGCACTCCCCTGCCGGTAGACGTCGCGCGCGAACTCGTCGAAGGCCTTCTGCGCCTCGGCGACCTTGCGCCGCGCGTCGGAAAGGGAACGTTTCGCCGACTTCGCGGCGACACTCGCCAAGTGTTCGGCGGCCACGGAGTTCTGGTAGTCCACCAGTGCGCGATTGACGTTTTCCTGACGGACTGCGACCGCGTTGTCGAGATCGGCCAGATTCTGGTTCGCCTTGGCGATTTGATTGATCAGACCGGAGACCTGCGATTGTGCTCCGGTTTTCGGCGCTGCCTGGGCCTGTCCGGCTCCTACGAACCCGAGCACCGTGATGGCCAGCAATGCGCCGACCCGGGCCGCAATCGCGCGTCGGCGGGACCGTTGCGCTCGCGGCGCCGGTGACCCACCGCGCGCCACGCCGGTAGTAGCTCGCCTCACCAGTTCTCCCTCGTCGTTCGCGGCTTACCCGCCACAGCGGATGCGACCTCGCGGTCCGCGCGCTGTGAAGTGATGGGTGCCTGCCCGATCCCGACCCGCCTCGCGACGTGCACCATGCACCACTCGTGGTGCCCTCCATCACTTGGGCACCACTCGTGACAACAGAACCGTACGTCACATCGAACACATCGGAAAACAGCAGTCACGAATTACATTGGCGTGATTACCAGGCAAAATGCCGTGAACTGCCGAAAGGGCGCCGATCGACAAAGGTCTCGAATCGGCAACGAAGAGCGCATCCGGGCGTGCCGCCTACAACTGATGCGGGCGAAGCGATGTATGGGCTACCTCTCCACCGAAGTGGACGCGCGTCTGCGACGGAGTGGGCCGACGCGGTCGCGTCAGGGTAGGTCGCGCGAGAGGTCGGTGGTGCCGGACGCCTGCGCGGTCGATTCCACCGGTGCCGCACCCTCGCCACCGGCTCCCCGGCGGTCCGCACGGGTCGATCGCAGCCGGGCGATGGCCGCCCCGGCCACCACGATGACGATGAGCAGCAGGCTGATGACCGTCCAGTTCAGAGACGGCTCGTTCATCTGATCCCACATCTGACGCGCGGCGAGTGGCGGATCGGTCAGGGTCAGATTGTCGGTCGCTTCTTCCTGCTGGACGCGACTGAAGTGCGGCGAAGCACTGCCCACCGATTGTGGACCGAGCACGATGACGGTCCCACCGACGTCGGCTTGGAGATCGGTGGCGATATCGCGGTAGTACTCGAACTTCAGGGGCCGATCGATCACCACGAAGCTGACCTCTTGCCCATCGGCCTGAGCCTCGGCGACCACTGCGCGCAGGCCGGCGACCTGGCCGGCCGGCGCGGCGACGCCGTCTTCCTGGATGTCGCGCAGGATCGCGGGCATGTCCACGCTCTCGGGAATGACCGAGGGCGCCATCACGCCCATCGGCGGCAGGGCCAAGACATGCTGCGTCGTCGCATCCGGACTCATCTGGCCATCCTCACATCTCTGGGCACCTGAGGGTCGCACACCGCGACACGCAAGGCATCAGCTCGCCGGCAAGGTTTCGCGAGCATTAAATTCGCACGCACAGCGGTGGCCCACCAAACCTCCTGCAGCACCGTACGACAGAATGGGATGGTCCGGAGAATCCCGGGTCGGCTTCGCGCGCCCCGATCCGACACGAGGCGAGCGAGGCTGTTTGTTAACAGTACGTGCGTACTGTTAACATCGGAACTGTCGCCACCTGCCGACGAACAGCGTCAACGCTGGTCGGACATCGGGCGGTGGCAGCCAACGCAGCGAGGTCACACGTTGCTGTAACCACCGACGCAGCCCGTCGGATGAGCAGGCCGGCGCAGCCCGCCGGCACGTTGAGGAGAGTGGACAAGACGTGAGTATCGATTCCTTTGGCGCCAAGGGCACCCTCGAGGTGGGCGACAATTCATACGAGATCTACCGACTGAATGCCGTCGAGGGCACCGGCAAGCTTCCTTATGCGCTCAAGGTCCTCGCCGAAAACCTGCTACGCACCGAAGACGGTGCCAACATCACCTCCGAACACATCGAGGCGATCGCGAACTGGGATCCGAACGCCGATCCGAGCATCGAGATCCAGTTCACCCCGGCCCGCGTGATCATGCAGGACTTCACCGGCGTGCCGTGCATCGTCGACCTCGCGACCATGCGCGATGCCGTCAAGCAGCTCGGTGGGGATCCGGACAAGGTCAATCCACTCGCCCCCGCCGAGATGGTCATCGACCACTCCGTGATCATCGAGGCCTTCGGCAACGCACAGGCCTTCGAACGCAACGTCGAGATCGAATACCAGCGCAACGAAGAGCGCTACAAGTTCCTGCGGTGGGGCCAGGGCGCCTTCGACGACTTCCGCGTCGTCCCGCCGGGCACCGGCATCGTCCATCAGGTCAACATCGAGCACCTTGCCCGGTCGGTCATGGTGCGCGACGGTGTCGCCTACCCCGACACCTGCATCGGCACCGACTCGCACACCACCATGGAGAACGGGCTCGGCGTGCTCGGCTGGGGCGTCGGCGGCATCGAGGCCGAGGCCGCGATGCTAGGCCAGCCCGTGTCGATGCTGATCCCGCGCGTGGTCGGCTTCAAGCTGACCGGCGCCACCAAGCCGGGTGTCACCGCCACCGACGTGGTACTCACCATCACCGACATGCTGCGTAAGCACGGCGTGGTCGGCAAGTTCGTCGAGTTCTACGGCAACGGCGTCGCCGAGGTGCCGCTGGCCAACCGCGCCACCATCGGCAACATGAGCCCCGAGTTCGGCTCCACCTGCGCGATGTTCCCGATCGACTCCGAGACCGTCAACTATCTCAAGCTGACCGGTCGCTCGCAGGAGACCCTGGACCTCGTCGAGGCCTACGCCAAGGAACAGGGCATGTGGCTGGAAAAGGACGCGGAAGAGGCCCAGTACTCCGAGTACATGGAGCTCGACCTGTCGACGGTCGTCCCGTCCATCGCCGGCCCGAAGCGCCCGCAGGACCGCATCGAGCTCTGGGACGCCAAGAATGCGTTCCGCAAGGACATCCACAACTACGTCGAAGAGGGCAACACCCCTGCCCACAATGGTGTCGACGAGGCCAACGAGGAGAGCTTCCCCGCCTCCGACGCACCGTCGGTGAGCCCCGACGCGGCCAAGCTGTCCTTCGCCGACGACGACGAACCCGCCCACAACGCGTCGAAGGGCGCCGAGGGTCGCCCGTCGAAGCCGGTCAAGGTCTCCTCGCCCGAGCGCGGCGACATGGTTCTCGATCACGGCATCGTCACGATCGCGTCCATCACCAGCTGCACCAACACCTCGAACCCGTCGGTGATGCTGGGCGCCGGACTGCTCGCCAAGAAGGCCGTCGAGAAGGGATTGACCGCCAAGCCGTGGGTCAAGACCTCCATGGCCCCGGGGTCGCAGGTCGTGACCGGGTACTACGACAAGGCCGGCCTCTGGCCCTACCTGGAGAAGCTGGGCTTCTTCCTCGTCGGCTACGGCTGCACCACCTGCATCGGCAACTCGGGTCCGCTGCCCGAAGAGATCAGCAAGGCGATCAACGACAACGATCTGACGGCGACCGCGGTGCTCTCGGGTAACCGCAACTTCGAGGGTCGCATCAACCCCGATGTGAAGATGAACTACTTGGCGTCGCCGCCGCTGGTCATCGCCTACGCGCTGGCCGGCACGATGGACTTCGACTTCGAGACCGACCCGCTGGGCACCGACGCCGACGGCAACGACGTCTTCCTCAAGGACATCTGGCCGTCCAACGAGGAGATCTCGCAGACGATCGCGTCGTCGATCTCGGCCGAGCAGTACGCGGCGGACTACGCCGATGTTTTCAAGGGCGACGAGCGCTGGCAGAACCTGCCGACGCCGGACGGCAAGGTCTTCGAGTGGGACGACGAGTCGACCTACGTCCGTAAGCCTCCGTACTTCGACGGCATGCAGACCGAGCCGGAGCCGGTCGCCGACATCTCCGGCGCGCGCGTGCTGGCGAAGCTGGGCGACTCGGTCACCACCGACCACATCTCCCCCGCGTCGACCATCAAGCCGGGAACGCCTGCTGCGCAGTACCTCGACTCACACGGTGTGGCACGCAAGGACTACAACTCGCTGGGCGCCCGTCGCGGCAACCACGAGGTGATGATCCGCTCGACGTTCGGCAACATCCGGCTGGCCAACCAGCTGGTCGACGTCACCGGTGGCTACACCCGCGACTTCACCCAGGACGGCGGCCCGCAGTCGTTCATCTACGACGCGGCGCAGAACTACGCCGCAGCCGGCACCCCGCTGGTCGTGCTGGGCGGCAAAGAGTACGGCACCGGGTCGTCGCGTGACTGGGCCGCCAAGGGCACGAGGCTGCTGGGCGTCAAGGCGGTCATCACCGAGAGCTTCGAGCGCATCCACCGCTCCAACCTCATCGGTATGGGTGTCATCCCGCTGCAGTTCCCCGAGGGTGAGTCGCACAAGTCGCTGGGACTCGACGGCACCGAGACCTTCGACATCACCGGCATCGAGCAGCTCAACTCCGGTACGACGCCGGAGACCGTGCACGTCACCGCCACCAAGGAGGACGGCGCGAAGGTCGAGTTCGACGCCAAGGTGCGCATCGACACCCCCGGTGAGGCCGACTACTACCGCAACGGAGGCATCCTGCAGTTCGTGCTGCGCAACATGATCAAGAGCTGATCACCTCAGCCCTTGACCACGACAGCATGAATACGACAGGGAGCACGAGAAGTGCCCAAGGTCAGTGATGACCGGCTGGCCGCGGGGGGGGGGGGGGGGGGGGGGCCCCCCCCCCCCCCCCCCCCCCCCCCCCCCCCCCCCCCAAAAAAAACGAGCGGCC
>NZ_JAKGCU010000018.1 GCF_021556435.1 Gordonia tangerina
TAGAGATCAACGGGTTCACAACGTGACACACCCACCAGTATCGCCCGTCCACCCGACTCAACCACGGCAAACCTTCGCATCTCCGCGTCACCGGCGAAGCCGGCCCCATAGCTCGATACGCCACTCACTTCGTTCGCGGCTACTCGATCACCGGCTGACGACCGCTGGTCGAGTAGCCGAGGAGCCTGCGACGAGGCGTATCCGCCGGATCGAGCTCGTCGAGATCGAGACCACCCCATATCCTCGACCGAGTGCGTCGTTGGATACTGCTGGCCGTCCTGACCGCAGCCGCGACATATCTTCTCGAACTTCTCGATGTGGACGCCGCGGCGTTGTTCGCGGCGCTCGTCGTCGCCGGGATGCTGGCGATCGCCGGATTCGCGCCACCGTTGCGCAGGTCGCGTGACACCACCGACGACGACCCGGAAGACACCGATCCACCGGCCATCCCGCGGCCGATCATGCACACCGCCCAGGGTGTGCTCGGTGTGTTCATCGGCACCATGGCCGAGCCCGAGACGCTGTCGGGGCTCGGGTCGTCGTGGTTCCCGGTGCTGGTGATCGGCCTCGGCACACTCGCGCTGTCGGTGGCCGGTGGCGCGATGTTGGGCCTGCACCGCCTCGTCGACCCGCTCACCGGTTCGCTGGCGCTCGTCGCAGGTGGGGCGTCCGGGCTCGTCGCATTGACCCGCGAGTTCGGCGGCGACGAACGCATGGTCGCGGTGATCCAGTACCTGCGGGTCGCGCTGGTCACCATCACCATCCCGCTGGTGGCCTCGCTGGTGTTCGACGCACAGTCGACGGCGGTGCACGAGGCGCCGCCGAGCGCCACCGATCAGGGGTGGGGCCTCGTACTGCTGGCGGTGTGCTTGGGTATCGGCATCCCCGTCGGACGACTGGTCCGGCTGCCCGCGGCTGGGCTCCTCGGTCCGATGGCGCTGGCCACCGTCGCCGAACTCACCGGCCTGGCCGGCGACGCCGCGGTCTCCACGATCCTGCTCACCGTCGCCTACGCGATCATCGGCTGGCAGGCCGGCCTCGGCTTCACGATGGACCGCCTACGGGCCATCGGCCGAGTGCTGCCGGCCGCGTTGGTGCTGATCCTCGCGATCGGCGTCGGCTGCGCGCTGCTGGGAGTGCTGCTGTCGGTGTGGACCGGCGAGTCGATGTTCGACTGCTACCTAGCCACCACCCCGGGCGGCATCTACGCGGTGCTCGCCGCGGCGACCGCCGCCGGCGGCAACGTCGCGTTCGTGGTGGCCGCGCAGATCCTGCGAGTGTTGCTGATGCTGTTCGTCGCCCCGTTCGCGGCCCGCGCAGCCGCCCGACGACTCGCCTCGTGAGTTACAGCTGCAGTCTCAGCGGTCACCCGAGACAATAGTTGTCGCGGGCGGTTGCCGGCACCGCAGTGAGATGCGCGCCGGTCGGCCCTCGACCCGTTCCGGTCGGCTGTCTAGAGTCGAGACCATGAACGGGGAGCCCAATTCGACCAGTGCCCGCGAGTTCGATGTCGTCGTGTTCGGTGCGACCGGCTTCGTCGGCGAACTCACCGCCCGCTATCTGGCCGAGCACGCGCCACGCGGCACCAAGGTGGCGCTGGCCGGCCGGTCGGAGACCAAACTGGCCGCCACCCGCAAACGACTACCCGCACGCGCCCACGACTGGCCGCTGATCGTCGCCGATTCGTCGTCGCCGAGTTCGCTGGACGCGATGGTCGCCCGCACCCGCGTGGTGTGCACCACCGTCGGCCCATACCTGCGCTACGGCGAGGCGCTGGTGGTGGCCGCCGCGAGCGCCGGCACCGACTACGTGGACCTCACCGGCGAGGCGCCGTTCGTGCACTACTCCATCAACAAGGCACACGAGACCGCGCAGGCCACCGGCGCGCGGATCGTGCACTCCTGCGGCTTCGATTCCGTGCCGTCGGATCTCGGTGTGTACCTGCTGTACAAAAAGATCGCCGACGACAACGCCGGTGAGCTCACCGACACCACCTTCGTGGTCAAGTCGTTCAAGGGCGGCATCTCCGGCGGCACCTTCGATTCGGTGCGGGTGATGGCCGAAGAGTCGCGCAACGCCGAGACCCGTCGCCTGGTGCTCAACCCGCATTCGCTGTCCGGGGAGCCCGGCAACACGCCGCGGCCGGCCATCAAGTCCGAACCCAGCGACATGTCGATGATCTCGGCCAAGAAGGTGGATCCGTCGATGAGCGGCACTCTGGCCCCGTTCTTCATGGCCGCGTCCAATACCCGAATCGTGCGGCGCACCAACGCGTTGTTGGACAACGCCTACGGCGAGGACTTCCACTACGCCGAGACGATGTCGGTCGGCCGGATTCCGGGTGTGTCCACGGTGACCGCCGGAGCGGTCGCGGTCGGGACCGGAGTCTTTTTGGGCGCCATGAGTTTCGGGCCGACCCGCAAGCTCCTCGACCGACTGCTACCCAAGCCGGGCGAGGGACCGAGCGAAAAGGCCCGCGAGAAGGGTTCTTTTGTCACCGAGACGTATACCACCACCCCCAGCGGCCGCCGCTACCGCTCGACGATGCGGATGTCGGGCGACCCCGGCTACAAGGCCACCGCGGTGATGCTCGGCGAGAGTGCCCTGTCGTTGGCGCTCGAACGGGATCGTCTGTCCCCCTTGACCGGTGTGCTCACCCCGGCCGCGGCGATGGGCGAGGTGCTCACCCGGCGGCTACAGGACGCGGGAGCGACGCTCGAGGCAGTCGAACTCACCTGAGTGCGACACCTCCGCACCGGAGTGAACCCGCCAAACGTCACCACTGATCCCTGAGGAGCGAGCCGAGGGGCCCTTCGTGACGGGCCTTTGCATTGCGAGGTGCTCACGGCTTCCGCGCCCAACGCAGCCACCCGGGGTGGCTGGTGTCAGACCCGCGTCAGCGGCGGCAGCTCATCCTGCGGTACATTGTCGATCTCGGTCACCACGGTGTCGTCGCCACTGTTCAGCGCGACGAAACTGCCGTAGAGGCGCGGCTTCCCGTCGTCCCGCCCGCCGACGACGCGCTCCCCTTGCACCGAGGTGAGGGCATAGCCTCCCTCGTCGAGTTCGATGGTGTGCGCACTGCCGGCGGGCACCACGTAGAAGTTGGTCTGAGGCACCAGGTTTCGGTCGGCGGTACCGCTGAACACGATGATCGCGATGTCGCCGTCACTGTCGTTGTGGATGGTCACACCGCTCGCATCGGTGGAGTAGTAGACGCCGTCCGCGGCGCCGTCGGCGCCCACCGCGTCGAGCGGCCACAGGATGCCGGTCGCGAGCCCCTCGGACGGATCCCAGAACTTGTTGTCGGGGTCGACGATCGGTTGATCGGCGTCGCGGATCGCGCCGCCGAACGGGTTGAAGTTCTGGCTCAGCGTCGAATCATCCTGCACCACAACCATTCCGTAGATGATGGCGCGACCTTCGGCGTCCCGATCCCCCTGCACGACGTATCCGGAGATGTCGCCGCCGGCGTCGATGGTCGTCGACTCTCCGGCCGGCACCAGGTACAGCCCATCGCCGTGCGGCACGTTGTATTGGTCCACCGCGATCACCGCGACGTCGGTGTCACCGGTGTTGGTGAACGTGATGGTGTCTGCATCCGCATCGTAGGTGTAGGTGATGTCGTCGGCGTCGGCGATGCGATAGTTGTCGCCGATCAGCACCTGGAAGTCAGACGGGTCGTAGAAACGGTTGTCCGGGTCGATCATCCACCACTGCAGCCGCGCGGTGAGCACGTCGAAGGCCTGCGCGATCAGCGAGTCGTCGGTGTCGTCGACGGCCGGGTTGGCGTCAGCCGAGTCGACCAGGGGGCCCACCACACTGGCGGCGGGCACCGTGACCCGATCCCCGGGATTCAGCAGCCCGAGCAGGTCACTGCCGTCGCCGCGGCTGCGACGCAGGAAGGCACCGCCCGCGGCGAGGCTCTGGTTGAGGAAGATCAGACCGCCGGCGCCGACGTCGCCGGCGAAACCGTAGAACGCGCCCGGACGCGGCTTCTGCTGCTCGGGCGGCTCCGTGTCGGCGCCCGCCGACACCGCGGCCGCCGTGCCCGGCTCGCCGATGACCTCGCCGATCACCCGCGCCGCCTCATCACCTACCGCGCCGTCACCTACCGCGTCTTCCGTCGGAGCGTCATCGGTAGCCGCGCGGTGACGCCCCGTCGCGGGCTCGTCGGCGCGGTGGCGTCCGGTCGGCTCGTGATCCGCGCGGTGGCGGCCCGACGGCCACGACCAGGTCGGGACCTCTCGCGCGGTGGTCGGGTCGTCGACCTCGGTGGACGGGGTTTCCGTCGCGGAGTCCGGCGTCTCGGCGGGCCCAGACGTCTCCGGAGGCGAGGACTCAGACGGCGGCTGCGTGGTTCCGGTGGACTCCTCGGACGGCGCCGACTCGTCGCGATCCGCGGGTTTGGTGGTCGCACCGTCGGACTCCCCGGCCGGCGGTGCGGTGGTCTCGGTCGGCTCCCCACTTCCCGAGTCCCCTGCTCCCGACTCCCCGGTGCCCGGCGGCGCATTCGTGGAGGGGGCAGTCGTGGAAGTGTCGGTCGTGGAGGGGTTGCTGACCGCACCATCCCCGTCGGCGCTCGGCGAGGCCGGTTCGGTTCCGGTGAGTTCGTCGGCGGCCGCCGCACCGACGGGCGCGGCCATCAGCAACGCGGCGGCGATCCCGGAGGAGGCGACGATGACCCGAGTGCGTCGAACTCTCTTCACTGACATACCGGTGGATCGCTCGCCGTTGCCGGATCGTTACCGAAACCGCTACTGCTGCCCCGGATTCAGCTTGATGAACAGGGCATCCATCTCCGCACACAACCGATCGCCATCGTGCAGGGTGCCCTTGATGAACACCTTGCGGCCGTCCACCTTCTCGGCCCAGGTGTGCGCCTGCAGCGGCGTGTTGAGCGGCGTGATCGACCGGTACTGCACGGTGAGGTAGGCCGTGCGACTGACACCCTGGATGGCCACCGCCGAGGCGTAACCTCCCAGGTCGTCAAAGGCGACGGCCACGTGACCACCGTGCGCGGCCTTGTTGCCGCCGAGGTGGAAGTCACGGAAGGTGACCGACGCGAACACACCGTCGTCGTTGACCTCGGTCACCTCGAACGGGGGCAGCGTGATGTTGCCGCGCGCCGGGAGGTCGATGCGGGTGCCCGACGGCGAATGCCACTCGTCGATGCGGACGGCGGCGAGTTTGGCGTTGATCTTCTCCAGATCGGCGATCAGTTCGTCGGCCAACTCCGGGGTCGGGCAGGCGTAGCGGACGTTGTCCATCAGGGTCCGCGCCTGCTCACTGAACTCCCCGTAGCGGGGCCCGCCACGTTCGGTGGTGATGGCGGTGTGCGCCCGGAACCCGCCCTCGTGCGGGTCCTCCTCTATCTCGGTGGTCGACTCCGGGCTGGTTGAACCGTCACTCATGGATCAACCGTATAGAACGGCCGTTCACCCGTCGCGACGTGATCCCGGCGGATCGACGTGCGGTATCGGCTCGGGCTTCTCGTTGCGGTCGCGCAGCCATACGGAGCGACCGATCACCAACGCAAGCACCACCGCCACCGTGACCCACACGGTGAGGATGATCGCGACGATGACCCAGCCCACGTGTCCAGGATGCCACGATCGCGGCAGAAACCCCGCCGACTAGGGCATATCCGTCGGTACCACTGCGGTCACGATCCGCAGAAGGGCGTCGAGACACAACTCACGGACCCGACCACTTAGGCTCGATTCATGACTGATGCCGGTTCCGCGACCCAGAACCCCTTCGATCCCACCCAATGGGCTCCGGTGCCCGGTTTCGATGAACTCACCGACATCACCTACCACCGCCACGTCGGCGAAGGCCGACAGCACGGGATCGTGCGCATCGCCTTCGACCGCCCGGAGATCCGCAACGCGTTCCGTCCCCACACCGTCGACGAGCTGTACCGGACGCTGGATCATGCGCGACGCTCCCCCGACGTCGGCACGGTGCTGCTCACCGGCAACGGCCCGAGCCCCCGCGACGGCGGGTGAGCGTTCTGCAGCGGCGGCGGGTGGCTACACATCCTGGAGGTGCAGCGCCTCATCCGGACCTTGCGCAAGGTGATCATCGCGGTGGTCAACGGTTTGAGCCGCAGGAGGCGGCCACTCGTTGCACGCCGTGTGCAACCTCAATCTGGCCGCACGGGAACGCGCCCGGTTCAAGCAGGCCGACGCCGACGTCCGGGTCCTTCGACGCGGGCTACGGCAGCGCCTACCTCGCCGCGCAGGTGGGACAGGAGTTCGCCCGGGAGATCTTCTTCCTCGGCGAGGCGAATGACGCCGAGACGATGCACCAGATGGGTGCGGTCAATCGAGTCGTCGACCATGCCGACCGCGTGGCGACGGCCATCGAACAGGAATGCACGATCAACGGCAAATCACCCACCGCGCAGCGGATGCTGAAGTTCGCGCTCAACCTCACCGACGACGGCCTGATAGGCCAGCGGGTGTTCGCGGGTGAGGCCACCCGCCTGGCGTACATGACCGATGAGGCCGCGGAGAGCCAGGATGCATTCCTGCAGAAGGGATCTCCTGATTTGGGATGCGTGTCCATCTAGACTGACGGGACGGGCGCTACTCCAGACCCACGGTTGCGAACGTCCTCGCGTCCTGACGTCGATCAGACGATCAGCCGTGGTGCGCCGTTGCCTCGATCGACCGGGCCACCCCACGCGGACTTCGTGACCGCCCAGAGCTCATGATCCCCACGTCGTCCCTGCGAGTCGACGACGCTGTGCAGCTTGCCTTCGCGCAGGAGGCCGACGTACTCGAGGGCGACGGCGATCCGCTGATCGTCAACGGGCACGGCGACGCAGACGCGCAACATCCCGGCGACCTCGAAGGCGTAGGAAAGCAACTCGGCTGTCACCATTCCCGCGATCTCAGAAGTTGTCTCGCCCAGCGGCTCGAGAGACAAGTCTGCGGTGGCCCACGGCCGGTGCAACAGGTGAATCTCGCACCGCATCACAGGGACCCCGTCGACCTCCGCGAGGAGCCCCGTCGACGGCAACGATGATGGTGAATCGTGACGGGCGCGCACCTCGCGCCGCAAGACCACGGGTGAGCCGGGGGACGTCCGGATCTGCAGGCTCTCGAGCTGACGCCGCCGTGCCCGACCGGCACGCCAGTCCCAGATGACGTGGCGGATCGACTCCGAGAACCAGATCGGAAAATGCACCAGCATATCCCGCATATGCCCCTGGACGGATACCGGAGTCAATGCCCCGATGTCGGTGTCAGCGAAGTGCGCGAGCCAATAATCGGCATACCCACCGTCAGGCATCCTGTCGCGGGTCGCCGCCCACAGTTGATGGTCCCGCCGACGACCTCCCGCATCGAAGGACTCGCGCATCACCGCTTCGCGGTACATTCCTCCCTTTGCCACGCTGCGCAGAGCGGGTTCGTTGTCCACGCAGATGGGCGCCGTGACACGATCTAGATCTTCGGAGTTCATCATGTGATCGACGAGCATCGCACTCGCAAGGCCACTCACCCCCTCGTGCGCCAGCTCCGAATCGACCCACACGCCCAACTCGCCCGACCGGGTGCGGTGATCAAGCGCGCTGATCGCGCACTGCCCGGCCAGCCGCCCATCTACTTCGATCACGAGTGATACGGCATGGCTGCGGCCGGCTGCCTTGCGCTGCTCGATGCATTCTCGAATCCAACGGCGCTTGGTGTGCCTGTCTGCCCACTCGAGATCCGACGACACCCAGAACGGCTCGATGTACCGGCGATCGCGCAACCGTACTCGACGCCACTTAGCGTAGTCACCGAACTGCGGCTGGCGCAGCACCACTTTCCGCCCACGCACGATCCGTGGGCCCAACCGAAGCCTCGACAGATCCGATCCAGCCCTCCGGTCGCGGAGCGCGGCCGCCACCTCGCGCATCATCATCACCTCACACCCGCCGACGTAGCTGTCCGAGACCCGTCCCGAGAGTCTTGAAGATCACCCGGACGACGGACGGTTCCACGACTGCCAGCGCAGCTAGGTAGACCGCACCGAACACAAGGGTGTCCACTGCCAGATACCCGACACCCAGTAGTACGCCACGCGAATCGGATTGCAGGACAAAGTGCTCCAACGCTGCGCAGGCGGCCGTAGCCACCACCGCGCAAGGCACCTGCGGCACGACGGCCGCACCGAACTCCTGCAGCGAGAAACCGACCACCGGCTTCGCCAACGCTGCCACCGTTGCTCCGACGAGCAAGGCGGTCACCGACGCCGCGAGTCCCGCACCGACCACCCCGAACGGACCGATGAAAACGAGCAGCAACACGATTCCGAGCGTCACCTCGACCGCGGTATACCAGTTCAGCAGACCGGTACGCCCACCACCCTTGATCGCCTCCTCGCTTACCGAGATGATCGCCTTTCCAAATCCCAGACCCGCCATCGCCACGACGACCGCACCGGCTTCTCGCCACTGTTCCCCGAATAGGATGACCACCGCGGGTTGTCCGAGCGCGATCATGAGTCCGCTGAGCGCGGCGGCTCCGACCGTCGCCCACCGCAATGCGCGCAGATAGGCCGGCTTCATCCGCTCGGGCTCCGCGGAGATTCGCGAGAATGCAGGAAACAACGCGACCGCACCGACCTCGAGGATCGCCCGGACCGGGATCATCGAGATGCGCTGCCCGTACCGGAAATACCCCAGATCCGTCTCACTGAGTCCGCGACCGACGACGACCGCTTCGAGGAGCGATTGCACACGGGCACCGATCATCCCGAACACCAGGGGCAAGCCATAGCGGGCGAGTTCGCGCCACAGCGTGACCGAGACGTGTCCTCGGCCGGGTCGCCAATCGGAGATCAACCAGACCGTCGCCACCCAGACGACGTACGACGCGTAGATCCCGGCGACCATACTCCACACACCCCAGCCCGCCGCGGCCGCCGAAACGGCCACGGTGGCGTAGGCCGCGGCGACGCTGGGGCCGACGATGAGCCGCCGCTTGACACTGAATTCCCGCTGCAGCATGGCCTCGGGAACGTTGGTGAAGGAGTACAGGAACAGCACCCCCGACGATGCTGCGGCGACCAGCCCGACCTCGCCGTTGTCGAAGACCAGTCCGATCACCGGGGATACAGCCAGCGTCAGCAGGCTCATCAGGAAACCCGAAACCGCAGTGACCCAGAAGACGGTCTCCGCCGAGTCGATCAGTTTGTCGTCCCGGTGAATGAGCGCCGAACGCAGGCCGCCTTCGACGAAGTTGCCGAGGAACAGCGCGAGGACCGTGCCGGCCACGAAGACGCCGACCTCGGCAGGGGACAGCAGGCGCGCCAACGCGATCGTCTGGACGAAGGTGATCAGCTCGCCGACCACGAGCGCGACCGCGGAAGCCGCAGCGACGTTGCCGATATTGCGCCGCAGCGACGAGCCCTCCGACTCGGCTTCTGGGCCGTGCGGGTCGTTGTGCTCCGATGACCTGGTCAAGTCGCTGTTCCTGTGTGTTCACTCGGCGGGTACATGCCGCGGCTACCGTCTGGCCGGACGGCGGTTCTCGACCAGGTGATACACCCGCTCGAAACCCTCCCGGCTCGTGTCCACCTGTGCGCGGGCCCTTTCCCGCAGCGACTCTCGAACGCGCGAAGCGCTGTCCCAGGCTTCCGCTATCGCGCAGGACAACACGCCCTCCAGATTCGGCTCACGCAGATCTACCACCTGCATGCCGCCACCGAACATGTCGCACAAGCCCAGGAACTTGTCGTCGTAGTACTGCGATGCCGTCAAGGCCACTACCGGGATGCCTTGCGACAGTGCGAAAACCGCGAGGTGGTAGGCCCCCGTGACCACCACCCGACACCGTGATACACGTTCGGCGACCACCTCGGGAGCCACGTATTTTCCCGGTGGCGTCGTCTGGGGAGAATAACCCCTGACCAGCGGGAGCGTGGATCGGCGATCCTGACGACGGTATTCGGCGATAATCAACGGGGCCAAGGCCGCGCCGCGCACGCGAGCCGATTCGCGTACCACCGCGCCGACGGTCTGCTGGATGTCGTCGGAGATCGGTGAGTAGCCGGCGACCCGCAGGCACAACCCGATCTCCGCGCCGAGACCAACAGATCTGATGCGGTAAGCCAATTCGATCGCATCGTCGCCGGTGACCGATACGCGGTCCGATGAAACGTCGAGTGACTCCAGCAACACGGGACCCTGCAGCTTCTCCCGCAACGCGATGACGTCGACGACGGACAACACCTCGGTGGCCCGGGTGCGAAGCACCGGGTCGTCCAGTGGCCCCATCCCCTGCCCCACCATTGCCACCGGGACAGCGTGACGGTGAGCGTGCTCGATCAAGTTGAACACCCGCCGCGTCTGGGCCGCGTCCACATCAGCGAGATAGCCGCCACCCATCACCAGCAGCAGCGAAGCGCTCTCGACGGCCGCGAAGGAGCCCCTGGTCACGGGCTTGCGGGGAGGGGTCGGCGGGGCCGGCGTGTCATCGCCGATCAGGGCCCGCCATCGAATCAACGCGCGACGACGAGCTCCGCGCGCCTTCTGCGGAAACCACACCCGTGCACGCAACCAGGCCAACATCGGTGGCCCCACCCACTGCGGGCCGGCGATGACCGCAGCCCTCTCGACCAGGGTCGATGGCGACCAAGGCGCCTTGTCACCGACAGTGATCGCCTCGGCATTCGGAAAATACGCCCGCAACAACGCGGGAGCGTCGGTGAGGACCGCGATCCGCGCCGCGGGCCATCGTTCGCGCAACCGATCGATGGTCACCTGCATCATGGCCAGGTCACCGTTGTTACGGAGCCAGTATTCACTATTCTCGACGAGGATCCGGAGATCCTGACCCCTTGCCCGGGTTGCAGTTTCGGCTTCTGCCATCAGTAGTACCCCATCGTGCGAGCTACACCTTGTCCGGCCTCGTCCCGGCTGACATCACAAGCCGTTGGCGGTACACGTTGGTCCGACGTGGGCTTCACTGTACTGGACAGGACGTAGACTACGGCGGATACGTTAGCAATCTCGCCTCGGCAGACCCGGGGCGACGGGTGATCTACGGGCGCGGGGGCCTGTCGAAGGGATGACGCGGATGGCGACCAGTACACTCGGCGTTCAACTTGATCGGCTGCGCAGGCGGTGGTGGGTCGTCGCCGTCGTCCTGCTGTTGTTTCTCACCGCGGGAATCATTTCCGCGGTGAGGGCCGACACCACCTACAGCAGCCGGGCAACCCTGGCTGTGGTCTCCCAGACGCGCGCTCCCGAGCAGGACGCCATGCTGGCCCACGGTTACACAGACTTCTTCAACCAGCCCGAGAACCAATCGATTCTGCGACAGATCGCGGACGTTCCGGACAACGTGACGCTGACCGCAGTGGTGGCTGCGCCCAGTCCACTGATCTACATCACCGCGAGCTCGTCGTCGTCGGGCGACGTCGAATCCGCCGCGGCAGACGCTGCCGTCGCGCTCCGGGACACGGTCAACGATGCTCTTCGAGCCAGTCGCGCCGACGCCATCGCGGAAGTCCGCCGTCCGCTCGACGACATTCGCGAAACGAACGGAGTGGTCCCCCAGCAAGCACTGATCCAGATGGAAGACCGAATCAGCCAGATCAACGCCGACACCACGAACCAGATCGAGATCATCGAACTGCAATCGAGCGTGTCGTCCTCGAAACCGAATCTTGGTACGACACTGGGGCTCGCCGTGCTGGCCGGACTCGTGGTCGGCTGTGGTTTCGCTTTGGCGTGGGGCGCGCTGTCGCGCCGCGTCGGTTCCGGCCCCGAATTGGAGCTCCGGACCGGCATCGAGGTCCTCGGCCAACTTCCGCCCGACCACGACGTCGACGACGACCCACGCTTCGGGCAGCTTGCCAACGCGATCACCGGGCTCGACAAGTATCCCCGATCTCTGGTGATGGCGGCGCCCCGCGAGCGACCGGCGGTCGAGAGCACCGTCGGACGCATCGCAACGGAACTCACGGATACGGGACTGCGGGTGGTTGTCGTCGACCACGCCCGCGCCTCCGAACCGGGTGCCGGCGCGTGGTCCGCGGTCACGGTGGAGACAATTCGCCCGGACTCGGACATCACCAGCAGCCGTCCGGTGAATCGTTACCATCTCCGTGAGCTGCTGGACTCGCTGACCGAACGCGCCGACCTCGTGCTGATAACTGCACCCCCACTGGTCGAGTCGGCGACGGCGCAGAGCATCTGCGCCGAAGCCGATGGGACACTGCTGGTGGCCGAAGAGTCGGTCACCGCGCTCGCCGACGTGCGCACCGCCCAGCGGCTCTGTCGACAGGCAGGAGGCGACATCCTGGGTGCCGTCCTGATCGAGACCCCCCGCAGAACAATCCGGTCCGGCCGGCTCTCCACCTTGGTCCAACGACGCCACGCCTCCCCGGAGAACGCCTCGGAATCCGCGACCGACTCCGGGGCGGGGCATGAAGCGCCCGCCACCCCACCTGCCGTCGGGAGCGCCGTTGACCACGGCACGGCCAAGACCCGCTAGGCACGCGGTCGTGCACTCGGTCCGGCCGGCCACTCAGAACCTGCTGCCGATCGGCGCGGCGATCGTCGCCGGCATCTCGGTGGCGGTGGCGGTGGTCCTCGCGACCTCGCAGGGGTCGGCCGACCTGCTGGCGTTTGCCGCGCTCGTCCTCGTTGCCGTGGCCCTGATCGGGCTCGGCCTGCACAGCCCGCGTGTGGCGGTGGTCTATCTACTCTTCACCACGTTCTTCCGGCTCGCACTCACACCGTACTTCCCCGTGGACCCGTTCCTCATCGCGTTCGCCGGACTCGTGACCTCCTACCTCATCTGGCTGTCCGTGCGTCCGCACGCACTGCCTCGGCTGGGATGGCTCGAGGGCTTCATGGTGCTGTACTTCCTCTGGAACGTGTACTCCATGTTCGCCCCCCACGAATTGGGAGCGGTGTACCCACTCAGCGGCGAGACACTCTCCGTGTACCGCTTCATCCTCACCGGCACGCTGATGCCGTTCACCATGTACCTCATCGGGCGCAGCATCTACGACACCGAACGCGCGGTGCGGGTTCTGCTCTGGTCGGTGTCGGTGTTCTCCCTGTACTGCGCAGCCGTGAGCATCTTGCAGTTTCGCGCCCCGGGACTCGTCTGGCCCCGCTACATCGTCGAAGCACCCAACTGGCCGGGCCGGGCCAACGGTGTGTTCAACCAGCCGGTCGTCAACGGCCTGACTCTCATCGCCGGCTTCGTCGCGACACTGATCCTCATCGAGATGAGCCCACGACTGCCTCGGTGGGCGAAGGTGGTGACGGGGTGCAGTGCCGCGGCCATGGCGTATGCCATCTACCTGACGCACACTCGTGCGATCTGGCTCGCCTTTCTGGTCGTCGTCGTGGTGGGTGTCGCATTCGGCCACCGCATTCGACGAGGCTTCAGCGTGACGCTGCTCGTGATGGTCGGCGGCGCTCTCGCCAATTGGACCGCCTTCACGAGCAGCGACCGCTCGGCCGGCGGTGTGGCGTCCACCAACGAGGTCGACGATCGCCTGAACTCCATGGCCACGTCGTTCTGGGCGGCCGGTCGCGAACCATGGTTCGGTTGGGGAATAGGGCGGTTCACGGCGGTCAACACGGTGCACCATCAGCAGTATTCGCAGGATGTCCCGTGGGCCCGAGGGTACGGGATCTCGTCGCATTTCAACGAGTTGGGGATCCTGGTCGAGCTCGGACTCGTCGGCCTGGTGCTGTGGCTGGCCGTGCTCGTGCTGCTTTTAGTGAAACTCGTACGTGCCGTGCGTGTTTCGCCCCCCGATTCGCTCTGCGGGCGAAACCTCGCTCTCCTGGCGGCGATGATGCTGGGAGTGCTCATCATCGCCGGGTTCACCGTCGACCTCCGGTTCTTCGACTTCCCCACCATCCTCGTCTACCTGCTCGCCGGCGTTGCGGTCGGATGTGCAGAGCGGGCGAACCCACCATCGGCTCAGACGTCCACGCCGGCACCGACAAAGAGCACCGACCATCCGCCAATGAGGGTGACCACCGATGTCCCGACCTGATCGCGGCCGCAGCGCGCTGTGGGTTTCCACCGCAACCACCACCCGCGGTGGGGTGGCGAGCTTCGTCCGGGTCATGCAGACCACCCCGTTGTGGACCGGTTGGCACATCCGACACATCGCCACACATCGCGATGGCTCCATGGCCACGAAGATCGGGGCCTTCCTGCGCGCCTGGGCACAACTGCTGTCGGGCTTTCTGTGGCACCGACCGGATCTCGTCCACATCCACATGGCGTCGTACGGCAGCTTCTACCGAAAGTGCTCGGTGGTGGCATTCGCGCGTCTCATGCGGATCCCGATCGTGCTGCACATCCACGGCAGTGAGTTCCACAGTTTCCACGCCCGGTCGCCACGGCTGACTCGCATCGCCATCAGGGCGAGCCTCGAATGCGCCGACGTCGTCATCGCGCTCGGCGAGACATGGCGTCTGCGCCTCACCGAGATCGCCCCGAAAGCCGACGTGATCGTGGTGGCGAACGCCACCCACATGCACGAGCCGGTGTCCCAACCGCCCGCGGGTAGCCCCGTCGAAGTGTTGTTCCTCGGGCGGATCGGCAACCGAAAGGGCACGTTCGAGTTGATCGACGCCTGGGCAGGGATCGGGCCCGAGCCGCACGAAGCGCACCTGACCATCGCCGGCGACGGCGAGGTCGATCGAGCGCGTGAACTCGTCGACTCGTCGGGCGCGGCGGACACGGTGAGCGTCCGCGGCTGGATGAACGCCGACGAGACACGTGCAGTCCTGTCGCGCTCGCAGATATTCGTCCTTCCTTCGCACAACGAAGGGCAGCCGATGGCGATCCTCGAGGCGATGGCGCACGGGCTCTGCGTCATCGCCACCGACACCGGCGGAATCGCTGATCTACTCGACGGCGGAGACGCCGGCGTGCTCCTGCCCGTGGGAGATCTCCCCGCGCTGGAACGTGCGCTGGAACGCGCAATCACCGACGCCGACGACCGCGCTGCTGTTGCCGGGCGAGGCTTCCGGCGCGCAAGCGACGAGTTCGATGCGGTGAAGGTGTCCGGCAGGTTGGACGAGATCTATCGGAAGGTGATCCGATGACCGCGGACCATCGCATACGTGTGCTCTATGTGGTCCCCGATCTGGGTATCGGTGGTGCCGAACGCCACGTCACCACCCTGATGCCGGCGCTGGATCCCGATCGGTTCGATCCGGCCGTGATCTGCATCGGCGACGAGGGCGCGCTCTTCTCGTCGCTGGCACGAGCCCGCGTTCCCGCGCTCGCCCTGCACCGCACCAAACGCCAAGCGCCTGCGGCTCTGCGAGACCTGATTCGTGAGTTCCGACGATTCGATCCCGATGTCGTCATCACCCGCGGTTACAGCGCCGAGGGGCTCGGGCGCATCGCGGCGTTCCTCACACGGGTGCCGGTGTCGATCGTGTGGGTGCACAACTGTGGCGAGACCGAGCCACTCGGACGTCTCCGACGCCTCCTCGATACGGTCCTGGACAAGGCGACCACAGCGTATTTCGGTGTCGCGCGGGCGCAACTTCCGTATCTGGTCGATGAGCGCGGGTATGCGCCGGCCAAGGTGACGATCATCCACAACGGCGTGGACCCCAGCGAGTTCGATCCGCGTGATGATCGCAGCGCCCTGGCGGATGCGGGCGTCGGCGAGGACCACCCGGTTGTCGGCATCGTCGCCGCCATGCGGCCCGAGAAGGACCACACCCTGTTCCTGGAGGCGGCCTCGAAAGTCCTGCAGACCCTGCCGGATGCGCGGTTCGCCCTGGTCGGCGACGGTCCGCTCCGGTCAGATCTCGAACGCCGCGCCCGCGAACTCGGGATCGACGAAGCGGTGGTGTTCACCGGACCGCGATCCGACATCCCCGAGGTGATGCGGGCGATCGACGTCTTGGTGTTGTGCTCCTACACGGTCGAGTGCTTTCCGATGGCCCTGCTCGAGGCGATGGCCGCCGGGCGGCCCGCCGTCTGTACCGATGTGGGCGGGGTCGGGGAGATGGTCGTGCCCGGGCACACGGGATATCTGATCGCACCGCACGATCCGGCCGCACTCGCCGAGCGGTTGATCACCCTGATGTCCGACGCCGACCTCCGGCGCGAGATGGGCTCGTCTGCGCGTCGACGGGTCGAGGACGAGTTCTCGCTGTCGGCGAGTATCGCAGGCACGCAATCGGCGATCACCGAACTCGTGCCGTCGGAGACGAGCACGCCGACGAGCCCACTCGTACTCACCGTGGTACTCGATCTCACCTACGTGGGTGGCGTGGAGAAGTTGCTGCTCAACCTGTTCCGCAGCTTCGACGACGCCGTGGTGGTACCCCGGATCGTCTGCCTGCGGGAGGCCGGGCCGCTGGCCGACGACTTCCGCGCGCACGGGTTCGAGGTCACCGAACTCGACTCCACTCACCGTCGGCGCGGACGCCGCGATCCGCGACGGATCGCCGATCTCGTCGCCGATCTTCGCCGATCGCAGACCGATGTGGTGCTTGTCCCGCATCATCACCGCGCCGCTCTGCTGATCGGACGCCTCGCCGCGCGCGTGGCACGCGTGCCGAACATCGTCGCGGCGCACGACATGGACCTCACGTCCGTCGGCGGACGAGTACTGCCCCGCGCGACGGTGTCGACGCTGTGGCTCTCCGATGCGCTCGTTCTGCTCACACGAGCCCAGGGCGATTACCTCCATCGCGAGGAGGGAGTGGGTCGAACCATCGCGTCGACCACGCGAGAAATTGTGATACCCAACGGCATCCCCATCGGCGAGGCGCCCGGTGCGCAGGCCCGGTTGCGGGCTCGGGAACGCCTCGGTCTGTCACCGGATGATTTCGCGATCGGCATCGTCGCCCGCCTTTCGCCGCAGAAAGCACACGAGGTGCTGTTCACCGCGGTCGCATCGCTTGCCACCGATCACCCCAACACTTGCCTGCTGGTGATCGGCGGGGGCCAGCGTGAATCCGAGTTACGTTCCCTCGCTGCCGATCTCGGTATCGACGAGCAGGTCGCGTTCATCGGCGTGAGAGACGACGTGCCCGACATCCTCCCCGGCCTCGACGTCTCGTGCCTGTCCTCGGTCCACGAAGGTGTGCCAATCATCATGATCGAGTCGATGGCTGCTGGACTGCCGGTCGTGGCCACCGACTGCGGTTCACTGCGCGACCTGATCACCGACGATGACAACGGATACCTCGTACCGGTGAGTGACGCCGAGGCCATGGCCGCCCGGCTCACTCGTCTCGCCGACGACCCGGACCTGCGGGCACGGCTCGGGGCCAACGGCCGACGTCGGGCCCGTACCGAGTTCCCGATCGCGGCCACGGCCCGCGACTACGAACGGCTGCTGGCCGAGCTGACGAACCGAAAGGTGCGCTGAGGCGATGACCCGACACATACTGATCCTGGTCGAGAATCTCTCCGTCCCGTTCGACCGACGGGTGTGGCAGGAGAGCCGAGCACTCAATGATGCGGGCCATCAGGTGAGTGTCATCTGCCCGATGGGCAGCAAGCAGGATCGCGAGGCCGAGGCGAACATCGAGGGCGTCCGGATCCTGCGCTATCCGCTGCGACCGGCCGAAGGTGGTCCGGCCGGCTACGTCCGAGAGTACGGGTTGGCGTTGTGGCACACCACGCGACTGGCCATTCGGCTGCGCCGCGAGGGTTCCATCGACGTCGTACACGCATGTAATCCCCCGGACCTGCTGTTCCTCGTCGCGCTCGTCCTGCGCGTATTCGGGGGCACCAGGTTCGTCTTCGACCAACACGACCTGGTGCCGGAGCTGTTCCGTTCACGATTCACCCGAGGCGGCAAGCTCCTCTACTTCCTGACCAGGGTCACCGAACGGTTGACCTTCGCCTGTGCCGACGGCGTCATCTCGACCAACGAGAGTTACCGCAGGGTCGCGGTCGACCGTGGCGGAGTGTCCCCGGACCGGGTGCGCGTCGTCCGCAGTGCACCCGACCTCGACCGGTTCGTGCCCCGCGATCCCGATCCGAACCTCTTCCGCGGCAAGCAGTATCTGACCGCCTACGTCGGTGTCATGGGTCCGCAGGACGGCGTGGACTACGCGCTGCGCGCACTCAAGCATCTACGTGACGACTTCGACCGCGATGACGTGCACTGCATCTTCATGGGTGGCGGCGATGCCTTCGACGACATGGTCGAGCTCAGTCATCACCTCGGCCTCGACGACATGGTGGAGTTCACGGGCCGAGTCCCCGACGAGTTCCTGCAGCGTTGCCTGTCGACCGCCGACGTCTGTTTGTCACCGGATCCGCGCAACCCGCTCAACGACGTGTCGACGATGAACAAGGTGGTCGAGTACATGGCGATGCGCAGGCCGCTGGTCTCGTTCGAACTCGTCGAGGCCCGGGTGTCCGCCGGCGAGGCGGCCGTTTATGTCGCCGCCAACGACGAGAAGGCGTTCGCCGGCGCGATCGACGAGTTGCTCGGCGATCCGGACCGTCGTGCCCGGATGGGCGATTTCGGGCGTGCACGGGTGGAGCAGGAACTGTCGTGGTCCACATCGCGCAACAACCTCATCGAGTTCTACGACGATTTGTTCACTCGACACGGGCGATGACGGGTCGCTGGTTCACTCGGTACGGAGCAGGATCACACCGTCGTCGGGCGGCACGGTCACGGACCGAACAACCGAGCCGTCGTTGACGACAGGGTCCTGGCTGCCCCGCAGGTGGCGGTACGGCTGTTCGAGGGAGATGGTCTGCACCTCATCACCGAGATTGACCACCGCGATCCCGTGTTCGAAGTCGCGCCGGAACACGTCGGGCGCCGGGGATCCGGTCCCGTCCGTCGACGACCTGGTCATCTGTTCGAGAGTCGGGTCGGCGTCGAGCGCATGCCCGAGGTAGCCGCGTCCCAGCCCCCCGCCGTCCATCTCGTCGTAGTAGGCCACCTCGCCGTAGTCCTCGCCCATGGGTGCCCACCACGCGTTCTGCATGAGCGTGGCAGTCAGGAACAACCGCGCGCGCCGCAGGTCCTCGGCAGATCCCGCGGCCACCGAACCACGCGAATCGATGGTGATCCCGGTGACCGGGCTCCGCAGACCTTCTTCGGTCTGGGCGGTCATGTACTTCGACCATTCGACGAGTTCATCGCGTTCCGGGTCCTTCCGGGGGTCGGCGAAGCTCTCGAACACGCGTCCGTTGAGGCGGTCACCGCTGATCGCCCGGTCACCGTTGGCGACGAGGATCGCCTCCGGCATGGCCTGGCGCATGACCCGCTCGGCGATGGTGAGACCCCGGTCGAGCGGTTTGCCCGGGCCGTAGATCTGTGACGCCGGTTCGTCATTGCCGTCACGGTCGATGTCCCACGCATCGCTGTCGGCGGTGTAGATCCGGTCCCCCCAGACATCGAGGAAGACACCGTCCCACAGTCCGGTCGACCAGATCCGATCGGCCACCCAGTGCGCCGCGTACTCGGCGTAGATCTGGCCGTTCACTCGTGGCGCCTCGTCGGTGAGGTTAACCATCGGGTAGTCACGCCATTCGTGCACGACCTCGCCTGCTGCCGTGCGCGCCACCCACTGCGGTGGGAAGTTCCGCGTCGTCGAGTCGGTGAACTGCCACAACGAATACGCGTTTGCCCAGTATTCGGGAGATCCGGTTCGTGGCATCGAGTCGATGAGGTTCACATATGCGAGCAGCATCATTCCCGGATTCGCCGCCCGGAGTCGGGCAAAGAACGAGCGCGGCAGGCGATTCTGCCACTCCGCATCGATGATGACGATGTCGTAGCGGGCCAAGGTCTCGATACCCGGCAAGCCCTCCTGATCGAGGACGTAGGTCGCCGTGCGGGGGAACACCGGTGTCGATGCGGCTGCCGGAGACAGGGTTTTCGATGCGGGGTCACGAGCTGCGTCACCCGGATCCCGGTTCAGCGCGAGGACGACTGCCAGCACCAGCACCACGACGAGGACGACGCCACAGGCCCAGTACGCGCGGTTCCGCAGCCCCCCGCTGCGGCCACCCCGATCGCGGAGCAACCCGATCGGAGTCCGGCGCTCCCGGCCTCCGGCGGAACCCCCTGTCACCGCCCTTCGACCTCTGAAGATGAGGCCACATAGCTGCTCTTCACCTTGCCGCCGGAGGACCCGGACAGCGACGAGACAACACGGAGGGTCACCTGTTGACCCCGGCCGAACAGCCAGTCGACATTGCGTCGCACTTGCTCTGCGGTGGCGGCGCCGTCGTAGTCCTTCCCGGGAACCACGCGTACCTCGAAATTCCCCGGGGCCAACTGGACGATCTGCGCCTCACGCAAACCGGTCAAGTCGTCGACGACGGTCGCCGGCAATGGCAGCGTGCGGCCGTCGGCGGCGGTGAACGAATCCTCGATCCGGCCGTCGATCTCACCGAGAAGACGGAAATGTCGCCCACACGGGCAGGGACCCTTCGTGGACACATCGACGACCTCGTCACCGGTGCGATACCGAAACAGCGGAAATCCCCAGTTGTGCAGCGAGGTACCCACGATCTCCCGTCGATCCGACCGACCATCGACCGGCAGCAATTCCACGATCGCGTAGTCGTCGAACACGTGGTAGCCACCGGCCTCGCAACCACCGGCCATCGCGACGCGCTCGGTCTGCCCGTAGTGATCGACCACCGGCCCCTCGAACACCTCGCGCATCAGTGCCCGCTGGCCCGGCGACATCACCTCCGACGACGTGATGATCGCTCCCAACGGACAACGCAGACCGCGATCGCGGAACATCGATGCCAACACGGCGATGCTCGACGGCCAGCCCTCGATCGCATGCGGTTCGAAGGCACGGATCGCCTCGTCGATCTGATCGACGTTGTCGCCGGTCAGCGCAAAACTCGATACCAGCAGATGATTGGCACCGGGCACCAGTTTGACCGGCGGGCCACCGGCCGCGGCGAAATCGGAGCCACGCAGTATCACCCGTCGGGCACCGCGTGGAACACCGAACCAGCCCCACTGACGTTCGAGAACCGCGAGCTCGTACACCGAGGAACCGGGAGTTCGGTAGGCGGTCACCGGCTGCCCGCTCGTCCCGCTCGATCGCGCTGCCCACATCCCCGCCCGCGGATAGACACAGAATTGTTCGGGACTGTCGATGAGATCTCGCTTCGTCAGCAGCGGCAGAACCGCCAGATCATCGAGCGATCGGATGTCGCGCGGGTCGACTCGCTGCTCGCTGAACCAGTCGCGATAAAAAGGCGAAAAGCGTGCCGAGATCCGGATCAGCATGCGCAATCGCCGCTCCTGAAATCTGCGGATCTCGTCGGGGTCGGCACGGTCCAACCGCGCCAGCTGGCGCGTCATCACCGGCCGCATCGGATGGCCACGACGCAACCGGTGCTTGAAACTCTGCCCACTCCTACCCGGCGCCACGATGCCTCCGGTCGCAATAATGTGAATACCGTATGATCCTCAACTCCAATGCACCTAATGAATACAGTCAAGAGTACGACTGAACTCATTCAGACGTTTCTGCTCGACGCTGCGGCGCGGAAGGAGAAATGAACTCGATGTCCCGGGCCACGTGGTATCTCGATCGGTTGCAGACGATGTCGCATCGGGAGATCGGTTGGCGGACCAGTCGGGCCGTCGCGAGCCGCCTCGAGGCGCAGACGTGGTTCACCCGCCACCGTCGACTCACCCGCACCGACGACGAGTGGGCTGAATCGCTCGCGGCTTTCCGAGAGGGCGTCGACCGGCCCGTTGTCCTGCGTCGAGATCGAGCGACTCAGGTGGCAGCCGACAACCCCGTGCTGACCGAGGACCTCATGGCCGCTGCCCGGTCGGCTACAGAACTCCGGTTCGGCTACTTCGGCTACCCCACCGTCGCGCTGACACATCCGGTCGACTGGAATCACGATCCGATCTCCGACGTGCGGTGGCCCGACCTGCCCGCCGCACGCATCGACCATCGAACCTCTGCCGGAGATGTGAAATGGATCTGGGAGCTCAACCGTCTGCAGCACCTGGTCTGGCTCGCCGAAGCGTGGCTGATCACCGCCGATGACCGGTTCAGCTCGGCAGCATGCGAGCAACTCGATTCGTGGCTGGTGCAGAATCCGCCGGGTCAGGGCATCGCGTGGCGCGGAGCATTCGAGGCCGGTATCCGTGCGATCTCGATTTCACTCGCACTCCAAGGCCTTCGCGACTCCCCACAACTGACGGTCGCCCGGTTCCGCGCGACGGTCGAGATGCTGGCGGCCGGGGCACACCGGTGTTGGGACGAGAGATCGCTGTTCAGTTCGGCCAACAACCACCTGATCGGCGAGATGGCGGGGCTCGCGGTCACTGCGATCATTTTCCCGGACCTCCCGGCCGCGTCACGGTGGGAGCACCGCGCGCTGAGCACCCTGATTGCTCAATCCGACAAACAGATCCTCGGCGACGGCATGGGATCGGAGCAGGCCGTCGGCTATCAGATGTTCACGGCAGAGCTGATGCTCGTGGTGGCGCACCTTCTCGAACAACGCGATGGTTCGGCTCCGACGGAGCTGTTCGAGGGGCCCCTCCGAGGTGCGCGACTGTTGGCCTCGATCGTCGGCGAGGACAGCCCACCTCCGCGGTTCGGCGACGATGATGAAGGCTTCGCCCTGCGACTCGGTGCCGAACCTACTCGGACCGTGCGTCAGCACCTGTCGATCGTCGGGGCGGCGTGCGGGGACGCGGACCTCTGCGCGCGCGGTGAACCCTCGCTGACCGCCGACTGGTTGAGTGACGACTTCCGCCTGCCCGCGGCAGCCTCGACAACCGGGCCGCTGCCCGCGTCGTTCTTCGCCGCCGACGGAGGCCTGGTCGTCCTGCGAGCCGGAGCACGTCGGATCACGATGGACGTCGGCCCGCTGGGTTTCCTCGCCATCGCCGCGCATGGCCACGCAGATGCCCTCGCGGTGACCCTGAGCATCGGCGGCGACGAACTGATCAGCGATCCCGGGCCGGGCAGCTACTATGGCAATCCGCAGCGACGCAGAGCGTTTCGCAGTACCCGCGCTCATGCCACGATCACCGTGGACGGCGTCGACCAATCGGTGAGCGGCGGCCCGTTCTTGTGGACCAGGCATGCACAGACACATGTCCGTGGTATCGACCTCGACGCCGGAGTCGTCGATGCCGAACACACTGGGTACACCCGTTTGGATCAGCCGGTCGGACACCGCCGCTGGCTCATCGCGCCACCGCACTGCCCGGACGTGGTCATCGTCGATCTGTTGACCGGGCCGGGTGAACACCACGCGCAGGCATCGTGGCCGATCCCGCCCACGATGAGCGCCACGCGCCTCGAAGACGGCGATCGAGGCTTCCTCTTGACCGATCCCGCCGGATCGCCTGCAATGCGACTGTGTGCCGCGGCAACCGAGGAACTCGTCGTCGATGCGATACGCGCGGACGAGGAAATGCACCTGGGCTGGTGGTCGGAACGGCTCGAGCGCGCGGTACCGGCCTGGCTGCTCGGGACGAGCGCGACTAGCACGCTGCCGCTGGTGCTCGCCACGATCCTGCAACCGGTCGCATCCCGACGCCGCGCGCCGTCGGTTTCGCCGGCGTCCGGGCCGGCCAGTGCCCGGGTGAGCCTGGCCGATGATCGGATCACCGTCGACTGGCAACGCGACGGAGCCCCTTGCCAGATCGGGATTCGCACCAGAGAATATGCAGCAGTGGAGATCACCATCCCGAATGCTCTTCACTTTGGTACAATTTGAGACTGAATTGGCGGGGATTTTCCGAGGTAGTTGGGAGTTGGGAGGGGCATGCACTGCCGCCTATGCGGCTCGAATCGACTCCGCAGTGTGCTCGATCTGGGGGCCACACCCCCGTGTGAGCGCTTCCTGACTGCCGAACAACTCGACGAGCCGGAGCCGACTTTCCCTCTGCACCTGCGCCTCTGTGACGAGTGTTTGCTGCTGCAAATACCGGCCCTGATCACACCGGCGGACACCTTCACCGATTACGCGTACTTCTCGTCGTACTCGGATAGTTGGGTCGCCCATGCGAAGACATTTGTCGACGAGGCGGTGGACCGGTTGGATCTGCGCGATGGGTCGCTGACCGTCGAGGTGGCCAGCAACGACGGGTATCTGCTGCAGCACGCCATGGCGCGGGGCATCCGGAGCCTCGGCATCGAACCGTCGGTGAATGTCGGGGCGGCGGCACGCGAGAAGGGCGTCCCGACCCTGACCGCCTTCCTCGACGAGGAACTGGCCCGAAAGGTTCGAACCGACCACGGCCCAGCCGATCTCGTGGTCGCCAACAACGTGTACGCGCACATCCCCGATCTCCTCGGATTCACGCGGGCGCTGCGCGTCCTCATGGCCGATTCCGGTTGGCTGAGCATCGAAGTCCATCACGCGCAGAACCTCGTGCAAATCGGGCAATTCGACACCATCTACCACGAGCATTTCCAGTACTACACGGTGTTGTCGGCGGCCCGCGCGCTCGCGACCGCCGACCTGCGGGTCGTGGACGTGGAGTTGCTTGCCACACATGGGGGTTCGATCAGACTCTGGGCCCGCCC
Source organism: Gordonia tangerina (assembly GCF_021556435.1). Taxonomy (GTDB): domain Bacteria; phylum Actinomycetota; class Actinomycetes; order Mycobacteriales; family Mycobacteriaceae; genus Gordonia; species Gordonia tangerina. Next base: position 24,524 of record NZ_JAKGCU010000018.1, read on the forward strand.
CACCGACGTCGCGGGTGCGCCGGGCCCGCGCGTGGCCGAGGTGCTGGCGATGGAGCGCGATGCCGGCCTCCATGATGTCCGCGGCTACCTCGATCTGCGCCCGCGTACCGAGAAGGTCCGCCACGATCTCCTGCGGTTTCTGCTCGACGAGCGAGCACGCGGGTCGCGAGTGGTCGGCTACGGCGCACCGGGCAAGGGCAACACATTGCTCAACTACTGCGGGATCAGAACCGACCTCCTCGAGTACACGGTTGACCGAAACCCCTACAAACACGGGCGTTTCACGCCGGGAACCCGGATACCGATCCACGATCCCGGGCGGATCGATCAGGACCAGCCGGATGTGATCCTGGTCCTGCCGTGGAATCTCGAGGCGGAGATCACCGCCCAGCTCGCCCACGTCACCGAGTGGGGTGGGCGGCTCGCCTACCCGCTACCCGATGTCCATATCGCCCAACTCGAACCGATTGCAGGTGGTCAGTCATGAAAGTGGTCCTGTTCTGTGGTGGGTACGGCATGCGGATGCGCAACAGTCCGGTCGACGACATCCCCAAACCCATGCAGATGGTCGGTCCTCGCCCACTCATCTGGCATGTGATGCGCTACTACGCGCATTTCGGTCACAAGGACTTCGTCCTGTGCCTCGGCTACGGGGCCGCGCACATCAAGAACTACTTCCTGACCTACCAGGAGTCCATTTCCAACGACTTCGTGATCCGCAACGGGCAGGTGGACCTGTTGCACTCAGATATCAGCGACTGGTCCATCACCTTCGTCGACACGGGCCTCGAATCGGCCATCGGAGAACGGCTGCGGCGGGTGCGTTCCCATGTCGCCGACGACGAGCTCTTCCTGGCGAACTACGCCGACGTCCTGACCGATGCCCCACTCGATGTGATGATCGACAGCTTCGGCGACTCGGGTGCGGCGGCCTCGATGATGATCGTGCCACCCCAATCCTCCTTCCATTGCGTGGATATCGGCGACGACGGGCACGTCAGCGGCATCACCCCGGTGTCCGAACTCGACATCTGGGAGAACGGGGGCTTCTTCGTACTCAGTCAGGAGGTCTTCGATCATCTTCCCGAGGGCGGTGATCTCGTCGCGGACGCCTGCGGTGCGCTCGTGAAACAGAACCGCCTGTACGGATACAAGCATCTCGGCTTCTGGAAGCCCGCCGACACCTTCAAGGAGCGCGCCGAACTCGACGCGCGCTACCGTAGCGGCGATCGGCCATGGATGGTGTGGGAGAACGCTCCCGCTCCGCAACGATGAGATCGCTGCGGTCAGGAGAGGTCACCGAGATCGGGGTCCTCGGTGCGCATTGCGACGACATCGCGATCGGGATGGGGGCCACGCTCCTGACCCTCGCGCGCGCCCGTCCCGGGCTCACCGTGCACGCCCTGGTGCTGTCGGGGGCCGGCACCGCGCGGGAGGTCGAGGAGAAGGCCGCGCTCACGGCTTTGACACCCGGTGCCGATCTGCATCTCACCGTTCTCGATGTGCCGGACGGGCGGGCGCCGACGCACTGGGGGCGGATCAAGGACGCACTCGGCGAGTTTCGTCGCACGTGCGAGCCGGACGTGGTGTTCGCGACCCAACGCCACGATGCGCATCAGGACCATCGGCTGCTCGCTGAACTCGTACCCACCGAATTCCGCGATCATCTCGTCCTGGGATACGAGATCCTCAAATGGGAGACCGACACGCCCGCGCCGTCGCTGTTCCATCCCGTCGACGCCGGCGCGATCACGGAGAAGGTGCGGCTGCTGCACGCGCATTACCCGTCGCAGCGCGACCGGGACTGGTTCGACGACGAGACGTTTCTCGGTCTGGCCAGGGTGCGCGGTGTCCAGTGCCACAGCCGCTACGCGGAGGCATTCGTGACCGAGAAATCCACGATCGACTTTGGAGGGTGACATGCGCGTTCTCGTAACCGGCCATCAGGGATATCTGGGCACGGTCATGGTGCCGATCCTGCAGGCCGCCGGCCACGATGTCGTCGGCCTCGACAGCGGGTTCTTCGCCGACTGTGTACTCGGACCGGCACCGACAGATCCGCCTGCACTGCAAGTGGATCTGCGCGACGTCACCACCGGACAACTCGCCGACGTCGATGCGGTGATCCATCTGGCCGCGTTGTCCAACGACCCGCTGGGAGCGCTCGCCCCCGAAATCACTCACGACATCAATCATCATGCCTCGGTGCGACTGGCCCGCTTGGCCAAGGAGGCCGGCGTATCGCGGTTCCTGTACGCCTCCACCTGCTCGGTCTACGGTTCGGCCGGGCAGGATCTCGTGACCGAGGACGCCCCGCTGCGACCGCTCACCCCGTATGCGGAGAGCAAGGTTCGGGTCGAAGACGACGCCGCGGCACTCGCCGACAGCGATTTCTCACCTGTGTTCCTACGCAACGCAACCGCCTTCGGATTCTCCCCGCGGCTGCGCGCGGACATCGTACTGAACAACCTGGTCGGTCACGCCGTCCTGACCGGGCACGTACGTGTCCTGTCCGACGGGACCCCGTGGCGACCCCTGGTACATGCGCAGGACATCGCCCGCGCCTTCCTCGCCTGCCTCGTCGCACCACGCGACACGATCCACTGCCGGGCGTACAACGTCGGGACCGAGCAGAATAACCTGACCGTCGCCGAGATCGCCGAGGCGGTCGGCGACGTGGTGCCCGACTCGGAAGTCGTGATCACCGGCGAGAGCGGTGCCGACCCCCGCTCCTATCGGGTGGACTTCTCCCGCGCCCGTGCCGGATTGGGATACGAGGCAGAATGGTCGATCCCCGACGGGGCGGCAGAGCTCTATCGCGCGTACACGGATTACGGGTTGACCGCAGCGACCTTCGCCGAACGATTCACCCGTCTGCATCACCTGAAGACGCTGCAGGGCAACGCGGTCCTCGACCAGTCGATGCGGCGGCTCACCGCACGTGCGTGAGGAGTTCCTGCCAGGTTCCGGCGGCACGGTCACGCGCGGAGACCGTGGTGACCTGTTGTGGCCATGCGATGGCCAGATCAGGGTCGTCGAAGGCGGCCGCGATGTCCTCGCGCGGATTGTGCGGCCGGTCGATCCGGTAGCAGACGTCGGCCTCGTCGGTGAGCGACTGGAACCCGTGCAAGAATCCGGGAGGCACATAGAGTTGCCGGAAATCGTTGTCGTCGAGCAAGAATGCTTGCTGATGGCCGAATGTGGCCGAGTCCGGGCGGATGTCGACCAGTACGTCATGCACCGCACCGCGCGCACATCGCACCAGCTTGGCCTCCCCCGCGCCGGATCGGCTGTGCATCCCGCGTACGACACCCCGACCGGATCGCGACTGCGAATCCTGGACGAATCCCGCTGCCGCGCCCGGGCGACCCACGTACTGGTCGAAGAGCTCAGCGTCGAAGGTCCGGGTGAACAGACCCCGGTCGTCGCGAAACGGCGTGGGCGTCATGATCAGGACGTCGACGAGCTCTGTTTCCTCGATGCGCACGAGGTAATGGTCGCATGAGTACGTGCCGCAACTGCCGGGAAACGGCACTCGAACGAGTCCTCGACCTCGGGTCGGTTCCGGCCGCCGACCATTTTCCGCCGGTCGATCAACCGGTCGGTGCCGCAGAGGCGGCGCACCCGCTCGCGATGGTCCTCTGCCGAGTTTGCGGGCTGGCCCAATTGGCCAGCGACGACACCGTCGCCGACGAACCGCGCGGCGTCGAACCGGAGGTACTCCGTGAGCAGGCCCGGGTGGCGGTGTCCGACGTGGTCGCGGCCGGCCTGCTGCGAGGCAGCACGGTGCGGGAGTTCGGCAGCCCGCACGGGGGCTCCTGGCTTCCGCTGCTCGACGGGCGCGGCTTCACCGAGGCAGAGGTCGCCGACGTGGTCTTCGACAGCCTCGGGATCATGCACGAACCGGATCAGGCAGCAGCTTTCCGTCGACGGGCCGCCGCGACCGCGCCCGGCGGCATCCTGCTGATTCATTTCCACTCCCTCGACACGATCGTCCGGCAAGGACAATGGAACGCGTTGCGGCACGGCCATTTCGCCTACTATTCGATGCCTGCTCTGCACGGTCTGCTCCGGTCTGCGGGGATGAGCCCGGTGACCGCGCGGGAATACGATCTGTACGGAGGCACAGTCCTCGTGGCAGCCGTCCACGGTGACACCGTCCCGGACGATCGGCTATCGTTAATCGAGAAGCGTGAAGAACCCATGACCGATCCAGCGGTGGTCGGCAGACTGCAGACGGCAGTGGACCGACACGTTGCCGGGCTGCGGGCGTGGTTCGTGTCAGAGGCGGAGGCCGGTCGGCGGGTGTACGCATATGGCGCCGCTTCTCGTGCGGTTGCGCTGATGTACCTGGCCGGATTGGACCGCTCCCTCGTCGCTGCCGTGGCCGATGCGTCACCGGCGAAACTCGGACGCCGGATGCCGGGCACGGACATCCCGATCATCTCACCGGCAGAGATGGTCAGGAAGGATCCCGATCGCATTCTCCTGACTGTTCCCGACCTGCTCACGGAGGTGAGCCGACAGTATCCGACGCTCACGGGTCGCTGGCTCGTCGACGACGTCGAGCTCGGGCCACACAGCGTTCCGGACCACGTCGATCCGCACTCCTCGAAAGCCCACGCCGATGACTGACAACCGACGTTCCTTCGCCACCTCGAATTCCCTGCAGGCGCGACTGCACGAAATGGTGCCCGGGGGTGCACACACCTATGCACGCGGACCCGACCAGTATCCGGAGGACATGGCCCCTATCCTTCGCCGTGGGGCCGGGGCGCGAGTATGGGACGTCGACGACAACGAGTTCATCGAATACGGGATCGGTCTTCGGTCGGTGACGCTCGGGCACGGTCACCGGCCGGTGGTCGATGCCGTTTGCGCGGCGATTGCCGACGGTGTGAACTTCAGTCGGCCAACCGAACTCGAAGTGGCTGCAGCCGGGGACTTCCTGCGCCTCGTCCCCACCGCGGACATGGTCAAGTTCGCCAAGAACGGCTCGGATGCGACCACCGCGGCGGTACGTCTTGCCCGCGCCGTGACCGGACGGACCATGGTGGCGATCAGCGATCAGCCGTTCTTTTCGGTGGACGACTGGTTCATTGGGGTCACACCGATGTCGGCGGGAATCCCCGCCGACACCGCGGCCAACACGGCACGGTTCCACTACAACGACGCAGCCTCGCTCGGAAAGGTCTTCGCCGCCCACCCAGATCAGATCTGCGCGGTGATCCTCGAAGCGGCGACCGCCACCGCCGAACCCGCCGCCGGCTTCCTCGAAGAAGTCCGTGAGCTCTGCGACCAACACGGGGCACTCCTCGTCTTCGACGAGATGATCACCGGCTTTCGCTGGTCCGAACACGGCGCCCAGTCGGTGTACGGGGTCATCCCCGACCTGTCTTGCTGGGGGAAGGCGATGGGCAACGGATTCCCGATCTCGGCCCTGGCCGGCAAGCGCGAGTTCATGGAACTCGGTGGCCTGAACACCAATCATGATCGGGTGTTCCTGCTGTCGACGACACATGGACCCGAAACAGCTTCGCTCGCAGCGTTTCGTGCGGTCGCGCGCGCCTACGAGAGCGGTGATCCGATCGGCCGGATGGAGCGGGCCGGGCGCCGCCTCGCGGATGGCGTGAACGCCGTCGTCGCCGACGCCGGATTGAGCGAACATCTCGCAGTTCTCGGCAGACCGTCGTGTCTCGTCTTCGCCACTCGCGATGCGGCAGGTGAACCGTCGCAGGCCTATCGGACGCTGTTCCTGCAGGAGACCTTGGAACGGGGTGTCCTCGGGCAGTCCTTCGTGACCTCGGCGGCTCACACCGATGTCGACATCGACATCACGATCGAGGCCGTCCGCGGTGCCCTACCGGTGTATCGGCGGGCCATCGAAGCGGGCAGCGTCGACGGCTTGCTACGTGGCCGCCCGGTGGCCCCGGCGCTTCGGCGCCAGGCTGCGCCCCGCCGTCTACCGGTGTCCTGAGTGTCCAGGTCAGCAGCCGTTGCGGACAAGTGCGCGGAGATAGCCGGCGGTCTGGTACCCGTAGCTGTACAGCCAGTACCCGAGGGAGATGTGCGACGGACTCTCTGCCATGACGATGGCGCCGTCGAAGCAGCGGGAGATGATGTACCTCGCACGCGAGATGTGCGGCCGGAATGTCACCACCACCACTGTCTGCCAACTGTATTCGGCAGCGAGGTGGGCGATCTCCTCAGCCTCCCCCTGGGTCGTCGCGGGTTTCGGGGTGAAACACGTGACCTCGAAACTGTACCGCTGATGTGAACACAGATCGGTGAGCCACGTGTCCTTCGATCCGGCGGGGTTGGACATCACCACGCGCGGCGCCACCCCGCTCAGCGCGAGTTCGAGTCCGTAGGGATAGCGCTCGTGGTCATGACCGCCCAGGACGACGATGGCATCTGCCCGCCGAGGTGCGTCGATCTGGGGTACCACGAAGACCGGAATGCCCGCACAGATGATCACGACGGTCGTCGCTGCCACCACGATCAGCGTGCGGCGTAGGCCACATCCCATCTCAACGGGTTCCGATGGCTGGTTCGATCGCGGTCGCGACCTCGACGATCGGGCCGCATCGGTCCATACCCCATTCCATTGCGGCAGTGCTGATCGACGTGGTGAGCAGGACGATCCCCTCAAGGGACTTCATCGCGAGTTCGCACGGCGCATCGGGATCGGGGCGCCGGACTATCAGCGTCGGCGTGTCATCGATGTCGAGGCCTTCGCGAATTCCCGCATTGTCGTCCCGATAGGTTTCGAAAGACGTTGTCGACGTGGAGACCCGTACATCGATCTCGCCGTTCGAGAACGAGCATGCGGACAATTCACCCGGGTTCGGGCTCTCGCGGGCGCGGGTTGCCGGGTTGATCTGCACGGCCCGGAGTTGGGAGTCGTCGATGTCCGCACAAGGATCGAAGATGCTGCTCGTTGCCGCCGCCGACGACGACGAGTGGTCCTCATTCTCGGCCTGCGCACACCCGGACAGCGTCGGAAGACCCACCACCATCACCGCCACGAGCAGGTGCCCACACCTGGTCATCAGTGTGTCGCTTGTCCGACTCGTCCCACCACCAGTTCAACGTATCGGGTCATGTGCTGTTTGACCGGGTGTATGCGGGTGACCAGCCGCGGCGTCAAGGTGACGGCGACGAAAATGGCGGTCGACCTGACCGTCCGCTTCTCCGTGACGGCCGACCTGGCTGCCTGCTGTGCGGCGACCGCGTCACCGTCGAGCAGCGATTGGCGGGCGCGTCGAATCGCTTGATGATAGCGAAGTCCGCGAAGTGTCTCATCGGCGGCGACCTGATGCTCGGCGACGGCGGATTCGCGTGCCGCCTCGGCGAAGGACCGCATCAGTTGGCGCTCGAAAGCTTCCACCTTCGCCGGTTCCCGGGAGAGCGAGTCGGGACGAATGCGGTAGCGCGCAAGACGATCCGGCAACAGTCGGACGTCGAAGCGCTCCACCAGCCGGCACCAGATCAGCACGGATTCGTCCACGTCGTCGATGCCGGGCTCGTAGCCGCCGACATCGTCCCAGGCCGTACGCCGGATCGCGGCGGTGTAGTACGGAACCCGCCCGCCGATCACATCACGGAAAGTGAGGGGCCGATCAGGATCGGCTCTCGCGGTGACGCCGATGGAGCGCATGTACCCCGTCGGTAAGTTGAGCTCTTCCGGCTCGGAGAAGCGATGTGCGTCGATGCCAACCGCATCGACGTCGGGATTCTCGTCGAGGAACGCCCCGACGCGCGCGCAGAATTCGGGCGCCAGGTGATCGTCGCTGTCGAGGACACACACGAACTCGCCGGTGGCCGCGGCCGCCGCCGCCATGACACCCCCGCGGTAACCCTTGTTCTCCTGACGCACCAGGCGGATTCGGGGGTTATCGACCTGATACATCTGAACGATCCGGGCGATGTCGTCCGACATCCCGTTGTCGACCACGACCAGCTCCCAATCGTCTCGGGTCTGCGAGACAACCGATGCTATGGTCGTCGGCAGATATCCCTCGGTCCCGTATGCGGTCATCAGGAAGCTGAACATCGGTTTCACCAGCCGATTCCCACGTATCCCTTGCGGTTGCGCAGTTGCTCCGCCCCGGGGAGCCGGACGAGATCGAGTACGAACCTCTCGCCGTCGAGTTCGTCGATGGCGGCGGCGATCTCCGGACTACGCGAACCGACGACGAACGTATCTGCATGCTCGAGGATCTCGTCGATGGAGTCGGTCAGGAGTTCGCCGATGTGCGGGAGTTGGTCTTCGATGTATCTGCGGTTGGCTCCGATGAGGCGCGAGAAGGCCACATCCGGGTCGTAGATGCGGACCCGAAATCCCTTGCCGATGAGGCGTTCGGCGAGTTCGACCATCGGGCTCTCGCGCAGGTCGTCGGTTCCCGCCTTGAACGACAGACCGAAGATCCCGACATCACGTCGTCCCTGTGCGATGACGATGTCGACCGCACGGCACAGATGAACATCATTGGATGTGATCAAGCTGGCGAGCACGGGAATCACGACGTCGTGGGCGCGGGCGGTATGGGTCAGCGCCCGCACGTCCTTGGGCAGACATGAACCGCCGAATGCGAATCCCGGGCGAAGGTAGGCCCGGCTGATGTTGAGTTTCGCGTCGGCGAGGAAAATGTCCATCACTCGGTGCGAGTCGAGGCCGAGAGCCGCGCACACCGCCCCTATCTCGTTGGCGAATCCCACCTTGAGCGCGTGAAAGCTGTTGTCGATGTACTTGGTCATCTCGGCAATCGCGATCGGCGTCCGGAAACGGGGACCGGGCAGCCCGTCATAGAGCGCCAGAACGGCCTCGCCGCTGCGTGGATCAGATTCTCCGACAACCGTCTTGGGCGGGTCCTGGAAATCCCGCACGCTGGTTCCCTCGCGCAGGAACTCGGGATTCACGCAGACCCCGAAGTCGATGCCGGCGCGTTTTCCGGACCCACGTTCCAGGATGGGGATCAGCAACTGTTCGCAAGTCCCCGGCAGCATCGTGCTGCGATAGACCACCACGTGCCAGCTGTCCTTGACCGCGAGCCCGATCGCGACCTCCTCGGTGACCCGCTCGAGATAGGTGGTCGACAGGGAACCGTTGGGTGCCGACGGCGTACCGACGCAGACGATCGACATGTCGCTGCCCAGGACGGCATCGCACGCGTCGTCGGACACCTCGAGTCGGCCGTTGCCGACCTGTTCGGCGGTCAGTTCCCCGATCCCCTCCTCCACCACCGTCGTCTTTCCCGAACGCAGGAAGGCGGACTTGTGGGGATTGGAATCGACGCCGATCACTCGATGACCCCGGGCGGCGAAGCATGCCGCCGACACAGACCCCACGTAACCGAGGCCGAAGACACTCAGGACCGGTTTTGTCACCGTCGTCCCCGAGGTCGGCAGAACCTGCTGGCCAGGATACATGACCAGTCCCCTTTCAATAGGCACCGTCTTTGGACAGCACGGCGCGCGAAGTGCGCCATAGAATCACGAGGTCCTGCATGATCGACCAGTTCTCGACATAGGAGAGGTCGAGTCGCACCGACTCCTCCCACGTCAGATCGGATCTACCGGACACCTGCCAGAGGCCGGTCATCCCCGGCTTCACGAGCATCCGGCGCGCCACCCGTCCGTCGTATTGCTCGACCTCTTCGGGCAGCGGAGGCCGCGGCCCGACCAGGCTCATCGCCCCGGTCAGTACGTTGAACAGTTGCGGCAACTCATCGAGGCTGTAGCGCCGGATCAGCGCACCCACTCGCGTGATCCGCGGGTCGTCACGGATCTTGAAGAGCGCGCCGGCCCCCTCATCCCGAGCCGTCAGGTCGGCCTTGAGCGCGTCGGCGTCGACCACCATCGACCGGAACTTCCACATCCGGAATGGCTTGTTGTTCAGTCCCATTCGCGTCGCGTGATAGAAAGCGGGCCCGGAGGTGTCGATCTTGATCGCAATCGCGAGGGCCACCAACAAAGGCGCGGCGAGCAGGAGGATGAGGGCGGCCCCGACCCAGTCGAGCGCCGCCTTGCGAAATCTGTTGGCACCCTCGTAGCGCGGCTTGTCGATGTAGAGCAAGGGCAGTCCGGCGACGGGGCGCACCATGATCCGAGGGCCTGCCACGTCGGTGACGCCGGGCGCCACCATCATCTCGACATCCATCCCCTGCAGATCCCAGGACAACTGCTGCATCGCCTCGTGGCCGATCGCGCCGGCCGACGTGACAGCCACCCGTGATGCCCCGGACGCCGACACGGCCAGCGGCACGTCCTCGTAGTCGCCGTACACGGGTATCCGTTCCCCATCGCCGGCGTGCAGGAAATCGCGAGCGGTGGCGTCGGAAACGGGTAGGCAGGCGCCGATCACGTAGAAACCGAGTTCGGGCGAGCGCCTCAGTCGGTTGACGATGTGGGTGACCGAACCCGGCTCTCCCACCACCAGAACGCGTTCGACGTTGGCGCCGCGACGCCGTTGCCGAACCAGGCGTCTGCGCCATGACCACCGCGAGCACAGCAACCCCAGTGTGCCGAGGGGAAGCGCCAGTGCGAAGTAGCCGCGTGACACGTCGAGCCGTAGCGCCAGAACGAGTATCGCAAGCAGACCGAAGACCGAGAAACAGGCCGACACGACTCGGCTGTATTCCTGTGCCCCCGCACCGATGATCTTGTGGTCCAACGTCTGATAAACGCGCAGCGCGACGAGCCAGGCGACGATCAGCACCAACGACACGACCATCACCTGCGGGCCGCCGACGGCGTAGCGACCGACATCCGGGTTGGAGCCGAACCGAATCCACTGTGCGGAGAGCACGGCGGCGATGACCACCACCAGGTCGGTCCAGGCGAGGACGGCCAGATACCGCGCCAGCCACGAGGACGGCGCGATCTGTGACGCGAGTCGCACCGAACGCCGCGGGACCCAGGTCGACCCGACGCCACTGCGCCGGTCACCCGAATCGAACGAGCGTTGCTGTGCTGTCACTTGCCCCCCCAAAGGCACTCGAAGTTGCGGCAGGGTCGTCCTCGGTCAGTCGCATTCGGCTATTCGGCACCTTCGACACCGCGGTCGCTCACCAATCTAAAGGCGGACTTCACAAGCTACAATCACGCAAACCTGGACAATTGACAGATCATTCTTGATGAACGACGTTCAGGGAGCTCGACACGATCCAGTCCTGTGGCGCTTACCCATGTTCGTCGCGATGGCCGAATCCCCCTGCATGCGAGTCGCGGCCAACGATCTCTTCATCACCCGAACAGTAGTGTCCTCGGCGATCAAGGACCTCGAGTGCCACCTCGGTGTCGAGCTGTTCTCACATTCGTGTCGAGGTCTCACACTCACAGCCGCCGGCGAAGCACTGTACCGCGGCGCCCTAGCGCTTCTTGCCAATGGCGACCAGCTGACCGCACGAGTGGGGCTCCTGGCAGACAACAGTCCCATCCCCTACGGTATCGGTCACACGCCGAATCTCGCACCGTCGGAGGTCTTCACGATCATCGAACCGGTTGACTTGGAAGAACTTCGGTTCCGATCACGGTCCGGCCGGTCTTCGCCATCCAAAGAACACGCCCGGTCGCGGCCGAGCAGCGGAAGCCGACAAACAGTCGGCAACCCATGGCTCGCGGTGCGATACGTGGTCATGGTCCCTCAAGCCGATCGGGAAGCATGCCTTCCGGTCTGCGAGGTACATTCCGATTTCCGGTAGGCGCATCACCAACGCGAATGTGGGAATAACAACCTACAATCACAGCGTTGTGAACAACCGACAAGGACAAGTTGATGAAAAATCGCGATGATCTTGATCTGCGACGCCTGCGATTGTTCGTGACGGTGGCCGAGGCCCCCAGCCTGCGCGTTGCGGCCGAGAAGTTGTTCATGACCCAGCAGGCGGTGTCGTCGGCAATCAAGGAGCTCGAACGACTACTCGGCGTCGCCCTGTTCTCCCGCACCCGGCGCAGCCTCGCGCTGACACCGGCCGGGGAGACCCTGTACCGGGGCGCAGCAGCCCTGCTGGCGGGCGGAAGTCAGCTGACCGCGATGGTTCAAGCCGCCGGCGCGGAACGCTTGCCGCCCTTTGTCATCGGCCACACGCCGGAATTGGCGCCATCTGAGGTCTTCACGATCATCGAGCCCGTGGTGGTGGCTGATCCGTCCGTCCCGATCACGGTGCGCCCGATATTCGCCGATCAGGTCCGAGGTGCACTTCTCGACGGAACCATCGACCTCGCATTACGACGCGGCATCCAGACACCACAGGACCTGGCGGGCACAGTCGCCGGCGGACACGTATTGAGGCTGGCCGTCGCAAGCAACCATCCGCTGGCCCACCATGCCCGGGTTGGCCTGGCCGACCTGGCTGCGCACGAAATCGTTGTGTCGGTGGCCGATCCGGCAGAAGACAGCGAATACGTTCGCATGCTGATCTCCATCTGCCAGGGTGCCGGCTTCGAGCCCAGAATCCTGGTGTCCAGGTTGCGGGGTACCCCACCGCACACCGCCGTCATCGCCCATCCGGAGGCGTGTGTCTTCGTGACCAATGAATCAGGGTGGCTGTACGACAACAGAATTCGGATTCTGGAGCTCACCGAATCACCCACCGTTCCGGTGCAGGCCATGTGGCTGCCACATACGACCTCCGATATCCGGACCAGCATCCTCACAGCACTGCAACCATGACATGTCGCCCAGCCCGCACTGCAGCGACTGCACACACAACTGAAGTCTGCCAATAGTTCTGCGGATTCGTGATTGTGGTCCGCGTCCTCGACCCCTACATTGGGTTGTGAGCCTATCGTCGCTGGTCTTGCCACCTTCGTCGCGCCGCGCCGCGCCCCGTCCAACGACCCTCCGTCTCGGTGCATCGGAGGCCGCAGATGACGCACCACCCCATCCACACCTGTTCCTCGGGGACGCCGGTGACAGAACCTGGAATACTGGCCGCGACAACTGCGATCGCAGTGGCTGCCGACCCGTACCACCGTGCCGCGGTCATCCTCGGTCGCGCCCAGGCGGCATTGATCGCGCAACGCTTCGTCGACCATGTACTGCGGCCGTTGGATACGACAGCGGAGTTCGAGCGGAGTTCGGACTACGAATGGTTGATCCTGTTGCATACCGAGGCCGGCCCTGCCCTCGTTGTCGACGCGGTACGCAGCGACCTCCGTTCTCGTCACGTGTCGCTTGGCGACGAGGCGTACTTTCTCGACATCTACATGGGCATCGCTTTCGGTGCCGACCTACCCGACGCAGCCACGTCAGATGACCTGATCCGCCACGCCGACGCCGCGTTGTCGGCGGCTCTCACCCAACACCGCAACGTGGTCTTCGCCGACCCACGGACACCTCGCCGCATTCGCGCGGACGTCGACATCGCCACCCGCCTGAGCGGCTCAGTTCAGAACGACTTCGTGCTTCACTACCAGCCGATCGTCACCCTTCCTGGCCGACGGATCGTCGGCTACGAGTCATTGCTGCGGTGGAACACCGAATCGGGTCTGTTGCCGCCTGACGCGTTCCTCGCCGTGGCAGAAGACACTTCGTTGATCCTGCCCATCGGGCGGCATGTGATCGGCGAAGCGATCCGCACGTTGTCGGCGAAGATCGTGCCCGCGATCGGTACCGACGCATTCGTTTCCATCAATCTGTCCACCCAACAGCTCCGCGATCGCGGGATCGCCGCTGACATCGGGACGTGGATTCACGACCACGGTGTGCGGCCCGAGCAGATCTGGATCGAGGTTCGAGAGAACGAGGTGATCGACATCGGGACCCCGGCCGCTCTGGCAATTCAGCAGTTGCATGAGCTGGGTTGCATCATTTGCGTGGACGATCTCGGCGCGGGGTTCTCAGCGCTGCGTTATGTGCGCGACCTGCCGATCGATGTCCTGAAGGTCGACAAGACTCTCGTCGACAACTTACTCAGCGATGGCGCGAGCAGTGCCCTGGTGCGTGCGATCTGTGACGTTGCCCGTGCAACTGGAGCGATGATGGTCGCTGAAGGCGTGGAAGACGAAGAGTTGGTTCCTGCACTGCAGCAGCTGAGTTTCGAATTCGCGCAGGGATTTCTGTTCGGACATCCGTCGCCCCACGTGTGAGTGCCGCGAGCGATACCCGGCCGTCGGCCGATCACCCGACATGGATCGACCGCGCGAACCATCGATATCGGCGCGGCAAGGCCGAACGAGTCATCAGTAGTAGTACGGATAGGCTTCCCAGTCAGGCGAGCGCTTCTGCAAAAACGCATCCCGCCCCTCGACAGCCTCATCGGTCATGTACGCCAACCGTGTGGCCTCGCCGGCGAACACCTGCTGCCCCATGAGTCCATCGTCTGTGAGGTTGAACGCGAACTTCAGCATCCGCTGCGCGGTAGGCGATTTGCCGTTGATCTTGCGTCCCCACTCGATCGCCAGATTCTCGAGGTCCGCATGCGTGACGACCCGGTTGACTGCGCCCATCTGGTACATCGTCTCCGCGTCGTAGTCGTCGCCGAGGAAGAATATCTCTCTGGCAAACTTTTGCCCGACCTGTTTGGCGAGGTAGGCGCTGCCATAACCGGCGTCGAAGGACCCGACGTCGGCATCCGTCTGCTTGAACCGGGCATGCTCGCGCGACGCGAGGGTCAGGTCACACACTGCATGCAGCGAGTGTCCGCCTCCCGCGGCCCAGCCGTTGACCACCGCGATCACCACCTTCGGCATCGTCCGGATAAGGCGTTGCACCTCAAGGATGTGCAGCCGGCCACCCTCAGCCTTGACGCGCGCCTCGTCGACACTCTCGGCTCCCGCGGCCACCACATCCGAGTCGTGCGAGGTCGCATACTGATAGCCAGAACGACCTCGGATGCGCTGATCGCCACCGCTGCAAAATGCCCAGCCGCCGTCCTTGGGACTCGGACCGTTGCCGGTGAGCAACACCGTTCCGACGTCCGGTGTGCGGCGTGCATGATCCAAGGTCCGATAGAGCTCGTCTACGGTGTGCGGCCGGAACGCGTTGCGCACCTCTGGGCGGTTGAAGGCGATCCGCACGATTCCGTTCCGGTGGCCGACGCCGACGTGACGGTGATATGTGATGTCGCTAAGCCGGTCGAAGCCTGCCACCGGCTCCCACTGGGCCTGGTCGAACGGTTGATGAACGTCGGCGCTCGCGGCTGGGTTGGGCATGCAGGCCAGGTTAGTCGCTGCTAGTTTGGCGCGGCTGGGGCGCCATCCGGATCTGACGTCAACCCACTCGACATCACATTCACAATCGGTCCCGACAGCAATCCGGTGCTCGCCACCGACACACTGTTGCGTCCCTGTCCCTTGACGATGTAGAGCTGCCGGTCGGCGATCGCGAAGAGTTCGTCCACCATGTCGCGGGTGACCGCCAACGGACGACCGACCGTGGTCGACACCGCCGCACACACCGCCCCGATACTCACCGTGACCTCGGTACTCGCCGCGACATGTACCCGCAGTTCGTCGCACAACCGATGGAGCTCGGACGCGTCGGCGACGCTGCGCAAGATCACGAACTCTTCCCCACCGGTCCGCGCGACCAGCGCGCCCGGCGGGACAGCCTCAGACAGCGCCTGCGACACCGCGACCAGCGTAGCGTCGCCCACCGAATGCCCGTACCTGTCGTTGACCATCTTGAAATGGTCGATGTCGGCCACGATGAAGCCAATCGGCAACCGTGATTCGACCGCGTCCCTCAGTGCCTGCTCCCACCGCGTGGCCAGTCCGCGCCGGTTGAGCACGCCGGTCAGTGGGTCGGTTTCACTGATCGTAGCCTGCGCCTCGAGCGCTCGCGACAGCGACCTCCGCAAGGTGGTGACCAGGTAGGTGGGCACCAGGATCGCCAAGATCACCGCCCCACCGGCAACGAACATCGCCGTCGACGAATGCGCTCGGGTGGCCACCACGGCGCACGCCAACCCCGCCGCGATCAGCACAAAGGTGACCACGGTGCGTGGCGGCGACTCGATTGCCGCGAGCGCGGGGATGGCAGCGAGCAGGACCAGCACCGCATGTGCCGGCCCATCGTCGGTGATCACCGCTGCCGATGCCGCGATTCCGACCATGCCGCCGAAACTCAGGATCGCGAATTGTGCGTCATTCAACGGTCGCACCGCCACGGTCACCACGATCGAGATGACGGTGTAGACGGCGATGGCCACCACGCACCACCGATGACCGGGGCGGATGAAGTCCGGCGAGATGTAGGCGACGGCCAACAGCGGGATCGCACCGACCTCGCTGGCGAGGACAGCCAGAGTCCGCTGATCGAAACGACTCACGGCGCCCCCCTTTCGTCCTGCAAGACAGATGTCTTGTGGCGGTCGCGCGAGACCTCGATCATGTCAGCGCCCGGGTGTTGTGGCCACAGTAACCCGTGCGCAGCAATCGACGTCGGCGCACCCCGGCGGCGAGGAGGCTAACGGGTCACAGGTCGAACACCGACGACGCGGGTTCCGGTTTGCCGAACAGATAACCCTGCGCGAGGTCGAAACCCAGGCCAACAACCATCGACAGCATCGTTTCGGTCTCGACTCCCTCGGCGAGGGTGGTCATCCCGGTCGCGCGCGCCATGTCGCAGATGGCCTGGACGACGGCGCGATCTGACGTATCGTCGACCGCCCCGGAGATGAGACTGCGATCCACCTTGACCACGTCGACGGGCAGATCCCGCACATACCGCAGCGCCGAGTAGCCGGCGCCGAGATCGTCGACGCAGATCGCGCAGCCCAGTTCGTCGAGCCCTTCGATGGCCCGGGCGGCAGCACTGCCGAGCCGGATCACCTCGTCCTCACGGACCTCGATCCACACCCGCTGTGGCGCCACGCTGTTGGCCGCAATCAGCTCGCCGATGTGGTTGACGATGTCGTCGGCCCAGAGTTGCTGCGCGGACAGGTTGATCGAGACGAATGCGTCGTCCCCGAATGACGAGGTGATCTCGACGGCCAAGGTGCGGATCGCGGTCTCGATCGTGTGCTGCCCGATCGGCAGGATCAATGAGGTCGCCTGCGCCGCCGGCAGGAAGGTCTGCGGGGTCAGCACCGCGGAGTCGACGTACCACCGCAGCAGGGACTCGAACCCGACCGGCCTGCGGTCGTCGGCCCGAACGATCGCCTGGTAGTGCAGACGGAAGTCCTCCGGTTTCGCCTCCGCCAGCCGGTTGCCGATCGCCACGTGCTCACGCACCAGCGGCAAGGTCTCGGCGTCGGCGAAGACCACATGGTGCTGCCGGATGAGGGCCAAACACAACGCGGCATCCGCGCACTGGACCAGGTTGACGCGATCGGTGACCTCCGGCAGCTGGTCTCGTGCGGCCACGCCCATGCACACATCGAGGAACGTGGTCTGCCCGTCCACCTCCACCGGGTGGGCACCCGACCGAACCCGCGACGCCGTGACGAACGCGTCGGGGTTGCCGTCCATCGGCGACAGGCTGATGAGCCACTCCAGATCTGAGCGCCGCTCGAATCTACTGGTCGGACTGAGTGGCTTGAGCACGCGTTCGACGAATCGTTCGGCCATCGTTGCCGAGCTCCGATGGCCGTACGCGGTGGCGGCACGGTGGAAGGGATCTGCGCAGAAGGCGATGACCGCCGCTTCCGAGGCACCGGCTTGACCTCTGCGGCGGGGCTCCCCCATGTGCATCACTCGAGTCTAAGTGCTCAACGTTCGTTTCACGCGGACCTCTTGACATAGCCGAGTCGCCGTGGGCTCAGTAGTTGAACGCAAACACGTTTCTGCGGTGAATTGCACTCGATGCTCAATACATCAGGGTTTTGTTGTTGTCTCGGTCGCCAGATGCGGCATCCTACGTTAGTCTCAAAACGCTGACCTGTTCGTTTCGAAGCCATTCGTGGTCGATCATTGAATTCGTTTCGTTCACAAAGCATCACAGACTAAAAGTGCGGTCGGGGTCGCCGGGGAGCAGAAGTGTGACCTTTTTCAAGCAACTACTCGACCGTTATGACGCCCGTTCGCTGGCCACCCTCATCAGTACCGGTGGCGTGTTGCCGCTGCCGATCGTCGCGGTGCTCGCACCCGACGCCCTTCGGCCCGGCGGTATGGTGTTGCTCTTCGTCATCTGGGCGTTCATCGCGGCGGTCTTCGTGGTGACCGCGATGCGCAGCCACCTCACCGACGCCGAGTTCGCCGTCCTCGGCGGGATGGGCATCATCGGCATCTGCGGCACCGCCCTGATCCTGTCCTACAAGACGTCGGCGACAGCGGTCCTCGCGCTGGTCGCGGTGATCCCCACCATCGCGGCGATCTCCCCGTCGATTCCACTGGTCTTCGGATTGTCGTCGTTGGCCTGCGTGGGGGCGGTCATGGTGCTGGCGCTGATCGCCACGACGACCGCCTCGTTCATCATCGGCACCGGCGCCGTCATTGGCACCATCGCCGTGCCGGTGTTCCTGGTGATCGCCCTGCGTCGCTCACTCGAGGCCACGCTGGAACGGCAGACGCAGCTCAGCGCGATAGACCCGCTGACCGGTCTGCTCAATCGCCGCGGATTCCTCAACCGGGTGTCGCACCTGCTGTCGGCCGCGCACGTCTCGACCGGATGGATCGGCATCCTGCTGATGGACCTCGATCACTTCAAACGGGTCAACGATCGACTCGGCCACATCGCCGGCGACGGCGTCCTGCTCACCACCGCCGCCGAGATCCGGCAGGTCGCACCCTCCGGATCGGTGGTCTGCCGCTTCGGCGGCGAGGAGTTCCTGGTGTTCTGCGTGGTTCGCGACGAGGCCGAACTCCGCGTGGCCGCCGACCGATTCCGGATCGCGGTCTCCGACGCCACTCCGGTGACGGCAAGTGTCGGTGGCGTCTGCGCACCACTGATCGCTTCGGTCCGGACCCACGCGGCATCCACCGACGACGTCGTGGCCACGATGCTCGACCGCGCCGACCATTGCGTCTATCAGGCCAAGACCCAGGGCCGTGACCGCTCCGTCATCGAGCCGATGGACCCGGTGCTGTGGCGCCGCCCACCGGCTGAGCGGGAGGCGGACAAGCGGGCGGACGCCGCTTTGCAGTACACCGTCCTGGAACTCTTCACACGCGAGCTGGGCCCGAACAATCAAGCCGCCGAACGCAATTGAGACAGATCCGACGTCCATAGGGCATCGGCCTCGGCGCGCATACGCGTCCACGTCTCGGGCGTGGTGAATTCCGTCAGTCGCGCCCGGTCCCACCACATCAGCTGCGTCCGGTAGCGATCGTCGGGGAACGGGGTCGGCGGGATGGACTCGTCGACGCGGCCACCACCGGATTCCCATCGCTTCAGCACGTGATCGGCAGCGGTGGCCATCATGTGCCCGACTCCGGCGAGTTCCATGATCGGCAGACCGAGCCGCGACAGCTGGCCGGCGACGTCGCGGGCGATCGGCGAGCGTTCGTCGACCCACGCGGTCTTCACCTCCACCACCCCCTCGTCGAGCCGGGCCTCGATCGCGTCCACCAGCGGCCGCCGGCCGGGCTGCCCTGCCCACTCCTCCAAGGCATGCGACTGAGCCGCATGCTCGAAGCGATGCTGCACGCGTAGCCCACCGATCACCTTGCGTTCGTTGCTGAGAACGGCGAAGAATCGCGCCGTACTCGCACCGTCGGCCACCAGGTCGTAGTCCAGCGCCGCGGCACACCCGTGCCGGGTATAAGCCTGCGCCGCTCCGCGCAGATACCGTTCCCACAGTCGACGTTCGGCGCGCGGGGTGGCGGTCACCAGGGCGTAGTCGGGGCAGCGGAAGAAACCGGTTCGAGCGGAAGCCGGTGCGGAGAATTCGTTGTCGTTGAGAATCGCAGTCATGGTCAGGTCAACCTTTCGTCAGTTCACATTGAGTCGAATGACTGCGCGAAACTGATTCGCAGGCTTGCCATACTGCACAGTATGCGCGGTCATAGGACATGAATTTACCGGATTGGTAGCGTGGCAAACTATTGTTGCGTGAGCGAAGATACGACCATGCAGAACCCCGACGGCGCCGTCGCGACCATCTACACCGATGACACGGTGCCCGCAGACCTCCTCTCCGACCCGACCATTTCCGTGCTGGACATCACCGAATCGTCGGCGGCCGCCTTCGCCGGCCTGCTACAACGATCGTTGAGGAATCTATCCGATGAACCACCACGGTATGCCCACTTTCCGTGGCGTGAAACCGTGGTCCGGATCCCCGGCCCGCACACCTATCGGCGACTCCGACTCGACCGCAACCGTCACAAGATGACGCTGGGCGACCTCGACCGCGCCGCGAGCCTGCGGATCGGCATCGTCGGTTTGAGTGTCGGCCATTCCATCGCAATGACCCTCGCTTTGGAAGGTCTTGGCGGCGAATTGCGCCTGGCCGATTTCGACGCGCTGGAATTGACGAATCTGAATCGCGTCCCGAGTTCGGTGATCGACGTCGACACCAATAAGGCGGTGATCGCAGCTCGCCGAATTGCCGAGATTGATCCGTATGTTCGGACAATTTGTTTCACCGACGGAATATCGACGGAAAATATTGATGAATTCATCGGTGGCCTCGACCTCGTCATCGAGGAATGCGACTCGTTCGACGTGAAGGTCCTGGTGCGGGATCGCTGCCGCGAACTCGGCATTCCGGTGCTGATGGAGACCAGCGACGGCGGGACGCTCGACGTGGAACGCTTCGATCTCGACCCGCAGCGTCCCCTGTTCCACGGTCTCGCCGGCGATCTGCGGGCGGCCGACCTGGTGGGTCTGGATCGAGCGGCGACGACCCCGCTCGCGGTCAAGGTTCTGGAGCCGGCCAAGGTGACCGCGGCGATGGCGGCCTCGGCGCTGGAACTCGGCCAGACCGTCACGGCGTGGCCGCAGCTGGGCGGCGACGTCCTGCTCGGCGGCGCCACCGTGGCTGCCGCAGTTCGACGCTTCGTGCAGGGCAGGCCACTGCCGTCTGGCCGGGTGCGGTTCGACCGCGACGCGTGGCTCGACGGGCTCACCGATCCGATCGCGGCCACGCAACCGCCGTCGACTGATCCGACGCCGACTGATCCGACGCCGACAATCGCTGCCGACCCGCCGGACGTCGACTCGATGTCCGGGCCTGAACTCCTTCGCTACGCGGCATCGCGGGCGCCGTCGGCGGGCAACCAGCAGCCGTGGCAGATCGACGCCGACGATCAATCGGTGACCATCGCGCTCGACCCGACCCGCACCTCGATCCTCGATGTCGACCACCGCGCGTCGGCACTGGCCGTGGGGGCTGCGGCCTACAACGCCCGGGTGGCCGCCGCGAGCCGCGGACTGTCGACGCGGACACAGGTCGTCGGCGCAGGTGACCGGCTGGGTGTGCGGGTCGCACTGGACGGCGACGATTCGCCGTCCGCCGACGACGCACCCGCCGTCACCGATCTGTCCGCGGTGCTCGACCGACACACGCGTCGCGGACCCGGGGACGGTTCGCCGATGTCGGGCGACGACGCCGAGCGAGTGGCGGCCGCGGCCGACACCGACCGCACGCGGGCCATCGTGCTCACCGATCGGGCGGACATCGAACGCTACGCAGCGATCGCGGCGCGCTCGGATCGCATCCGTTTCCTGACGCCCGAGCTGCATCGCGAGATGTTCGCCGAACTGACCGACCGTCCCGGCGACCCGACTGGCATCGACGTCGAATCACTGGCGCTGCCGCCGGCGATGCAGGGCATGTTCGACGTGATCGCGCGCCCCGACGTGATGGCTCTGCTCGACGAATGGGATGCCGGCGAGGCGTTGGGTGCCGACGCCGCTGCCCGGGTGATGTCGTCGTCGGCGCTGGTCATCGTGGTGCAGGACAGTGACGACCTCGCTGCCTATGTGAACGCCGGTCAGATTACCCAGCAGGTGTGGGTGACCGCCGAGTCGTTGGGCTTCGCGGTGCATCCGGTGACCCCGACATTCTTGTATGCCACCGATGACGCGACCGCGCGGGGATTGTCGGCGCGGCACGGCGACGAACTCGTGGAGCTGCGCCGTTCGATGTTGACGGCCTGGCCGCTGCGCGAGGGCGAGGTGCCGACGCTGGTCCTGCGCCTGTCCCGCACCGACGAGACGCCGGTGCCCAGCCGGCGCGAACCGGCCGGGCGACCGGCGACCTGCTGATCAGCCGAAGATCCCCCGCAACACTTCCATGTCGGCGACGCGCTCCTTGTGGGTGCTCGCCACGGGTGACGCCAGCAGACAGGTGACCCCCGCGGCGCGGAAGGCGTCGGCGCGTTCGGCGACCTCAGCGCGCGACCCGATCAGCGACATCGAGTTGACCAGATCGTCCGGGACCGCCTCGGCGGCTTCCTGCTTCTTGCCGTCGAGGTAGAGGTCCTGGATGAGTTTGGCCTCCTCGACGTAGCCGTAGCGCTGGGCGAGGGTGTTGTAGAAGTTCTTGCCGCGGGCGCCCATGCCGCCGATGTAGAGCGCGGCGTGGTGGCGCACCAGCGTCTTGGCGTTGGTGATCTCCTGCGGGTCGTCGGAGATGCGGGCGGTGGCCTGCACGACGATGCCGAGTTCGCCGAGCGACGGGTCGCGCTTGGCTTTGCCGGCGCGCAACGACTCACCGAAGGCGGCGTCGATCTGCTCGGGGTGGAACAGGATCGGCTGGAACTCCTCGAACAGCTCGGCGGCGAGCTCGGTGTTCTTGGGCCCGATCGCGGCCAGCAGCATCGGGATGCGCTCGCGGATCGGGTGGTTGATGATCTTCAGCGGCTTGCCCAGGCCCGATCCGCCGTGCTCTTCATCGAGCGGCAGTGTGTAGCGCTTGCCCTGGTACTCGGTCTTGTCGCGGCGCCACACCATCCGGCAGATCTCGGCGTGCTCGCGGGCGCGGCCGACCGGGTAGTCGTACTTGACGCCGTGGAAGCCCTCGATGACCTGTGGGCCCGACGCCCCGATGCCGAGCACGAACCGGCCGCCGCTGATGTAGTCCATGCCGGCGGCGGTCATCGCCAGGTTGGTGGGGGTGCGCGAGTACATCGGCAGGATGCCGGTCTGCAGTTCCATCTTCTCGGTCTTGGCGGCGATGTAGCCGAGCTGGCTGACCGCGTCGAAGCTGTACGCCTCGGGGACGGTGATGCGCTCGACGCCGACCGCTTCGTAGTCGACGAGATTGTTGATGGTCTCGCGGAAGTCGCCCGCGTAGTTGATGGGCATTCCCAGCTTCATCGCAGCAGTCATGGTCGGATTCTTCCACAGCAGTCATCTGCATCACAGAGCCGGGCGAACGATCGTTAGAGTCTCCCGCGCCAGTTGTGGCCCTCGATGATCGAACCACCACCACGCGAGCCCTCCCCTCGGTGATCGAGTAGCCGCGAGCGAGCGCAGCGAGCCCGCGGCGTATCGAGATCACGTTCCCCAAACACCGAACCCAACCACCCGCCCCCTGAGGAACGACCGAGGAACGAGGAGTGTCACGAAGGGCCACAACCGATAGACGAACGCACTCACTTTGGTGAACAGAACATGAACACCTGACGCCACTACGGAAACTCCCACGTCGATTCCGACATTTCAGACACCCGGGCATTAGGCTGACGCGTCGCGCGAACCACAGAATTATCACCATGACCGGCGAAATGCTGATTTTGGTGCTGTTGGTGATCACCGCGCTCGGGTTCGACTTCACCAACGGATTCCACGACACCGGAAACGCCATGGCGACCTCCATCGCCACGGGCGCGCTCAAGCCGAAAGTGGCCGTGGGCCTCTCGGCGATCCTCAACCTCGTCGGCGCCTTCCTCTCGGTGGAGGTGGCCGCCACCATCACCAAGGATGTGCTCAACATCCAGCAGACCTCCGGCGACGGGTCGGGCGAGCTCATCGGCGGCATCACGCCGACGACGGGCCTGCTGATCATCTTCGCCGGCCTCATCGGCGGCATCCTGTGGAATCTGTTCACCTGGCTGTTCGGGCTGCCGTCGAGTTCTTCGCATGCCCTGTTCGGCGGCCTCATCGGTTCGGGTATCGCCGCGATCGGCATGTCCGGCATCAACTGGCACGGGGTGTTCGCCAAGATCATCGTCCCCGGTCTGCTCGCCCCGGTGATCGCCTGCCTGGTCGCCACCTGCGGCACGTGGATGGTCTTCGCCATCACCAAGCGGATCGCCGAGAGCCGCAAGGAAGAAGGTTTCCGCTACGGCCAGATCGCCAGCGCCTCACTGGTGTCGCTCGCACACGGCACCGGCGACGCGCAGAAGACGATGGGTGTCATCGCGATGGCCCTGATCGTCACCGGTCACCTCGACTCCTCCAGCGTGGAGCACGGTCTGCCGTTCTGGATCGTGTTCAGCTGTGCCGGCATGATCGCGCTGGGCACCTACCTCGGCGGCTGGCGCATCATCCGCACCCTGGGCAAGGGCCTGGTGGAGATCAGCTCGCCGCAGGGCATGGCCGCCGAGGCGTCGTCGGCGGCGATCATCCTCACCTCCAGCGCCGCCGGCATGGCCCTGTCCACCACACAGGTCGCCACCGGATCGATCCTCGGTTCGGGTGTCGGCAAGAAAGGCGCGCAGGTCCGCTGGGCGGTCGCCGGACGGATGGCCGTCGCCTGGGTCACCACCCTGCCGGCCGCCGGCGCCGTCGGCGCGATCTGCTACCTGATCGCCAACCTGCTCGGCAACGTCACCGGCGCCATCGTCATCTTCGCGCTCCTGATCGCCGCATCGGCCTACATGTACTGGCGCGCACAGCAGAACAAGGTCGACTCGAGCAACGTCAACGCCGACTGGGACGAATCGACCAACTCGATCATCCCGGCGGACACGGCCGCGGCCGACGCCGCAAAGACCCCGATCGCCTGACGGCCTCGACGCCACCTCTGAAAGGACTTCCCCGATGGACATCGTCGAATCGATCGGCAAGGTGCTGGTTGTCGGCCTGCTGTTCGGCGCCGGGCTGCCCGCGCTGTTCGCCTTCGGTCTGCGCTTCCACGCCGAAGGCGCCACCGAGACCAACGCCGACGGCACTGTGACGCCGGGCAATCCGGCGCTACGCGCGGCCGGTTACGTGATCTTCGCGGTGGTCCTGCTCATCATCGCCACCGCGCTGCTGTGGATCACCCGCCAGACCATCTACTACTACTTCGACATCAAGATCTTCCCGTTCGGCTACAAGTGACGACCTGATCGACGCGACCCGGAGGTTCCACCACTCATGTCCGACGGCACATCGCTGTTCGAATCCGCCATCAATTGGGTTCGTCAGGGCTATCCCGAGGGCATCCCGCCCACGGAGTTCCCGCCGTTGCTGGCGCTGCTGGTGCGGGTTCTCGACGAGCGGCAGGTGACCGACGTGGTGCTGGAGCTCGGCCGCGACCGCGACGGCGACCCGCTCACCGAGGACCGCATCGCCGCGGCGATCACCTCGGTCATCGACGAGAAGCCCTCGGAGGCAGAGATCAATCAAGTGGCGTCGCGTCTGGCCGCCGCCGGCTGGCCGCTCGCCGCGACCAGCGACCGCTGACCGCCCTAGAATTGTCCTCGTGGACCGCCCACAATTCCTGCAGCGCGTCATCGAATGGCTGCGCGCCGGCTACCCCGATGGTGTGCCGCAGGGTGACTACATCCCGCTGGTGGCGCTGTTGCGCCGGCAACTGTCCGACGACGAGGTGGCCCAGGTCGCCGATGCACTGATCACCGACGCCCCGGCCAACGGTGATCCGATCTCGAAGGTCGACGCCGCGGTGAAAATCATCGAGATCACCCAGGAGATGCCGCACGAAGACGACATCGCCCGCGTCCGCGATCATCTCGAGGCCTCCGGCTGGCCCTTCGACGACTCCCCGCTCACCCCACCCGCCGCTCCTGACGATGAGCCCGGTGAGCAGCCCTGAAAACGCTCCGCTCCCTCCACCTTCCGGCACGACCCGACGTTCTCGACCGTCGCGGCGAGCTCACGACAATCCTCGACGGCTCGGCCGCCTACGTCCCGGTCCCCGACGACCCGCTCGACACCGCCACACTGCGTGACGCTCTCGGCGTCGACGACCCGATCGCCGACGACATCTCGCTGGTGATCTCGACGTCGGGCACCACCGGCACACCCAAGGGCGCCCAGCACACCGCGGCCACCCTCACCGCCTCCGCGCAGGCCACCGCCACCCACCTCGGCGGCCCCGGCAACTGGCTGCTCGCACTCGCCCCCCACCACATCGCCGGATTACAGGTCCTGTTGCGCGGCTTGGCCGCCGGCTTCACACCCACCGTCCTCGACGTCACCGACGGCTTCGACCCGAACGCCTTCGCCGACGCCCTCGACGCCCTCGACGGCCCGCGCCGCTACACCTCACTCGTACCCACCCAGCTGATCAAGGTCCTCGACAACCCGCGCGCCACCACGGCCCTCGCCGCTGCCGACGCCTTGCTCGTGGGCGGGGCCGCCACCCCGGTCCCGTTGCTGCACAGGGCAATCGATGCCGGCATTCCCATCGTGCGCACCTACGGCATGAGCGAGACCGCCGGCGGATGTGTTTACGACGGCGTTGCGCTGAACGGCGTGACCATCCGCATCGACGACCCCAACCCCGACGGCGTCGGCCGGGTGCTTCTGGGCGGCCCGATTATCGCCCATGGCTACCGCAAGAAACCCGACCATCCCGCCTTCGCCGAACCGGGCTGGTTTCGCACCGACGACCTCGGCCGCGTCGACGATCAGGGCGTACTGGCCATCGTCGGCCGCGCCGACGAAGCGATCAGCACCGGCGGCCTGACCGTGGTGCCGCAGGTGGTGGAGGCCGTCATCCTCGACGACCCGGCCGTGCGTGAATGCGCCGTTGTCGGCCTGCCCGATGAGCGGCTCGGCGAGAAGGTGGTCGCCTTCGTCGTCGCCGCCGGCACCATCGACTCAGCGAGGATCCGGGGCGCGGTCGCCGAACGACTCGACCGCTACGCCGCACCGCGCGAGGTGATCGAGCTCGACGAACTCCCCACCCGTGGTCCGGGGAAGGTCGACCGGCGGGCGTTGCGGGCGCGGTTCTCAGACCAGTGAGGTGAACGTGCCGGAAACCAGAACGTTCACCTCACTCGGTCACGACGCCGGCCGGTGAGCGGCTCGTTAGTACCCGACGGTTTGGCTCCGCCCCGCCGCGGGCATTCGGTTCGCAACGGTTTCGCACGCAAAGGTGCCCGCGATTCCGCTGCCAGCCCCGCTCACCACCGCCAGAGGAGCCACCCGATGTCGACCGATGCCATCGTTCTGCTGAAAGACGACCACAAGCAGATCAAGAAACTGTTCAACGACTTCCGCAAGGCGGGTCCGAACGCGACGAAGACCAAAGGCGACATCGTCTCGAAGATCATCGAGGCGCTGACCGTGCACACGTACATCGAGAACGAAGGGATGTATCCGGCCGTCCGCAAGGCCGTCCCCGACGTCGAAGGCGACATCCTCGAGTCCTACGAAGAGCATCACGTCGCGGACCTGCTGGTGATGGAGCTCATGACCATGAAGCCTGACGATGAGCGCTTCGACGCCAAGACCACCGTCCTCATCGAGAACGTCGAGCATCACATCGAAGAGGAAGAATCTGAGTGGTTTCCCGAGGTCCGCAAGGCGCTGGGCCGAAAGGAACTCCAGCAGATCGGCGAGGAGATGCTCGAACTGAAGAAGAAGGCGCCGCACTCGCCGGCACAGCCATCGGCGCTGAAGAAGACGATCGACGCCGTCATCAAATAGGCGCGCGGAGCAGTGAGGTGAACGTGCCGAAAACCGGTACGTTCACCTCACTGCGCGCCAGTGGTTGAGAGCCCCCCTTCTCGGGTACAACTGTGCGTGTCCCCTGCCGCGAGAAAGCGACGACACATCATGCGCGATTTCACCTGCCACAACTGTGGTCAGCGTCTGTCCTTCGAGAACAGCAAATGCCTCAACTGCGGCAAACCACTGGGTTTCTGGCTCGAGACCCGAACCATCTACAACCTCGACGAGAAAGAGCGCACCGAGATCGACGGCACGCTGGTCGAGCGATGCGAGAACACCAAAGTCGCACAGTGCAACTGGTTGGTCGCGTGGTCCGGCACCCCCACCCTGTGCGAGTCCTGCCGCCTCACCCGCACGCTGCCGCCGGAGACCGACGTCGAGGCCCGCGCCGAGTACGGCCGCGCCGAGACCGCCAAACGACGGCTCGTGCTGGAGCTCGACGAACTCAAACTGCCCATCACCGGTCGCGACGAGGATGCACAGACCGGCCTGGCCTTCGACCTGCTCTCGAGTGCCGAGCAGTCGGTGATCACCGGCCACGACAACGGTTTGATCACCCTCGACCTCGCCGAGGGCGACGACGTGCACCGCGAGAAGCTGCGGGTGCAGCTCGAGGAGCCCTACCGCACGCTGCTCGGCCACTTCCGCCACGAGATAGGGCACTACTACCAGCTCGTCCTCATCACCGGCGACGTGCGCCCGAAGTTCGAGGAACTGTTCGGCAACCCCGACGACGACTACCAGGCGGCGCTCGACCGCCACTACTCCGAGGGCGCCCCCGACGGCTGGCCGCAGACCTACGTGTCGTCATACGCGACGATGCACCCGGCCGAGGACTTCGCCGAGACCTTCGCGCACTATCTGCACATCCGCGACACCCTCGACACCGCCGCCGCCTTCGCCATGGCGCCGGCCGGATCGACCCTGGACAGCGTGCTGCCCGGCGACGTCGGGTTCGAACAGCTCATCGGCTGGTGGCTGCCGCTGACCTGGGCGCTCAATCAGATCAACCGGTCGATGGGCCACCCGGACCTCTACCCGTTCGTGCTGCCGCCGGCGGTACTGGACAAGATCCGCTTCGTACACAATCTGATGCCGTCGAGCTGACGTCCCGAGTGAGGTGAACGTTCCGGTTTCCGGCACGTTCACCTCACGACTCATGTCCGATACACGTGCGCGCGGTGGTCGATGTCGACGATCAGCACGGAGCGATTGTCATCGTCGATGCGCAGAAGGATCCGATAATCGCCACGACGCGCACTATGCAGACCCTCGAGCTCATTGCGTAGTGGCTTGCTCAGCCGCCGTGGATTCTCGGCGAGCGGGCCGGAGATGAACTCGATGACGGCGTGCGCGACGCGACCGGGAAGGCGCGCAAGGGCACGGCGGGCGGGTGAGGCGATGGCGACGTCGAACGGCTGCGGCGTCGAATCGCTCATCGTGGGGGAAGACCGTGCTCGGCGCGCAGGTCGTCGAGGGAGATGGTGTGCCCGGCTGCGTGCTCGTCATCGGCGCCGGCGACCGCATCGGCCGTTCCGCGCCGTGAGAGCCAGTGAATCGTCTCGTGCAGCGATTCGAGGTCGTCAGCCGACATCAGCACCGCAGCGGGCTTGCCGTGCTTGGTGATCGTGATGATGTCGTGCGTCGACTCCGCGCTGTCGACGAGCGCGGAGAGCTTGTCCTTGGCCTCGCCCAGCGGCACAGTCGTCATCGCCTCATTTTAGCCACACTTCTGGCCTCACAGGAGGCACGAGTCGCCACCCGACGTCCCGAGTGAGGTGAACGTTCCGGTTTCCGGCACGTTCACCTCACTGGAGTCGGCCGCGACGCCTTATTCCGCGTTCACGAACGACGCGAGCTTCTCGGTGACCAGATCCTGGATCTTGTTCTCGTACTCCTCGACCGGCTTCGTGATGTGCTTGATGTCGGCGCTCGCCTTCTGCACCAGCTCACCGATGAGCTTGGCCTGCTCGATCGAGACGATATGGAACCTGTGGTGCTTGGCGAAGTCCTTGTGCACCTCACCGGCGATGCCACCGTCGAGCGCGAGCTTGCCGATCAGGTCCAGCTTCGTCTCGCCGGACCCTTCGGAGAAGTCGAGGTCGTTGAGGTCGACCCACACCGTGTTGGGTCGGGTGGTGGATTCGAAGGTGTAGCGCAGGTTGGTCAGGTCGAGCACGACCTGCCAGAGCGTTTGCGACGCATCGGGTTTGCCGGGCTCGGGATTGCGGAACGGCTGGGCGCAGTTGCGAATGATGCTCATCATCGCCGCGGTCGCCTGCAGCTGTGAGGTCGGCTCCGGTTGCACGCCGACGTAGTAGAGCGCGCGGGCGAAGCGGTCGGTGGCCAGGCATGTGCCGGGCAGCGGGTCGTCGCCGCCCAACCCTTCGTACTTCTTGACCAGTTCGAGTTGCTGGTCGTAGCTCGGCGAATTGGTCATCACCAGGTGATCGCGGCTGTGATAGATCTGCAGCTCGCCGTCGATGTACTCGAAGATGGCAGAGTCGCCACTGGCGTCCTCGATCGCGAGGTGCAGAGCAGGATTGCTGTGGCCCGTCGGATCGGCGATCGGGACGATCTGCGGCTGCGCCGACTCCGTCCACGCCACGGCTTCGGCGACGGTCTCGAAGTTGTCGAGGTAATACTGCAGCCACACCGACATCGCCAGCTGCGGTTTCGAGTCGTCGGGGGTGCCGTAGTCCGACTCCGCCAGCCACAGGATGTGGCCACCCAGTCCGCGTTCGTTGAGGCCGTCGGTGGACAGCAGGTCGTACACGCCGGCGATGAGGCTCCCGTACTTCGCGGTCCACTGCAGTTTTCCGGCGACACGATCGTCGCGCTTGATGCCGCGGGGAAGTTTCCACAGGTTGGTGTGCAGGTCCTGGTGGAAGTCCATGTTCCGGCCGACGATGACCGATCCGTTGGCATCTGGCCACATCACGCGCGTGCACATAATCTAGAGCGTCTCCTTGAGATCGAACGAGCGGTACCGCCGGCGAACACCCGACCGAATGTCACGGTCCGCCGGGCCCAGCTAAGCAGCACCCGGCGAACCGATGCCGCGATTGCCGGGAAACGCCCACAATCCGGCACAAAAAGCCACTGCCCGTGTCACAACACGGCATATCGGCGTGCGTCACGATTCCGCTGCCACCCCGACCCGACTGAGGTGAACGTGCCGGAAACCGTGACGTTCACCGCACTCGCCTCCAACCCACCACCACTTTTGCATTCCCACCCGCACCCCCACTTCAATAAGACATGGAGTCGACTCAGGAGGCGTTGTTGGTCAGCTACCGCACCCTCCGGTCCTTCGTCGGCGCAGCCCGGCATCGCCTGTGTATCAAGGTCCCGCAGTGGGATGCCTCGCCGCAGGCCGGCACCCTGCTCGACGACACGATCGCCGCGCACCGACGACACGTCGACGTCATCGTGTTCACCCGCCCCGAGGCGTCCAACGATGCCGCGGTGCGTCGTCTACGTGACGTGGGTGTTCGGGTGGTGACCGTGCGCAACCTGCACGAGAAGGTCGTGCTCGCCGACGACCGCGTCCTCAACCCGTCGACGAACTTCACCCGCACGGCGCTCGCGACCGACGAGAACTCCGGGACCGTGCACTCCGCGTCGCGGCTGGTCGACGCGTTCGTCGCCGGTTTCGACCTGATGCGCGACGGCCAGGACCGGGTCACCGACGGCGAGGAGACCTGGACTCCCACCGCCGACCTGATTCCCCCGCCACTGCGGCCTTACCTGGATCGATTCGATCAGCTCAATCCGCTGCAGTCGAAATCTGTTCCCGCGGTGCTGAACACCTCTGGGCATGTGATGGTGGTGGCACCGACGAGTTCGGGCAAGACGTTGATCGGCGAGGTGGCCGCGCTGCGGTCGATCCTGTTGGAGAACCGGCCGGCGGTGTGGCTGTTGCCGGCGCGGGCCCTGGCCGCCGAGGTGGCCGCAACCGCTGCCCGATGGCGCGAGCACGGCATCGCGTCGATCGAGCTGACCGGCGAGACCAACATGTCCAGCGACCGCATCCGCACCGCGCAACTGTGGGTGGCAACCACCGAGAAATTCGAATCCCTTTATCGCCGTTCGTCGTTGCGATCGTTCCTGGACAGCGTCGGCTGCCTGATCGTCGATGAGGTGCACCTGGTGGGCGATCATGAGCGCGGCGCCACCCTGGAGTCACTGCTCGCACGTCTGCGGGCGTCGGCCGACCGGACGCGGATCGTCGCGCTGTCGGCCACGGCGGGCAATGCCGAAGAACTGGCGGCGTGGTTCAACGCCCAACTGATCACGGTGGAGTGGCGACCCACTCGCCTCATCACGCAGTTCGCCGCCTACGACTCGCCCTCGGGCAAACCGTGGGCCGACGAGGACGCCAAGGACGAGGCCCTAACCGACCTGGTGCATGAGCTGTCCGAAGACGACGCAGGTACATCGGGCAGCGTGCTGATCTTCTGCGGCAGCAAGAACGCGGTCCGACGCACCGCGGGCCAACTGGCCGGCGTGCGCTACCGCGGCGTCGACGACGACACCCTGGTGGAGCAGGCCTTCGCCAAAGGTGTCGGCATCCACTTCCGGGACGCACCGAAAGCCCAACGGGCGCTGGCCGCCTTCAACGCGCGCCAGATCGACACGCTGGTTGCGACCTCAGGCTTGTCGACGGGGGTGAACACGCCGGCCCGCACGGTCATCATCCGCGACCTGACGCTCGGCATCAACGAGCTCGAGACCAGTCAGGCCCAGCAGATGCTCGGCCGCGCAGGGCGCGCCGGACACGAAGCCGAGGGCTTCGGATTCATCATGGTGCCGCACAGCGAGGAACTCGCCTGGCGCAGCAGACTTGTCGCCGGCTATCGGGTGGACAGCCGACTCAACGACAAACTCGCCGACGCCGTGCTCGCCGAGATCCTGCTCGGCAGCATCACCCGTCGCGCCGACGCGCAACTCTGGTACGAGGGCACCTTTGCCTACGCCCAGAACAGCAAACGCCGCGACCTCAAGGGCGTGCTCGACCACCTCGTCACCCACCGGTTGGTCACCGACGCCGACGACACCCTCACCGTGACCGATCTGGGCGCGCTCACCACCCGCCTGATGGTGGGGGTCGACGCCGCGAGCAACCTACACTCCCGCCTCGCCGCACTGCCCACCCCCACCGACGCCACCGAAGCCGAACAGCTCATCCTCGCGGCAATCGCGAACAGTGTCCCGGCACTGCGTGATTGGCCGGTCAATCCCAAACCGTACGGGCAATGGGTCGACGACACCCTGGCGACGGCCCCGACGTTGAACCGTCGGCTCGACATCGAGTTCGGTAGCCAGTTCTGCGCGGCCGCCGCCGTGGCGGCGTTGAACAGCCCGGATCGCCTGCGGGTGTCCGGTGCGATGTCACGCTCGGAACTCATCCGCGCCATCGACGCGCTGCCGCGCTACCTCGGCTGGATCGCCGCACTGGGCCATATCGGCATCGGCTCGTGGCAGCCGGTGGTGGCCGGCGACCTCGCCCGCCGGCTGACCTGGTGGCACCTCACACCTCATCCGCAGCGCGGCAGTGGGCGGCTGCTGTGGTTCCTCGAACAGCTCCAAGACGACGACGCCCGGCGCAAGCGGGTGCCACTGCTGTGGCACCGAGCCCGAAGCGCCGACTTCACCGACCCGAACGGGATCAACTCACCACCCCGCGGAGTCGAACTCCCCCGCAACGACTTCGACAACCTCGTCGGGAGTCGGGCACATCTGGCGCTCGGACCCTCCGACCGCACCGACCTCCCGCTCGACGC
The DNA here is from genome assembly GCF_021556435.1 of Gordonia tangerina. Lineage (GTDB taxonomy): Bacteria > Actinomycetota > Actinomycetes > Mycobacteriales > Mycobacteriaceae > Gordonia > Gordonia tangerina. The sequence continues at coordinate 57,992 of NZ_JAKGCU010000018.1, forward strand.
CTCCCCACCCGATTCCACCCTTGTGGTTGTCGGCAACGACGGGGCGGCCCGCGCCACGGTGCGCACCCACACCGTTCCGCGGAACGTCGAACTGCCGGTGCCGCACACCAGCCGAGCCACCGTGCTCGCCGCCGACGTGATCCTGTTCTCGCGTCGCGGTGATGTCGCCTATCAGAACGCCGTCGTCGACCTGCCGGAGACCGGTGACGTCGATGCGTCGTCGGCCCTCGACGACGCCCGCGAGCTGATCGCCCGGTTGTCGCCGCCGACTTCGGTGGTCACCTCACCGGGTCGTCGTCGCGGCACGGCTCAGGGCAAACGCAGACTCCTGCTGTCTGATCTGTTGCCGCAGACCATCCCGGAACCGCAGTTGCTGTCGATCGCCGAGGCATTGAGCGGTGACGCCGACGACGAAACCCGCGTCATCAACCTTCGGGCCGGCCTGGAGGAGCTGCTGCGCATCGACGCGTCGGCCGCCGACGCTCCCCGCCCGGCCGCGGCTGTCCTGAAGGCCGGTCGCGCGACACCTCGCGAGTTCGAATGCGTCCTCCTCGCGCTTGCCGCAACTCTCGACATCGAAGTGGGTGCCGCGGTGACCGATCATGGGCACCTGGTCGCGTTGGTCCACATTGGTGGTGGATGGCGAACAGCCACACCCCTCGACGACGGCCACGTCATCAGCAAACCGCTGTTCCCCGAGAAGCTTCCACCGATCACGGGCTCGCTCGACCTGATCCCGGCGAAACCCTCGGCCCCGGCCCGCCCGCTCTTCGGATGGCTGGCCGAGTTCACCCCGGGTTCGGGTGAGCCGCCGACCAGCGCCCGCCGATCGACCACACGGACCGACATCGAGCATGCCGGGGTGGCAGAGGACCACACCACGCGCGTGGCCCAGCGGAGTGAGTAGAACGTCGCGGTTTCCGTGACGTTCTACTCACTCGACCGCTGTGGCGCTGTTCGACTGAGGTGAACGTGCTGGAAACCGGAACGTTCACCTCACTCAGCACAACCACTCACGCCGCCGCGTGAGAAAGTGCGTACCGGATCTGCGCGGCAACGTAACCCGGCCGCTCCAGCAGGTCCGACCAGGTGAAGTTCAGCACCGTCCAGCCAGCGTTGATCAGTGCGTTGCGTCGTCGGCGGTCGCGCTGAAAGGCATCGGAATCGGAGTGGTAGGCCATTCCGTCGATCTCGACCGCCACCTTCTGTGCCGGGAACGCGAAGTCGAGTTCGTATCCTGCCGCTTGGTAATTCGCTTCCCAGCCGACGATCTCGTGCTCGGTGAACACGGCGACCGCCAACCGTTCCGCTTCGGAGTGAGCATTGGGGCCGAGTAGTTCGAGAATGCGGGCCATCTGCGCGGCGTTTTTGCCGGTCGCGTGCCGCTGGTAGGTGGACATCATGTCGTCGACGGTCACCAGATGCTTCTGTAGCGCCCGATCGACCACGTCCATGCCGCCCTCGACCGCCGCCTCGAGTACCGTCAGCGGAAGTGCTGTGACCCGCAACCCGTCTCGCTCCACGACGTCGACGTCGAGCAGCGGACGCCGCACCACGGTGACCCCGGCGACCGACGACCCGTGCCACCCCGTCGGCGCTGTCACCGTCGCCGACGTCGGGCGCTTGCTGATGACGCCATGCCACCAGGCGGCCATCACGCCACCGAGTACGGCACTCGGCGAGACCGACAGCGTGGCGATTCGCGTTCGGGTGCGCGCGGTGGCCGGATGGTCGACGAGCCGGTAGATCCGGTGCCCCTCATCCACCCAGTCGCCGGCCGCGATCCTTCGCGCGACCATCCCGCGACTCACCTTGTGCTCACGCGCCTGCGCAGCGGTGATGATGCCGTCGCGCTCGAGTGCCAGCTTCCGAAGTTCCGGTGGTATCCCCATGCGATTCAGACGCATCGGAGAGCCATCCGGTTCCACCTGATTCCGCCCCGGAGCCGAGTGAGGCGAACGTGCTGCTTTCCGCGACGTTCACCTCAGTCGGCACTGGGCTCAGGATCCGGGAGGCAACGCGACCTCGATAGTGCGCTCCCCCAGACGTGCAGTGATGGTGACGTCGGTGGCGCCGGCGGCGGCCAGGTAGTTGGCCAGAGTCGACAGCATCAGGTCCTCACGTGCCTCCAACCCCGACACCGCGGCCTGTTTGATACCCATCCGCTGGGCCAGCTCGGTCTGGGTCAGCTGTGCAGCGCGGCGGATCGCCGCCAACCCCATCGCGTGCGCGCGGTCCGCCTGGGCCATCTCCGCGCGGATCGTCTCGACCCGCGCCGCGGTATCCGGGTCCGCCAACAGCTGCGCGATCCGCTGATTGCCACGACGGAACGTGACCTGCTTCTCCTCACTCATCAGCCCTCATCTCTCTCAGTCTCGGTCTGCTGTTTCCACGCCTCGATCGCAGCATCGGCGCGCGGTCCGACGCTGTCGTAGAACACATCCCCCATGCGCGCCTTGTCCCGGAAAACAGGGCCACCACCACATGCTCGTCGTCGGGGAACCACACGATCAACCGCACCGCCACGCCCTCGCGATAGATGATGGTTCCCACCCGAGTGAGGTGAACGTGCTGTTTTCCGCGACGTTCACCTCAGTCGGCATGCGACCCCCGGCCCAAGTGAGGTGAACGTGCCGGAAACCGGAACGTTCACCTCAGTCCGACGACGAACCCCCACATACCGGAACATCAACGTGCACAGTCGGGTCATCCACCAACGGCTGAATCGGCACCACGGCCTCACCGCGCGCCATCGTCGGCTCCTCCAGCGTCATCTCGATCGTCACCGTCTCGCCCGGCGGAATCTGCACCGCCGTAGCCACATAGGGCCGTCCGTTGAGTGGCTGCTCCACCCGCATCGGCGACGACCCGTCCACGGTGATCTCCTTGACCACCGACCCCTTGGTGGTCAGCATCTCCACGTTGGACAGGTTGGTGCCCTTCGGCAGGTTGCGCACCGTCCCGTTGGGGGCGATCACGTAGTCCGACAGCGTCAGATCATCGAGGGTGTTCGTCAGCTTCACCACCACCTTCGACTCACGCGTATCCCCGCTGCATTCGCCGGCCGTGTAGCTGATGTCGCGCCGCAGGTAGTAGTCGAGCTTGTTGCCACCCGCGTTGCCGATGGCCACCTGCAGATACGGCGCGGTGGTGTCGGAGATCTGGTGCCCCAGTTCCGTCGACTGCAGGATGCGTTCTTCGTCGGGGTGAGTGCTGTAGATCATGATCCGACGTTCCTGGACACCATGCCCGAGCGCCTCGAGCAGCGCACCGGTGTCCCCGCCCGACGACACCGCCTGATCCACCACGGCTTTCGCGATCGACTGCAGGTACAGCTTGCGTTCGGCGCTGTCGCCGCGGAACCGTTCATATGACGTGGACAGGGTGATGGGTACGACGTTGTCGGCGGTGATCGTCTCCCCGTCCGGCAGTGTCACGGGCCCGGTCACCTTCAGCACGTAGCTGAGCGCGATCGGGTCGAGCGCCATCGCCCCGTCGAGCTGTTGGCCGGACTGCCGTTTCCAGTTGGCGATCCAGATCTTCGCCGCATCGGGGAAGTTAGCGCTGAGGTTGTTGTTTCGGAAGTCGGTGTACGGCCGGTACGACGAATAGATGGCGTCGTAGTCGGGCCCGAGGTCGATCTGCGGGCGCACCGGATGCTCGAAGGTGGAGTTGGCACCCAACGTCGGAATCGTCACCCGACCATCGCGGGCGTTGAGAATCGCGAAACCGCCGACGAGTCCACCGGTTCCGCGTGCCTCCGACGGCGTCTGGAACGCCAGGAAGTAGTTGCGGGGGCCGTCGCCGCCGAGCATCGTCGGGACCAGCTGGCTGGCCACGTGAGTGCCGGTCATGGTGGCCGCGGCCTCGTCGACCTGCTCCTGCAGCTGGGTGTGCGCGTCGGACACCACGCCCAGCCAGCTCGGGTCGATGGCCTCCACCTGCGCGGCGATCTCCGACGATGTCGCGGCCACCTGCGCCAGTTGCGGTTCCGCTTCGGCCAAGGGCCCGGTGTCGAGGGTGCTGCCGTCCCGCAGTTCGGCCGGGTTGAGCGCCGACGCCAACTGCGCCGACGGCACCAGCACATCGGTAGCCAACGACTGCACCGCATCGCTCATCTGCGCCACCGAGTCCAACGGGTCACCGAGCCACGGGATCGACGCGGCCGCCGACCACACGATGCCGTGCGACCAGTCCGACGCACTCTGCGCCTTGTCCGCGGCCGCGTCGGCGGCCTGCCCGGCCGCATCCTGGTCGCCGTCGAGCGCCAACGACCGAGCTTTCGATGCATCATCACGCGCACCATCGAGGTCGCCGCGCACCTTCAGCGCCGAAAACCCCAGCCACAGCAGCACCGCCACCAGCAGCACCCCCAGCACCAGGCAGATCTGCACGATGCGGTTGCCGAGCATGCGTCTAATCATCGGGCCATCCAGTCGACGATGGCGGACACCTTGGGCGCGATCTCACCGAACACCCGCTCGAAGTCGTCCTTGGGTTTGCCCATGGGGTCGGCGATGTCGAGGTGCGCGGAGTTGGTGTCGATGCGGGCACGCGAGCCGATGATGTCGTCGAGCGATCCCGACTCCCCGTCGGCGAGTTCGGCGAACTCGGTGAGGGTGAACATGCGCTTCCACCGCACCGGCAGCAGCTGTTGGGCTTTGGCCCGGTGGTCGCGGGTCAGGCACAGCACCAGGTCGGCGTCCTGCAGCATCGGCGGCCGCAGGTAGCGGGAGGCGAATCCGGTTCCGTCGTAGCCGTGTTCGCCGAGTACCTCGACGGCGAACGGGTGCATTTCGTGGTCGTTCATCGCCCCGACGCCGGCGCTCGTCGACGACACCGACAGCCCCGCTTCTTCCGCGTGCCGCGCCAGGATGCGTTCACCCATGGGTGACCGGCAGATGTTGCCGGTGCAGATGAACAGCACCGACGCCGGTTTATCGGGTGTGCTCATGGCTCCTCCTCGAGTAGTCGCGCTATGCGTCGCAGCGTGTCGGGTTCGCCGAGGCCGGCGTGGGTGGCGTCTGCGGGGACCACCTCGACCGGTCCGACGGCCCGCCCCCACGCGTCGGGGTCGGGATTGTCGGCTGCCGCAACGTAGCAGGTGCGTCCGACGGCCACCGGAGTCAGCTCATAGTCGCGGGCAGCCTGCGCCATCGTCGCCGAGCGGGCATCGAAGCGCGCCACCGCCTCGGGGTCGCGCACCTCGGCCGCAGCCCGCAGCGGGTGGGTGGCGTGCAGTTCGTCGTCGGGCACAGTACTCAGTTCGGCGGGGGTGCGCGGGTCGAGTAAAACCAGCTGCGTCACCTCTTCGCCGGCGTCGACGAGTTGCCGGGCGATCTCGTGGGCGATCACGCCACCCAACGACCAGCCGACCAGCCGGTACGGTCCGTGCTCCTGCACCTCACGCAGGGTGGCGACGTTCCGTGCCGCCAACGCCGCCACCGTGTCCGGCATGTCGCGGCTGGCGTCGATGAGTTCGGGCAGTTGCAACCCGAACACCGGCGACGCCAACGCCTCGGCCAGCGGCCGGAACTGTTCGACGACCCCGGCTGCGGTGTGCACGCACCACACCGGGGTGCCGTCGGTGGTCTGCGACAGCCGCACCACGCGGTCGTCGCCGGTGCCCGCGTCGAGCAGGTCGACGATGTCGGCGGGTGTGGGATGGGTGAACAGCTGCGCCGCTGATACCTCGATGCCGTTGCGTGCCAGTGCGTCCCGCAGTGACAGCAGGGCCAGGGAGTTGCCGCCGAGGGCGAAGAAGTCGTCGTCCATGCCGGCCTCGACGCCGAGCACCTCGTCGAACGCCGCGATCACCGCCTGTTCGACCGGCGTGCCGGGTGCGCGCCGCGACCGCGACCATTGCGGCTCGGGCAGTCGGCGTTCGTCGAGTTTGCCCGCCCCGGACAACGGCAGCTGGTCGACGATGACGATGCGGGCGGGCACCATGTGTCGCGGCAGGGTGCGCCGGCACGCCGCCCACAGCCGGTCCGACGACGCCCCGGGGCTGACGACGTAGGACACCAGGGCGGGTCCGACGGGTCCGTCACGCAGGACGGTGGCCGCGCGCTCGGCGCCGGCGGCGGTCAGCACGGCGTCGATCTCGGCGGGTTCGACGCGTTGTCCGCGGATCTTGATCTGCCGGTCGGTGCGGCCGACGTAGACGAGTTGGTCGGCGGCCACATCGAGGCGCATCAGGTCGCCGGTGCGGTAGAGCCGTTGCCCGTCGGGGCCGGCGACGAAGCGGGCGGCGGTGAGCGCCGCGTCGCCGAGATAGCCTCGGGCAACGCCGGTTCCGGCGATGTACAGTTCGCCGACGACGCCGGGCGGGGTGGGCCGAAGCATCCGATCGAGCAGGACCGCACCGATTCCCGGACGGGGCCGTCCGATCCGGACGCGTTCCCCGGTTGTGTGGTGCGAGGTGGAGACGGTGACGGTGGTCTCGGTGGGCCCGTAGATGTTGATGACCTGCGCGGTGTGTGACCAGGTGTCGGCGAGGTCGGCGGTGAGCGCTTCGCCGCCGATGTAGACCGCGCGCAGGTCGGTCAGCACGGCAGGGGTGAGCGTGCGCATCACCGACGGGGTGGCGGTGAACACGCTGACCCGTTGTGCGCGAAGGAAGTCGGTGAGGTCACGGCCGCCGGAGACGTCGGCGGGTACGACGACGAGGGTGGCGCCGGCGGCGAAGGGCAGCAGCATGTCGTGGAAGGTGGCGTCGAAGCCGGGGCTGATGGCCATGCCGACGCGGTCGGTGGTGACGACGTCGCCGAGCGAGGCGACCCGATGCACCCCGCGGTGCGGCACACCGACGACGTTCGGTGTTCCCGTGGTGCCCGACGTGGTGATGATGTAGGCGAGTTCGTCCGGCCGCATCGGTGTGAGTGGTTCGGGTGCAACGAGTTCCGTCGGCCGCGCCGGCACCGCATCCGGTCCGATGACCCGCGCGCCGGTCACCGCGACGACCCGGTCGAGCCGCGCCGCCGGATACGTGACGTCGACGGGCACGCACGTCGCGCCGATGCGGGTGACCGCCCACAGCGCCACCACCGATTCGATGGAGCGGGGAATCTCGACCGCGATCACGTCCCCGCGCCCCAGCCCACGCTCCCGTAGCGCCCGCGCGGTGACCGACACCCAGTCGTCGAACTCGCGGTAGGTAAGCCGCCTGCGCCCGTCGTCCACGGCGATGTTGTCCGGATACCGCGCGACCGCACGGGTGAGCAGCTCCCCCAACAGCGGCGGACTCCCCTTCCCCACCTGCCGATCCAGCCCGGAAGCGCGTGGGAAAGCCGCTTCGGGGCGCGCCCCAACCGCTGGTCGAGTAGCCTCCGAGCTGGCCCCAACTGCTGGTCGAGTAGCCTCCGAGCCGCTCCCAACTGCTGGTCGAGTAGCCTCCGAGCCGCTAGGCGAGGAAGCGTATCGAGACCAGCGCCCCTCAGAGCCGGCGGTGGTCTCGATACGACCTCGGCTAGCGCCTCGGTCTACTCGACCACCAGAAGACGCACCCCCAACCGCTGGTCGAGTAGCGTCCGTGCCGCCCCCAACCGCTGGTCGAGTAGCCTCCGAGCCGCTAGGCGAGGAAGCGTATCGAGACCAGTCCCCCCACTCCGCCTCACTCAACAACTCCACCGCAGCCACCGGCGTCGCCGCATCCCCCACAACTGCCGCAACCCCAGCCCCAACCCGCTCCGCAACCACCGCAATCGCCGCATCGTCAAACAGATCCCGCGCATACTCCGCCCGCAGCCACCACCGCCCCTGCTCGGCAAAGGCAACCACATGCAGATCGAATTCGCTGCGTTGCTCCAGCAGCTCGCCGACGTCACCCAGCGCACCGCCAACTCCCCCGACGGAGAACGCCACCTGCACCAACGGATGCCGACCGGCCTCGCGCGGCGGGTCCACCAGGGCCACCACGTCGTCGAAGGCGACGAGCCCGTGGTCGATGGCGGCGAGGTCGGCATCACGTACCTGCCCGATCAGCTCCCCGACGGTCTGCCCGGCCGCCATCTGCGTGCGCAGTACGACCGTCGAGATCAGCATGCCGACGGTGCCGGCGGTGTCGGCGTCGCGACGCATCGACACCGGGGTGGCCACCGCGACGTCGTCGACGCCGCCCTGCACACCCAACGCGAGCGCCAATCCGGCGTGCAGCACATGGAATTCGCTGGCCTGGCCGCGTTCGGCGGCCACGGCCACCGCCGCCGACACCTCGTCGCCCAACTCGACGTCCACCGACCCCGTCCGCAGGTCACGCACCGCAGGCCGCTCGGCGACGAGGTCGAGCTGCCCGCTGTAGCCCTCCAGGGTCCGCGCCCAGAACGCGAGCTGCTCGTCACGCGTCGCACGGTCCTCGGCTGCCAGCCGCCCCGCAACAACATCGAATCCGGTCGCAGCAGCGTTCAGCGGAACGTCGGCCAGTAGGTCGGTGAGTTCGGCGGCGACGATGTCGGCCGACTCCCCGTCGAGCACGATGTGGTGCGCCACCAGCACCACCGCCACCGGAACCGCCTCGGACTCGATCACCCACGCCCGCACCGGTGGTGCAGCCTCGAGATCAAACGGCGCGGCGAACTCCCCGACGCGCGCGGCGAGTTCCGCAGAGTCAATGTGCCGGATCTCGGGCCGCCACCCGTCGACGGCCTGCTGACGCGGCCCATCGGATGTGGTGTGGAACTGCATCCGCAACGCAGGATGACGTGCCACCACGGTCTCGATCGCCGCCGCGGCCGCATCACCCGTGACACCGTCGGGCACGGGCACAATCGCCGGCACCCCGTAGATCGGCAGATCCCCAAGTAGCTGCGCATTCACCCACATCCGCCGTTGTGTCGGCGCCAGCTCCACGGCACCCCCGCTAACCGAGGCACTCTCGCCGCCACCGCTCCCTGAGGAGCCCGCGAGGAACGAGCGGGCGTCACGAAGGGCCTCAGCCCCACCCTCGAGCGACGCCACCACCCCCGCCAACTCCCCCGCCGACGGATTCTCGAACAGCAGCCGCGTCGGCACCCGCATGCCGAGTTCACGCCCGAGCGTCGACGTCACCCGCGTCGCCGACAGCGACGTCCCACCCAGAGCGAAGAAGTCATCCCCCGAACCGATCTCGTCGACCGGCACCTCGAGCACCTCGGCCATCACCGCCGCAACCTGCCGCACCAAATCGGCATCCGCCGACGCCACCGCACCCTCGACCACCGCAGCAGCCGGCGCGGCCCCACCGAGGACACCCCCGGACATCACCGGGAACGCCCCAGACACGTCACCCGCCGCCGCCCCGAACACCGTCAGGAAGTCTTCGAGAAACGCCTGCGCCACCTCCCCCGGCACGAACCCGGAGTGCACCACCGTCACCGTGAGCCCATCGGAGTCCTCAGCCAGCACCACTTCGATGTCGAACTTCGCATCCACGGTGGTGTTGGCCTCGTGAAGCACCGTCGCCTGCCACTCGCCTGCGCCGATCACATCCCCCGACACCGTCGGCAGCACATCCTCGTTGACCAGCAGCACCGAGATCAGCGGGTCGAAGCCGGTGTGCGCGTGGGGTCGTACCGCGCGGGCGACGACGTCGTAGGGCACGTCGGCGTTTTCGGCGGCATCCAGAGCGACGTCGCGGGCCTGCTCGACCACAGCCGCGATCGGCTGACAAGCCGACAGCCGGGTACGCAACGCAACCGTGTTGACGAACATGCCGACCACCGATTCCCAGTCGGCGGCGCTGCGTCCGTGTACGGGGACGCCGATTACGGTGTCCCACTGTCCGGTCCACTGTCCGAGCAGGTCCGCCAGCGCCGCGTGTGCCAGGTGGAACACCGTCGCCGACAACCGGTCCGCCGTCGCCCGCAACCCGTCAGCGACGTCGACCGAGAGCCGTCCTGAGATCCGCCCGGCCGCACCGGCGTCCACGCGACGTCCCGGCAGCTGCACCGGCTCACCTGCACCGTCGAGCACCGACAGCCAGTGGTCGAGTTCGCGGGTGTAGCGGCTGGCGGGGTCGTCGGGGCCGCCGAGTCGCCGCATCTGCCATTGGGTGAAATCGGCGTAACTCAGTCCCGCCGTCAGCGTCTCACCCTCGTATGCGCGCAGCAGGTCGGCCAGCACGATGCGCATCGACCAGCCGTCGATCGCGATGTGGTGCAACGCCGCCACGAAGTAGCGGGCGTCGCCGGTGTCGAAGACGCCGGCCCGGAAGCCGGGTTCGTGTTCGAGGTCGAACGGGGTAGACAGGAACGTCTCGATGGCCGGGCGGATCGCGGTGGCGTCCACCGTCTCGTGTCCGAGCACCGAATCACGACGTTCGACGATCCGCTGCACCGGCCCGGCCGGTCCGTCCGGGTAGGTGGTGCGCAGCACCGCGTGCGCGTCCACCACGGCGTCCACGGCGTGGCGGAGTCGGGTGAGGTCGATGTCGCCGTCGATGCGGATCACCACGGGCACGTGGTAGGCGGTCGACGTGGGGTCGTAGTGGTGGTGAATCCACATGCGCCGCTGCGGGTATGCGAGCGGGAGATGTTCGGGTAGCGGCAGCTGTCCGGGCCGCCGGTCGGTGCCGGTGCCACGCAGGTCGTCGACGAGTGCGGCCACCTCTCGCACGGTGCGCGCTTCGAACAGCACCCGCACCGGCACGTCGACGTCGGTGGCCGCGGACAGGCGGGCGGTGACCCGCGTCGCCGACAGCGACGTGCCGCCTGCCTCGAAGAAGTCGGTATCGGCGCCGAACTCGGTGAGCGGCACGTCGAGGACTTCGGCCCACACCGCCGCGACGAGATGCTGGGTCCCCTCCGCCAACGCCACCCGGGCCGGCGCTGATGCCCCCAATTCTGGGGACGGCAACGCGGCGACGTCGACCTTCCCGTTGCGTCCGATCGGCAGCGTCTCGACCGGGAGGATGGCGGCGGGAACGATGCTGCGCGGCAACACGTGCGTCAGCTCGGCGCGCAACATGTCGGAATTCAGGTCATGCTCGGGTTCGCCAACCACCCACGACACCAACACCTTCTCGCCGCTGCTGCTGGCACGTACGGCGGTCACCGCGGCGGCCACTTCCGGCAGCCGTGACAGCGCAGCGTCGATCTCGGACGGTTCGAGGCGGATGCCCCGGATCTTGACCTGGTCGTCGGTGCGGCCGTGGATGACCAGCGTGCCGTCGGCGCGGCGGTGCACGAGGTCACCGGTTCGGTACATGCGGTCGCCTCTACCCGATGGATCGGCGACAAAGGCTGCTGCGGTGCGCCCGGTTTCGTGGAGGTAGCCGCGGGCCAGGGCGTGGCCGGCGACGTAGAGTTCGCCGACGGTGTAGTCGGGCACCGGCCGCAGCCGGGCATCGAGGACGTGCGCGGTGACGCCGGCGAGGGGGCGGCCGATGCTGACCGTGTCGGGGGTGTCGGTGTAGCGGGCGCTGGTAACGGCGACGGTGGTTTCGGTGGGGCCGTATTCGTTGCTGAGTGTGGTGGTGGCGGTCCAGTCGCGGATCAGGCCGGCGCCGAGTGCTTCGCCGCCGACGGCGACGTGCCGCACGCCGGGCAGTCGGGCCGGGTGCAGGGTCGGCAGGACCGACGGGGTGGTGAGCAGCACGGTGACGTCGTGGTAGACGACGGTGTCGCGGAGGTCGTCGGCGGCAATGACGTCGGGCGGGCAGATCACGATGGGCGCGCCGACGATGCGCGGCGGCACCAGCCCCATCAGGTGGGCGTCGAATCCGGCTGCGTAGGTGTGCAACACGCGGTCGTCGACGGTCAGCCGCAGCCGGTCGACGGTGTCGCGGGCCCAGCCGGCCAGGCCACGATGAGTAACCACTACACCCTTGGGCACACCGGTCGTGCCGGAGGTGAAAGTGATGTAGGCGGCGTCGTCGACGTGCAGCGGACGCACCCGCTCGGCTAGGTCGAAGGGCCGGTCGTCAGGTGCGAGCTGATCGACCGCGATCCCCTCCACCCCGGAGCCGCCCAATGTCAGCACGGCGGCCGGCTTCGCGCGTTCCAGAATCGTGCGTCGCCGTTCCGCCGGGTCGGCCGGGTCGATGTTGACGAACGCCGCCCCCGTCCGAGCCGTCGCGAGGGTGGCGACCACACCCCACACCGACCGCGCAAGCAGCTGCACCACCACATCTCCCGGCCCGACACCGGCCGCGATCAGTTCCCGCGCGACCGCCGCGGACCGCCGATCAAGTTCCTCGTTGCTCATCGTGACGCCGCCATCGACCACCGCCACCGCATCCGGCCGCTCCGCGAGCCCACCACTGAGAAGTTCCGCCAACGTCTCCGCCGGCGGCGGCACCGTCGCCACCGCCGTCTCTCCCGCGAGCAACGCCGCAGTGGGCCGATCGACATCAGCAACCGCTCCCGACAGCACGTCGACCACGGCCCCGCACAGCGCTTCCAACCGCTCAGCCGACGCCACTCGGTCGGTGCACGTCATGCTCAGATGCACCCGCCCGTCAACCCGGTACATCGACACATCAATCCCAAAAAGCGGCACGTCCCCACGAGCACCCGATACCGCAAGGCGCGAGCCAAAACCGCTGGTTGAGTAGTCCGAGGCGCTAGCCGAGGACGTATCGAAACCAGCACCCCCACCACCCGCTGCTGGTCGAGTAGCCTCCGAGCCGCTAGGCGAGGAAGCGGATCGAGACCAGTCCCCCGCACCCTGGCCTCGATACGCGCCTCCTTCGTCGCCGCTACTCGACCAGAGCTCGGCCACCTCCTCCGGCACCACCCCAAACGACACCTCAAACAACGCCGTACCCGCCCCAGCCCGACCCGGATCAGCGATCTCCGCAATCTCTGTCAGCGGCAGATCCGCATGCGCAAACGCCCCGAGATCCACCTCGGTCACCGAAGCCAGCAACTCCCCGAACGGCACCTCCAGATCAACCGCCGTATGCAACGGCACCGCCCGCGCAAACAACCCGGGCACCTTCGCCAGCCGCGCATCCAACCGCCCCGACACCGCGGTCCCGATCGTCACCGTCGACGTATCCGCCTGCCGCGCAAGCACTGCCGCCAACGCGGTATGCGCCACCACGAACGCCGTGGTCCGCCGCGACACCGCCAGCGCATCCAGCGCCGCCGTCACCGACTCCCCCAGCGCACCCTCGGCCCGCACCACCTGCGCTGACCGATCCGACGCCGCCCGCAGATTCACCTCCGGCAACCGCAACGCACTCACCGGCTCCGCAAACGCCTGCGTCCAGTGCGCCACCAGCTCGTCGTGCCGCGCCGCCACCATCTGCGCGCGCCACAGCGAGTACTGCCGGTAGTCGACCCGATCAGCCCCCTCGACAGCCCGATCGGTCACCTCCGCCGCCAGCTCGTCGGCGAGAATGGGGAACGACTCCCCATCCACCGCAATGTGATGGCCGACGACGAGCAGCCATGTCTGCCCGTCGTGTTCGACGACCCGCAGTCGCCACGGCAACGACTCCGCCAGATCGATCGGCGTCACCAACCCGGCTAGCGCCGCATCCACCCCCGCCGACACATCGACGTCGGCATCGAGTTGCGCCGCCACAAACCCGGCAACCTCATCGTCGGTCCACCACCGCTGATACGGGTCGCCGTCGATCACCGGGAAGCTGGTGCGCAACGCATCATGCCGGGCAACGATCACAGCCACCGCCCGCTGCACCACGTCCACCGACGCCGACGCCAGCACCGGGAGCGCAGCATGCATGAGGTAGCCGGTGAAGTCGGGTTCGGTGCGCCACCGCAACCACACGTCCATCTGCTCGGGCGTCAGCGGCAACCGCTCCGGCTCGGCACGACGTTCCGCCAGCGACGGCAACACCTCCACCGACGCAGCACCCGCCATCCGTCGGGCAAGCGCCTCGACAGTGGGATGGTCGAAGATATCGGCGACACCCACCGGATGTCCGTCGGCGGCCAGCGCAGCGGCGAACCGCGCCGCCGACAGCGACGTTCCGCCCGCCGCGAAGAAGTTGGTGTCCGAGGCGATGTCGACGGTGTCGCCGATGACGCCCCGCATCGCCACCGCGATGGCCTCTTCCGCTGGCGTCAACGGCCGCGACGGTGTGGCCGAATCATCGAGCTGCGCCAGCAGTCTGGCCCGGTCCAGCTTCCCGGTGCTGGTCATTGGGAATCCGTCGACCACCATCGCCCGTGCCGGCACCGCATACGCCGGCAGTCGTGCCGAGCACGCGGCGAGCAGTGCGCTTTCGCTCAGCGCGGCCACGTCATCACGGTCGGCGAAGCCATCGGCGGTGACGAACGCAAGGAGCCGCTCATCTCCAGCGGCCTGCCCGTGCGCCACTACGACCCGTACATTCCCCACACCCGGGACCGCCCGCAGCACGCTGGTGATCTCACCGAGTTCGATGCGGTGCCCACGGATCTGCACCTGGTCGTCCGCGCGGCCCAGGTAGGCGAGTTGTCCGGGCGTCACTTCCCGCACCCGGTCCCCGGTGCGGTACATCCGCCCGCCGCCCCCGGCCGGGTCGGCCACGAACCGTGCCGCCGTCAGTTCCGGTGCGTTCAGATATCCGAGCGACACTTGGTCGCCCGCCACATACAGCTCCCCCACCGCCCCGAACGGCACCGGCCTCAGCCGTGAATCCAGAATCGCCCACCCGACCCCGTCGAGGGGAGCCCCGATGATGCTGCGTTCATCGTCCACGTCAACGTCGCACGCCGTGAGATGCACCGTCGTCTCGGTGATCCCATACATATTCACCAGCCGGATGCCTGAACCGCTGGTCGAGTAGTCCGAGGCATCCTTCTCGCCGGTCGAGTAGTCCGAGGCACCCTTCTCGCCGGTCGAGTAGTCCGAGGCACCCTTCTCGCCGGTCGAGTAGTCCGAGGCATCCTTCTCGCCGGTCGAGTAGTCCGAGGCGCCCTTCTCGCTGGTCGAGTAGTCCGAGGCACCCTTCTCGCCGGTCGAGTAGTCCGAGGCACCCTTCTCGCCGGTCGAGTAGTCCGAGGCGCCCTTCTCGCTGGTCGAGTAGTCCGAGGCGCCCTTCTCGCTGGTCGAGTAGTCCGAGCCCCTAGGCGAGGACGTATCGAGACCCCGCCCCACAATCGCCCTCAACGACCCCGGCTCCAACGCCTCCCCACCAAACACCACCACCCGAACCGACCCGAGTCCCCCAGACCCAACCACTCCGGGATCAGTCAACGTCGCAAACGCCGTCGGCGTCTGCGACAACACCGTCACTCCCTGCACATCCAGCGTCGCCGCCAACCGACGCGGATCGTGCACCACATCCCGATCCACCGCAACGACACACCCGCCGGACGCCAACGCCCCCAAGATCTCCCACACCGAGAAGTCGAACGCGTAGGAGTGCACCCAACTCCACACGTCCTCCGGCGCGGCCTCAACGATGTCGAGTGCCGCCCCCAGCATCGCCGCGACGTTCGCCCGGGTCACCACCACACCCTTGGGCACACCCGTCGACCCGGACGTGTGGATGATGTACGCCCCACGCGGAATCGGCTCGGCCACACCATGACCCGCACCCACCGACAACTCGAGACCCGGCAGCACCACCACCGCCGGCCGCGTCGCCTCCAACACCAGGTCGATGCGCGCCTGCGGATACTCCGGATCGATCGGCACATACACTGCATCGGCCATCAACGCCGCTACGATCGCCACCACCGCATCGCTGCCACCGGGCAGCAGCAACGCCACCCGATCGCCCGGTCGCACCCCCATCCCCTGCAACCGCCCAGCCAGGTCACCAGCCCGCGCCACCAGCTGCCCATACGTCAGCCGATCGTCACCGGCCACCAGAGCCGGCGCATGCGGTCGAAGCTCCGCATGCCGCAACAACGCCTCGAGCGGATCCATCGACGGCGCACGCCGCTCAGAGCGTTCCGGCATTGCAGGTACCGGCGCACACCCACCGACCATCGCATCCATCCCGGGGGCAACCAGCCCCGCGACGACCTCCACGAACCGATCAAGAATGTGCTCAGCGGCAACCACATCCACATGCTGCTCGGCGACGGTCAGCGTGACTGCGAGTTCGGTGTCGTCGTCGACGACGCTGAACTCCAGCGCGGTCCGCGCCTGATGCGTCGGCAACGGCTCACCACGGACGATGACCCCGGAAACTGCGGGGTCGGGTTGCCCGGCGTGATAGGCAAAGATGACGTCGGCCAGCCCGGACGGCGCCGAAGCGGCGTGCCGTTGCGCGTCACCGATGGCTTTCGCCACCCGGCCCAGCGCATCGCCGATCCCCAGTTCGCGGGTTCCTTTGAGACGCAACGGCACGGTCTGCACGAACATGCCGACGGTCTGTAGTTCGTCGCTCGAATCGCGACCGGCGACCGGCATGGACAGCACGATGTCGTCGGTGTCGGTGTAGGCGCCGACGGTGGTGGCCGCGGCCAGGCTGAGCAGTGTGTTGAGGGTGGTGCCGGCGGATTGTGCTGCGCGCGCAGCGTGCTGGCGGAGGTCGGCGCCGATGGTGCGGTTCAGGTACACCGCCGACCCGCGTGTCAGCCCGGCGGGAGTAGTGACCGCCGGAGCGGGCAGTGCGAGTCGTTCGGGTGCGCGACGCATCGTGCGTGTCCAATACAGCCCCGACGACGACGCGTCGCGTCCCGCAAGAGTGGCGCTGAAACCCACCGCCTCGGTTGTCCAGACGGGTTCGTGGCCGGTTATGCGTGCCTGCACCGCGGTGGCGAAGTCGGCGAGCACGATCGGCAACGACCACTCGTCGATCGCGATGTGGTGCGCCACCAGAACGAGTTCGACACTGTCACCGGAGGTGTCGAGCACCGCCCGCCACGGCGGGTCAACGGTGAGGTCGAACGGTGCGGCGACGGCGCGTTCGAACCCGGCCGTATCCAATATGGCAAGGGTGACCGGGGTGCGCGTCACTGCGTCGTCAGCCGATCGCACCACGGCGATCGGCTCGCCGCCGTTGTCGAGATAGATGGTCCGTAGTGCCTCATGCCGAGCGGCGACATCGCGCAAGGCGGCCTGCACAGCGACGTCGGTGACGGTATCGGACAAGGTCAAGTAGATCGGCAGGTGATAAACGATTGCAGTGGGATCGCTGCGATTGAGCAGCCAGATCTCCCGCTGCGCCCGCGTCGGCCGATACTGCACGGCCCCACCCGATTCATCGCTCATCGACCTTGTCGAGAGGAGCGGGGACGCCTTCTCAAGGACTTTCGCCAGTTCCCGCAGGGTGGTGACATCGGCGAGGTCCCGCACCTCGACCCGCACCTGCAGCGCGCTGCCGAGTTGCGCTGCGAGGTGCATGAACCCCATCGAGGTGATGCCGAGCTGCACCAGTTCGTCATCCATCGATGGCTGTTCGACGTCGGCGACCGTCGACACCGCTTCGGCCACCGCCTGCTCGGTAGCGTTCTGCGGAGCGCTGTAGCGGGCTTGGATGCGCGGCAGATTCACCAGCGCCGCAGCCACCGCCGCACGGTCGGCCTCCCCGCGTCCGTTGCTAGGGATGGTGTCGATGATGTCGACGAACTTCGGCCAGATGACCTGCGGCACCACCGAGTTGACCCGTCGCCGAGCGGCCGCACGCACATGGTTGCGGTCCACGCCCGCTTCGACCATGATCCCCACGCCCAGGCCGGCGTCGGTGGTAACCGCCACCGCTGCGGTCACACCGGAGATGTCGCGGGCGGCGCGTTCGAGGTCGCCGAGATCGACTCGTGCACCGCCCACCGTCACCAGGTCGTCGCCCCGATGGTCGACGAAGAGTTGCCCCGTCTCGACGTCGATATGCCCGAGGTCCCCGGTCGCCTCACCGTCGGCGTGGATGTACCCCATCAACCCCGACGGCAGACGCACCCCCCGCTCGTCCCGAACAACCACCGGCACCGCGACGCTCTCGAAGTCCCTCTCGGTGGTCGAGTAATCCGAGGCGCTCCCGTCGGTGGTCGAGTAGTCCGAGCCGCTAGGCGAGGACGTATCGAGACCACGCTCACCCCCACTGCCGCTCGAGCAGCCCGTCCTGGTGGTCGTGTAGTCCGAGCCGCTAGGCGAGGACGTATCGAGACCACCGCCCCAACCGACCTCCTCCTCCACATCCAGCGGCAACTCCCCCACCAACCGATCCGGCTCTTCCAGCAACGCCCGCGAAAACGTGTCAAGCATCCCCAGAAACCGCCGATGATGAACCTCCACCTCAGCCTGGCTGTACCGATTCGGGTTCGCTTCGAACGCCACCATCAGCGAGTCCGACCCCGACTTCTTCGGCATCGGATAGATGTTGATGGTCAGATCTTCGGGTGGTCCGACGGTCAGAATGTGGAAGGTGGCGGTTGCGTCTCCGCACGGAACTTCGCGGTCGAACAGCATCAGATTGAGCATCGGCCCGGACTTCTCTTGCCCGGCCGTACGTGGTGTGCGCCCCGATACCTCGTCGGCAGCCACGTCCGCCCAGATGTCTTCGCCCCGATAGCGCTGGTGTCGCAGGGCGTTCATCAGCGCGGATTGCGTGGAGCGCAGCGCGGACGCCACCGAGGACTGCGGATCGACATGCGTCCGAAGCGGAACAGTATTCGCGACGGGCAACGGCGTGGTGCGCAGTTCCTTGGTCGTGCGTGCGGCCACCGGAAAGCGAATGATCACTTCGTCGCCGTTGGCGCTACGCGCAATGTACGAGCTCAGGGCAGCGGCAATGATCGTCGGCACGATAGTCGTGGACTGAGCCGCAGCAGTCCGCAGCCGATCCATAGTGCCCTCGGGAATCACCGCAGACGTTGCCAATCCGATGGATTCGGGCAGACCGCCGCAGTGGGCAAGTGTCTTGGCGATGCCCACGCCGGCCATGGTCTGTTGCCAGGCCCGGCGATCGGTGTCGAAGCGTGTCGACGCCCGGTACTCTGCGTCGGCGCGCGCCGGCAAACCCAGGTCTACCGGGGATGACGGTGGCGGCGGCTCACCGCGCACCGCGGCCGAGTACGCCGCGAGGGCCTCCACCATCTTGTCCTTGCCGCCCATACCGTCGGAAAGCAGATGATGGCCGCGGTTGTAGAGGAGGAAATGCTCGTCCGCCAGCCGGAACAACACGCCTCGTGCTGTTCTGTCCGACCGTGGATCGAGCGGTCGGGAGTAGTCTTCGCGCATAATTGCGTCCGCCGTTGCGCGTGGATCGTCACAGTGACGGAGATCCATCACCTCCACCCAATGATGCAGTGCGGGGTCGTAGACGCCGACTGGCCCCTCGGCCGAGTCTTCGAACCGTAGCTGTGTGAACATGGCTTCCTCCACCACGCGGCTGGTGTCGCGAACGAACTCGTCGACCTTAAGCGGGCCGATGATTTCTGCAACTTGGGCCGTGTTGATGGGTACCTGAGGATTGACCCGCTGAATCGACCAAATATGTTGCTGGGCAGAGCTAATGCCGAAATGTCGCGGCGTCATCGGGACTTGCTCCGACTGGCAAAAGGACTCCGGCATCGCCTGCTGTTAATGGCAACTATTCGCAGGTAGCCCGGAGCCTCCTCGTTGCTACTAGTGAGTCGCCCAGAACGGGGCCACCCTAGGCATTCGGCAACTCCGACCGTCTGGAACGTGGCAGTTGCTTCGCCGCAGGGAAATGTACGCTCGAACGGCATCAGGTTGAGGATCCGACCGGCGCGTTCCTGCGCAGATGTCCGTGGTGTGCGCCCGCTGGTCTTGGGCGCAACGACATCGGCGCAGATGTCTTCACCGCGAAACCGCTCATGCCGGAGAGTACGCATCAGCGCCGATTGTGTTGTCTTGAGTGACATCGCCACTGTCGAATGCGACGGGACGCGCGTACGTAGTGACACGGTGTTGGCGACCGGGAGTGGTTTCGACCGTGGATCTTTCGTTGTAGGCGCTGCCACCGTAAACTGGAAGATCACTTCGTCGCCGTCGGTGACACGACTCAGGTACGCTCCGAACGCAGCCGCTATGACGGTCGGCAGGATCGTCGAGTTGTGCTCGGCTGCAGCGCACGCTGCGGCAATCGCAGCATCGGGGATAGCGGCCGATTCCTGCCGACCGATGGCCTCCGGTGGGCCCTCGCGGTGTGCGAGCGTCTTCGCGATACCGACGCCTGCCATCGCCTCTCGCCAGTGTGCGAGATCGATCTCGAATCGCCGCGAGGCGCGATACTCCGCGTCCTCACGTGCCGGCAGGTCGAGGTCAACGGGATTTGGTGGTGGGGGCGGCTCAACTCTCACGCCAGCCGTATAGGCAGCCAGCGCCTTGACCATACGGTCTTTGCCGCCCATGCCATCGGTCAGCAGGTGGTGAGCCCGGATGTAGACGAGGAATTTGCCGTCAGACATGAGGAACAGGAAGCCTCGGGCGGTGCGATCGACGCGCGGATCTACAGAGTTTGGCGGCGACGGAGGTTCTCCTCTCACCCCCGCCGTGTACGTAGCCAGCGCTTCAACCATTCGGTCCTTACCGCCCACACCGTCGGTCAGCATGTGATGCGCACGGTTGTATATCAAGAACTTGCTGTCGGACAGCACAAACAGGCATCCGCGTGCTGTGCGGTCGACGAGAGGATCAACAGGACGCGAGTAGTCCTCCCGCATCATGTCTTCTGCAGTGCACCGCCGATCGTCCTCGTTTCGAAGGTCGATCACGTCGGGCCAGTAGTGAAACGCCGGATCATAGATGCCGACTGGGCCTTCATCTGTATCCTCGAACCAGAGTTGGAGGTACATCCCCTCGCGCACAGACACACTCGTGTGATAGCCGAATGCGTCCACATCAATGGGGCCCTCCACCTCCGCATATTGGGCTACGGTCAAGGGCACGTCTGGCAGTGCCAACTGGATCGACCAGAGTGACCTCTGCGCCTTACTAAGAGCGAAAATCTGCCGACCCAAGTCCCCATTCATAGGACACTGTTACCCGAGGATGGGAAGTCCATACCCACAACTGCCGATTGACACAAGACAGCTGCTCGCCCAGAACGAAGCGACAAAAACGCCGGCGGCGAGCGCAGCAGCCCCACGAAGCGCTCTGCTACTGAAAGCAATCTAGCCCGGATATCGGCAAGCAGCCTGCTGCCAAGGCCACAACGTCCCCCAGAACCAGCGTCGACATTGTAAACAGATCTGGCCTCTAAAGTACTGATGGCACCCAGGCTACAAGCCCGCGAATGATCCCGTACGACCGAATCCATCATGAATGTTCTCGATCACCGGCGTCGGCCAAATACCCATACTCACCGCCAGTACCGCTCGCCGGAACATCATTAATGACCACACCAAGGACATCAACACTCGCAATGTCCAACTGCCTAATTGCTGCGGCCGCATCAGTTACCCCAGTCGAGCCCGACCTGACAACGAAAACGACTCCGTCAAGCCACTGACCAACGACCAGAGCATCAGCAACCGGAAGAACAGGAGGCGAGTCCACAACCACCATGTCGAAACTATCTCGAAGCACTTGGAAACCCGCACCTGAACGATTCGATCCCAAGAGTTCTGAGGGGTTCGGTGGCAGACTGCCCGCGGCGAGCACTGAAAGACCAACTGTGCGCGAACTTTGAACGAAGTCCAAAATGTCCCCGTCGCCATGCAGATAATTCGACAGTCCCACGGCGATGTCGACACCACTACTGCGTGACGCGGTCGGACGCCTCAAATCTGCGTCAACCAACAAAACCTTCTTTCCGCTCTCGGCAATCGACGCTGCCAGATTCAGTGCTGTTGACGTTTTACCTTCTGAAGCACCGGCGCTCGTGACAAGAACGAGACGGGGCGGGTTATCGATATCGATGAACGACAGGTTTGCACGCAACTTACGATAAGATTCGGCAACAGGAGTTGAACCGCTCGAGAAATCCACCACATTGCCCGAAGAAGTCCCTGGATACGACGGCACGGAACTCAGCACTGGCCTTTCGGTAATCCGACGCACGGCTTCCTCACTACGGACGCTGGAGTCAAGTCGTGACAACACTAGACAGAGTACGAGCCCTAAAATAAGGCCAACCATAACCGACACGAAGGTATTACGAACAATCTGCGGTGACACAGGGGCATCTTCCACCTGGCCAGGGCTCACTACCGTTAGCTTCGCCAATGCTGGACCACCCGAGTTGGGACTCTCCAGCTCGGCGACATAGCGCACGAGCTCGGCCGCGACAGCATTGACAAGTACAGAAGCTTCCCTCGGATCGCCGCTCACGGCAGATACCGACAAGAGGACCGTATCGGGAGCCGCGCTTGCAGAGACCGCTGACATCGCTTCCGACTGCGATAAAGAAACTCCTGAAACCTCCAGAGCATTCGAAATTACTTCATCAGACGTGGTTAGACTGACATAGGAAGCGACTCGCTGCTGCGACGCTAGACCGCCTTGGTACGCAGATGCAGGATCATTACTGGGTGCTGACGAAACATACAAAGTCGAGGTGGACTTATAGACTGGCTGCTGAATCCAACTAAACGCCATCCCAAGCACTCCGCAGACCAGACTCACAATGAGAACAATCCACCACTTGTCTCGAACAATTCCGAGTATGTCGCGAAGTGCAGTAGCACCAGAATCGACCTCACCCGGCACAGCGTTTAAAGAGGACATTGACAGAACTTTCTCTCGAACTTAAGAGTAGGAATAGGTATTTAAGCGACACAAATCTGCAAAGTCGAATAGTACAACATTCACCACTTGCTATCTGTATCGGTCATCACCTGCTCCAGAGGACCTGACAACCGAAGCAGGAACACCAGCAACAACCGTCCTCGACTGCACATCCTTGGTCACGACCGCGTTTGCTCCGATTACCGAATCAGATCCAATAAAGATGGAACCCTTGTATGGAGAGACAACAACCGCGCCGCAACCAATTACAACGCGGTCGCCTATATATACACGGCTCGCCGAACCGGGACTATCCGTGACAGATAGGGTTACGCGATGCCATAGCATTACATCGTCCCCGATTGTCACATTAGGGTGAACCGTTACACCTGAACCATGATGCCCAAGGCGAAGCCGCTCTCCGACGCTTGCTTCAGGCGGTAGCACGCTCTGATTAAGCAAGAATAGAAATGCTTTGATACCACGCGCGATACGCCTAAATCCTCGACCGTGGAGGAGAATTGCTAGGTACCATAAACGAACAACCATCACTCCCCTTAACCTATCGAGGATGCTTCGTCGATAATTTGACCAATACGAGCCATAAAAGAACTCTCCGTAAACCGATCCGCCGACCGGCGTATAGCCGCACGATCCCATCGCCGGACCATGGCCGTTCGAATACCCTCCGAAACGTCGGGCGACGACAGGGAATCGACAAACACCCCATTAACGCCCTCGATAACGGTATCTAGATAACCACCTGCGCGCAGAGCAACAACAGGGGTCCCAAAAGCATGCGCCTCAATGGGTGTCAACCCAAAGTCCTCATGCGCCAACGCAACCAACGCTCGTGCTTGCCGATAAAGCCAGCGCAACTCTGATTCGTCGACCCTTCCAAGTGCCAATACGCCGCCCAACGAGGCGCTACGAGAACCGGTGCTTCCCCCCACAACCACGAGTTGAACACCCGCTGCCTTGGCCGCGGCCGCCGCTACTTGAACATGCTTATAGCCGCGAGGTCGCGCAACAACCAGCATGAAGCTGTCGTTCACACCCAGAACCGGGGTCATCTCCCCTTGGACATCAACAGTGACTGGCGGGTGTACAACAACCGCTTCGCGTCTGTAAACGCGCTCGATCCTCCTAGCGACGGCCGACGAGTTCGCCACTAGGATCGAAGCCGTCGCTACAGCACGTCGATCCCAGCGCTCAAGCACACCTCGCATGCCACAGTAGGCTGGGTAGGCGAACCTAGTCGGCCCCTTAAAGTAGTCCTCAGGCTCATAAAGCCAACGGGCCGGAGTGTGGAAATATACAACTTTGGGGCAGGTAGTCACTATCCCGTGCGACCACCCGCTCGAGCTGCAGAGAACTACATCATGGTCCCCGATACTGATGCCCTCAAATACTCGCGGAAGCACAGGAAAAAGAAGCCGAGGATCCCGACGACCCACGATATCGAGAGCCCTGCCGTACGCGGTGACCTCGATTGAGCGAAAATCCCCAAAGGTAGCCTCTGGGCGATAGAAGCTTGTATAGAATCGGTCGACCCCAAGATTCAAGGCAAGTGATAGCGCGACCCGTTCAGCCCCACCGGTTTGCGTAAGATAGTCATGAACCAACCCGATACTCTTCGTTCTTGTCGGCTCAGATTTCCTATGCGGTAGGTCACGAGCGATACTCATGTATGTCACCGTCCAGTCTCAGAGCGTTGCAACAACACGCCACCAGCAAGCCCAGATCGCGTCCGTCGATTTAAGTAGCGTGAACTTCTCGCGTTTCCGAACAGGAGGAATACGATCAACATCGACGCCACAACGCACGATACGATCGTCAGACCATAATAAAGGTCGAAAGCGGACCCCCCCAGAAAGAAGCGCACTGATACGACCATTACGACCGCGAGCCAGAACCTATCCGAGTAGAATAGAATCAGCGCGGAAAGCAGTGCGACTATCAACATCAGTGCCATCAATCCTATTGAATAGGAACCAAACGAAAGCCGAAGATATCCAACTGGTGACAAGAACTGTCCGCTAGCGCCATAGCCCAAATATTGAGCGCTTATAGATGCGGTAAAATCTCCGGGCTTGCTCGGCCAGATAGCACGCGGCACAAAGTTCGTTACAACGCTCAGGAGATCAAAGTAGTGAGGCTCAACCTCGCCACTCAGTATGGAGGAAAGCCTATACCCGTCGAGCGTATCTACTCCGGACTCATATACAGACTTGAGCGGATGTCGAAGTGTGTCTAGCGCAATCTGATAGTTACTATAGCCCAAACTACGCCACGCATTGGCCCTGGAGTTAGACATATATGCGGCAACAACTGAAAAGACCGATACTAGGCCTCCAAAGGCAAAGACACGGCGCCAAGTAAGCTCCCGACGAGCTACATACCCAGCTGCGAACGCAATAAGTACAACCAATAGCGGACTCCTAACGTTCTCAAAAATGAGATAAGCGATAAGAACAAACGACACCAACAACACGGTTCTGGAGCGAAAGAATCTGTTAAACGCAGCCATCGCTATACCACACACGAGAAACTCCCGAAGGAGGGTCGTAACTCCCTGTCCATCATTTGCGCGATCTGCCAGGGCCGGCGGCGGGAACACCAAGTACGCAGAAAGACCGACCGTAATCAGAACGAAGCAGACATATAGGCCATCACTCTTCATTGAGGAACGCAAGAACTCGGTCGAATGCCGAGCACCGTAAAGCGCGCCTTTTGTAGACCCAAAGCCACTCTTCGAGAGTATGAAAACCGTCGTGGCCTCCGCCACCACGATCGCCGAAAGTTCCAGAATCCAAAAAAGGCAAAGATTTGATAGATCTTCGCTTGTCAGCTGCGAGGCAATCCCCGCTTTCACCAGCTTGCTCTCAACCTCACCTCGGTTCTGCAACACACCAGGAAGCCAAAGACACGAGAGATAGATTGTCGCTGCAAGACCTGAGATCAGAGTTTTGCACGAACCGTCGTTAACCAACCAACGTAGACTTCTACCTATCAGCGCTAGGCATAGGCCCACAAATAGCACTTGTATGCCCATGCTAGTCCGATCCGTCAACCACGGGACTGACGACCTGCGATATCGCATGTCCCCACGAGGCAACCGACCTGTCGTCTCGCAATTGCGCCGGTAAGTAAACGTCGCCGCAATTAATCGCGGCGACGAGTGCACGTTCTAGGCCTTCAATCGTAGGTTCAGCGAGCACGCACCCCAAAGTCCGAGCTTCCTCCGCAGCGTGGCTGTCTCGCATCGTGACGAACGGGATACCAAGTGCTCGCGCTTCCAGCATGGACATTGGGGACCCCTCCCGCGCGTCTGGACCCGATGGTAGAACCGCTACCGTCGCATCGTCATAGACGGCCCGCACGTCACTCACTGCACCTACAAAGTTCACATTCTCAGGACAATCGGCGGCTATCTCTACTTCATCTGGACCTCGCCCAGCTATTAGAAAATCCCAGTCTAGTCTCCGCTTGGCAACTTCTATGAGCAGCGCGAGCCGTTTGTGCCGATGAATACGCCCGGCATAGACTATCCGTGGACGCGCTGTAGCGTCCGGCTCGGCACGTGAACTCCAGTCCGGTAGCGGGTTGGGAACCACCACGGATGGAATGTGCACTTGCCGCAGCGAATCTTGTACACCGGGACTGACCGACACTACGGCGCTCTTTGACGATTGCCACCGAAGAATACGGACGGCAAGCTGCGGCAATGTCTCCGGAAGCGGGCCGTGCTCAATCCAAACAACTTTTTGTCGGGGAAGTAGTTTCGGAAACGTCAGCTTCTCCCGCACATACTGCACAACTACTACGTCCGGCTTCTCCCTCCGAATATGGTTCAGCGAGTGAATCGTAGGCAACAAACCACCGACAATCTGCCGAACGACCCCATCGCGAGAGTTTATCTTAGGCGGAAACATCACCCTGACGAGTCGCCCGTCTTTATCATTCCATCCGGGAACATTGCCGATAAGAACGACGTCCAGGGACCGGATCGTCAATTCGCGGCCTAACGCGGATAGGTAGGTCTCAGCTCCTCCGCGCTCAGTGGCATTCGCCAATAGGGCGACCGTCTTCTTTCCGCTACTGCCAAGCCCGGACGCACCAATCGAACGCCGCCGACGGTACCAGTTCTTTGTCTGTTCACGCATCGACTACACCGATTTGACCGCGTCTGCTTTGCAGGACTGACGAATACACCCTCTGACACCGTACGGCTACTGATTCCCACGTGACTTCTCCGCGAGCGTTGACAGATTCGCTGCTTGCCTGGTTTGTAAGACTGTTCTGGAGGGTTTCGCGCCACGCCTTAACAGATCCAGCCTCGACCGTCTGTTGGCTAAACCGTTCGAGTGTCTCAGCTAAGCCGCCCACGCGAGACCCGATGACAGGGGTGCCAACCGCCAGCGATTCCAGGGCAACAAGCCCAAGTAGTTCAGGACGTGAGTAGACGTGTCCACCGTATGAGGTTACTGACGGGCAAAGGATATAGCGGGCGTCTTTGTAGGTCTGCGCCACCTCTGCGTCATCTGCGTCAGGAACGAAAGTGACGCGCTTTCCCTCCGCAATACGGGCAAGGTATTTATAGTACTCCGAGTCACGAACTTGCCCCACAATTCGCAGACTTGCGCTATCCGGTAGTGCCTCGATCGCAATATGCGCACCCTTATGTGGCAGGATGCGCCCCACCACGGCGAAGTCCACAATGGAATCGATCTCCGGCGCCGCGGTTACATGATCGCCGCCTCCGTAAATCAGCGTATGGTTCCGAATTCGCTTGTGCGGATCAATATCATAACTACTCCAAGCGCTAACATACGCTGCAGCTGAAACGCACAGCAATCTTGCGCGCCCTAACAGCCTGCCAGGACAGATGAACCCGCCCCCGTGGTCAGTTAGTACGATCGGTACCCTATTTATCCTGGCTATTACGGCTCCGATATCAAACCCAGGAGAGTTTAGCTGGTGTATGTGAAGAACATCGGCCTTTCGAATGCGAGACCATAGCTCCGAGAAGCCGATCTCGGCCGAATCACAACGCCAAGACCGCAGACGGGGTATCTCCAGCACCTCGTTCGAAATCCCGATCTTCTTTAGTGCCGCAGACAATTCGGTTACGTAGCGTTCTCCCCCGCCCTTCGCGTCGTCGCCAAACTGTCTCGGCGTAACTATTGCAATATGCATTCCGCCTACCCTTCGCGCCTGTGAACCGGTGACACATTTCCAGCTCTCATAGTCGAAACAGTCATTCTGCGCGTTCTGCCCGCCGAATGTTCAGCAATGCGCACACGCAGAACATCATGGATGCCGCCTGCGCGATAACCGCGATCGATGCCGCAATCGCTCCTGACATTTCAGTTGTAGAGCTGAGGCAGACGATCAGTACTACGGTCACGAATGCTCCGAGTAGCTGGCCACACGAC
This sequence comes from Gordonia tangerina, assembly GCF_021556435.1. Classification (GTDB taxonomy): domain Bacteria; phylum Actinomycetota; class Actinomycetes; order Mycobacteriales; family Mycobacteriaceae; genus Gordonia; species Gordonia tangerina. The sequence continues at coordinate 85,945 of NZ_JAKGCU010000018.1, forward strand.
GCTAACCCCGGCCTACCGATACCCTGGAGGATCGCGGAACATGTGTTCGCGAAGTATCCAAACACTGTGGCCGCGAGAAGGATCTGAGTCATCTGAACCGCGGGTGCGTAGTCGCCGCCGAATACGTAAGGAACGAGATATCCTGACGACACCGCCAGCGCGCCACACCCGGCTGCGGTCGCTATCGCTCCACCTACAACCGTTGTTTTCAGTCTTGGCGAGGATAGCCCTTCAGATGCGGCCTCGCTTAACGCGTTCCGCACTGACACGAGGGCTATTACAGCAGGCACTTCGGCCACTGCGACGGCTACTGCGTAGAACCCGAGCTGGTCGAGCGGCATTACGGCTGGCAGAACAGCTTGGTCTAGTCGACTGTTTAGTGCGACTGCTATCGTTCCTGCGGACGCCAATACCGAGTATCGAGATAGTTCTACAAGACGCGATCTGGACGATGGTGCGATTGCCATATTTCTATTGCGCCCGATGGGTCTGACATACAAGATTGCTGAAGCTAGTAAACCCGCAACCATATAGCCGACCGAAAAGTTGAAAACGCCAGCGCCAACTATGAAGAGGCCTGCAATTGCCGCAACGCGTAATAGTGTGCCAATGATGCGCTCAAGGTCCAGAGTAGTGAAGTCTCGGCAACCCTGAAAGGCGGCCCGCCGAATCGCGATATACGCGCTAGGCAGAAAGGCAGTCCAAACCAATAATACCTCTGTTCTTGAGAGTCCCGTCGCAGCCGAAATTTGCTGTGAATAGAGAATTAAGAACAGAGTAACCAGAATGGTCGGAAACGTGACGATAAGATAGCCCTGTCGGGCCAGGGATTTGGCTTCATTGCCGCGTCCGATAAAATACGCGACTGCAGCAGGTACGCCTAAAGCCGCGACCGAACTAGCGACGACGAGTGGCTGAAGAACCGCAGCCAGTGCGCCTCGCCCGTCTGGCCCGAGTGCTCGTGCAATCAGTGGCGCGGTTATCAGTCCCGCCAGCGGTAGTGAAGCATATACAGTCCAACTCCGTATTAGTGCCGCGACCTGTTTTCGAGGCATGGCAACGCCATGTATACCGTCTTCGTTCTGAGCCCGATTGGCTGACCGCACTCTAAAGGCCACTGGCTCGTTGGTTCCTGCTGGTGTACGACGTTGGCTGTAAACACTCGAGCGCGTCTAAGATCAGCTCGATTTCCGTTATTCTGGACTCCCAGGAGTTCCCAGATAGGTCGAGATCTTCGACTTTTCGATTTGAAAAGTCGCGTATTTCGCTGATAACATATCGTATGAACTCGCCGTGTGTCGAAGCGACCTTCAGATCAAGTTTCTGCAGATCTCCGCCAATTAGACTCGGTAGTGGAGTTGTTACCACCGATAGTCCCGCCGCGAGATACTCGTAGACCTTCATCGGAAATACACCACGAGTGTATGGATTTATCGAGTAGGGAATCAGCCCGACCTTTGATCGACCCAACTCGGTAGCCAATGATGCTTCGTCGAGATTTCCCAGATATTCAACGTTTACGTGAGCTAGTAGCTCGCCAATGTATTCATTACCGTCACTCGCACCATCGATTGAATATGGCCCAGCAATGCTAATCTGGACTCCAGCGTCGGCTAGGCCCTTCATTAGATCGATGTCTATTTTTGATGGTGTTAGGTTCCCGGCGAATATTGCACGTTCTGTTCGCATCGAAGTTCTCCTCGATGTGAAAAGGTCAATGTTCGCTACGTTAGGCATGTACTGGACGTCGACTTCCTCGGCCAAACTATGGATATGCTTCTCGACGATCCGGGATGAAGCTGCAACAAGATCCGCGGCCAAGATGAGCTCGCGTTCACTGGCCAAAATCGCTTCTGCTGGCACATGTGGCAGTTCGTGCAATAGGTCGACGCTGTGATACACCGTGTTGGCGGCTGACTTCTCCAATCCGTAGGTCATCGGAGAGAATGTCCAAAGTTGATAGTTTTCAGGCAACTTCGTTTGTCGCACCCGAGATATTAGCTTGTAGTTGACCCACCGAACTATCTTGTAGCGGTGGAACGGCACTACAGCGGGAGATAGAACCTCTAACGACTGCGGCCTAGCCGTGTCGATTGGCCGCTGTCGTCTGCGGAACCGTAGCCCGCGCAGCAGCATTCGTTTTGCATCCGCGAAGTTGAGTTTTGGCGCTCGCAAGCCGAGCGACTCGATGTATATGACCGGTCGGCCAGTAGCCAGCCTTGATGCTATATGCTGCTTGTTCGTCCATACGTTGCTGTCGTAATCCGCAGTCGAAAGGATGACGAGTGTGGAATTTCCGGAATCCCTAGGCATTCTCTTTGTATCTTCAGTTGTGAGACCGCTTTGCGCAGCGACGGCTGCGATGGCCGAGCTACGCGTTTCGCTTTTGACAGTCCTCGCCCAACCTCTCATCGACGAAACTCCCAACCTGCTCTGATCCATTCGGCGGCGTCAAGGCAGTTTCGACCGTCGACGATGTTTCGTCGTCTTACAACGTGCGAAAGATCTGTTGGATCAATTTCGAGGAACTCTTTCCACTCTGTCAACACGAGGACCACATCCGCTTGGCTGCAGGCTTCTGCGACTGTGGGGGCGTAGTCTAGGGTAGGAAATAGTCGACGTGAGTTGGGTATTGCCTTTGGATCGTATACCGAAACGGACGCACCCTGGAGCTGAATCTGCCCCGCGACGTTGAGGGCCGGCGAATCCCGCACGTCGTCCGATTCCGGTTTGAACGCCGCGCCGAGAACTGCGATCTTGGCGCCTAAGAGAGAACCGCCGCATATCTTCCGTGTCAGTTCCACCATTCGTGTTCGACGCCGCATATTTACGTTGTCAACTTCACGCAGAAAGCTTAGGGCCTCCGCCGCGCCTAGCTCTCCCGCCCGCGCCATGAACGCTCGGATATCTTTCGGTAGGCATCCACCGCCAAATCCCACCCCAGCATTCAGGAACTTTCGCCCGATTCGGGCATCGTAGCCGATGGCGTCGGCTATTGCGGTGACGTCTGCGCCCGCCGCCTCGCACACTTCGGCGATCGAGTTAATAAATGATATTTTCGTCGCAAGAAATGCATTTGCCGAGGACTTTACGAGCTCAGCTGTCGGTGGGTCGGTCACGATGAACGGGATATCTTGACCGATTACAGACGCGTAAATCTCGCGTGTGATCTTCTCTGCCCGTCCGCTTGGAAAAGTTCCCAGGACGATCCTGTCAGGGTGCAACGTGTCGCTAACCGCGAAGCCTTCCCTTAGAAACTCGGGATTCCATGCGATCTCGACTTCGATATCCTTAGCCAGTTCGTTGGCTAGCTCAGCCAGACGTTGCGCTGTTCCCACCGGGACTGTCGATTTGCCTACGATCAATGAGTCCCTGGCCAAGAGCGGAACGAGTTCCTCGATCGCAGCATCAACGTACTGAAGGTCGGCACTGTACTCACCCTTCTTCTGCGGCGTGCCGACCGCGATGAAGAAGATGTCTGCAAAATCGGCCGCTTCCGCGTACGAGCCGGAGACCGCGAGCTGCCCTGAGTCGATGTGGCGCTTAAGAAGCTCAGGCAGCCCGGGCTCATAGAACGGCACCTCGCCTGCCGCAAGGTGCGCGCGCTTCTCCGGAACAACCTCGATACCCAGCACCTCATGTCCGAGCTCCGCCATACAAGCGGCGTGCGTCGCGCCGAGATATCCGAGTCCGAGAACCACCATCCGCATCAGTACGCCCCGTCCTTCGCAAACACTGCTCTGACCGTCTTCCACAAGATCAGGGCATCTTGCATGATCGACCAGTTCTCCACATACGAGAGGTCAAGTCGCACAGACTCTTCCCACGACAGATCGGATCGACCCGAGACCTGCCACAACCCGGTCATACCGGGTTTCACCAGCATCCGTCGCGCTACGCGCCCGTCATAGCGATCGACTTCGTCTGACAGCGGCGGCCTGGGGCCCACCAGACTCATGGTTCCACCCAGAACGTTGAACAGCTGTGGCAGCTCATCGAGGCTGTAGCGTCTAATGAAGGCCCCAACCCTGGTCACGCGCGGGTCATCGCGCATCTTGAACAGAACTCCCGACCCCTCATTGAGAGAGCGAAGGTTGTCCTTGAGCGAGTCCGCGTTCTGCACCATTGAGCGAAACTTCCACATCTCAAACGGTTCGTTGTTAAGTCCGACTCGCGTCGCCCGGTAGAAGACAGGGCCTGGCGAATCGAGCTTGATGGCCGCAGCAAGGATCGCCAGAAGCGGACAAATCATCAGGAGGAGCACTGCGGACCCGACACGGTCGACGACCGCTTTCCGGAAGCGGTTCGCGCCCTCGTAGCGGGGCTTGTCGATATGCAGCATGGGCAGGCCAGCGACCGGTCGCAGCATCATCCGCGGTCCAGCGATGTCGACGACGCCGGGCGACACCACCATGTCCACATCAAGGCCTTCGAGATCCCACGAAAGGCTCTGCATGGCGTGGTGTCCCAGCGCCTCTGCGGAAGTAACCGCCACGGTTGTAGCGCCGGCGTCTACGACTGACCGGCAGACGTCGTCAAAGTCGCCGAAGACCCGCACATTCTCGTCGCGAACGGTCATCGCGGCACGGCGACCACTCTGAGTGGGGAGACAGATGCCGACGACGCGATAGCCAAGACTGGGATTGTCCATCAGGCGTTCCATTAGTGGGATCGCCGACTTGGGTTCTCCGACGACAAGAACGTGCTCGAGGTTCTTCGCTTGCGCGCGCTGCTGCGAAAGCCGCTTGCGCCAGGCCCATCGGGACACCAGAAGGCCGAACGTACCGATCGGCAATGCAAGCGCCAGAAAACCTCTCGCAATGTTCAATCTGAAGAGCAGATCGAGCATCGCGAGGACACCAAAGACTGAGAGGCAAGCGGTGACGATTCGGCTGTACTCTTGAGACCCGGAGCCGACTACGCGACGGTCAAGGGTATGGAACGCGCGGAGGGTCAGCACCCAGGCGATACCGAGCGTGAGCGACACCAGCGCGGCCGGAGCCTGTATTGCACCGTTCGGGATGGTGGCGCTGTCGGTGCCGAAGCGCACCACTTGCGCGACCGTGATCGCGATGGCGACCACTATCGCATCGGACCATGCGAGGCGCACAAGGTAACCGTGCATCCACGATCGTGACCGTGCAGGAGCACGACTCACGAAGGGCAACCGCTGGATACGACTGGCATCCTCGCGAGCCCCCCCGAAGGCTCGACTGTTGACCACCGCACTACCTCCCCGACTTCAAACTAGAAGAGACTGGCACCCGAAGATGAGCAACAGGTTCGTGGACAGAAATGGTTATGTCCCAGTAATTATCGGCCATTTCTTGACCTAAACGGATGCTGAGAGCGTAAGGCAGCCCAAGCACTTTGACAACTTGAAGAGCATGCAGCTAAATCCGCTTTCTCGCTTACCGTTGAGTTACAACTATCGTTGGGTGCTACGTAGTCCACATGTTTCGACACCGCGCCAACAAGCGATGACACATAGCCGACACGTCGCGCTCATCCACACGTAATGCCATGTCAGACACCCCTTCTGTGAGCAGCGCAACGTTAAGTCGCTCGACTCCGTCGGCGACACCGCTAGAGCATATCTACGCACACCGACAACGCAACCTGCGAGGCTTGCGATTGTTCAATATCGCGAATGTTGATGACTATCGGTACCTGAGACGTCCATTAGAAGGAGTCTCACTCTTATCGACTGCCGCAGTTTGGTCGTTACACCACCGCGCCACATCGACCGAGCGTTAAAACGTTTGGATGAATCGGTGCGCAAATTGGTTGCACTATCGTTGCACTGCGAGCCAATCCAGACGCCTGATGAGATTTGCGTCACATTTGCGCAAATGTTTACGTCCATGTAGTTCCTGCGCCACCAAGTGTCATCAGAGACTGCTCGACCACGCTGTCCGCGGAGTTGCGGCGAACACGACCAGCCAAGCCTCGAGGGTCGCGCAGCCGAGGCGGTAGACCTTGTCCCACCACCGCCCGCGTCGCATTGGCACGACTCGCCCCACCGGGGTCATCGGACAACTCGACGAGGTGCGTCACGCAAGACCCGTTCTCGCCACAGCAGCGCATGCAGGGCTTTGCCTACCCAGGTACGCAACTGCGTCGACCGGACCCTGTCGGACACCCTAGAACAGGCCCGATTTCGTTTCTCATGTTCAGCGACATCTGAGCAGTTGAATTCCTAATCCGGATTGCCAGCCGCTAATGATTTGTGGAGACCGGCGGAGTTCCCTCCACCAATCTCACATTTCAATCACAACCCCCGTTGTAATTCCCACTCCCAGTTCGCATTTCCCACTAATAGACGCAACAATCATTCCATGCGTCCAGACCCGCAGGCGCCATCCGCTCACCTGTCTCGCCGCTCCATGCTGCGCGCGACCCTGGCCGGCACTGCCGCGCTCACCGTCGGCGCCTGCAGCTCCGATTCGACCGGAGCGTCGGCACAAACACGTTCCTGGGGCGCCTACATCCCCAGCGTGGTGCCCGCACCGTCGCAGGAGTCGCCGATCTCCCGGCTCGCGGCCCTCGCGGAGAGCCAACCCGCCTACATTCACCGCTACGCCTTCATCGACGAGCCCGCACCCATCACCGACTTCGACATCATCGTCTCTGCGGGTGCCACTCCCCTACTCACGCTGGAACCGGGCGTCGCCGACGGTGGTCCGAACCAGCCGCAGTACTCGCTACAACGACTCGCGAACGGCGAATTCGATGACACGTTGCAGCGCTGGGCCTTTGAACTCACCTCCTGGGGCAAACCCTTGCTGGTGCGGTTCGCCCCCAAGATGAACATGCCGTGGTATCCGTGGTCAGTCGGCGTCAACGGCAACACTCCCGAGCTCTACCGCGCCGCCTGGTCACGCATGCGTGCCCTATTCGACATGGCCGGCACCGCCAGCATCAAGTTCGTGTGGGCGCCGTACGCATTGACCTCCCAGGCCGGCAGCTTCGTGGAGGCCTACCCCGCCCCCTCCGAGGTCGACTACCTCGGTCTCGACGGCTACAACTGGGGCGACGTCCCCGGCCACCGGTGGACACTGCCGTCAGATCTGTTCGACCGCAGCCTCGAGATCCTCACCTCCCTCGAGGGCAACCATCCCGTCCTGTTCACCGAAGTGGCCTGCGCCGCAGCCTGGCCCGGCCGCAAGGCAACCTGGATACGGGATCTGCGCACCGTCGTCGCCCAGCATCCTCGCGTCGAAGCACTGCTCTGGTATCAGGCCGAAGACCGCGACCGCGACTGGCGGTTCAACAGCACCGACGACAGTGTCCGCGCCTTCCGCAGCATGCTCGCCCAACTGATCAACCGCACCTGACCGGACCCGACCGCACCGACAAAGGAGTCCCCGCATGCCCCGCAGAAGCCGCCGCATCGCCACAGGCTCGGCCTTGGCCGCCCTCGTCGCCGGCATGCTGGCACCGACCGCCTCCGCGGCACCCGCCGACGTCACCGTGACACCCACCGTCAGCGGCAACACCGTGGCACTGACCGTGCACAACGACTCCGCCAAACGCGTCGGCTGCGAGATCTTCGGCGTACCCGCCGACAGCGAACTCTCGGCCGGCGACCTCGCCTTCGGCTACCAAACACCCGAACAGCTCAACGCGCTGATCGTTGCCGGCTCCAGCAAGAAGCTGACGATGCGCGTGTCGGTCGGCGATCCGCCGACACCCACCGGCTCGACGACCATTGCCGACGGCAGCTACGACATCTACTGGGGATGTCGCACCGTCACCCTCCCACCGGTCGACCCGACCGCGGAGGAGTACTGGGGGACCACTCCCCCGTTGCCTGCGGGGGCGGCAACGGGGCCACGCCGGTACGGGTCGAGGTTCCCGGTGAGGCAGCGCCGACCAGTGCGCCCGCGCCGGAGACCACCACGCCGCCGATCGAGATGCAGAAGGTGTGTGTGTTCGGGTATTGCTTGCCGCTGCCGGCGGGTTCGTGAGGGGTGCATAGCTGACGCGGAGCGCGTCACCTGCCCGGAAACCCCTGCGGTAGCGGCGCGGGATAGTCGAGCTTGAATCGCGGTCCCGGCGACTCTCCACGCAACACTGCGCTGATCCACGCTTGGGCGGGCACCCAACCGGCGGCCGCGTTGGCCACGTGCTCCGGTAGAGGCACGGTCGCGAAACGTAGGTCAGCCCCCGCCGCCCAATACTTGCGCACCACCGGTAACACCACCGTCGACGGCGGGATCAGCTCGTCCCATATGCCGTGGAACCAGAGCACGGGGGTATCGGGAATGTGCTTGTCCAGGCTCAACTCCTTCAGCAGCGGCATCACTCCGGGTGCTTTTTCCAGAGTTTTGCCCGGCTGAAAGTAGTCGCGGATCGGTCGCCACATACCGGTCATCGCGGCGGTGTACACACACCGGTCGCCGAGGTCGGCAACGATAGCCCGCCCCGCCGGTGTCAGCAGCGCGTCGGCGTCGAAGATCTTCGGATACTCGCGTGACAACGCGGCGAAGCCGAGCCACATCGTGAAGTTGCTGATTCCGGTAACTCCCGGTTGCGGGCCGGTGGCGTAGCGGGCCTGCGCCACCAGGTCTGCGGGCGCGCCGCCCATGGCGGTGCCGACTATCTTGACGTCCGGCGCGTAGGTCCGGCGGAGGCCGGCCGCCCGGATGGAACCCGATCCGCCGCCGGAGTATCCGTAGAGTGCAAATGCTGAGTCGCGTAGGCCAAGTGTCTTGTCGTTCTTCACTGCGCGCAGACTGTCCAGCACCATCTTGCCTTCGTCCCAGGTGCTGAACGTGTTGAACTTGCCGTCGAAGTCCGGGATGTTCACAGCGAATCCTTGTGCGAGCCAACTTGTTGCCAGCGCCGCCTCTTTGAAGGTGCCGGTCTGCAGGGTGTGTGACGGATTGCAGGATGAGTTGGTGGAGTCGATAGCCTCCTGGAATGACACGACGGGGCGAGGACTCCCCTGCCAAGGAATGCCCGGGACGATCACCGAAGTCGCCGTCACGATCGGTTCGCCGTGCGCATCCTCGGATCGGTACAACAACTGCTTGGTGTGCACCGGGAACGGGATGCCCAGCACGCGCGTCTGGACAGTCCGCGTCCGAACCACCTGACCTAGCTCGTAGGCCGAGATGTTCGGCGGGTCGCGGTACCACGGATCTTCATCCGGGGTGGGTATCGGGAGCGCGCGGTAGATGTCTGGCTCACGCGGCAGCTGAGGCAACTGATTCTGATTCGGCGGGAAGGTGTGCGGGAATGTCGGTGCCGCCTCCGCGACGGCGGCTGTGAGTGCGGCTGCGGTTACGAGCGCAGCGGTCATCAGTACCGTCACCACCCGGCGAAACGCTTTCTCCCGCAAGCCCCTACCGCGAGGACGCCTGTACCGAGCCGCATCAAAGTTTCGGTTGTTCACGCGCTGCCCCCAGTCGTTGGTGATGTAAGCCACAGCAGTACAACACACAAGCCTTTTATTAACAAGAGCTCTTGTTCGTAATTGCTTCTACACTTTCGAAGGTGACCGGAAGAGCACGAGGCGCTGCGCCGTCGTCATCAGGACGACGCATCAGAGGTATGGACGCGACCGAGCGCGCGCAACAACGCCGTGAGTTGATCCTCGACGCGGCGCTCGACTTGTTCGCCCGGGAGGGGTACGCGAACTCGTCGATAGAGGCGATCTGCCAGATGGCCTACGTCGGCAACAAGGCGTTCTACGAGCACTTCTCCACCAAGGAGGCGTGTTATCTCGAACTGCTGCAGCGCAACACCCACTCGATCTTCGAACGGCTCTACGCGATCCCCGACGACTCGGACGAGTCCGAGGCCGATCTCACCCGACGGTTGTTGACCAGTTTCGTCGATGCCTTGGCCGATGACCCCCGCGTCGGAGTCGTCACGTTCGGTCAGTCCGGTGGGATCTCACCCACCGTCGAGCGACAACGCCGCGCCAACCGCCGCCAAGCCGCCGACCTGGTCCGCTCGGTATGGACGCGGTTCGACGCCGCCATCACCGACGACGACAATCACCTGGCGATCGCGGCCACCGGCGGAATCTTCGACCTCATCGCCGACGCACTGGACCAGTCCGACGGTGCCTTCACCAGCGAAACCCGCACCCAACTGGCGGATGCCATGACCGACTTCATGCTCACTCTCCGAGCGGGGATGCGCGCTTCGCGGTGACGTCACGCGATGGCTACGGTCCTGTGGGCTATCCGGCCTGCCGACGGCAGAGTTGCCGTTCTCAATTCGTCTGAATGACGCAACCTGACCGATCTCCCCGTCGTCGGACGTTCGCATGCGCTAGCGTCGGGCCGCCACAGGCGACGATGGGAGAGATCGATGCGGCAGCGGACCCCACGGTTCTTCACACTTCACCGAGCACTGACCGCCGCCATCCTGGGCCTCGTCCTCATCGCGACCGCGTGTGCCACGTCCGGAGAACCGCAGTCGGCGTCCGACTCCTCGACCGGGTTGTCGAACATGGAGCAGACCCAGGAGTTGGCCGGCCCGGGGACGCGGTGCGGCACGGTCACATTCGCCAGCGGCACACCCGGCAGCGTGGTGGTGCAGTCCGGAGCAATGTCGTGTACGGCTGCGGTCGCGCTCATCAACCGGTACTTCACCGATCCGTCGCTGGTGCGTCAGGGCAACACGAACTCGGCGGTGTTCGACGGATGGACATGCGTGAGCCCTACCGCGGCGGCGGCGGAGATCGCCGGATACGGAACAAAATGCGAGAGCAACGATGCGACGCTCATCGTCGTTCCGCAGGATTCTGGCGCAGGAGCTCAGACACCGAGCGGCCCAGCGTGTACCGCCGAGGCGATCAGCGCGGACCTCGGGCAGCCGATCATCGTGCCGCCACGCTGTTACGACGGCTGGGCACACGTGACGTGGAGTGCGGTGGGTGACGGATCGGGACTGGCGCACGTCGTCGGCGGGAAGTGGGTGCTCTACACAGCCTTCCCGACCATGAAGTGCCCAGACGAGGCCCGCGACGACGGTGTCCCGGAGGCAGAGCTGGGCAACTTCACCATGTGTGCGCGGGACTCGCAGGGCGAGGCCGCAGGCGATGGTGCCGGCGACCTCGGGCTGTCGGTGCCCATCACCCGACCCGCGTGCGACGGTCTCGGCATCGTGGTGGTCTACAGCGCCACCAATCCCGGCAGTTACGCCACAGAAGTCGGCAACGCCCTCGCCGCACATCCGGGCGCGAAGTACCTGCGCACCGACGAGTCGTGTCCGTCGCTGCGCCAACAGAGCGATGAGGGCAATCCGATATACGCGGTCTACAAGCCGGCCGGCTACTCGCAGTCGGAAGTGTGCGCTGCCGTGCGGCGCGAGAACGACGACGCGTACGGGAAATGGCTCGACATGACGACCGATCCGCAGGTCATCATCAGCTGTTAGGCCGGAGTGTGAGGGCTGCAAACCGGATCGGCCTGCCGCAGAGCGCATGGAGGTGTTGGAGCTGCGATTCGGTCAGGCGACTGCGGCGAACGCGTCCCGGAGCCGGTCCAGCTCGGCAGACTGCATGCTGGTCACTCCGTAGACCTCGTCGAGCTTGGCCCCCTGTTCCCCAGCACACTCACCGATCCCCGCGACACGAGACATCATCTCCAGGGTGCCGATCTGGTTCTCTACCCCGTCTGGCGAAACCACTGCGACCGGCCCGATCTCGATCGGCGGACCCGTGTCGGGAATCAGTCTCAACTTGACCGCGAGCACGACTGGCCGATGTGATTCACGCTCCAGCCCGACGGTGACGATCAAACGATCCGTGGAGCCGGGCTGAACGGTGAAATCGACGCCCGCAGCCACGTTGGAGTCAGTGACACCATCTACCTCCGAGTATGGGATGCGCAACGAGTACTCGGCCGACACTCTGCTCTCCCCGCCCTGACGTCCACAATCGAGGTCCGCTGCTGATACGACTTCTGCCTCGACAGTATTGATGCGGGCGGGCAGGCCGCCGTTGTTCTTGAGCGTGATGTCGATCGGCGTCACCGTGGCCGCTGCGGGGCTCCTCAAAGAGGGGTTGGTCACGTTGTAGCGTGTTGCCGCTATCTGCTGCGGTTCTTGCATTGTGACGGCACCCAATTCCAGGTCTTCGGCGTCCGGCTCTCCCTGATTCATCTGGATCAGCGTCAACACCAAGCCGGCAATCGCGATCACCGTCGCCGCCGAGATCCACACGGGGTGCACCATCGCCCGGCGGAATCGCTTCTTCGCTGGTCCGCCAGGCATATGCTCGGGCCCGGCCGCACGCATCGGCGTCGCGGTGCGGGTGCTCGAATCCATTGCATAGTGGTGAATCGACCAACCGCCGGGGTCGCGACGCTGGTCCTCGGCAACATCGGTGATCCAGAGCGGCCACCCAGCGGGGGGCGGCCCCCATCGCGGGTCCGGTTGCCAGCCCGGCGGCGGTGTCCACCCCGGGTGTGGGGGCGGTGGCCAGTTCGGCGGAGGGTTGTAGCGCACGATGCTCCTCATCCCAGGGGTCAGCTTTGCACAAAACTCAGATGAACGAGGTGTCTGGCGCGCAGCGAGCTTGATGAGTCAGGCGCACTCTCTCGAGAGAGTCGCCGACAATCGCGATCAACCTGCTGCCAACGCTCGATAGTTGTCGCGGAGCTGATCGAGCTCGGATGACTTGATCGATTGGTACGCGTAGATCGTCTCGAGAACTTCCAGGTTCTTCTGCGCACAGGCCTCATCGGAGCTGTTCGCAATGTGTTCCTCGACTGCCTTGTGGTTCGTGACGATGGCGTAACTGCCTGCGTCGAGTTCAGCGCCACCGTCGTGCACCAACTTGACATCAACGCCGACAACGTACGGGTAGTTGTAGAAGCTCTCGATCTCTGGGCCGATGGTCAATGACATTCTGTCCACAGCACCAGGTTTGACCTCAAACCTCACATCCTGTTGGTGCGGGCCGAGCGCAGCGCCAGGAGGTTGCGTGGGGATCTTGATCGAGTACTCGGCCGAGATGCCGGCAGGACCGGCCCCACTGCCAGTGCAGTCCGCCAGCGTTTCCAGATGTTTCACATCCGCGATGACAGCGGTGATGAGGGCAGGTCGGTCACCGTTGTTCTTCAATGTGATGTCTATTGGATTCGCACTGAATGGCGTCGACTCTCCTGCCACCTTCCGAATCCGATCGTAGGAAACCGCGGGAACGCTTTGCGGTCCAGCAACCGACGACATGGCGACCTCGAGATCAGCAGGTTTGGGCGCGGACGCCTGCCAGATCTGTACTGCCGAGAACGCCAGTCCCACGATTCCGATTATCGCGCCGAGCGTGGTCCACAAGGGATGATTCACGACTGTTGCGGTTGCACGCCGCATACCTTTCGGGGGCGGTCGTCGACCTGGCCAATGCCCGAAGTCCCAGTGATCTGGTGCCGGTCCCCACTGCGGGTCTGGCTCCCAGCCCGGTGGTGGAGTCCAGCCCGGAGGGGGCGTCGGCCAATTGGGTGGCGGGTTGAATGGCATGGGATTCCTTGAACACGGCGTCAACGAGAGATCTATTGTCGCACAACCAACGTGCCGATGCCGCCGAACGTAGACGTCGCGGAGTCTCGACGAGCACGCGCCACAAACGTGCAATGTTCACACATTCGGGGGATGGCGCGCACGCATCGCTGCCGGTAGAGGCATGGTTCTGCTGGACGGGACAACTTGGCACGAAGCGAAACCGCCGGCGACGGCAATGCAGACAGTTCATTCCTTTTGATAAAACACTCCGAGTCGAATTGCGACCGATGAACTTCGAATCAACTCCGCGAATTCACTACCTCGGGCCTCCAGTCTCACCCAATGTACTGAGATCCGTTCCACCGCAGGGTCTTCTCGGAGATGGCCCCGTCCGCGCAGGAAGGCTCGCAGTCGTTTCCGTACTGTGTGATGGTGTAGCGGCCGTCGCTGCCGGGGCCTTCGAGTTCGGCGTAGTAGAAGGCATTGGTTGTGCTCTGGTATTCGCCGCTCTGGTCCCAGCCGATGTCCGCAAAGCCGTCCTCGTCCGGGACGAGTACCACTACGCCGTTGTACCGCCCCGGGTTGTAGGTGATGAACACGTTGTTTGTGGAATCTGTTATGGGGTCGGCGAAGTCGAGAGCATCTTTGTAAACCCCGACTTTCTGTACCAGCAACTCCGCCCCGTCTCCGTCGACGGCTGCAATGCACCCTGTACCCATACCGGATGGACGAGCAAGCCCGACGACCACCTGCCCGAGTTTCGGATGAGTGACGGTGCGTTGCTCAGCAACGTTGCCGCATAGTGCGGACAAGCCTGTCTGTACGGCAGCCGGGTCAGGGCTCGCGCTGATCGAACTCGGCTCGGGTAAGCATTTGCACAACACAATTGACTGCACCGTGCCGGCTGCCGGGTCACTGTCGTAGGTCACCATGAATGCACTCTGGATGCTTCGGTCGGCAACGAAGTAGGCGCGGTGTTGTGCGGTATCAACCGAAACCGGCTCGCCGTATAGTTCCACCACGCGCGACATCGGAGCGCCTGGGACAACACCGTCGATGGTCGCCACGGCTGCCGTCGGCTCGATCTTGATCAGTTCGCCGTCAGCGAAGTGCCATCGGCAATCGCGCCATTCGATGACCACCGACTCGCCGGGGTCGGGGCCCGACGGGAAACTCGGGTTCGCGGCGCGGATATCGTCCAGGCTGTCGCCCAGCGACAACCCGTACAAGCCATCGGGAGTCAACGCCGAGGCAGCCGAGTTCGGCTCCTGTACCGCTTTGAGTCGCGGGATGAGCTGAGCCGTGTTGTCTGCCGTGACGAACTCGCCGTTGCCGGCATCAGCGATGCACTTCAACTGCTCAGAAGCGGTTTTGAATCCGACCGCGCTGATGGTGATCTCCGGGTTCTGTTCACGGATCTGCGCTGCGGTCGCACATGGATCCGGTTGGCAGGTTGCCTCACCGTCGGATACGAGAATGATCGACCCCCGCTTGTCTTTCAACGGTTCGGCCGCGGCTAACAGCGCCGACCCCACCGGGGACCAACCCTGCGCCCTCACACCACCCACCATCGTGCTCATCTGCTGACGGTCGACCGGCGCCAGCTGCGCGACGGTGACCACGTCCGTGCAGCCAACTGTCGGGCCTTTCGTCGAAGGCACTGTGCTCCCGAACGCGGTGACACCGACTTCGGTCTCCGGCGGAACAGAGGCCACCAGCGCCTGCACCGCCTGTTTGGCGGCATCCAGTCGAGGTCCAGGCGCATCATCGGTGTTCATCGACTCCGAGGCGTCGAGAACGATCATCGTGGGTATTGCCGGTGCAACCTGGGGTGATGACGATGGCGCCGCCGTCGGAGCCCCGTCGGCCGCACACGCCACGAGGAGGTGAAACGTGACCAAGACTGTCAGCACGGCACCGAGGCCTTGCGCCCTCCGACTCATGAGAAAAGAGATTATCTCGCCCAAAACGGATATGTCCGTAGTCCATTTGTACGATTCGGCCCGGCGTAGCGGGGTTTACAGGAGCCGACGCTATGGATAGATCACGTGCCGCGGGCGACCCGCAGGTGCCACACAGCGCGCACGACTCGCTCGCTCATCACACGGGCCAACGCTGGGAATGAACCCACCGGACCTGCTCGTTGCGCGAATGGTCAACACATCGCCGAACAAATGAGGTGCAATCGTGCAGATCGGGATCATCGGTGCAGGATTCATCGGCGGAACGCTGACGCGTCGTCTCACAGCCCTGGGCCACCAGGTACGGGTGGCGAACTCGCGGCATCCGGAGACGCTGACCGAGTTGGCCGCTGAGACCGGCGCCACCGCGGTGTGGGCGGCCGACGCTGCCCAGGACGCCGACCTGGTGATCGTCAGCATCCCGCAGAAGAACACCCCCGACCTCGCGCCGGGAATCCTCAACGCCCGCAAGGAGAACGCGCCGGTCATCGAGACCAACAACTACTACCCGCAGCAACGCGACGGCAAGATCGAGGCGATCGAGAACGGCACACCCGAAAGCGTCTGGGTGTCGCAACTGCTCGGCGTACCGGTCTACAAGGTATTCAACGGCATCTACTGGAAGCACCTGCTCAACAGGGGCGTGCCTGCGGGAGCGGCCGGGCGGATCGCACTACCGATCGCCGGCGACGACCCGACCGGCAAAGAGATCGTGTCTCGCATCGTCGACGAACTCGGCTTCGACCCGGTCGACGCCGGCCTCCTCTCCGAGTCGTAGCGCCACCAACCGGGAACCCCGGTGTACGGCAAGGATTATGACGTCGAGAAAACACTGAAAGCGCTCGCCGAGGCATCGCCGGAGCGTTCCGCGGAGTGGCGGGCCTGACGGAGCCGACGAGACCCCGACAAGGACGATCGGCTCAGGATGTAATTATGCCCGGCGGGGCCTGTAGCCACGTCAGCGTCACGGCAATAGCGAGTCGAGACTCCCCCAACCCGAGCCGCCCGGCTCTTCCGGTTCCGGCGTGGAAATGCCGTTCACCGTAAACGCCTTGTAGTACTGGGTGTCGTCACCGTCGTAACCACCGGAACTGTTGTAGGGGGTGCACTCTGCTAGGACAACATAAGATCCCGGCTCCAAGGTGATCGTCTGTGTGCGGGTGCCAAACCACTGGGGATACTCGTTGAAGACTGGGCGAAAGCGTGGCGTGTCAGCAAGTGCGGGGTCGATCGCGATCAACTCTCCGGCGGTAGTGACCGACCATGCCGGCGGCCCGACCGCGTCGTTGGGGGTTCCGGGGAGGACGAGAGACGCATTGCAGCTGTTCAGAGTCTTGGGTGTGGCAGTGATCGTAGCCGAATTTGAAGTCGTGGTCACCGAGATGAAGTCGGCGTCGCTCCCAGGCACGGGAGCGGCTGAAGCAGCGCCAGTACCGAAGAAGCTGATTGCCGAGACTGCGCCGATCACGGTGGTACCGAGACGCATGAGTATCGCCATAGAGACTCCTTTGCGAAGAAGAATCGTGTGATGCGAGCGTGCAGAAATCTATCGCAAGCCAGACGATTACTGCTGCGCGACAAAATGATTTAGCACAAAGATGCGACATCCACGATGGACTGAAATACCCAGGACCCAGCTCGTCCTCATCGACACCATCAGTGGTGATGGTTCCAGGGTGGTAGGCGTATGGGCCCTCTGCCACCGGGTACGTTCCGATCTGCGTTAGCTGGCTCAATTCTGTTGTGGCGCTGGGTCAGTCGCGAGAACGGCACTCTCGTCTTCATTGGACATCGACGAGCGCCCGGCTCCGTCGGGAAGAAGCTCGACGCGTGTCACGTCTTGGGAATCATCCACGACGATCGTGCCGAACAGTGGGCGCCCTGGCGGGAGGATGCGGATAACGATCGAGCCGCGTGCCGTGGCATTCACCACAGCCACTATTTGTCCCAGCACAGACGTACGTGCAGGTGGGTCGACGTCGTCGAGTCCATGCTCGTCAACCATGACCACTTCGACACCGCGCCCACGTGCAGCCGACACAGCCGCAGAGACCTGCGGCGTCCCGGCCAGCAACGGCGCCCGCAATGTATCGCGGATCTGCGCCTCCACGGTGCGGCACTGTTCCCGCTCGGCGAGCGTCAGCCGCGAGTCGCCAGCGATCCGCTGCAGCAGTGGCGTCACTTCCGTACCCAATTCGCGTAGCCGCTGATCACGTTCTGCCACCGCGGCCACGGCTGCCGCACGGGCAGCGTTCTGCTCCACAGCACGTCGGCGGAGCTCGTAGATGTTGGCCGCGGCAGGCCGAATGGTCGCTGCAAAGAATGTCGCCATTAACAAGGGACCCAGATTCACCGCACTCGTGCCGAGACCTTCCATCGGTCCGCGATCCGTTGTCACTGTCCATAGGACCGCCGACGCCATGAGACCCGCCATTGTCAGCCATGCCGTACCCACTCGCCCACGCACGCATAGCCAGGTGCTCAACGTCGTCACTCCGCCGAACATCCAGAGTTGATCCGGCGAGCTGTTCGGTACGGGTAGCGCGTGAAAACAGGCGTAGGTGGCCGCTGTCGCTGCAATGGCCACTGCCAACGCGAACGGCGCAGGCAACGGGTCCTGGCGCACCGAGATTAGACCGACCGCCCACACAGTCAGGATCGCCAGCAACACCGCACCTGGCCACACCGCTGTCAGTTCTCCGGCGGAGGTCGTAAACAAAGCTATCTCAGCTCCAAGGAAGAGCGCCGCGATCGCCCACGCCGCTCTCGTGTTCATACCCAGCAATGAGCGAACGTCACCCGTCTCTTCGTTCAACCGGAAGTCGAGCACGCTCACGACGGCGTCTCCCATCTAATCTCTACGCGGGTACCTGCGTCCGCCGCTGACACCACCTCAGCCGATCCGCCAGGCAGGGACCGGACTCGGGCAAGGATGCTTACGGCAAGTCCGAGGCGATGGGGTGAGACACCTGCCAGGTCAAAACCACAGCCATCGTCAATCACCGTGGCCCTTATACCGTCGGCGGCGATGTGAAGCGTCACGGTGCGGTCGGCATCATCGCCTGCGTGAATGATGCTGTTACGCAGTGCCTCAGCAATGGCCGACTCCAGAACGTCGACCACTGCGACGGGAGCACTCAACAAGTCAGCGGTGTCGTCCAGAGTAGTGATGACATGCTGCGTAACGTCGACAGACAGCGCCGCAGCTCGCAGTCGTGCACGAACCGCGTTCGCCGACAGCACGGAAACCTCCGCAGACGGTGAAGTCAGTTTGTGCATGGCGATTCTCGCCTGCCGACGGACCGACTCCGTGTTTCCCTGTCTCGCCGCGGCGAGAAGTGTCGACATGACCCAGTCGTGAGTCAAACCGTCAATATGGCTGCGCTGATTGCGTCGGGCCTCCGCTTCGGCAGCCGCGGCGGCACCTGCGTATGCGGCGTCACGTGTTTCATCGAGAACTTTCCCGGTCCGCATCGCCATCAGTGCGGCACACGCGTAGGAAAGAACAAAGGCAAATGCGAACAAGGCGTCGGCAAAGAGATTCGCAGGATAGTCATCCGGTCGACCGAGCTTGCTCGCCAACTGCGCCGGGACTACCGCCGCCACCACCAAGGCCAAGGTCCAGCGAGCCGGCAGGGTGATGGCGGCAGCGAGCGCAGCCAAGCCAGGAATCACAGCGAACCAAGGATCCTTGTCAACGGACCCCCAATTCGATGCCGGAAACCAACTGAGCGCGACGACGACAAACGCGATCGCGCATGTGCGCGATGCAAGCCTCGCGAGCGCACGTCTGTGCGTGATAGCGGCAACCAGCAGGACCGCCGGCGGGATGAAGATTGCAGGGGGCGCGGCAAGGTCCCACCACGCTGCCACGCTGCCGAATTGATCACCGATCATCGGGCCCAGAATTGCCAAGTACGCGACATAGCCGGCGCCGACGAAAATCGAAAACAGACGCTCGATCCGCACCGCCGCGCTCTGCTCCCGGGCAGGGGTCAGCGATTGCGCCGCCGTCGCGGAAACGGTAGCCATCCGTCCTCCAATGCGCGTTGGTACAACTCGGTCTTGGTGGGAGCGGGACGACCTGAGGCGGCGTATTTTTGCCGAATACGAGACAGGTAGTCGTTCACCGTGTCAGGTGACAAGCCCGATAGGGATGCGACCCGTTGCGCGGATTCACCTGACGCATAGAGAGCGAGAACCTCGCGCTGCCGGGGACTCAACGCAACGTCAGCGAACTCGGCGTCGCCGTCGATGGCCATCGCCCAGTCCATCGTGCCGACGACGCCCCCCCTCGGCCGCTTGGCGCACCGCAGCGACCAACACCGAGTCGTGTTCCGATTTGCGCACAACGCCCAAGACCCCCGCTTTGGCTGCTGTTCTCACCAGATATGGTTCCTCGCCCGACGTAAACACCAACACGTTGTCGATGCCGCCAGCGGCAAGGTCAGCGACGTTGGCAGCGGGTGATGAACCATCGGGCAATCGGAGGTCGAGGATCGCCAAGTCGAGATCTGTGGCCGCGACCAACAGATCCGACACAGTGGGGGCTGCGGCGACCAACGCAAGCTCCGGATACGGAGCGAGCACGGCGCGGATCCCGGCCACCGTTACCGCGTGGTCTTCGACAACTCCTATCCGATGTGAATTGTTCACTAGCCTCCTTCGACACCGACGAAACGCGAAATCAGACTATGCGACAAAGTACCTGTTGACCTGTTTGTCGATAGCGACAAGACGGCCCGAGGATCTCGGATTTTCTCCGGCGCGCCTTTCGATTCGGGCGCCTCGGACCGAGCACGTCGCGATGATAGGGGGGAAGCAGTGTCAAGGGACATCGGTAAGTGCCCATAGGCGGACATGGAAACTGCCCGTAGGCGGTCATGAAGGGGTGCCCGGTGGCGGGACATGATTCTGCCCACTGGTCCGCCACCGGGGATGGTCAGTTGAGGGCGGTGACCCCCTTTCCGGCGAGTGCTTGGGCCAGGCGCACGGAGTCGCCGCTGGTCTGGCACAGGTGGGCAT
>NZ_JAKGCU010000019.1 GCF_021556435.1 Gordonia tangerina
CGACCAGCGGAGGGTGGTCTCGCGGGTGTAAGGCCGTTCTGGTGTGGTCTCGATACGCGGCCTCGGCTGGCGCCTCGGTCGCTACTCGACCAGCGGAGGGTGGTCTCGCGGGTGTAAGGCCGTTCTGGTGTGGTCTCGATACGCGGCCTCGGCTGGCGCCTCGGTCGCTACTCGACCAGCGGAGGGTGGTCTCGCGGGTGTAAGGCCATTCTGCCGGTGGTCTCGCTACGCGCCCCGGCGTGGCTGGGCGATTCCATCGCTGGTCGAGTAGTCGCGAACGGAGTGAGTGACGTATCGAGACCACTTCAACCGTCAGCGCGTCGAACGCCGATACAAGATGAGCGACAACGGAACACAGATGGCGAGGATCGCCACGCTGGTCCCGATCGAATAGCCGACGGCGTGCTCGGCGACCCAACCGGTAGGGGCGGGGAAATCCGGCGGCGAGGCGTTGCCGAACTTCTGCCGGCATGCCGTGGCAACGGCGGTCACCGGATTCCACTCGGCGATGGGACGCAGGAAGCCAGGCAGGCTCTGCGCGGAGATGAACGCGCTCGAGAGGAAGGTGACCGGAAACATCCATAAGAAGCCGATGCTCTGCGCCACTTCGACATTGGGTGCGGCCAGTCCGGTGACGGCACCGATCCACGCCATTGCCAGCGCGAACAACACGATGATGCCGAAGGCGATCGCGGCGTCGGCGGCGCTACCACGCACCCGCCAGCCAATGGCGAGCCCGCAGGCCACCATCACCGCGAGCCCCAGGATGCCGAGCAGCATGTCCGAGCTCACCCGACCGGCGATCACCCCCAGACGTGACATCGGCAACGAGCGGAGTCGATCGATGATGCCGTCGGACATGTCGTTGGCGAGCCCGACGGTGGTGATCGCGGCATTGAACACCACCGTCTGGGTGAAGATCCCCGCCATCAGGAACTCCCGATACGAGCCTCCGCCGAACGTCGCGCCGAACACATACGCGAACAGGAAGACGAACATCAACGGCTGAATCGTCGCGCTGATCAACAGAGTGGGGATGCGACGGACCGTCAACAGGTTTCGTTCGATGATCACTGCGGTGTCGGCGAACATCAGACACGCTCCAATCGTTGGGTGACGGCTTCGTCGGAAAGCTCGAACGACGCGCCGCCGCCCAGATCGCGATTGCCGTGGGTTTCGCTGCCGTCGGTGTCGGCACGGCCGGTGAGGTCGAGGAACACGTCATCGAGAGTCGGAGTACTCACCGTCGCGTCGAGCACGTCGATGCCGAGGGCGTCGCACACCCGGACAGCGGCCACCGCGCTGCGGGTGCCGTCGGTGACCGCGACGGTCCAGGTCTGGGCGTCGACGTGATGCGGGGCGCTCAGTCCGAGCTCGGTCAGCGCGGTGCGCACTCGAGCCTCGTCGTGGCGTCCGCGGAGTTCGACAGTCAGAATCGATTGGGCGGTGGTGGCTTTCAACTCGGCAGCGGTGCCCTGGGCGCGAATCGCGCCCTGGTCGATCACCGTGATCTCATCCGCGAGTGCGTCGGCCTCCTCCAGATACTGGGTGGTCAACAGCACGGTGGTACCGGCCGCGACCTGCTCGGTGATGACATCCCACATCTGGCGGCGTCCGCGAGGGTCGAGGCCCGTGGTGGGTTCGTCGAGGATGACCAGGGATGGTTCGTTGATGAGGGCACCCGCCAGGTCGAGCCGTCGCCGCATACCGCCCGAGTAGGTGCGCATCGGTCGGTCGGCTGCATCCTCGAGGCGCAGATCGGCGATCATCGCCCGCGCCCGCTGCGACGCCACGCTCCGTCGATGCCCGTAGAGCTGGGCGACCATCCGCAGATTCTCGAACCCCGTCAGGTTGCCGTCGACGGCCGCGTATTGGCCGGACACGCCGATCATCTCGCGCACGGTGTCCGGTTCGGCGAGTGCATCCACACCGTCGACGACGACCGACCCGGCATCGGGCCGCATCAGCGTGGCGACCGCGCGCACCGTGGTGGTCTTTCCGGCGCCGTTGGGGCCGAGTAGCGCATGCACGGTGCCCGACGACACCTCGAGGTCGATGCCGCGTAGCGCCTCCACTCGCGGTCCCCGACCGAAGATCCCGGAGCGGAACGTTTTGGTGACCCCGTCGAGGCGGAGTGCGACGTCGGTGCCCCGCTCAGGCATCGCGTGTCGTCCCATGTGCCTGCTCCCTTCGTTCCATCGCTTCGATCAGGCTGGCGGGTCGCATGTCCCGCCAGTTCTCCTCGACGTAGGCAAGACAGTCGTCGTGGCCGGCCGGGCCGTATACCGTGGTCCAGCCATCGGGGACGGCGGCGAATTCGGGCCACAACGAATGCTGGTTCTCGGCGTTGACGAGTACCAGGAACACGCCTTCGGTGTTGTCGAACGGATTGGTCATCGGTCCTCCTCGCTGATGGATGTCACTGGTCGTTCGGACGACCGGGGTCCGCGGATCGGTCCGATGTGACGGACCCGTCCACGGCTGCCGCGTACGCGGTGACGTTCGCCGGCAACAACATGCGCGCGTGACTGCAGTCGACGACGAACTCGCGCACGGTTCCGGTGATCCGCCCCGCCCAGTCGTCGACGGCCGGGCCGCCGGGTGGCGGGTCGGCGGTGGCGGTGACGAACCTCGCATCCCCGGCGTAGGTCCGCGGTCGCCAGTCGGCGGCCAGCGGGGTCGCGGCCAGGAACGTGCGGTGAACCGCTGCGAACTCGTGCTCACTGAGACCCGAGAGAGGCCCACCCGCGTTGCGCACCGACTCCAACGCGTGGGCGATACTCGGCTCTTGCCCGTCGTCGGTGTCGATGTCCAGACCGAATTCGGCCATCAGCTCAGCGACCGACGGGGTCCGGTCGAATCCCGGACGATCGGCCACGACAAAGGAATCCAGCAATGTCAGCTCGTCGACGACGTCGCCCGACTCGGACAATTGTACCGCCATCTCCTGGGCGATGAGCCCGCCCAGCGACCAGCCGAGCAGCCGGTACGGCCCCTGTGGTGCAACCGAACGGATCAGTTGCACGTAGTGAGCGGCCAGCTCGGTGATCGACTCGGGTGCCCGACCGCCGGACAGCATCGGGTTCTGCAGTCCGTAGACGGCGCGCCCGCGGTCGATGTGCGGCAGCAGTGATGTGAAACTCCACGACAGGCCGATCGCCGGATGCACCACGAACAGCGGACTGTCGTCACCGGTGTGTGCATCCCCGCCGGCAGCCGGCCGTCGTAGCGGCAGCAGGGTCGCGAACGGATCCACCATTCCGGTGGAGTTGTCGGCATCGTCGATCACCGCCGCGAGCTCGGCGGGAGTGGGTGCGCCGAAGAGGATTCCGGCGTTGACGTCGCGGCCGAAGCGCTCGCTGAGTCGGGTGGTGACCGTGGTGGCCATCAGCGAGTTGCCCCCGAGGTCGAAGAACCCTTCCTCGGCACCGACCGCGTCGTCGTCGATCTCGAGCACCTCGGCGAACACGGCAGCCACGGTCGCCTCGGTGCCCGGCCGCGGTGCCCGCGACCGGGACACGATCTCCGGTTGCGGCAGTGCCCGGCGATCGAGTTTGCCGACCGGCGTGAGCGGGATCGCCTCGAGGACGGTGATCGATGACGGGACCATGTGCCGGGGCAGGACCGTCGCAACCTGACGGCGTAGCTCGTCGACATCCGGCGTCTGTCCGTCGGCGGCGGTCACGTAGCTGCGGATCATCGGCGGACCGCTGCCCTCGTGATCGGCCCCGTCGATGATGGTCGCGGCGAAGTCGACCGTCGGCGCGGCGGCCAACGCGTCGTCGATCTCGCCGAGTTCCACACGGAAGCCCCGGATCTGCACCTGATCATCGTCGCGGCCGACGTAACGCAGCCGGTTGTCCGCGGTCCAGCACGCCAGGTCACCGGTGCGATACATCCGGTTGCCGGCGTGACTCGGGCCGGCGACCATCGGCGCGGGAACGAATTTCGTGGACGTCAGTTGCGGTCGCCCGTGATAGCCGCGGGTGACCTGGCCGCCGACGAGATACAACTCTCCGGTCACCCCCGGCGGCACCGGGTGCAGTCGTTCGTCGAGCACCAGTGCACCCACCCCGTTGTTCGGGGTGCCGATGGTGAGCTCGGTGTCGGCGTCGAGTTCGTCACTGCCGGTGGTGATCACGGTGGTCTCAGTGGGTCCGTAGACGTTGATGACGGTGCGGCCCGGAGCCCAACGGCGGACCAGTTCGGCACCGAAGGCCTCGCCGCCGATGGCCAGCGACGCCAGGGTGGGCACCGCATGGGGATCCATGGTGGCCACTGCGGCCGGCGTGATGAACGCGTGGGTGACCCCGTGGCGGTCGATGAAGTCCGACAACGGTTCACCGCCGTAGACATCAGTCGGCGCGATGACCAGCGCCGACGCCCCGGCCGCAGCCATCAAGAACTCCAGCACCGACGCGTCGAAGCTGGGGGAAGCGAAATGCAGGACCCGTGAGGACATGTTGGGTGCCATCCGGTCGCGCAGCTCGTCGCGCACCGCCCGCAGCCCCGAGTGTGGTACCAGCACGCCCTTGGGCCTGCCGGTCGACCCGGAGGTGTAGATCATGTACGCCAATTGATCGGTCCGGATCGGTGCGATCCGTTCGCCGGGGCCGAGCGGCGCGGGCGACGAATGACCGATGCGGGTTCGAACAGCGGGATCGTCGAGTACGACAACCGGTGTGCCGGCATCGGTGGGAACCGACGAACGTGCCTGCTCGGTGGTCACCACCAGGCGGGCGCCGCTGTCGGCGAGCATGTGCGCGATCCGATCTGCCGGATACGTCGGGTCGATCGGCACGTAGGCGGCGCCGGACCGGACGATCGCCCAGATCGCGACCAGCGCATCGATGGACCGGGGTACGGCCATGGCCACCACAGGTTCGGCCGCCGCGAGGTCCACGGACGCGGGATCAGCGCCGATCCCGCGGCCGAGCAGGACGCGGGCGAGTCGGTTGGCGCGCGCGTCGAGTTCGGCGTAGGTGATCGATGCGTCCTCGGTGATCGCTGCGCAACCGTCCGGGTTGCGCCGCACCGCCTCGTCGAGCAGGGCGTCGAAGGTGGCCGGTGCCGCGGGCGTCGGACCGGTCATCGGCGACAGCCGCGCGACCTCGAGTGGATCGGTGACCCGGATGTCGCCGACGAGGCGCTGCGGGTCGCACAGCATCGCCCGCAGCACCCGCATGAGGCGCATGACGAGCATCTCTACCTCGTCGCGGCGATAGCGTGCCGCCGCATAGGACACCTCGAGGGCTGCGTTGTCGGCGTCCGGGCTCATCCCGGTGACGGTGAACTGCAGATCGAACTTCGCTGTGCCCGTGTCCACCTCGGACACGTCGACGTCGAGACCGGTGTCGACCGACAGCGAGGTGCCATCGATGCCGTCGGCGAAGTCGTGCACCGACAACGCGATCTGGAACAACGGATGCCGTCCGGCCTCGCGAGGTGGGTTGACTTCGCTGACCACGTCGTCGAAGGGCACGTCGCGGTTGTCGAGCGCAGCGAGGTCGTCGTCGCGGACCGCGGCGACGAGGTCGGCGACGCTGCCGCTCGGTTCGATCTGAGTGCGCAGCGCAAGGGTGTTCACGAACATCCCCACCACTCGGGAGAAGTCGAGATCGGTTCCCGACCGCGGCGACCGGTTGGCAACCGGCGTGCCGATCACCAGATCCCGGCCGAGTCCCATGCGGTGCAACAGGATCGTCAGGGCGGTGTGCAGTACCGAGAATGCGGTGGTGTGGTGGTCGCGGACGAAGTCGGCCAGCCCGCTACGCACATCGTCGTCGAAGGCAACGGTGGTGACGGCACCGGAATCGTCGTCGGTGCGATCCCCTTCGATCCGCCGATCCCGGTCGGTGCCGCCGTCGGAGACGGGCAGGGTCGTCTCGGTCGGTGCGCCGGCGAGTCGATTCACCCAGTACGCCACCTGATCCTCGGGACGGTCGTCGCCGACGCGTTGCGCGTAGTCGCGGAAGTCGACATCGGCGGGGGGCCACGGATCGGTACGGCCGTCGATTCGTTCCCGGTAAGCGGTCAGCAGGTCGCCGACGAGTACCGGCAACGACGCCCCGTCCGCGGCGATGTGGTGTACGGCGAGCACCAGCACGTGTTCCCCGGTGCCGGCAGCGGCCACCGCAACGCGCAACGGTGCGTCGAGGGTCAGATCGAACGGTCGCGCGGCGAGTTCGTCGGCCACCCCGGACGGATCTGCGTGTCGGTGCACGCGGAGTGCCCCGATGACGTCGGCCGGTTCGTCGAGCACCACGCCGACAGGCCGACCGTCGCGGATCGGATACACCGTGCGCAGTGCGGTGTGTCGCGACACGACATCGGTCAGGGCGCCGCGCAGGGCATCGACCGACAGCTCACCATGCAACCGCAGGGCCAGCGGGATCGTGTACTGCACCGAGTCGGGCGCGGCACGTGTGATCGACCAGAGGCGCCGCTGCACCGGTGCCAGGGGTACGGTCGACGGCCGCTCGGCCGGCGGTCCCGCGGGGGCTGCCGGGGTCACATCGACCTCGGCCCGCTCCGGGTCAATGTCGACGCGATCGGCCAGATCGGCGATCCTCGGGTGGTCGAAGACCTCTCGGACGCGCAGCGGTTCGCCCCGATGGAGGTGGTTGAGCCGGCTGGTCACGGTGGTCGCCTGCAGCGACGTGCCGCCGAGTGCGAAGAAGTCGTCGTCGGCTGCCACCTCGCCGTGGCCAAGCACCTCGGCGATCACTCGCGCCACCACGTGTTCGGCCGCGGATGCCGGTGCCCGGCCGGGCACCGACCGCCGATGGCGGTTCGGCGTGGGCAGAGCCGCGCGATCCAGCTTGCCGTTGCGGGTCAGCGGGATCTGATCGATGACGGTGACCGACGCCGGGACCATCTGCGCGGGTAGACGTCCCCGGACGGTGTCGAGAATGTCGGCACCCTCGGGTCGGTCACCGGCCGCCAGATCATCTCGCAGCGTCACGTACGCGGCCAACGCGGCTTCGGCGCCGCTGCCCACGACCAGTGTGCCGGCCCAGTCGACTGCCCGATGGCGGCCCAACGCGGCGTCCACCTCGTCGAGTTCGATCCGGAAACCACGGACCTTGACCTGATTGTCGGTGCGGCCGTGGTAGATCAGCGCACCGTCGCCGCGTCGGCTCACGATGTCACCGGTCCGGTACATGACCGTGCCGCTACCGCCGGGGGCGGCGACGAACCGGGTCGTGGTGGCCTCCGTGCGGTTGAGATAGCCACGCGCCACGCCAGGACCGACCAGGTACAGCTCGCCGGGCACGCGGTCGGCGACCGGACACAGCCGGTGGTCCAACACCAGGGCGGTCGCGTCGTCGACCGGTGTGCCGATGGTGATCTCGTCACCGGGCGTCAACGGGTGCGACATCGTGGCGACGATCGTGGTCTCGGTGGGGCCGTAGCAGTTGAGATAGCGGCGACCCGGAGCCCAGCGTTCCACCAGTTCCGGCGGTGACGCCTCGCCGCCGACACCGAGGGTCTGCAACGCGGGCAACTCGCGGGGAGCGGCCG
Organism: Gordonia tangerina; assembly: GCF_021556435.1. Classification (GTDB taxonomy): domain Bacteria; phylum Actinomycetota; class Actinomycetes; order Mycobacteriales; family Mycobacteriaceae; genus Gordonia; species Gordonia tangerina. The sequence goes on from NZ_JAKGCU010000019.1 coordinate 7,525, forward strand.
CCGACAACGCGGCCGGCGTGATGAACGCGTGCGTGACCGCCTGCGTGTCGAGCAAATCGACGAGTTCGTCACCGCCGTACACCGTAGGTGGTGCGATGACCATGGTGGCGCCTGCCTCGACCGCGAGGAGCAGTTCCAGCATCGCGGCATCGAAACTCGGTGACGCGAAGTGCAGGGTACGGCTCTCGGGAGTCACCTGATAGAGCTCCCGCTGCGACGCGGCGAACGCCGCCAATCCGCGGTGGGTGACGCAGACGCCCTTGGGTGTTCCGGTCGAGCCCGACGTGTAGATGACGTAGGCCGCGCTGTCGATGTGGCGCGGTCCGCGCGCGGTGACTCGCGATGTACCCCGACCGGAATCCAGTGCCTCGGGACCGATCCACCAGAGGTGGTGCGGCAGTGTGCCGAAATGCGCGGCGGCCGTGATGCCCAGGATGGCGCCGGAGTCGGCCAGCATGTGGGTCACCCGGTCGGCGGGATAGCCGGGATCGATGGGCAGCGCCGCGGCGCCCGCCTTGGCGACCGCCCACACGGCGACAACGGATTCGATCGAGCGTTCCAAGGCGATCGCGATGACGTCGTCGGTGCCGATACCCAGGTCGATCAGATGGCGCGCCCATGCCGCCGAGCGTTCGTCGAGATCGCGGTAGTCGATGGAGTCGGTGCCCGCTTCGATGGCAGTCCGCGCCGGATGCTCGTGGGCACAAGCCTCGAGAATGTCGGCGAGGTGCCGCGGCTGCGTGGTCGGCGCGGCCACCTCAGGCTGCACACCGAGAACGTGGTCGTCGATCCGACGATCGGGGTCGGCGACGATCTGCCGGGCCAGCGACACGAATGCATCGGCGATGCGGCGCACGCGCTCACGGCTCAATACGTCACCGGCATAAGTGAAACGTGCCCGGTCGCCGCGTATGCGTAACTCGAGATCAAAACGTGCCGAACCGGTGTCGACCTCCTGCGCCTCGACCGCCAGACCGTCGAGTTCGAGCATCGGACCTGACGGTGTGCGCCCGTCGGTGGTCTCGGCATCGAAGGCCAGGACCACACCGAACAGCGGATGACGGCCGTTGCGTGGAGGATTGACCGCCGCGACAACCTGCTCGAATGGCAGGTCGGCCTGCGACAACGCCTCCAGGTCGCACCGACGCACGGTGTCGAGCAACTCACCGAAGGTGGCCGAACCGTCGATCGGGGTGCGCAACACCACCGAGTTGACGAACATCCCGACGAGATCGGACAGTCGCGGATCATTGCGCCCGGCAACCGGGGTCCCGATCACCACATCGGCGCGATCGCCCGTGACGTGGACGTCTGGGTCGGAGTGCAGCCGATGCAGCAGGGCGGCGAACACGGTGTGCACGGTCATGAAGTCGGTGGCCTTGCCGTCGGCGAGATCACGCAGGCTGCTTCGCAGTCCGGCGTCGAAAGCCACGTCCACGACGCCGGTGTGTGGCTCGTCGTCGGCCCCCTCGACGTGGTCGGGGAGCAGGACGGGGGCGGTGTCGATCCCGTCGAGTTCGCGACGCCACCAGTCGGCCAGTTCGGCCTGCCGCGTCCCGTCCTGCCCGTCGATCCCGTGCGCGTCGATCGACAGACCGCGCTGCGGGTCGACACCCAGATTCTCGGCCTGCCACCGCAGATAGTCGCGGTAACCGACCGAAAGTGGACGCTGCGCCGGTGATCGACCGGCCCGCAGGTCCGCGTACGCCCCGGCGATGTCACGCGCCAGCGGCGTCATCGACCAACCGTCGGCAGCGATGTGGTGCACGACGATGGTCAGCTTGTGGTGTTGTTCGCCCGATTCGCTGGTCGGTGAGGAGCGAGGCGCCAGCCGAGTGTCACGAAGGGCCCCGCCATCCCGTCCGTTCTCGATGCGGTGCAGCGCGATTCGGATCGGCGCCTCGGTGGTGAGATCGAAACCACGACGCGCCAGCACAGCGGCGTCGGCGTCGGCGCCCGCATCGTCGGTGACGACGGTGGTGAACGCACTCACGACCTCGTCGGCCGATCGGATCTCCATCACTGGGCGGCCGTCGTGTTCGGGGTAGACGGTGCGCAACGGTTCGTGGCGCGCCACCGCATGGCGCACGGCGCCACCGAGCGCTTCGACGTCGAGGTCGCCACGCAGGTCGAGCGCGAACGCGATGTTGTAGGCACTGGCTGACATCTCCGTGCCGCCCGCCTCGCCACCGGCCTGTTCGTCGCGTGCCAGGCGGTTGAGGAACCAGAGCTGCTGCTGCGCCGGTCCGGGGGCCACCACGGCGTCGGGATCGTGGCGCAGCTGGGAGAGCGGATGTGTGTCCGTCGCCTGGTCGACCGGGTTGCTGTCGGTGGTACCCGATTCGGCCGGTGCCCGGTCGCCGACGTCCGCGGCAAGACGGGCCATCGCGGCGACGGTGGAGTGCTCGAACACTTCTCGCACGCTCACCCGGCGCCCGGCGATCTGCTCGAGACCGCCCACCAGTTGGGTCGCCGACAACGAGTTGCCGCCCAGATCGAAGAAGTCGTGGTCGCGGCCGATCTCGGAGACGTCGAGGCCCAGCTGTTCGGCCAGCAGTGTGGCCACCGACCGTTCGGCGGCGGTACGTGGCGCCACATAGCTCGTGTCGGTGTCGATGCCGAGTGACGCCGGGTCGGGCAGCGCCCGGAGATCGACCTTGCCGATCGGGGTGGTGGGGATCTCGTCGAGTTCGATGATCGCCGACGGGATCATGTGCCGGGGCAACCGCTGCGCCAGACGAGCTCGGATGTCGGCTGTCACGTCGCCGCCGGCGTCGCGGGCGGCCCCGGTGAGGGTGACGTAGGCGACGAGCCGGGCCGTCGACGGAGCGCCGACGGTGGTGGCCACCGCGGCGGTCACCAGGTCGTCGTTGACGAGGGCGGCGTCGATCTCGCCGAGTTCGATCCGGTGGCCGCGGATCTTGATCTGATGGTCGGCACGGCCACGGAACTCCAGTCGGCGTCCGGTCGGTTCCGGTGTGTCACTGGTCCACCGCACCAGGTCGCCGGTGCGGTACATGCGGTCGCCGGGATCGCCATAGGGGTTGGCGACGAAGCGTTTCGAGGTCAGCGGTCGCACCCCGTGGTACCCACGGGCCAGGTGCGGGCCGGCGATGTAGAGTTCGCCGACCGACCCGGGTGCGACCGGCTGCAACCGTTCGTCCAGCACCATCGCGGCAATCCCGCGGATCGGACGGCCGATGGTGAGGATTTCGTCGCCTGGGTCGATCTCACCGGACATGGTGGCGACCACGGTGGTCTCGGTGGGCCCGTACGCGTTGAACAGGGCCCGGCGGGCCGACCATCGCCGCACGACCTCCGGGTTGGGGTGCTCGCCACCGATGACGAGCGTCCGAAGGTCCGGGAGCTCATCGGGATCCATCGTCGACAACAACGACGGCGTCAGGAATGCGTGGGTGATGCGATGTGCCCGCAGCAGTTCGGCGAGTTCACGCCCACCGACGACCCCGGACGGTGCGACATGCATGGTGGCCGCCGCGGACACGGCCATCAGCAGTTCGAGAACCGAGGCGTCGAAGCTGGGGGAGGCCAGTTGCAGGGTCCGGCTCTCGGGGCTCAGACCGAATGCGCGCACCTCCTCGGCGGCGAAGTCGGCGATGCCTCGGTGATTGACCACGACACCCTTCGGGGTGCCGGTGGTGCCCGAGGTGTAGATCAGATACGCTGGATGGTCGACGTCGAGCGGCGCGTGGCGGTCCGTGTCGGTCGGCGCCGTCGCGTCGAGTTCGTCGAGCTCGGCACGGATCCCGTCGTCGTCGAGGAGCACGGTGTGTGCTCGCTCGACGCCGGGGTCGCTGTCGCGGGTGGTCACCACCAGTTCTGCGCCGGAGTCATCGATCATGAAGGCGATGCGCTCGGCGGGATACTCCGGATCCACCGGGACCCACGCCGCGCCGGTGCGGGCGATCGCCCAGAGTGTGACGATCCAGTCGACGCCGCGCGGCATCGACACGGCGACGAACCTCTCGGGTCCCGCTCCGAGCGTGAGCAGCAGTCGGGCCAGCCGGTTGGCGGCGGCGTCGAGTTCGGAATAGGTGAGTGCGCGGGTGCCGTCGGTGACGGCCACCCGGTGCGGTTCGGCGTCGACGGCGGTCGTCAGGATGCGGGACAGGTGCTCGACCGGGCGCTTCCCGGCGCCCACGGCGGGAACCAGATCGAGTCGCTCAATCGGTTCCAGCAGCGAGACGTCGCCGATGGTGACCTGCGGGTCGGCGAGGACCGCGGTGATCAGGCGACGCAACCTGGTGCTCAGTCCGGTGATGGTCGAACGGTCGAACAATGCTGCAGCATAACCGAGTTCGATGCTCATTCCGCCCGGTCCGCCGTCGGCGGCGCGATGCTCGGTGAAGGTGAACTGCAAGTCGAATTTGGTGTGTCCGGTGTCGATCCGCGATGCGGTGGCCGCCAGTCCGGCGAAGTCCACGTCGATGGCGGAGCTGTCCTCGAGTGCCACGGACACCTGAAAGAGCGGATGCGAGTTACCCCGGTCCGGGTTGAGTTCGGTCACCAGCCGGTCGAACGGCAGGTCGGCATGCTCGAACGCAGCAAGGTCTCGGTCGCGGACGTGCGTCAGCAGCTCGGCGAACGAGCTGTCCTTGGCCACGTCGGTCCGGAGGACGACGGTGTTGACGAACATCCCGACCATCGCGTCCACCTCGGCGTCGCCGCGGCCGGAGACCGGCGTGCCGACAGAGATGTCGGAGGTCTGGCTCATGCTGCGCAGCAGCGTCGCCACCAGCGCGTGGCACACCATGAACACCGTCGACCCGTGGGCTTCGGCGATGTCTCGGACCTTCTGGTGCACAGCCGGTTCGAGGCCGGCGTGCAGCAGGCCGCCGGTCGCATCGGGAACGCGGGGACGTGGGCGATCGAAAGGCAGTTCGGTCTCGCGCGGCGCATCGGCCAGTTCGGCAGACCAGAAGCCGAGGTCCTCGGCCACGGTGTCGGCGAGTTGTGCGTGTCGCCGGGCACTGACCTGAGAGTAGGTCAGTGGGAGCGCGACGAAGTCGGGTGCCGCACCATCGCGACGGGCACGATAGGCCTGCGCGAGATCGGTGGCCAGTGGTGCCAGCGACCAGCCATCGGCGGCGATGTGATGGATCACCACGGTCAGATGGTGGTCGGCGTCGCCGGTACGGATGATTCGTGCCCGGATCGGCAGGTCGGCGGCGAGGTCGAATGGTGCCGAAGCGAATTCGGTCACCGGCGAGGCCGCCTCGGCGTCGAGCACCGGAACCCGGAGATCCACGTCGGCTGCGTCGATCACGTCGGCGTACGGGGTCCCGGCGTGTTCGGTCACGCGGGTGCGCAACGGTTCATGCCGGGCGACGACATCGCGCATCGCCTCCGCCAGGGCGTCGGTGTCGAGCTCGCCGACCAGCCGGACCGTGAACGGGATGTTGTAGGTCGCGGCGTCGGTGGTCTCCATCCGGTTGGTCAGCCAGAGTCGGGTGGCCGCCGGCGAGAGCGGGACGGGCCCGGCAGGGAGGTCGGCAGAAGCGATGTCGGCAGTCGCGACGTCCGGCGCGGGCGCGTCGGCGAGCACGGTCTCGTCGACACCGAGCGACCGGACGGCGTCGGCGATACCCGCGATGTCCTTGGCGTCGAACAGGGTCCGGATACCCACGCGGTGGCCCGTCGATCGGGTCAGGCGTGCCGCGACCCGGGTCGCCGACAACGAGTTGCCACCGATGTCGAAGAAGCTATCGGTCATCGAGATCCGGTCCACGCCCAGGACGGCGGAGACAGTGTCGGCGACCAGCGCGTCCAGCGGTGCCGTCGGGGCGACGTACTCTCCGGCGTCGCGATACGCGGGCGCCGGCAGCGCACGCCGGTCGAGCTTCCCGTTGGGTGTGGTGGGCAGCTCGTCGAGCACCACGATGGCGGTGGGGATCATGTGCTCGGGGAGCCGGTCGCCGAGTTCGACGCGGAGATCACGGTCACCGAGGTCGTTGTCGCCGATCACGTACCCGACGAGCGTCTGTTCACCGGCGACGACGTCGTCGCGGATGAGGACGGCTGCCGAGCGGACGCCACTCAGTGTGCTCAGGGCGGCTTCCACCTCACCGAGCTCGACTCGCTGGCCGCGGATCTTGACCTGGGAGTCACTGCGCCCGAGATACTCCAGTTCGCCGTCGGGACGGCGCCGGACCAGATCCCCGGTGCGGTAGAGGCGGTCGCCGCCACCGTGCGGGTCGGCGACGAATCGTCCCGCAGTCAGATCCGCGCGGCCGGTGTAGCCCCGCGCGAGTTGCACGCCGGACAGATACAGTTCGCCGACCGCTCCGATCGGTTGCGGTCGCAGACGGTGGTCGAGCACGTATGCGGCGGTGTTCCATACCGGAGTACCGATCGGCACCGTGCTGTCGTCGGTGGCGCAGCGGTCGTGAAAGGTCACGTCGATCGCGGCCTCGGTGGGCCCATAGAGGTTGTGGATCGGTGCATCGGTGAGCGTGGCGGTGGCGCCGACGGTCTCCGGCGTCAACGCCTCCCCGCTGGTGAAGATCTGCCGCAGCGAGCCCAGATCGTCGTGAGTCGCGGCCGCGTCGTCGCCGTGAGCGGCGGAGAAGGTGGACAGCATCGACGGGACGAAGTGGACGGTGGTGATCTGTGTCGCTGCGATCACGTCCCGCAGATACCACGGATCGCGGTGCCCGTCCGGGCGCGGGATCACCAGTGATGCACCGGACACCAACGGCCAGAAGAACTCCCACACCGACACGTCAAAGGTGGCGGGGGTCTTCTGCAGGACCCGGTCGTCGGGGGTGAGGGTGTAGCGCGACTGCATCCAGCGCAGGCGGTTGACGATCGCCCGGTGGGAGATCATGACACCCTTGGGTTTTCCGGTCGACCCAGAGGTGAACAGGACGTAGGCGGGGTGATCGCCGCGTAGGGAGTCGCGTACGCGGCGACGGGCGGCGCGGGTGGTGACCGCCGGAGCCGCGGAGTGGTCGGCGAGACCGGACAGGGTGACGGTCTCGACAGTCGGGTCGGTGGTCTGTGGGCGGCCGAGGGCGCCGATCACCAGGGTCGGTCGGGCGGTCGACATGATGTGACCGAGTCGTTCGGCAGGTTCGTCCGGGTCGATGGGCAGAAAGGCACCACCGGCGCGGATCGTCGCGTGCAGCGCCACCACCTGGTCGATGCTGCGGGGCAACGCCACGCCGACCACACTCTCCGGCCCGACACCGCGGGCCCGCAGGCCCGCCGCGACGGCTTCGGCGCGCGCGGTCAATTCGGCGTAGCTGAGCTGACCGATTGTCGCGCCGATGTGGTCGGTGTACTCGGAGACAGGGGACTCGGAGACGGTGTACTCGGAGACGGGGGAATCGGAGACGGGAGAATCGTCGAGCAAAGCTGCCCGGCGACCGTGACGGCCGGCGGCATCGGAGAGCAGATCGAGCAGGGTAGTGTCGCCGAGGTCGACGGGCTCCCCGATAGCCGTGTGTGCCACGGTGCGGGCTTCTTCATCACCCATCACCGCGAGGTCGCCGACCGCGGTTGCCGGGTCGGCCGTGACGAACCGCTCCAGGAACTCCACGATTCGCCCATGGTGGGTGCGGATCTCCCATGGTGAGTAGACATTCGGATTGGCCTCGAGATCGAGCCGCATCCCGCCGGTGAAGCCGTCATAGACATTGACCGACGCATCCTCGACCGGGCCGGTGGACAGGACATTCAGTTCGCCGCGCAGGGTGCCGAAATCGATGTGCTCGAAGAACAGCATCACGTTGACCATCGGGCCGAAGAAGCCACGTCGGCCCCCGGGGGCGCCGAGCACATCGCCGGTGATGTCCTCGTGGCGGAACTTCTGGTGGCGCACGGCCTGTTTGATCTCACGGTTCACCGATCCCAGGAGGTCGGCGACGGACACCGGTTGCGCACCACCGTCGATGCGTGCGCGCACCGGCACGACGTTGGAGGTCAGGCCGGCCGAGGTCCGCAGGATGTCGCGGTCGCGGGCAGCCATCGGCAGGCTCAGCATGGTCGTGTCGCGGTCGTTGAGCCGTGCCAGGTAGGCGGCGACCGCGGCAGTGATCACCGACGCGGCGCGCACACCGTGTTCGGTGGCGCGGGCACGGATGCGGTCGACCAACGCCCGCGGCAGGGTGTGCGCCCGCACGGTTGCGGTCGGCGCGGCTGCCGCGGTCGCCGACGACAGCGACGTGATCTCGGGCAGTTGCCCACTGTCGCCGCCCGCATGCGCATCATCGAGCAGGGTGGCCGCCCAGTGCGCGCGGTCCCGGTCGAACTGATCGGACGACCGGTACTCGGCGTCGAGTGCGGCGATGTCGGCCATCGAGGCGATGTCGGCCGGCGGGGCTTCGTCGCCGTCGACGATTGCGGTGTAGTGCTGTGCGACGCGCAGCATCATGTACATCGCCGCGTACCCGTCGAACGCCAGGTGGTGACCCCAGCAGTACCAAATGTGATGTCTGTCGCCGAGGCGCAGCAGATAGGTCTCGAGCAGCGGATCGGTGAACAGGTCGGTGACCTGGGACCGATGCTCGTCGATCCAGGTCATCGCCGCCGCACGTGGATCGTCGGCCGCGCTGAAGTCACGTCGCCCCAGGGTGACCGTGCGGGTGCGGTCCACCACCACGTGCGGTTCGTCGTCGCCGGCGTCCACCAGGCGCAGCAGTCCCGATTCGGTCTCGTCGCAGGTCACGGCGACGGCGCGCTGCGTGATGTCCCCGTCGACCGCGTCGCGGAACTCGGCGAAGGCCGCCACCGCCATCGGCACATCGGGGTCGAGTTGCTGGGCGTAGTAGATGCCGCGCTGGGCGGCGGTCATCGACAGCGGTGCGCCGAGGCCGTCGGCGGAGTGGGCATCGGTGCGGATGACGTTGTCGGTGGTCACGCAGTCCTCCTCGTCTCGGCGGTGCCATCGGCCGGGTGGCCGACCATGTGTGCCGTCTGCGGGTACTTCGCGTGGCGAAGGGTGGGCGGATTGGTCTGCTTTCCGGCCCCGCCGACAGATTCCGGAATCGCGCCGAGAGCATGCGGAATCGCGCCGGCTTGACCCGGTAACCTGTCGTGAAAATGTCTGCGCACGTGGAGTGCTCCACGGATTTGGTCCCCACCTGCGGTTTCCCCTACACTTGTGGGGTTGCCTGCGGCACCGACGTGCCGCAAATCGGCTCGCGAACCCACTGGGATGGCCGTCGGAAGACGAAAACCCCAGGCAGGCGCGTGTCCGGTGGGCAGCAGACCGTGTGCGTCGGGTCGGCAATCCGGCGGGCATACAAGTCCAGGTCAAGGAGACAACGAGTGATTCAGCAGGAATCTCGCCTGCGGGTCGCCGACAACACCGGAGCAAAGGAAATCCTCTGCATCCGCGTGCTCGGCGGTTCCTCGCGGCGCTATGCCGGCATTGGTGATGTGATCGTCGCCACTGTCAAGGACGCCATCCCCGGTGGCAACGTGAAGAAGGGCGAGGTCGTCAAGGCCGTCGTCGTGCGCACCTCCAAGGAGCGCCGCCGTTCGGACGGCAGCTACATCCGCTTCGACGAGAACGCGGCCGTCATCCTCAAGGGTGAGAGCGATCCCCGCGGGACCCGCATCTTCGGCCCGGTCGGCCGTGAGCTGCGTGAGAAGAAGTTCATGAAGATCGTGTCGCTGGCACCGGAGGTGATCTGACATGAAGGTGCACAAGGGTGACACCGTGATCGTCATCTCGGGCAAGGACAAGGGCGCCAAGGGCAAGGTCATCCAGGCCTTCCCGCAGGAGCAGCGAGTTCTGGTCGAGGGCGTCAACCGCATCAAGAAGCACACCGCCGCCTCGGCCAACGAGCGTGGCGCATCCTCCGGCGGCATCGTGACCCAGGAGGCCCCGATCCACGTGTCGAACGTGATGGTCGTGGACTCCGACGGAAACCCGACCCGCGTGGGCTACCGCGTGGACGAGGAGTCCGGCAAGAAGGTCCGTATTTCCCGCAAGAACGGGAAGGACATCTGATCATGACTTCTACTGAAACCAAGACCCAGCCGCGCCTGAAGACTCGCTACCGCGAGGAGATCAAGGACGCGCTCAACACCGAGTTCGACTACGCCAACGTCATGCAGATCCCCGGCGTGGTCAAGGTCGTCGTGAACATGGGTGTCGGCGACGCCGCCCGCGACGCCAAGCTGATCAACGGTGCCGTCGAGGACCTCGCGCTGATCACCGGTCAGCGCCCGGAGATCCGGCGCGCCCGCAAGTCCATCGCGCAGTTCAAGCTGCGTGAGGGCATGCCGATCGGTGCCCGCGCCACGCTGCGCGGCGACCGGATGTGGGAGTTCCTGGACCGTCTCGTGTCCATCGCACTGCCGCGTATCCGCGACTTCCGCGGACTCTCCGATCGCCAGTTCGACGGCAACGGCAACTACACGTTCGGCCTCAACGAGCAGTCGATGTTCCACGAGATCAACATCGACAAGATCGACCGGCCGCGCGGTATGGACATCACCGTCGTGACCACGGCGACCAACGACGAGGAAGGCCGCGCGCTGCTGCGTCACCTGGGCTTCCCGTTCAAAGACAACTCCGTGAAGGAGAACTGACATGGCAAAGAAGGCTCTGGTCAACAAGGCCAACAAGAAGCCCAAGTTCGCCGTGCGGGCCTACACCCGGTGCAACAAGTGCGGTCGTCCGCACTCGGTGTTCCGCAAGTTCGGTCTGTGCCGCGTGTGCCTGCGCGACATGGCGCACGCCGGCGAGCTCCCGGGCGTGCAGAAGTCCAGCTGGTAACTCCCGATCCCGTAGTACCAACCGGCGCTACACGCCGGTAACTACTACGGATTCGAAGGGTTTGGCGATCGGCCCCACCTCCACGACGGAGGTGGGGCCGATCGTGCTACCCGGCAGTGGGTTTCCGTCGCCGGCGTTCCTTCCGGTTGGGACCGTAGCTGCGCGAGATGACTCGCGGTCCGGTGATCGGGACCGCTGGATCGGACAGAACGCCCTTCACCGGTTGATGCTCCGGCTCGAGCGCGTACGCCTCATCCCAAGGGAAGTGACCCCAGTCGTCGGGCCAGATCACCTGCAGGGCGGGCGCGTCGGGGAACAGGACGTTGCTCACGCACATGTCGTCCTTGTCGATGAGTTCGACGAGGCGTAGCGGCACATCCAGTGCGGCGACACAGATCTCGGTGCCGGCCTGCACGAGTTCGGTCCAGTCGCACCGATGCAGCAGGTCCCCGAGTTCGTTGATCACCGCGCCGGAGGTTGCGGCGTCTAGGCCGTAGACGATCAGCTCGGGGATCGAATGCAGCGTTAGGCCGGTGGAATAGGCGAAGGCGCAGTCGGGTACCTCGCATTCCTCCGCGCACTCGGCGCACAACTCCGAGACCGCGGTCACCGACCACCCGTGTGCTCGAATGCGATGGATCGTGTCCTGGACGAGCGGCTCGGGATGCCATCGCGGCAACCCCCGGATCGCGGCGGCGTGGTCGGACATGTTCGCTCCTTTGTTCGAAGGTGCGGTCCAGTAGACCAGGCGGGTCCGACAGGTTCATCCGGCTCCAAGCGGCCGAAGGAGACGAGCGATCGGCGCAGCGCGGATCAGCTTGCCGATCGCTGCGCGATCCCAACCACCTCGTCCTCGGTAGGCGGACTCGGCGGGTGATGACTCAAGCAGAGCGGGGTCGTCACCTTGGTGAACCCGGCGCCCTCGCGCGCGACGTAGAACACGCCGGTGCTCAGGCGGCCGACGTCGCCGATCGAACTGCCCTTCGCGCGGGCGATCTCCTGTGCGGTCGCGATCTGCACAGGTGCGTTGAGCATGCCGAAGAACTGCGTGGCGGAATTGCCGGGGATCTTGGCGTTGAGACCCTTGGGTGCCTGCGTCGCGAACACCAGGCCGAGTCCGTACTTGCGTGCCTGCGACACCAACGCCAACGTGCTCTGCAGGCAGGCGGTGCCACGGTCGGCGGGCGCATAGTTCTGCGCTTCGTCCATCACGAAGAGTCCGCCGAGCGGCCGCCCCTCGGCTGGGTGCTTCTTGATCCACGCGAACAGCGCCATCTGCAGTTCGTTGACGAAGTTCTGTCTCTTGTCATCGCTGGCCAATGCCGAGAGGTTGATCACCGAGACGCGGGCGCGATACCCGGGAGACGGCGTGAGCAGGACCGCGGGGTTCGCGGGCGCTCCGGTGCCGCCGAAGAGCGGGTCGTATGCGCGTGCGGCCTTGAGGTTCTCGGCCATCTCGGCGGCATAGCGGCGCGCCTCCCGCAGTCCGCTGACGTCGTCGGGCAGGTCCGTCAGCAGATCGATGAACTCGACGATCCCGCCGGACTGCCGTCGACCGAAATAGCGCAGAGAGTCCATCAACACGGCCCGTGACTGCGTGGCCTTGGCGGTCTTGCCGCCGACCATCGCCCGGGGGATGAGTCCGGCCGTCGCCGCTTCCACGGCCGCCTCGAACTCGTCCGCGTCGTCGGCGACCTCACTCAGATCCGGGAGCGGGCGAAAGCTCAACGGACGGCCCGACGAACGGCCCGGGGTGAACACGGCGACCTCGGTCCCGGCGATGTAGTCGGCGGCCTTGTCGCGTTCCGCGTCGTCGGCCCACGTGCGCTCGTCGTGCGGCCATGCCGAGCCGAGCCGTGACAGATCGTTGTTCACGTCCAACACGATCGACGAGACACCCTGCAGCGCACATTCTTCGACGATCCGTCGGATCAGGACGGTCTTGCCGGAACCGGACCCGGCGAAGATCGCGGTGTGTTTGCGCAGGGCCTCGAGCGCGATGGTGACCGGACGTCCGGACCCGACCTCTGCACCCATGGTGATCGTCCCGGCGTCGGCATCGCCACTGATGATCGGCGCGGGTGGCCGTGCGGCGGCGCCGAGCACGACACTCGTGGCCGACTCACTGAGCGCGGACACCGCGTAACGGTCGCCGCTGCGATCGGGCGTGACGGCGGAGCGGCCCCGTGGCCGTTCGTGTCGTGCCGGCTGGTCGGTCCGGACGAGGTCGTCGACCGTTGCGGCAGGCGGGACGGCGCGCGCGGCGGGCTCGAGGATCTCCGCGATGAAGCCGACTCGCGCGGCGGGGTTTCGGCGGGCGGTCCATTCGCTGAGAAATTCCGAACGCTCCGAACGTATCCGCGCGAGTGCGGTGAGGACCGTGATGTCGTCGTCGGTCCAGGCGACGACCCGTCCACCCCGCTGGTGGAGTTCGGTGACAATCTGCGCGGTCTTGGCCCCCGACGGCCAGGGGCCGCGGCGGAGGATGACCAGGGTGCGTGCGGCGCTGCCGAGTGACAGCCCGGCGGCGGTCGTCGCGTTGGCGAGACGGGCCTGCACCGAGCGTGGGTGCGTGGCCGAGACGGCCCGGAAGCTCCACGATTCCTCGGCATCGGTCTCGGGATCGAGAATCCGCGTGATCCGTCCGTGGAGCACGGCTTTGGGACTGGGCTTGGGGTCCTGGCGGAAGGCGTCACCGGTGTCGCCGAGTGCCTCGATCCAGGAGGCGAACCCGGCCTGCAACAGAGCCGGCACGGTCTGATCCTCCGACTCCGGCGTCAGGGCGAGGGAGGGATCGGCCGCCGCGAGCAGCTCCGCGAAGCGCTGATCGAGTTGTGCCAGTTCCGGTCTTTCGTTGTCGGTGGGTACCGGCTCGACCGGCGTGTCGGTTGTCAACGACGCCATCTCGCGGAAGGCGTCGGCGCGCAGGCATGCCCCGATGTGCCGGTCGACGGTCCGCATCAGTTCCCGCGGGGTGAAGTCGACGGACGCCGACAGTGCGGCGTCCGAGACCGGCCAGGTGGGATACGGCGCGATGAAGTCCGCCTCGGCGAAGCACGGCGCGAACCGCTTGGCCAGCAACGCCCGACCGAAGTCGGCAGATGGCGGACGCTGCAGTCGTGGTGGCTGGCGGAACCGGTCCATCGCCGACGCCATGACATTGGCCTCGAGATACTCCCACGCTGCGGTGATCGAGGAGACCACGGCCGCCGTCCGGCTCATCGTCTCGCGGATGGACATCAGGCCGTGAGCCACCTTCTCGACCGAGTTCTCGTCGTGTCGGTTCTCTGATTTGGCCGCCTCGATCAGCGTGTCGATCTGGTCGATGGCCAGCACCGTCGCATTGTCGAAAGCGATGATGCGCGAGATGTTCTCGACGATCTCCTGGTAGCCCAGGCGTGCGTTGCGGATTCCCCACTCCGCGAGCTCCTCGCTGTCGTCGACGTCGAGGTGCAGGAACGCCTCGCCGAGATCCTTGGTCGCGAAGTCGTCGGCCTCGGTCAGCACCAGCGCGCGCAAGATGTGCTGAGACCGTCGGCGGTGCCGCGAGTGCGTGGTGTAGACGGCGGTCACGTACCGATCCAGGATGTCTGGGGTCACCGACGTCTCGCCGGTCACCGCCGCCAGGTCGTCGGGTTCGACGCCGGTGGCCGTGCCGAGTCGGTCGAGCAGCTGGGCGAGTTGGGAGCGGTGCGTCGGGGTGGGCCGGCTGAGGTCCTCCAACATGGCAACCAACACCGAACGCCAGAAGTCCTCACCATCGAGCAGCTTCACCAGGAAGAAGTACCCGCCTCCCGCCTGGACGCGTTCGCGCACCTGACCGAGCAGATGTGTCTTCCCGGCGCCTGCGGGACCCCGCACGGCGACACCGAGTGGGCTCGTCCCCTTGCTGCGCTGCGCGTCGACGAAGGCGCGCATGATGTCGTCGACGGTGGACTCGTGCAGGCCGGGGACATGCAAGGGAGCCTGGGCTCCCCAGACGTCGTCCGGGGTGGCGGCCCAGTCGAGACGTATCGATTCCAACGCCTGCCGGGTGCGTTCATCCATCATCACAGCTCCTCGATGGCAAAGAGATGACACTCCTGGGTGCCGACGACCACCGCGGCGTCGCGGTCGGCTCTACTGAGCAGTGCCCGGTCTTCTTGCGGAATCAGACTCACCCCCGGACTGCGCTGGAGGTTCACCAACGCGTCGTCGACGGTGTCGGCGGCCTCGTCGGACAGGGCAGTACGCAGCGCCGCCACCGCCACCCATGCGCCCGGACGTGGCGCGAGATCGTGGTAGGCCGATCGGATTCGGCTCTCGATGCCGATCGTCGCGGATCGGTCGGACCCGGATGGCTCGGTGTCGGGCTGTTCGGTGATGGGCTGTTCGGCCGGACGGAACACCTCGTGCAGCCGCAGATCTTCGGTATCGAGGTAGCGGCCGATGGCAGCCATCACCGCGTACAGGGCCCGGATCGGGGGTTGTGATCGGTGGGGCGGATCGGCTGCGAGTTCCCGGCTGCACCACGCCCATCCACGGTCGGTGAGCGCATGCACGTAGCTGTTGCGCGGTCCGCGGACCGACTCGATGAGGCCCAGGTCGTTGAGCGTCTCGCGGCTCCTGCGGGTGAGTTCTGGGGCCAGGCGGCGCAGCTCCGGGTTGGGTACTTCCCGTGCCTGGGACAACAAGACGAACAGCACCGCGCTCTGCGACGGTGTCAGCGAGGCGTGATCCAACGTCAGTGACTCCTCGTCGGTCGCGAAGCCAGATGGTCTGCCGACACGGCGTCACTGATCTGCGCGGCACGGCGCGGTGGTGTACGCGCGCGTCGAGCGCGGCTCGGGTCGACGGACATCGCCGCGGGTAGGCCATCGATCATCGGCGGACGATCTCGGCGGTGATCGCGGGAAGTGGCCGATGGCGGGAAGCGACAGTCATCGAGAGAAATATATCGGTCGGCGCCACCGTGGGCTCGGCGATGTCCCGCCGTCGTCGGCCGGCGCCGCGATTTCGGGTGTCGCGACGCGCTATGTCGCGTGCTCGCGGACCGGCCCCCGTTTGATTCCCAACAGCGTGAACACCGCGGCGCCGGTCGCGAAGACCACGAGCAATGCGAGGCCGACCGTGTAGCTGTGCTCCTCGGCGTTGTAGGTCGCGCCCATCACCATCGGCGGGAAGAAGCCGCCCAGGCCGCCCGCGGCGCCGACGATGCCGGTGACAGATCCCACTCGTTCGGTCGGGGCGGATTGCGCGACCCAGGTGAACACCGATCCCGACCCGAGTCCCATGCAGACCGCCATCAGCACGAAGTCGAGGCCCGCCAGGAACTCCAGCGGAGGCTCGGTGATCATCCAGATCGCCAGCACCGCAGCACCGGCGCAGGAGATGAAGGTGATCAGCTTGGGTCCGAACCGGTCGGACAGTACGCCTCCGATGGGTCGTGCGATGACAGCTGCGACCGCGAATCCCGCGGTGCGGGTGCCGGCCGCCTGCAGGTCGAAGTCGTAGATGTCCTTGAGATAGGTGGGCAGATAGGTGGAGAAGGCGACGAAACCACCGAAGGTCGCTGCGTAAAGGAATGACATCTGCCAGGTGATGGGGAGTTTCGCAGCGGCGATGAGTTTCGGTGTCACGGCCGCGCGATTGGGCTGCCAGGCGGGCGAATCGTGCATGAACATCCACACGATCACCGCCACCACGACCAGTCCCGCCGCGACGATCACGTGGGTGGTGACGTAGCCGAACCAACTGACGAAGCGCGGCGTGAAGAACGCCGACAACGCGGTCCCGCCCATACCGGCGCCGAAGATACCGGTGGCGAAACCGCGCTTGGACGGTTGATACCAGGCGTTCACGAACGGGATGCCGACCGCGAACGTGGTGCCGGAGATACCGAGGAAGAAGCCGACGACGAGCATCATCGGATAGGACCCGACCTCGCCGGCGACTGCGACCAACACCACGAAGGGTGCGGTCGCGATCAGCAGAACGGGGAACATCAACCGGCCGCCGTATCGGTCGGTGAGTGCGCCGGTGAGGATGCGCCCCACCGAACCGACGATGATCGGGATCGCGACCAACACCGACTTCTGGGTCGACGACAGGTGCAGGACCTCGGCATAGCGCACACCGAGCGGAGCGATGAGATTCCATGCCCAGAAGCTGATGCAGAAGGCAAGCGTCGCGAGGGCGAGGTTGAGGGTCTGACCCGACCGGAGATCTGCCGGGGTCGACGTGGCGGTGGTCATCGCTGGCGATCCTTTGTTCCGACGGGCGCCCAACCGGGCCGGTACGAGCGACTGCCGGGCGACTGCGCGACATCCCGGCTGCGGTAGACGATGTAGGGTCGGAACAGATAGTGCACCGGCGCGGTGAAGGCGTGGACGAGCCGGGTGAAAGGCACCATCGCGAACACCAACATCCCGACGAGCACGTGGATGTGGAAGCGCAGCGGTGCGGCGGCCATCGCATCCACATCGGGTTGCAGCACAAAGATCGACCGGAACCACGGCGACACGGTCTCGCGATAATTGACGCCCTCGGCGTCGGGCAGAGTGCCGATGAGGGTGATGTAGACGCCCAGAACCAGTGCGCCCGTGAGGACCACGTACATCAACTTGTCATTGGCCGTGGTGGCCATGAAGACCGGCCCGGTACGCCGTCGGCGGTAGATCAGAATCGCGATTCCACCCAAGGTCGCGACCCCCGCGATCAGGCCGAAGCCGGCGGCGACGACGTGATAGAGGTGCTCGGAGACCCCGATCGCCTCCGTCCACGACTCGGGGATTACCAAACCCATCGCGTGGCCGATGATCACCACGAGAATGCCGAAGTGGAACAGCGGTGACCCGATCCGGAGCAGCCGGGACTCGTAGAGCTCGGAGGATCGGGTGGTCCAGCCGAACTTGTCGTAGCGGTACCGCCAAATGGTGCCGCCGATCAGCAGCAGCAGCGTCACGTACGGTAGGACTCCCCAGAGCGCCACGTTCATTGGTTCGCCTGTGATCTCGACATCGGTTGGGTGCCGACGGCCGTTGGGGTGAGCGGTAGCAGACGTGGATCGAACGGGGCCAACCCCACCGTTTCGACGGGTGCGGACGCATCTCGCATCGCCATCACCGCGTCGCGTTCGGTTGGCGAGACGCCCGGCAGGGTTGCGCACACGGCGCCGATGACGTCGGCATAGGGAGTCTGCCGCTCTTCCAGTGCCAGACGCAGCAACTCAAGGGCCCGGCGATGCTCGACGAGGAGTTGGGTGCCGGCATACCGATCGCGGGCGGTGAACTCCAGCACGATGGGCAGATGATCGGGCAATTCTCCGCGCAGGTCGACCAACAAGCCGCTGTCGCGGTAGCGCTGTTTGAATTCGCTGAGCACCGAGCCGCGCCGGCGGGTGTCCCCGGCAGACCAGTACGACAGGTAGAGGGTGTGTCGACGAGAGAGGTCGAAGATCTCGATGTAGTGCTGCCGCAGCGTCATTGGATCGGTGTCGCGAAGGTGGGTGACGAACGAGCGAAGCGGGGCGACTGACTGGTCGGTGGCGGGTTGTTCGGCGAGTGCGGCGTCGAGAAGTGGGACCAGCGCCAGCGTGTCGTCATCGGGATAGCTCAGGCACACCGAGGCCGCCTGGGCGATGACGGCGGGGTCGGCGGTCCGCGACCGGCGCCACCTCATGTGCGTTCCGATCGTCGCGGGAACAGGCCGTCGGGGGCTCCGTTGCCGTCCCAGTTGAGCAGGTTGGTGCGGCCGGCCAACGAGTCGGAGCCCGCAGCGGTGTCGGTGGTCTGACGTTGCCGCAGGGCATGGAACGTCTCCACCGACACCGGTGCCGGGCGCCCGCTGGCCTCCCCGAACGCCGACGAGTCGAACATGCCGGGCCCGTCGTCGTAGTCGAGGGAGCAGCCCATCTCTTCGAGGTCGTGCGCCTGTTCGAGGTGCGCGGTCGGGATGACGTAGCGTTCGTCGTATTTGGCGATCGCCATCAGCCGGTACATGCGGTACATCTCTTCTTCGGTCATGCCGACTGCGGCCGGAATCGACGCGTCGAGCTCGCGGCCCAGCGTCACATTACGCATGTACGCCCGCATCGCAGCCAGGCGGCGCAGCACGTTCTCGATCACCGAACTGTCGCCGGCGGTGAACAATTCGGCGAGATAGTCCACCGGGATGCGCAAGGCGTCGATGGCCCCGAACAGGTTGCGGTGACTCTCGCCGTCGTGGCCCTGATCGGTGAGCAGATCGACGATCGGCGACAGCGGCGGAACGTACCAGACCATCGGCATGGTGCGGTATTCCGGATGTAGGGGCAATGCGACGCGGTACTTCTTGGCCAGTGCGTACACCGGTGACCGACGGGCGGCGTCGAGCCAGTCGTCCGGGATGCCCTGTACACGTGCTGCTGTGATGACCTCGGGATCTTCCGGGTCGAGCAAGAGGTCCAGCTGGGCCTGGTAAAGGTCCTGTTCGTCGGAGGTCGATGCCGCGTCGGTGACGGCGTCAGCGTCGTAGAGAAACAGGCCCAGGTAACGCAACCGCCCGACGCACGTCTCTGAGCACACGGTGGGTAGCCCCACCTCGACCCGCGGATAGCAGAAGGTGCACTTCTCGGCCTTGCCGGACTTGTGGTTGAAATAGATCTTCTTGTAGGGGCAACCAGTGATGCACTGTCGCCAGCCGCGGCATCGGTCCTGGTCGACGAGAACGATGCCATCCTCGGACCGTTTGTAGATCGCGCCCGACGGACACGACGCCATACACGACGGGTTGAGGCAGTGCTCGCAGATCCGCGGCAGGTAGAACATGAAGGTCTGTTCGAAGCTCAACTTGATCGCGTCTTCGGATTCGCGGCGCAGCTTGGCCACGATCGGGTCGAGTCGACCCATTTCCGGTGCGCCACCGAGGTTGTCGTCCCAATTGGCCGACCACGTCACCTTGGTGTCCTCGCCGGTGATCAGCGACTTCGGGCGCGCGACCGGGAAATCGTCGCCGAGCGGGGCGTCGACGAGGGTCTGATAGTCGTAGGTCCACGGCTCGTAATAGTCGTCCAGGGTGGGCTGCACCGGGCTGGCGAACAGCGTGAGGAGCTTCTGCAACCTTCCACCCGTGCGGAGCCGCAGGCGGCCCCGCTTGTTCAGCTTCCATCCGCCGCGCCACTGGTCCTGGTCCTCGTAGCGCCGCGGATAACCCTGTCCCGGCCGGGTTTCGACGTTGTTGAACCAGACGTACTCGGTGCCGGCCCGGTTGGTCCAGGCCTGCTTACACGTGACCGAGCAGGTATGGCAGCCAATGCATTTGTCCAGGTTCATCACCATGCCCATCTGGGCCATCACGCGCATCAGTACGTCACCTCCTGGTTGCGTTTGCGGATCGTGGCGACCATGTCGCGCTGATTGCCGGTGGGGCCGAGATAGTTGAAGGCATACGACAACTGCGCGTAGCCGCCGATCAGGTGGGACGGCTTCACCAGCAGGCGGGTGGTCGAATTGTGAATGCCGCCGCGGCGGCCGGTGGCCTCCGACTTCGGGACGTCGATGGTGCGTTCCTGGGCGTGGTGGACATAGCAGACACCTGCAGGCATGCGGTGGCTGACAATGGCCCGGCAGACCACCACGCCGTTGGCGTTGACGCATTCGATCCAGTCGTTGTCGCAGACGTCGATGGCTGCGGCGTCCTGCGGGCTGAGCCATGCGGTCGGTCCGCCGCGGGACAGCGACAGCATGAACAGGTTGTCCTGGTACTCGGAGTGGATGGACCACTTGGAATGTGGCGTGAGGTAGCGCACCGTGATCTGCCGGCCGCCATCGGGACCCAGCTTGGGTTCGCCGAACAGCAGGTGCATGTCCAGCGGTGGGCGGTAGATGGGCAGCGACTCGCCGATGTCGATCATCCAGTCGTGATCGAGGTAGAAGTGCATGCGCCCGGTGAGGGTGTGGAACGGTTTGAGCCGTTCGATGTTCACGGTGAACGGGGCATAGCGTCGGCCACCGGTCTCCGATCCGGACCATTCCGGCGAGGTGATCACCGGCACCGGCGCCTGCTGGGTGTCGGCGAACCGGATTCGCTTCTCCTCGGACCCGCGTGCAAGATCGTCGAGTGGCATCCCGACGCGCTGTTGGAGCTTGCCAAAGCCGTTGACGGCCAGTTCGCCGTTGGTGGTGCCCGACAGGGTGAGGATGGCCTCGGCGAGTTTGGCGTCGGTGTCGATCGCGGGTCGGGAGTCGCCGGCACCGCCGAGCATGACCCCGTTGGCCTCGGCCAGTCTGGCGGTCTGTGCGGCGAGGTCGTAGGTGATGTTCTTGACCGTGAAGCCCGTCGAGTCGGCCAGGGGCCCGATGGTGGCCAACTTGTCGGCGATGGCGGTGTAGTCGCGTTCGACCACGCTGAAAACCGGCGTGTTGTGCCCCGGTTGGGCAGGCGCATCACTGCGCACCCAATCCCGAACCCGGCCATGGGGTTGCGCCGTCTCGCCGGGTGTGTCGTGTTGCAACGGCACGCTCACCAGGTCGCTGCGCACGCCGAGGTGTATGCGAGCGAGGTCGGAAAGTTTTCGCGCGAGCAGATGGAACATCTCGAAGTCGGTCTTGGCCTCCCACGGCGGATCGATCGCCGGGGTGAAAGCGTGCACGAACGGATGCATATCCGTCGAGGACAGATCGTGTTTCTCGTACCACGTCGCGGCCGGGAACACCACGTCGGAGAGCAACGTCGTCGACGTCATCCGGAAATCCGCTGAGACCAACAGGTCGAGCTTGCCCTCGGGTGCGTCGTCGTGCCAGGCGACGTCGCGCGGTCGTGGGGTGTTGGGGTTCTCGGTACCCAGGACGTTGTGGTGTGTGCCCAGCAGGTGACGCAGGAAGTACTCGTTGCCCTTCGCCGATGATCCCATCAGATTCGAGCGCCACAGAACCAATGTGCGGGGCCAGTTCTCGGGGGCGTCCACATCGGCGATCGACGGTGTGAGAGCGCCCGACGTCAGCTCTTGGGTGACGTAGCTGCCCACGTCGTCGGCGTCGCCCGCCGCGACGGCTGCGTCGGCGGCCTCGGCCACCTCGAGCGGGTTGGCCGAGAACTGCGGGTAGAACGGCATCCAGCCCAGGCGTGCGGACTGGGCGATCGCATCGGCGGTGTGTTGGTCGCCAAGAACCCCACGTGCCAGGGGAGAGGCCAGCGAAGCGGTGGAGTAGCCGTCGTTGCGCCATTGGTCGGTATGCATGTACCAGAACGAGGTTCCGGTCATGGTGCGTGGTGGTCGGGTCCAGTCCAGCGCGTTCGCCAGCGAGATCCACCCGGTGATCGGTCGGCACTTCTCCTGACCCACGTAGTGGGCCCAGCCGCCGCCGTTGCGGCCCATACACCCAGTGAGGATCAGCAACGACAGGATCGCCCGGTAGGTGGCGTCGCCGTGAAACCACTGGCAGATCCCGGCACCCATGATGATCATCGACCGACCGTCGGATTCGTCGGCGTTGGTGGCGAATTCGCGGGCGATCCGGATCGCCGACTCGGCCGGCACACTGGTGATCTCGGCCTGCCAGGCCGGGGTGTAGGGGATGGTGGTGTCGTCGTAACCGCTCGGCCAGTCGCCGGGCAGCCCGTCACGGGCAACGCCGTACTGGGCCAACATCAGGTCGAACACGGTGGTGACCAGGTGCCCACCGACACGGCGGGTGGGCACGCCGCGACGTAGCACCGTCCCGCTGCCGTCGGGCGAGTCGAACGCCGGGAAGCCCACCATCACGGGTTCGGCGGATGCGCCGTGCAGACTCAATGCGGGGCGGACACCGCCGAGATCGAGGTTCCAGTTGCCCATGCCGGAATCGGCGTAGCGAAAACCCATGGAACCGTTGGGGACCACGGGTTGCCCGGTGTTCTCGTCCAACAGTACGGTCTTCCACACGTCTTCGTCGGGAGACGCGGCGAGGTCGAGTTCGTCGGCGGTGACGAACTTTCCGGGCACATACGATCCGTCGTCGTGCTCGTCGAGGTGGATCAGGAACGGCAGGTCGGTGTAGGTGCGTACGTAATCATCGAAAAACGGTGTGCGGCGCCGTACGAAATACTCGGTCAGAATTACATGTCCCATTGCCATCGCCAGCGCCGCGTCCGTGCCGGCCTGCGCGGGCAGCCATTCGTCGGCGAACTTCGTGTTGTCGGCGTAATCGGGACTCACGGTGACGACCTTGGTGCCGCGGTAGCGGACCTCGGCCATCCAATGGGCGTCCGGGGTGCGGGTGACGGGGACGTTGGAACCCCACATCAGCAGGTAGGTCGCATCCCACCAGTCGCCCGATTCGGGAACGTCGGTCTGGTCGCCGAACACCTGTGGGCTGGCGACCGGCAGATCGGCATACCAATCGTAGAACGACGTCATCACGCCGCCGATCAACTGGATGAACCGGGTTCCGACGCAGTGCGACACCATCGACATCGCTGGAATGGGGGAGAAGCCGGTACACCGGTCTGGTCCATGGGTCTTGATGGTGTGGACGTGGGCGGCGGCCGCGATCTCGATCGCCTCGTCCCACGAGACCCGGATTAGTCCACCCTTGCCGCGAGCGCGTTGATAGGAGCGGCGGCGCAACGGATCGTCGACGACATCGGCCCAGGCGAGTACCGGATCACCCAGGCGTGCCTTGGCTTCCCGGAACATCTCCACGAGAACTCCGCGGGCATAAGGGTAGCGGACGCGGGTGGGTGAGTAGGTGTACCAGGAGAAAGCCGCCCCTCGCGGGCATCCGCGGGGTTCGTACTCGGGACGGTCGGGACCTACGGACGGGTAGTCGGTTTCCTGGGTTTCCCAGGTGATGATGCCGTCTTTGACGTAGACCTTCCACGAACACGATCCGGTGCAATTGACCCCGTGGGTGGAACGCACCACCTTGTCGTGGCTCCAGCGGTCGCGGTAGAACACGTCACCGTCGCGACCGCCGCGACGGAACACCGCGCGACCGTCGTCAGACTCGTCCCACCGGGTGAAGAATCTGCCGATGTCCAGCAGAGCCTTCGCCGCTTCACCGTCAACCCCCGCTGACCGGCCCATAAGCCGTAACCATACGAGCTCATGCCCGTCGATTGGTGAAATGCGGGAAATCAGTTGATGAACCGCTGTTGCTCACAACCGCGCACGTGGTCGGTGAGGTTCGGCGTCTGGTGTGCCCGAGGTGGATGTCAGCTGGTCGCCACTGTGAGTAGGACGGCCGAATCCTGTTGTGCCACCAAGCCGTGGCGTTCGTCTGGGATGGCCAACAGATCGCCGTCGATGCCCTCCCATTTCTCGGTCGCGGTGCTCAGCGTGACGTGTCCGCGCAAGATCTGCAGACTCGCCTCTCCCGGACTCTCGTGATCGGCCATCCGGTTCCCGGCAACAAGGGCGATGACCGTCTGGCGCAGGCGATGATCGGCACTGCCGTAGAGGGTCTGGGCAGCCCGGCCGCTGCTGGCGGAATGCGCGGTGGTGAGCAGTCGGTCGACGAGTTCGGGCAGGCGGGTGGCATCCATACCGTCAACTTTCGCACCGTCTCCGGTCGGGAGCGACCCTTCTCGTCGAAATCGCCGAAGGCAGGACGCCTGGCCGGTCGACGCACACCGTGACGCGCAGGATGCGGTCATCGCCGGGTGCGGACGCTCCACGCCCGTCGGTGTTGCTCGTGCTGACCCACAGCGATCCGTCCGGGGCCGCGGCCACGGCCCGCAACCGGCCGTATGTGTCGTCGAACAGTGCCTGCGGTTCGCCGACATCGGTGCCAGCCCCGAGCGGTATCTGCCACAGCCGGCGCCCACGCAACGCCGCCATGTACGCCTGGCCGCCGATGATCGCGAGACCCGCCGGCGAGGCCTGGTCGGTGGACCAGGTGGTCATCGGTGCGATGAAGCGGGGATCGTCGGATTCGCCCTCGAACTGCGGCCACCCGTAATTGCCGCCGCGTTCGATGAGGTTGAGTTCATCGCGTCGGTCCTGACCGAATTCGCTGGCCCACAACCGCCCGGCGCCGTCGAACGCCAGGCCCTCGTTGTTGCGATGTCCCATCGACCACACCTCGTTGCCGAAGGGGTTATTCGGAGCCGGACGGCCGTCGTCGTCGACGCGCAGGATCTTGCCGTTCAACGCGTTGACATCCTGGGCGACCTCGGGCTGGGTCGCGTCGCCGACCGCGACATAGAGGAAGCCCTCGGGCCCACGAACGACGGCGCCGCCGTGATGGTTGAACGCGGTGTCGAGGCCGGTGATCAGCGGCCTCGGGTTCCAGACCCGTTCGCCGTCGAACTCCATCCGCACCAACCGGTTGTCACGTTCGGTGGTGTAGTACACGAACACCGTGTCCTCGTCGGTGCCGAGCGCGATGCCTTGCAGGCCTCCCTCGCCGCGGGGTGCGGCGTCGGAGATGTCCCCGACCGTGCGGACGTCCCCGTCGGGGGAGATCCGCACGATCGTGGCGTCGTCTCGCTGGGTCACCAGGGCCGAACCGTCACGCAGGAAGGTGATGGCCCACGGCACATTGAGGCCCTCGGCGACCGTCGCGGTCACCGTGGGCGACGCGGCGTCGGTCGTGGGTGGTGCATCGGACGTGAGGTCGGAGTCGGACGACGGCGACGTGATGGGCTCGACGTCGGCGCAGGAAGCGACGAAGCCGGCCACGCCCGCCAGCGCTCCGGCGGTCAAGAACTGTCGGCGGTCCATGACATCGATGGTGCCCGAATTGTCGGAAGCGTGCCCGCCCCGAATCTGCCGAACCGCATCCGGTCGGCCACGCAGGTCGTCTCGCAACACGCAGGTCCGCTCCGAAGGCGCGGCTCGTCGACCGCTCGCGCGACCCGAGCCGACCCGCGCGATCCGAGTCCACCCGCGCGACGATCATCCGCCTCCGGCCGGTCCGACACCGACCGGCTAACGTCGCCAACATGGCGGCGAAGACGATTGCGGCGATCTGGGACGACGACCCGACATCGGCCCTGCTGTCCGGCGGATTTCGGGATGCCTGTGCCGCGGCCGGCGCACAGCGGCTCCAGGTGAACATCAGCGACGCCGCGGTGGCCGGGGCGATGCGGATCAGCGAATTCGACCCACCGATCGATGCGGTGGTGAGCATCTGGGCCGACGATCCGACCGACGTTCTCGACCTGCTCGATGTACGGGTGGGCGCAATGGCCGCCTGGCAGGTCGATGAACGCACCCCGCTGCACCCCGCGCTGCCGGCCGACGGCTCCCGGATCGACGCGCTGGCCAACGTCGCCTTCCTGCGGCGACCGGTCGACCTGCCGCGTGCCGACTGGCTGCGCATCTGGCTCGACGATCACACCCGCGTGGCGATCGAGACCCAGGCGACCTTCGGCTATGTCCAGAACATCGTCGAACGGGCGCTCACCCGGGACGCCCCGGTCGTCGACGCCATCGTCGAGGAGCTGTTCGCAATGGACGCGGTGTCCGACGTCCACGCGTTCTATGGCAGCGGGGGAGATCAGCAAGAGCTCGAACGTCGCATGACGCGAATGCTGGAGAGTGTTGCGCGGTTCGGCGCGCACCAGAATCTGGATGTCGTGCCGACGTCGCGGTACGACTTCGAAGTCGGGCCGCGGTGATCTCGATACGCTCGCTCGCCCGGGGGGCTCGCGGGCTACTCGATCACCGGTGGGGGCCGCGCGCCGGTGGAGTACCCCACCTGCTGGTTGAGTAGCGCCGCGCGAGCTTGCGAGCCGGCGCGTATCGAAACCCGGTGACCCGAGCCCGCGACGCCCGCTCCGTGAGGAACCTCCCGCAACGATTTGGGTCTGGCCAGCCAATTCTCTACACTTGAACGGTTGCCTGCCCGTGGCGGGCTGCTCACCACAACTGAACAGTCGCCGGTGCTGGTGAAAAGCCAGGGGCATCGGCGGCAAGAACCTTATGCACAACTATCCACTTCGTGGAAGGCCCACCGCAGGTCAGGGATCATTTTCCCGTGTCCGGCGCTGTATGGGAACCGCTACGAGAAAGGTTGACGGTCAACCATGACCATGACTGACCCGATCGCAGACTTCTTGACACGTCTGCGTAACGCCAACTCGGCGTTCCACGACGAGGTGACCCTGCCGTCGTCGAAGATCAAGGTGAACATCGCCGAGATCCTCAAGCGCGAGGGCTACATCACCGAGTACCGCACCGAAGATGCGGAGATCGGCAAGAACCTCGTCGTCACCCTGAAGTACGGCCCCAGCCGTGAGCGCAGCATCGCCGGTCTGCGTCGCGTGTCCAAGCCGGGCCTGCGGGTGTATGCAAAGTCCACCAACCTGCCCAAGGTGCTGGGCGGCCTCGGCGTGGCCATCATCTCCACGTCGTCGGGCCTGCTCACCGACCGCCAGGCAGCGAACCAGGGCGTGGGCGGCGAAGTCCTCGCCTACGTCTGGTAGGGGAGTCCTCACATGTCGCGTATTGGAAAGAGCCCCATCGAGATCCCTGCCGGCGTCGACGTCACCATCGACGGGCAGGACGTGCGGGTGAAGGGCCCCAAGGGTGAGCTGAGCGTCACTCTGTCGGAGCCGATCACCGTCGCCAAGGAAGACAACACGATCGTTGTCACCCGGCCGAACGACGAGCGTCGCAACCGTTCCCTGCACGGCCTGAGCCGCACGCTGGTGAACAACCTCGTCGTCGGCGTCACGCAGGGCTACACCACGAAGATGGAGATCTTCGGTGTCGGCTACCGCGTGCAGGCCAAGGGCAGTGACCTCGAGTTCGCCCTGGGCTACAGCCATCCCGTTCCGATCGAGGCGCCCGAAGGCATCTCCTTCGCCGTGGAATCACCCACGAAGTTCTCGATCTCGGGTATCGACAAGCAGCAAGTCGGCCAGATCTCGGCGAACATCCGCCGCCTGCGTCGTCCGGACCCCTACAAGGGCAAGGGCATTCGCTACGAGGGTGAGCAGATCCGTCGCAAGGTCGGAAAGACGGGTAAGTAAGCCATGAGTGATACAGCAACCAAAACTGTTCGCAAGCCCCTGGGCAAGGACGTGTCGACGCGTCGTCGCACCGCGACCGCCAACCGGCACTTCCGTCTGCGCAAGAAGGTCAGCGGCACCCCCGAGCGTCCGCGTCTGTCGGTCAAGCGCAGCTCGCGCCACATCCACGTGCAGTTGATCGACGACCTGGCCGGCAAGACCCTGGCCGCGGCGTCGTCCATCGAGGCCGACGTTCGCGCCGCCGGTGGCGACAAGTCCGCGCAGGCCCGCAAGGTCGGCGAACTGATCGCCGCCCGTGCCAAGGCAGCTGGCGTCGAGACCGTCGTGTTCGACCGTGGTGGCAAGGAGTACCACGGCCGGATCGCCGCACTCGCCGACGCCGCCCGCGAGGGAGGGCTGACCTTCTGATGACCATCTACACCAGCTACACCACCATGACCGGAGGGAACCTCTGATGCCCGGACGTCAGCGTGACGGCGGAAACGGACCCGCCGGAAACGACAACAACGCCGCCACCGGCGGCAACAACGACCAGCGCGGCGAGCGTCGCGGCCGTGGTCGTCGCGACGACCGCGGCGGCCGTGATCGCGAGGATCGCAACCAGCTCGAGCGCGTGGTCGCCATCAACCGTGTCTCGAAGGTGGTGAAGGGTGGCCGTCGCTTCTCCTTCACCGCACTCGTGGTGGTCGGCGACGGCCAGGGCATGGTCGGTGTCGGCTACGGCAAGGCCAAGGAAGTCCCGGCCGCGATCCAGAAGGGCGTCGAAGAGGCTCGCAAGAACTTCTTCCGCGTGCCGCTGATCGGCGGCACGGTGACCCACCCGGTGCAGGGTGAGGCCGCCGCCGGTGTCGTGATGCTCCGTCCGGCCAGCCCCGGTACCGGTGTGATCGCCGGTGGCGCGGTGCGTGCCGTGCTGGAGTGCGCGGGCGTGCACGACGTGCTCGCCAAGAGCCTCGGCAGCGACAACGCGATCAACGTGGTCCACGCCACCGTTGCCGCGCTGAAGATGTTGCAGCGGCCGGAGGAGGTCGCCGCACGTCGTGGTCTGCCGATCGAAGATGTCGCACCCGCGGGCATGCTGCGGGCGCGCGCGGGCCAGGGAGCGTGAGAGTGATGGCAGAGCTGAAGATCACCCAGATCAAGGGCACCATCGGTACCAAACAGAACCAGCGTGACAGCCTGCGGACCCTCGGACTGAAGGGCATCCGCAAGTCGGTCACCCGCGAGGACACCCCGATCAACCGCGGCCTCATCAACGTGGTTCGGCACCTCGTGACAGTCGAAGAGGTCAAGTAATGACAATCAAGCTCCATCACCTTCGCCCCGCTCCGGGCGCGAAGACCGAGAAGACCCGTGTGGGTCGCGGTGAGGGGTCCAAGGGTAAGACCGCAGGCCGCGGCACCAAGGGAACCAAGGCGCGTAAGAACGTGCCCGCCGCCTTCGAGGGTGGCCAGATGCCGATCCACATGCGGTTGCCGAAGCTCAAGGGCTTCAAGAACAACAACCGGGTCGAGTACCAGGTCGTCAACGTGGGCGATATCGCACGGCTGTTCCCGCAGGGCGGCTCCATCGGTGTCGACGAGCTCGTCGCCGCCGGTGCGGTTCGTAAGAACCAGCTCGTCAAGGTGCTCGGCGACGGGGACCTCGGCGTGAAGGTCGACGTCACCGCCAACAAGTTCACGGCTTCGGCCAAGGAGAAGATCGCGGCTGCCGGCGGCAGCGCGACCGAACTCTGAGTCGTCACCGCTGACCGACGGACGGCTTCACGGACTTCCGTGCAGCCGTCCGTCGTGTCACGTCGGACAAGCCGGACACCGGGCCGTCGCGCTGACGAGCGCCGATGACGTGACTGTTAGAGTTCAAGCGTTGTCTTGACGCTTCGATCAACGTCGATTGCCGAGCACGTGGGGGATGCGAGTCCTCGTCGCGTGGTCGTTCCTAGGAGGAGTTAGTGCTTTCCCCCCTCGTCGCGGCCTTTAGGACGCCCGATCTGAGGAAGAAGATCCTCTTCGTCATCGGCATCATCGTGCTGTACCGGTTGGGAGCGACCATCCCATCGCCCGGCGTCGATTATCAGGCCGTACGAGCGTGCCTCGATGAGGTGTCGCAGGGCGACTCGGCCAACATCTACTCGCTGATCAGCCTGTTCTCGGGCGGCGCGCTGCTGCAGCTGTCCGTGTTCGCGATCGGCATCATGCCCTACATCACCGCCAGCATCATCGTGCAGCTGCTGACGGTGGTGATCCCACGCTTCGAGCAGCTGCGCAAGGAAGGTCAGTCCGGCCAGGCCAAGATGACGCAGTACACCCGCTACCTCACGGTGGCGCTGGCCCTGCTGCAGTCCACCGGCATCGTCGCACTCGCCGATCGCGGACAGCTACTGGCCGACTGTTCAGTCGGCGACCAGATCATCAACGACCAGTCGATCTTCGGTCTGGCCATCATCGTGCTGGTGATGACTGCCGGCGCCTGTGTGGTCATGTGGTTCGGCGAGCTCATCACCGAGCGCGGTGTCGGCAACGGCATGTCGCTGTTGATCTTCGCCGGTATCGCCGCCCGAATCCCGGCCGAGGGTAAAAACATCCTGGACACCCGTGGGGGACTGGTGTTCGGCCTGGTCTGCGTTGCGGCGCTGCTCATCGTCGCCGGCGTGGTGTTCATCGAGCAGGGCCAGCGCCGCATCCCGGTGCAGTACGCCAAACGCATGGTGGGCCGCAAGATGTACGGCGGATCGTCGACGTATCTGCCGCTGAAGGTCAACCAGGCCGGCGTCATCCCAGTGATCTTCGCCTCATCACTGCTGTATCTTCCGCAGCTCATCTTGCAGCTGACCCAGGATCCGGCGGGCGAACAGTCCACCTGGCAGCGCTACATCAGCGAGTACCTCACCGACCCGGGGAGCTGGGTCTACATCGTCGTGTACTTCCTGATGATCATCTTCTTCACCTACTTCTACGTCGCCGTCACCTTCAATCCGGAGGAGCGCGCCGAGGACATGAAGAAGTACGGCGGCTTCATCCCGGGAATCCGTCCGGGCCAGCCGACCGCCGACTACCTGGGCTATGTGTTGAGCCGCATCACACTGCCGGGGTCGATTTACCTGGGTATCATCGCCGTACTGCCCAACCTGTTCCTCGAGATCGGTAACAGCGGTGGTGTGCAGAACTTGCCATTTGGGGGCACGGCCGTGTTGATCATGGTCGGTGTGGGTCTGGACACGATGAAGCAAGTCAACAGTCAATTGATGCAACGTAAGTACGAAGGATTCCTCAAGTGAGACTCGTCATTCTCGGCCCCCCCGGCGCCGGCAAGGGTACCCAGGCGGAACTGCTGTCCGAGGCGATCGGCATCCCGCACATCTCCACCGGTGACCTGTTCCGTGCCAACATCTCCCAGGGAACCGCGGTCGGCATCGAGGCCAAGCGTTATCTCGATGCCGGTGACCTGGTGCCCTCGGAGATCACGGTCGACATGGTTCGTGCCCGGGTGGCCGAGCCCGATGCTGCCAAGGGATTCATTCTCGACGGGTTCCCGCGCTCGACCGAGCAGGCCGACGCACTCAAAGACATTCTCGCCAAGCTCGACACCGGCCTCGATGCCGTGCTGTCGTTCGTCGTCGACACCGACGTCGTGGTGGAGCGGATGATGGCCCGTGGCCGCGCCGACGACACCGAAGAGGTGATCCGCAACCGGATGGCGGTCTACACCAAGGAGACCGCACCGTTGCTCGAGTACTACGGCGACGAGGTCAAGACCATCGACGCCGTCGGCGACGTGCAGGACGTCCACCAGCGTGTGCTCAGCGCGCTGGGTGCGGGCGTGTCCTGATCGGCACCACGGCACCGTAGCCCATCTGCTCATGGCTTTTCGTAAACCCAAACCTGTGCCGTTCCGGACGCCCGGTGAGGTCGACGCCATGGCGGCGGCCGGCGCGGTCGTCGGCGCCGCCCTCGTTGCGGTGCGCGCGGCCGCGACGGTCGGGGCCACCACCCTGGATCTCGACGAGGTCGCCGAGTCGGTGATCCGGGATGCCGGGGCGATCCCGTCCTTCAAGGGCTACCACGGCTTTCCCGGATCGATCTGCAGCTCGGTCAACGAGGTAGTGGTCCACGGCATCCCGTCGACGGATGTGGTCCTCGCCGAAGGCGACCTGGTGTCCATCGACTGCGGCGCCATTCTCGATGGTTGGCATGGTGACTCGGCATGGACGTTCGGGGTGGGGGAGCTCTCCACCGCGGATGCGGAACTGTCCGAGGCCACGCGTCTGTCGATGGAGGCCGGTATCGCCGCCATGGTCGACGGCGCCCGGCTCACCGACATCTCGCATGCCATCGAACTCGGTACCCGTGCCGCCGAACAGAAGTTCGGGCGTTCCTTCGGCATCGTCGCCGGGTACGGCGGTCACGGGATCGGCAGAGAGATGCACATGGAGCCGTTCCTCGCCAATGAGGGCAAACCCAACCGCGGTCCGCGGTTGGTGATCGGTTCGACGCTGGCCATCGAGCCGATGCTCACGTTGGGTACCACCGAGACATCGGTCCTCGACGACGACTGGACCGTCGTCACCGACGACGGGTCGCGCGCAGCGCACTGGGAGCACACCGTCGTGGTGACCGGCGACGGTCCGCGGATCCTCACCACACGGCCGAACTGATCGCTCACCTGCGCCGGAACGCAGGTGAACCTGGTGATGCGTTGCTAGGCTGACCTCCAGACGAAACCTGGACCGGACGGTGGGCGATGGTCACGACCGAGGAAACCGCGGCAAACGCAGACATCGCCGGTGGTGTCCGCGCAAGGATGTCCGATGCCCGGCGAATTGTCGGCCGCGTCCCATTCACCATCGGTCTGTGGTCGCTGATCCTCATCGTCGGTGTCATCACCGGATCGTTGTGGGGGCGGGCGCCGGAGAAGAGTTGGTACTCCGATGTGGCATTCGGTCTGCCGTCGCTCGGCGATCTCCGGTGGTGGACGCTGCTGTCGTCCGGCGTGGTGGAGACGAGCCCCGGCACATACGTGGTCGCGCTGATCGCGGTGGCTGTCGGGATCGGTTGGGCGGAATGGCGTTTGGGGACCGTTCAGGTGTCGATGGTCGCCATCGGTGGTTTCGTGCTGGCCGAGCTGATCTGCGCGATTGCGTTGTGGCTGTTGACCCGTGGTGGGCTGTCCTGGGGATGGGCCGAGCAACTGGCCGACACACGGACCACCGGCGCCATGACGATGGTGATCTGCGCCGTCGCGGTCGCGACGGCGACCTTGCGCTCGCCGTGGCGACTTCGGCTGCGAGCGCTGCTGGCCGCGGCGGTCGCCATCACGTTTCTCTTCGAAGGGACGTTGGCGACCACGCAGTATGTGGTGGCGGTCGTGGTGATGCTGTGGATCGGTGAGAAATGGTTCAGCACTGACGAACACGGGTTCTTCGCTCGCACCCGACGGGAGGTTCGGCTGCTGGCCTGCATCGGTGTGCTGGTCATCGCGGCCGCGAGTCTGGTCGTGTGGATGTTCCCGACCGACGGACCGTTCGGGCCGACCGACGCCGCCGATGACGACTCCGTGTGGTCCATCCTGATCGGCGTCGTCATCAACGTGCTCATCGCCGATCAGCTCCGGCGCGGCCGTCGGTGGGCGTGGTGGGTGGCCGTGGTGCTGGGTTCGCTCACCGTCAGCATCACCGTCGTGGTCCTGGTGCTGCTCGCCGTGACGAGGGATTTCGACTCCGAGGGCTCCGTGACCATGGGGACGTCACTGCTGTGGGCCGTGGAGTTGGCCATCCTGATCCCCGGGCGGTTCGCCTTCCGGGTGCCGTGGCGGGTCAAGTACGACGGGCCTGCCGGCGACGATCCGGTCGCCGCCGTCAAGGATCTGGTGCGCGAGCACGGTGGCGGCACCATGTCGTGGATGATCACCTGGCCCGGAAACGATTACCTGTTCTCCGCGAACGGGTCCGGTGTGGTGGCGTATCAGAGCCACATGGGCACCCTGCTGGCATTGGCCGATCCCGTGTGTGACGACGACGAGCTGCTGCCGACCGTGCAGGGTTTCATCGATCTTGCGGAGCGGAGCGGGAAGACGCCCTGCTGGTTCTCGGTCGGTGCGGACACCGCCCGTGCGGCAGAGGAACTGGGCTGGCGCAGCGTGCAGATCGCCGAGGACACGATCGTCGACCTGACCGACCTCGCGTTCACCGGCAAGAAGTGGCAGCACGTGCGGTCGGCGCTGAACAAGGCCAAGAAGCAATCGATCTCATGCCGGGTGACGGATCTGTCCGCCGAACCGTTCTCGATCAAGTCGCAGGTCCGGGCCATCTCCGAGGAATGGGTGGGGGACAAGGGGCTGCCGGAAATGGGTTTCACGCTCGGCAGCGTCGACGAGGCGATGGATCCCGAGGTGCGGGTGGCGCTGGCGCTCGACGACGAGGGCAGTGTGCACGGCGTGCTGTCGTGGCTGCCGGTCTACGCTACCGGTGGCGAGATCCGCGGCTGGACCCTCGACATCATGCGTCGACGGACCGACGGCTTCGGGCCGGTCATCGAGTATCTGATCGCGTCATCTGCGGTGATCTTCTCTGGCGAAGGGGCACAGTTCATTTCCCTGTCCGGCGCACCGTTGGCGCACAGTGAGGACGCGCCGGAGCCCGAGCGGATGGATCGGGTGCTGGACAGTCTCGGTGCGGCGATGGAACCGTTCTACGGCTTTCGATCGCTACATGTCTTCAAGAAGAAGTTCAATCCGCGCTATGAGGCGGTGTACCTCGCCTATCGCGACGAGGCCGACCTTCCGCGTATCGGCGTGGCGATCAGCAGGGCGTATCTTCCCGATGCGACTCCGCGTCAGCTGGTGCGGTTGGCGGCCTCGCGCGGCGGCGACTGATGGTGCCTCGTCGCTGCGAATGGGCTGCAACCCAGATTGTCCTGCGTAGGTCGAGAACCTTGCCATCGTTGATGACACCTGGTCGCCAGGGGCGCCGTGGTCACCTCCCTGGCCAACGACCTCAATCCACGCACGATCGCCGACGGGTACTCCGCGATCATCGAGAACGTCTATTCGGATCGAGAGTCATCCCCGATATGTTGGTCGATCCATCGCAGGACCGCGGGGTCGGTACTGCGTAGCCGAGTCATCTCTTCGCCCGCGTCACAGGTTCGCAGTGACACGACCGCTTCGTCGTGCCGTAGCGACAGAATCTCGACGACGCCACCTGAGTCGTGCCATCGACGTATGGACGATAGGGCATCCTCGTCGGTCATCGTCTCAGATCACACCCAGCGAGAGCATCGCGTCGGCCACATGGGTAAAAGACGCAATGTTGGCGCCCAGGACGTAGTCGCCCGGAACGCCGTACTCATCGGCGGTGGCCAGACAGGTGTGATGGATCGCGCTCATGATGTCGGAGAGACGATCCTCGGTGTGCTCGAAGCTCCAGGAATCGCGAGAAGCGTTCTGCTGCATCTCGAGTGCGCTCGTGGCGACGCCCCCCGCGTTGGCGGCTTTTCCGGGGGCGAACCGCACGCCCGCGCGAGCGAAAGCGCGAATCGCATCGGGCGTGCACGGCATGTTCGCGCCTTCGGCCACGATCTGGCAACCATTGTCGATCAGCGCCTGTGCGCCGTCGGCATCGAGTTCGTTCTGGGTGGCGCAGGGGATCGCGATGTCAGCGGGCACGTCCCAGATGGACCCGGAGGTGACCGAGCGGGCGCTCTCGCCGCGATGCTCCACATAGTCGGAGATGCGTCCGCGCTCGACTTCCTTCACCTGCTTCAACGCGGCGAGGTCGATCCCTTTGTCGTCGATGACATAGCCATTGGAGTCCGAACATGCCACGACGTGTCCACCGAGCTGCTGCACCTTCTCGATCGCATGAAGTGCCACGTTGCCGGAGCCGGATACCACGACCCGTCGGCCATCGAACTGCGCTCCCGACGCGGCCAACATCTCTTGGACGAAGTAGACGACGCCGTAGCCCGTCGCCTCGGTACGCACCTGGGAGCCGCCCCATGCAAGCCCCTTGCCGGTGAGCACTCCCGACTCATAGCGGTTGGTGATCCGCTTGTACTGACCGAAGAGATATCCGATTTCTCGGCCGCCTACGCCGGTGTCCCCGGCCGGTACATCGGTGTACTCGCCGATGTGCCGGTAGAGCTCGGTCATGAAGGACTGGCAGAAACGCATCACCTCACCGTCCGAGCGCCCCTTGGGGTCGAAATCGGCGCCCCCCTTGCCGCCGCCGATGGGCAGACCGGTCAGAGCGTTCTTGAAGATCTGCTCGAAGCCGAGGAACTTCACGACGCCCAGGTACACAGTGGGGTGAAAGCGGAGGCCACCCTTGTATGGTCCGAGCGCAGAATTGAACTCCACGCGAAACCCGCGGTTGATCTGGACTCTCCCGTCGTCGTCCACCCACGGAACGCGGAAGATGATCTGACGTTCCGGTTCGCAGAGCCGCTTGATGATGCCGGCATCTGCGTAGTGCGGATGCTGTGCCAACACCAGCCCGAGGCTGTCGAAGACCTCGTGCACCGCCTGGTGGAACTCTGCCTCGCCCGGATTGCGGGCGACGACCTCGTCGTAGAGATCGCTGATCTTTCCGTCGAGTCTCGTCACGTCTGCGCGACCTCCTGTCAAAATCTGTCTGTCGTCGCCTTCCAACGCGATGTGGTGAGGCGACAGCTCCTCGCGAGCCTATCGGTCGACAGAATCCCAGACGACATGACCATCGTCACGCACCCGGGCGCCGGTGCGGGGTGTGATCGACCAGTCGACCGTCGGGCATGCGCAGACGTTCACGACGGTGGACTTACCGGCTGTGCTCGCCGACTACCACCGACCTCATCCAGGGGTAAAGATCGAGTTCGTCGAGGACATCTCCCCCCTCGTGCTTGTCATGCAGAACCTGCTCCGAGGTGGCCTCGACATGGCTTTCATCGCGCTCGACGATAGACCACTTGATCACCCGTGCGAGGTTCTCACCAGTTACCACGAACCATTGGTCTGGGCGTCGCGGTGATACCAGCTGCGATCGCAGTCCGGTCACCCGCTGTGCGATCGGTCGAGTTGCAGACCGCAACGTCCGCGAACCGGTCTGTGGCACTCATCGCGCGCGACGGTGGACCGTTTGATCCGGCCGCGCAGGAGTTCCTGCGGCTGCTGCGTTCGTGATCTGTTCGACATGCCGACGGCACCATCTCGACAGCAGATCCAGCCCACGATCCACCGACACCGACGCGCCGTCGATCATGATTGCGGACATCGATTCCACTCTGCCGCCATTGATCTCCGCGTGATACGTGATCGCCCGGGCGAGCTCTTCGGTGAACTCGAGACGCTCCCGCCTCGAGCGGCCCCGTCCGTCTGACATGACGAGCAGTCGACACGATTCCGCCGCGGCCGCGACATCGCCGGCAGTGGTCACCATTCGAGATCGATGGCGGAACATAGTGATTCGTTTCCGCCAGCTCGACGGCAGGAGAGTTGATGACGCAGCGGGAACCGGACAGACGATCACCACCTGCTCGCCGGCAGGCAGTGTATCGGTCCTACGCGGGTCCCCGAGTGAGAACATGTGCACGCCAGGCTCCGACGTGGTTTCGGGCGAATCGCGGCGTGCGCCGTCCTCGGTGAGGGCCCCGAGTACCACGGTTGCCGGCTGGCAACTCGCGGTGATCACAGTGAGCGCGATCTCGCTCGCCGGGTGATTCAGAAACCTTGGACGGCGCGCACGTTCAGCTTGGTTGAACACACTCCAGGATGGTGATGGTACTGACCGTGCCGTTGGGAAGGCGGTACGAATGTCGCTCGCCCACAGAAGATCCCAAAACAGCCTGCCCCAGCGGGGAGTCGGGTGAGCAGGTCTCGACACCGACGAACGGCTCTTGGGTCGGATCGCCGACATGAATACGCGCGACATCATCGACGTCGTCATCGAAGGACACTGTCACGATTGATCCCTCTTGCGCGCGGCCCGGATCGTCGGACCGGATCGACCAACCGTCGCTGGAGGACGCGAGCATTGATCGTACGCGGACGAGTTGGGCGTCGAGCATCTCGACTACGCGTACTGCGCGATGGTAGTCGTCGTTGTTTTCGAGATCGCCCACGCTGCGTAGTTCGACCATCGCCGCATGCGCCGTGATCCGCTCCTGCGAAAGTCGATTGACCTCGTCATGTAGTTCAGCGCGGGGCCGAGTCTCGGGCCACATGGTTTCCACGATTGTCACGTCTCTCCTATAACTGCAACGGATCATGAATTCGAAGATTCGCGTTCAGCCGACGACCATGGGGGCCAACGTCGACAGTCCCAGGGCGGGATGGCGCAAGGCGATGTCTCGCCGTCCGCGCCGATCGGTGCTCGACACCAGCGTCAGAATCCAAGGAATGGTCTCCTCGGCCGACATCGACTGGTGTGTAGACGAATCGAGTGTCCTCAGGAGGTCGCGTGACAAGCTCTCCAACCGCGCGGCGGTGAGTCTGCCAGAACTGTCAGCGAAGGCCAGGCAGATGTCGTAGGTCGACGGACATGGTTCTTCGCGGCTCGAATTGGCCTGAGTCCACTGCCGCGCGAGCATCCGAGACGCCTTCTCCTCGACCACGCACGAGCGCATGGTCGGATGCGGAAACGCCTCGGCGGCTTGTTCGATTGCGGCCTCGACGAAAGCATCGCGACGAGCTCGCGACGCACACACTCGGATACGACACTCCATCACAACCGCTTTCACGGCCACTCACTCCTTTTCTGGTGCGGGTGCCATGGACACTAGCCCAAAAAAAAGAAAAAGCCAGTCGCTCGTCGTGCGCGGGATGATCGGGAAATTCACTGGTAGGAAATGAATGTCGATTTTCGTATACCTGCGCCACTGCGCCTGGGCCCGCCTGGACTTTGTGGGATTCTCGGCTATGGTCTCGAGGGAGCGGATTTTATCCGCGATCACTTTCGGCATTGAGGTAACGATGGCGGAGAAGAAGACCAGTTCCAAGCAAAAACGTCTGGCACTGAAAGCGCAGCGTCAACGTAAGCGCGCCGAGGTGGGCGCAGTCGCCATTCGCAAACGCAAGAGTGGTTGATGGCGGACCTGACGGTGGCCTCGGCGTTCTGTTCGAGACCTTGCACGAGCATTCTCGGCGGTAGCCGGCGTGCGGTACAGATCGACGGACCTGCGCGACGGCCACGAGCTGGTGTGACGCGAGGAATAGATATTCGGTAAGGCGCGTATTCTCGACTGCTTCTCGCCGTCGATGACCAGCGACCTTCGCTCCGATCCGTGCGGCATGTCGAAGCTGCGTGAACATCTGGTGACCCGCTCGGGCTTGCGCAGAGATGGGTCGGAGGCCACCTGGGGCTACTACATGGGTGTTTCGGTGGGTGATCGAGTGCGTGGTTGTCGCAGAACGGGCGTGGCACCTGCAGGAGCGTTCGATTGACCCGTGCTCTTCGACCCACGGACGGGTCGCGACCATCTCGACTATGCAGGACTCAATTGGCGCCCGACGGCACCGACGACGAGTTCTCCTTGGGCAGATAGGGCTCCAGGGCGGCGGCGAGTTTGTCCGGGGTCATCGACTGCAACCAGATGTGGCCCGGTCCGTGGATCTCGGCGAGGAACAGTGAGTCGCCGAAGAACTTGTTCTTGACGCCTTTGACCTTCGCGAACTCCAGCGGCATCTCGGCACGGAACAATGCCAGGTGGCCGGGATGCACGAGCATGGATTGGCCCGCAGCCAAGTCGTATTCGACAATCTCGCCGGACAGCTGGACCCAGGCCGAGCCAGATCCGGAGAGCTTCTGGAAGATCACGCCCGCGCCGCCGAAGACACCGACTCCGAGTTTGCGCTGCAGCCCCACTGATACCTCGACGTCGTTGGTGCTGACCATGAAGGAGCCGTTCTGCACCATGAACTCGTCGGCCGCGTCGATCTGCAGATGCCGGATCTGGCCGGGCATACTGGCCGCGAATGCGACGAAGCCGCCACGCGACGGCGCTGTGTACTTCGTCAGGAACAACTGTCCGCCGCCGAGCATCCGCTTGAGACCGCTCATGAAACCGCCCTTGCCACCGGAGCCGAACGACGTGGAGGTCTCCATGTCGAAACCGGGCGTGAGCCAGGCGACGTCGCCGCCCTCGGCGATGATGTGCTCGCCGGGATCGAGGGTCAGTTCGAGGACGGGCATGGTGGTGCCGTTGATCTGGGTCTGCACGACCTCAGCTTAAGACGACGATGTCACCGCCGCCTGGGTTTGCACCCGATCGGCACGCGTGTAGAGCACCATCGACTCGCCGCGGGAGAACCCGACAAGGGTGATGCCGCGTTCGTCGGCCAGGTCCGCGGCCAGCGACGACGGCGCCGATACCGCCGACAACATCGGTATCCCCGCCATCGCCGCCTTCTGCACGAGCTCGAAGCTGGCGCGACCGGACACCTGAAGAATGTGCCCGCGCAAGGGAAGTCGTTGCGCGGCGGCCGCCCAACCGATCACCTTGTCCACCGCGTTGTGGCGCCCCACATCCTCACGGAGTGCCACGATGTCGCCGGATGCGGCGTCGACGAGCGCCGCCGCGTGCAGCCCACCGGTCTTGTCGAACACCGACTGTCCTGCACGTAGCCGCGTCGGAAGGTCCAGCAGGAACTCGGGGTCGACGACCAGCGGGTCGGACCCGGGATGAAAAGCCGATCGGGTGGTCACCGCGTCGATGCTGTCCTTGCCGCACACCCCACACGCACTGGTGGTGGTGAAGCTGCGTGCCAGCTCCGGTGCCGGTGGCGGCACTTCCGGGGTCAGTGCGACATCGAGCACGTTGTAGGTGTTGACGCCATCGTTGTTGGCGCCGGCGCAATAGCGGGCGCCCTCGACCTGATCGCCGCGGGTGATCACCCCTTCGGACACGAGAAAGCCGAACGCCAGATCGACGTCATTGCCGGGTGTGCGCATGGTGACGACCAACGGGCGACCGTTGACGCGGATCTCGAGCGGCTCCTCGACGGCGAGCACGTCGGCGCGCGCCGATGGCGGTGCGTTACGCCGAATCCTGGTTACCCGCCGACGGGTGGTGATACGTCCCACGTGGTCAGCCTACCGATGCTCGGAGGCCTGATCAGACGTCGACGATCAATGTGACCGGCCCGTCGTTGACCAGGGAGACCTCCATGTGCGCACCGAAGCGGCCGGTGGCGACCGTCGCGCCCAGCTCGCGCAGCGTGTCGACGACCGCATCGACGAGCGGTTCGGCCACCGACCCCGGCGCGGCCCCGTTCCACGACGGCCGTCGGCCCTTCGCGGTGTTCGCATACAGCGTGAACTGACTGATCACCAGGATCGGTGCGTCGAGGTCGGCGGCCGACGCCTGTGTGTCGTCTCCGTCGAGGATGCGCAGCCGCCAGATCTTGTCCGCCAGCGTGGCGGCGTGCGCGGATGTGTCGTCGTGGGTGACTCCGACAAGTGCGACGAGGCCGTGCCGGCCGTCGGAGAGATCGAGCTCGCCGACCGTTTTGTCATCGACGGCCACCGACGCCCGACTCACCCGTTGGATCACTGCACGCATGCGCACCAGCCTGCCACGAGGCCGGCACGGCCACCCGCGCCGGTCGTGCGGCGACAGTCGGGACCTTCTGCTCTGGTCGTCGTCGGGCTGCAGGGTGACGATGGTCACATGTCGAAGGTTCTCGTGGCATATGCCAGCAAGCATCACCCGACCGCCGAGATCGCCGAGGCGATCGCCGCCGAACTGCGCACCCGTGGCCTCGACGTCGACTGCGTCGAGGCGGCGCAGGCCGGTTGTGCGGGGTATCAGGCAGTGATCCTGGGCAGTGCGGTGTACACGGGTCGTTGGCGCAAACACGCTCGCGACTTCCTGGCCCACAACCACGACGTTCTGGCCACCATGCCGCTGTGGATCTTCAGTTCCGGACCGACCGGTGAGCATGCCGCCGAACAACTCGACGACGACTCGCGGTGGCTCGAACCGCACAAAGTCCTCGAACTCGCCGAGGCGGCCGGGATGCGCGGACACATGGTGTTCGCGGGCAAGGTCCCCGACGACCCGCGCGGCTTCATGGAGAAATCCGTCGCCCGCAACACCCCGCAGGCCTACCGGGACGCGCGGGACTGGGACGCCATCCGGCAGTGGGCCGACGAGATCGCCGACGAA
Organism: Gordonia tangerina; assembly: GCF_021556435.1. Lineage (GTDB taxonomy): Bacteria > Actinomycetota > Actinomycetes > Mycobacteriales > Mycobacteriaceae > Gordonia > Gordonia tangerina. Next base: position 49,330 of record NZ_JAKGCU010000019.1, read on the forward strand.
CTCAGCTCAACGCGTAGGTGACCGTCACCGAGAAGGTGAGGGTCTGCTCGCCCGGTTCGATCGGGACCGGAGCAGCCGCCACGGCCGAATCACGTTGCACCGAGGTCGGTTGCTGCTGACCGCTGGTCGATTCGGTGATCGTCTGGACTTTACCCAGCGAGTCGCCGGCCAGCGACGCGTACTGCTCGGCACGGGCGCGCGCATCGTCGAAGGCCGCTTCGCGCGCCTGTTTCATCAGTTCCGAGTCGTCGTCGATGGCGAAGGCGACGTTGCTGATTCGGGTGTTGTCGCCGCCGGCGGTGGCTGCCGCGGCGAGGACATCCGAAGCCGTTCCGATGTCGCGAATGGTGACCCGGATGGTGTTGGTCGCCTGATAGCCGGTGATCTCGCCCGAGGTGCCCGGCGCGGGGTTGGTGTAGCGCGGAGACAGATTCACCTGTTGGGTCTGGATGTCGTTGCGTTCGACCCCGGCCTCGACCACAGCGTCGGTGACCTTGCGGACCTGTGAACTCGACTCGTTGAGCGCGCTCGAGACGTCGGGGCCGGTTGCCTCGACACCGATGTCGGCGCGCAATGTGTCGGGCACACCGGTCACCTCACCGCTGCCGTTGACAGTCACCGTCCGCGGGTCGCCGCCGCTGCCACCACCATCGCCGCACGCCGTGAGGAACAGCAGCGCGACGACCCCGACGACGGCCGCGGCGGCCCGCACCGGGCGCGGCCGATTCACACCGACTCCTTCATCAACAGCCCGAGCATCCATCCGACGATCGAGATCACGATCGCCCCGAAGATCGCCGACCAGAAGAAACTGTCGACCTCGAGACCCCAGTGGGTGGTGTTGCGGGTGATCCAGGCGGTGATCTCCAGCATGAATGCGTTGATCACCACATGGATGAGGCCGAGCGTCAGGATGTAGAGCGGGATCGACAGAATCTGCACGATCGGTTTGATGAAGGCGTTGACGACACCGAAGATCAACGCCACGACCACGACGATGCCGAACTGTTGCCAACCCGTCGAACCCCCGACGAAGTCCAGGCCCGGCACGATCAGGGTCGCGATCCACAGGGCGAACCCGGTGAACGCCGAACGAATCAAGAAGGCGGACATGGCAGACAGTGTGCCAGGCCGGCCACATCATCCGCGCGGTTGCCACGCATCCGCGCATGTCTCGACAAGCGCGGATGCATGGCAGGTGCGCGGATGGCATGGACGGTCAAACATCCGGTGGTTCAGCCGATCTGCAGCGGGAAGAAGACCGTGTAGATCAACGTGATGACGAAGTTCACTCCGATGATCGCCACCGTCGAGACCACCACCGTGGCGTTGACACCGTCGGCCACGCCGCGTGGCCCGCCCTTCGCCTCGAGCCCGCGCTGACAACCGATGACCGCGATGATCACCCCGAAGATGGACGCCTTGACCATCGCGAGCAGCATGTCGCGCTGTGAGGCGAAGGAGCCGAACGACTGCCAGTAGCTGCCGGGCCCGACACCCTGCATGGTGACTGCGAGATAAAAGGCGGCGAGAACACCGACCACCACGATGAAGATCGCCAGGAGCGGTGCCACCACCGCGGCGGCGATCACCCGGGGTACCACCAGCCGTTGGATGGGGTCGACACCCATGGTGCGCATGGCGTCGATTTCCTCGCGGACCGTGCGCGCGCCGAGGTCGGCGGCAATCGCCGAGGCACCTGCCCCGCCGAGCAGAATCCCGGCGGCCAGCGGTGCGGCCTGCTGGATGACGGCGAATCCGGATGCGGCGCCCAATAGCGACTGAGCACCCAGCTGGTTGATGATGTTGCCGATCTGGATGGTCACGATCACGCCGAACGGGATGGCCATCAGGAAGGCCGGCAACGCGGTGACACTCACCAGATACCAGGCCATGACCACGGCCTCGCGGACCTTGAGCTGACCGCGGACGAGGTCGAGCGCCATCTGGAGCATCGCGACGATCGACAGCCGGAATGTGCGGCCGAGTGTCCGCACCGGGCCGAGCGCGTTGTCGGAGAAATTGGCGGAGAAGGCGTCGAGGGCGGGGCTGCGTGAGGCTCGGCTCATCGTCATCGCTCAGCCCCCAGGTGCCGGCGACGGGGCGGGAGCCGATTCCTGTGCGCCCGAATCCTGTGCGCCCGAATCCGGTGCTGCCTCACCCAATCCGCCGGGGATCGCGCCGGTCGGATCGCCGACCTCGGTGATCAGCCAGTCCTGCGATCGGTCCAGCGTCACGGTGTACACCGCGACGGCACTGCCGCCGTCGGGGGTTTGCACGCTCTTGGTGTCGACGTCGACGACGGCGTCGACGCGGAACATGTCGCCGTTGACCTCCTGGGTCTTGGCCAGTACCAGTTCGGCCGTGGTCTGCATCCGCAGTGGTGTGATGATCTGCTCCATGGCCTGTCCGATGACGTCGTATTTCCTCTGCAGTTCCGGGCTCACGCCGTCCTTCATCGCTGCGATCCAGGGGGTCAGATCCTGGTAGTCCAGGGTGGCGGCGGCCACGGCGTAGCGAGCGGCGACATCTTCGGCCTTCGCCGAATCCGCGGCCTCCGACGTCATGGCGTCGAGGTCGTTGCGTGCGGACACGTCCCGGTAGATGAACGTCCCGAGGGCGGCGACGAGCGCCACGATGAGCAGTGAGATGCCGAGCGTGCCGAGCGAGATGGACAGCTGGCGTTTGGCTTTACCGGCACGTGCCGGCGCGTGCTCGGCACTCGGCTTCGGGCCGGCGGGGGTGGGGCCGTCGGTGTGGACTTTCTCTTCGGTGCCGGCCTTTTCTACGGTGCCGGTGTTCTCGACGGTGTCGCCTGTCGTGGTCTCGGACGCCTCGCTGTCCGCCGGCTCGATGCGATCGGCGTCGGCGTCGTCGTGCTTGTCCTCGGTGGACGTGTTGTTCTCGGCCACAGCCGATCTCCTTCTGCTACGCGGGTATGTCTCGATGTCTCAGTTCGGCTGGGTGATCACCAGTCGCATGCCGTCGCCGGCACCGAACAGTTCCAGCGCACGTGCCAGCAGTTCGCTCATGTTGATCTGCGGCAGGGTCTGGTTGAGTGCGGTCACGATCGGCATCAGTGGGCCGACGGCATCCATCACCGGGGGAATCGTCTTCTCCAGGTAGGGGTTGAATTGCTCGAAGAACGGGTGCAGCGTGTTCATGATCGAATCGTGCAGATCGGTGCTGTTGACCAGGTGGGCGGTCGCGTGCAGTGCGCCCTGGAATTCGGTGACCACCTGATCGAGTCCGCGGGAGAACTGTGGGAGGGTATCGACGATCCACCCGAGATTTGCCGTGTAGATCTGGGTGTTGGAGAACATGCTGCGCAGCTGTTCGGACCGCGACAGCAACAGGGCCGCTACCAGCCGGGTGCCGTCACTGATGCGGCCCAGCGACGGCTCGGTTCCGTCGAGTGCCTCCGAGACCGTCTTCAGCACGCCAGCCATGGGGCCGGCGGCGATTGCGGTCGACATCGTCGAGATTTCATCGAAGATCCCGGGGATCGACTCGGGTTCGTCGATCTGCTCGGCCGAGATGACCGCTCCGTCGGGCAGTGCCGGACCGGCGTAGGTGCCCGAGGTGAAATTGATGTACGGCTCGCCCAGAGCCGACTGCAGACCGATCTCGACGGTGGAGTCGACAGGAATCTCTTGGTCGCTGTCGTAGTCGAGGATCAGCGTCGCCCCCTGCCGGGCGAGTTGGACCTCACGGACATCACCGATGCGTACCCCGCTCGCGAACACGCCGGTTCCGGACAGGATGAGCCCGGTGTTCGCCACGCTCATCTGGACGGTCTTCGGCTGCTCGAACGGCCGCCAGTCGTACGCCTGTGTCGCCAGATAGCCGCCGCCGAAGATCAGCACGACGACGAACGCAACGATGTTGAGGATCAGTTCTCGGATGGTCTGTGGATTCATCGGGTCATTCCCAACATGCGGAAGACGTTGGTGAGCTGGCCGGCGATCTCCCGGTCGGAAACGTTGTTCTCGATTGCCATGGACCGGATGTTCAGCCCCGGGGCGTTCTTGAAATACGGCACCAGCTTGTCGTTGAGGACGTCGACGAGCAGTTCCGCATTGGACACGTCGGAACCGGGCCATCCCGGGATGAGGATGGGCTTGACGACTGTGTTGATCAGTCGTGTCAGACCCGTGAGCACCGGCACCAGTGGCATCGCGGGACCGAGTGCCCGCGACAGCCGGGCCAGGACGACCACCAGGTAGGTGGTGTCGCTCATGGCGCGGAACTGGCCGGCACCTTCGGGGCTCAGAGCGAACTGCAGGGTGCCCTTCATACTCTTGAGCCGCTCGGTGAGCGCCGTGACGTTGCGCAGGATCGAGGTGATGTCCTGTGTGCTGTCGGCCCAGGTGTTCACGGTGTCGGTCAGCACGGCCTGGATCTTGCGGACCTCGGCGGGGTCCTGCGGGAACTGGTTGTTGACCGTGGTGAAGGTACTTCCCAGCTGCATGAGGTCGCCGCTGCCGAGGAAGTTCGACAGGCTCGCCATCAGCTGTTCGATCTGGACCGGCCGCTGGACCTGGGACTGGGGGAGCGTGCCCCCGGGGGGCAGAGCCGAGCTGATGGCGTCGGGCGGGTTGGTGATCGAGACGTAGGTGTCACCGAGAAGGGTGTCCTGCTTGAGTTCCAACGTGGCCTGCGCCGAGATCGCCTGCGACTCATCGACCAGCAGTCGGACGACCGTGTGACCGGTCGCGGGCTCGATAGCGGACACCACACCGGACGCGATGCCGTTGACCACGACCCGCGAACGCAGCGGCAGGTTGACGGCGGTCGGGACCTCCACGTTCATCATCCAGCCGGTGCGCACGGACTGGGGTGTGGGCAGTTCCTCCGGGGTGAAGTGGGTGTAGGCCGAACACCCCGTGACCAACCAGCCCGCCATCAGCGTCGCGATCAGTCGGAGTGTGGTGGTCCGACGCGGCATACGTGGCACGATTCTCATGGTTTGGCCCCGGTCATCATCAGGGCCATCGTGATGGCGTCGACCTGCATCCCGTCGGGATCGGTGACGGTGCACTGGCCCGGGACGAGGCGGTTGATGTTCGCGCATGTCAGCTCTGGATTCTTGGCGGGGATGCGGGTGGTCGGCGGTGTGTACCGGATGCGCAGGCCCAACGACTTCTGATCGAAGGAGATGTCGAAGGCCTTGATGAGGACCGGGACGATGCCGAGGATGTCGCCGAAGTTCCGCATGCCGGCGCCGATCACGCGCGCGACCGGCACCACGACGTCGAGCGCGGGCCAGACGAAGTGACCGTAGTGTGAGATGACGTTGGTCAGCAGGTTGATCGTCTCCGGGACGGCCGCGATGATGCGGACGACGTTGCCGACCGTCGGCAGGACCAGAGGTTGGATCACCCCGGTGATCTCGGTGATGAACTTCTCGAGGAAGTCCCAGTTGCCGGCGAGGCCGGTGGACATGGCGCTCACGCTGTCGACGATGCGTGCGGTGTCCACGAGCGCGCCGTCGATCGGACTGTTCGCGGGCATCGCGAGCTTCTTGATCAACGCGTTGAGCTCGGGTCCGGTGCCGGCGAGTTCGTCGTCGAGATTGCCGACGAATCCGAGCACGTTCTTCAGCTGATCGGGCCCGCCCGCGGTGGTGAGTTGTTTCGCGACGACCGAGATACTCTCCAGCGACTCCGAGATCGACACCGGCGTATTGGTCGACAGGCGCGGTATGCACGTGTCCGGGCTCAGCGTGTCGCCGTCGGTGTCGTCACCGATGAGAGCGAGTTGCCGGACGGCGATTACCGACGGCGCGACCGTCGCCGCCTTGACCTCGGCTGGGAGTCGCTGTGCACCGTCGGCGGTGAACCGCACTATCGCGGTGCCGGGACCGGGCTCCACCGACGTGATGGTGCCGACGGTGACACCGCGCTGGGTGACGTGGTTGCCGGGAAACAGCCCGATGGCGTCGTCGAACTCCGCGCAGTACTGCTGCTTGCCGGTAAGTCCGGAGCCGACGACGTAGAGGCCCGCCAGTGTCGCGACCACCACCGTGATCGAGATACCGGAGATCAGCCACTTCGAACCGAGGATCTTCACCAGCATCAGCACGCCACCCCCACCATCGGTACGCAGTAGTCCGACGACAGGACCAGGTTGCTCTGGTCGATCACGATGGAACCGTCCGGCGCCACCATGCCTTCCAGCCGCTTGATCAGGTCGCGGCCCTGCTCGATCAACGGCGTGTAGCGCTGGAGCGCCGGTCCGAAGTCGCGGCCGATCGCGTCGAGCTGATCGATCAAGGGTTGGATGTCGTCGTCATAGAGCAGGGCGAGACCGCGCAGTCGTTGCAGCAGCAGACCGGTGTGTTCGAGCACCACGTTCAGACGTGGTGCGAACACGGCGTACTCGGAGATGAAGCTGCTGAGGTTGCGGGCCATCTGGGTGATCACGTCGCCGTTGGCGTTGATCTGCTCGGCGTAGTCGGCCGCCAATCGCAGCATCGAGCCGAACTGATCCTGGTGCTGCTGCAGGTTGTCGAGCATCGAGCTGATCACGCCGATGTTCGTGCGCAGCGCGCCGGGGTTGGCGGTCAGCGCCTCATCGAAGTCGGCCATGGTCGTGCGCAGCGGGTTGGCATCGATCTTCGCCAGCTTGGGCTGGATTGTCTGGAAGGTCTGCATCAGGCTGTAGGGCACCGTGGTGCGCGCAGCCGGAATCGGCTCGTCACCCAGTGGTCGGTCGCCCGCGGTCGTCAGGTCGACGAAGGAGCCGCCGACGATGGTGAGCATCTTGACGTCGGCACGGGTCTGGTCGCCGAGGTATGTACCCCACCGCACGGCCATCTCGACGTCGACGTGGTCATCTGCGAGCTCGATGCTCTTGACCGTGCCGACCGGCACACCGGCGACCCGGACGCTGTTGCCGACTCGCATCTGTCCGGCCTCGTCGAACTGTGCGACGACCCGGTAATGGCCCGGGCTCAGCCAATAGACACCCATCGCGATCAGCGCGGCGACGAGGGTGACGGCCACACCGGCGATGCCCCACCGCAGTTCGGAGCGGCGGCGACCTCGATTGGACATCGGCTTGTGGTCGGTCATGCGGTTCACCAGACCGATGCCCCGGTCCCACAGTCCGCGGATCGCCGAACCGAGGCCCGACAGCTTGGGCATGGACGTGCCGTCCTCGCGGAGGGTGTCGTAGTTCATCGTTTGCACAAGGTCACCTGGCTTCCACGCAGAAACAGCTTCACGTCGGCAGGTATCTCGGCCGCGCCGGCCGAGCATGTTCGATCGACCTGTGCCGCGTCGGTCGCCGGCAGCACCGAGTTGATCGACTGCAGGATGCCGGGCGACAGCGAGAGCAGTCCGATGGCGGCCTCACCGATCGGCTTGATCTGGTTGAACAGGAAGTCGGCGTCGGGGGTGCGGTTGGGCTGCACGCCGAGCGCGGCCAGGAGGTAGTCGGCCTGTACCAGCAGGTCGCCCGTGTGGTTGGCGAGATCCTCCAGATCGGGGGTCCATTCGGCGAGCACGGTGCCGAAACGCGAGATGTAGCCGATGATCGGATCGATGTACTCGGCGCGACCGTCGACCGCGCCGGACAGCTCGGCGAGGTTGTCGACGAGTGTGTTGATCACCTCGGACCGGTTGTCGACCAGCCGCATCATGGATGTCAGCGAACTCACGAATTCGCTGAAACTCGAGCCGTCGCCCTCCACCACGGCCAACAGGCTCTCCGAGAAGTGGTTGATGTCTTCCGGGCTCATCGTCGCGAACACCGGTGCGAGACCGTGGAATACCGTCGTGACGTCGAACGACGGCGTCGTCGAGGCAGTGCCGATGATCTCGTCCTGTCCAACCGGGTCGCCGGGCTGCTCCGGGTCCTGCAGGTCCACGTAACGGATGCCCGTCAGGTTGAGGTAGCGGATGGCCAGGGTGCTGTTGGCATGAACCCGGGCATCGCCCGACAGCTCGAACTCGACCCGAGCGACACTCGTCGCGTCGCCGGGAGCGTGGTGCACCTCGATGGCCGTGACCTTGCCTATCCGTGCACCGCGCACCCGCACGTCGTTGCCCGCCTTGAGGCCGGCGGCATTGGTGAAGTCGGCGGTGTAGGTGCGGGTCACGTTCGACACCGGACGGTCGATCGCATTGTTGATGAACAAGCCCCCGGCAACGGTCATCACCGCGAAGACGATCAGGTACACCAGGGCGCGACGGAAGCTGGTCATCGGGGGCCCGCCGATCCACCGGTGGGCAGTTGCAACGCTGCCGCCAGACCCGGCGTCGACCTGAGCACGACGTCCACGTTGAGGACCGGGCCGTCGGGGGTGTCGGGCAGCGACCTGCGTAAACGTTCGATCAGGGTGGCGATCTGGATACCGTTGCGTCGGCTGTCCGGGAAGGTCTGCTGGACCCGACCGATGATCTCGGTGAGCACCGGCATCAGCGGCGCGGTCATCCCGAGCGCATCCGGACCGAGGAGGCGGGTGAGGTCGTCGACAAACGGACCGGCGGTGGCCGAGAGGCCCTTCTCGGAGGCCTCGAGGTATCCGGGTGCACGCGGCGCCTGCCAGTCCATGATCTGTTTGATCGGCGGCAACAGGTCGTCGACGGCGCCACGCACCTGTCCGATCAGATGCGTGTACTGCGGGAGGGTCTCGGCGGGGGTCACCACCTGGGTGTCGGCGATGTCGCTGGCGATCTGGCCGATGGCCCCGAATAGGGGCAGCAAACCGCCGGTGGCCTGGTTGGCGATGTCCAGGACGCCGCCGACGTACGGATCGAACGCCTCGTTCTGCAGGTCGCTCAGGTTGTGGAGCAGCGTGGTGAGGGTTGCGTCCTCGGGTTCCGGTGGGGAGAAGCTCGACCCGTCGTGCAACGGGGCGCCTCCGGGCTGTCCGTAGAGCACCACGGCGGCGATACCGAAGAGATTCTCCGGCGCGTAGCTGACCATCGCTGTGTCGGTGAGTATGTCGGTAGACGCGCCCATCCGCTCGGTGTCGAGATCGAGCGCGATCTCGTAGGTGTCCGGTGCCGGCGTGGTCACGTCAGCCACCCGGCCGACCTGTGAGCCGTTGAGGACCACCGACGCACCGCGCTGGATACCACCGGCCACCGATGACGTGGACATGGTGATCCGGATCGAGTCGCTCGGGATCGCCCGATCGATCACCACGACAGCGCCGACGAACACCACGGAGGCGGCCAGGAAGGCGAGTGCGCGTCGTCGGTAGGTCGCCGTGTCGGCGGACATCCCGGGAATACGGAATTCGGCCATCGGATCAGCCTCGGAAACTGAACGGAGAGTTGATACCCCAGAACGCCACGGTGAGGATCAGATCGAGGATCATGATCGACACCAGGCTGGCGCGGATGGCCCGACCGGAGGCGACCCCGACACCTTCCGGGCCGCCACTGGCGAAGAAGCCCTTATAGGAGTGGATGAGGGTCACGGCCACCACGAAGACGACGCATTTGATCGTCGCGAACACGAGGTCCGGAAAGTTCAGGAACTGGTCGAAATAGTGTTCGTAGGCTCCCACGGACTCATCGCGGAACCCGACGACCAATGAACTACTCAGGTAGCTGGCGACCAGTGCGACGAGGAAGGTCGGGATGGTGGTGAGGACGCCCGCGATGACGCGCGTGGTGACAACGAAGGCCATCGCATGCACGCCGATGACCTCGAGCGCGTCGATCTCCTCGCTGATCCGCATGGAACCGACCTCGGCGGTGATGCGGCATCCGGCCTGGATCGCGAAGGCCACCGCGGCGAGGATCGGCGCGAACTCGCGGGTGATCGCGAACGACGATGCGGCGCCGGAGACCGCGCCGAGTCCCACGAGGTCGAGGGTGCTGTGGGCGATCACCGCTACGGTCGCGCCGGCCGCGATGCCCAGAGCGGCCATGACCAGGGCTGTGCCACCTCCGACGATCACCGCGCCACGACCCCACGCGAGGTCGGTCACGGCGCGGACGGTTTGCCGCGGGTAGTGGACGAAGGTGGTGGGTATGTAGCGGATCGTGTAGTAGACGAAGGTGAGGAACTGGCCCACGTAGGCCAGGGACGTGTCCGCGCCATGGACCGCCCTGGCCACCGGTTTGGCCCACGGCGGAGCGTACGTCGATGGCGCGTTCATGAATTTCCCCCGAAATCCTTCGTTCCCCCGAGTCGTGTGCGACGACGAACCGAGCGCGTGTGCGTCCATCAGCCAACAGCTGGTGGCGTGTTTCAAGTCATATGTATCATATATGTGGTCAAGTGTCCCACATCACACCGAATTCGCGCTGTGGGGCCGCACACCTCATTGGCGCTGTAATGCCGCTGTATTGCCGCTGTGTCGGCGCGACTCGTCACAACCGCGCATCTGTCACGGTGCCGCGCATGTCGCGACGTGCGCGGCAGCGCGGGGAGTGCGCGGTTGTCTCAACTCCTGGCGGTTTGGTCTGAACTGCCAGTTCGCGTAACATTGAACGTCGGTGTGCTTCGCATGCCGGTATCCGCATGTCTTCGAGCCCACGGGCCGGCGAGGCGGTTCCGGCGGGTGTCAGCACCGATGGGGCCGGTCGGCGACGATCGGTGTCCACACACTAACGGATAAACACGGTTTCAACCGGGCTTCGTGTCATGGGATCGCATGGGCGATCTCCGCCGACCAGGAGCCAGGATCGCGGAGGACATGGCGAAAAAAGACGGGGCCATCGAGGTCGAGGGTCGAGTGATCGAACCCCTGCCCAATGCGATGTTTCGCATTGAGTTGGAGAACGGGCACAAGGTTCTTGCCCACATCAGCGGCAAGATGCGGCAGCACTACATCCGCATCCTGCCCGAGGACCGGGTCGTCGTGGAACTCTCGCCCTACGACCTCGGTCGTGGGCGCATCGTTTATCGGTACAAGTAGGACTTCCCCGGGTTTCCGGGAGAGGACAGGATCGGGTGCGGCTGGGTCGTGCCCGGACAAGTCAAGGAGAAGCGGACGTGAAGGTTCAGCCGAGCGTCAAGCCGATCTGCGAGAAGTGCAAGGTGATCCGCCGTAACGGGCGGGTCATGGTGATCTGCGACAACCTGCGTCACAAGCAGCGTCAGGGCTGATCATCGGCACCCCTCGGGGTCGCTTGAGAGTTACCGACCACAACTGAATATGCATCGAAGAGCTGAACATTCTTTGTGAAGCCCTCCCAGCACCAGTGTCGACATACGGGTCGGCGCCCACCCCCGGTTCAGAGGCCGGGGCCCCGCAGCATCAATCACCACACGAAGAGTCGGGGACGGACTGGGAGCAGACCTCTGAGAAGTAAAGGAAACGCCACATGGCACGTGTTGCTGGTGTGGATCTCCCCCGCGAGAAGCGGCTGGAGATCGCACTGACCTACATCTACGGAGTTGGTCGTACCACCTCCAAGGAGATCCTCGAGGGGACCGGGCTCTCTGCCGACCTCCGGGCGAAGGATCTCACCGACGCCGATGTCGCAAAGCTGCGTGAATACATCGAGAACTCGGTGAAGGTCGAAGGTGACCTGCGTCGCGAGGTGCAGGCCGACATCCGTCGCAAGATCGAGATCGGCTGCTACCAGGGTCTGCGTCACCGTCGTGGCCTGCCCGTCCGCGGACAGCGCACCAAGACCAATGCCCGTACTCGTAAGGGCCCGAAGAAGACCATCGCCGGGAAGAAGAAGTAATGCCACCCAAGTCACGTAGCGCAGGCCCCAAGAAGGGCACCCGCCGTCGCGATAAGAAGAACGTCCCGCACGGCCACGCACACATCAAGTCGACGTTCAACAACACCATCGTGTCGATCACCGAGCCCAACGGCGCCGTCATCAGCTGGGCGTCCTCGGGTCATGTCGGCTTCAAGGGCTCGCGCAAGAGCACCCCGTTCGCTGCTCAGCTCGCCGCGGAGAATGCTGCGCGCAAGGCCCAGGAGCATGGCGTCAAGAAGGTCGACGTGTTCGTCAAGGGACCGGGTTCGGGTCGCGAGACCGCCATCCGTTCCCTGCAGGCAGCCGGTCTCGAGGTCGGCACCATTTCCGATGTCACCCCGCAGCCACACAACGGTTGCCGTCCGCCCAAGCGGCGTCGGGTCTAGCGGGAAAGGGAGGAAGAGAAAACATGGCTCGTTATACCGGCCCCGCAACCAAGAAGTCCCGTCGTCTGCGCGTCGATCTCATCGGCGGAGACCAGGCGTTCGAGCGTCGCCCCTACCCGCCCGGCCAGCATGGCCGCTCGCGGATCAAGGAGAGCGAGTACCTGCTCCAGCTGCAGGAGAAGCAGAAGGCCCGATTCACCTACGGAGTGATGGAGAAGCAGTTCCGTCGCTACTACGAAGAGGCCAACCGTCGTACCGGCAAGACCGGTGACGAGCTGCTGAAGCTGCTCGAGACCCGCCTCGACAACGTCGTGTACCGCGCCGGCCTGGCCCGGACCCGTCGTCAGGCCCGCCAGATGGTTACCCACGGTCACTTCACCGTCAACGGTGTGCGCGTGGACGTGCCCAGCTACCGGGTCAGCCAGTACGACATCATCGACGTCCGGCCGAAGTCGCTGCAGACCGTCCCGTTCCAGATCGCCAAGGAGATCCAGGGCGACCGTCCGGTTCCGGGGTGGCTGCAGGTGGTTCCGTCGACGCTGCGCATTCTCGTGCACCAGGTGCCCGAGCGCGCTCAGATCGACGTGCCGCTCACCGAGCAGCTCATCGTCGAGTTCTACAGCAAGTAGTCAAGCCAGCAGCCACCTGGCTGTTCGGTTTCACCCTCGAGGCCTTCAAATAGCGGTAGGCCAAAGGAGAGAACACAGAAATGCTCATCTCACAGCGACCCACTCTGACCGAGGAGATCATCGCCGAGAACCGCTCGAAGTTCGTCATCGAGCCGCTCGAGCCGGGATTCGGCTACACCCTCGGCAACTCGCTGCGTCGTACCCTGCTCTCGTCGATCCCCGGAGCTGCGATCACCAGCATCCGCATCGACGGTGTCCTGCACGAGTTCACCACCGTCCCGGGTGTGAAGGAAGATGTCACCGACATCATCCTGAACCTCAAGGGCCTCGTGGTCAGCTCCGAAGAGGACGAGCCGGTCACCATGTACGTGCGCAAGCAGGGTCCGGGCACCGTCACCGGCGCCGACATCGTGCCTCCGGCCGGTGTCACCGTGCACAACCCTGACCTGCACATCGCCACCCTGAACGACAAGGGCAAGCTCGAGATCGAGCTCGTCGTCGAGCGGGGCCGCGGCTATGTGCCGGCCGTGCAGAACAAGGCGTCGGGTGCCGAGATCGGCCGGATTCCGGTCGACTCGATCTACTCGCCGGTGCTCAAGGTGACGTACAAGGTCGAGGCCACCCGTGTCGAGCAGCGCACCGACTTCGATCGGCTCGTGCTCGATGTGGAGACCAAGAACTCGATCACCGCTCGCGACGCGCTCGCTTCGGCGGGCAAGACCCTGGTCGAGCTGTTCGGGCTCGCCCGGGAGCTCAACGTCGAGGCGGAGGGCATCGAGATCGGGCCGTCGCCGGCCGAGGCCGACCACATCGCGTCGTTCAGCCTGCCGATCGAGGATCTCGAGCTGACCGTGCGGTCCTACAACTGCCTCAAGCGCGAGGGTGTGCACACCGTCGGCGAGCTGGTGGCCCGGACCGAGTCGGATCTGCTCGACATCCGCAACTTCGGCCAGAAGTCGATCGACGAGGTCAAGGTCAAGCTGCACGCGCTGGGTCTGTCGCTCAAGGACAGCCCGGCCAGCTTCGACCCGTCGCAGGTCGCCGGCTACGACCCGGCAACCGGTACGTGGACCGATGACGCATCGTTCGATGCCGACTCCGGTGAGGATTTCGCTGAAACCGAGCAGCTGTAAGGCGCTCGCCCCAAACCCTTCCGGTCGAGAGATCGTGAGTTTCTTCGAGGAGAAGAGAAATGCCCAAGCCCACCAAGGGTGCCCGCCTCGGCGGGTCGGCCAGCCACCAGAAGGCGATGTTGGCGAACCTCGCCACCTCGCTCTTCGAGCATGGCCGGATCACCACCACCGAAGCGAAGGCGAAGCGGCTGCGTCCGTACGCCGAGAAGCTGATCACCCACGCCAAGGCCGGCTCGCTGGCCAATCGGCGTGAGGTGATGAAGGACATCCGGGACAAGGATGTCGTGCACACGCTGTTCGCCGAGATCGGTCCGTTCTTCGCGGATCGTCCGGGCGGCTACACCCGCATCATCAAGACGCTGCCGCGCAAGGGCGACAACGCCCCGATGGCTGTGATCGAGTTGGTGCGTGAGTCGACCGCGTCGAGCGAGGCCAGCCGCGCGACCCGCGTCGCCGCCTCCAAGAAGGCCGCCGAGGAGAAGCTCAGCGAGACCGAAGAGGTCGTCGCGACCGAAGGCGACGTCGCCGACGTCACCGACGCCGAGAACCCGGTCGAGGCCGTCGAGGCCGACGCCGACGACGCGGCCGTCGAGAACGCCGAGGCCGTGGCCGAGGCCGTGGACGACGAGTCCTCCGCGGCGACCGCTCCCGATGCCGAGGCAGCGGGCGCGGACGTCGATGGCGACAAGAAGTAGTCGCTGAACTCAGCAGAGCGCGCAGAGCCCGCCGTCACCACATCCGGTGACGGCGGGCTCTGCCGTCTGCGCCTCGACATCTCCTACGACGGGACCGATTTCGCCGGGTGGGCATCGCAGGTTGGTCAACGGACCGTCTGCGGTGTGCTCGAGGAAACGCTTGGCACCATCCTGCGTGTGCCGGTGCGATTGACCGTCGCCGGTCGTACCGACGCCGGCGTACACGCGACCGGACAGGTCGCACACACCGACGTGCCGGAGGCCACGCTGGGCACCCGCTCGATTGCCGGCGACCCGTCGCGGTTGACGGGCAGACTGGCCAAGATGCTGCCCGATGATGTCCGTGTCCGTGTCGTCGAGCGGGTGAACAGGGATTTCGACGCGCGGTTCTCCGCGCTCCGACGCCATTACGTGTATCGGCTCACCGACGCGGTCTGGGGTGCGGAACCGATCATGGCCCGCACCACCGCGCACTGGCGTCGTCCGATCGACCTCGCGGCCATGAACGCGGCCGCCTCCACCCTGCTCGGGCTCAACGACTTCGCGGCGTTCTGCCGTCGTCGCGAGGGCGCCACCACCATCCGTGATTTGCAGCGTTTCGACTGGACCGCCGACGCCGACGGGGTGCTGGTGGCGCGGGTCAGCGCCGACGCATTCTGTTGGTCGATGGTGCGCTCGCTGGTCGGGGCTGTCGCCAGCGTCGGCGACGGACGACGCGATATCGACTGGTGTCGCGGACTATTGACCGAGCGGACCCGCAACAGCGCGATTCCGGTGGCGCAAGCGCGCGGACTGTGTCTGGTCGGCGTCGACTACCCCGCCGACGATGACCTCGCCGCACGCAACGAGGTCACCCGCGACATCCGCACCGCCGACGGTTGCTGCGGCGGCTGATCGTGGTCGGGACGGGCCCGGTCGGAGTCAGCGGCGGTTTCGGGTACGGCGGCGGGACACGGTCACGGTCGTAGCGGATATCCGTGCGTGTCGGTCACGCCGCCGGTGAGCATGATGATCCCGTCGACCAGTGCCCACAGACTCACCGCGAGGATCAGGAAGAACCCGATGAAGAAGAACAGGGTCACGAAGCCGACCAGCGTGAGCCCGAGTTGGATGCCGCCGGTCTGGTTGTCGCCGATGTAGAAGCGGCCGACCCCGAGGGTGCCGAAGAAGATCTGCAGTAACCCGGCGACCACCTTCGACTTCCCCGAGTACGGCAGTCCCGACATCGGATCGCGACCGTACGGTGCGTACGGGTCACCGCCCATCGGGGCGAAACCGTAGGGATTCGGCAGGTACGGATTCGGCGGATACGGATTCACCGGAGCCGGCCCCCAGGGCTGGTGCCCCGCTCCGGGCGCGCTGTGGGGCGCCGACGGTGGCTGTCCGCCGGCCGGCGGAAAGCCGTACTGTCCGTGCGGATCACCGGAGGGGTATCCGTACGGATCGTGGTACGGGTCGTTCGGCGGCTGTCCCGGGTGGCTCACCGTCACATCATCGCACGGGCATTGGCGTGGTCGGGCGCGGATGTAGTGGTCGTTCAGGTGGCGCTGCGTTCGTCCTCGATCGCCTCGAGCACCGCCTCCACCGTCTCCTCGTCACCGGCGAACTCGCCGAGTCGCTGGCCCTCGGACATCAGATGACGCCAGTTCGCCGGATCGAACACTACGGCCTCGTTGCGGTCGATGAAGTCGATGATGGTTTTCGTGAAGCGGTCCGGATCGGCATGGAATGGGAAGTGTCCACAACCGGTGAAGGTCTCGAACTCCGAATGCGGAATCGCGGCATGTGCCAGCCGGGCGTGGTGGTAGGGGATGACGGTGTCCTCGTCGCCCCAGATCAACAACACCGGAAGACGTTCGGTGAGATAGCACCGGTCCAGCATGGTCACGACCTGACCACGCCAGTCGACCACTGCGCGCAGCGTGCGCAGGAACGCAGACGACGCGGTGGCGTCGGCGAGGTCACCCAGCACGCGCACCAGGTCCTCGTGGTCGTTGAGCAGACGCCGCGGAGATGCGGCGGCCGGCATACCGGGGATGTGCGGTGCCGCGGCCAGGGTGCGGGCGGCCAGTCGCAACGAGGGAACCACTCCGGGCACCCGCAGCAGGGTGAGGATCTCGTGCGCAATCGGCATCGACACCAGCCGAAGTGCGGGATTGACCTCCCGCGTGACGCCGCCGGCCGCAACCAGGACCAGACGCTCCACGAAACGTGGGAACTGGTAGCAGAATTGCATGGCGACGCCTCCGCCGAGGGAGTGGCCGACCACCGTGACCTTCGAGATGCCGAGCACCACAAGGAGATCGCGCATGCCGTTGGCGAACGCCGGCACCGAATAGTCGGCGCGGGGCTTCTCCGACCGTCCGTGGCCGAGGAGGTCCGGCGCGATGACGGTGTAATGCTGGGCGAGCGTGGGGATCACCGAGTCCCAGGTCGACGAGTTGTCGCCGATGCCGTGGATGAGCAGCAGCGCCGGTCCGCTGCCGGCGATGCGGTAGGCCCGCCGGTACCCGTGGATGGTGTGATACTCGATGCGGATCTCGGTATCGGTTACCGGCCGCAGGGCGTGGCTCTTGCCGTTGCGGCCGTGGGTTCGGCTCCGAGACCCCGCCGCCGGCGGGGGTGTGGCTCCGGACACGGTGACTCCTTGGTGATCACATCTGCGTGATGGCTGCGGGCGCCGTGCGAGTACGCGGAACCGGTCGGCCCGGCGGCGTTCGTCGGCGTGCTTACCCATGAGTAAACCGCAGTTTGGCACATTTCGCCCGGCATGTTGCATCGAGTTAACTTCGTCCGTCGACGCTGGGGGGCGGCGCCGCTGCGGCGCCGCACGCGGCCGGGCTCTCGCCCACGTCATTAGGCTTGAGGTGATGAATCCGTTCGACGTCGACACCTTCCTCGCCACGGGCGGCCTGATCGGGTTGTGTCTGCTGGTCTTCGTCGAGACCGGGTTGCTGATCGGGTTCGTGTTCCCGGGCGACTCGGTGCTGTTCACCGCCGGCGTGTTTGCCGCGCAACCGGATCCGTTCGCGCCGCTGTGGTTGTTGTGCATCGCCGTGCCCGCCGCAGCCATCATCGGTGACCAGGTCGGTTACGCCATCGGCCGACGGCTGGGCTCCAGTGTCGTGGAGAGCCGGCTGATGCGGTTGGTGGGTCCCGAACCGCTCGCCAAGACACACCGGTACTTCGAACGGTTCGGTGCGCTGACGGTGTTCTTCGCCCGGTTCATCGGGATCGTGCGCACCCTGACGCCGCTGGTGGCCGGGTTCACCGGGATGTCGTACCGGATCTTCACACTGTTCAGCGTTCTCGGCAGTTTCGCGTGGGCGGCGGGCATCATCACGCTCGGATACTTCCTCGGTCAGGTTTCGATCATCCGCGACCACCTCGACGTCTTCATCATCGCCTCGGTGCTCACCGTGGTGGTGCCGACCGCCCTGCATCTCGCGCGGCGTTGGCGCAACGGGCGCCGAACGTCGCAGGACGGGGCTGCCGAACCCGTGCCAGAAGAGCCGGATCCCGAGCCCGCCGCCGAGAAACCGACGTCGTAGGTCCGCCAACCGGCTACTGGTAGAACGGCTCGTCGCGGTCGGTGGGCACCGATGAGAAGTCATCGGCGATCGTGGCGGCGAGTTCGGCGAAGGCGCGTCGGGTCTGTTTACTGACCAGGTCGAGATCCACGTCGGCGCCTTCGGAGAGATGATCGTCGAACGGGACCTTGTGCACCGCTCGACATCGGGTCAGGAAGTGCTGGCCCAGCTGATCGGTGTCGATCGTCGAGGCGCCCGGGCGCGATGAACTCAACACGACCACCGCGCGCGACACCAGATGGGCGTAGCCGTGGGCGGCCAGCCAGTCGAGCGTCGCCCCGGCACTGCGTGCGCCGTCCATCGCCGGCGAGCTGACCAGGATGATGGCGTCGGCGAGGTCGAGCACCCCGCCCATCGCGGAGTGGCTCAATCCGGTGCCGCAGTCGGTGATGATGATGTTGTAGAAGCGTTGCAGGATGCGCATCACCCCGCGGTATTCCTCTTCGCTGAAGGCCTCGGCCATCGCCGGGTCCCGCTCGGAGGCGAGTACTTCGAGACGGCTCGGCGACTGAGATGTATGCGCCCGCACATCCGAGTACCGGTAGACGTTGGTATCGGCGAGCAGGTCGCGCACCGTGGAGCGGGTCTGTTGGGGCACGCGTTGCGCCAGGGTGCCGAGGTCGGGATTGGCGTCCACGGCGATGACCCGGTCACCGCGCAGCGACGCGAAGGTGGAACCCAGGCCGACGGTGGTGGTGGTCTTGCCGACGCCGCCCTTCAGCGACAGCACAGCGATCCGGTAGTCGCCGCGGACCGGCCGATTGACGCGTTCCAGCAGCCGCTTGTACTCGACGTCGGCCGACGACTCACCCGGATTGATCGTTCCGGCGGAGATGGTGTGCACGGCGCGCCGCCACCCTCGGCTCGGTGGTCGCCGGGCCTTGCGGATGAGGGCGACCTCATCGAGCGCCGGGCCCGACTGCGGGTCGGCGTATCCGGGCGGTCCCATCGGGTAGCCGCCGTACGGTCCGCCCGGGTTCATCGGCGGCTGACCGGGCGGCGGTCCGGCCGGTGGCTGTGGGGGTGGACCCACGGGTGCGGGCGCGTCCGGCCAGGGCGGGGCACCGAAGGAGTTCGGTGGGCCCTGCGGCGCGGCGGCGGAATTCGGGGAATGCGGCGCGTGCGGAGGCTGTAGGCCGGACGGCGGCTGTGGGCCGGACGGCGGCGGCGGGCCGGCCGTAGGCATGGGACCGCGAGGGCCCGGTGGGTCGGTCGCGGGCATCGGGCCGGCCGAAGGCGTGTGCTGGGCTGGTGGCGCACCGGGCGGTTGCGCAGCTCCGTTCGGCGGGGTGGTGCCAGGCGGAGGAGGCGTGGTCGGCGGCAACGGGGCGCCGTGTCCAGGCGCGCCGGCGGCGGCAGCCGTACCGTTGTGCTGCCGGTCCGGCGGTACATCGGGCTGACGATGCGCGCTTTCGGGACTCGGGGCCGGTGCGGGCGCCTCGGTCGGCTCCGGCTCGGCGAACTGGAGCCATGGAGGGGGCGCCGGCACACCGGAATTGTCCAAACTTCCGGAGTCGTCGTACGTCATGTGAGAAAAGGTCCCCCTGTAGGTGGTCGATGGTGGCAATTCCATCGCGCGTTGACGAGTCTAACGAACACTTTCCGACCCGCCGAATGCGGCGATGTAGACTCCCCGCTCGCTGTCGCGCCTCATCGCTTGTGTGCGAGCCGAGGATCGTGCATCAGATCACACCGTCGCGGAGCAGGTCCGCCATCGTGGCGTCGTCCAGGCCGAGGAGGTCGCGATAGATCTCGTCGTTGTGGGTGCCCGGTCGCGGAGGGCCGGCCGAGCGCACCCGGCCCGGCGTTTCCGACAGCTTCGGCACGATCCCGGGGCCGAGGACGTCTCGGCCGAGCCGCTCGTCATGGTGGGCGACGAGCATCTCGCGTGCCTGCATCTGCGGATCGGCGACGACCTCGGCAACCGTGTTCACCGGCCCGACCACGACGCCGGCGGCGCTCAGGACGTCGATGAGTTCCTCGCTGGTGTGCCGCGATGCCCAGTCGGCGATGATCTCGTCGAGCTCATCCTGATTGATACCGCGGGCCCGGTGATCCACGAAGCGCTCGTCGGTGGCCAGTTCGGGCCGGCCCATCGCGCCGCACAGCCGTCCGAAGACAGTGTCCTGATTGGCGGCGATCACCACGCGCAGGCCGTCGGCCGCCAGATACAGGTTGGAGGGGGCGATGCCGTCCAAACGGGTGCCCGAGGGGCCGCGCACCACCCCGGCGAGGTCGTAATCGGCGATGGTGGATTCCTGAACGGCCAGGCAGGCCTCGGTCAACGCGGTGTCGACGACCTGCCCGCGGCTGGTGACGGTGCGTCGATACACCGCGGCAAGTGTGCCCTGGGCGGCGAACATCCCGGCCAGGGTGTCACCCAGCGACAGCGCGAGGCGTGGGGGCGCCTCCCCGGGATATCCGTTCAGATAACGCAACCCGCTCTCCGCCTCGGCGACCGACGCGTAACCGGCCCGGGTCGCGGCCGGACCGGTCTGGCCGTATCCGGATACCCGGGTGAGGATGATGCCGGGGTTGCGGTCCGCGAGGACGTCGTAGCCGAGCTCCCACCGTTCCAGCGTCCCCGGGCGGAAGTTCTCGACGATGATGTCGGCGACCTCGACGAGTTCGAGGAAGACCGCCCGGCCGGCCGGAGCGCGCAGGTTGAGGGTGACCGCCTTCTTGTTGCGCGCGTGCACCGTCCAGTACACTCGTTGGCCGTCCTTTTCGGCCTGGCCCCAGGTGCGGATGGGGTCCGGCGACCCGGGTGGTTCGACCTTGATCACCTCGGCACCCATGTCGGCGAGGAGCCGGCCCGCGAACGGACCGGCGATCAGTGTGCCCAGCTCGAGGACTCGGAGCCCGTCTAGTGCGCCGGGCACGTCTGTGTCGGTGTGCGTCACACTGCCAGCATCGCCGATCCGGTCCGAGGTGATGTGAGTGGGGCGCCGAGGCGGCCGCGTACGGCTGTGCGGTCGTCGGCGAGGTCATTCGAACGAACGCAAACCCGAGTGTTGGGTGGGCGGTGACGGGCTGGTATGGCAGGATCGTCGTCGGCGACCGGTCGCTATGACGCGTCGGTCGAATTGTTGTGCACCCGCGGGCGTGCGCACGGTTGGTCGGGGGACTCGTATCGCCACATCGTCGATCGTGGGAACCGATCGCGGCCGGGCTGCGTCCAAGTGTCAGCAGGATGGGGTCCGGAAGGGGGAGTCGCCATGACCGCACCAGGTCACCACACGTGGGACGCGAACCACGGGTATCAGCACGACGGGTACGCGGATGACGAAGCGCTCGATGGCGGGGTCGCCCAAGATCGCAGAGGTGCAACCGGCGACGACCAGACGGCCGACGCCGCGCAGGCGCTGTCGAGCGCACGCTCACGTTCCGGCTCCCTGGCGGTGATCACCACGCCGCAGGGATTGCCCGTCTCGGTGCGGATCGATCAGTCGGCACTCGACAAAGAACCCGCGGTCGTGGCCGACGAGATCCTGCGGCTGTGTCGGCAATCCGCGATGGCCGCCGGGATCCGACTGCGCGAGCAGCTCATCGCCTCGGGTGTCGAACACGACGTGGTGGATGCGATGAAGCTGCCGCGGGCTGATGATCTCGCACGTGCCGAGCAACTCGACGACCATGACCTCGACGCCCCGGCGTCCTGGTTGCGGTCAGGGTAGGGGGACGCCATGAGTTGGGCGATGGACGAACTCGAGGCCCGGGCACACGCGCAGTTGAACAGTCTCTACGAGCTCAACGAGCGCTACGCGGCGATCTCGGTGCGCGAGACGTCGGCAGACGATCTGGTGACCGTGGAGGTCGACGGTGTCGGAGCGCTCACCGGTCTGTGGCTTGCCCCCGGCGCCAACGAGATGGGCGGGCCGCGCCTCGGCGAGCAGATCGTCGCCACCGCCGCGCTGGCGGCTCAGCGGGCATTCGCCAAGCGCGCGTCGATCACCGAGGAGTTCAACGAGTCGTTCGGTGACCTGGTGAATTCCCGGCCACGGACCGACTAGCCGGCACGACCGAGAAAAACTTTCGCAAGAGTGGAACCGAATCGGACGCCGCTGCGTCCAAAGAGGGAATCGCGGCGGCTGCGCTCGACATCGAGAGCGCGCAAGCAAGTCACAGCGGTGAATTGGGAGGGACAGCGATGAGTGACGTGACAGTCGTGCCGGAAGCGGTCGAGGCATTCGGGGCGACCAGCGCGGCCATGGCGACTGCGGTCGGCGCCGCCGGATCGATCAACGCGGCGGCCAACACCGCGGTGATGGTCCCGGTCTTCGGTCTCATCGGCCAGGAGTTCCTGGCCTCGTTCATCGTCGCGCAGGCCAACCACCTGCTGTCGGTCGGCAACCTCGCGGCCGTGCATGCGGGCAGCGCCGCAGCGACTTTCGCCGGCCTGGCCCAGATGCAGGGCGCCGACGGCGATTCCGCGGCCACCATCCGATCGGTCCTGTGACCGGCGTCGGAGACCCCGGGCCGTTGCCGGTGACGGTGCCGGATGTGCCGGCGATGATGCACATGACGGTGCAGGAGATGATCGATGCATCTCCGCTGGGCCCGATCCTCGACACCAGCGTGGCCGACGTGCTCGCGGGCCACGGTCTGCCGGCTCTGCCCCCGATGCCGCCGCCAGGACCCCCACTGCCAGGGCTGCCGCCGCTGCCGCCGATCGACATCACCCTGTTGATCAAGCCGTTGACCGACCTCCTCGGTGGCTTCGGTACCGGCAACCTGTCGGGCGCCGACTTCGACCCGTCGGCGATCTTCGAAGGACTGTCGAAGGTGCTGCAGACCAGCATGTCGATGGGATCGGGAGCGGTGAAGGCGCTCGACAAGCTGTGGACCGGCACGGCGTCGACCGCCGCGGTGGGTAAATCGGCGGTCGCGACGGCAGATACCGCGAATGTGTCCACCCAGGGCACCGGGATGTCGATCGACATCCAGGCCGCTGCGGGCATTGTCGGGGCCGGTCTCGCCGCGGTGCAGGCGATCATCGCGGCCACCATCGCCAAGATCGCGGGCACGGTTCCGATCATCATGACCCCGCCCGGGCAGGGGCTGGCGGTCGCGTTCGCTTCCGAAGGTCTCGCCGAGGCGACCACCCAGGTTGCGGTGACGCGCGCACAGTTACTCGCGCCCACCGCGAAGATGACGGCGAACGGCGCGCAGGTACCGGTCACCAGTGCACCCACCACCGCCGGCGCGACGCAATCGCCGTTCGCCGTGGCCAGTGCGGTGCTGGACGGGGTCTCTCCGGCCGTGTCGTCGGCGTCGGAGCTGCCGTCGATGATCGCGTCACCGGTGTCCGGGATGCTGTCGGCGGCACGGGCAGATCCGATGCCCGGATCAGCGGCTGCCGGGCTCGCCGGTAGGCCAGGTGGTCCGGGTGGTGGTGGAGCCGGTGGCTCCGGCGGCAAGGGCCGCGTCGGCGGCGGAGGTGGTGTCGGTGCGGTCGGCGCTGCGTCGACTCCGCTGGCGCCCCGCCCGTTCATGACCCCTTCGGTCGGGATGACCGAGCCGGCCGCATCGGGCCCGACCACCACCCCCCGGGGTGCGGTGACCTCCACCGGTGCGATGCCGGCATCGATGGCTCCGATGGCCGGCGCCGGCGCCGCTCGCGGCGCGGGTGCGGGCGCGGGTACCGAGGAGCATCAGGTTCCGGACTATCTGGTGACCGAGGACAACGGCCAGCGGGTCGTCGGCGAGGTCCCCGATGTGGTGCCCGCAGTGATCGGTCAGGAGGACGACCAGCCTGCGGCTTCGGCATCTCCGGACATCGAACTGCGACTGGGCCCGCCGTCGAACCCGAAGCCTGATCCGTCGGACAGCTCGTAGGCGTCGTCGACCCGAGCTCACCGGCCTGCGCATCGCACTGACCAACCGAACCGACCACAACGAGGAAGACATGGCAGATTCGCACTTGAACGTCGACCCCACCGAACTCGTCACGGCGGCGGGCCGACTCGACCGCCTGGCCGAGCGGCTGGAGACCTCTCTGGGTGGTGCCGTGCCCGCCCTGAGTGTTCCCGCGGCCGGTCGTGATGAGGTATCGCAGGTGTCCGCGACGAGTTTCAACTCGGTGGCCGAGACCTTCGCGACGGATTCCGCGAAGGGCGTCGAGGAGCTCCGCAAGATCGCGGCGTTGCTTCGTGCCCAAGCCGACGGATACGCCCGCGGCGAGGACGACGCCGCAGCAGGCTTCCGCATCTGACGTGACCTGACAGACCGCCCACCCATCATCGCCAGGAAGGAGAGGTGACAGTGACCGGCTTCACCGGTGTCGTCTGGGACGCCCGCACCACCGAGCAACTCGCCTCGGATCTCGGTGATGGCGCCGGACCAGCCCCGCTCGCCGAGGCGGGGCTGGCGTGGAGTCGTGTTGCGTCCGAGTTGGCATCTGCGGCAGCCGAATACGGGACCATTCTGGCTGCGCTCGGCATCCATTGGGAGTCGGTGCACACCAGTGAGTCGTTCGAGACCCTGAGTCGCCTGGCCCCATGGTTCGCCGATGCCGCGGCAGCCGCGGGCCGCAACGCCGCCCGTGCCGAGGCGCAGGCGGCCGCGGTGACCGTCGCCCGGATGACGATGCCGAATCTGGCCGAGGTCGACCTGGCCGAGGAGGCGATGCGTACTGCGAGCACGATCGCCGCAGTCGCACCGGCGCTCGTCGGTGCCGCCGCCCAGGCAGAACGTGCTCTGCACGACCAGCGGTTGCGGGCCGCTCGCGTGATGCAGACCTACGAGGCCGCATCGGACTCGGCGGCGACTCCGTGGGGCGGCGCCGCTCCTGCACCGAACCTGGTATCGGGGCAAGCACTTGCCGCCGAGCGGGCGGCACGGGAAGCCGCGTCCCGTGCGGCCGCACCGGCACCACCCCAGCCGCAACCGGCGCCCATCGCGGCGGCGACGGCCCCTGTCGGGCTGCCCTTGGCGGGCATGGTGATGCCGCCTCCGGAGAAGACGGGTTACGCGCCCACCATCCTGGCCGGCGGAGGTCCCGCGCCCACCACGTCGACGGCACCGGCGAGCCAACCCACGCCGTCTCCGCACGCGGGGCCCTTGGCCCCACCGATGTCACCGCATGGTGCGGGCAGCGCCGATCGGTTCGTCACCCGCGGGCCGTCGGCGCCCGAACCCGACACACAAGCGGCGGCCGCAGAGGTGGAAGCCGAACCTCTGGCCACCTGGGCAGATGTGGCCATGGCGCAGAGTCCTGCCGTGACGCACACCCAGGACCTCGCCGACAGTCGAACCCTCGACCGTCGCTACCTGGACGAGACACTGTCGCTCGAGCACGGGAAGGGGTTCTGACATGTGGCAAATCAGCGCCGACGCCCCGGCCGCCCGCCTCGACCTCGACGTGTTGCGACGACTGGGCGAGTACAGCGACGTGCAGACCTGGCCGGTCGTGCTCGACCTCTGGCCCACGCATGCCGATGGCGACGACCTCGATGCCATCCGCGCCGCTGCCGATCGCGAGATCGCGCAGCGCGGTCTCATCGATGCCGGGGAGCCGGTGGCCTGGCTGGCCACCGCGCTGCGGGTGCTCAGAACACCGGAGCGGCAGCTGGAGATCCGCACGATGGGTACGGGTGCGGCCGAGATTCGGCGGACGTGCGTGGCGCGCAGCGGACACGACCATGTCATCGCGCGCCGGGCCGGTGAGCAGGTGGATCTCCGGTTGGTGAGCGTCACCGGTGAATCCGAGGTCGGGTCGCTGGTGGCGCGCGAACTGGACGTCGTCGAACCGCTCGAGTTCGGCGGCCTCAGTGCACCTGCCACGGAACTGACCGAGCGGCTCACCGACTGCCACGGCGCCAACGACATCGCCGACGCGTTGCACGCACTCGGGGCTGTCGGCTCCGACGCGGTCGTGCTCGCCTCGGCATTGACCTGCTGCCACACCCGGTCGGAGATCGTCGCGGTCTCCTGGTCGAGCAGTGGCAGCACACAATCTTGCGGTGCACTGGCGATCTTCGACACCGATCGCGGACGAGTCGTCGCCAGTCCCAGCAAGTCTCCGGACGGGCGCGTGTGGACCACGCTGTCGCCGGGTGGCGCTCACCGGATCGCGCAGGCCGTCGGCCTGCTGATCGAGACGCTGCCCGACGGGCGGTGGATGCCGTGAACCGTACGGAGGAAATAGTCAGGGTATCTGTGTCGCCGGCGCCGGGAGCATCGCGAGCGGGCCACTTTTCCGCGGATACCACCGGGGCATCGCCGTGCGGTGCCGAAACACAGAAGGAGAACAAGCATGGCCGGTGAAGGGTCGGGACTGAATCTCGATGTTGTTGCCGCACAGGCGTCATCGCAGTCGATCGCGGGGATCGTCGAACAGATGCGAGGCATTCTGCGGCAGATCGAGAGTTCGGCACAGAGTGGCATGGCCACGTGGGGCGGCACTGCAGCCAAGTCCTACAACACCACCCAGACCGACTGGAGTGGGACGGCGCAGAAACTGCAGGCGGCGCTCGACGAGATCGAGGGCAAACTGACGACCGGGTTCAAGGGGTACGCGGAGCACGACGAGGACATCGCCCAGGCGATCACGTCGAGCGTCGGTCACCTCAAGCTCTGATCCACCGACGCTGCGTACGCCCACATCCCATCAGCCGATATCTCATCAGCCCAATCTCATGAGGACTGATACCTCAATAGGGGGAGCCACCATGTCTGAACCCATCAAGTACGACTTCGCCGGCCTGGACACGCTGTCCGGCGACCTCAATCGCCATTTCGCCGCGCTGGGACACCTGTCCGACCAGCTCAAGAGCGAGGTCAACAAACTCGGCGGCAACTGGATCTCGCAGGACGGCGCCGAGTCCTACCGCGTTGCTCAGGCGCACTGGGACAAGCTGTTCGAGGAAGCGCGACTCCAGCTGAGCGGCCTCGGCCAGGGCGTTTCGAACGCCGCGGAGCGGATGATGCAGACCGACCGGTCCGTCGGCGCCTCGTTCCACGGATAGTCACACCCGAACGGTCACACCCGGGGAGGGCTCACCGGCCACCTGTGCCGGTGGGCCCTCCTCGCTGTGTCTGTCGGGCTCGGCGGCGCACCGTCATCGGCTGACGCGCGAGGTCGAATGACGCCCGCAGACCCCACCGGTGCGATAGCGTCGGGCAGAACCGACGAGGGAGGGAACTGTGGCCAACCCCGACGCTGGCACCGCGAATCGTGAGACGTGGACCAGGAACTCCGGCTTCATCCTGGCCGCGATCGGATCTGCGGTCGGACTCGGCAACATCTGGAGATTCCCCGGCGTTGCCTACGAAAGCGGTGGCGGAGCGTTCATCGTTCCGTATCTGTGCGCACTGCTCACCGCCGGCATTCCGATCCTGTTCCTGGACTACGCAATCGGCCATCGATATCGCGCGGTTGCGCCGCTGGCGTTCCGTCGCATCCGGCGTCACGCCGAGGCGATCGGCTGGTTCCAGACCGGACTGCTGTTCGTGATCGGCGTGTACTACGCCGCGGTGATCGCCTGGGCGATGAGCTACTTCGTCTACTCGTTCGACCTGCGCTGGGGTGAAGACACACAGACGTTCTTCCTCTCCGACTACCTCCAGGTGGGTGACCCGGAGATCTCCACGACGGTCGTCGGCAACGTCGCGCTGCCGCTGGTGATCGTGTGGTTGGCCATCCTGGCCGTGCTGTGCCTGGGTGTGGCCCGAGGTGTGGAGAAGATCAACATGGTCTTCATCCCGCTGTTGTTCGTCGGATTCGCCGGACTCGTCGTGCGCGCCGTCACCCTGCCCGGCGCGGCTGACGGCCTCAACGCGCTGTTCAGTCCGGATTGGTCGGCCCTGTCGGATCTCGACGTCTGGATCGCCGCATACAGCCAGATCTTCTTCTCTCTGTCGATCGCGTTCGGCATCATGATCGCCTACTCGTCGTTCCAGCGCCGCAAGGCGAATATGACGAGTTCGGGCCTGGTGGTGGCGTTCGCGAACTCCTCGTTCGAGATCCTCGCCGGCATCGGCGTCTTCGGTGCACTGGGCTTCTTGGCCTACCAGCAGCAGACTGCGATCTCGGACCTGGAGGGCCTGACCGGCCCGATCCTGTCGTTCGTCACCTTCCCCGCGGTGATCTCGGAGATGCCGGGCGCCAGCTTCTGGGGGGCGTTGTTTTTCGGTTCGCTCGTTGTCGCCGGCTTCACCTCCCTGATCTCGTTGCTGATCGGCGTCTCGAGTTCGCTTCAGGAGAAGTTCGGGCTGTCACGCGTGGTGGCCGCAGTGATCACCGCCGGCGTGAGCGGCGTGATCTCGATCGGCCTGTTCTCCACCACCTCCGGACTGATCGCACTCGACACCGTCGATCAGTTCGCGAACAACATCGGTGTGGTGTCCTCGGCGATCATCATGACGGTCTTCACGGTGTGGCTGGCGCGCGACGCGGATCTGTTGCGTCGACATCTCAACGCGGTGTCGACATTCCAGCTGGGACGCTGGTGGATTGCGTTGATCGGCGTCGTCGGGCCGGTCTTCCTCACCGTGATGTTGGTGCAGAAGATCATCTCGATCATCAACGACGGTTACGAGGGCTACCCGCAGTGGTATCTGGGAGTGTTCGGATGGGGCACGATCGCGCTGCTCGTCGTCGGTGCGGTGGCCTTGACCCTGCCGTCGTGGCGGGGCCGCGACTATCCTGGATTCCAACCGTGGCCCCCACTGGACACCAAGCCGGAGAAGGAGGCGGTTCGATGAGCGCCGGTGCCATCATCATGATGATCATCGCGATGGTGATCGTGTGGGGCGGGCTTGCGGCCAGCATCGTGAATCTCCGGCTGCGGCCGGAGAAGACGGACAGCCCGTTCGAGGACCCCGATCTCGTCGCCGACGACATCGCACGCGAGCATCTGCCGCATCCCACCCGCGACACCTAGCCCCGCGTCCCGGTCGGATAGCCTTGCCAGAGACAAGGCAGACGACAAGGTAGACGAAGGGGACGAGATGACCACGGTGGCGGACTCCGCACCTGCGGCAGACAGTCGCAACGGGATCGACTTCAAGGTGGCCGACCTGTCACTTGCGGATTTCGGCCGCAAAGAGATCGAACTCGCCGAGCACGAGATGCCCGGTCTGATGTCGCTGCGCCGCGAATACGCGGATGTGCTGCCGCTCAAGGGGGCTCGCATCTCCGGTTCGCTGCACATGACGGTGCAGACGGCGGTTCTGATCGAGACGCTGGCCTCGCTGGGCGCAGAGGTTCGCTGGGCTTCCTGCAACATCTTCTCCACCCAGGACCACGCGGCCGCCGCGGTCGTGGTCGGTCCGCACGGCACGCCACAGGAGCCCAAGGGTGTTCCGGTGTTCGCGTGGAAAGGGGAGACCCTCGCCGAGTACTGGTGGGCCGCCGAGCAGATGCTGACCTGGCCCGACCAGCCGGCCAACATGATCCTCGACGATGGTGGCGACGCCACCATGCTGGTGCTGCGCGGTGCCGAGTTCGAGAAGGCAGGTGTGGTCCCGCCCGCCGAGGACGACCATCCCGCTGAGTACAAGGTCTTCCTGGAACTGCTGCGGTCCCGCTTCGAGACCGACAAGACCAAGTGGACGACCATCGCCGACTCGGTGCAGGGTGTCACCGAGGAGACCACGACGGGTGTGTTGCGGCTGTATCAGTTCGCCGCCGCCGGCGAGCTGACCTTCCCGGCCATCAATGTCAACGACTCGGTCACCAAGAGCAAGTTCGACAACAAATACGGCACTCGGCACTCGCTGATCGACGGCATCAACCGCGGAACCGATGTGCTCATCGGTGGCAAGAAGGTGTTGATCTGCGGCTACGGTGACGTCGGTAAGGGTTGCGCGGAATCGCTTGCCGGACAGGGAGCGCGGGTCCAGGTCACCGAGATCGACCCCATCAACGCCCTGCAGGCGCTGATGGACGGTTTCGACGTGGTGACCGTCGAGCAGGCAATCGCCGACGCGGACATCGTCATCACATCGACCGGCAACCTGGGGATCATCACCCTGGCGCACATGCGGCAGATGAAGAACCAGGCAATTCTCGGCAACATCGGTCACTTCGACAACGAGATCGACATGGCCGGCCTCGAGAACTCCGGTGCCAAGCGGATCAACGTCAAGCCGCAGGTGGATCAGTGGATCTTCGAGAGCGGCAAGTCGATCATCGTGTTGTCCGAGGGGCGTCTGCTCAATCTCGGCAACGCGACCGGCCATCCGTCGTTCGTGATGAGCAACAGCTTCTCCAACCAGGTGATCGCGCAGATCGAGCTGTGGACCAAGCAGGACGAGTACGACAACGAGGTCTACCGCCTGCCCAAGCATCTCGACGAGAAGGTCGCACGTATCCACGTCGAGGCGCTCGGTGGCACGATGACCAAGCTCACCAAGGAGCAGGCCGAGTACATCAACGTCGACGTCGAAGGCCCGTACAAGCCGGAGCACTACCGCTACTGACCCACCCCGCACCCAACCTCGTCACTCGCCCCACGGCGGTCGACAGAACCCCGAAAATCGCCGAGAGAACCCACCGCGATCGACAGTCGCGACACGGTCACCGACCGTGGGTTTCTCTCGGCGATTTTCGGGGTTCTGTCGACGTGAAAGTGGGTTTCGTCGGCGGGACCCTACGTGCCGATGTCGAGTTGGGTGCCGGGGCAGACGTACCAGGTGCCGTCTTCGCGGGCGAAGCTCTCGTCGTTGCGTTTGGTCATCGAGCGTTGGTTGCCGAGCTCGACGTGTGTGGACACCGTCGAGGCGGCCGCATCCCCGCTGACCGTGATATTGGTCAACTCTTCGAGGACCACGTTTCCGGTGATGTCGAGGGGCGTGGTCACCTGCGGACGCAACGCACTACACACCGAGGCCCGGATACGGGCGACGTCGCGCGAGTTGACCGCGTCGACGAACATCTGCATGGCCGAGCGGATGGCGCCGGCATCGGCTGCGTTCGCGGTTTCCTCGGTCGGGACGCCTTGTGTGATGGTGTGGTCGCGGCCGGTGGAGCTGCCGTTGGACTCGGTGGCGATGGTCAGCACGACCGCTGCGGCGATGATGACGACGATCGTCACGATCCCGAGCACCGCACCGACGATCATCCCGGCGCGCGGGCCGCGGGGCGGTGGCGGCGGCGGTGGGGGAGGATACGGCGGCCGATACCCAGGGACCCATCCGTGCTGCGGAGTGGGCGGATACCCGCCGAACTGCCCTGCGCCCGACCCGTGGGTGGGCGGCGGCCACGGCGCGGGACCGTACGGAGGGTTCTGCGCGGGCGGAAACGGCTGCGGGCCATCCGGCGGCGGCTGTTGGGTCATGCGACCTCCTTCCCGCGGCGGGGTGGAACTCCCAGGCTATCGAAATCGTCGGCGGCGGGCATTGCGCTCATTCGTCCAGTAGACGTTGCGCGAGTTCGGCCGGATCGCCGTCCGCGGTCGACAACCACGGTGACATCCACATCGACTGGGCCAGTTGGCGATACACGCGATCCACGCGAAGTTGCAGGTCGGTGTCCCGCTCGTAGAGATCGCGGGGACGGGTGGCGTCGGTCGCGGCTCGACGGGCCGCTCGGTCGAGGGCGACCTCGGGCGCCACGCCGAGGAGTACATGGTGGTCGGGGACCGGCAGCCGAAATCGGTGGAACTCGACCTCGCGGACCCATTCGACCATCTCGCCGTCTGCTTCCTGGCTCAGCCGCGCGGCGTTGTAGGCGGCATTGGACGCCACGTACCGGTCGAGGAGCACGATGTCGTGTGCGGCGACGGCTGCGCGGATCTCATCGGCCGCGTCGGCACGATCAAGGGCGAACATGAGTGCCATCGCGTACACACTCTCGCGCAGGTCGCCGTGTTGGCCGTGCAGCGCCTCGGCGGCGAGGTCTGCGGTCACAGACTCTCCGTAGCGCGGAAACGTCACGGTCCAGACCCGGAGTCCGTCTCTGCGCCATCGGTCGACGAGTTCGGTGACCAAGGTGTTCTTGCCGGCGCCGTCGAGTCCCTCGACGGCAATGAGTTGACCCACGAGCGCGATGGTAACGGCCGCGGGTGGGTCGACCCGCCGAGGCGCGGCGGTGCGTCGTGCAGGAGTGTGGCGCCGGAGTGTCCCGCAGGGGTGGGTGGACCGGTGCGGTTCGGCGCGTCATCTCCGCGGTTGGGTCACGAAAGTGTCACCATTGAGAGCATGAAGCCTCGCATCCTCGTCGTCGACGACGACGCCGCACTCGCTGAGATGCTCACCATCGTGCTGCGCGGCGAGGGTTTCGAGCCGTTTGTCGTCGGTGACGGGACGCAGGCCTTGACCGCGGTTCGGGAGATCCGGCCCGACCTGGTGTTGCTCGACCTCATGTTGCCGGGGATGAACGGAATCGACGTGTGCCGGGTACTGCGCGCCGATTCGGGTGTACCCATCGTCATGCTGACGGCGAAATCCGACACCGTCGACGTGGTGCTCGGGTTGGAATCCGGCGCAGACGACTACATGGTGAAGCCGTTCAAGCCGAAGGAACTCGTCGCGCGGGTGCGCGCCCGGCTGCGCCGTACCGACGAGGAGCCGGCCGAGCTGTTGTCCATCGGTCCTGTCGAGATCGACGTCCCCGCGCACAAGGTCACCCGGGATGGGGTACCGATCTCGCTGACCCCGCTGGAGTTCGATCTGTTGGTGGCACTCGCACGTAAGCCGCGTCAGGTGTTCACCCGTGACGTCCTGCTGGAGCAGGTGTGGGGTTACCGCCATCCCGCGGACACTAGACTCGTGAACGTGCATGTCCAGCGTCTCCGAGCCAAGGTCGAGACCGACCCGGAAAATCCTGA
Source organism: Gordonia tangerina (assembly GCF_021556435.1). GTDB lineage: Bacteria > Actinomycetota > Actinomycetes > Mycobacteriales > Mycobacteriaceae > Gordonia > Gordonia tangerina. The sequence goes on from NZ_JAKGCU010000019.1 coordinate 82,218, forward strand.
GGTCGTGTTGACGGTGAGGGGGGTCGGCTACAAGGCCGGCCCGCCGTGATCGGCCGTCCTCGACGTCGCGTCAACAGCACCTTCGGGCGGGTCACCCGCGTCGCGAGCAGCGTCGGTCGTGCCTTCGGCAGGATCTGGCGGCGATCGCTCCAGCTGCGCGTGGTGGTCTCGACGTTGGTGCTGTCGTTCGTTGTGATCGTCATCCTGGTGTTCGTGCTGATCAGTCAGATCACCGACCGGCTCCTCGATGTGAAACTCGCTGCGGCGACCGAAGAGGTCGAGCGCGCCCGGATCTCCGTGGAACGGGATCTGACCAGCAGCGATGGCAACATGTCGGTGCAGAATCGGCTGCGCCAGACACGATCGCTGCTCACCGACCGTGACGTCGACACCAGCGACAGCTCCGGAACGGTGGGCACTTTCGACACGGTGCTGCTGGTGCCGGGTACCGAGGACGACGGGAGCGACAGCGGCGTCGGACCGATCTCGGAGATCCCCGACAACCTGCGAGACATGGTCGAAGGTGGGCAGGTCGCCTACCAATACACCTCGATCTCCAATGCGTCCGGAGGGTCGGAACCCGCGCTCGTCGTCGGCACACCGACCAACGCATCGGTGCCAGGTCTCGAGCTCTACCTCGTGTTCCCGTTGACCAGCGAACAGAACACCGTCGATCTGGTGCGCGGCACCCTGGTCACCGGTGGCGTCGTGTTGCTTGGTCTGCTGGCCGCGATCGCCTGGCTCGTGTCGCGGCAGGTGGTGCTTCCGGTGCGCAGCGCATCGCGCATCGCCGTGCGCTTCGCCGACGGCCGGCTCAAGGAGCGGATGCCGGTTCGAGGTGAGGATGACATGGCGCGGCTGGCGATGTCGTTCAACGACATGGCCGAGAGCCTGTCGAAACAGATCACCCATCTCGAGGAGTTCGGTGGACTGCAGCGACAGTTCACCTCCGACGTCAGCCACGAACTGCGCACTCCACTGACCACGGTGCGGATGGCCAGTGACGTGCTCTACGAGGGGCGCGACGAACTCGATCCGGTGCGCAAACGATCCGTGGAGCTGCTCGACAAGGAGCTCGACCGTTTCGAGACGCTGCTCAACGAGCTGCTCGAGATCTCGCGCCACGACGCCGGTATGGCCGAACTCGCCGCCGAGCGGATGGATATGGCGATCCCCATCGACGGTGCGCTCGCGACGGTCAGCCACCTGGCAGAGGAGACCGGAACCGAGTTGGTGCTGGACCTTCCGACCGAACCGGTGATCGCCGAGATCGATCCCCGCCGCGTCGAGCGGATCCTGCGGAACCTGCTCGCCAATGCCATCGATCACGGTGAGCGCAGCCCTGTGGTGCTGACGATGCGGTCGGACGGCGACGCGGTGGCCATCACCGTGCGAGACCACGGCATCGGACTACGGCCCGGGGAGGAAAAACTCGTCTTCAACCGATTCTGGCGGTCGGACCCGTCGCGCTTCCGTCGTTCCGGCGGCACCGGGCTCGGTCTGGCGATCAGCATCGAGGACGCCCGCCTGCACCAGGGCCGGCTGGAGGCCTGGGGAGAACCCGGCAACGGAGCCAGCTTCCGGCTGACGCTGCCATTGGTGCGGGGCCACAAGGTGCTCGGCAGCCCGTTGCCGCTCAAACCGGTGGGTGGGGGGCTGGGCCGTCAGTCACCCGCGCGCACCGCGCCGAAGCCGGTCGCGGGGCCCGAGTTGGGTGCCGACGACACCCCGGCATCAGCACCGCAGAACTCGCCCGCGTCGCAGAACCCACCCGCAACGCAAAGCACATCTATGCCGCAGAACCCATCGGGGCCACACGGCCCGACCGTGCCACAGCGCAGCAACGGGGGAGGTGGCAATGGCGCCGGTTGATCACGCACCGGCCGGTGCCGGGGGCTCGGCGCATCGTGCGGTGTCGACGCTGGCGATGATGCTGGCAGTCTTGTGCGGTCTGAGTGCCTGTGGATCGATCCCCAGCAGTTCATCACCTCAACCGATCACCGCGTTCGAACGCCAGGGGCCGACCAATGCCGTGCCGGTCCCGCAGGCGGATATGGATCCGGAGTCGCTGGTGCGGGCCTTCCTCAAGGCCACCGCCGACCCGGACTCCGGACACGAGGCTGCGCGCAAGTTCCTCACCACCACCTCGTCGGAGCAGTGGGACGATCGAGGCGACATGCTGATCATCGACGAGATCAACATCTTCGTCGACCAACGCAGTGAGGACGCCGTCCGGTTGCGTCTGATCGGCGACAATGTCGGCACGCTGAAAACCGACGGGGAACTGCTGCCGGCGACAGGCCGGGTCGAGACCACACTCTCGCTGGCCCGGGTCGGCGATCAATGGCGCATCGACGGTCCGCTGCCCAACGGCACGATGCTCGACCGCAACCAGTTCGAGACCGCCTACCGCGGCGCCACGCTGTACTTCACCAACCGCAGCCTCGAACACCTCGTCGCGGACCCACGATGGTTCTACTCCGGCAAGGACACCGAGGCGACCGAACTGCTCACCCGGCTGATCGCGGGGCCGGCTGCCGACCTGGCAGACGCCGTCGACAGCGGCTTCCCCAACGGTGCCGCACTACGTGGGCCGGTCACCGCATTGAACGACGGTGGCGTGCGGGTGGAACTGACCGGTATCGGCTCCAGTTCGACCCGCGACCGTACCGCGCTGGCGGCGCAGATCATCTGGACCCTCGACGCCGCCGACATCGGCGGGCCGTACGTGATCAACGCCGACGGCGGTCCACTGATCCCCGAGCGCGCGCCCGGCTGGCAGACCACCGACGTACGCTCGTTCGACCCGACCGCGGTGCCTGCCACCGATGTCGGCCTCAACATCATCCGGTCGGGGGCATTGCTGAAGGTCACCGACTCCGGCACGGTGCCCGTCGACGGCCCGCTCGGCTCGGGCACCGCGGTGCGCTCCGCGGTGATCTCCGCCGACGGCGAGACCGACGCGGCCGTGCTCGCCCGCGCCGAACGGCGATTCGACCTGGTCGTCGGGCCTTACGGTGCGAATCCGGCGGTCGTGACGAGCGGGGTCTCGATCACTCGGCCGTCGTTCGGGCAGGACGCCAACGCGGTCTGGGCGGTCGTCGACGGACAACCCGTGCAATGGATGCGCGACGAGTCCGGCGACAGTGAACGGCTCATCCCGGTGAACGCCGACGCCATCGCCACGGTGGCGCGTGGGGCGATCACCGAGTTGCAGGTGGCCCCCGACGGGGTGCGGGTGGCGCTCATCGTCGGCGGCCAGGTGGTCTTCGCGGTGGTCAGCACCAATGCCGACGGCGGGCTCTCGCTGACCAGCCCACGAATCGCGGCCTACAACATCGGTAACCGGGCGGTGTCGTTGGATTGGGCGTCGCCCACCACCCTGATGGTGGCCCGGGACACCGTCGAGTCTCCGGTCGCCCAGCTGTCGATCAACGGCACGCCCGCGGTCGGACTCCTGTCGGGCAACCTGTCGCCGCCGGTGCGTGCCGTCGTCGCCGACCAGTCCACCGTCTACGTCGGGGACACCCTTGGTGTGCTGCGCCTGGGCAGCTCAAATGGCCAGCCCGACCAGTACTGGACGGAAGTCGAACCGGCGATGGCCCCGGACGTGATCCCGGTCCTGCCATGACCCGGCCCGCCTGACACACCTCCCGGCCCAGGGAGCATGTCAGGCGCCGGCGATCACGACGACCGTGGCCAGGCGCAGGCCGTGGGTGGACAGTACCCGCGACGCCTCGGCCGCGGTGGCACCGGTGGTGAGGATGTCGTCGACGAGCACCAGAGTTCCGCCGGGCAGCGGCCGGGTCCGCGTCCGGCGCCGCATGTGGACGGCGCCGGTGAGATTGGCCACCCGTCCACGTGCATCGAGGCCTGCCGAGTCCCGCGCCCGCGAGGCCGTCACGAGCAACTCCGCCACCCGCACCCGGGGTCCGAGGCGCACAGCGGCGGCTCGGGCGATCGCGGTCACCGGATCTCCACCCCGACGTCGTGCCGACGCGGCGCGGGTGGGCGCGGGAACCAAGGTCAACGTGTGGCGGTCGGGGATCTCACCCCACTGGGCGAGCGTCACCAGCCCCCGCGCCAAGGCATCGGCGAGCTCCTCGACCAGATCACGACGACCGTGCTCCTTGACCGCGATCAGGGCGGCCCGGTGTGGCCCGCGGTAACGCCCGAGGGCCCATGCCGGCACGCCGACCTTCACCCGGGGCTCGAGCCGCACCGGGGAGTCGGCCAGGGTCGCCGCGCACTGCGCGCACCACGCGATGCCGGGGAGATCGCACCCGCCGCAGTGTGTCGGGATCATCAGATCGACCCCGGCGCGCGCGACGTCGGCGGCATGGCCGGCCAGGCCGGGGCGCCATCGGGTCATCGGTCGAGTATGACCGGGCTTGTGAATCGTCGCGGCGCCGGCCGAGGCGGGGACGACAGATCTGGGGATGCACCGAATCGCCGGTGGACAATCGTGACACGCGTCTGTTGCCCGGAAACGTGGCCAGTAGGCGAACTTCCGGCTACGGTCGAAGGCACAACAGGTAGCCACCGCTTTTCACGAGGAGGTGAGGCCCCTGCCCCTGAGTGTCAGCCGTCGGCTGGCATGGACTCGATTCCCTACCGACGACGAAGGTGTCAGCGCGACAACGAGTCTGACGTCGCTGTCCAGCCTCTCCTGCCGTGGGTTCTGCGCCCGGCGGCAGAAACGTGAGTGGTACACCCTGATCGGCGTCCTCCACCAGCGGCATCATGCCGCCTGTGCCGGTGGATCGGATCAGGTCGCGTCGTGACACTGCGGTCCTCGGGTGGGAACCACCACAAGGAGGTAGTTGTTTATGTCAACAGTCATCCACCGCAAAGGCCATCGCGAGTCGAAGGTCGGTGAACGAGCCCCCGAATCAACCCCGGACTCCAAGCAGGCCCGTCCGACCTCAGACGAGGCCTTCGATCCCAGTTTTGCCTTCGTCCGACCTGCCGGCTCCGTCGCCGCCGACGAACCCGCCGAACCCAATGCCAAGGTCGACATCAGTGGACGCAACGTCGAGATCCCAGACCATTACCGAATCTATGTCGGAGACAAGCTCGCCCGACTCGAACGTTTCGATCCGTCCATCTTCCGTTTCGACGTCGAACTGAACCACGAACGCAATCGGCGACAGTCCAAGGTCTGCCAACAGGTCGAGATCACCGCGGTGGGCAAAGGCCCCAAGGCACGCGCCCAGGCGTGTGGAGAGAATTTCTACGCCGCCCTCGAGGCCGCGCTCGACAAACTGGAATCCCGGCTCCGTCGGGTGAAGGACCGCCGTCGGGTGTCCTACGGCAACCGCCGTCCGCTGTCGGTGGCCGAGGCCACCGAGATCGGCGCGCCCCCGCTTCGTGATGGCCAGCTCACTGCCCAACCCGATGCCGGCGCCGATGCGAACGCTCAGGAGTGGGATGACGGTGTCGAGCTCCATGAGCCAGGTCAGGTCGTCCGCGTCAAGGAGCACGAGGCGGTCCCCATGTCGGTGGACGACGCGCTCTACGAAATGGAACTCGTCGGACACGACTTCTTCCTGTTCCACGACAAGGAAACCGACCGGCCGTCGGTCGTCTATCGGCGCCACGCCTTCGACTACGGTCTGATCCGTTTGGCCTGACATCGATCAGCCCGACACCGATCAGGTTGCACTAAGGCGACCTGAGTACCATGGAATCCGGCCTGTACTGCGTTGCAGGCCGGATTTCGTGTGTTGTCGACAAGAGTGAGGGACTCGATCCACGGTGCTGAACAAGCTGCTGCGCGTCGGTGAAGGCCGGATGGTCAAGCGTCTCGATGCGATCGCGTCGCACGTCGAGGCTCTCTCCGACGAGGTCGAGGCGCTGACCGACGCCGAACTGCGGGCCAAGACCGACGAGTTCAAGGAGCGCATCTCCGACGGCGCCTCGCTCGACGAGTTGCTGCCCGAGGCGTTCGCGGTGGCGCGTGAGGCGGCATGGCGAGTGCTCGAACAGAAGCACTTCCACGTCCAGATCATGGGCGGCGCGGCCCTGCACTACGGCAATATCGCCGAGATGAAGACCGGTGAGGGCAAGACGCTGACCTGTGTGCTGCCGGCCTACCTCAACGCGCTATCGGGCGACGGTGTGCATGTGGTCACCGTCAACGACTACCTCGCCAAGCGCGACGCCGAGTGGATGGGCCGCGTACACCGGTTCCTCGGTCTCGACACCGCGGTGATCTTGACCGGCATGAATTCCGAGCAGCGCCGCGCAGCCTATGCCGCCGACATCACCTACGGCACCAACAACGAGTTCGGCTTCGACTACCTGCGCGACAACATGGCCCACTCGCTGCCCGATCTGGTGCAGCGCGGCCACAACTACGCGATTGTCGACGAGGTCGACTCCATCCTGGTCGACGAGGCCCGTACCCCACTGATCATCTCCGGTCCCGCCGAGGGATCGAGCAAGTGGTACGTCGAGTTCGCGCGGATCGCGCCGCTGCTCGAGAAGGATGTGCACTACGAGGTCGACATCAAGAAGAAGACCATCGGCGTGCACGAGGCAGGCGTCGAGTTCGTCGAGGATCAACTCGGCATCGACAACCTGTATGAGGCGGCCAACTCCCCACTGGTCAGCTACCTGAACAATGCCATCAAGGTCAAAGAGCTCTTCCATCGCGACAAGGACTACATCGTCCGCAACGGTGACGTGCTCATCGTCGATGAGTTCACCGGCCGCGTGCTCGACGGACGGCGATTCAACGAAGGTTTGCATCAGGCGATCGAGGCCAAGGAACGCGTCGAGATCAAAGCCGAGAACCAGACGCTGGCCACGATCACCCTGCAGAACTACTTCCGCATGTACGACAAGCTCGCCGGCATGACGGGAACCGCGGAGACCGAGGCCGCCGAGTTCGATCAGATCTACAAGCTCGGCGTGCTGCCGATCCCCACCAACAAGCCGATGATCCGCAAGGATCAGGTCGATCTGATCTACAAGACCGAAGAGGCCAAGTTCGACGCCGTCGTCGACGACATCACCGAGAGCCACGAGAAGGGGCAGCCGGTCCTGATCGGTACCACCAGCGTCGAACGCTCGGAGTACCTCTCGCGCCAGCTCACCAAGCGCGGAATCCCGCACAACGTCCTCAACGCCAAGTTCCACGAGCAAGAGGCCCAGATCATCGCGGAGGCCGGCCGTACCGGTGCGGTCACCGTGGCCACCAACATGGCCGGTCGTGGCACCGACGTCGTGCTGGGCGGCAACCCGGACATCATCGCCGACACCCGGTTGCGCAAGGCCGGGCTCGACCCGGTGAACACACCCGACGAGTACGAGGCCGCATGGCCCGAGGCCATCGAGGTCGCCCGGGCGGCCGCGGCCGAGGAAGCCGAGGCGGTGCGCGCGGCCGGTGGTCTGTACGTGCTGGGCACCGAACGCCACGAGTCCCGTCGTATCGACAACCAGCTGCGCGGTCGATCCGGCCGTCAAGGTGACCCAGGGGAGTCGCGCTTCTACCTCTCGCTCGGTGACGAACTCATGCGTCGCTTCAACGGCGCCGCGCTCGAGTCGATCATGAATCGCGTCAACCTGCCCGATGACGTGCCCATCGAGGCGAAGATGGTCACCAAGGCCATCCGGAGCGCGCAGACCCAGGTCGAACAGCAGAACTTCGAGGTCCGTAAGAACGTCCTCAAGTACGACGAGGTCATGAACGAGCAGCGCAAGGTGATCTACTCCGAGCGCCGCCGCATCCTCGAGGGCGAAGACCACCGTGAACAGGTCCAGACGATGATCGGTGACGTCGTCGGAGCGTATGTGGAAGGCGCGACCGGCGAGGGGTACGCCGAGGATTGGGACCTCGACGAACTCTGGACGGCGTTGCGGACGCTGTACCCGATCCAGCTGGATCCCAAAGAGGTCGTTGGCGAGAACGAATTCGGCGAACGCGACGACATCAGCGCCGAGGAGCTCAAAGACGTACTCGTAGGCGACGCACGCGCGGCCTACGAGGCCCGGGAGAAGGAAATCGAGTCCATCGCCGGCGAAGGCGCGATGCGTCAGCTCGAACGCACCATTCTGCTCACCGTGCTCGACCGCAAGTGGCAGGACCACCTCTACGAGATGGACTATCTGCGCGAGGGTATCCATCTGCGGTCGATGGCCCAGCGCGATCCGGTGGTGGAGTACCAGCGCGAGGGTTTCGACATGTTCCACGGGATGCTCGACGGTCTGAAGGAAGAGGCACTGGGCTTCCTCTACAACGTCCAGGTGCAGACCGAGCAGGCCCCGCCACGAGTCCCCGCGCCGGGCGCGCAGGCGACCCTGTCGTCGCCCGAGGTCGCCGACTTCGCGGCCGCGAACGGCAGCGCTACGCAGGAGCCGGAAACCCCCGAGAAGCAGGTTCCTTCGGCGCTACGCGCCGTCGGCGTGGAGCAGCCGGAGGTGCCGATGACATTCTCCGGTCCCTCCGAGGGCGGCGGAACCGAAGTGCACTCCGCAGAGGAGGAGCTCGACGATCCGGCGTTGGTCTCGGCGACGCGTCGCGAACGACGCGCGGCCGCGCGAGAGAGCGTCAAGGGCGCTCGGCAGAAGCCGCCGAAGTCCAAGAAGAAGCGTCGCTGACGCTTCTCCGAGTTCTGCGACAGCGGATCTGTCGAGAAAGTTGCTGCGGAAACGGAACCGGCGGGCACGCTGATGCGTCCGATTCATATGGAGCCCTCTCGAGTCCTGATCCGACCCGCACCGTCCTATGAGCCGCCGGCCCGTCCCGTCGACGAGGTCCCTGGCGGCGCTCCCGACACGAGCGCGCCCGCCACGGCGCCCGGCGCGGTGCCCGATGAGCCGACCCGCCGGCCGCGTCGGGCACTGTCGAAGGCGACAGTCGACGCCCGACGACACGCCATCCGCACCATCACCCTGGTCCTCGAGGTCATCGACCGTCGCCGCACCGTGGCACATCTCGAGGGGCTGGCAACCGCGCATCTCATCGATCAGGTCGCCGCGCTCATCCGCCTGACACCACCCGGTGGCGTGGCCGGCGACACCGCCACGTTGCGTCGTGTGCACGTGCAGATGCTCAGCCCCGGCACCGCCGAGATCTTCGGTAGTTATCGTCGCGGGATGCGTGTGCGGGCGTTCGCCGCACGCATCGAGCAGCTGCCGTGTCGTGTGCGCGCCACGCCCGGCCCGCGACACCCGGTGCTGACCCGCGCCGCGGAATATCGTTGGCAACTGGTTGCTTTCACGCTGGTCTGATGTCCGTTGCCCGACCTGACTCACCGATCGAGCAAGCACAGTCCGGACGAACTCACCGACAGCACCACTAAGATCACACTCGTGGTCAACCGGCTGTCCCCGCGCGAAGCGATGTTCTATTTCCTCGACGAGACGGGTTCGACGACTCACCTCGGAGCGCTGCTGATCGTTGACGCGGGCGAATCGGAGAAGTCGGGCACGACTGCGGCGGCCGAACAGCAGTCAGGTGACGGCGCGAGATCCGGGTCGGCGAAGAAATCTGCGCGCAGCGGCTCCACCACCCGGACACTCGACTACCCGAGCCTGGTCGCGCTGGTGGAGAACCGGTTGCAGTCCATTCCCCGGTACCGGCAGGTGGTGCGCGAAGTGACCCTCGGGCTGGCCCGCCCCGTGTGGGTCGACGACCCTGATTTCGACATCAATTTCCACATCCGCCGCTCCGGCCTGCCGCGCCCCGGGGACACCGCGCAGCTGCAGGATCTGATCGCGCGGGTCATGTCGCGACCACTCGATAGGACCCGGCCGCTCTGGGAGATGTACCTGATCGAGGGACTCCCAAACGGTCAACAGGCAATTCTGACCAAGACCCACCGATGTCTGGTCGATGACGAGGCCGCGCTCGAGATCAGCGAGGCGATCTGCGACGAACAGCCGGAGGTCGAAGCGCTCGCCGAAGACCTGTGGATGCCGGGAGCGCCGCCCGGTTCGGTGTCGCTGGCGGTGGGTGCGGTGGCCGAGGCGTTCTCCCGGCCCGGCGATCTGTTGGACTCGTTGATGCACGGGAACTCGGTGGTCGCCGAGGTGCGCTCCACTGCCGAGGACGCGTTGCGCCGGGTGGGCAGCATCGTCCAGCAACTCTCCGACTCGGCTCCGTCGAGCCCGCTCAACAACTCGACCACGTCTACCCGGATCTTCGCGGTGGCGTCGGTTCCACGTCGCGGATGCGCCAAGATCGCCGACCGCTACGACTGCACAGTCAACGATGTGGAGTTGGCGATCATCTCGGGTGTGATGCGTCGGTGGATGCTGTCCTTCGACGAGTCGGTGAACGTCGCCGACACCGTCCGCGTGGTGCTCCCACTGTCGGCGCGTGACCCCGGGGTCGAGCGACGTCTCGATTCCGAGGCGCGTTGGATCGCCGTGGGCAAACCGAGTTTCGTCACCGACCTGCCCGTCGGGGAGGACAATCCGGCGGTGCGACTGGCGCAGGTGGCGGGCCTGGCCAATCGGTACTCGCAGTCGTCGCGACGGCTGTCGATGGGTCCGCAACCGATCCTGTCCGAATTGGGTGTGGTGCCCTTTCCCGAGCTGAGTTCGCGCGCCTTCCGCAGCCTGAACCGTCGCGCCTACAACGTGCCGGTCGGGATGGGGACATCGCCGGTCGCCGACAAGTTCGTGGACGGGTGCCCGGTGTCGGAGATGTACATGATCCCCACGTTGATGGCCCAGCGGGCGCTGGCCATCAGCATCACCGACTACCGCGACAACCTGGAGTTCGCGTTCATCGCCGATCGCGGGGTCATGAACGATCTGCCGGCGATGACCGACTATGTGACCGAGGCATATGAGGAGCTCCTGGCCACCAAGTGATCCGCTGGGTCGGCCGCCCACCGGGGGCGGCGCCGACGAGCCGATAGGGTGGTGGATTGATCTGACAGCGGGGTGCCGATGTGGTTGAGGGATGGTGCGGATGAGGGTGTACTTGCCGGCGACACTGGCGATGCTGATGGAGCTCAACGAGGTCGGCGAGTTCCGCGCGGTCGGTGGTACCGGCTTCGCGTTGACCCCGACCCTGCGCGAGGCGTTCGTATCCGGTGACGACGAGGAACTCGCCGAGGTGGCGATGCGCGAGGCTGCGCGCGCCTCGCTGCGGTTACTCGCCGGCGAGGCTCCCGAACCCGGCGACGACGCCGCCGATGCGGACCTGACAGCCGACGAGCGCACCACGAGACCGGGGGACACGCCGAGACTTCCGCCGCGTCGCGTGGTGGTGGCTGCCGATGTCGCCGACGTGACGTTGCATCCCGAACTCGACGACGCGGTCGTTCGCATCTCCGGGCCGGTGGCGCTGCGTGACATCGCTTCGGTGCACGTCGACGTCGCCGAAGCCGAGGACAAGGTGCGGGCCGCGGCGGTGGTGATCGATGCCGCCGACCTCGGTGACCAGGACGCCGAGCTCGCGGTCGGCGACGTGGAGGACTTCGACCTTGCCTGGTATGCCACTCAGGAGCTGCCGTTCCTGCTCGAACTGCTGTGACGGTTGGCTGCCCGCCAACGGTCGCGTAACCTACGGAACCGTAGGTTGTCGGGTGTCGAGCGTGATCGTCGGTCACGGGTGAGGTGGTGCGCAGGTGGGCTGGCGCGAGCGTTTCGAAGAGCCGGTGGCGGGGGTCGCCGCACGCAGCCGGGCTGCGCAGTGGGCGCGCGCCGCGGTCGCCAGGATCACCACGCCACTGCTGCCCGACGATTATCTGCATCTGGCGAATCCGCTCTGGTCGGCTCGGGAACTGCGCGGCAAGGTCGTCTCCGTGACCGCCGAGACCGAGGATTCGGCCACCATCCGCATCCGGCCGGGGTGGGGGTTCTCCTTCGACTATCAGCCGGGACAGTACGTGGGCATCGGCGTCGGCATGGAGGGGCGCTGGACGTGGCGCTCCTACTCGTTGACGTCGGTCCCGGTCACCGCGGGCGGTCGCGATGATCGGATCATCGCCATCACGGTCAAGGCCATGCCCGAGGGATTCCTGTCCTCGCACCTGGTGACCGGTCTGCGTCCGGGTACCGTCGTCCGACTCGCGGCGCCCCGTGGCGAGTTCGTGCTGCCCGAGCCGTTGCCGTCGAAGATCCTGTTCGCCACTGCCGGAAGCGGGATCACCCCGATCATGTCGATGCTGCGCACCATCCGACATCGCGGGCAGCGCGCCGACATCTGCTTGGTGCATTCGGTGCCCCACGAAGACGATCTGCTGTTCGCCGATGAACTCGCCGGGCTCGCCGCCGACGGCCTGATCGATCTGCATGTGCAGTACACGCGGAGCGTCGGGCAACTCACCGGAGATCGATGGGCCACGGTGGTGCCGGATTGGCGCGAGCGGCAGACGTGGGCGTGCGGCCCGGCCGGGTTCCTGGACTCGGTGCAGGCCATGTTCGCCGATGCCGGCGTCGATGACGCACTGCATATCGAGCGGTTCGCGCTTGAACGCGGCGCGGTCGGTGCGCGGGGCGGAAACGTCACCTTCGGTCGGTCGGGTACGGTCGCGCAGGTCGACGGCGCGACGACGCTGCTCGAGGCGGGTGAATCGGCGGGGGTGCTGATGCCTTTCGGTTGCCGGATGGGGATCTGCCAGAGCTGCGTGGTCATGCTGGATCAAGGGTGTGTCCGCGACTTGCGGTCCGGAGTCGAACACGTGGAAGGTGAGCGGATCCAGACCTGCGTCAGCGTCGCGGCCGGGGACTGCACGCTCGACGTGTGAGACGCGCCGGTTCGGACCTGCGGGCGAGTTCGGTTTCGACTCGGCGTCGCGCCCGGATGGCGTTAGGCTCGTCAGGACGGCAGTAGTCGACCACGGAGGAGATCCGCGTGCGCGCTGAGCTGACCCAGACCATGGAAGTGCCGGTCCTGTCCGACGACGTCGTCACGCTGCGGGCCCATTCGTCCGCGGATGCGGAGCGGGTCGTGGAGTACGCGACGGACCCGCTGACGATGCGGTGGGCCAGGATGCCCTCGCCCTACGGCCGCACCGATGCCGAGCGCTATATTGCCGGGGCGCGGGCCGGATGGCAGTCCGGCGAGGCGATGACCTGGGCGATCGAGTATGAGGGGCGATTCATCGGCAGTGTCGATCTGACCGGTTCCGGTCGCATCGTCGAGATCGGTTTCGTCCTGCATCCGGATGTGCGCGGGCGGGGGCTGGCCCGTCGAGCGATCATCCTCGCGATCGAGTACGCCGTCGCCCACCGGGATATCGAGGTGGTGCGGTGGCAGGCCGAGGAAGGGAACCTCGCGAGTCTCCGGACGGCGCACAGCTGCGGTTTCACACTCACCGCCAAGATCCCGGATTGGCTTGAGATGAACAGCAAAGTGGTCGACGCGTGGTGTGCGAAGTGGCGTGCCGGCGACGACTTCGCGCCCAAATCAACTTGGCGCGCAACCACTTTTGAAACCGATCGGTTCCGATTACGTCCACTCGCCGAGGCCGATGACGAGCGGATTCGACAGACCCTCGATGACCCGGTCTCGCGCAAGTACCTGTTCGGGCGCCCCGACCCGCTGCTGATCGAGCATGCCGCCGCGGAGCGCACCCGCAAGTGGTGGACCGCCGCACGCGGGGAGACCTGTACCTGGGCGGTTGCCGACCTCGAGACCGACAACTATCTGGGCGACATCTCGATATTCGAGATCAGCCCTGTCACCGGGGCGGAGATCGGCTTCTACACCCATCCGGATGCCCGCGGCAGCGGAGTCCTCGGCGAGACGTTTCCGGCGGCCGTCCGCCATTGCTTCGATGTCCTCGACATTCGCCGGATGACGATGTTCGCCGCCGATTCCAATGAGGGCAGTAAAGCGTTGGCGCGGCGGGCCGGATTGCGCGAGTTCGGCACCCAACCGCTCGCCGCCAGCTCCGCGGGGCGCCTCGAGGATCTCGTCGGCTACGAACTGCTGCGCGACGACGCCTGACCGCGCACAGAGTGCGCTCGGTCACAATCGAGCCCTGACATCGGCAAGGGGTGGACACGTCGGCTCCGGCTAACCTACGCTTGCGTAGGTTACGGAATGGTAGGTCGGTGCTCCGGCCGAACCACACAGGTCTTCGACTACACCCGGGAGGGCTCATGGCGATCAGCGACATTCCCGAGTACGCCCATCTGACCGACGCCGACGTCGCAGCGCTCGGCCGTGAACTCGACGCCATCCGCGCCGACATCGAGGCCGATCGCGGCGAGCGCGATGCGCGCTACATCCGGAACACGATCCGCTTCCAACGCGGCATGGAGCTCGCCGGTCGCGCGTTGATCTTCGGCTCCACCAAGCGGTCGATGTGGTGGGCGGGCGCAGGTGCGCTCGGCGTCGCGAAGATCGTCGAGAACATGGAACTCGGCCACAATGTGATGCACGGTCAGTGGGACTGGATGAACGACCCGGAGGTGCATTCGACCACCTGGGAGTGGGACAACACCGACCCGTCCGCGCACTGGAAGCACACCCACAACTACATCCATCACAAGTACACGAATGTGCTCGGGATGGACGACGATGTGGGGTACGGCCTGCTCCGCGTCACCCGCGATCAGCGGTGGCGACCCTTCTACCTGGGCAACCTCGCATACAACACGATCCTCGCGCTGCTGTTCGAGTGGGGCGTCGCCGTGCAGCATCTCGAGCTGGGCAAGAAGCGTCGGACGCCCGAGGCCAAGGAGCAATTCCAGCGCGACCTCGCCGATGTCGGCAAGAAGGTCGGCAAGCAGATCGCCAAGGACTACGCCGTGTATCCGGCGATGGTGAGCGCGGCGACGGGACATCGCACCGGCTACGCCCGTGCCTTCGGCAAGGCGGCGTCGGCGAATGCCCTGGCCAACGTGATCCGCAATGTCTGGACCAACGCGGTCATTTTCTGCGGCCATTTCCCCGATGGTGCGGAGAAGTTCACCAAGCAGGACGTCGACAGCGAAACCCAGGCGGAGTGGTATCTGCGGCAGATGTTGGGCAGCGCCAACTTTCGCTCCGGTCCGGTGCTCGGCTTCATGAGTGGCAACCTCTCCTACCAGATCGAACACCACGTCTTCCCCGACCTGCCGAGCAACCGACTGCCGGAGATCTCGGTGCGCGTGCAGGCGCTCTGTGCGAAATACGATCTGCCCTACACCACCGGTTCACTTCCCGTGCAGTACGCGAAGGCGTGGCGGACGATCGCCAAGCTGTCGTTGCCGAACAAGTATCTGTCGGCAACCGTCGATGACGCGCCGGAGACGGCGTCCGAGTGGCGTTTCAAGGCAGAGTTGGCCGATGGTGCACGCCTGCAGGGCACGGTTGATCCGGTCAGTGGACGTCGCAGCGGTTTACGCACCGCCATCGCTGCACTGCGCAAGCGTGGTCGGCGGCGCGACCGTTCGGTGTCGAGCGTTGCGACGTCGACCCCGCAACGCCGGGCAGCGTGAACCCAACGCGCCCGACCGCGTGGGGTCGGGCGTGCGGCCGGCGCGGCTGCGCAGGCATAATGGGGACCAATGGCCATCACCGACATCAATGAGTATGCCCATCTGACCGACGCGGACGTCGAGGCGCTCGGCGCAGAACTCGATGCGCTTCGACGCGAGATCGAAGCCGATCGGGGGCTTCGCGATGTCCGCTATCTGCGGCGCACCATTGTCGCGCACCGAGCACTCGAAGTGGTGGGGCGAGTCGCATTGTTCGGCAGCCACAAGCGTTCGCTGTGGTGGCTGGGCACCGGGTCGCTGGCCCTGTCGAAGATCATCGAGAACATGGAGCTCGGGCACAATGTGATGCACGGGCAATGGGATTGGATGAACGATCCCGAGGTCCACTCCGCCACGTGGGAGTGGGACATGGTGTGCGCGTCCCCGCACTGGAAGCACTCGCACAACTACATCCATCACAAGTACACCAACGTTGTCGGCATGGACGACGACGTGGGCTACAAGATCCTGCGGGTCACCCGGGACGAGCCCTGGGAACCGCGCCGCGCCTTCCAGCCGCTGTTCAACGTGTTGCTGGCGCTGAGTTTCGAGTGGGGTATCGGGCTGCACGATCTGGCGCTCAAGGACGTCATCGCGGGAAAGAAGTCCAAGGAGGAGGCGATCCCGCAGATCACGTTGTTCCTACGGAAGATCGGTCGGCAAGTCGCCAAGGACTATGTCCTGTTCCCGGTACTCACCGGACCGAATGCGCGGCACACGCTAACCGCGAATCTCAGCGCGAACGTCATTCGCAACCTGTGGGCGTATGTGGTGATCTTTTGTGGCCATTTCCCGGACGGCGCAGAGAAATTCACCACCGAATCGCTCGACGACGAGACGCCGGGGCAGTGGTACCTGCGGCAGATGCTCGGCACCGCCAACTTCAACGCCGGACCGGCGATGGCATTCATGAGCGGCAACCTGTGCTACCAGATCGAGCACCATCTCTATCCGGACCTGCCCAGCAACCGCTATGCCGAGATCGCCGAACGCGTGCGTGCCTTGTGCGACAAGTACGACCTGCCGTACACCACCGGGTCGCTGTTCGTGCAGTACATGAAGACGTTGCGCACGATCAACAAACTGGCGCTGCCCGACCGATTCCTGCGCGACACCGCCGACGACGCCCCCGAAACCGCGTCCGAACGTCGCTTCGCCGGTATGGCGCGTACCCGGGGGCTCAAGTCCGCCATCGCTGATTTGAAGCGCAACAAGCTGTCGCGTAGGTGATCTCGATACGCCGCCTCGCCTAGCGGCTCGGTGGCTACTAATGGGAGCTACTGGGTCTGGTCGTGAGTTTGGGTCAGACTTGGTGTTGGTGGCTGCTGCTGGGTGAGCACTCGTGGCTACGGAACCGTTGATGGCGAGTTCTGGATCGAGACC